>JAKSPO010000001.1 GCA_024404675.1 Lachnospiraceae bacterium
CATGGAAGCTAATTTTAGTACCACTCTCCGGGAAGAATCGTGGTACTGAATTCCACGGAAGCTGATTTTAGTACCACGCTCCGGGAAGAATCGTGGTACTGAATTCCACGGAAGCTGGTTTTAGTACCACTCGCCAGGCCAAGCGGTGGTACTGGATTCCATAGAAGCTAATTTTAGTACCACTCTCCGGGAAGAATCGTGGTACTGAATTCCATGGAAGCTAATTTTAGTACCACTCTCCGGGAAGAATCGTGGTACTGAATTCCATAGAAGCCAGATTTAGTACCACAGCCCACAGCCCCCACCGCAAAGCACAATACAACACCGCAAAGCTCAACACAACACCCACAAAGCACAATACAAAAAAGAAGCTATGAAACCATAGCTTCTTTCTGACTTATCAACTGATTCAATTCATGCGATGCAAGCGGGATTAGCTGAGCTTCTCAATCAGGCAGATGGCCTCAACCTTCCATTCGCGGCAGGCATAGAAGCCTTTCTCGGAATAGAGGAGTGCTTCTCTTGCGTAACCGCAGGCGGTCTGCTTGTCGACATCAGACTTACTTGCATAGGAGAGTGCGCTCATCGTGTAGATGGCACAGGCCTCATCGAAGAACTCGGAGGTATCCGAAAGAAAAGGCTTCAAAAATTGCATTGCCTCTTCAAAGCGGCCACCCTTATAATGCTCTTTGGCTGCGGTGATGCACTCGTAGCCGGTAGGAGCCGAAACCTCGCCGCCCTTCTGCTGGGCACTGAGCATCTGAATGGAAATATCAAGCTTTTTGGAAAGATATTCAAGAGTCTTGATGGAAGGAACGGCAACGCCGCTTTCTATCTGACTCAGCATATTCCTTGTAATAAAGCTGCCGACAACCTCGCTCTGGGTCATCTTCTTGGCGAGTCTGGCACTCTTAATAATCTTACCTAATTCTGCACGATCCATAGTTTATCCTCCGATTTCTCAAATTTTGGAATAAGACCCGTATCGTGTTTCGGGAATACTTTCTGTAAAAACAGTTTACTTATCGTTTTCATTGTAGTTTATTTCTTAGAAAAACGCAAGTGTAATTTACAAAAAATACGATGCACTGGATGTTTGGTGTTGTATTTTACGTCATCTTGGAGTATACTGTGCCTATCAGTTTGAATGGAGGTTTCTTTATGAAAAGAATCAGAAGAATCATTGCTTTGATGCTTGTTCTCTGCTTCTTTGGCAGCATGCTTTCGGGCTGCGGCAAGAAGGAAGAGGATTCTGCTAAGAAGAGAGATAAAAACACTGCAACGGCAACGCCTACAGTAACGGCTAAGCCTACGGATGCGCCGACGGAAACTCCGACGCCGATACCTACGGAGATACCCGATAACAAGCCTACCCCTGCATTCGGTAAGCCTGAGTATACCGAGGAGCAGAAGAAGTTCAACGCATTTCTCGATGAGGTTTTGGTTGAGTTTTCGAAGGGTAGCGGCTTCTCAATTCATTTTTCGTTTGAGAATCCGGAGCAGTTTGGTATCGAAAGAGTGCTTGACTGCGGAGACGTAACGACCGATATTCCCCGTTACATCGAGACCTGTACCGCTTTTAAGGCACGTCTTTCCGAGTTCGATTACAACAAGCTGACCGAGGGTCAGAAGGTCAACTACGACCGTATGATGTACGAGTTCAATCTTGGTATTGCCTATAAGAATCTGAATGTGCATACCTACTGCGGCATCTACAGCAATAACAACAATATTATCAGCGATCTGTCCACACTGCTTACCGAGTATCCGCTGATTACCGAGCGTGATGTTATGGATTATCTTACGGTAATGGAGTCGATTCCTGCGTTCCTTGATGCAGTTTATGCAGAGGCTTATACCGAGTATACAACGAACAAATGTGTTCTGACCGAGAGCATGATCGATACCACAATCGAGAACATCGAGGGTATCGTCGTTACGGAAGCAAACCCGATTAAGGAGGCATTTGCTGCTAACATTAAGGAGGCTAAGCTCTCTGAAGATAAGGAGGCTTCCTATATTGCTGCCCTTGATAAGGTGCTTACTGATGTGGTATTCCCGGCACTGATTCAGATGGGCGACAACGTTGCCGGTATGTACGACCTGGCAACCGACAAGCCTTACGGTATGTCTGCACTGAGCGGCGGTAAGGAGTACTATGAGTACATGATTCAGGGCTCTCTCGGCGTAGAGATGAGCGCTGACGAGCTTTTCAAGTATCTTGACGGCAAATTCAAGGATGAATATTCTGCACTGGTTAGACTTGCAACCTTCCACTCCGGCGCTTTGGCGGAGTATCCTTATGCAGACTACAAGGTAGAGGATGCAAAGGCTAATCTTGACTCCCTGAAGGAGTTCATTAAGAAGGATTATCCGGCAATTCCCGAAACACAGTATACCGTTTCCGAGCTTCCCGATGCGCTTCGTGTTGACGGTGTTCTTGCTTACTTCCTGACACCGCAGTACGACAATCCCGGAAGAAAGGTAATTCGTTTCAATCCGGACGGTATCTCTAAGGATGAGTATGGCGACAAGGATTGCGTAGGCTTCTTCAGCACACTTGCGCATGAGGGCTATCCGGGTCACCTGTACCAGAATGCTTACTTCGTAAACTGCGAAGGCTTCCATGCAATCAACAATCTTCTCGGCTACACCGGTTATACTGAGGGCTGGGCAGTTGTTGCAGGTCAGGCAGCTTACAATTATATCGTTCCGAACGAGTATGTTGCACAGCTTTATGCGCTGGATTACAACCTTTCCATGGATATGGCAAGTATTGCTGCAATCGGCGTTAACTACTACGGCTGGAGCGTTGACGATCTTGCAGACTACCTTGATGACTACAATTTCGGTGACTATGCAGAGATGTTCTATGAGGATGTTATCGTAGATCCGGTTGTATATCTTCCTTACACCATCGGTCGTTATCTGATGCTTGATACCATCGAACTTCTGAAGGCAAAGGGCTATACCGATATGGAAGCAAAGACCGCGATTCTGAATGTCGGTCCTGCAAGCTTTGAGGTATTGTGGAAGCATCTTGGTGTTACATTCAACGCAAAGTAGGAGCTTATGAAGAGCGATTCCGCTTTCTTATGTATTGATCTGAAATCATTTTACGCCTCCGTGGAGTGCGCGGAGCGCCATCTGGATCCGATGACGACCAACCTGGTCGTCGCGGACCCGGAACGCTCGGACAAGACAATCTGTCTTGCGGTTTCGCCCTCCATGAAGGCGCTTGGTGTGAAAAATCGCTGTCGTGTATTTGAGATTCCGAAGAATATCGAATATATCATGGCAGAACCCCGTATGCAGAAGTATATCGACTATGCGGCAGAAATCTACGGCATTTATCTGCAGTACATCTCCCCGGAGGACATTCATGTCTATTCAATCGACGAATGCTTTCTGGATGTTACGGGCTATCGGAAGCAGTACGGGATGAGTGCCCGTGAGCTTGCGATCAAGTTTATGAGCGAGATTCAGGAAAGGCTTGGAATCCGTGCCACCTGCGGCATCGGAACCAATTTGTATCTGACGAAGATTGCTCTTGATATTACGGCGAAGCATTCGCCCGATTTCATCGGTGAGCTTGATGAGGAGACATATCAGAGAACGCTTTGGAACCATAAGCCGATTACGGATTTCTGGCGTATCGGTCCGGGAATATCGCGCAGGCTTGCGGAGCGTGGCATCTATACAATGGGCGATCTGGCGCATGCGGACGAGGATATGCTTTATAAGACCTTCGGAATCGATGCGGAGCTTCTGATTGATCATGCGTGGGGGCGTGAGAGTACGACCATGAAGGACATCAAGGCATTTCGCTCGAAAACAACCGTATTCAGCTCCGGACAGGTGCTGATGCGCGATTATCGTTTCGACGAGGCGCGACTGGTGATGAAGGAGATGGTCGAGGAGCTTTGCCTCAGAATGGTGAAGGGCGAGGTTATGTCGAAGTCGCTTTCGATGTATGTCGGCTATTCTAACGCCTTACATATTCCGGGAAGCGGCGGAACCGCGGCACTTCCTGAGGAGACTAACAACGACCGTGACTGGATCGATGCCGTGATGCGTGTATTTGATACCGTAGTGGACCCGCAGTACCCGATAAGGCGGATGGGACTTTCCTGCAACAATGTCGTGAAGGACACCGGCATTCGCCAGCTGAGCCTTTTTGATACGGCGGAGGAGAGTGAGGATAAGGCGCGCGAGAATCGTCTGCAGAAGACGGTACTTGCCTTAAAGGAACGCTTCGGGAGCAATGCGTTGTTAAAGGGTCGGGACCTTTCGGAGGGCGCGACCGCAATCGAGAGAAATAACCAGATCGGAGGACATAAGCGTGGCAAATAAGCAAAGACCGAAGATGAGTCCCGCAGACCGTGCCAAGCAGTTTATGCCGTTCGATGCCGTAAAGGGTTTACGAGAGGCTCTTGCCAGAAAGGAAGCAGAGCTTCTTTTTGTTGAAAGAAACGATATCTCCGAGGACGGTATCGCTTATATGAACGAGATGCTTTCCTCACTTTCAAAGGACGACAGAGTTCGGGTGAGCTATTACGCGGACCATATCTATCATACGGTGAGCGAAACCGTTGTGAAGGTAGATGCCGCAAGAGAGATTCTGGTTCTTTCGGGGATGGAAATCGCATTTTCCGATATCACGGAAATCAGTCGAAGCGAGGAAGTTTAACTTTTCTGCAATATTCAATGTCATTCCTTCGTAAAAATCCGCCGGCTGCATAGTTTTTGTGCAATGTTTTTGGAATAATTCACAAAAACAATTGAAAGAATTACTTAAAATTGGTAAAATGTTCCTATGTTCTACAAATCCAATTGGAGGTTTACCACTATGCAGACCTATAAGTACGAGAAAATCCGTAACGTTGCCATTTTGGGACATGGCGGCTGCGGTAAAACTACACTGGTGGAGGCAATGGCATATACGACCGGTATCACAAAGAGACTCGGCCGCGTAGAAGATGGAACAACCATCAGTGACTACGACAAGGAGGAGCAGAAGAGACTGTTCTCAATCAGTACCACTGTCGTTCCGATTCTTTGGGAGGAGACCAAGATCAATTTCCTGGATACCCCGGGTTATTTTGATTTTGTCGGAGAAGTAGAAGAGGCAATCAGTGTTGCCGATGCAGCGGTTATCGTTATTTCCGCTAAGGCAGGTATCGAGGTTGGTACACAGAAGGCGTGGGACCTTTGTGAGAGATACCATCTGCCCCGTATGATTTTTGTAACCGATATGGATGACGATAACGCAAGCTATCGTAACGTAGTCGAGAGTCTTCGCGAGCGTTACGGCAATCGTATCGCACCCTTCCACACACCGATTCGTGAGAATGAGAAATTCGTCGGCTTCGTTAACGTTGTTAAGAATGCAGGCCGCCGTTTCTCCAACAATCTCGGTGAATATGTTGACGGAGATATTCCGGAGTATTCTAAGGAGTATTCCGAGAAGTATCGCTCCGCTTTGATGGAGTCTATCGCAGAGTCCAGCGAGGAGCTGATGGAGAAGTTCTTCGAGGGTGAGGAATTCACCATGGTTGAGATTGAGAATGCAATTCGTACGGGCGTTGCTTCCGGCGATATGGTTCCGATTCTTTGCGGCTCCGGCGTGCAGGCACGCGGCGCGTTTGCCCTCCTGCAGGCAATCGATAAGTATTTCCCGTCTCCGAACAAGGGCGTTATTACCGGTATGAGCCAGAAGACCGGCACCACCTTCTTCGCTGACTATGATGCCAACAAGGATTTCTCCGCGAAGGTATTCAAGACAATCGCGGATCCGTTTATCGGCAAATTCTCGCTCATCAAGGTATGCTCTGGTGTCCTTAAGAGCGATTCCGTTATTTACAATGCCAACAAGGAAACAGAAGAGAAGCTTTCCAGACTGTATGTGCTTCGCGGTAAGGAGCAGATTGAAGTCAAGGAGCTCTACGCAGGTGATATCGGTGCAATCGGAAAGCTTTCCGATACCCAGACCGGCGACACGCTTTCCACGAAGGCGAACCCGATCATCTATGACGCCTTTAAGATGTCAACGCCTTACACCTATGTGCGCTACGAGGCGAAGACCAAGGGCGATGACGATAAGATTTCTCAGGCACTTGCTAAGCTGATGGAGGAAGACAAGACACTTGCCATCGTAAACGACAAGGAGAATCGCCAGACACTTCTTTACGGTATTGGCGACCAGCAGCTTGAGGTTACGGTAAGCAAGATTCTCGGCAGATATAAGGCAGAGATTGTTACCTCCAAGCCGAAGATTGCATACCGCGAAACGATTCGTAAGCAGGTACAGGTTCAGGGACGTCATAAGAAGCAGTCCGGCGGCGCAGGCCAGTTCGGTGATGTTATTATGGTATTTGAGCCCTCCGGCGATCTTGAGAAGCCGTACATCTTCGAAGAGAAGATCTTCGGCGGCTCCGTTCCGAAGAACTTCTTCCCGGCTATCGAAAAGGGTATTCAGGAGAGTGTTCTGGCAGGACCTCTGGCAGGCTACCCGGTAGTCGGCATTAAGGCTACCTTAGTGGATGGTTCCTACCATCCGGTTGACTCGAACGAAATGGCCTTCAAGCTTGCTGCGAAGAAAGCCTTTAAGCTCGGAATTATGGATGCAACCCCGATTATTCTTGAACCGATCGCAACGCTGAAGGTTGTTATCCCGGATCGCTTCACCGGCGATATCATGGGAGACCTCAGCAAGAGACGCGGCCGCGTTCTTGGTATGAATCCGCTTGCGAACGGTAAGCAGGAGATTATTGCGGATATTCCGAATGCAGAGCTGTTCGGATATTCGACCGACCTTCGTTCCATGACCGGAGGCATCGGCGATTTCTCGTATGAATTTGCCAGATATGAGCCCGCAACGGCCGATGTTCAGGCAAAGGTAATCGAAGAGGCCGAGAAGGTCAAGGACGACGAGGAATAAGATTTTGGTTGGTGGCATGGCAACGGCTGTGCCACCAATTTCGCTGTAAATATGCAGCGGATATTTTAACGGAAAAGGATAAGAAAAAGTATGTTTTCGAAGTTTTATCCGGCTGAAATGGCCGAATCCAGCTACGATATCGACTATGAGTCGTTATATAAGCAGGGCTATCGCGGACTGATTTACGATATCGACAACACGCTTGTAGAGCATGGCGTTGATGCGAATGAGCAGGTGATTGCACTGTTTCGCAGACTGAACGAGATCGGTTTTCGTATCTGCCTTCTTTCAAATAACAAGGCGCCCCGCGTAAGACGCTTCTATCGCGGTGTTTCCATCAAGGGCGTTCATCTGCATTACATTTTTAATGCACATAAGCCGAGCCGGAAGAACTATCGTAAAGCAATGCTTCTGATGAAGACGACGAAGAAGAACACGCTTTTCATCGGCGACCAGCTCTTCACGGATGTGTACGGTGCAAACCGTGCGGGCATCCGGTCATTTCTCGTTAAGCCAATCAGTAAGCGTGAAGAGATTCAGATTGTATTAAAGAGACCGCTTGAGAAGCTGGTGCTGTTCTTCTACCGGAAGGACCGTCTGAACCGCCTTAAGAACACCAATCTGGTGCTGATTGGCTTTATGGGAACGAAGAAGGAGGCGGTCGGCCGTAAGTTAGCGGAGGACTTCGGTTACGAATATATCGAGACCAATCGATTGATTGAAGAGAAGATGAATATGCCCGTTAAGGAAATCTTTGCGACAAAGGGCGAGGAGTTCTTCCGTGAGCTGGAGGTTATGGTGCTTCGCGAGCTCGTCCGCAAGGGGAAGCGTAATGTTATCGTAACGGGAAGCGGCATGCCGATGCTTGAGAAGAGCCAGCGCAGACTTCGTAAGCTTGGGTATGTAATCTGCCTGAGTGTTTCCGACGAGAATGTGATGGAGGCAATCAAAGACGAGCCGAACCGTGCGCTGATGCCTGCGGACGAAAAGGGTGTGCAGAATGTTCTGACGGAGTACATGTTCGTCTATCGTATGATTGCGCACCGCGTTGTTTCGACAGATGATCGAAGCATCGATGAGATTGTAAATGAGGCCAGACAGTGCCTGTAAATATATCTGTTAATCAATATTTTAGGAGGATATGAAATGGGACGTAAAATTGTGGTTGTAAACGGACCGAACCTGAATTTTCTTGGAAAGAGAGAGCCCTCGATTTATGGCGCAGAGACCTATGAGGAGCTGGTGAAGCTGATTAAGGAGCAGGCTGCGGACAGAGAGATTGAGGTGGACTGCTTCCAGAGCAATTACGAGGGTGCTATTATTGATCGACTTCAGCAGGCCGTGATTGACAATGTGGATGGTGTAATCATCAACCCCGGAGCATTTGCCCATTACAGCTATGCGATTTATGATTGCCTTCTTGATATGCCGATGCCGAAGATTGAGGTTCACCTGAACGATGTGTACAACCGTGAGCCGTTCCGTCAGGTTTGTGTAACCTCGCCGGCATGCTTTACGACCATTATGAGACAGGGCTTCCAGGGATATATTTCCGCAATGGACAGACTGATTGAGCTTTGGGAGGAAGAATAAGCGATGCGTGACAGAATCAATCGTGTGTTGCAGATGCTTCCGGTGATGGAGGCGGATGCTGTGATGGTCTCAGACCTTGCCAACATGCGTTATATTTCCGGCTATACGAACGACACCGGCGTTCTTTTTATTACCGGTGAAGCCTGTTATCTCCTGACGGATTTCCGATTCCTGTTCCAGGCAATGGAAGAGGCGGAGGGATTCACCGTTATGGATATTGCGGGTAAAGGCTACGGAAAGCTCGTATCGGAGCTTTGCAAAAAGCATGGCATCAGATGCCTTGCGATTGAAAAGGAAGCACTTACCTACAGTCAGTATCTTTCTTACGAAGCAGAAATCGAATGTGAACTGAAGGCCGTTCCCAACCTTCTTTCGGAGCTTCGTTGGATCAAATCTCCGGAGGAGATAGCGTGTCTTCGAAAGGCGGAGGAGATCGGTGATATCGCATTTTCCGAAATTCTCCCCTACATTAAGCCGGGCGTTACCGAGCTAGAGATTGCTGCGAGACTTTCTTTCTCCATGAAGATGCATGGAGCTTCCGGCGATTCCTTCCCGGCAATCGTCGCTTCGGGTGTTAATTCTTCGATGCCGCATGCGATGCCTTCAAGCCGCAAGCTGCAGGAGGGGGATTTTCTGACGATGGACTTCGGCTGCGTTTATAATGGCTATTGCTCGGACATGACAAGAACGGTTGTGCTTGGAGCGGCAAGCGAGAAGCAGAAGGAGATTTACAATACCGTGCTTCGCGCGCAGGAGGCTGCACTTGCGGCACTTCGTCCGGGACGATCCGGAATGGAAATCGATGCCGTAGCAAGAGACATTATTAAGGAGGCCGGGTACGGAGACTGCTTCGGACATGGTCTTGGACACAGCGTCGGACTGGAGATTCATGAGTCACCGAACTGTAATATGCGCGATCAGCGAATTCTGAAACCCGGTATGCTGATGACAGTGGAGCCCGGTATCTATGTAAAGGATTTCGGTGGTGTCAGAATCGAAGATATGGTGGTTATCACTGAGGATGGGTACGAGAATTTGGCTCATTCCGAGAAAAAATTAATCGAACTGTAAAAAAACAGTTGAAAAAATGCGATATATAGGATAAACTATGTATCGGTGGCTTTTTGTGTTTTAGCGGAAAGCTTAAATATGATAATTTTATCCGAAACAAGGAGGATTCAATATGATTTCAGCAGGCGATTTCAGAAACGGTATCACGCTTGAAATTGACGGCAAGGTGTTGCAGGTTATCGAGTTCCAGCATGTTAAGCCCGGTAAAGGTGCAGCATTTGTTAGAACGAAGATGAAGGATGTTAAGAACGGTGGTGTGGTTGAGCAGACCTTCCGTCCTACCGATAAGTATCCGCAGGCTCACATTGAGAGAGCAGATATGCAGTATCTCTACAAGGATGGCGACATGTACAACTTCATGAACACTGAGACCTTCGACCAGATCTCTCTTACCGAGGATCAGTGCGGCGACGCTATGAAGTTCGTTAAGGAGAACGAGATGGTTAAGACGCTTTCTCATGCAGGCAAGATCTTCTCTATTGAGCCTCCGTTGTTCGTTGAGCTTCAGATCACCTCTACAGAGCCCGGCTTCAAGGGTGACACCGCTACCGGCGCTTCCAAGCCCGCAACCGTTGAGACCGGCGCAATGGTTATGGTTCCTTTGTTCGTAAACGAAGGCGAGACCATTCAGATTGATACCCGTTCCGGCGAGTACATGAAGAGAGTTTAATTAAATCGCTTCCTTAAGCCACAGGCCTTGTGCCTGTGGCTTTTTTGTATTATTGAAAAAATTTGTGACCTTTTCGGTTACTCAGGCATTTAAGTAATGAATCAAAATTCAGATACCTGGGAATCTGTTCCCCTTGGAGCAGATAATCAATTCGATGAATCGGGAGGAAAGAGAATGAAACAGGTGAAACGATTGGTCGCGATAGTATTGATCGCGGTTTGTGTGGCGGGTACAGTCGGATGTGCAAATGAAGAGGCTGCCGGAAGCAGAAGAACAGGGAAGGACGATAAAGGACCTTCCTATGGCGCCTCGGTCGAGCTGACCGGTACAAGCGGGCAGACTCCGGAGGAGAAGGCAGCGGATGAGCAGTTTGCAAGAGCTTACAGAGAATTTGCATATCGGGTGTTCAGAGAGTGTGCGACGGATGAAACGATGATGGTTTCACCGTACTCGCTGTATATCGCGCTTTCGATGCTTATAAACGGTACGGGCGGCAAAGCGAGAGCTGAGCTCGAGCAGGCGCTGGGCCTTGAGACGGGGCTTCTGAACAGCTATAATGCCGGCTTTGTAAGAAAACTGACGGCTGACCGTGGCGTAAAATTCAAGAGTGCGAACTCCATCTGGATCCGTGATGATTTTGCTAAAGAGGTTCGCGAGGAGTTCCTTAAGACCTGCGGCGACTACTACAGGGCTTCGGTATTTCGGACGGACTTTTCGAAGGCGCTGCCGGATATCAATGCCTGGACAGCGGAGAAGACGGACAACATGATTCCGAACCTTCTGCAGACGATTTCGCCGGATACGGTTATGCTTCTGATTAATGCGATTCTGTTCGACGGCGGATGGCAGACCCCGTTTGATAAAAACCGCACAAAGGAAGAGGTGTTCACGCACGAGGACGGAACATCAGAGCTTCGCAGTATGATGAACGGTATGGGCGACGGAGTCTTTTATGAGACGGATTACTGCACCGGCTTCAGAAAGAGCTACGCAGACGAGAACTATTCCTACATCGCACTGTTACCGAAGGAGGGCGTAACGCTTGACAGACTTGTGGCGTCGATGGATGCGAGCTTTGCGGATCGTTTTTTTGAAAGCGCCGAATACGGTATTGTCAATGTGAAAATCCCTGTGTACAAGGAAGATTATTCCGTAAGACTTGATTCAATACTTCAGCGGATGGGCGTTCGAAACATCTTTGAGGACGGGGGGGCGGATTTCTCCGGACTTACCCAGAAGGGAAATGATGTTTATGTATCTCAGGTGTTTCAGAAGACGAGAATCGAAGTGACCGAGGAGGGCGTTAAGGCTGCGGCTGCGACGGTAATCAGTGTAGATAAATGCAGTGCCGTAATTGACGAGCCGCGCATTTATGATGTATACTTGGATCGTCCCTTTGCATATATGATTGTGGACAACAGTACCTTCGCACCGATCTTCATCGGTACGGTGAGGTAACGATACATCAGGAGTAAGCAGCTATGGACCGGAATGCCTGTGGGCGTCAAGCAATGGAGGAGCACATCAGAAGCATATTGAGCGAATACGGCGATTTGCTGTACCGCGTGAGCCTTTCGATTGTCGGAAACGCCTCGGATGCCGAGGATATGGTGCAGGATGCACTTGTTGCTTACACCGGGGAGGCACCGTATTTTCCGGATGCCGCACACGAGAAGCAATGGCTTGTTAAGGTCGTTCGCAACAACAGTCTGATGTTTCTTAGAAAGAACCGTAATCGAGAGCGGATTCTTGAGAATTACGTATATACGAGCAGAAGCTCGACGGCCGATTACGGAATCATGGAGGCCCTGAAGCAGGTTCCGGAGAAATACAGGACGGTTCTCGTGCTGCACTACGTCGAGGAGTACCGCGTGGAGGAAATCGCAGCGTTACTCGGCAAATCGGTATCGGCAATCAAGATGCGCCTGAAGCGCGGAAGATCACTTCTGGCGGATAAGTATGAGGAGTATGCTTAATGAATGCAGAGGAACAATTAAAAAAGAGTATGTCCGGTCATAAGCTGTCGGACGATGCGCGTGAGAGAATCGTGGCGGGTGTCCTTGAAAAAGCTCCGATTGCTCCTGCGGCAAGGTCTGGTAGAGCGCAGGCAGGAACAGCATGGCGGATCGCTTTTACGTCGGTTCTTGCACTGTTCATGGGGGCGGTTCTCTGGGGAATGATGGGCATGCTGAGTCGCGAGGATGAGTCGGCTGAATTCAAGGAATCGTATATCGTCACGCCGGTGACGTTTGAAGATACGATTCATATGTCAGAAAGTAAAGTGGACCATGTCGCGGATTCCCATAAGGCGGATGACGTAAATCTTTCTGCTGTCGGGAGCAAGGATTCAGACAGCGAGCTTACGAGCGATAAACCGTATGAAAATGTGAAGAAGGACCCCGTTGTTCCGGCTGCAACGTATGCACCGGCACGGCCGGAAATCATGGAGGCAGAGCAGCTTTCGAAGGCCATGTATGATGAGCTCTGCGATGTCTGTGAGGATGCTTCGCATACATATCGGGTCATTTCTTATGTGAACGACGGAGCGGCTGAAACGGTGGTTATGGAGGATTGTACTACGGGCGATTATTTCCTGTTTTACTATGCCTCGGAAAGCGGAATCCGGATCTTTGAAAAATTAACGAAATGAATATCGGATGTCGTATCATTTTCGGATGATACGACATTTTTTGATTTCTGTATAAAACCGTCATGATCACAAAAAAACCACATCCTACCATTGAATTTTTACTCACGCTTTGGTATAATATGCATATTATAGGAGTGATATGCAATCCGAAGAAAAGGAGAGTTTATATATGAGCAAAGAGAATGAGCCGATCTACGGTGTACAGATTAATCCGGAGGGAATGGACGGAAGCGTTCGAATCGCCAACGACGTGATTGCTTCCATCGCAGGACTTGCCGCTACCGAGGCAGAGGGCGTTGCGTACATGTCCGGTAAGATTACCAATGAAATCATCGGAAAGCTTGGTATCAAGAATCTTTCGAAGGGTGCGGTAATCGGTGTACAAAACGGCGAGGTAAGCGCAGAGCTTTCCATCGTAGTACGCTACGGATACAGTATTCCGAAGGTTTCGAAGGCAGTTCAGGACAAGGTCAGAACCGCGATTGAAAGCATGACGGGACTTACGGTAGTGCGTGTGAATGTGCACATCGTAGGAATGGACATTGAAAAGGCGTAATAGGAACGGAACATTTTTCGGGGAAGTGAATGATTACGCATGCGCTTCCCCTTTATTTTTGACAGATAAGGAGTACCACATCGTGAACAATGATGAGATGCAATTGACTGAGGTGGTTAAGCTTTCTCAGAGCGAGAAGCGAGAGCAGGTTTTCGTTACACTGTTCCTTTCCGGCTTTTATGACGAGCAGGACAAGGCAGAGGCGATTGCGACCTATTATGAGATCCAGAATTTTAGTAAAGAGCTTGCTGCGCAGCTTAAGGAGCGCTACGAAAGCGTTACCGCAAGGCTCGGTGAGATTGATACCCTCCTTGCAAAGTACGCAATCGGCTGGAATCTGGAGCGTATCGGTAAGGCTGAGATCAGTATCCTGCGTCTTGCTGCCTTTGAGATTTTGTATGACGAGAGTATCCCCGAGAAGGTGGCAGCCAACGAGGCTGTTGAGCTTGCGAAGAAGTACGGCTCGGTGGATTCCTATGGGTTTATTAACGGAATTATCGGAAAGGTGATACAGAATAGTCGTGAATCCAGTGTATAGTGTTTCCCAGGCGACGCTTTACATCAAGAACCTGTTTACGCGGGATGCCGTGCTTGCACGAATTGTAGTGGAGGGTGAAGTCTCCAACTGCAAATACCATTCCTCCGGCCATATATATTTTACGCTTAAGGATGCGGGCGCCCAGTTAAAATGTGTGATGTTTGCATCCGCAAGGCTTAAGGGGCTTGACTTTCAGATGGGGGAAGGCGCGAAGGTGCAGGTGCTCGGTCGAATCTCGGTTTACGAGCGTGACGGGTCCTATCAGATGTATGCGGATCGAATCGTGATGGCCGGCCTCGGAGAGCTTTATGAGCGCTATGAAAGGCTGAAGAAGCAGCTTAGCGAAGAAGGACTTTTCGACAGAGAGCACAAGAAGCCGATTCCGATGTATCCGAAACGGATCGGTATCGTAACGGCCGAAACAGGTGCGGCGCTTCAGGACATCTGTAATATTCTTCATCGACGGAATCCGTATGTACAGCCGATTCTGTCGCCCGCACAGGTGCAGGGCGAGGGTGCTGCGGATACGATTGTTCGCGCCATTCACCGCTTAGAGCGGATTGGCGTAGATGTTATCATCGTCGGGCGCGGCGGCGGTTCGATTGAGGATTTGTGGGCGTTCAACGAGGAAAAGGTGGCACGCGCCGTATATGCATGTGCTATTCCGATTATATCCTGTGTCGGTCATGAGACCGATACAACGATTATAGATTATGTATCCGACCTGAGAGCACCGACTCCCTCGGCAGCGGCTGAGCTTGCGGTGAGAGAGGCGGAGGAGCTGTCGGGGCGACTGGTGGATTATCACAGTGAGCTGCTTGGTGCGATGCTTGATGCTATCGCCCGCAAGCGGGATGCCTTACAGTACACGGAGCGTCTTCTTTGGTCCTTAAGACCGACTGCAAGGCTAGAGCGTCGGAAGGAGCAGCGGGATGCGTTACAGAAAGCGCTTGTCTCGGCAATGGAGGCTAACCTGGCAAGGGCAAGACACAGGCTTGAGCTGTGTGCCGCAAGACTGGATGGGGTGTCTCCGGCGAAGAAGCTCAGTAACGGCTATGGGTATATTTCGGATGCCGCAGGACATGCGATTACAGAGGCTTCGAAGGTGAAGCCGGGGGACGAGGTCCGCATATTCCTTCGGGACGGAGAGCTTAAGACCGAAGTGAAGGAGATCGGCCTTTATGACGAGCAGTAAAGGGGTGAAGTAATTATGGCAGACAGTAACAAAGAGGTTTCTCTTGAGAACCGGATGCAGCAGATGGAAGACATCATCAGAAGGATGGAAAGCATGGAGCTTTCGTTAGATGAGTCCTTCCGCCTTTACAAGGACGGAATGGAGCAGCTTAAGGTGTGTGCGGAGATGATTGATACGGTTGAAAAGCAGCTGCAGGTAATTGAGGAGGGTGGTTCCGATGAGTGACCGGAATTTTACGGATATTTTAGCCGAGAAGCAGGCGCAGGTAACGGAATTGATTAAGGCGTGTCTTCCGAAGGAGGAGGGCAAGCAGAGGATTCTTTTCGAGGCAATGAATTACAGTGTTCTTGCCGGCGGTAAGAGACTTCGTCCGATGCTGATTTTGGAAACCTATCGTTTCCTTGGCGGCGCACCGGAGCGTGAGCAGGACATTGTGGTACCCTTTATGGCAGCGATGGAGATGATTCATTCCTATTCGCTTGTGCACGATGACCTTCCGGCTATGGACAATGATATGTATCGTCGCGGAAAGCTGACGACCCACGCCGCATACGGACATGCGGTCGGTATTCTTGCGGGCGACGGACTTTTGAATTATGCCTACGAAACGGCACTTCATGCAGGCGCGAAATCGCTTGAGGAATGTCAGCGCATCTATGAGGCACTTCGTGTACTTTCGGAGAAGGCCGGCGCATACGGTATGGTAGGCGGTCAGACAGTTGATGTTATCGGAACCGGTAAGAATTTTACCGAGGAGGAGCTCCTTTTTATCTATAAGCTTAAGACGGGAGCTCTGCTCGAGGCATCGATGATGCTTGGCGCGATTCTTGCGGGTGCACCGAACGAGACGGTTTCTTCGATGGAAGCAATTGCTTCCGATGTCGGCCTTGCGTTCCAGATTCAGGACGATATTCTGGATGTTACCAGCACCGTAGAGGTGCTTGGTAAGGCGGTATTCAGCGACGAGAAGAACAAGAAGACTACGTATGTATCCCTTTTTGGCATCGAAGAAGCCAAGAAGATGGTTGAGTCGCTTACCGAGCGGGCATTGATTCGTCTTTCCGACAGCGGAAATGATTCTGCAGACGGTGAATTTTTGAAGAATTTGCTTCTGTCACTGGTACATCGTACCAAATAGTGCAGGCGCAAGCGGAGAGTGTAATGAGCAATTTGCTTGATAAAATCAATCAACCGAATGATGTCAAGAAGATTCCTGACGAGCAGATTCCTGCGCTATGCAGGGAGCTTCGAAGAAGTATTCTTCGTACGGTCAGCCGAAACGGCGGCCATCTGGCGTCCAATCTCGGTTCGGTAGAGCTTACGGTTGCCTTGCACCGCTTCTTAGATCTTCCGAAGGATAAGTTAGTCTGGGATGTCGGGCATCAGGCGTATACCCATAAGCTGCTTACGGGTCGTAAGGATGCCTTCGGAACCCTTCGCAAGAAGGGCGGCATCAGCGGCTTCCCGAAGCGTGCGGAGAGTCATTGCGATGTAATCGACACAGGACACAGCTCCACCTCGATTTCGGTCGCTGCGGGACTTGCGGAGGCAAGAGATCTGAAGGGCGAGACGCACCGCATTGTAGCGGTAATCGGTGACGGCTCCTTGTCCGGCGGACCTGCTTACGAGGCACTTAATAATGTCGGTCGAAGCAAGAGCAATCTGATTATTGTATTAAATGACAACGAAATGTCGATCTCGAAGAATGTAGGAGGCATGGCCAACTACCTTCGTAAGGTCCGCATGAGTGAGAATTATATCGATCTGAAGGGCAATCTGGAGAATGTCTTCAATAAGACGGCATTTGGCGAAAGGGTTGCAAACAGTATCAAAAAGACTAAGGCGACACTTCGTTCCATGGTAGTGCCCGGTGAATTCTTTACGGAGATGGGGCTTACCTATTACGGACCGATTGACGGCCATAACATTCACGAGCTCGAGCGTGCCTTGCATGCGGCTGAGAAGGTGCACGGCGCAGTCATCATCCATGCGGTAACGAAGAAGGGTAAGGGCTATCGTCCCTCTGAGACGGAGCCGAGCAGATTCCACGGAACGCCGCCGTTCGATGTGATGAGCGGAAAGCCCTTTGAGGCCTTGCGTGGGGTGAGCTATACAGACATATTCCGAAGCGAGATCTGTGCGATTGCGTCGGAGAATAAGGATGTTGCGGCAATTACCGCAGCGATGGCGGACGGAACGGGACTGGACCGCTTTCAGAAGCAGTTCCCGGAGCGATTCTTCGATGTTGGAATCGCGGAGGGACATGCGGCTTCCTTTGCCACAGGACTTTCCCTGAACGGAATGCATCCCGTACTTTGTGTATATTCGACCTTTTTACAGCGGGCGTATGACGAGATTATGCAGGATATTTGCCTGAATAATCGTCCGGTCACACTCGCAATCGATCGTGCCGGTATTGTCGGCAGCGACGGTGAGACGCATCAGGGTATTTTCGATGTCGCATTTCTTTCTCATATGCCGGGAATGACGATTTTTGTACCGCGTAACGGTGCGGAGCTTCGTGCGATGCTTCGTGTGGCAGTTTCGATGGAGACACCGACTGCAGTCCGTTATCCGAGAGGCAGCAAGGATATCGATTTTATGGAGAACACGGTTCCCATTACCGTCGGCAAGGCAGAGGTTATGAAGCGCGGCAGTAAGGTTGCGATTCTGTTCTTGGGAACGCTTGCATCCGAAGCGATGGAGCTTTGCGGTATGCTTGCCGAGAGAGGAATCGACGCAACCATTATCAACGCAAGATTTGCAGCTCCCTACGATAAGGCGCTGATTCAGAGTCTTTCCATTAACCATCAGCTCTTGGTATGTATGGAGGAGGGCGTAAGAAGCGGCAGCTTTTCGGAGCATGTTATGGCTTATGTTATGGAGGAGCAGCTTCCCATGCGGGTTGTAAGTTGCACGCTCGGAGACCGTTTCCTGCCGCAGGGAACGCAGGCAGAGCTTCGAAACGATTGCGGGTTGACTGCCGGGAAGATTTACGAAAGAATCAGTGCATATCTGGAGAAATAGCCTATGAAGGAGAGATTGGATGTTCTGCTTACAGCCGGTGGCTTCTGTACCTCGAGAGAGAGGGCGCGGAACCGTATCATAGCCGGCGATGTAACCGTCAACGGCAGAACGGTAACCAAGCCGGGAACGATGGTTTCCGAGGAGGACCATATCGAGCTTTCGGGTGAAGATATGCGTTATGTGGGACGCGGTGGCTACAAGCTTGAGAAGGTGCTTACCGATTTTTCGGTGCAGCTTACGGGCAGGACGTGTATCGATGTCGGCGCCTCGACGGGAGGTTTCACCGATTGTATGCTTCAGCACGGAGCCGCTAAGGTGTATGCAATCGATGTCGGTACCGATCAGCTTGCGGAAAGCCTTCGCGCGGACGAGCGGGTCGTTTCGATGGAGCAGACGAATATTCGTGAGGTTACACCCGAGATGCTTTCGGGAGAGGCGGATTTTCTGGCGGCGGATGTTTCTTTTATCTCGTTAACGAAGGTTCTGCCGATCTTTCGAACACTTGTCAGGGAGGGCGGACAGATTGCGTGCCTGATTAAACCGCAGTTTGAGGCCGGCAAAGCTTTGGTAGGAAAGCATGGCGTTGTGAAGGACCGTAGGGCGCATCGTACGGTAATCACAGAGGTTATGCAATGTGCCGTTTCGTGCGGATTTTCGGTGGATGGACTTTGTTATTCACCGATATGCGGACAGAACGGGAATATAGAGTATCTGTTTCTCGCAACGAGGAATGAAATGACGAATCCGATGATGGACACAGGAACCATAGAAAGGATTGTTAATGAAGCATTTTTGCATCATGGCAAATGAGGAGAAGGATCCGAAGGGGTATATGGCAAATCGTCTTGCGGACAGCTTTCGAAGCAAGGGCTGCAGGGCTTATGTCGTTCCGCCGATGGTTCCGGGAGACGAGTACGGAGAGCTTATGCTCGAACCCGGTACCGAGTGTGCAATCATACTCGGCGGAGACGGAACGCTTCTTCGTGCGGCCAAGCTTCTGCAGCCGAGCGGAGTTCCGATTATGGGAATCAATCTCGGCAATCTCGGCTTTCTGACTGCGCTTGAGTATCAGGATGCGGAGAAGGCAATTGAGCAGCTGATTTCCGACCAGTACAGGATTGAGCAAAGGACGCTTTTACAGGTTGATTTTCAGGGCGAGATTGCGGAGAAGACTGCGATGAACGATGTTGTCATCGCAAGAGCAGGCTTTTCAAGACTGATTCGCCTTCGCCTCCTGGTTAACGGGCAGGTCGTTGAGGATTACCGCGGCGACGGTGTTGTTATTGCGACGCCTACCGGCTCGACCGGTTATAGTCTGAGTGCAGGCGGCCCGGTTGTTTCGCCGATGGCGAAGACGCTTGTGGTGACACCGATATGTCCGCATATGCTTTCGGCAAGACCGCTTGTTGTTTCCGAGGATGATGTGATTTCTGTTGAGGTATTCCCGGGCTCCCGATCGATGGAGAAGGAGGCACAGGTTACCGTAGACGGTGATGAAACCCTGGCACTTTCGGTTGGACAGACGGTAACGGTTTCAAGAAGTGAGGCTACGATTCCCATCGTGATGCTAGAGGGCATTTCCTTCTGGGATAAGGTACATTGTAAGCTTTGATTGTTTCGTAGGCGTTTTGGAGGACAGGATGAAGAATAAGAGACAAAGTAAGATAATTGACTTGATTTCCAACAACGAGATCGGCACGCAGGACGAGCTTGCATTTCTCCTGAAGGAGGCCGGCTTTAAGGTAACACAGGCGACCATCAGCCGTGATATTCGTGAGCTGAAGATTACGAAGATGCCGATTGAAAAGGGACGTCAGCGTTATGTTGCAATCAGCCGTGACAATGCAGGCAATTCGAGCAGAGACCGTTACGGCAGAATCCTGAAGGATGCGCTTGTTTCCATGGATACCGCGCAGAATATTCTCGTGATTCGCACCAGTGCCGGAATGGCTATGGCGGTTGCTGCTGCAATCGATGCCATTCAGATTCCTTCCATTGTCGGTTCGCTTGCCGGTGATGATACTGTATTTTGTGCCGTAAAATCGGCGGAAGAGGCTTCGGACGTTCTCGTTCAGATCAACGCGATCGTTCGTGATGAAGAAGAATAACAGCTTGGCTGTATTCCGATAGAAACCATTTTGAAAGAGAGGACTTGATTGTATGTCAGGACATTCCAAATTTGCAAACATCAAGCATAAGAAGGAGAAGAACGATGCTGCAAAGGGTAAGGTATTTACCCGTCTCGGTCGTGAGATTGCCGTTGCCGTTAAGGAAGGCGGTCCGGATCCGAACAACAACAGTAAGCTGAAGGATATTGTTGCTAAGGCAAAGGCCAATAATATGCCGAACGATACGATTGAGCGTAGCATTAAGAAGGCTGCCGGCGATGCAAATGCCGTTAACTACGAGCACGTTACCTACGAGGGCTACGGTCCGAAGGGTATCGCTATCATCGTTGAGGCACTTACCGATAACAAGAACCGTACCGCTGCGAACATCAGAAGCGCGTTCACCAAGGGTAACGGAAGCATCGGTGCACAGGGCTGTGTTTCTTTCATGTTCGATGAGAAGGGCCAGATTATCATCGACAAGGAAGAGTGCGATATGGATCCGGATGATCTGATGATGCTTGCACTGGATGCAGGTGCTGAGGATTTTGCGGACGAGGAGGATTCTTACGAGATTCTTACCGATCCCGATTCCTTCAGTGCGGTTCGTGAGGCCTTGGAGGCTGCGAAGATTCCGATGCTGCAGGCCGAGGTAACGAAGCTGCCGCAGACCGAGGTTGAGCTTACCGATGAGCAGGATATTAAGATGTTCAATCGTACGCTTGATCTTCTGGATGATGACGACGATGTACAGGATGTATACCATAACGGTATTCTTCCGGAGGAGTAAGGGGCTGGGGAGCTCTTTAGTTTGAAGAAGACTACGTGCGCGAGGGCATCAGGACTCCTCCCGCTTCGCGGGCCCCTCCTCATGCCAAAGGGCATCAGGACTCTTCCCATACTGCGTATGGGTCCCTCCTTGCTAGTTACAAATTTAGTTTGAAGAAGACTACGTGTAGTGCACGGGGGATAAGGAATGCGTGCACGGGGCATCAGGACTCTTCCCATACTAACGTATGGGCCCCTTTGCTAGTTACAAATTTAGTTTGAAGAAGACTACGTGTAGTGCACGCATATACAATTTCGTCCGTCCCACCGCGTGATAGAATCCCGCGGCAGGACGAACGAATGCGTGCACGTCATAAGAAGGAATCTTCCCATACTGCGTATGGGCCCCTTTGCTAGTTACAAATTTAGTTTGAAGAAGACTACGTGTAGTGCACGCATATACAATTTCGTCCGTCCCACCGCGTGATAGAATCCCGCGGCAGGACGAACGAATGCGTGCACGTCATAAGAAGGAATCTTCCCATACTGCGTATGGGCCCCTCCTTCTTATCAATTCCCGGAGAGAGGGAAAGGTTATTTATGCTTTTAAGCTTACATGTGAAAAATTTTGCCATCATAGATGAGGTCTGGGTGGATTTCGGACCCGGGATGAACATTCTGACCGGTGAAACCGGTGCCGGCAAATCGATTCTTCTTGGGTCGGTCAATGCGGCATTGGGCGGTAAGGTGAACCGGGAGATGCTTGGCCGAAATGCGGATTATGCGCTTGCGGAGCTGATTTTTGACTGTGAGAACGAGCGGATTGTATCGCTGCTTCAGGCGCATGACATTCCCATCGAGGAGAATCTGATTATTTCGAGAAGAATCTCCGATAACGGGCGAAGCATCAGCCGAGTCAACGGTGAGACCGTCAACACAGGCTTTCTGAAAGAGCTTTCCGCGCTTCTTTTAGAGGTGTTCGGGCAGCACGAGAATCAGACATTGCTTGCCGCGCAGAATCAGCTGGCACTTGTGGACCGTTATGACAAGGAACATGCCGAGCCGCTTCTTACGGAGCTTCGAAGTGAGTACGGTTTGTATCGGAAAGCGAAGAAGGACTACGAGGAAGCACTTACGCACGGGGAGGGTCTCGCAAGAGAGCTGTCCTTACTTGAGTACGAGCATAACGAGATTCAGGCCGCAGCACTGAAAAAGGGCGAGGACGAGGCTTTGGAGGAACGCTATAAGATTCTTTCTAACCGAAACCGTATCGCCGAGGCGGTCGGAGAGGCCGACCGGGTGATTCATTCGGATTCGGAGGCAGCCTCGGAGCTTATCGGACGAGCACTTCAGAAGCTAAGCCGTGTGCTTATTTATGATGAAAATCTTAACAGCATATATGAAGAAATCGAGCAGGTTGAGGAACAGCTGAACGACATCGGCTGCCGCCTGTCCGACTATATGGACAGCCTTGCCGAGGAACCCGGCGAGCTTACCGAGGTTGAGGAGCGATTGAATCTGATTAATCGCCTCAAAGCCAAATACGGTAAGTCCATTGAAGATATTGTTTCCTATGACAGGTCGCTTTGCGAAAAGATTGATCGTCTTCAGAATTATGACCGTTATCTTGCCGACAGTGAGAAGCAGCTTTCCGTAATGGAAGCGAAGCTTTCGGGGCTTTGCAAGAAGCTCGGAACGGTTCGTGCGGAGGCCGCGAAGGCACTCGAGCGAAAGATTACTGAGGCATTGACGGATCTGAATTTCCTCGATGTATCCTTCGAGATTCGCTTAGAGCCTGTTTTGATGACGGAAAATGGTACGGAGACCGCAGAATTCTGCATCTCCACGAATCCGGGTGAGCCGATTCGACCGATTTCCAAAATCGCCAGTGGCGGTGAGCTTTCCAGAATCAGCCTTGCCGTCAAATCCGTTTTCGCCGGTCGCGACGAAATCGAAACCTTGATTCTGGATGAGATCGATACCGGTGTCAGCGGACGAACCGCGCAAAAGGTAGCAGAGAAGATGGCTAGCATCGCTAAGGAGCATCAGATTCTCTGCATCACACATTTGCCGCAGATTGCTGCGATGGCCGACGAGCATTTTCTGATAGAAAAGGCAACGGACAACGCGACAACGAAGACGAATGTGACCGCCCTTTCGGAGGAGCAGACCGTTTCGGAACTGGCAAGAATGCTCGGTGGCGTATCGATTACCGAGTCTGTGCGTAACAATGCAAGAGAGATGCGTATGCTTGCAAAAAAGCGATAAAGCAATGTATTTGGAGGAGAACATGAAGAAGATTCTTTTTGTTGCATCGGAGTGTGTACCGTTCATTAAGACCGGAGGACTTGCAGACGTTGTAGGCTCCCTCCCGAAGTATATCAACAAGGACGAGTTTGATATCCGCGTGATGGTACCGAAGTATATGGCGATTTCCCAGAAATACCGTGATCAGATGGAGTATGTGACACATTTTTATGTGGATCTTGCGTGGAGAAGTCAGTATGTCGGTGTTTTGAAGGCCGTGCTTGACGGAATTACCTTCTATTTCATCGATAATGAGTTCTATTTCGCAGGCGATAAGCCTTACGGCTACATTCATGAGGATATCGAGAAGTTTGCATTTTTCGATAAGGCATGTCTGTCCGCTCTTCCGGCAATTGATTTCCGTCCGGACATCATTCATTGCCATGACTGGCAGACCGGTCTGATTCCGCTTATGTTGCATGACCGCTTCCAGGAGAATCCGTTCTATCACGGCATCAAGACGATCATGACGATTCATAACCTGAAGTTCCAGGGTATCTGGGATGCGAAGTCCGTGCAGGATATCACCGGCCTTTCCTCCTACTATTTTACACCCGATAAGCTTGAGGCTTACGGCGATGCGAACTATCTGAAGGGCGGACTTGTTTATGCGGATCGTATCACGACCGTAAGTAATACCTACGCTAACGAGATTAAGACGCAGTTCTACGGCGAAGGTCTTGACGGACTGATGAATGCAAGAAGCAACGAGCTTTCCGGTATCGTTAACGGTATCGACTTTAATGAGTACAACCCGGCAACGGACCCGTTCATCGTGCAGAATTACAACGCAATCACCTTCCGTAAGGAAAAGGCGAAGAATAAGCGTGCATTGCAGAAGGAGCTTGGGCTGCAAGTAGATGATAAGGTATTCATGATGGGTATTGTATCCCGCCTTACCGACCAGAAGGGTCTTGACCTTGTGGATTGTGTAATCGAAGAGATCTGCGCAACGGATACACAGTTTGTCATTCTTGGAACCGGTGACCCGAAATACGAGAACCTTTTCCGTCATTTTGAGTGGAAATATAAGGATAGAGTATCTGCGAATATATTCTATTCCAATGAGCGTTCTCACAAGATTTATGCAGCCTGTGACGCTTATCTGATGCCGTCCCTTTTCGAGCCCTGCGGACTTTCCCAGCTGATGAGCCTTCGTTACGGTACCGTGCCGATCGTTCGTGAGACCGGTGGTCTTAAGGATACCGTAGAGCCGTACAACCAGTATGAAAATACCGGTACCGGCTTCAGCTTCTGCAACTATAATGCACATGAAATGCTTGATACCATTCGTTATGCAAAGGATGTATTCTACAACCACAAGCGTGAGTGGAACAAAATTATCGACCGCGGTATGGCCAAGGATTTCTCCTGGACCAATTCCGCAAAGCAGTATGAGGACCTGTATCGCTCCATGTAAGCGGCAGTTCTTTGATCAATGTGATGATTCATCCCTTTCAACAGGGTTCCCACGGCGTTTCGGCGTCGTGGGAGTTTGTGTTTTTCTCTGTATGTGTTTTTGGGGACATTCGGACATCCGTCGAGGAGGTTTTTATGAAGATCAGAGAGTTATTAAATGAGGACAGAGTTCTGGTGCAGGGCGATGCGGAGACGGAAATCACAGGAATCGCCTATGATACAAGAAAGCTTACGCCCGGGAATCTGTTCGTTTGTATCGTTGGTACGGTTACCGACGGACATAACTATATCGATAAAGCCATAGAGCTTGGTGCGGCAGCACTGATTGTCACAAAAGCAGTAGAGGTGCCCTCGCATATCGCAGTCATCCGGGTAACAGATGACCGCGCCGCGTTAAGTGCAGTCAGCACAATCTGGTTCGGACACCCGGCTGAGAAGCTTATTACCATCGGACTTACCGGAACAAAGGGCAAGACAACGACTGCCTTTATGATTCGTGAGATTCTGGAAAAAAGCGGTATTCCCTGCGGTCTGATCGGAACGGTCGAGAATATTATCGGGGATGAGCATATTCCCTCCGCACATTCCACACCGGAGTCTTATGTTGTGCAGGAATATCTCGCAAGAATGGTTGCAAAGGGACTTCGCGCAGTCGTTATGGAGGTTTCCTCACAGGGGCTTAAGATGCAGCGTGTCGGCGGAATGACCTTTGATTACGGCATCTTTACGAACTTTGGCAGTGACCATATCGGAGACGGTGAGCATAAGGACCTTGCGGAGTATTTTGCCTGCAAGCGTATGCTCTTTGGCATGAGCCGTGTCGGTATCTTTAACGGTGACGATGCAAGAGCTTCCGATATGATGGAGGGGCAGCCCTGCAGAAAGGTTGTGTTTGGGCAGAAGGCAGATGCCGATTATCGGATGAGCGATGTGAAGCTCACGAACGAGAACGGTAATCTTGGTGTTGCGTATCATCTGTCCGGAAAGCTTTCGGCCGAGGTAGTGGTCGATATTCCCGGTGCATTTAACGCTTATAATTCCCTTGCTGCGCTTTCTGTAAGCGCGGAGCTTGGTGTTTCCACTGACACGATTCTTGCTGGCATGAAGGAGATTCATGTACGCGGTCGCGTGGAGCCTGTGAAGGTATCCGACAGCTATTCCGTGATGCTTGATTATGCGCATAACGGTATGTCACTTAAGAGCCTTCTTACGACGCTTCGTGAGTATCAGCCGAAGCGCCTTATATGCATGTTCGGCTGCGGCGGAAACCGTTCGAAGGATCGTCGTTACGAGATGGGCGAGATCAGCTCCCGTATGGCAGATCTTACGGTGGTAACCTCGGATAACCCACGTTACGAGAAGCCGGAGGATATTATTGCAGACATTATTACCGGTGTGAGGAAGGCCGATGGCCGTTATGTTACGATTGCGGATCGAAGAGAAGCCATTCGCTATGTGCTTCAGAATGCCGAGCCGGGAGATTGCATCGTGATTGCCGGCAAAGGACATGAGGACTATCAGGAGATATGCGGTCAGAAGTATCATATGGACGACCGTGAGATGATTTTAGAGGAGGCCGGAATCCGATAGATGACGGGAGCTGTCCGGAGCTTCTTGGGAGGAGAGCGGATGATGTACGCAGACGTTATTATTGATATTTCCGCGAAGTCGCTTGACAGAGTGTTTCAATACCGTGTGCCGGAAGCGTTAGAGGATATTGTTTCGGTCGGAACCGCTGTGCAGATTCCCTTCGGAAAAGGCAACAGCCTTCGGAAGGGCTACATCGTTTCGCTTGGTACCGAGCCGAAATACGAGGTCTCCCGAATCAAGGAAATTGTCGCGATTCCCAAGAAGGATCTTACCATCGAGGATACGATGGTCGGGCTTGCGCAATGGATCAGAGAGCAGTACGGCGGAACGCAGTACGAGGCACTTCGAACGGTAATTCCGGTGCATGAAAAGGTGCAGAAGAAGGCGAAGAGAATCCTTCGGCGCCTTACCTCCGCTGAGGAAATCTATGCCGTTTATATGAGTGCCGTTAATAAGAAGCACAAAGCAAAGGCAAGGCTTCTTGAGCCGTTCTGTACGCAGGATTTCATCCCGTATGAGCTCGCAACCGGCAAGATGAATGTCACGAAAGCAACCATTGATTATTATATCGGGCAGGGAATGCTTGCGGTGGTTGAGACGCGTGACGAGCTTTATGAGGGCGACGGTCTTACGGTTACTTTGAATGAGGAGCAGGATGAGGCGGTACGTACCGTTTTGGAGAAGCGGTATCTTGGAAAGCCTTTTCTTCTGTTCGGCATTACCGGAAGCGGTAAGACCGAGGTTTATCTGAAGATTATTGAGCAGATTATTGCAGAGGGAAAGCAGGCAATCTGTTTAATCCCCGAAATTGCGCTTACCTATCAGACGGTGCTTCGATTCTATCGCTGCTTCGGAGACCGTGTCGGCTATGTGCATTCGAAGATGGCGGCAGGCGACCGCTATGAGCAGTTTGAACGCGCGAGAAAGGGCGAGATTTCCGTTATGATCGGCCCGCGCTCTGCCTTGTTCACACCTTTTCCGAACCTTGGCCTTATCGTCATTGACGAGGAGCAGGAGCGTACCTACCACAGTGAATCTGCACCGAAATATTATGCGGATGAGGTAGCCAAAAAGAGAGCGGCGGACTGTGGTGCAGCCGTTGTGCTCGGCTCCGCAACCCCGTCCGTTAAGAGCTATTATCTGGCGAAGACGGGCGAGTATGAGCTGATCAAGCTTACCAAAAGAGCGAAAACGGGTGCTGCACTTCCTTCCGCGACCATCGTTGATATGCGAGAGGAGCTTGCGGCCGGAAACCGAAGCATATTCAGTAGAGCTTTGAAGCAGGCGCTTGCGGACTGCCTTTCGAATAAGCAGCAGGCGATGCTGTTTTTAAACAGGCGCGGCTACTCGGGAATGGTTTCCTGCAGAAGCTGCGGTGAGGCAATTACATGTCCGCACTGCGATGTCACGATGACGCTTCACAGAAGCGGACGGATGCAGTGTCATTACTGCGGACATACCATACAGCTGCCGGACGTATGTCCGAACTGTCAGTCGAAATATATTGCGGCCTTCGGTACGGGAACGCAGAAGATTGAGGACTTTGTGAAGAAGGAGTTCCCGGACGCGCGTGTGATGCGTATGGACGCAGACACAACGAAGGGAAAGGACGGCTATGAAACGATTCTGTCCGCCTTCTCCGAAGGAAAGGCCGATATTCTTGTCGGTACGCAGATGATCGTCAAAGGACATGACTTTACTAATGTGACGCTGATGGGCGTTCTGATGGCGGATATGTCACTTGGCGTTTCGGAATATTCCGCGGCGGAGCGGACCTTTCATCTGCTTGCGCAGGCGGCGGGAAGAGCCGGCCGAGACCGGTATCCGGGTCGGGTCATCATTCAGACCTATCGACCGGAGCATTATGCCCTGCAATGTGCCGCAGCGCAGGACTATCCGACATTTTTCGAAGAAGAAATCGGCTTTCGTAAGCTCGCTAAGTACCCGCCCTGCGCTTCGATGCTTAAGGTGCTTGGGCTTGGAAGGGACGAAGGGAAGCTTTCGGAGGCGATGAAGGCACTGGGCGAAACGGTTCGGGATGAGACGATTACCGTTCTTGGGCCCACACCGGATTTCGTTCGGTTCACGCAGGATGTCTACCGGCAGGTACTGTATCTGAAGTGTGCGGAGAGAGCACAGCTGAAGGCAGCCAAGGACCGGATGGAGCAGATGCATTTTGATAATATCTCGATACAATTCGAGTTTGATAACTAGCGGCTGAGCCGCAGGATGGAGGAACGAAATGGCAATTCGTAAGATTCGTACGCAGGGTGACCGCGTTCTTGAGAAGGTTTGTAAGCCTGTCTCTGAGATGAGCGATCGCACCATTGAGCTGATTGAGGATATGATTGAGACGATGTATGAGGCAGAGGGCGTTGGTCTTGCCGCACCGCAGGTCGGTATCCTGAAGAGAATGTTTGTAATCGATGTTTCCGAGGAGGGCAATGATCCGATCGTATTCATCAATCCTGAGATTGTTGCAACGGACGGGGAGCAGAACGGCTTTGAGGGGTGCCTCAGTGTGCCCGGTAAGAGCGGTCTTGTGACAAGACCGAATTACGTCAAATGCCGTTATCAGGACGCTTCGCTTACCTGGCAGGAGATTGAAGGAGAGGGACTTTTAGCAAGAGCCATCCTTCATGAGAACGACCACCTGGACGGACATCTTTATGTTGAGAAGGTTGAGGGACGTCTGTATGATAATTCCGAGCTTCAGCAGGAAGATGCGGAGCAGGAAGGTTAGGGAGAAGATTCATGCGTATTGTATATATGGGAACGCCCGATATTGCGGCGATCATTTTAAAACGTCTTTTGGAGGAGCCGTACGAGATTGTTCTTACCGTGACACAGCCCGACCGTCCGAAGGGACGCGGCAAGGAGCTTGCGAAGTCTCCGGTGAAGGTTCTTTCGGAGGAGCACGGCATTCCGGTATTTCAGCCGGAACGCCTTAGAAATCCCGAGGCGGTAGCGGTAATTCGCGAGGCAAAGCCGGATATGATTGTTGTTGCGGCATTTGGTCAGATTCTGCCGAAGGAAATTCTTGATATGCCGAAATACGGCTGTATCAATGTACACGCATCGCTGTTGCCTGCATACCGCGGTGCTGCGCCGATTCAGTGGGCGGTGCTCGACGGACAGAAGGAGAGCGGCGTTACGATCATGTATATGAACGAGGGGCTTGATACCGGCGATATTCTTCTGCAGAAGAGGGTAAGCCTTTCTCCGGAGGAGACGGGCGGCTCTTTGTATGATACCCTTTCCGTTATGGGTGCGGAGCTTCTTACGGAGGCTATTCCCAAAATTGTTGACGGCACGCTTACCGCAGTGCCGCAGGGCGAGATGACGACTGCTTATGCAAAGCAGCTCACAAAGGAGATGGGACGGCTTGATTTTACGAGACCTGCAGAGGAGCTTGAACGCTACATCCGCGGTCTGAATCCATGGCCGGGCACCTACACGCAGCTGGACGGAAAGACCTTTAAGATCTGGCGCGCAGAGGTTGTGACGCTTACGGATTCGTCTTTAGAGATTGGAACCGTAACCGACATCACAAAGAAAAGCTTCACGTTCGTTACCGGCAAGGGAGGACTTCGTGTCCTTGAACTGCAGCCGGAGGGAAAGCGCAGGATGACGACCGAGGAGTTTTTAAGAGGATATCATTTTCACTGACTGGAGGCATAAAGCTTGACCGCAAGAGAATCGGCATGGAATATGCTAAATCGAATCAATGAGGAAGGCATCTTATGTCATAAGGCACTTCGTTCCCTGGAGGCGGATGGATTAAGTCCCGTTGACAGAGCGCTTGCAACACGACTTGTGCACGGAACGTTAGAACGTAGCATCACAATAGACCGGGTTATTAGCCATAAGACCGGAAAGCCTGTCGGGAAGCTGAAGCCGCGGCTTCGTAACCTGATGCGGATGAGTGTCTATCAGTTGTTGTTTCTGTCGCAGATTCCTGCCTCCGCAGTATGCAACGAAGCGGTAAAGCTTGCGAAAAAGGGTGGCTATGCCGGGCTTAGCGGCTTTGTAAACGGCGTCCTTCGCGGACTGTCCCGCGAGGTCACGGAGGCCGGTAGCGGAGAAGCGTATATTCATTTGCTCGCTGCTTCGATGCAAGCTCAGGAGGCGAAAAGCTTTTTGCATGCGATGCCGCCTGCATTTATCGATTATTATGAAACGAACTATCCTTCAGAAGCAGAGGGAATGTTTCAGGCATTTCTCTCAGAGGGCGGGATTTCGATTCGACTGAACCGAAGCCGCGGCACGATGGAGGAGCTGAAGGCGTCGCTTGACAAGGCTTCGATTGCTTACCGGGACGGCCTTCTTAGCAATACACTTTACATTGAAAAGGCAGGCAATCTTTCGACAACGGAAGGGTTTCTTAGGGGACTATTCAGTATTCAGGATCAAAGCTCGGCACTGGCCGGGAATATCCTTCCCTTAAGGGCGGGGATGAAGGTGTTAGACCTTTGTGCGGCACCGGGTGGTAAGAGCATTCATGTAGCCGATGAGCTTTCGGCACTCGGTGGCGGAAGCGTTCTAGCCAGAGATATTGCTGCAGGTAAGCTCCCGAGAATCCGTGAGCATATCGCGCTTCTTTCCCTTGACAATATTACCGTGGAAGCGGGGAATGCATCGGTTTATGACCAGAGCCTTTCGGAGCAGTTTGATCTGGTGCTTGCAGACCTCCCGTGCTCAGGGCTTGGTGTAATCGGTCGAAAGCCTGACATTAAGACGAAGACAACGCTTTCGGACATCCGCACGCTTTCTGAACTGCAGCGATTGATTCTTACCTCGGCGGTTCGTTATGTGAAGGCCGGCGGCTACCTTTGCTATTCGACCTGCACCGTGACGGTTGAGGAAAATGACCGAAACTGCGATTATATCGAATCCCTCGGCTTTTCGCGCGAGGATTTCTCCGAGAAGGTTCCGGCGTCTTTACGGAAGCGTTATCAGAACGGCAGGCTGCAGCTGTTCCCGCAGGACGGAACGGACGGCTTCTTTGCGGCACTTTTCCGGAAGAAGGAATGAATATGGACAGAAAAGATCTGAAAAACATGACAAAGGAAGAGCTTACCGAGGAGCTTATTGCAATCGGCGAGAAGAAGTTTCGCGCCGGACAGATGTATGACTGGATGCATAAGAAGCTTGCGGTATCGCCGATGGAGATGACGAACCTTTCCGAGGCCTTTCGGCGTAAGCTCTGCGAAACCTATTCCTATACAACGCTTGAGAAGGCGGTAATGCTTACTTCGAAGCTTGACGGAACGCGAAAATACCTGTTTAGTCTTGCGGACGGCAATGTCATCGAAAGCGTGTGGATGCAGTATCATCACGGCAATTCCGTATGCATCTCCTCGCAGGTTGGCTGCCGTATGGGTTGCACCTTCTGCGCCTCGACGCTCGGCGGCCTGGTACGGAATCTGACTGCGGCGGAAATGCTCGAGCAGGTTTACGCAATCGAGCGGGATACCGGTGAGCGCGTTGCGAACGTAGTCGTTATGGGAACCGGCGAGCCGCTTGATAATTATGAGAACCTGATAAGATTCATCCATATGCTTTGCTCGGAGGACGGACTTAATATCAGCCAGAGAAATGTGACGGTTTCCACCTGCGGACTGGCACCGATGCTTCGGCGGCTTGCAGACGAGAAGCTTGCGATTACGCCGGCACTTTCCTTACATGCGCCGAATGACGAGCTTCGAAGAAAGCTGATGCCGGTTGCGAAGAGCTATTCCATCAACGAGCTGATGGAGGCGGTCGATTATTACATCGAAAAGACCGGTCGACGGATGAGCTTTGAATACAGCCTGATACAGGGAGAGAATGACACGGAAGCCTTGGCGGGAGAGCTTTGCAGGCTTCTTAAGGGAAGAAATTGCCACGTGAATCTGATCCCTGTAAACCCTGTTGAAGAGCGTGAATATAAGCGCTCTCAACCCGCAAATGTATTAAGTTTTCAAAAATTTCTTGAAAAAGCCGGCATAAATGTTACAATTAGAAGAGAAATGGGCTCCGATATCAATGCGGCCTGCGGCCAGCTGCGACGTCATTTCGAAGAGGAGCACCGATAAGGGAGGAAGCCATGAAGGCGATTGCCGTAACCAATGTGGGAAATAAGCGAAGCATGAATCAGGACTATTATTTCAGTTCTGACGAGCCTGTCGGCATCATGCAGAATCTGTACATCGTTGCAGACGGTATGGGCGGACACAACGCAGGAGATTATGCTTCCAGATTTTCCGTAGATCGATTTGTAGAGCTTGTTCGTGAGAGCAAGGAGCGTACGCCGATTTCTGTAATTGATGCGGCGCTTAAGACAACCAACGAGGAGCTGATTGCCAAGGCGAGATCACAGCGTGAGTATGACGGTATGGGTACCACATTTATTATGGCGACCCTGCAGGACGACGGATATCTTCTGATTGCCAATATCGGAGACAGCCGCCTGTATATCGTTAACGATACAATCAACCAGATTACGCAGGATCATTCCCTGGTTGCCGAGATGGTACGAAACGGCGAGATCAAAAAGGAAGAGGCAAGATTCCATCCGCAGAAGAATGTTGTGCTTCGTGCCTTGAGTACGCGCTCGGTTGTGAATCCCGATTATTATAAGATTAAAGTGAAGCGTGGAGATTATATCCTTCTTTGCTCCGACGGGCTGTGGGAGATGGTAGAGGAGGGTGAGCTTCTGAAGCTTATCAGCGAATACGATGATGTTGCCGACATCGCCGACAAGATGGTCTTTATGGCCAACGAAAACGGCGGCAAGGATAATATTACCCTGATTTTAATGAAGGTTTGATACATCGGACTTTGGACCGATGCAGTGAGGGAAGAATTAGAAAGGATTATTTTGCAGTATGATTACACCCGGTATGGTTATAGGTGATCGTTACGAGATCATTGAAAAGATCGGCTCCGGCGGTATGGCGGATGTATATAAGTCCAGATGCCGTAAGCTGAATCGCCTCGTAGCAATCAAATTTCTGAAACCCGAGTACAGCAGTGACAACACCTTTGTTACGAAATTCCGTGGCGAGGCAGAGTCCTGTGCGGGACTGACACATCCGAATATCGTCAGTGTATATGATGTAGGCGATGAGGGCGATCTGCACTATATCGTTATGGAGCTCGTGGAAGGTATTACCCTGAAGCGTTACATCGAGAAGAAGGGACAGCTCGACATCAAGGAGGCTGTCGGTATCGCAATTCAGATTGCGCAGGGCCTTGAGGCAGCACATGCCAAGAAGGTTATTCACAGAGATATTAAGCCCCAGAACATCATTCTGTCCCGTGAAGGAAAGGTTAAGGTTGCGGATTTCGGTATTGCCAAGGCTGCAACCACGACGAACACGATCCGTGAGACGACAATCGGTTCCGTGCATTATCTTTCCCCCGAGCAGGCAAGAGGCGGCTACAATGACGAGCGAAGCGATATCTATTCCCTTGGTATCACAATGTATGAGATGCTTGCGGGCAAGGTTCCGTATAGCGGTGATAACAACGTTTCCATCGCACTTTTACACATCAACGGTGTAGCAACGCCGCTTTCCGAACTGAACCAGAATATTACGCCTGCGGTTGAGAAGATTGTTCGTAAATGTATGAGCAAGAAGCCTGAGAGAAGATATTCCTCCGCGGCTGAGCTGATCAGAGACCTGAAGGCATCTATTACGAATCCTTCGGGTGAGTTTGTGACTATGACTGCCGCAGTTGTAACCGATTCTCCGACGAGACATCTGTCAACCGATGAGGTGCGTCAGATCAAAAACGGTGCGAAGACCACCTATTTTGACGAGGACGATGACGGTGACGATGAGGACGAGGATCCGAAGAAGGCAGTTGTCGTTCGCCGCAGTAAGAGTGACGACGATGACGAGGATATCGATGAGGTTGGCGGCATCTGGGAGAAGGTGGCTTTATTTGCCAGCATCCTTCTGATGCTTTGCGTTGCCGTAGTCGTTATTATGTTCCTCAATAAAGCAACCGGTATTTTTGATAAGTCCAATAAAGGACAGACGCTGAATCCGACCAAGAAGGTTACAAGCACCCCTTCCCCGACACCGGTTCCGAAGACCGAGGGTATGCCGAATCTTGTCGGACAGACGCTTACACAAGCAGAGGTTAAGCTGAAATCGCTTGGTCTGAACCTGAATATTACGGCGCCTGAGGATACGCAGACGAACAATAATTATCCTGCCGGCACGATTACCGGACAGGAGCCGCAGTACGGCGCGGAGCTGTCCTACGGCGATACGGTCGTTCTGCATGTCAGCATCGGTAAGGGTACCTTTACCATTCCTCCCGTTAAGGGCAAATCCCTTGACCAGGTTAAGAAGATGTTCTCCTCCAATATGGAGATTGTAACGATTCCGGAATCCAACGATGCGGATGAGAATACCGTGCTTCGTACCGAGCCCGGCGAGGGTGCCAAGGTTGAGGTCGGTTCGTCCATCACCATCTATTACAGTATCGGACCGGAGCCCGTTAGTGTACCGAACATAGTCGGTTCCTCCGAGGCTGCTGCGAAGTTAAGCCTTACGAAGGCCGGACTGAATGCGGAGACGCATACGGAATATTCGGATGCACCGGAGGGAACGGTATTCAACCAGCTTCCCGGAGCGAATGAAGAGGTTAAGAAGGGCTCGACGATTTCCATCTTCGTAAGCATGGGACCGGAGCCTACACCTGAACCGACTCCGACGCCTACCCCTACCCCGACACCTATTCCGGAGTCCACACCGGAACCTACTCCGGATGATGATGTATAGGATGCATTTGCATGAAAGAAGCAACTGGTAAGATCATTAAAGGAGTCGGCGGACTCTATGAAGTGTATGTAGAAGGCCTTGGTCCGGTGGAATGCCGGGCCAAGGGTATTTTACGATATAACGGAATTAAGCCCCTCATCGGGGACAATGTAAAGCTTGAGATTCTGGACGAAGAGAAGCGTATCGGGAATCTTGAGCAGGTTCTGCCGCGTTCCAATTCGCTGATTCGCCCCGCTGTGGCGAATGTTGACCAGGCAATGGTTGTTTTTGCGGTACGGGAGCCGGAGCCGCATCTGAATCTGTTGGATCGTTTTCTGATTCTGATGCAACGGGAGCAGGTGCCGGTTATCATCTGCTTTAACAAGACCGATAAGGCTGCGCCCGGCGATATGGAGCGACTTTCGTCGATTTATGCGGGAAGCGGCAGCCGCGTGATATTCGTGCAGGCAAGAGATGCCTCGACGATGCAACCGGTCTACGAGGCGCTTCTTGGTAAGACGACGGTGCTTGCCGGACCGTCCGGTGTCGGCAAATCAACGATCATGAATTTCGCACAGCCGATGGCCAATATGGAGACCGGCGGCCTTAGTGAGAAGATCATGCGCGGCAAGAATACGACGAGGCATTCTCAGTTGAATTATGTGACAAGGGATACCTATTTATGTGATACGCCCGGCTTCAGCTCGCTGTTTCTGCCGGACATTGAACCGGAGGAGCTGCAGGGCTTTTATCCGGAATTTGCAAGCTATAACGAGCTCTGTCGCTTTCCGGACTGCGTGCACAGAAGAGAGCCGGAGTGCGAGGTGAAAAGGGCCGTTGAGAACGGTCTGATCGCGGCGGAGCGTTATGAAAATTATGCCCTTTTGTACGATGAGCTTTCATCCAAGCGAAGGTGGTAATACAGAAATGTATGAATGGGAGCAGCTATGAGTAAACGTGTGAATCGTTTGTCTCCGTCCATCCTGGCGGCAGACTTCAATATTCTTGGTGAGCAGATTGCGGCAATCGAGGAGGCAGGAGCGGAGTTTCTGCATTTTGATGTTATGGACGGTCTGTTCGTACCGAGCATCAGCTTCGGCATGCCGGTTTTAGAAAGCATTCGGAAGAAGACGAAGCTTTTCATGGATGTGCATCTGATGATTCAGGAGCCGATTCGTTATGTGGAGACCTTTCAGAAGGCCGGTGCGGATCTGATTACGGTGCATTACGAGGCGTGTGAGGATGTTGCGGGAACGCTTCAGGCGATTCGTAGGAGCGGCTGTAAGGTTGGCCTTACAATCAAGCCGAAGACGCCGGTTTCCGTGCTGAGGCCCTATGTAAAGGATGTGGACCTTGTGCTTCTTATGTCTGTTGAACCAGGCTTTGGCGGTCAGAAGTTCCTTCCCGAGACGATAGAGCGTCTTCATGAAACGAGAGCGCTTTTTGCGGAAGAGGGCGTCAGCCCGCTTCTTGAGGTTGACGGTGGAATCACCGTTTCGAATGTTGCGGAGGTACTTGCGGCAGGTGCGGATACGATCGTTGCGGGAAGTGCTGTATTCCGCGGCGATATTAAGGCAAATGTCAAGGCATTTGGCGAGATTATGAAGCCGTAGCATCGAAGCGTTCGGCTATTTTTGAAGCGATAGCAGAGTATATTGAAAAGAGCTAATTTAGCAGGAAGCGACCGGGCATTGCCGCGGTCGTTTTCTTTTACAATTCTGTTTCGCGGTGTGATTTTTGATGGCAGAACATGCCTGCTTCGGTAAGTAATTCGTATGATCGGGCGAGCTTATGACGGGACGGAAACAGGATGATTCTTCGTTTATGTAAAGCAATGTAAAATAAAACAGCGAAAAAGTAGAAGCGATTTTACCGAAAGAACAAAAATTCATAGTTTTTTTACTTGTTTATGGTTGATATTTTACTTGTTATGCTATACAATAGAGAATGATTAAAAACTATAATCTAACGCCCAACAGACACAACTTCTTGGGCTTATATAATTTTGAAGGAGGGCATTTTGTATGGTTAACCGCGAACAGTGGAATTCTTTCCGTGGACGTCTTTGGAAAGAAGAAGTTAATGTACGTGATTTCATTCAGAACAACTACACCCCTTATGATGGCGATGAGTCATTCCTTGAGGGAACAACAGAAGCAACAGATATTCTCTGGGGCAAGTTGCAGGAGCTTTTTAAAGAGGCTCGTGCGAAGAACGGCGTATTGGATATGGATACCGATATCGTATCGACCATTACCTCTCACGGCCCCGGCTACTTGTATGAAGAGGATAAGACCTTGGAGAAGGTTGTCGGCCTTCAGACCGATAAGCCTCTGAAGAGAGCATTCATGCCTTTCGGCGGTATCAAGATGGCTGAGCAGTCCTGCCAGATGTACGGATACACCCCGAGCCCTGAGCTCCACAAGATCTTCACCGAGTATCATACCACTCACTCCGATGCAGTATTCTCAGCTTATACCCCTGAGATTCGCGCAGCAAGAAAGGCACACATTCTGACCGGTCTTCCGGATACCTATGGTCGTGGTCGTATCGTTGGTGACTACAGAAGAGTTGTTCTTTACGGTATCGATTTCCTCATCGAGAAGAAGCAGGATGATTTGAACAACATCGGTTGCGGTGTTATGACCGACGATATCATCCGTCTTCGTGAAGAGGTTGCTATGCAGATTAAGTGCCTGAAGCAGATGAAGGTTATGGCTGCTTCCTATGGCTACGATATTTCCGCTCCCGCTAAGAACTTCCGTGAGGCAGTTCAGTGGCTGTACTTCGGTTACCTTGCTGCTATCAAGACCCAGAACGGTGCAGCAATGTCCGTAGGTCGTGTTTCCACCTTCCTTGATATCTACGCTGAGAGAGACCTCAAGGCCGGTATCATCACCGAGAAGGAAGCACAGGAGATCATCGATCACTTCGTAATGAAGCTTCGTATGGTTAAGTTCGCAAGAATCGAGGCTTACAACCAGCTCTTCTCCGGTGACCCGGTATGGGCTACCCTTGAGGTTGGTGGTCTTGGTGTTGACGGACGTTCTCAGGTTACCAAGAACGACTATCGTTTCCTGCATACCCTTCAGAACATGGGACCTGCTCCCGAGCCGAACATGACCATTCTCTACTCCAAGAGACTTCCGGATAACTTCCGTAAGTTCGCTGCTAAGATCTCCATCGAGACCTCTTCCGTACAGTATGAGAACGATGAGACCATGCGTCCTGTTTGGGGCGATGATTACAGCATTTGCTGCTGCGTATCCGCAACCCAGACCGGTAAGGAGATGCAGTTCTTCGGCGCAAGAGCTAACCTTGCTAAGGCACTTCTTTACGCTATCAACGGTGGTAAGGATGAGCCCGATGGTCTTACTCCCGGCGCTCAGATCGGACCGGAGTATGCACCGATCACCTCTGATGTACTTGATTACGATGAGGTTGTTAAGAAGTATGACCTTTACCTTGAGTGGCTGGCAGGTCTGTATGTAAACTGCCTGAACCTCATTCACTATATGCACGACAAGTACTACTATGAGGCAGCTGAGCTTTCCCTCATGGATACCGATCTTCGTCGTACCTTCGCTACCGGTATTGCAGGTTTCTCTCATGTAGTAGATTCCCTTTCCGCAATCAAGTATGCAAAGGTTATGCCTGTTCGTAACGAGGCTGGTCTTACCATTGATTTCAAGATCGAGGGTGAGTTCCCTAAGTACGGTAACGATGATGACAGAGCAGATGATATCGCAGTATGGCTCCTTGACACCTTCATGAAGAAGATTAAGAAGCATCATACCTACAGAGATTCCGAGCCTACCACCTCTATTCTTACCATTACTTCTAACGTTGTATACGGTAAGGCTACCGGTGCTACCCCGAACGGTCGTCCGGCTAAGGCTCCTTTCTCCCCTGGTGCTAACCCGTCCTACGGCGCAGAGCAGAATGGTTTGCTTGCATCCCTGAACTCCACCGCTAAGATTCCTTACACCTGGGCACTGGATGGTATCTCTGATACGCAGACCATCAATCCTTCCGCTCTTGGTAATACCGAGGATGAGAGAGTTAACAACATGGTTAACGTATTGGATGGTTACTTCGAGCAGCCGTCTCACCACTTGAACGTAAACGTATTCGGCATCGAGAAGCTTCTTGATGCACAGGAGCATCCGGAGAAGGAAGAGTACCAGAACTTCACCATCCGTGTATCCGGTTACGCTGTTAAGTTCATTGACCTTACTCGTGAGCAGCAGAACGACGTTATCTCCAGAACCTTCCACTCCAAGATGTAATCGGAGTACAAGGTTATATCCATTAGGCATTTTAGAATACCCGGTAGGCACATACCTGCCGGGTATTTTCAATCAAAACATCCGATGCTTGCATATGGAGTTTAGCAAGCGCAAATGTGTTTCGCCGGAGTATTCCGGGAGAAAGGAAGTATAGTTATGAGTCAATTAAAGGGATATGTACATTCTCTGGAGTCCTTCGGTTCCGCAGACGGTCCCGGCGTAAGATACCTGATCTTTCTGCAGGGCTGTAATATGCGCTGTCGTTACTGCCATAACCCCGACACCTGGAAGATGGAGACGGGACAGCTGATGACCGCTGACGAGATTCTTGATAAGGCGGAGCGTTTCCGTTCCTTCTGGGGCAAGGACGGCGGTATTACCGTAAGCGGCGGCGAGGCACTTTGCCAGCTTGATTTTCTTTTGGAACTGTTTCAGAAGGCCAAGGAGCGGAATATTCATACCTGCCTTGATACCTCCGGCAGTCCGTTTACAAAGGAGGAACCCTTCTTTGGAAAGTTCGCTGCATTGATGCAGGTGACGGATGTCGTGATGCTTGATATTAAGCATATTGATGACGAAAAGCACAAGGAGCTGACCGGACGCTCGAATGTCAATATTCTGCAGCTGGCGGATTATCTGAATGAGATTGGAAAGGATGTATGGATTCGCCACGTGCTTGTACCGGAGTGGACAGATGTGGATGAATACCTTCTTCGTCTGCGGGCATATCTGGATACGCTTTCGAATGTGAAGCGTATCGATGTGCTTCCCTATCATACGCTTGGCGTGTTCAAATGGAAGGAGCTTGGTGTGAAGAACCTTCTCGAGGAGGCAGGAATCAATCCGCCGGAGCCTGAGAGAGTGGCACATGCTAAGGAGATTCTTGGTGCAATTTCCTAAACGCGGTTCTTATCTCGTGAGATGAATTCCATGGGAGTAGGAGGGATGCTGATGCATTCTTTCTACTCTTTTTGTATCTTTATGAATACCGGTAAGCTGTTAGTTCGGGAAACAACAGGATAGCGAAAAGGCGGCAGGTTAACAATTGTTGAGCCGCTAAGACAAGCGAGAGATGTTGACACGGCAACATCTCGGGGCTATACTTACAAGAGTGTGAGGAGGCTTTAGAATGATAGAGAATTTTGAGAGATTACGCACCGGCGTGAATTCGATTTATAAATCCGTTCGCCGGATTCAGCAGAACGAAATGACTGCACTTGGGCTTAGCTGCAAGCATGTGCTGCCATTTTACTTTCTGATGATGAATCGGGAAGGACTTACCGCTGCGGAGTTGTGCACGCTTTGCAATGTGGACAAGGCCGGGATATCCCGTGTGCTTTCGGAGATGAAGGAGATGGGGTACGTGGCTATCGAGAAGACTTCGGAGCGCCGCGCCTACCGAAGTAAGGTTCTTCTGACGGGTGCGGGAGAGCAGACCGCGGAGATGATTCGGGAGCGGATTCTTCGGGCAACGATGGAGGGCGGACAGACCGTTAGCGAGGAAGAACGGGAGATTTTCTACCGGGTATTAGGCATCATCGGAGCTAACTTAGAGCGTGCCGCAGAGCAGACGAATGAATAATCGGGCTCCTAAGAGATTGCAGGAGACCATAGAATAAGATACATAAGAGGTATGACATGAACATTTTCAAAAAGCTGTATTGCAGAGTATTTCAGACGGGATTTAAGATTGCACTTCCGTTACTTCCGTATCGAACCCCGAAGCAGTTAAGGTCCGTAACGGATATTCCGGAGGTTTTGAAAAGTAAGAAGATCGATTCGGTGCTTTTAGTAACGGACGGTGGCATTATGTCGCTTGGACTTACGAAGCCCCTCGAGGAGTGCCTTTCGGCAAATGGCATCCGCTGCGCGGTATACGATAAGACCGTTCCGAACCCGACGACGGCCAATGTGGACGAGGCGCTTCAGATCTACCGTGACAATGCTTGCGGCGCACTGATCGGCTTTGGCGGCGGCTCCAGTATGGATTGCGCGAAGGCTGTCGGCATTCTTGTTGCGAAGCCCGGAAAGACGCTTGCTGATGTAAAGGGTATTCTTAAGGTACATAAGAAGCTGCCGCTTCTCATCGCGGTCCCGTCCACTGCAGGTACCGGTAGTGAGACGACGCTTGCGGCGGTTATTGTAGACAGTGAGACGAGACATAAGTATGCCATTAATGATTTTCCGTTGATTCCCCGCTACGCAGTGCTTGACCCGAAGGTGACGCTTTCCCTTCCGCCCCGGATTACCTCGACGACCGGTATGGATGCACTGACACATGCCGTGGAAGCCTACATCGGCCGCTCCACAACGGCGGGTACCCGTAAGGATGCCTGCACGGCGGTAGCGCTGATATTCGAAAACCTTGACAAGGCAGTCTTCGAGGGAACGGATGTTACGGCTAGAAGAAATATGCTGAAGGCCTCTTTCTATGCAGGCTGTGCTTTCACGAAGACTTATGTCGGCTATGTGCATGCGGTTGCACATTCCCTCGGCGGCGAGTATAACATTCCGCACGGGCAGGCCAATGCCATTCTGTTGCCGGTTGTACTAGAAGCCTACGGCGATGTAATCTACGGAAAGCTGAAACGCCTTGCAATTGAGGCAAAGCTTGCAACAGAGGAGACGGATAGTGAGACGGCAGCGAAGGCATTTATCGCTGCAATCAAAGATATGTTAGTGCGCTACAATATCGGTAGCACCCTGAAGGGAATCCGAGAGGAGGATATTCCGAAGCTGGCAACTTATGCCGATAAGGAGGCCAACCCGCTTTACCCTGTGCCGGTTCTTTGGAACGCGGAGGAGCTCAGACGGTTCTACTATGCAGTAATGGAGAAGGAAGAGAATCATGCAGATCAGTGAGATCGTTGAAAAACAGAGAGCATTTTTTCATACGGGCGCCACGCTTTCTGTGAAGTTTCGCTTAGAGGCGCTTAAGAAGCTTAAGGCCTGCATTCAGCGCTACGACGAAGAGATTGCAGCTGCGGTAAAGGCAGACCTTGGGAAGAGCAAGATGGAAAGCTATATGGTGGAGAATGGACTGGTGCTTAGTGAGATCAGTTATATGTTAAAGCATACCCGCTCCTACGCAAGAGAGAAGACGGTCTGGACACCGCTTGCGCATTTCGCCTCAAGAAGCTTTAAAAAGCCGTCCCCGTACGGTGTCGTACTCATTATGAGTCCCTGGAACTATCCGTTTATGCTCGCGCTTGAGCCGATGGTGGATGCACTTGCTGCCGGCAATACGGTAGTGCTTAAGCCGAGTGCCTACTCGCCGCATACGAGTGCGATTATAGAAAAAATCATCGGAGAATGCTTCCCTGCGGAATATGTTTCGGTTGTTTCCGGCGGGCGCAAGGAAAACCAGGCGCTTTTACAGGAGCATTTTGATTATATTTTCTTCACCGGCAGTCAGGCTGTCGGCAGAGAGGTTATGCAGAAGGCGTCCGTGCATCTGACACCTGTCACGCTTGAGCTTGGCGGAAAGAGCCCGTGCATCATTATGAAGGATGCCAATCTGAAGCTTGCAGCGAAGCGTTTCGTCTTCGGAAAGCTTTTAAACTGCGGGCAGACGTGCGTGGCACCGGATTATATCTATTGCCACGAAAGCGTCAGGGATGCATTTGTCGAAGAGGTGAAGAAGCAGCTTCGGAAGCAGGGCGGAGAGGATTGTTTTCAAAACCCCGATTATGGTAAGATAATCAACGAAAAGCATTTTCAGAGGGTAAGCGGACTGATTGATCAAAGTAAGGTCGTATACGGCGGGCAGACCAAGCCGGAGACGTTGCAGATTGCACCTACTGTGATGACTGACGTGACCTGGGAGGATGCGGTGATGCAGGAGGAGATATTCGGTCCTTTGGTACCGGTCCTTACCTTCACGGATACAAAGAATCTGATTGAGAAGCTCCATACTATGCAGGAGCCGCTTGCATTTTACGTATTTACATCCTCAAAGAAGACGGCAAAGCAGCTGATGAGTGCCTGCAGCTTCGGCGGCGGATGCATCAACGATACCATCATCCATCTGGCAACCAGCGAGATGGGTTTTGGCGGTGTCGGTGCGAGTGGTATGGGCGCTTATCACGGAAGGGTGGGCTTTGACACATTTACCCACTATAAGAGCATTGTGGATAAGAAGACCTGGTTGGATCTGCCGATGCGATATCAGCCCTACAAGCGTTTTTATGACAAGCTGATTCATATATTCTTACGATGAAAAAGGAGGCATTTATGAGAAAATTCCTGATTCTTTTAGTGATTCTGTGTGCTGTTTTCATGACGGCGTGCGGCGAGGAGGAGAAGTCCTCCGGTGTGAAGAGAGAGCAGAGTGGCTCTAAGGTTACGAATGCTCCGGATGAAAAGGACCCGTCCGGGACTCCTAAGCCCGGAGACAATGATCCGACACCGGAACCGACAAAGCCTGCTTCCACAGAGTTTACAGGGCATTACAGCAACAATCTCTATGCAACAGGCGGCCGCCTGGTAGAGGACGAGGGATGTACGTTCCTTCTTGATAATGACGAACGTGGTCAGAAGCAGTGCCTTTATTCCATAAGTGACAGTGCGGATGCGAAGCCGGTTCTTCTGATGGAGATTCCTACTTATAACGAGGGCGGTTATATGATTCCGCTTGAATATTACGGTATGGTTGGATACGGCAATATGCTTTATCTTCTGGACGGTCACGATCGGGACAATACAGTGATTTATTACTGCGCAAAGGATGGTAAGAGTCAGGGAAAGTTCGGCAATATTCCGGGAATTGTTGCCGTAGAAGGCGCATCCTCGGTTGGCAGTAAGATGTATTATGTTTCTTATCCCTACAGAGATTATTTCGACGAGCGGCTTGGCGATTGTGCGGATCGGATTACGCTTTACGAGGTGGATTTTGAGAAGAAAACAATCAATCCGGTTTCGATGTCCGTGAAGCTTGGCGAGTTAGAGCATATCCGAATTGCCGGCGTTACAAGCGAGGCAGTCTATTACGTCCTTTGCGGCAAATTTGACAGCGACCTGAAGGGCTTCTATCGCTACGACCTTGCGAGCGGTGCAAGTAAGGAAATCTTAAAGAAAAAGAGCGAAGATCTTGGTGCGCTCACATTAGCGGGGCATTATATCCTTTTTGAAGACGATCACGATATCTACAGTGTGGATGTTCTGACGGGCGAGCTTTATCGGATTGCTACGGATGTAAGCCTTCGCTCCGAGGCACATGTTGTGGACGATGTTGTCTATTATCTGCTTGATGAGGTGGAGCTTTTCAGCTGTGACATCCACGGCGATAACCGTAAAAGGGTTGCTTCGAAGGCACCGGGGACACATAATGACAAGAAGACACTCGGAACTTCCGGAGACTGGTTCTATTATACGGTTGATGATTCCTTCTACAGAATGAAGCGCGACAGCAGCACCTTCCCTTCCGAGGAGCAGACACTTGTCGTTCCCGAGAAGCCGGTGCTTCAGGTAAATGAGGGGGTATTCGTACCGGATACTTCCATCTTCGGACAGACAATTGCACAGCTTAATCAGTATTTCGGCTCGATTCCGACACCCGAGACCTGGGAGTGGGAAGGTGGCTATGATTCGTATACGGATATCTATTTTAACGGAGACAAGTATACGCTTTTCTTCACCCGCAACAAGCTTCATGCGGTACGTTTTGAGTTCTATTCCTACGATATTCCCAGGTATCTGGTGGAAGAGTATACGGCCAGATACGGTTCTTATCAGATGCGTACAGATAGCTACGGCAACGTGATTTCGACCGGCATCAATGGCTACGGTTATCGTTTCAGAACCGATTTCGGTTATCTGGATCTGTTCTACAATTACTACGACGAGGAGCCGCATACGGCGATTCATTTCAGTCTTTACTAGTGTATTGATGGAGTTTATATGCGGAGGGTAAGCTATGGTTCGGTTGGTTTATGTTATTATCATATCGCTTCCCCTGATCATATATTACCTGCTTCGCTGCAATTATGTTGTCGGACATGCAGAAAAATATACGGAAGAGAATCGATAATCCATTGCAAAGCATATGGTGCACTTCGTAAAGAAGAACGGACGGCGGTATTTCATCTTCCCGGAAGGGCAGTATAACGATAATACGAACAATATGCTTTCGTTTAAACCCGGTGCCTTCAAATGCTCGGTGAAAGCAAAGGCACCGATTGTACCGGTTGCTTTGGTGGATTCTTATAAGGTGTTTAAGCGGAATACGTTAAGGACAGTGAAGACACAGGTGCATTTTCTGAAGCCGCTTTATTATGAGGATTATAAAGAGTATTCCACTATGGAGATTGCTGAGATTGTGCGCGAGCGAATCGTACAGGCAATCGAGCAGATGCAGGGAGCGTAAGCCGGAGTTAGTAGTAACCTATCCATTGTGATGGTTGTTGTGGGTGTTTAACTGTGTTATAATGAGAGAATATGATGAATAACACTTAGAACAGGCGGACTGTTTTAAGAACGGAGGAACAGTTTAGTATGAAGAATATGAAAAGACTCCTTGCAGTTATGCTTGCGTTAGTCCTGGTTTGCGGGGTGCTACCGATGACAACGCATGCAGCGGAGAGCGAGAATCCGTACAATGGTAATGTTCATTTCGGATATGTGATTGGAGGAGAGACTCCCATATTGCTCGACCGTAACGATCGATATCTCTCGGTTAACGCGGGAACGCCAACAGTGCATAGAACGGAGCCCGATAACTGGTGTGCTTATTATAATCGGGAGACTGGTGTTCTTACACTGAAGGATTATAATGGTCCCCAGATCAGGCTGGATACAGTGCCCGGTGACTTTACCGTAAAGCTCATCGGTACGAATGTGATTAACAGTCCGACGAGCATAGGAAACAGAAACTACGGTATCCAGAAGACGAACAGTTCCGGTGCATTTATTATTACCGCCGACGAAGCAGCTACGCTTACAATCAATGTAACCGGTAGCGAGGGGCAGGTTGCACACGGTATCGATATGAATATTCAGGGGTGGAAGGACTGCTCCTTTACACTTGGCGGAAAGGCACATCTGATTGTGAATGCGCAGGCAGTAACTGCCGATTACTCTAACGGTGCAGTAGGAATCTATGCGAGTGCAGTACCGGTTACGATTCAGGATGATGCTTCCTACACGGCGAGAATTGAGAATGCAGCGAGTTGCGCTTCCGTTCCGACCTCCCGTTGCGGTATCTTTACGGGTGTTACGCCCATTCTGATCGATACCACCGGAAGCATTGATATGGATTGCTCACAGCATGTGGAAGATAATGATAAGAGTGCCGGTTTCAGCGGAAACATTCTTACCGTGAAAAAGGTTGGAGGTTTTGTTGTAAAAACTACACCGAACGAATTCAGTAATCTGAAGAACAGCGATGCTTACTGGCCGAATGCCAATTACCTTGATATGGATGCATATTGGTTTGAGACCTATGTTACCGAGACGGAGAAGACCTATACAATCACTGAGAGAATCCCCGGTTCCCAGTACAAGGTGTTCTTAGAAGAACCTGCCGATCTTGCAATCAGCGTCGGTGCGACGGCTACGATGAAGATGGCAATGGATAAGGATCTGATTGTGTCGAACGGTTATGCGACGATATTTCTTCAGGAGCAGACCGGCGAGGATACCTGGGATACTGTTTATCCGCTGTCGCCCGGTGGCTATGGTGGTTCCTTGAAGCTTATAAAAAGTGATACAGAGGCTACGAAAACATATCGTTGGCAGGTTAGTACCACTACTGCCGGTAAACAGGAAAGTAAGCCCTTTACAGTTACCTGGGCATATGGCCAATTCACAAAGCAGCCGAAAGGCGGAAGCAGTGAAGCAGGTCAGCCGTTTAAGGTTGAATTTGCGGCCAATATAACTGATCGTTATATCGGTGTAGAGAAATATGACGCTTCGAAGGACACCTGGGCTATGCAGGGTCGTTTCGCTTCCACGGAGACTACTTATACCATTCCTTACGGAACACCTTTTGTGACCGATCGGTACAGACTCTATATTGACAAAGGCGGGATCGACGGAGCAACCATATACAGTGATGAGTTTGAGATCACCTGGGGAGCTGATATTTTTAAAACGCAGCCTACAGGTGGCAGAGTTCTTCGGAATGATAAATTCATGGTTTCTTTCGCTGTTAAGGATTATGCCGAAGGGGCAACCCTCCTTCTTCAGAGAAAGTATGAAGACCATTGGTATGATATGGGTGCAATTAAGCCGAACGATCAGATCGACGGTAGCCCGGTAATCAATACGGTAACCTACAGAGTGGTATGTACTTATAAGGGAAATACTTATTACAGTGACGAGTTTAAGGTTATCTGGGAAGACGGTGGCTGGATCAGAATTCCTACGAGCGAGCTTGTTTTAACGCCTAACCGGATCGAAGCCGGCACGGTCCTTACGATCAATGAGGATGTCATTGAAACGAATCAGGACATCTATGACGGTTACTTGGAAGGTAATATTAACTGGATCTATACCGAATCCGATGGCAGCGTCCATATTCTTCGTCCGAAGGATCTGAGCAGCCTTACGATTACGGAGAATATGCTTGGCGGAAAGGTATACTGCATTGTATACGGCCTTAATGACATATACGCCTTTGTATCGTCGGTAATATCGCTTACGGAAACGGACGAAGCAGTGCTTCTTGGTTACTCCCTTTCCCTGACGGATCAGATTGGTGTTAATTTCCATATTGCACTTCCCGAGGATGTACTTGCGGATGACGGCGCATATCTGGAATTCACGGTTCCCGGTGCCGAAAAGCAGACAGTAGCGGTTGTGGATTCGGATGTACGTACGGTAGATGACAAGGAGTGTTATGTATTCCGCTGCGAGGTTGCGCCGAAGCAGATCATGGATACAATCACCGCAAGAGTCATGACGAGTGACGGAGAGTGCAGCGGCGAGTATGAATTTGCCGTATGGGATTATATTCAGTATATTTATGACAACGAAGAGGCCTATGATGCAGATACGCTTGCGCTTGTAAGGGCAATCAATCTGTATGGCTACTACGCACAGAAGTATTTCAATTATCATACGGAAAACCTTGCAGATATCGAGCAGGCAGACGCTGCAACGCTTAGCGACAATATGCTTGAGACGCTTGGCATCAGCTTTACCGCTACATCCTTAGATACCGTCGGCGACACGCTTGCTTCGATGGGAATCGATGTATACGGCCATAGCCTGATTCTTGCATCGCAGGTGAAGCTTAGAATGTATTTTGGTATGAGCGATAAGCTTGTAGCAGGCCTTTCGGGCAATGCGATTGTGGATACTGCTACCGGTGCGGCCTATACACTTAAGAAGTATCAGGACGGCATCTATTACATTGAATCGGATGCCTACTTGGCAAATGAAGGCATGAAGCCTTTACAGATTACAATCACGGTTGACGGCAAGACGGTTACGATTACGTCTTATACCTATCAGTACTGTAAGGATGCTTTGCTTAACAAAGCTACGGATACAGCACTTAAGAATCTGGTAAATGCTTACGTATATTACACTTATACTGCAAATCTTGTGAAGCCCTACAAGCCTTAAGCGAGTGTTTATGTGAATTTCTATGTGCCACAAATCTGAAAGGACGGTTTGTGGCACATATTTGTCTTCTTAGGCAAGAAGGGAAGAATGCAGGCAGATGAGGAGGGAAATGGATGCAGATTGACGATGTGAAAAACGAAATCCGCCGCCTTGGCTTCTCGGTGGAGGACACAAGTAATGATGGATTTTTCATCAAGAAGGAGACGATTCCCGGCATAGAGGAGCTCGTCCGTCTGATCGAATGGATTCCGGCTGAAAAATGTATCTTCTTCTGGAATTATTATCATGTCACGGTTACCGACCCCGGCTCGTATGTGACCGCGGTTGTGTTAGGGGATCATGCAGTCTATCAGGAAGGCAACCACGGCTGGAGCAATCATTTTCAAAGAATCTCCCTTCTGGATCTGGCAGAATTGATTCAGAAGAACTGGGACAAGGACTGGGAGCAGGGCAGATACTTGAACGGTATTGAGATCAAAAGGTTCTATCATAATAGCGGTAATGCGTATCTGAAGCAGCTGTAGGATAGAAGTATGTGCAGGAGGCATATGAATTGGGAAAGCGCATTGTGGGAAAGTGAGGAATTAAGATGACCGGATATATGGCAGAGATGCGAAAGCTGGTGGGGCACCGGACGGTGATACAATGTGCGGCAAGTATCATCTGTGTGGATGCGGACGGCAGGATACTGCTTGGCTTGAGAAGCGATAACCATATGTGGGGATACGCAGGCGGTGCGGTGGAAATTGACGAATATGCGGAGGATTGCGCGAAGAGAGAGCTGTTCGAAGAGATGGGGATTACGGCAGATGCGATAGAGTTCTTCTTTGTAAACTCCGGACCGGAGACGCATTATATCTATCCAAACGGCGATGAGGTGTCCAATTTTGAAATCGTATACCTGTGCAGAGCCTGGCACGGGACGCCTGAAGCAAGGGACGGGGAGATGGAAGAATTACGATTCTTCCGTGTTGGTGAGATCGAGCCAGAGCAGATATCGCCGCCAATCAGAAGGGTAATGGCGGAATATAGAAAGCGTGTACAAGGGGAATGACCGGCTTGTAGCGATGGAGGAATACATGAGTATTATCGGTGGGTATCAAAAAACATGGATTTGACGCATACGGCGAGAAGGTTCTTAAGGCCGAGCAGATTGCAAACCATTGTCTCAGTAAGGCCTGTGCAGAAAGCATCGCTGCTGACGGTATGCTAAGTGCCTTACTTGAGAAGGCGAAGAGAAAGGGCGGGTTCTCGACTTTCGATTGCGAAAAGCATGACGGAGTTCCAGGGCGGAAGCATGCGAGTAGCCATAGACGGTGATCTGTTCAAGGCTACACTTAGCTTCCCGTTAGTATAAGAGACTCCTTTTTATTACTCATTTTATCAAGTAATCGGAAGGAATATAGGATATAATACAATCATGATATCATGATAGAAAGGACGAGGAGCATGGAGAAGATACAGATTCTTATGGAAGCGCTTGCATACATAGATAATAATCTGACGGAAGCTTTGAATACAGAAGACATCGCGAATCATCTGTACTGTTCTAAGTCCACTATCGAAAAGCTTTTTAAGTATATTAATGACATGTCAATCAGAGAGTATATCATTCGAAGGAGAATGAGTAAGGCTGCCCGTGAGATGATCGCGCATCCGGAGCTGACGCTTTTAGTTATCGGAATCCGGTACGGATACGGAAGCAATGAGGCATTTTCCAGAGCATTTTACGGTGTGTGGCAGGTATTACCTTCGGAATTCAGGAAGAATCCCGCAAGCTATGAGCTGTTTCCGGGGTATAGACTTGACAGAGAGTTAATGGAGGAAAAACGCATGAAAGACAGAAAGAAGATTGATATCAGTGAATTATATGATTGTATTAAGGCCAGAAGAGAATGTTATCTTGTGCTTGGTGATGTAAAGCATCTGACGCCGATTAACGAGATTTCTACCAAGGCAGGTGATCTTGCCATTATCACCGCTATGAACCGTATGGTAGAAGCATCGGGCGCGGAGGATGTTGTATTTCGAATCGGCGGGGATGAATTTGTCATCTTAACGAATTCTACCGATGAGGATTACGCCAAAGGCCTGTGCAGGGAGATTACGAGCCATAACAAGGAGTGCATCGAATGGGATAACAGGCAGATTCCTTTGTCGATGTACACAAAGGCTGTCCGCGTAGACGCTTCGGGTGTACTTCGCTATTCCGAGTTCTTCTCGATGTTACATGAGGAGCTTAGCGATGAGTTCAAAAGTCAGGCCGAGAATGTAGAGTAAGCTTTGGCTTGCACGGCTAAAATGGGACACTTTTTAAGAGGATTCGGTTCATCATCGGATCCTCTTATTCTTTCGCGGGGCGGGAAATGTATGATCCGATGTTGAGTTTCCGATGGGAGTGTGCTACAATGAAGCCTATCTGTAAATGTGATAAGGTCTGAAAACAGGTAAGGAGAACCAGCTATGAAATTCACAAAGAAAACAATCCCGGGAATCATAATCTGCGCGATTATTGCAGCAATTGCGACATTTCTAGGTCAGGTCAAAATCGGAAGCGTATCGCTTGAAGTGATTGGAGCCCCGGTATTTGCTATATTAATCGGCATGCTCATAACGCTTATCAGAGCGTCCTTTTCTGCTGGTGCGACGGTTCAGCCGGGCATCAAATTCACCTCTAAAAAAATTCTTCAGTGGGCAGTGGTTATTCTGGGATTTTCCTTAAACCTTGGAACCATTGCCAAGGTCGGAACACAAAGTCTTCCGGTAATCATATGCACAATATCGACTGCTTTGATTACGGCGTTCTTTATGATGAAGCTTTTGAGAATTGACGCCAAGGTTTCTACGCTGATCGGAGTAGGCTCTTCCATATGCGGTGGTTCAGCCATCGCAGCTACGGCACCTGTAATTGAAGCCGATGACGAAGAGGTGGCACAGGCAATTTCCGTTATCTTTTTGTTTAATGTTATGGCGGCACTGATATTTCCTTCACTGGGACGGGCAATCGGCCTTGGCTCAGAGGGCTTTGCAATCTTTGCGGGAACAGCCGTAAATGACACCTCCTCCGTTACCGCAGCAGCCTCTACCGCTGAGGGACTGTACGGCGTTGAGGGGATTTTGTCAACAGCAGTTACCGTAAAGCTGACAAGAACGCTTGCGATTATTCCGATTACGTTGGTACTTGCCCTTTACAGAATGTATTCTGTGAAGAAAACAGGTGGAACATCAAGTACATTTGATTTTAAAAAGATATTCCCCTGGTTCATCCTGTTCTTTATAGGTGCCTCAATCATCACAACGCTTGTGGGAATCGTTCCCGCCTCCGCATTTACCGGCTTTTACAAGGATAGCTTTGTGCCGGCAATGAAATGGCTGGCTAAATTTTTTATTGCAATGGCAATGTGTGCGATTGGATTGAATACAGATATTGTTAAGTTAATAAAAAAGGGCGGGAAGCCTATTCTTATGGGCTTTGTGTGCTGGATGGCGATTACTGCTGTTTCTCTTGGTATCCAGCTGCTGACGGGCATATATTATACGAATCTGTAGTATCGAAGGTACGTATGCCACGCCCCCGGAGTAGTAGGTGCAATGCTTATCCGTTTTTTTACAGATAGACGATGCTTAAGAGGAGCGTGCGAAAAAGGTGCGGTGGGGCGGCACAGGATAGCTTCGATAGGAATAGACAATTATGGGCGATAGATTAGTAGTGGTTTATGTGTGTGTAGCGATTGGGATATATCTAGGTGTGATACTTCTGTCAACAATATACTACCTCGTAAAGAATGCGCATAATCAGCCCTCGCATCAGGAAAAGGACGGTATGCTTGTAGTTGGGGTATACGATGGCAGCATCAGGATGCGACGATACAGGGAATTTGCCTTCCTCCATAGGAATGGAGAATACACCTTGTCGCAGGAAAGCAGGAAAGCATTTATAGAAGGCATCGTATTCGGAAATGTGTGGGCATTGCTATTTCTGTTAATTACGGTCGGCATTCTTTTTGTGAAAGAGGATGCAAGAATTGCCCTCCCCGGAGTGTTCGTTGCAATCGCATGCCTTATCACGCTTTCGATTGAAACGGAGTTATATCAGTACAGCAAATGCAAGAACTATCTGAAGAAAATCCGCGAAACGGAAAGGACACAAACGATGGAATATACGATACAGGGAAGACGGCTTGTGTGGGAGTATGATGCGGCGATCCAGGATGCGAGTAAGCTTAAGGATAACAATCTGTATATCGAAGGCGTCTGGAATATGAAAGATACGGTAGGCTATACGGACACCTGTGTTGGCCTGTCCGTGGTTTCGAAGGATTGCTTCTACTTCGTCACATTCGGTGGCGTGGGATTCACCATGAAGGTCGCAGACGGCAAAGTGGAATGTATCAAAAAGCAGATTACGAAGTAGGCAACGGCAACCGGACGTTATATTATGTACCTAAATCCTATGTGTTAAGGTGTTATTATACTATTGCAAATGATAACTAAAACCTACATTTTTATTTTACCATTTACAATAATATATTTAGGCCGCAGAAGTGCGGCCTTTTTTGTTGAGTTTTTGGCGGCACTATGATATACTACTACAAGTATGCAATAAGAAAAATATCCTGAAATTATGGAGGTAGATATATGAAACTTGGAATCGTCGGATTACCGAATGTCGGAAAGAGTACATTGTTCAATTCGTTGACGAAGGCAGGAGCGGAGTCGGCCAACTATCCCTTCTGTACCATCGACCCCAATGTGGGCGTGGTTACCGTGCCGGACTCGAGACTGCAGGTGCTGACCGATATGTATCAGTCGAAGAGAACCATTCCTGCGGTTGTGGAATTTGTTGACATTGCAGGACTTGTTAAGGGAGCTTCCCAGGGTGAAGGCCTTGGCAACCAGTTCCTTTCTCACATTCGTGAGACCGATGCAATCGTGCATGTGGTTCGTTGCTTCGAGAATACCAACATCATTCATGTTGAGGGAAGCATCGATCCGATTCGTGATATTGAAACCATTAATCTCGAGCTGATTTTCGCAGACCTTGAGACTATTGAGCGTCGTATTGCAAGAGTTTCCAAGGGCGCAAGCTATGATAAGGCTCAGGCTAAGGAGCTTGCGATGTTAAAGGAGCTGAAGGACCTTTTGGAGGCAGGCAAGAAGGCAAGTGAGTACGAGACCGATGACGAGGATGAGCTTGGATGGCTTCGCGGCTACTCCTTCTTAACGAGAAAGCCTGTGATTTATGCAGCTAACGTATCCGATGATGATATTGCCAATGACGGCGCTGACAACGAAATGGTAGCAAAGGTTCGTGAGTTCGCAGCACAGGAGGGCTCCGAGGTATTCGTTATCTGCGCACAGCTCGAGGAGGAGATTTCCGAGCTTGAGGACGATGAGCGCAAGGAATTCCTTGAGGAGATGGGTCTTGAGGAGGCCGGTCTTGAGAAGCTTATTAAGGCAAGCTACCATCTTCTTGGACTGATCAGCTTTTTGACAACGGGACCGGATGAGACAAGAGCCTGGACCATCACAAACGGTATGAAGGCACCGCAGGCAGCCGGTAAGATTCACACCGACTTCGAGCGCGGCTTCATTCGTGCCGAGGTTGTGGCATACGACGATCTGGTAGCAAGCGGCAGCATGCTGCAGGCGAAGGAGAAAGGTCTTGTGCGCTCAGAGGGCAAGGAATATGTTATGAAGGACGGCGATGTTGTTCTGTTCCGTTTCAATGTATAAGTTAAGGGGAGAACCGTATGTCTCAGTTGCTGAGTTATTGTTATACAGATATTAATTTCCCGAATCTGGGACTGTATTTTAAAAATGTCCGCGACGGCTTCACCGTATTCGGCTTTAAGATTGCCTTGTACGGAATCTTCGTTGCGATGGGTATGGTGTTTGGATATCTTCTGACGGAGTATGTTGCGAAGAAAACCGGGCAGAACAGTGAGAACTATCTTGATTTTGTTATCATTGCCATTATCTTAGGCGTTGCCTGCGCGCGGCTTTACTATGTTGCCTTCAACTGGGAGGCATTTGCCGATCATCCGTTGTCAATCTTCAATCTGCGGACGGGCGGACTTGCCATCTACGGCGGCGCAATCGCGGGTATTCTGACCGCTCTGATCTTTGCGAGAGTGAAGAAGCTGAATTCAGCACAGTTTCTGGATACAGCGATTGTCGGACTGGCGCTCGGACAGATTATCGGGCGTTTCGGCAACTTCGTGAACAGAGAAGCCTTCGGCACGTATACAAATGGCCTCTTCGCCATGCAGGTGGATGTTAGAGATGCTGCTTCGTATTTTAATCCGGCCACGAGCCTTACGTATGTGCAGAACCTCTTCGCAGGTAAGCCTGAAGCGCTTGCCAATGTTATGAAGATTCGGGACAATGCCATAGTTACCGAGACGGCGACCTACATTCAGGTTCATCCGACCTTCTTATATGAAGCACTTTGGAATCTGATGCTTTTAATTCTGATGCTCGTGCTCACGAAGTATAAGCGTTTCCACGGTCAGATCAGTCTTGTATATCTGATGGGCTACGGCCTCGGTCGTTTCTGGATTGAGGGACTTCGTACCGATCAGCTGTTTCTCTGGAAGACCGGTATACCGGTTTCGCAGATTGTAAGCCTTACCTTTGTTGCAATCGGCGTTATCACCTACACACTTGTTATGGTACGCTTAAAGCGTAAGAAGAGCGAGAATAAGGGTGATGTAGAAATCAAATAAGGCTCGAAAGCATCGGGCAGAATCGTTCATTCTGAGCGGATAAGGGAAGATTTTCTTCCTTTGTCCGCTCTTTTTTTGCGTAATCGAACAAAATATGAAGTTTTTGTAAAAAAAGTACTTGCATTTTTGGTTTTTAGTCTGTATTATGAAAAATGTGGAGGGAAATGGAGCGATTTTCCCATAAAATGTCACGAAATGGAGCGTCAATGAACAAATTAGCCGGAAAATATGAGCATAGCATTGATGCCAAGGGCAGAATCATCGTGCCTTCGAAGTTCCGCGAGGAGCTCGGAGACTCGTTCATTGTTACCCTTGGTCTTGACGGCTGCCTTTATATCTTCTCGGATGACGGCTGGGACAAGTTCACCGAGCAGTTAGAGAAGCTTCCGGGAACGAAGGACCACAGACGTACCAAGCGTTACTTTATGGCGAACGCAGCGAACTGTGACATTGATAAGCAGGGACGTGTCCTGGTACCGGCTTCCTTACGGGAGCAGGCCGGCATCGAAAAGGATGTTGTTCTTGTCGGCATGATCGATAAGATCGAGCTGTGGAGCAAGGAGCGTTTTGACGGCCTTGACAGCTTTGAATCGGTTGATGATATCGTAGAAAGCCTTACGGATTTCGGTATCAGTTTCTAGGAGGCAGCATGGAAGAGTTCAAACATTATTCCGTAATGCTTCAGGAGACAATCGACGGCCTTAATATTAAGCCGGATGGAATATATGCGGACGGTACGCTCGGCGGCGCGGGGCATTCCTCAGTGATTGCCTCAAAGCTCACAACCGGCAGACTGATCGGCATTGATCAGGATAAGGATGCCATCAAGGCAGCAACGGAGCGGCTGATGCCTTACCGGGAGCGCGTCACCATCATCCGGAATAATTATGAGAATATGGTTTCGGAGCTGAATGCACTCGGCATCGATAAGGTTGACGGTATCCTCCTTGATCTGGGCGTGTCCTCTTACCAGCTTGATACCGCAGACCGCGGCTTCAGTTATATGGCGGACGCACCGCTTGATATGCGAATGGACGACCGCGTGACGGAAACAGCCGGCGATATCGTAAACGGCTACACGGAGAGTGAGCTGTTCCGTGTGATTCGTGACTACGGCGAGGACAATTTTGCGAAGAACATCGCAAAGCATATCGTAAGAGCAAGAGAGAAGAAGAGAATCGAAACCACGGGGGAACTCGTGGAAATCATAAAAGAAGCAATTCCTGCAAAGCTTCGTGCCGTCGGCGGACACCCGGCGAAGAAGACCTTCCAGGCGCTTCGGATTGAATTGAACAGAGAATTGAATGTGTTACAGGATTCGCTTGAGGGGATGATTGATAAGCTCGCTCCCGGCGGAAGGTTCTGCATCATAACGTTCCATTCCCTTGAAGACCGCATCGTAAAGACCGCCTTCAAAAGAGCGGAGCAGCCTTGTACCTGCCCGCCGAGCTTTCCGGTCTGCGTGTGTGGTAAGAAGCCTCTCGGAACGGTTATTACAAGAAAACCGATCCTTCCGAGTGAGAAAGAGCTCTCGGAAAATTCCCGTTCTAAGAGTGCAAAGCTTCGAATCTTCGAAAAATATTGAATAATTTGAAAAAAAGCGAGCATTTTCCGCGCAAAAGATATATAATGAGAGGAGATATGTTGTTATGGCAGCGTACAGAGAGAGACAGCAGAGACAGAGCAGTAATTCCGCAAGAATTAAGAATCAGGCATATATAGAAGGCAACACCGTTCGTAAGACCGCTTACGAACCGGAACAGACTCCCGTCGTACCCCCCGAGGTCGAAGCAAGACCGCGACGCGAGATTGACAGAAGACCGGTAACCGGCTTCCGTCGTAATATGGATTTCCTTACCACCGCGGTACTTGGAATCTCCATGGCGATTGTACTGGTGCTTGCACTTCAGTTCCTTAAGGTTTCCGCAGCGGTAACCGAGCTTGATAAGGAAATCGTTACGATGACGAAGCAGTATGAGAAGCTTCGTGGCGAGAACGATTCCGCACTGTTTGACATCGCGGATGATATCAACCTGAACGAGGTTTATGAGATAGCAGTCGGTAAGCTTGGAATGGTTTACCCGAATCATAATCAGATCGTAGAGTTCGAGTGCGTTGGCGACGGCTATGTTCGCCAGTACACATCGGTTCCGGATGCGGCAGATGAAGGAAATACAGATGCCGTTACACAGGTATTGCGTCGTCTGCTGAAGTAACCGCAACGGAAGGATTTTTCACATTATGAGCAGTAATTCGACAAGGCCGCAGAAGAGAAAGAAGATTTTGACGCGAAAGATGCAGGTGCGTTTCATCGCTGTATTTGGAATCGTTATTCTTGCCTTCCTCTTTCTGATCGGCCGTGTTGTTTTTTTAAAACAGAAGCACGGAATCGATTATTCTAACGCAGTTCTCAGCCACCAGAGCTATGTGAACACCAACATTCCCTACGAAAGAGGGCGTATTACCGATCGTAACGGTACCGTTCTTGCAAAGAACGTTGTTACCTATAACGTTATCCTCGACCCGGGTGTTGTGAACGCCAACAACGGTATGTATGTGGATGCAACGGTGAAGGCGATTACGAAGGCATTTTCCTTGAATGCATCGGATATTCGGGATATTCTTAAGAACAACCCGAAGAGCTCCTACTACATCCTTCTGAAGGGACGGCCGTATGAGGAGGTCAGCGCCTTTAAGAAGCTGCAGGAGGACAATCATAAATACGTAAAAGGTGTATGGTTTGAGACTGTATTCACCCGTGTATATCCCTACGGTAGTCTTGCTTCGCATGTAATCGGCTTTGTCAATAACGATAACTCCGCAGGCGGCGGTATCGAGTTACAGTACGACAGCTACCTTTCCGGTAAGCCCGGACGTGAGAGCGGCTACTATGATGCCGAGCTGAATCTGATTAAGAAGACGTGGCCTGCAGAGGACGGCGACACCATTGTGTCAACCATTGATGTTGCTGTGCAGACCGCGGTTGAGAATAATATCAAACGCTATAATGTTGAGACCGGCTGCAAGAATATCGGCGTTCTCGTTATGAATCCGAACAACGGTGAGATTTATGCGATGGCTTCCAATGAAGGGTTTGATCTGAACAACCCGAGAGATCTAAGCGCTTTTTATTCCGCGGAGGAAATCGCCGAAATCGGAAGCGACGGTGCTAGGCTTAGCGAAGCGCTCAATGCAATGTGGCGTAACTTCTGTGTAAATGATACCTTTGAGCCGGGCTCCACCTTTAAGTGTATTACGGTGTCCGCTGCCCTTGAGGAGGGCGTTGCGGGTGCGAAGAATACCTATTACTGCGGCGGTGTTGCAGAGCTTGATACCTATAAGATTCACTGTAACAATCGTAGCGGACATGGTCTTCTCGACCTCGAGCATTCCCTGATGCGTTCCTGCAATATGGCGATGATCGATATCGCATCGAAGCTTGGTCGTACGACCTTCCGCTCTTATCAGGACCGTTTCGGCCTCGGAAGAAAGACCGGTCTTGACCTTCCGGGTGAGGCAAAGGGTATTCTCATTGATGCACAGAACCTGAACGAGGTTGAGCTTGCAACCAGTAGCTTCGGTCAGGGCTTCAATGTTACTATGGTACAGATGGCTGCCGCTTACAGCTCCATCGTAAACGGCGGATACTATTATACTCCGCATGTTGTGAAGAAGATTGTGAACGCAAGCGGCGCTACGGTTTACGAAGCGAAGAACACGATTTCCGCAAGAACCGTTTCGAAGTATACTGTTGATTTTATGCGTCGTGCAACGCTTAGCACCGTAGAGGGCGGTACCGCAACTCCCGCAAAGGTTAAAGGATATCTTGTAGGTGGTAAGACCGGTACGGCACAGAAGGGACGTCGTGCGGACGGCAAATATATCGTTTCCTTTATCGGAAGCGTACCTGCCGACAACCCGCAGGTTGTCATTTATGTAGTCATTGATGAGGTTAATTCCGAAACCTTATATAATTCCAGTAAGCCGGCAACAACACTGGCTTCGCAGATTCTGCAGGAGATTCTCCCGCATCTTGGATTGTATCCGTCTGAGGGTGAGATTGACTACGGCGTTGATTACACCGGCGAAGAGTTTGACGATGAGCACGGTGCCAAGGTGGAAGGACCTGAAGGAGACGAGGGTAAGAATTAATTCCGCAATAAACGGATCGATTATATGCTAAGAGAGGGAAGGATTATGGTACTGAAGGACAAAAACATCATCGTAGTCGGCGCAGGCAAGAGCGGTATTTCCGCATCTAAGCTTCTGTCCGGCGAGGATGTAACCATCACACTTTATGACGGAAACGAAAAGCTTGATAAGGACGAGCTCCGTTCGAAGCTTGGCGAAGGCTTTCACGGAGATATTGTTACCGGACCCTTTACGAAGGAGCTTGAAGAGAAGGCGGAGCTGATTATATTAAGCCCCGGCGTTCCGGCCGATCTTGACTTTCTGAATCGCCTTCGCGAGGCTGGCGTTCCGATCTGGGGCGAGGTTGAGCTTGCGTATCGCTTTGCAAGCGGCAGACTGATTGCCATTACCGGAACGAACGGCAAGACGACAACGACGGCGCTGACCGGCGAGATTATGAAGCTGCATTTTGCGAAGACATTTGTCGTAGGTAATATCGGTACGCCTTACACGGACTTTGCTAAGGAGATGACCGAGGAGAGCGTTACGGTTGCCGAGATGAGCAGCTTCCAGCTCGAGTCCATCGAGGAGTTTCATCCCTGCGTCAGTATGATTCTGAATATTACACCGGACCACCTGAACCGCCATCATACGATGGAGGCTTACGTAGAAGCGAAGTTTAACATTGCGAAGAATCAGACGCCCGGTGAGGTTTGCGTATTGAATTATGAGGATATGAGACTGCGTGAGTGGGCTGAGAAGCTGCATACGAAGATCTTCTGGTTCAGCAGCACAAGAATCCTTCGCCGCGGCCTTTACCTCGTTGGTGACAATATTGTTTTCAATGACGGTATGCGTGAAGAGACCGTAATCAATGTTCACGAGATGAATATTATCGGTCGTCACAATTATGAAAATGCCATGGCAGCCATCGCCGCCGGTATTTCGATGAAGATTCCGATGGACACGATCCGTGAGGCACTCCGCAACTTTGTGGCGGTTGAGCATCGAATTGAGTATACGGCAACGAAGCAGGGCGTTATTTATTATAACGACTCTAAGGGAACGAACCCGGATGCTTCGATTCAGGCAGTGAAGGCAATGAGCCGTCCGACGATTCTGATCGGCGGAGGCTATGACAAGGGCTCTGATTATGAGGAGTGGATTGCCACATTTGACGGAAAGGTAAAGCTTCTGCTTCTGATGGGGCAGACTGCCGACAAGATTGAGGAGACTGCAAGAAGGATGGGATTTCAGGCAATCCTTCGTGTAAACTCGATGCAGGAGGCTGTTGAGACGGCTGCGGCCAATGCCGTTAGCGGTGATGCAGTGCTTCTGTCTCCCTGCTGTGCAAGCTGGGGCATGTTCAAAAACTATGAGGAGCGCGGCGAGATCTTCAAGGCACTCGTTCGGGCGCTTCCGGACTAAAGATTAATGATGTGAGGTTGTTATCGTGGCAAGAGAGAATGCAATTTTCAGACCGCTTCGCAGAGCGGGCGAGGGAAGAGAGGGAGAGAAGCGTGTGAAGCCGAAGCGTTACTTCGACTACATGCTTCTGTTTATGATCCTTTTTCTCATCAGCTTCGGTCTTGTCATGATCTACAGCATCAGCGCCTATAATGCGACCAAGTATTATGATGATGCAACGCTTTTTGTGCGGAACCAGGCAATTTATGCTGTGCTTGGCTTTGTGCTGATGCTGATTGTTGCAAAGTTTGATTATCACTGGTATGTTGCAAAGCTTAAGATCCATAAGAAGTTTCAGCCGTCTCTGCTGCTGATTGGCTACATCATCTGTATCGCCTTACAGTTCTATGTATGGAGGTGGGGTGACGGAACGAACGGCTCTAACCGTTGGATTCCGCTCGGTAAGTCCTTCAAGCTGCAGCCTTCGGAGATTACAAAGCTTCTGATGGTACTTCTGGTTGCTTATCTTGCTTATATTGCGCCGAAGAAGCTGGACCATTTCTCCGGCTTCTTCCGTATCCTTTTTTACTCGGCTCCGCTTGTCTTCCTGGTTGCTGCGGAGAACTTTACCACGGCGTTAATTATGGTTGGTGTCGTTTTCGCGGTTCCTTTTATTACAAGTCGTAAGAAGGGGTATTTCTTCTTCTCGCTGGCGTTGGCATTTGTTGCCGGTATCGGCCTTATTCAGATGGAAGGATATAGAAGGGCGCGAATCGATATCTGGCTTGATATTGAGAATACTCCCGGTGGTTACCAGATTCTGCAGGGACTTTACGCGCTCGCAAGCGGTGGATGGTTCGGTAAGGGACTCGGCAACAGTATCCAGAAGCTTGGGTACATTCCGGAGGTTCATACCGATATGATCTTCACCTGCATCATTGAGGAGCTCGGTATCGTGGGCGGATTCTTCCTGGTGGCGATTTATGGTGTGCTTCTGGTAAGACTTTTCAAGGTTGCCGTACATGCTCCCGACCTGCTCGGTTCGCTGATCGTTGTCGGTGTCTTCGTGCAGATTGCGATGCAGGCAGTTTTGAATATTGCGGTAGTAACCAACACGATTCCTTCGACCGGTGTTCCGCTTCCCTTTATCAGCTACGGCGGAAGCTCATTAGTCTTTTTGATGATCGAGATGGGATTTGTTCTGAATGTGTCAAATCAGATCGATTACGATGCTGCTCCACAGCAGTAGAATGAGATGGGAGAGCATCGATGGCAACGATAGTTAAACTCGAAAAACGTACAGTTCTATGGCTCAAAATCGGCATCGCAATATTGCTTGCAGCCCTTATAATACTTGGCTTCCGGCTATGGTTCGTTAAGACGTATCGAATCGACCGGGAGAAGGATGTAAGCGTTATCGTTATCGGTACGAGCGGGCGATATTCCGAGAAGGAGATTCGGGATTATACCCTCGACAAATGGTATGAGAATTATTGGATTCTGACACGGTGGTACTACAAGTATAGAAAGGTCGAGCCGCTCCCGTATCTCGAAAAGATTTCGGTCAATGTTACGGACGACGGCAAGATTGAAATCAAGGCCTATGAGAAGATGCCGATCGGTTGCATCCTTGAGATGGGCAACTACCTGTATTTTGACAATGACGGCATCATCGTTTCCTCAAAGAAGGAGAATGTGGAGAAGTTGCCGATTGTTACCGGTCTTGAATATTCCCGTGTAACGCTTTACAAACGGTTTGAAACGCAGAAGGACGATTTGTTCCGCGTTGTTATGAATATCGTCCAGCAGCTGAAGAAATACGGCATCGTAGCGGATGAGATTCACTTTGGCTCGGAAGAGCAGGTTACGCTTTTATGCGGCGGAAACCGCTTTGAGCTCGGTACCCGTGATACCTATGATGTACAGATCCAGATGATACGCGGAATTCTTGATCGAATCGGTTCGCAGGAGACGAAATATCACTTCCATATGGAGAATGTGGAGAGCGTTACGGACGAACTTCATGCTACAATTATAGAATAAAGCGGTATTTTGACCGAAAAAGTAATGATATTGCTGTAGAATGGCAAGAAAAAAATCAAGTATTTTCAAAATTCTACTTGCATCTCACGGCATTTCGTAATATAGTAAGTAGTAGAATTGTGTTAATTAGTCATATTTTGTTTTAAAACATATATTATTTGAAGGAGGATAAAACCTTGCTCGAGATTAAAGGTGACGAGAAAGAGGCCGGTGCAAAGATTATAGTCATCGGTGTGGGCGGTGCTGGTAATAATGCAGTTAACCGTATGATTGAAGAAGGTATCCAGTGTGTAGAGTTCGTATGTGTGAATACGGACCGTCAGCATTTGAAGAATTGTAAAGCACCGAGCTGTATTCAGATCGGTGAGAAGCTTACAAAGGGACTTGGTGCAGGTTCTCAGCCTGACGTAGGAGAGAAGGCTGCCGAGGAAAGTAAGGAAGAGCTTACCCAGATGATTAAGGGTGCCGACATGGTATTTGTTACCTGCGGTATGGGTGGCGGTACCGGTACCGGTGCAGCTCCCGTTGTTGCACAGATTGCTAAGGAGCTCGGCGTACTTACCGTTGGTATCGTAACCAAGCCTTTCCGTTTTGAAGCTAAGCAGCGTATGGCGAATGCAATCTCCGGTATTGAGAGACTTCGTCAGAACGTAGATACTTTGATTGTAATCCCGAATGACCGTCTTCTTGAGATTGTTGACCGTCGTACGACGATGCCTGAGGCTCTCCGCAAGGCGGATGAGGTTCTGCAGCAGGGTGTTCAGGGTATTACCGATCTCATTAATGATACCGCACTTATCAACCTTGACTTTGCCGATGTACAGACTGTTATGAAGGACAAGGGCGTTGCTCACATTGGTATCGGTTACGGTACCGGTGATGACAAGTGTATGGAGGCTGTTAAGCAGGCTACCACATCTCCGCTCCTTGAGACCAACATCGAGGGCGCAAGCCATGTTATCCTTCAGATTGCAGGTGCTGTAAGTCTTATTGAGGTCAATGAGGCAGCTACCTACGTTCAGGAGCTTTGCGGCGAAGAGGCTAACATTATCTTCGGTGCAATGTATGATGAGACGATTCCGGATCAGTGCCGTATCACTGTAATTGCAACCGGTCTTGATGAGACCAGCCAGGGTAGCAACCAGTCCTCCTCTTCGAGAAGCAACTACTACGGTAACTCCCAGAAGAAGGCAGCTCCTGCAGCTCCCGTGAATACCGGATATACCGGCTTTGGTTTTATGAATAACCGTACCACGAGTACCGTTGCTAAGCCTGCCGCACAGCCTGCAGCACCAGCTCCGGCACCGACACCGGCTATTGCACCGCAGAAGCCCGTATATGTATCCGCACCCGCACCTGAGGCAGCACCGAGCTACGCTAAGCCCGAGCCGAAGGAGCCTGCAAGCAGCGGAATCAAGATTCCGGATTTCCTTCAGAAGAATAAGAAATAATCATAAGCTTAAGAAACCGCCGATGCGAATCGGCGGTTTTTTGATGTTAGGGTTGCCCCTTTGCCGCTTTCATGGTATAATCAATATTCGGGATAGTGTGTTTTGGGCTATTATTGTGGGGAGTAATTTTAGTAAAGGATAGGTTGTGTCATGGCGAAAGAGAATCTTAAAACAGAAGCGCCCGCAAAAAAGCTTATGCTTCACTGGGTTAAGGTGGCGTTGCTTGTTGCGCTTACGGATTACGTTTCCGTACTGGTTTCGTATTTCTTTGGCTTGCTTCTTCGTTTTGATTTTATGTTTTCGAAGATTCCGGAGCAGTATCTCAGCAGATTCATTCGTGTCGTTCCGGCATACGGTGTATTTCTGTTAGCTGTATTTTCCGTTGGCAAGCTGTATCGAAGCATCTGGAGATTTGCAAGCTTTAACGAGATGATTCGTCTTGTAATCTGCAATCTGATCTGCGGTTTCTGCTTCATGGTAGGAATGTTTCTGATTCCCGGCTGCAGACTTCCGATTTCGGTTGTGATTATCGGGATGATTCTTCAGTTCCTATGCACGACGGGAATTCGCTTCAGTTATCGATTACTGAACTTTCTTCGTAGCCGTTTCCGTCCTGCCATAAAGCGTGAGAACGAAGAGGGCTATGTATCCGGACGAGTGATGGTCATCGGTGCCGGTGCTGCCGGTCAGATGATTGCAAGAGACATCGTAAGCTCCAAGGAAACAAGCGACAAGGTTGTCTGCTTTATCGATGATAATTCGAACAAATGGGGCCGTTACATCGACGGTGTACAGTGCGTCGGCGGTCGGAACGAGATTTTCGAGGCTGTTAAGAAGTATGAGGTTGACAAGATTGTTTTCGCGATTCCGAGCATCGATGCCAAGGGACGAAGAGAGTATCTGAACCTTTGTAAGGAGACCGGCTGTGAGTTAAGAAGCCTTCCGGGCATCTATCAGATGATGAGCGGTGAGGTTACCGTAAGTACCTTAAGACCGGTTGCGATTGAGGATCTTCTCGGACGTGATACAATCCGTGTTAACGATGATGAGATTTTCTCTACCATCCGCGATAAGGTTGTTTTAGTTACCGGTGGTGGCGGAAGTATCGGCAGTGAGCTTTGCAGACAGATTGCGGCACACGGTCCGAAGCAGCTTATTATTTTCGACGTTTATGAGAACAATGCCTATGACATTCAGCAGGAGCTTATCAAGAAATATCCGGAGCTCAATCTTTTGGTATTAATCGGTTCGGTACGTGATTCAAGAAGAATCTTCGGCGTTTTCGAAAAATACCGTCCGGAGATCTGCTTCCATGCGGCTGCACACAAGCATGTACCGCTTATGGAGGTCAGCCCGTGCGAGTCGATTAAGAACAATGCCATCGGTACCTATAAGACCGCTTATGCGGCAATGGCATGCGGCTGTAAGAGATTTGTTCTGATCAGTACCGATAAGGCGGTGAATCCGACCAATATCATGGGTGCAAGCAAGCGCCTGTGTGAGATGATTATTCAGTCGTTTGACTATTTTATCAAGAAGGGAACGCCGGAGAAGATTCCGCTTCTTGCTTCCCATTCGGAATTCGGAACGGACGGTGAGCATTTTCCTTTTCTTGTGGAGAAGCCGGTGACCGAGTATGTGGCAGTTCGATTCGGTAATGTGCTTGGCAGTAACGGTTCGGTCGTACCGCTTTTCAAAAAGCAGATTGAGGCCGGCGGACCGGTGACGGTTACCCATCCGGATATCATTCGTTACTTCATGACGATTCCGGAGGCAGTCAGTCTTGTATTACAGGCCGGTGCGTATGCAAAGGGCGGCGAGATCTTCGTTCTTGATATGGGTGAGCCGGTGAAGATTGATACATTGGCACGTAACCTGATTAAGCTTTCCGGTCTTAAGCCGGATGTTGATATTAATATTGTTTATACGGGTCTTCGCCCCGGTGAGAAGCTCTATGAGGAGCGTCTTATGTTAGAGGAGGGCATGCAGAAGACGGCGAACAAGCTGATTTTTATCGGTCGCCCGCTGCAGTTTGACCACAATGCGCTGATGGAGAATCTTGAGAGATTGATGAAAGCGGCTTACGAAAACAGTGACTCCATTAAGCAGTATGTAAAAGAGTGCGTAACGACATATGAGCCGCAGGAGGTAGAGTAGTATGGATGAGAACAGACCTTCCGGAAGAAAGAAGAATGTGACCGGAACAGGCGCAGATGTTCACAAAAGAGGAGAAGGACTCGGAACCGGTCCTGTCGGTCAGGGCTTTGGCTCCGGTAACGGCATTAAGCCCGGAAGCCATAGCGGCGGCAGCGGTGTGAAGCGTGCTGCGGGCGGTGGCGGCCTTTTGGTTATTGTTATAGCAATCTTTATGATGCTTTCCGGCAAAGGAAATCTTGGCGGCCTTCTTGGTGGTGACACTCCGAGCGGTGATGATACTCCCGGCAATACCACCATCAGTACACCCGCACCGACACAGAAGCTTGATCAGTCTGTTGTCAAGGGTGCTCGTGCGAAGAGAACCGTTTTGAAGGGCAATGGACGCGATGATGTAACCATTATGGTTTATATGTGCGGTACCGACCTTGAGTCCAAGTACGGTATGGGCAGCAACGACCTTGGCGAGATGGCTAAGGCACGCTTTGGCGACAATGTAAAAATCATTGTCTGCACCGGCGGCTGCAAGAACTGGAAGACGCAGGGCATCAGTAACGAGGTAAATCAGATCTATCAGGTGACCTCTGGTGGTATTATACAACGTGAAAAGGATTTCGGTCGTAAGGCAATGACCGACCCGACCAACCTTTCCGCATTCATCAAGTATTGTGCTGAGAAATACCCGGCGAGCCGTAATATGTTGATTCTTTGGGACCACGGCGGCGGCTCCGTAACCGGTTACGGCTATGACGAGAAGAATACAAGAAGCGGTTCTATGAACCTTACAGGCATCAACAATGCGTTGAAATCTGCCGGCATGACCTTTGATTTCATCGGCTTCGATGCCTGCCTGATGGCAACCGCAGAGACGGCTTTGATGCTTGATAACTATGCGGATTACCTGATTGCATCCGAGGAGACCGAGCCCGGTATCGGCTGGTACTATACCAACTGGCTTACGACGCTTGGCAACAATACCTCGACACCGACCATTGAGCTTGGTAAGCAGATTGTTGACGATTTTGTTTCGACCTGTGCAACGAGCTGTAAGGGACAGAAGACGACCCTTTCCGTAATCGATCTTGCGGAGTTCTCCTATACCGTTCCCGAGAAGCTGACTGATTTTGCAAAGTCTGTATCCACCCTGATGAAGAAGGAGGATTACAAGACCGTCAGTGATGCGCGTGCAGGCACGAGAGAGTTCTCCACAAGCAGCAAGATTGACCAGGTAGACCTTACCAACCTTGCACTGAATATGAAGACGAAGGAGGGCGAGGCACTTGCGAAGGCAATCCGCAGTGCAGTCAAGTACAACCGCACCTCTACGAATATGACCAATGCTTACGGCGTATCCATTTATTTCCCGTATCAGCGTGTAAGCAATGTAGACAATGCCTGCAATACCTATGCTGCAATCGGTATGGACAGCGAGTACGCAAAATGCATTAAGCAGTTCGCATCGCTTGAGACCTCCGGCCAGATTGCTGCAGGTGGTACGGCATCCCCGTCCGGTTCCCTTCTCAATATCGGTTCCTCCATTCTTGGCGGAAGCAGTGCCGATCTGATCGGTTCTCTGCTGACCGGCTTCCTCGGTGGCGGCGGACGTAACATCGAGGGACTGAATGAGGACAATATCGCATTCATGCAGGAGCAGGATCTTGCAGAGCAGGCTGCATACGTATCCGGTCATATGCTGACCGGTGACCTTTCGTTTAAGAAGGTCGGCAATGATTATGTACTTGAGCTGAGCGAAGAGAACTGGAAGCTTGTTCACAGCGCTGACAAGAACATGTTCATCGATGACGGCAAGGGCTATATCGATCTTGGTATCGACAATGTTCTTAGCTATGATGCAAAGGGCAATCTTGTGGCTGATGTCGAAAAGACGTGGGTAGCTATCAATAATCAGGTTGTTGCCTATTATCATACCGAAACCGATACGGAGAACGGTCGCGAGGTGTACTTCGGCTATGTTCCCGCAATGCTTGACGGCGAGCGTGTAGAGATTTTCGTATCCTTTGACGATAACGGCAAAGGCTCGATTCTTGGCTTTAAGCCGGTATATGCCAACAACGGTACCGATCCTTCCGCAAAGGTGATTGAGACACTTCCCGTTGGCAGTAAGCTTGATTTTATCTGTGATTACTATTCCTATGACGGCACCTATCTCGACAGCTATTACCTTGGTGAGGAGATGGTAGTTACCGACAATATGACAGTCAGTGATGTAGCACTGAAGAATTATTCGGTGAAGATTCTTTACAGACTTCTTGATATTTACAACCAGGAATACTGGACGACGGCGATTATGCAGTAGTCCGGATTCCGGGAGCGGAGAAAGCTATGTTTGCAGATGCAATGGAACAGGCAATGGACTATTGCCGACCGATCAAAATCATATCACGCGTGTATAAATCCGATGAGGTGCTTGCGGAAACCTTTACGATGTTTTTTGTAAACGGTGAGGGAATTGCGATTACCAGCAAGCACATCGCTGAGGAAATCATGCGCGGCGGCAAGCTGAATCGCACTTACGAGGCCTTTCGGAAGGAGCGAGCATCGATTCCTGAGGAGTGTAACCATCGTATCGAGACCAACCGTCTTGAGAGGCGTTATGAATATGTGAAGGGTGAGACGAAGACGCAGCTTCGTTACAGCTTCTCCCGGTGCTTTGATCGAATCGAGAAGCTTGGTATCGAAGCGCATCCGTTCTATGATCTTGCCGTGATTCGCTTCGGTGGCTTTGGTACAACGATGTTTCGCGGGCACTGCGTCTTCGCTAAAGAGATGCGTAAGCCGCGGGTCGGCATGAGTGTATGCAGGCTTGGGTACCCGGTGACGGAATTTGACGACTATGCATTTGTAAAGGAGAAGGATGATATCGTCTGGACAGCGACGGGCACGCATACGGTTTCACAGTATCCTGCGGAGGGAATGATTGTGCACGTTACGAAGAATGACGAGCGCATCACGACCTTTGAGGTAAGCGGAATTGTCGGCAAAGGCTATTGCGGTGCTCCGGTACTTGACAAGAACGGTATTCTTGTCGGTATGGTTATGGATACGGTGACACGTATTGTTGACGGTCAGCCGAAGACATGTACCCTTTGTGTCAATGCAGAAATCATCAAGAGCTTTCTGCAGGAAAAGGGTATCAGATTTTTTGAAGAATGATTACAATCGGGGGTTCACAGGCGTGAATCCCTGTTTGTGTATGAGAAGAGGATGAAGCTTTCGTATTATCAAAACATTTTTAGAGATGGCTTTGGAATCAATGAGCCGCTTAAAAGCATCGAACCATTGTCGGGCGGACGGATTCATGAGACGTTTCTTTTAGAAACGGCGGAGAGACGGTATATTCTTCAAAGAATGAACCGACAGGCTTTTTCAAGGCCCACCGCACTGATGGAGAATATTCGCTTAATCACGGAAGCTTTACAAAAGAGCACCTACCCTTTGCAGGTTCCTAAGTATCTCTTTTATTCATCGGACGGACTTTTTGAAGCACCCGACGGAAGCTTGTTCCGGGCGATGGAGTATATACCGCACGCGGATACGGAAGGGATTCCGCTTGAGAAGCTTTCTAACGAAGCAGGATGGGCGTACGGGCATTTTCTGTGTGCGCTTTCAGAAGTATCTGCGGAGAAGATCAATGAGCCGATACGGGGCTTTCACGACACGAGAGGGCGTGTGGCTATGCTTCGGGAAAGTATGCGTGCACATGGGGACATCGCCCCTTCGGATATGGATAGGATAGAGGCACTTCTTCGCTATGAAGGAAAGGCAGCTCTTGTGCAGGAGCTTTCTGAGAAGGGGGGGCTTCCGCTTCGGATAACGCATAATGACACGAAGCTTTCGAATGTTTTATTCACAAGCGAAGGAAAAGCGATAGCCGTGGTTGATATGGACACTGTTATGCCCGGGCTTATGGCGTACGATTACGGCGACGCGATTCGCTCTATGGTGAAGACGGAGACCGCTTTCGGGCTGCAGCTAAATCTGCAAGCCTTGCAGGCATTTACGGAGGGGTATCTTTCGGCAACGAAGGAGGTCAGAACCGCGCAGGAGACTTCGCATCTTGCAGACGGGATTCTTTCTGTAACATTTGAGCTTTCGGTCAGATACTGGACTGATTATCTTAGCGGCGAGCGGTATTTTCAGACCGATTACAAGGGGCAGTGCAGAGACCGGGCGATTCGTTATACGGAGCTATTGGAAGAAATTGATCGAAATATGGATAAGATTCGTAACATCATCAGAGCGTGTGATGCATGTTAACGGGAAAGGAGCAGGATGCTTAATCTGAGACGGATAGCACTTTTTACAGCGGTGCTATTACTGATGCTTTGCGGGCAGAAGGCCTATGCCGAGGATATTGAGGGAACGTTTCAGTATCCCCTTTCGATTCCGCAGGGTGAGGAGACGGAGCGAAGTGAGGAATTTGTATATAGAGACAGCTTCTTTACCTGTAGTTCATATGAGTTAAATATGGACCTGGCGGCATTAGCGCTACGCCTTTCCATGGCGGGCTTTGGTACCGGTGCGGAATCGAGCGCAGACAATCTGCTTGCATTTTTTGATCTTTTGAATATTCACTATACGGAAGAGACCGTTCATTACGGTACACCGGGGGCGGACACAATCGGTTTTGCTTACGGTGAGCGCGTGACGGGGGACAATTCCTCGGTAATCTTCGTGGTCGTTCGCGGCGGTAATTACGGACCGGAGTGGGCTAGCAATTTCACACTCGGAAGCGGAAGCAATCATCAGGGCTTTCAGACGGCGGCTGCAAGGATTGCCATTGCGCTTAGGGATTATATCAGCACTTTTCCGAAGGATCGGGAGCTGTCGCTTTTAATCACCGGCTATTCGCGCGGCGCTGCGGTTACGAATCTTGCGGCATATGAGCTTGACAATATGGCACGCGGCGGGGCACTCGGAGCACTTACGGTTGAGGACATCTATGCGTTCTGCTTTGAATGTCCCTTAACCTCGAAGAAGGCCGCTTCTTCAGAGGAAAATACCAAGTATAATAACATCTTCTCCTTCGTGAATGACTTTGATATGGTAGCGAAGGTTGTTCCCGGAAGATGGGGCTACCAGCGCTACGGCGTTACGTTCTTCTTTCCTTCTGCAGTCAATCATGCGAACTTCCGAACACTAAAGGAGCGGATGCTCCCGTATTATTACCGTTACGCTATGACAGATCGTTATGTCCCCGCGGACGGACAGACAATCTATCTGGACCGTGCACTTATGAAGCTTACGGACCTGATGGAATCGCCTGCAACCTATGAAAAGCATCTTGAAAGCAGAGTACGTTCTGCGATTCTTGGAGAGAATTATATTCTTGATAAGCTTTCTTCGTTCGTCGTTCCGCGTGTCGTATCGCTTCTTGACAGGCTTAATAAGAAGCCGGTAGATGCCTATACGCTTGATTTTGCGACGGCGCATGAGCCGGAGCTATGTATGGCATGGTTAGACTCGCTGAAGGACGGCGGGGAGCTCTTACATTGCAGCGAGAGCTATTCGTATTTTATCTTTAACGGCTCGGCGGATATTTATGTTTATGACCGGGACGGCCGGTTGATTGCAAGCGGTGACGGGAAGAAGATGCAGAGCTATACCGATGAGCAGCTTGGTGTAATCTACGGTATGAATGATGAGTTTCTGCTTGCTTTTCCGAAGGAGGGAAGATACCTGATTACGGGGGCTTCAACGAAACGGAATAAGGTCGATATTCTGCAGGGCATCTATCATATGAATGCCTCGGTGGATGAGGTTCGTTATGAATATAACAATGTCCTTCTGAAGAAGGATGAGGGCTTTTTCTTCGTTGCGGATTCGGCGGAGCCGGCCTTTTATATCTGTGAGAAGAATGAGCTCCAGGGCGTTCTTGCGGAGTATCTCCGGGAGGGGAGCACGAAGGCAACAGAGAAGAAATATACCTCGGTTCATCGAAACGAGGTATATCCTTCCCCTGTTGTAAAGCTTGCAACGGAGATAAGACCGGAGGAGAAGCCTATGGTTACGGAGGCACCGGAAGAACCGAAGAATGTGCAAAGCGAGAAGCCGAAGCATAAGGTACTGATTCTTCTATCGATTCTTCTTCCCGGCATAATGATTACAGGGATTACGGCCGTTCTGGTTCGAAGAAGGGTGATTCTTGCGGCGCGTAAGAAAGCCTTAGAGGAGGCTAAGCCAGAAGCGGAGGAAGCAGTGGACGAGAATCAGCCGGAAGCCGAAGCGGCGCCCACGTCGGAAGAGGGCTAAAAGGATTTATCTTGCATATTACGGCATTTTGGTATACTATTTGTTGTGTGCCCGACAGGACACAGGGCATCCTGCCCGGAAAGGAAGATTATGGGAAGATATTTTGGAACAGACGGCTTTCGCGGCAAATCAGGTTCTGTACTCACCGCGGAGCATGCCTTTAAAATAGGTCGCTATCTCGGCTGGTATTACGGCAGAGAGCATCATGCAAAGATTGTCATCGGAAAGGATACCAGACGTTCCTCCTATATGTATGAGAACGCGCTTGCTGCAGGTATTACCGCTTCCGGCTCGGATGCGTATCTTTTGCATGTTACGACGACGCCTTGCGTATCGTATATTACGCGTACGGATGATTTCGACTGCGGCATCATGATCAGTGCAAGCCACAATCCCTTTATGGATAACGGCATCAAGCTGATGAACAGTGAAGGCGAGAAGATGCCTGACGATGTGCAGGACAGAATCGAGGATTATATCGATGGTAAGCTTGCGGAGGTTCCGTTCGCAACCGGCGAGAACATCGGCTGCACCGTGGATTATTATACCGGCCGCAACCGTTATATCGGTTATCTGACTTCGATTGCGACAAAGTCTTTTGAGAATCGTAAGGTTGCATTGGACTGCGCAAACGGAAGCTCGTGGATGATCGGACGCGCCGTATTTGACGCACTCGGTGCGAAGACATTTGTCATGAATGCAGAGCCGAACGGAGTCAATGTAAATCTCAACTGCGGTTCCACTCATATGGAGGGACTGTGCGAATATGTGAAGGCGAATAAGGTCGATGTCGGCTTTGCATTTGACGGCGATGCAGACCGTTGCCTTTGCGTAGATGAGAACGGCAATATGATCAACGGCGACCAGATTATGTATATCTGTGCGAAGTATCTGAAGAAGCACGGATTACTTCCTTCGAACACGGTTGTAACGACGATTATGTCGAACTTCGGTCTTTACAAGGCACTTGACCGTATCGGTATCGATTACGAGAAGACCAAGGTCGGTGACCGTTATGTATATGAGAACATGAAGGCGAACGACCATGTGCTCGGCGGCGAAAGCTCCGGCCATGTAATCTTCCGAAAGTACGCGCGTACCGGCGACGGCATCCTTACAGCCATTATGGTTATGATGGTTATGATCGATACGCAGCTGCCGCTTTCCGTTCTTGTATCCGAGATGGAGATGTATCCGCAGGTGCTTAAGAACATTGAGGTTGATGATAAGGAAGGAACGATGCAGGATCCTGCCGTAACGCTTCAGATTGACGCATGTACGGCCAGTCTCGGAACAAATGGACGTGTGCTTGTCCGTCCGAGCGGAACGGAGCCCGTGCTTCGTGTGATGGCAGAGGCTTCCACGAAGGAAGAGTGCGAGAAGCAGGTTGATCTGATTATTGAGGCAACGCGCAGATCCGGACATCTACAGAAGATTCGTTAGCGGAGGATTATATGCAAAAATATCAGTTGAAGGTTTCTGAGCTTTATGAGGCAGGACATACGCTTGCCTGGCCGTATCTTTCTAAGGTAACCTATCCCTGGGAGATTCTTTCCGAGATTAAGAACCTGATTATGGAAATCGGCGAGGGACTGGATAAGGAGAAGTACGATAACCCCTTAGAAGGTGTGTGGATTGCGAAGTCGGCGAAGGTATATCCGACGGCATTTATCGGTGCGCCCTGCATCATTGGTGAGAATACCGAGGTAAGACACGGGGCATTTATCCGTGGCAACGCACTTGTTGGCGATAACTGCGTGGTCGGTAACTCGGTTGAGCTGAAGAATGTTATCATCTCCGATAATGTGCAGGTGCCGCATTATAACTATGTCGGCGATTCCGTGCTTGGATATCGCTCACATATGGGTGCAGGCTCCATCACCTCCAATGTAAAGAGCGACAAGACGCTTGTAAGCGTGAAGAGTCCTGAGGGTGTGATTGAAACAGGACTTAAGAAGTTCGGCGCGATGGTAGGAGATTATGTGGAGGTTGGCTGCAACAGCGTATTGAATCCCGGCACCGTGATTGGCTGTCACAGTAACATCTATCCGACGACCTCGGTCCGCGGCGTCGTACCTTCCGATTCGATCGTAAAGAGCGGTAAGGGTGCCGAGATCATTGAAAAGAACTGATGAAGAATCAGAATACCCGGAATACCGAAGGGAATGCAAGGAAAGCTGCATTCCCTTTTTTGATGCCTGAAAATGTGTTTCCGCTTAGCTCTTTTGATAATAAACTTGTAAGAAGAGTGGGTTAGTGCTATAATAACATTTGTGGGATTTTACCTTCTTGGGGAATTTATGATTTCAGGAGATTTTGATAGACATGGGTAAGAAGAAAACTTCAATGAAAGGCAGTAAGCTCGGGCGTTCTATGGCGACGCTTTTCTTTCTGCTGCAGGCTATTGCGGCAGCGGGCGTTGTGATTGAGCTGATCCTGTTCCCGCTTCTTCCGGCAAAGCATATGGCAATCGTCATTGCCGTATTGGTTTTCGCTACAATCGTAAGCTTTGCCTTGCTTGGAATCAGGCGCGGCAGAAAGCTTTTGATTGTCGGTATTATATGGGCGATTCTATGGATTGCGGTAAGCCTTCTTGCGGTAGTATATCTTGAACCTGCAAGACGTGCGCTCGGCGAGGTAACCGGACAGACGGCAACCGAGACGATTCATGTCGAGGGCATCGCGGTAATCGTTCGAAAGGATGACCCTGCGAAGAAGCTTAAGGATACGGACGGCTATGTTTATGCAATCCAGACTGCGGAGGAGTACGCATCAAGCTATGTAGCGTATAATTATATTGCAAGCTCGCAGTCAATCAATCTATCGCTTAAGCAGTATGAGTTTTACGACGATGCGGCCAATGGACTGTTAAACGGCGAGGTCGGTGCGCTCCTTGCGGATGCGTCTTATGTTGACATGCTTGCCGAATATGTGGAAGGCTTTGCCGGCAATTACCGTGTACTGGAGGAGCTTAGCTTTGATACAGAGCTCAAGGGAATCGTGATTCCTTTCACCCCGACACCGATGCCGACGCTTACGCCGGAGCCTTCTATCTCCGACGGACCGGAGCCCTCTATTACGCCGGGTGCGGATATTACGCCCGTTCCTACCGGTTCCGGTGTGGTTTCCGGACAGGCAACGCCGACACCTTCGCTGGCAATGCCTCCGAGAGAGAATTCCTATGATGTGACAAGCAACTACTTCTCGGTATACTTTAGCGGTATCGACTGCTATGGCTCGATTTCCGCAAGAAGCAGAAGTGATGTTAATATCTGTATGATTGTTAATCCGAATACACATAAGATTCTTCTTGTGACGATTCCGAGAGACGCCTATGTTACGATTCCCGGTGTCAGCGGTGGCAGCTACGATAAGCTGACGCATGCAGGAATCTATGGTGTAAAAGTATCGATGAATACGCTTGAGAACATATACGGAATCAAGCTTGACCATTATGTGCGCGTGAACTTTACTAGCGTTGAGCGCTTTGTCGATATTCTCGGCGGTGTGGATGTCAATGTTCCGATTGCATTTTCCGTAAATGGATATACCTATACGCAGGGTATGAATCATATGGACGGCAAGAAGGCACTTACCTTTGCGCGTGAGCGTCATTCCTTTGCGGGCGGCGACCATCAGAGAGGTAAGGACCAGATGGAGCTGATCAAGGCGGTTATTGCGAAGATGCAGTCGCCTGCCGTATTGAATAATTTCTCGAATATTATGAATATGCTTACGAACAATATGCAGACCAGCCTTACGATGGACCAGCTGACCTCGTTGGTTCGTATGCAGTTAGATGAATCACCGAAGTGGACCATCAGTACCTATGCGGTACAGACCTCCGGTGCGATGGAGTATTGTTACTCCTATAAGGGTGCAAAGCTTTATGTCGGTTATATCAATAAGGCTTCGCTCAATGAAGCCTCCCGCCTGATGCGTGAGGTTATGGAAGGCAGATAAGTATCATTTTCCATGTGAGGAGGTGAATCGGAGATGCAACAGGAAATCCGGGATTTCTACCGTGATTATCTGATGCGTGTGAAGGAAGTCGAGGCGGAAGAGTATGAGCTTCTTTCGGCAGAGACCAAAAAGGTCTGGACGCAGCATCTTGTTCGCAAATCCAATCTGATTCGCCAGTCGCATCCTGAGATGCTTGCACGCTTTAACGAGCTGATCGGGCCGTTTTTAAAGGGGGAAGGTACGTATTCCATAGAGGATATTCTGACGATTGAGGAATGCGCGAAGAAACTCTTTTTGGATGCGCAGTTCGAGGAGTTGATCGAGTGTGCCGTTATGGATAAGCTTGCCGAAGTGCATGCGAAGAACGGAGAGTATTATGAGGAGCGATTCTGTCGCTTCGTTTATGCCAATAATGTATATCTGTCGCTTGGCGGCAACAGCTTCCTTGACTGCTATGAGCGAGCGCGTGAGACGGTCAGTCATGTGGAACGCCTTCCCGCGTATCAGAAAGAGGACAAGGACGAGGCAGAGTTTTTAAAGGATGTTCGGATGATTCATGAAACCGGCTTTCATCTTTTTGACCGAGCCTGTATGGCGCTAGAGCCGGATCCGGAGCAGATTGTTAACGAGTTTAACAGCATATCCCGTCTTTTGAAATGCAAGAAGCTTCTGCCGAAGGAAACTTACGATTTCTATGCGGGACAGATTCATTCCGTTATCGGAACGCATGTACTTTTCATGCAGGCTCTCTATTGGGAGAAGCTTTCCGAGAAGCGCCGCGAGGAATTTCGCTTCCTCTGCGACACGGTTTTATGTAACCAGCTTTCGTTACCGGAGCGGGAACGGGATCCGAAGCTTTATATGACTTATGTTCTGTATTGCTTCTATTCCGGGAAGCTTTCCGCGGATGAGTGCTTTAACCTTTTGTATCAGTATACAAAGGAGCTACCTGCGGACACAGGCTTTTCCACGCCGGCCTGGTTTGCTTATGATGCGAACAGTCGCTTCTTCGCGGTATGTACCACTACGCGTCCCGTATTGCAGATGATTCTTGCAAGCCGCCTTTCCGAATCGCAGAAAAGGCAGCGGGTCGCAGAGGTCCTTTATGATGTAAAGAGCTATATCGAAACGATTCCGCGGGTATGTGCCTGCAGCGAGAGCATTAATTTTTCGTTATATCATCTTCTTTACAATGTGGTCGAATTCATCGATGATGAGTCGATGGCGATTGAATTTATCGATACGCTGATGATGAACCGTCAGCTTGCCACCCTGATTCATACGATTATGACCGCAAAGCTGACGCAGGCGATTATCGACCCGTTAATCGATCAGAAGCCGGAGCTTTTCTACGAAGTACTCGGTGTCAGCGAACGGGAAAGTGTTTTTGCAAAGAAAGAGGATCTGGCGCTCTTTTTGTATAATGCCGCAAGATGCCACGACATCGGAAAGATTCGCATTGCAACGGTAATTAATACGCAGATTCGACCGATTTCCAATAAGGAGTATGATCTGATTAAGGAGCACTCCGGCTGGAGCTACGAGATTCTCAACAAGAATCCGCTGCTTGCGCCCTATGCAGAGATTGCTCTTGGACATCACAGAAGCTATGACGGACGGGAAGGGTATCCGTTAAGCTATGACAACTGTCACTCCAGATACCGTATCCTGATTGACATTCTTTCCATCTGTGATTCCATGGATGCGGCGACGGATGCATTTGGCCGTAACTATACCCGCGGCAAGACCTTTGAGAAGGTATTTCGCGAGTTTGAAGCGAACAAGGGAACGCGTTACAACCCGGATATTATCGATTTCATCCGCAGCGATGAGGCGCTTTTTGCGCAGCTTAAGGAGATTACCTCTAAGGAAGCACGCGGAGATTTCTATTATCATATTTACAGAAAATACAGGTAGCTGTAGCCCCAAGGAGGGCAGAAGGAGGCATTATGAACGGACGAAGCGGACAGAACGGAGGCGGCATCAAGATTCTTCTTTATGTGCTTTTAGGCCTTATCATCTTTCGGGTGGCCGGAGGTACAATTGATGCGGGAACGATCGATGCGAACAGTATTCTGAAGAGTCTGATCCAGGCGGTTAAGGTGATTTCGATTGTCGGCATCGTTGCGATTGCGTTGATTGTTATTCTTCTGGTCGGCCTTGAGTGGTGGAATAAAAGGAAGGAGCAGAAGAACAAGGAAGCCCAGCAGACCATCGACATTCTGAATGCTCCGCTTGAGACCTTTGCGGATCTTGAGCTGCAGCAGCTGATGGAGCAGTATGACGAACCGAAGCCCGGAGAGAAGAAGGTGCAGAGCCAGGCGAAGGGTTCTAAGAAGAAGGGACAGGTGAATCCGTATTCTGCTTCGAATAATATGTACGGTGAGGGCGAAAGAGCGCAGACGCGTTAATAAGGGCCGGCAGGTAATTCTGCCGGCTTTTCTTTTTGGGGTGCCCTCATTGGTTTTGCGGCAGTGTTTCATGAAAGCGTATCATAGGCAAATATTTACACCCGATTTTTACTTTATTTATGCAAAATGTATATTCCATTATTTCGGTATCTGTGGTAAAATGGTTTAAATATTTGTATTCGGTGAAATTTACCGTTTTTTAGGAGGTTTCTATGGACGATATTCGCAATGTAACGGCTGAGGTGAAGCCGGAGGAAGCAGTGTCCAAGAATTTTATAGAGATGATTATCGAGAAGGATTTGGCTGAAGGTAATTGTCAGAAGGTCATTACCCGGTTCCCGCCGGAGCCCAATGGCTATCTGCATATCGGACATGCGAAATCCATTTTGTTAAATTCCGGTCTTGCAGCCAAGTATGACGGACAGTTCAATCTTCGTTTTGATGATACGAATCCGACGAAGGAGAAGACTGAGTTTGTACAGTCTATCGCAGCCGATGTTCGCTGGCTCGGCGCTGAGTTTGAGGACCGTCTGTTCTTTGCAAGCAATTATTTTGATGAGATGTATGCCTGCGCTGTGAAGTTGATTGAGAAAGGTAAGGCCTATGTATGTGACCTTTCCGCAGACGAGATTCGTGAGTACCGCGGCACGCTTACCGAGCCCGGTAAGAACAGCCCTTATCGTGACAGAAGCGTTACGGAGAACCTTCGTCTCTTCGAGGGAATGAAGAACGGTGAGTTCGAGGACGGCTCTAAGGTGCTTCGTGCGAAGATTGATATGGCATCGCCGAATATCAACATGCGTGATCCGGTCATTTACCGTGTTGCACGTATGACACATCATAATACCGGCGATAAGTGGTGCATCTATCCGATGTACGATTTCGCACATCCGATTGAGGATGCAATCGAGGGAATCACCCATTCCATCTGTACGCTTGAGTTTGAGGATCACAGACCGCTTTACGACTGGGTTGTGATTGAATGCGGTTATAAGAATAAGCCGGAAGAGGCACCGAAGCAGATTGAGTTTGCCAAGATGTATCTGACCAATGTTGTTACCGGTAAGCGTTACATCAAGAAGCTTGTTGAGAACGGTACCGTAGACGGCTGGGACGATCCGAGACTGGTAACGATTGCAGCGCTTCGCCGTCGTGGCTTTACGAAGGAATCCCTGAAGCTTTTCATGGAGCTTTGCGGTGTTTCAAAGAGCAACAGCTCCGTTGATTATGCGATGCTTGAGTACTGTATCCGTGAGGATCTGAAGCTTAAGAGACCGCGTGTTATGGCTGCCGTGAATCCGGTGAAGCTTGTAATTGATAACTATCCCGAAGGTCAGACCGAGGACGTTACCGTTTCGAACAATCCGGAGAATCCGGAGCTTGGAACAAGAACCGTTCCGTTTGGTCGAGAGCTGTATATTGACAGAGACGATTTCATGGTTGAGCCGCCGAAGAAGTATTTCCGTATGTTCCCCGGCAATGAGGTTCGCCTGATGGGTGCTTATTTTGTTACCTGCACCGGTTATGAAACCGATGAGAACGGCGAGGTTTGCCTGGTTCATGCGACCTATGATCCCGCAACCAAGGGCGGCGAGTGTGCCGATCGTAAGGTAAAGGGAACGATTCACTGGGTCAATGCAGCTACGGCTGTTCCGGTTACCACACGTCTATATGAGAACCTGATTGATGAGGAGAAGGGTGTTTACAACGAAGACGGAACGATGAATATCAATCCGAATTCCATTACCGTGCTTACCTCCTATGTTGAGCCCTCCATTAAGAGTGCGAAGGCATACGAGAGCTTCCAGTTCCTCAGAAACGGTTACTTCTGTGTGGATTATAAGGATACGACAGAGGAGCACCTTGTATTTAACCGTATCTGCTCACTGAAGAGCGGTTACAAGCCCGGCAACTGATGCCAATCTCTGATAGAAAGGAAGCATGATGAAAGAACAGCTGTATTCGATTCCGGTTAATGATGCCTTTGATGCCGATTGCGAGTGCCCCGTATGCTTTATGTATAACAAGCTGCAGAACGATGCAATCGATTTCGTGATGGGAGCAAGCTACATGGAGGACGATGTCCGCATGGAAACGGACAAGGTCGGCTTCTGCGCAACACATCTTCCGATGATGTATAAGAATCAGAATCGTCTGGGACTGGGGCTTATGATGCTTACTTATATGGATAAGCAGTTAAAGGAGCTTGAGCGTCTTTCTAAAACCAAGGTGAAGAAGCCGTCGCTTTTTTCGAAGGGCGAGAGCGGAGATCCGGTTTTTGAGTATACGGATGCACAGCAGCATTCCTGCTATGTATGTAATCGGATGGCGCATTCCTATGAGCGTTATCTTGCAACGATTTTCTATCTTTATGAGAACGACGAGGCATTTCGCTTCAAGTTTTCGAATGCCAAGGGCTTTTGCATGAAGCACTACGGCGAGCTGCACAGACTTGCACCGACGTCGCTTGGTTCTCGGAATCTCGAGGAATTTGTCGATATTATGAATCGGAAGATGGTCGAGAATTTCAAGCGTGTGCGCGATGATCTTGAGTGGTTCACCGACAAGTTCGATTACAGAAATGCGGATGCGGACTGGAAGAATTCCAAGGATGCACTTGTGCGGGCTCTGCAGAAGACGAACAGTCTTTTTGTGGAAGAGCCTAAGAAGAAATAAAACTAAGAAGTAATAAATCTAAGACTATGGGGAGGCAGTAAGATGGTTGGAGAGAGCAGCTATGCAGAGTGGGATGTGCGAAGAGCAACCCGTGCGATCGATACGGTATATAAGGCGATGATTATTCTGGCCTGCGTCGTTTTTTTCGTAGGCTCGGTCGTATTTACCGGCAACTCCTTTATTAAGTTTCTGTTCACTGCAGCGCTGATTGCAATGCTGTTTCTGTGCTTCTATGTATGGTGGCCCAGATTCAATGTGGTATATGAATATGTATATGTTGACGGACAGATTGATTTCGACGCGATTTACAGCGGAAGTTCAAGAAAGCATCTGTTCCGTGTTGACATGGATAAGATTGATGTAGTTGCACCGCTTGGAGCGAGTGAGCTTGCAGGATATGAGCATCTGAACCTGAAGGCAAGGAATTTCTCTTCCTATGACAAGGCGAACGAGAGCAAGCAGTATGTGATTATCGCGAAGGGCAATTCGGACAATGCACATGAGAAGATCATCTTTGAGCCTAGCGAAGAGATGCTTACCCTGATGAAGAAGAAGTCCCCGCGAAAGATCAACATCGCAAAATAGTATTTAATTAATTTACATATCAAGGAGGAAGATAATTATGGCAAGAATTATCGGAGATGGCATTACTTTTGATGACGTGCTCTTAGTACCGTCTTATTCCGAGGTAATTCCGAATCAGGTAGATATTTCTACCAAGCTCACAAAATCCATTACCCTCAATATTCCGCTGATGAGTGCGGGCATGGATACCGTAACCGAGCATCGTATGGCGATTGCAATGGCAAGACAGGGTGGTATCGGTGTTATTCACAAGAACATGTCCATTGAAGCACAGGCAGAAGAGGTTGATAAGGTTAAGCGTTCTGAGAACGGTGTTATCAGCGATCCTTTTTCTCTTTCTCCTAACCATACACTTTCCGATGCGAACGAGCTGATGGGCAAGTATCGTATCAGCGGTGTTCCGATTACGGAAGGCCGTAAGCTGGTTGGTATTATCACAAACCGTGATCTTAAGTTTGAGACTGACTTCACGAAGAAGATCAGCGAGTCTATGACGAGCGAGGGGCTGATTACCGCAGAAGAGGGCGTTACCCTTGAGGATGCAAAGCGTATTCTTGCCGCTGCAAGAAAGGAAAAGCTTCCGATTGTTGACAAGGAAGGCAATCTTAAGGGTCTCATCACCATCAAGGATATTGAGAAGGCTATCAAGTATCCGCTTGCTGCTAAGGACTCTCAGGGAAGACTTCTCTGTGCTGCAGGTGTTGGTGTAACAGCTAACGTTCTGGAGCGTGTTGACGCTCTGGTAAAGGCTAAGGTTGATGCCATCGTTGTCGATTCCGCACACGGTCATTCCGCTAATGTTATCCGCGTTGTGAAGATGATTCGCGAGGCTTATCCGAACCTTCAGATTATTGCCGGTAATGTTGCTACCGGTGAGGCTACGGAGGATCTTATCAAGGCCGGCGTTGACTGCGTTAAGGTTGGTATCGGTCCCGGTTCCATCTGTACAACCCGTATCGTTGCAGGTATCGGTGTACCGCAGATTTCTGCTGTTATGTCCGCTTATGAGGCTGCTAAGAAGTACGATATCCCGATTATTGCCGACGGTGGTATCAAGTACTCCGGTGATATTACAAAGGCTTTGGCTGCCGGTGCAAGTGTCTGCATGATGGGTTCCATCTTCGCAGGCTGCGAGGAGAGCCCCGGAGACTATGAGCTGTATCAGGGAAGAAAGTATAAGGTTTACCGTGGTATGGGTTCCATCGCTGCTATGGAGAACGGCAGTAAGGATCGTTACTTCCAGAGCAATGCGAAGAAGCTTGTTCCTGAGGGCGTAGAAGGTCGTGTAGCATACAAGGGTCTTGTTGAGGATACCGTATTCCAGCTGCTTGGCGGTCTTCGTTCCGGTATGGGTTACTGCGGCGCTTCCAACCTGGAGACGCTTCGTAACGAGTCCAGATTTGTGAAAATCTCCGCTGCATCCTTGAAGGAGAGCCATCCTCATGATATTCATATCACGAAGGAAGCTCCGAACTACAGCGTAGACGAGTAAGCTTCATCATTAGTTTTATCATGTTCCTCTGCGGCTTTGGTCGCAGAGGGGCATATTAAGGGGATAGTGTTATGGTAATGTCGAAAGCCGAGTGGCGTCGTAAGCGCCGCAGACAGAAAATGATTCGCAAGTATTTTGCCCTTGGCCTTTTTGCAATCATCGCCGTACTGGTGCTGGTTCTTATCGTCAAGGTTGTTACTGTGATATTCCGGCATTCCGATAACGGAATTATTGCGAAAGCAGAGGATGTAACCGTAAAGCAGAGTCTTCTGACTGTCAGCAAATATTCCAGGCCGGGGGAGAAACTTGATTCGGTCGATGAAATCATCATTCATTCCAACAATTATCTTGGTAAGACTGCACAGGAGCAGAGAGATTATTACGAGAGTCTGAAGACAAAGCAGAATAAGAACGAGCGCCAGAGCATGCATTTCATCATTGACCTGGACGGAACGATTTATCAGTGTGTTCCGACCAACGAGATTGCACTTGCAGTTCCCGGTAGCACCTTCAAATCGATTTCTATCGAGTACTGCATCACCGGTACCGACGGTTCGATGAGTGCGGCAACGTATCAAAGTCTTTGCAAGCTTGTTGCAACGCTTAGTAAGAAGTATGATGTTTCCGAGAAGAAGATCTTCCGTCACTACGATAAGAATCAGGTGTCCTGTCCGTTGTTTTTAGTGAATGAAGACAACTGGAAACAGTTTAAGGACGATGTGAAGACAATCAAGAAGGGTAAGAAGATTTCTGTGACCAATGCACCGATCAATAATGTGGTTCATCCTACCGCGAATCCGGGAGAGGATGGTACGCCTGATCCGGGCGAGGGTTGATTGAATTGAAATCATAAGGGCCACCCAAACGGGTATATCCATAGAGGATAGATACCGGTGGGTGGCCTTTTTGTGTGGTCTTTTGGATAGATTCTGCTAATAATATTCGACAACTTTTTATTGCTTTCCGGTTGTCACCTTTGCCTTGTTACCTTGGAGATTGTTACAGATGCTCGCGAATAGCATGCTCGGATGCCTGTACCTCAAGGAGAAACTCCCTTGCGGATACGACAAGGCTTCCTGCACCACGGATGATGATCTGCTCCATTCCGTCGGAGGTTGCAACACGGATGTTGTATTTGCCGGCATGAACATGTGTAAAGCGCTCAATATAACGGTCGGCGGTTTCGGCTTCCTTTGTGAAGACAACATGAATATTATGATAGTCAAAATATTCGGTATCGTGTCCCTTCACGCGATAGGCATCGAAGACAACGATCAGCTCACAGTTATGATAGCCTCGATAGTTGCAGAGGGTGTCCATCAGCTGTCCGCGGGCGGCATCCATATTGATTTCAGCGAGTGCTGCAAGCTCGGGCCAGGCATGAATGATATTATAGCCGTCAACGAGAAGATACTGCGGTCCGTTGTTCTGGCGATTCTCCGTGCCACGGTAGGGCTTTGACTCAGGAGCCTTCTTCGGCGGCTTCTTGCCGCTGCTTGCATTTGCGTGATAGGTTTTTGCAAGAATTGCATCGATTTCTTCGGTACCGAGGCTTAGATCAAGTGTTTCTACCAGATTGTCGCGACGATGGATGCTTTGCGTGGCGAGGGGATTATGCTCTGCCCAAACGGAAGGCAGATGCATATACTGTGTGACCTCATACCACGGAACCGGGAAGCCGGAGCCGTGAGAGCAGAAGACAGAGCCTGCGGGATTTCTGAGGTCGCCATCTGGGTTATAAGCCTTCTCTGCGATGATTTCCGTCGCATTATGGCAGGGCGCATACCCGTCTACGTGCCAGGAGATGTGTCCACGTCCTTTGGTGACGGAGGGAAGCTCAGCAGGGTAGTCTCTGAAGCAATATACGGGCGCACGACCGGCAAGTACCGCAAGACCGTTCTGATCCTCCTCTCTTGTAAAGGAAGCGTGCATACGGTCAAGATCGTGCATGACACGACCTATGGATTCTTCGGGAAGTATGATCTTAAAGGCGTATACGGGCTCTAAGAGGATATTCTCCGCCTGCATCAGACCGTGACGTACTGCTCGATAGGTTGCCTGACGGAAGTCACCGCCCTCGGTATGCTTCGGGTGGGCCTTTCCGGCAACCAAGGTGATACGTACATCGGTAAGAAAGGAGCCGGTAAGCACACCGCGATGCCTTTTCTCCTGCAAATGTGTGAGAATCAGTCGCTGCCAGTTGAGGCTCAGTAGATCAGTACTTAAATCGGAGCGAAACTCAAGTCCCGAGCCGGCTGGAAGCGGCTCTAAAACAAGATGTACCTCGGCATAATGCCTGAGCGGTTCAAAATGTCCGACGCCTTCCACGGTATCTGCAATCGTTTCTTTATATACGATGCTTCCGGTGTCAAAGGTAACCTCGGCCCCGAAACGGGTTCGAAGCTCACGCTCTAATATTTCAAGCTGTACGACACCCATGACCATAACCTGAATCTCACGGTTTGATTCCTCCCATACGACGTGAAGCGAGGGATTTTCCTCCTCTAAAAGGCGCATATGGGGCAGAAGCTGCACAGCATCCATGTTCTTCGGGCGTACATGATACGTAAGAACGGGCTCCAAAACAGGAGAGGACTCACCGACCGCACTTCCGTAGGCATCACCAGCCTTACTGGATACAAGTCCGGTTACGGCGCATACATCGCCTGCGGAGACCTCGGTTACAGCGGTGAATTTCTCGCCGGAATAGATACGAATTCTGTCGATCTTCTCCTCACCAAGAAGTGCACACTTTGTCTGAAGAGTACCACCGGTGATCTTAAGATGTGTCAGTCTCGTACGGTCATTGTCATAGGTAATCTTAAAGACGCGTGCACCGAATTCTTTCGGGTATTCCGGCTCTAACGTAAGCGTATCGAGCGCCTCAAGGAACTCGGTGATACCGATATTTTTGAGTGCGGAACCAAAGAAGCACGGAAACAGCGCACGAGCTCTGATGAGTTCGGGAAGCTTTGTTCGGCTTACTGCACCGGTTTCAAGGTATTCCTGCAGGAGCTCTTCGCTTATAAGGCTTAACTCTTCGTCATCGGGATGTGTCAGATTGACGGCATTGTCCGAAAGTCTTGACTGAATTTCACGCAAAAGAGCCTGCTCATCGGCTCCCGGCTGATCCATCTTATTGAAGAAAATGATGGTCGGCACACGGTAGGAAGTGAGCAGGCTCCATAAGGTTTCAGTGTGGTCCTGCACGCCGTCGGCACCGCTTATGACAAGAATTGCATAATCAAGCACCGAGAGAGTACGCTCAGCCTCCGTGGAGAAATCCACATGGCCGGGGGTATCTAAAAGCGTTACGGACATATTGGGAAGAGAGAAGACAGCTTGCTTTGAGAAGATGGTAATACCGCGCTCGCGCTCGGCCTCGCGTGTATCAAAGAAGGTATCACGATTGTCCACACGACCCATACTTCTGATTGCACCGGAATGATACAGCAGTGCCTCCGACAAGGTTGTTTTGCCGGCATCAACATGCGCAATCATTCCAAGTACAAGCTTCTTCATCAATCTAAATTCCTTTAAATTATTCGGATCTGAGTGCGGTTACAGGATCCTTCTTTGCAGCAATGCTTGAAGGAATCAGACCTGCAATCAGAGTCAGCAAAATGCTGATGGTGATCAATATGATCGCACCGACAATCGGGAGCTTTGACAGACCGCTGATATCGGTATAGTGGTGAATGATAATATTGATCGGAATATTCATCAGTGCAGTGATCAGGATACCGATGGCACCGGATACAAAACCGATGATCATGGTCTCTGCGTTGAATACGCGGCTGATATCACGCTTCGATGCACCGATGGAACGGAGAATACCGATTTCCTTTGTACGCTCGAGAACGGAGATGTAGGTAATGATACCGATCATAATCGAGGATACAACTAGGGAGATTGCTACGAATGCAATCAGGATGTAAGTGATTGCATTGATGATCGTGCTGACAGAGGACATCAGAAGTTCGATGTAGTCCGTGTAATCGATACGCTTCTCCTCGGGCTGAGACTTGTTGTAGTTGCTGATGATCTCGGTAAGTCTGTCCTTGGACTCGAAATCCTTCGGATAGATGCTGATCATAAACGGAACTTCAATCTTGGAATAACCGAAGAGACGAAGGTTCATCTCGTAGGTATTTCTCGTCATCTGCGTATTATGACTTGCCTTATACATCTGCTTGATCATCTCGTCCGGAAGTCCTGCAACAACGTCGGCAACGGAAATATCCTGCTGACCGCTTGCAATAAGCATCTGGAGATCTGCGAACTGACCGGATTCGTCACTCATGATCATCGATACGAACATGCCTTCCATCTGTGCACGCTCTTCCTCGCTCATTGCCTCATACTCAACCATGATGCCCTGTCTGATCTCTTCGATCGTGGGCTCCTTGGGAGCTTCGAACGGGACACCGGAGATTACATCGAACTCAGGATTTGCCAGCTGCTTCTGTACGATCTCGCGCTTGCCGCTTTCGTTAACGATAAATTCGGTGAGACCCTTTGTGTAAGCGATGGCACCGTTCAGAGAGGTTGCAACGGCCTGATCATCAGGCTTGATGATACCGACAATCTTGATCTCGGTGCTTCGGCTGTCATCGGAAAGAAGAGCCTTCATGTAATCGACATCGTTGCTCTTGTTGTCATAACCCTTGGAGGAAGGGTTGTAAGCATAATAGTCACCGGGAAGGACGAGACGGAAGCGAAGATTCAGAAGATCCTCGTAGGAGAAGGAAACCTTTTCACTCTTTACGGGCTCACCCATCATAAGCTTACGAAGGAGGGATTCCACCTCGGAAGGATCCTTCAGGCCGAGAGAGTAAAGAGCAAAGTCACTCATCTCGTTACGCTCGTTAACAATCAGGAGAACCTCATTGAACTCAGAGGGCCAGCGACCTGCAATGATCTGGTACTGGGACTGAAGAAGTGCCTGGTTATCAATCATTTCGGTCCATACACTCATGGAGTTGCCGCCGCCGTAGAGAGAAGCCATGGAACCCATCTCGGAAACGGAACCGTCGGAAATACCCATCGCAGACCACATGCTTGCCATGATGGTGCTGGGGTTCAGCTGGTGGATACCGTTCGAGGTATCTGCCATATAAATATTCGGTTCAACCGTATAAGTGTATTTGATATCGGTAACAAGATCCTTAACCTCATCGTTCGAGTCAAGGAATTTCTTGAAGCTTTCAAGATCGTTCAGTTTGATCTCGGACATCATGGCGTTCAGAATTTCGCCCATTACATCACTGGAATAGATGCGTCCGTCATTATGAACCTCACGCTCCTCGGTTCGAACACCGAAGATTGCGCTAAGCATGGAGGCGGAATCCGCTGTCTGAGACTGAATCGTCAACGGGTAGGTGGAAAGCGTCTCCTCCTGAACACGGTTGATATACTCATGAACACCGTTACTGAGTGACAGAATCAGTGCGATACCGATAATACCGATACTTCCGGCAAATGCGGTAAGAAGTGTTCTCGTCTTCTTGGTCATCAGGTTGTTGAGAGAGAGGGAGAGAGCGGTAAGGAAGGACATCGATGTGTGACTGATCTTCTTACCGTTGTATTCTTCGTCGGTCTCATCATAGGGCTCACTGTCAGCGGTGATCTTACCGTCGAGAAGACGAACCGTTCTGGTTGCGTACTCCTCAGCAAGCTCGGGGTTATGGGTTACCATAATAACAAGCTTGGTCTTGGCAATCTCCTTCAGAAGATCCATGATCTGAATACTGGTCTGCGTATCAAGAGCACCGGTCGGCTCATCCGCAAGAAGAATGTCGGGGTTGTTTACCATGGCACGTGCGATGGCAACTCGCTGCATCTGACCGCCGGACATCTGATTGGGCTTTTTGTTCAGCTGATCGCCGAGACCTACCTTTTCAAGCACCTCAACGGCTCTCTTACGACGCTCGGACTTCGATACGCCGGAGAGTGTAAGTGCAAGCTCAACGTTTTTCAGTACGGTCTGATGAGGAATCAGGTTGTAGGACTGAAAAACAAAGCCGATGCTGTGGTTACGATAGGTGTCCCAGTCCTTCTGGGAGTATTCCTTCGTAGAACGGCCGTTGATGACAAGATCACCGTCCGTATAGCGGTCCAGTCCGCCGATAATATTCAAAAGAGTTGTTTTACCGCAACCGGACTGGCCGAGGATTGCGACAAATTCGCTTTCGCGAAAGGAAAGGCTGACACCCTTCAGGGCATGAACGGTCTCTTCACCCACCGGGTAATCCTTGGTAATATTCTTCAATGTTAACATTATAGGATACCTCACTTTAATCTATTGTAGAAAAGTATAACAGATTTCTTCAAATAATAAATGTTAATATTTTGAATTATTTATGTCTTATTCTATGCACTTTTACCATAAGAAGAAAAGATTGTTTACAAAAATGCATAAAATGTAAGTTAAGCAGGTTAATTGTTAAGGTGCAAAACAGTTGGGTGTTGCGGCGCATTTTCGGCTTGCCATAGTACATATTTTTGACTTGCCTTTGTGCTTGTTTCAGCTTATTGCTGTGTTCTTTGGGTTGATAATATTTAGAAAAGAAAAAGCTCCCTGCGGCTTGCAGGGAGCGAAGAATCGTATTTGTAAAGCAGCTACAGCTCAAGTGTAATCTTCTGACCGGACGGTGCGAGCGCACGGCAGGTGATATTGGCAGACTTGAACATACGCTTTGCGGCAATGTTTGCCTTGGTGCCGTCGTATTTGTCGCAATAGTAGATGACCTCGGTAATGCCGGCCTGAATCAGGGCCTTGGTGCATTCATTGCAGGGAAAGAGTGTTGTATAGACGCGTGCACCGTGCATATTCGTTCCGGTGTAATTGAGAATTGCGTTCAGCTCGGCGTGGCATACATAATAATATTTGGTATCGAGCTCATCGCCTTCTCGTTCCCACGGATACTCATCATCGGAGCAGCCTCTCGGCATTCCGTTGTAGCCGACCGAAAGGATACGGTTCTCGGGGCTTACGATACAGGCACCGACGCTGGTGTTCGGATCCTTACTTCTTTGTGCGGAAAGCAGTGCAATTCCCATAAAATACTGGTCCCAGGAAAGGTAATCGGGTTTCTTCATCAGACTTCCTCCGAAAAATTATTGGTAAAATCATTGTATCAATTTACAAAGAATTGTGCAATATCATAAAAAAAATATTGGGTGTTCCATTTTACACGGCCGTGTGATAAGATATAAAAGATACAAAACGGAGCTTTTCCATACGTCTGTCGGAGCACTCCGCGTTGTTTCACCGATAATTTCACACAAAAGGAAGGGTAACGAATATGTATTCATTTGATGATGTTTTGAAGACAGATCCGGAGCTCGCGGAGAGTATTACGCTTGAACTTGGCAGACAGCGTGATAACATCGAGCTGATCGCATCCGAGAACCTTGTCAGCAAGGCGGTTATGGCAGCAATGGGAAGTGTACTTACCAATAAGTATGCTGAGGGATATCCGGCACACCGTTATTATGGCGGCTGCGAGTTCGTTGATATTGCAGAGAATCTTGCAATTGAGCGTGCGAAGAAGCTTTTCGGCTGTGAGTATGTTAACGTACAGCCGCATTCCGGTGCACAGGCTAACATGGCAGTTCAGTTTGCACTGCTTCAGCCCGGCGATACCGTTATGGGTATGAACCTTGCACACGGCGGCCATCTGACACACGGAAGCCCGGTTAACTTCTCCGGTACATATTTCAATATCGTTCCTTACGGTGTTAACGATAACGGCTTCATCGATTACGATGAGGTGCAGAGAATTGCAGAGGAGTGCAAGCCGAAGCTGATTATCGCCGGTGCAAGTGCTTATGCAAGAAAGATTGATTTCAAGCGTTTCCGTGAGATTGCAGATTCCGTAGGCGCTTATCTGATGGTTGATATGGCTCACATCGCAGGTCTTGTTGCCGGCGGTTATCATGAGAGCCCGATTCCTTATGCACATGTTGTTACGACGACTACGCATAAGACCCTCCGCGGACCGAGAGGCGGTATGATTCTTTCCTCACAGGCATTTGCCGATGAGCATAAGTTCAACAAGGCTGTATTCCCGGGTATTCAGGGTGGCCCTCTGATGCATGTAATTGCAGCTAAGGCTGTATGCTTCAAGGAAGCTTTGGAGCCGTCCTTCAAGGAGTACGCAGGCAATGTTATCAAGAACTGCCAGGCACTTTGCAAGGGCCTTATCAGCCGCGGCTTTGATATCGTTTCCGGTGGTACCGACAACCATCTGATGCTTGTCGACCTTCGTTCCAAGGGCATTACCGGTAAGGAAGCAGAGAAGCTTCTTGATTCCGTACATATTACCTGCAACAAGAATACTATCCCGAACGACCCTGAGAAGCCGTTCGTAACAAGCGGTGTTCGTCTCGGAACCGCAGCTGTAACAAGCCGTGGTATGAACGAGGCCGATATGGATCAGATTGCAGAGGCAATCAGCCTTGCAATTAAGAATACCGATGAGGACAAGGCAAAGGCAGCTGCGATTGTCAAGTCTCTTACGGATAAGTATCCGCTTTACGAGGATTAATTTTAGTACCGGGCAGGGGTATCGCGAGATACCCCTGTTTTTCGGTAGATGCGGCGGTGGTTCTGCCGCAGGTTATGCGCCGGGAATCTGTGGGCTCGGGCGCAGACAGGAAGTAAGACAGTTAAGGAGAATTTATGGGGAAGAATGTTTACATTGCGGAAAAGCCCAGTGTAGCCAGGGAATTTGCCAAGGCTCTTAAGGAAGAGTTTAAAAACGGCGACGGCTTTATGGAAAGCAGTCAAAGTGTGGTAACCTGGTGCGTGGGTCATCTGGTTACGATGAGCTATCCCGAGGTATACGACCCGGCGCTTAAGAGCTGGAAGCTAGAGACACTTCCGTTTCTGCCGAAGGAGTATCGCTACGAGGTTATCGACAATGTAAAAAAGCAGTTTGAAATCGTCAAAAAGCTTCTGAATCGAACGGATGTCGAGCGCATCTATGTATGCACCGACTCCGGACGTGAGGGAGAATATATATATCGTCTTGTCGACCGTATGGCCAATGTGCCTGCCGACAAGGACCGCCGCCGTGTGTGGATTGATTCGCAGACGGAGGAGGAGGTGCTTCGCGGCATTCGTGAGGCTAAGCCGCTTTCTGAATATGATAATCTTTCCGATGCTGCGTATCTTCGGGCGAAGGAAGACTATCTGATGGGAATCAATTTCTCCCGTGTGCTTACGTTAAAGTACGGACAGACCGTTGCCGGCTATCTGCATCTTACGAAGCGCGGGGCAATCTCTGTAGGACGCGTAATGACCTGCGTTCTTGGTATGGTTGTAAGAAGAGAACGGGAGATTCGCTCATTTGTCAAAACACCTTTTTATCGAATACTTGGTGCATTTGGCATCGATAACGGTAAGATTGAGGGCGAATGGAGAGCGGTTAACGGCTCGAAATATTATGAGTCTCCGCTTCTTTATAAGGAGAACGGCTTCAAGAAGCGTGAGGATGCGGAGCAGTGTATTGCTTATATCGGGCAGAGTGGTCCGGAGGCAGTGATTTCAGCGCTTGAGAAGAAGACCGAGAAGAAGAATCCGCCGCTTCTTTTTAACCTTGCCGAGCTTCAGAACGAATGCTCGAGACGGTTTAAAATCAGCCCGGATCAGACGCTCAATATCGTGCAGGAGCTTTACGAGAAGAAGCTTGTTACCTATCCGAGAACCGATGCGCGTGTGCTTTCCACGGCGGTTGCCAAGGAGATCACGAAGAACCTCGGAGGACTTGCGAAGAATCCCGATTATCTGCAGTATGTGAAGGACGTGAAGTCCTTTGGCTTATTTGAAAAGATTGCTAATACCAAATATACAGACGATAAGAAGATTACCGACCACTATGCTATCATTCCGACGGGACAGGGGCTTGAGGCACTTAATTCGGTAAGCCCTACCGCAAAGGGAGTATATGACAGAATCGTTCGCAGATTTCTTGCGATATTCTATCCGGCAGCGGAATACCAGAAGGTTGCGATCACTCTAGAGGCGGGTACGGAAAGCTTTTTTGCGAACTTCAAGGTACTCAGTAAGCCCGGTTATCTTACTCTTTACGGCAATGAAGAGAACGATGAGGAAGAGCGGAAGAGTACGGCTTCCAAGCCTTCGAAGGGAAAGGATTCCGAGAAGGACGGGGCCGAGGAGGATAAGCCCGAGGCACAGAAGGAAGAGGTGCTCGACGCCGGTATGTTTGAAAAGGTCAGTGCGCTTCGTAAGGGCATGCGGCTTCCGATTAACGGTATGGAGATCAAGGAGGGCGAGACGAAGCCTCCGAAGCGTTATAATTCCGGCTCGTTGATTCTTGCGATGGAGAATGCAGGACAGCTTATCGAGGACGAGGAGCTTCGTGCGCAGATTAAGGGAAGCGGTATCGGTACGAGCGCGACCCGTGCAGAGATCCTGAATAAGCTTGTGAAGATCGGGTATCTGAACCTGAATAAGAAGACACAGATTGTGACTCCGATGAAGATGGGCGAGATGGTATATGAAATCGTTGAAGCATCGGTTCGCTCGCTTCTGAATGCGGAGCTTACCGCGAGCTGGGAGAAGGGTCTTACCGGTGTTGCGGAAGGAAATATCTCCGAGCAGGAATATATGCAGAAGCTTGAGGGCTATGTATCGAAATGGACGAACGGTGTGAAGGCGCTTAGCAATCAGGATTATCTGCTGGCCCGCTTCAGAACATTAGAACCGTTTTACAAATAAAGAATTACCCGGTGGGAAGGGGCGGCTTACGGTCGCAGGAGGATGTAATGGATAAGTATTACAGAAGTTATCTTACAATTGATATTTCAGCAGTGAGACGAAACCTGATGGGAGCACGTGCAAGAATCGGAGAGCGCAAGCTGCTTGCCGTTGTAAAGGCAAATGCCTACGGTCACGGTGCTGTCAGAATCAGTACCGCTGTTGAGGATATCGTTGATTATTTTGCGGTAGCATGTCTCAGTGAGGCTGTTGAGCTTCGTGAGGGAGGCGTAACAAAGCCGATTCTTGTTCTTGGCTACACCTCGCCGAAGGAGTACGGCGAACTGCTTGCATACAATATTACCGCAACGCTTTTTTCATATGAGGCAGGTGTGAAGCTTTCCGAGATGGCAACGCTTCTCGGACTTAAGGGCAATGTACACATTGCGGTTGATACCGGAATGGGACGTATCGGTTTTCTTCCAAATGAGAACGAGGCTAAGCTTGTTTCCGATATTGCAAAGCTTCCGGGCATTGCAGTCGAAGGCATCTTTACACATTTTTCGAAGGCTGACGAATACGATAAGACGTATACAATGGAACAGATGGAGAAGTTTGACCGCTTCTATGAGATGCTTCAAAGGCTCGGTGTTTCGATTCCGATCCGCCACTGCTTCAACAGTGCCGCCATTACAGACCTGGATGCCGAAAAATACGAGATGGTTCGAAGCGGTATCATCACATACGGCTTGTATCCGTCCGATGAGGTCATTAAGAGAAGTATGTGCATCTTCCCCGCAATGGAATGGAAGGCGCATGTGATTCATGTAAAGACACTTCCCGCCGGCTGCGGCATCAGCTACGGCGCAACCTATGTTACAGAGCGTGAGCAGCGTATAGCAACCGTTTCGGTCGGCTACGGCGACGGCTACCCGAGATCACTGTCCGGCAAAGGACGGGTTCTCATCCATGGGCAGTATGCCCCGATTCTCGGACGTGTCTGCATGGACCAGCTGATGGTTGATGTGACGGATATTCCCGATGTTGAAATTGAGGATGTGGTAACACTTTTTGGTAAGGACGGCGAGGCAGTGATTCCCGCAGACGAGGTTGCTTCCGTCTCAGGGCGCTTCAATTACGAGCTGATCTGCGATCTTTCGACGCGTGTCAGCAGATTGTATCTTGACTAGCGTAGAAGATAAGCGGGTTCTTGACATTTTCCGTAAGGTGTTTTATACTATCCGATAGTGCATCATTATGTCTACAGAAAGTAAGATACGACAAGAAAGAGAAATGAGGCGATACGGTGATTAAAAGCATGACAGGCTTCGGCCGGTGTGAATTGAATGAGGACGGCAAGAAGATTACTGTCGAGATGAAGTCGGTCAATCACAGATATTGTGAGATTTCGCTTCGGATGCCGAAAAAGCTGAATTATTTTGAGTCGCTGATTCGAAACATCATTAAACAGTACGCTAACCGCGGTAAGATTGATGTGTTCATCTCTTATGAGGATGAGAAGGAGAATCTTTCCGGAATCCGTTACAATCGTGATGTTGCGGCTGCATATGTGGGATATATTCGCGAGATGGCTAAGGAGTTTAACCTTTCCGCTGAGATTTCCGCAGCAAGCCTTGCAAGAATGCAGGATGTTTTTGTGAACGACGAAACGACGGCTGACGAGGCGCAGCTACAGAGTCTTGTGGAGCGCGCGGTAAGCGGTGCCTGTGAGAGGTTCGTTGAGACGAGACTTGCAGAGGGCGAGCAGCTTAAGAAGGATATCTTTGGAAAGCTTGACGGCTTGCTTGAGGGTGTTTCGTTCGTAGAGGAGCGTTCTCCGAAGATTATCGAGGAGTATCGTGCGAAGCTGACTGCGAAGATCGAAGAGGTCCTCGGAGCTGCCAATGTAGATCAGAACGTGCTTGCAACCGAGCTTGTGCTTTTTGCGGACAAGATTTGTGTGGATGAGGAAACCGTTCGCTTGCGTGCACATATCAAGAATATGAAAGAGACACTCGGTGTTGCGTCCAACATCGGAAGAAAGCTTGACTTCATTGCTCAGGAGATGAACCGCGAAGCCAATACCATTCTTTCGAAGGCAAACGATATCGAGGTTTCCGATATAGCAATCAATCTGAAGACCGAAATCGAAAAGATTCGTGAACAGATCCAGAATATAGAATAAAGGAGATACCAGTATGATTCATCCGTCTTATACCGATTTGATGAGAGTTGTTAACAGTAATGTTGAGGAGGGAGAGGAGCCGCTTGTAAACAGCCGTTACTCCATCGTTCTTGCTACCGCTAAGCGTGCAAGACAGATTATTAAGGGTTCCAAGCCGTTGGTAGATCCTAAGGTGAATAAGCCGCTCTCCATCGCTGTTCAGGAGGTTTACGAGGGCAAGGTTAAGATCCTTCCCGACGAGTCCGGTAAGGATGACGAGGTTAAGGCAATCTACGATAACAACTATGCAAGCTTTGCTGAGATCGAGGAGCTTGGTGAGAACGAGTCTGAGTCCGAGAACGAGAACGAGGACGGCGAGGACGAGGAGAAGACTGAGGAGTAATATCCTCGAAGTCTTTGATTGAAACCTTACGGGAGCATGAAGATGAGCGATCATCTTTCATGCTCCTTTTTCATTGTGTTGCAAGTGTTTGTGTTCTTTTATATCGATGCGTGATTTCATGGTCTCAACTGAGAAGTGATACCAGATGTCGGCTTCTTGGAATTCAGTACCACGAATTCGGCCGGGGAGTGGTACTAAACATCGATTTCTTAGAATTCAGTACCACGGATTCGGCCGGGGAAGGGTGGTAGTGTCGATTTTATGCATCGTATTCCTCCTACGTCGCTCTTTTCCTTTGGAACTTGCGCTTCATTTTTGGAAAATGTGACATAGAGTTGTCTTTTCCGATACTTTTCTTTTGATAAAATGGAGAATTTACGAAGTAATGATGAATTTATAAAAGTTTCTCTTGAATTTTTCTTCGGTATTAAGTACAATATTTTTGGATTTTAAGATATTTCTTAAAAATACATATTTATAATTCTTAGGAGGAACAAAATCATGGCAGTTAAAGTTGCAATTAATGGTTTTGGACGTATTGGACGTCTTGCATTCAGACAGATGTTCGGTGCAGAAGGCTACGAAGTAGTAGCAATCAACGATTTGACAAGCCCTAAGATGCTTGCTCATCTGTTGAAGTATGACTCTGCTCAGGGTAAGTATGCTCTTGCAGACAAGGTTAGCGCTGGTGAGGATTCCATCACTGTTGATGGCAAGACCATCAAGATCTACGCTGAGAAGGACGCTAAGGATCTTCCTTGGGGCGCTCTTGATGTAGACGTAGTACTTGAGTGTACCGGTTTCTACACCTCTAAGGATAAGGCTTCTGCTCATATCGCAGCAGGCGCTAAGAAGGTTGTTATTTCCGCTCCGGCTGGTAACGATCTTCCTACCATCGTTTACAATGTAAACCACACCACACTTACTAAGGAAGACACCATCATTTCCGCTGCTTCCTGTACCACCAACTGCCTTGCTCCTATGGCTAAGGCTCTTAACGACCTCGCTGGTATCAAGTCCGGTATCATGAGCACCATTCATGCTTACACCGGTGACCAGATGATCCTTGACGGTCCTCAGAGAAAGGGTGACCTTAGAAGATCTCGTGCAGGCGCTGTTAACATCGTTCCTAACTCCACCGGTGCTGCTAAGGCTATCGGTCTTGTAATTCCTGAGTTGAACGGTAAGCTTATCGGTTCCGCACAGCGTGTTCCTACTCCTACCGGTTCCACCACTATCCTGGTTGCTACCGTTGAGAAGAGCGTTACCAAGGATGAGATCAATGCTGCTATGAAGGCTGCTGCTACCGAGTCCTTCGGTTACAACGAGGACGAGATCGTATCCAGCGATATCATCGGTATGACCTTTGGTTCCCTGTTCGATGCTACTCAGACCATGGTTGGTGCTGATAACCTTGTTCAGGTTGTATCCTGGTATGACAATGAGAACTCTTACGTAAGCCAGATGGTTCGTACCATTAAGTACTTCGCTGAGTTGGCATAATTGTCTTTTTGACGACCTTTAGGGTCCGGTCTGTGGACCGGACCCTTATTTTTTTACACAGGAGGATGAAAAGATGTCTTTGAATAAGAAATCCGTTGATGATTTTAATGCAAAGGGCAAGAGAGTACTCGTTCGTTGCGATTTCAACGTTCCGCTTAAGAACGGTGAGATCACCGATGAGACTCGTATCGTTGCTGCACTTCCTACCATTAACAAGCTTTTGAATGATGGCGCAAAGGTTATTCTTTGCTCTCACCTTGGTAAGGTTAAGGAAGGCCCCAATGAGAAGGAGAGCCTTGCACCTGTTGCTGTAAGACTTGCTGAGAAGCTTGGCAAGCCCGTAAATTTCGTTGCTGATTACAGTGTTACCGGTGAGGCTGCTACCGCAGCTGTTACTGCTATGAAGGACGGCGATGTTGTTCTTCTTCAGAACACTCGTTTCCGCGGCGAGGAAGAGACCAAGCCCAACAAGGCAGGCGAGAAGTTTGCTGAGGAGCTTGCAGAGCTCGCAGATGATTATGTATGTGATGCATTTGGTTCCGCACACAGAGCACACGCTTCCGTTGCAGTTGTAACCAAGTACATTAAGGCTAAGGGCGGCAACTGTGCAGTTGGCTACCTTATGCAGAAGGAAATCAACTTCCTTGGCAATGCTGTTGAGAATCCGGTACGTCCTTTCGTAGCAATTCTCGGTGGTGCTAAGGTTGCTGATAAGCTGAATGTTATTAATAACCTTCTTGAGAAGTGTGATACCCTCATCATCGGTGGTGGTATGGCATTTACCTTCCTGAAGGCTCAGGGCTATGAGATTGGTAACTCTCTTGTAGACGATGAGAAGCTTGACTACTGTAAGGAGATGATGGACAAGGCTAAGGCTCTTGGTAAGAACCTTCTTCTTCCTATCGATACCGGTGTTGCTGCAGGCTTCCCGAACCCGATCGATGCTCCGATCGATGTAACCTATGTTGATTCCGATAAGATCCCGGCTGATATGGAAGGTCTTGATATCGGACCTAAGACTCGTGAGCTCTTCGCAAATGCAGCTAAGGCTGCTAAGACCGTTGTTTGGAACGGACCGATGGGCGTATTCGAGAACCCTGTTCTTGCAAAGGGTACCATCGCTGTTGCTCAGGCACTTGCTGAGGCAGAGGCTACTACCATTATCGGTGGTGGTGATTCCGCAGCTGCTTGCAACCAGCTTGGTTTCGCTGACAAGATGAGCCACATTTCTACCGGTGGCGGTGCTTCCCTTGAGTTCCTTGAGGGTAAGGGTCTTCCCGGTGTAGATGCTGCTGACAATCAGTAATTAAGAATTCCGGGTACCCTTTCGTACCCGGAATTTATCATAACAATCAAAGGAGACTATGATTATGGCAAGACGTAAGATTATTGCCGGCAACTGGAAGATGAATATGACTCCCAGCCAGGCAGTTGAGCTTTGCGCTACTTTGAAGGACCTTGTAAAGAATGACGATGTAGACGTTGTTTACTGCGTTCCCGCAATTGACATTGTACCGGTTGCTCAGGCAATCGCTGGTACCAATGTTCATCTTGGTGCTGAGAACTTCTACATTGAGGACAAGGGTGCTTATACCGGTGAGATTTCCGCTCCTATGTTGAAGGATGCCGGTGTTGAGTACATCATTATCGGTCATTCCGAGAGAAGAGACATCTTCGGTGAGAACGACATCCTTCTGAACCAGAAGGTTAAGAAGGCATTTGCTTCCGGTCTTAAGCCGATCCTTTGCTGCGGTGAGTCCCTTGCACTTCGTAAGGCAGGCACCTATGCTGAGTGGATCAAGAGACAGATTACCTGGGACCTTTCCGGCGTTACTGCTGATCAGGTTAAGGAGCTTGTAATCGCATACGAGCCTATCTGGGCTATCGGTACCGGCGAGACTGCAACTGCTGACCAGGCTGAGGAAGTTTGCAAGATGATCCGTGAGACCATCTGCGAGATGTATGATGCTCCTACCGCAGAGGCTGTTCGTATCCAGTACGGCGGCTCCATGAATGCGGCAAATGCTGCAGAGCTTCTTTCCAAGGACAACATCGACGGTGGTTTGATCGGCGGTGCTGCTCTGAAGCCCGACTTCGGTAAAATCGTTAACTACAATAAGTAATTCCTTGTGAATACCGGAATCCCCGGCACAGTAGTGTGCCGGGGATTTTTTGCTTTTTATAACAGTAGGATATTCCCTTCGGGGACGCTTCGCAAGAACGAAAGAATAAGTGCATCATTTTGTATTATACTTGCGCAAAAGCGCAGAAGACGTATAAGCGAAGATCATTCCCCAACACCTAAAAAGGGCAGAAGAGGGCGAAAAAATGTGAAAAAATCTGAGAAAATCTAATCGGATCATTCCCTTTTTCGGCTTAATAATAGTCGAATATTTAGTTGTTTTGACTGTATTTTTTACTTATGAGCACAAGATAAGCGGAAAATGAACTTTTTGTGGCTGTTCTTGACTGGAAGGGAGGGAAGTGCTATAATCCGTCGTATAGTATTTTCGAATACTAAAATTTTCTTAATTAGTATAAGGAGTCATTATGAAAAGCGCAAAGAAAATGCTGGCGCTGGTACTTGTACTCATGATGACCGCTTCTCTTTTTGCTTGTGGCAAGAAGGATCCGGCATCTGATACTACACCGACGCCCACAGCGAATCCGACTGATGAAACTCCGACCCCTACTCCTACTGAGGAGAAGAAGCCGGCAGTTCTTCTTACCGACGAGGATGCAATCTATGATGCAGCCCTTGGCGAATTTGCAAAGTACCTTGAGGAGGCACAGAAGGAGGTTGATAACATCTCCCTTCGTTATGCTCTCGAAGCAATTGCAGAGGCAAAGCTTCTTGAGTCCGGTGTTTATATTCCGGCAAGCTCCCAGGGTGGTATGTATGCAATCGGCCGTGTAGCTCCCTACACCGCTTCCCCCTGTCTCTGGGGTACCGATACCTATCGTTTCCACAATGTTGTTGTAGCAAGTGATCCGATCACTCCTGAGGACAGAACTGCCCTTAAGGTTAAGTACAACGAGATTAAGGGTACCGGCACTTACGAGGAGTTCGCTAAGAATTACCTCACCGAGAAGGGCTACACCCTTAAGGATACCTACACCATCGGTTATTCCACCGACCCTGCTACATGGGATATTCTTGATACCTACCTTGCAGCAGATGCAGAGGCTATTGTAAATGTTTATGATGGTCTTATCGAGTACGATAACGAGAACGTTATGAAGCCTGCTCTTGCAGAGAGCTGGACGATTTCCGATGACGGTCTTACCTATACCTTCAAGATTCGTCAGGGTGCTACCTGGGTTGATTCTCAGGGCCGTTATGTTGGCGATGTAACCGCTAAGGACTTTGTAACCGGTATGCAGCACTGTCTTGACTGTGACGCTACCTCTTACCTTGTAAGCGGCGTTATTGAAGGTGCAGAAGAGTACCTTCTTGGTGATATCACCGATTTCGCTCAGGTTGGTGTTAAGGCACTTGATGACTACACCCTTGAGTATAAGCTTGTTGCAGCTACCCCTTATTTCATGACCATGATGGGTTACAACCCCTTCGCACCTTTGAACGAGCAGTACTTCAAGTCTAAGGGTGGTGCTCTTGGTTATGATGCTTGGGCAGAGGCTAAGGAGTCCGGTAAGGTTACCTACGGTACTGACCGTGATAACATTGCTTACTGTGGTCCTTACCTTGTAACGAACTACACTGAGAAGAACAAGATCGTGTTCTCCGCTAACCCGTCCTACTGGAACAAGGACAACATCAACATCAAGACCATTACCTGGCTTTACAACGACGGCGAGGACGCTACCAAGGCATACAAGGATATGAAGGAAGGCGTTATCGACGGTTGCGGCCTTAACGCTGAGGCTGTAGTTCTTGCTAAGAACGATGGCTGGTTTGATAAGTATCATTATGTATCCGCTACGGATGCTACTTCCTACGGTAGCTTCCTGAACCTGAATCGTCAGGGCTATGCTCTGTTCAACGATCCTACTCAGGTTGTTTCCGGCCTGACTGACGAGCAGAAGGATCTTGCTAACCTTGCTCTTCAGAATGTACACTTCCGTAGAGCAATCGCTTTCTCTTATGATCGTATTGCTTACAATGCACAGACTACCGGTGATGAGGTTGCTGCTCTTTCTGTAATCAACTCCTACACCCCTGGTAACTTCGTAGCTCTTTCCGAGGATGTAACCGTTAAGATTAACGGTACCGATACCACCTTCAAGGCTGGCACCTACTATGGTGTTATTATGCAGGCTCAGCTTGATGCTGACGGCGTTCCGATGAAGGTTTGGGATCAGACCAAGGAAGACGGTGCAGGTAGCAGTGCAGGTTTCGACGGCTGGTACAACCCGGCTAATGCAAAGGCTGAGCTTGCTAAGGCGATTGAGGATCTTGGTTTTGTAATCGATAAGAACAATCCGGTACACATCGAGCTTTCTTATCCTTCTTCCGTAAGTGCATATGCTAACCGTGCAAATGCTATGAAGAAGGCAGTAGAGGAGAGCACCGACGGTGCAATCATTATTGATCTTCTTGATTGCGAGAGCTTGAGAAACTGGTACTATGACGGTTATTACTGCCAGACCGGTGCTCAGTGTAACTACAATATTTACGACTGCTCCGGTTGGGGCCCTGACTACGGTGATCCGCAGACGTATCTGAATACCTTCCAGAAGGAAATCGGTGATATGATTCACTGCCTTGGTATTTACTAATTTGCGGGATATGTCGGCATATCTGTAATATTCGGGAGGATGAGAAAACTCATCCTCCCTTTTTTGTTGTTTTGGGGTATACAAAACGAAGAAAAAAGGGTATTATAAAGATTGTAGTAAAATTTTTTTGTAGCAGGTACAGGCATGAAGAAATATTTAGCAAAACGAATCATTGGCGGATTGTTATCTATCATTGCTGTTACTGCCATCGTTATGATTTTGATCTATTCCCTGATGGACAGACAGCTGATATTCCAGTCCGACGCACTATACCTGAAGAAGGTAAGTAACGAGAAGACCACTTATATGTACACGAAGTGGAGAGAGTACGGCTATGTGGATATGGTGAAGTATTCGGACTTCCTCACAAAGCGCCTCAAAAACGGCGAGATTACACAGGAAGTTTTTGATGCTGCGGCTTATCCGAGAACCGGTAAGATTACGAAGAAGGAGGCAGAGGACAACATCCAGGCCTTCAAGGATTTCTATACCGCAAAGGGGTACAGTATCATTGAACTCCCGGCGGATATGATGTCGAGCGGTCGTAAGCTGAAGACCGGTGGTGCCGCAACGCTTTTCGCCTATAAGGACATTCCGGTATACCAGAGACTTGGTAAGTACCTGAAGTCTATTCTTTCCTTTGACAGCATCCATTATGTTGATGCGGAGGAGGACATCGGCGAGCGTAAGTTAACATATACGTTGTACGATCCGATCTACAACCAGTATAACGAGGATGGCACGATTGCAGCGAAGAAGTTCTCTCCGGCAATTCTTGGTAACGGTACTAAGCATAAGTATCTTCTGTACCTTGACGGAACTTTTCCCTTCATTCATCAGAATTTTGTTACATTGAATCTCGGTAAGTCCTACGCGGTCAATGCCGGTATCGATGTATGGGATACGATGAATATTGCGCAGGGTTCTCATAAGAAGGATACCTTTACATATCCTTCCGGTATTCGCGAGGAGACGGCGGACGATTTACATACTGCTACATATGTAAAGGACTCGCTTGAGGCGAACATCGCTTACCAGGGTCGTTTCACCGATGATTATACGAATGTTTATACGCATAAGAACGGTCTTTCCAAGGTTGGATATTCCTTCCTGATCGGTATTCTTGCGACAATCCTTGCTTATCTGCTCGGTCTGCCGCTTGGTATCTGGATGGCACTTCGTAAGGATAAGCTCGTTGATAAGCTCGGTACTGCATACAATATCTTCATTCTTGCGGTTCCGTCTCTTGCTTACATCTTTATGTTTAAGGCAATCGGTACTTCGGTATTCCATCTGCCGCGAATCTTCGACCTTGACCAGACCGGCAAGACGAAGATACTGATGTTCATTCTTCCGATTATTTCGCTGGCGCTTCCGTCGATTGCAAGCCTGATGAAATGGCTGCGTCGTTACATGGTAGACCAGATGAATTCGGATTATGTTAAATTCGCTCGTTCCGGCGGTCTTTCCGAGGGCGAGATATTCCGTAAGCACATTCTTAAGAATGCAATGATTCCGATTATTCACGGTATTCCGTCGAGCATTCTTGGTGCTCTTACCGGTGCGATCATCACCGAGCGTGTATATTCCGTACCCGGTGCCGGCAACCTGCTTACCGATGCAATCAACCATTACGATAACGGTGTTATCGTTGGCTTGACCTTGTTCTATGCAACCTTGACGGTTGTAGGACTGCTGCTTGGCGATCTTCTGATGGCTGCCGCAGATCCGAGAATTTCATTTGACACGAAGGAAAGGTGATTTTCATGAATGATGAATTGATGAATCTTGACGATCTGGGTATGTCGGAGGAGGAGCTGTTCTCACCGCTTGCTCATGATTCCATTGACTCCGAGAAGATCACCGCACCGCGATATTCCTACTGGAAATCGGTATTCCGCGTGTTCTTCCGCAATAAGCTGAATATTATTGCACTGTTAATACTGGCATTTATTCTTGTATTTGCCTATGTATATCCCGCTGTTACGAATTACGACCCGATGGAGAATATCATGGAGTCCGGTTCGAAGCACCTGAGCCCGAAGGATGCAATCGCAAAGTTCGGCTTCAGTATTCACAATATTCTCGGTACCGGCGCATCCGGTCAGTCGACCTTTGATGCGGTATGGTACGGCGCAAGAATTTCCCTGTCGCTTGCATTTATCTGTGCGGCAATCAATATGTTCATCGGAATTCTTCTCGGAGCCGTATGGGGCTTCTCGAAGAAGGTAGATATGTTCATGGTGATGGTTTACCAGATTATAGCAAATGTGCCGAGTATTCTTGTCATGTCCGTTATGGTAATGCTTTTCACCGCAAGCTTTAAGACGATGGTATTTGCGATGACGGTAACCGGCTGGCTCGGCCTTGCCTACTTCATTCGTACCCAGGTTCTGATCATTCGTGACCGTGAGTACAATGTAGCATCGAGATGTCTCGGAACGCCGCTTCTTCGCCTTACCGTGAAGAACATTCTTCCGTTTATGACCTCCGTTATCATGCTTCTTCTGGCAGAGGAGGTTCCGTCCTATATTTCCTACGAGGTATTCCTTACCTATATTGGCTTCGGTATGGGTACGAAGACCATCTCACTCGGTCGTTTGATTGAGATGACGCAGAGTTCGATGCTCGTTCCCGGCTGGAAGATCGAATTCTGGAGTCCGGTTATTATCGCCTCCGTAATCACACTTGTGTTGTATCTTGTCGGGCAGAACCTCGGTGATGCTTCAGACCCGAGAACACATATGTAGGAGGCTAGCATGGAAGAGAAGATTTTGTTGTCCGTTAAGGACCTTGTAGTAAAATTCCATGTGCGTGGTCGTGTATTGACCGCTATTCGTGGGATATCCCTTGATATTTATGAGAATGAGTCTATTGCAATCGTAGGAGAGTCCGGTTCCGGTAAGTCGGTATTCACGAAGACCTTCGCGGGAATGCTTGATGCGAACGGTTTTATTGACCAGGGCAGCATCACATTTGCCGATGATACGCTTTCCGATACGCGTGTTGCATACGGAAGCTCTGAGAAAAGCAATATAGAAAGCTATACCGCAGCTTTGAATGAGGCTTCGAAGTATGCCGCAGGTGCCAGAATCTATTGCGAGATGAAGGCGCTTGATGATGAGAAGACTGCGAAGGGCAGACTCAGTGAAGAAGAGTATCGTGTTTATGCCGATAAGATTGAAGACATCCGGTTTAAGCATGCCGAGTCCTATAACTACAGCTTGACGCTTGACCCGAAGAAGCAGAAGAGCGAGATTAAGGCAGCTAAGCAGCAGACCGCGAAGCTTGCTGCGGAGCTGAAGAAGGCCGAGAGCGAACTTGCGGCAGCGAAGGCTGTGAAGAAGGCAGAGCTTAAGGCTGATACCAAGTATCTTACCGAGTGGAAGGCTAAGAAGGATAAGCTCCTTAGCGAGTACAAGGATGCGGTAGCCGCAAGCGTGATCGACGAAGCAACGAAGGAACGCAATGTTCTTTTAGCGAAGGAAATCGTGCTTTCCGTGGATCGTTTCCCGGCATTTAAGAGAAAGCAGTGTGCAAAGGCAATTCTTAAAGGCCTTAAGAACGCTATCATCGAAGGCGTTGATATCTCCATTCCCGCAGAGCGTGATAAAGTATATCATGAGGTTACCTTCCGTGTTGGTTATCTGGATGAAACCGAAACCGAGCTTCACGGTTACGCAGAGATTGATCTTTCGAAGATGAAATATGCCGGTGACTGGATGCAGGTTCGTGGTGAGCGAATCGCAACGGTATTCCAGGATCCGATGACCTCGTTGAACCCGATTATTACCATCGGTAAGCAGATTACCTCGGTTATCATCAAGCATCAGGGTTGCAGCGAAGTGGAAGCAAGAAAGCGCGCACTGATTTTGATGAAAAAGGTTGGTATTCCGAACGCCGAGAAGCGTTTCGATGATTACCCCTTCCAGTATTCCGGCGGTATGAGACAGCGTATCGTTATTGCGATTGCGCTTTCCTGTCAGCCGAAGATTCTGATCTGTGACGAGCCGACAACGGCACTTGATGTTACGATTCAGGCACAGATTCTGAAACTGATTAAGGATCTGCAGAAGGAGTTCAAATATACAATCGTATTCATTACCCATGACCTGGGTGTTGTTGCGAATATTGCGGACCGTGTAGCGGTATTGTATGCAGGACAGATTGTTGAGCTTGGTAAGGTTGAGGAGGTTTTCTACGACCCGAGACATCCTTACACCTGGGCACTTCTTTCCTCGCTTCCGCAGTTAGCACAGCGCAATACGAAGCTGTTCTCGATTCAGGGTACCCCGCCTTCGCTTTATAACAAGATTGTCGGCGATCCCTTCGCACCGAGAAACCAGTACTGTATGAAGATCGATACGCTGAAGGAGCCGCCGTATTTCCATGTTTCGGAAACACATGTGGCTAAGACCTGGCTCTTAGATCCGAGATCCCCGAAGGTTGAGAAGCCTGAAGCAATCGACAACATTCATGAGAAGCTTAAGAAAGCATTTAATATTTAGTTAAAGGAGAGCAGTAAAGTGGCTGACGATAACAAGACAACACGTGCGAAGCATTTGCCGGAGCATGGTCCGATGACCGACGACGGCAGAGAGATCCTGCTTTCCGTTAAAAATGTGGATATTACCTTCGGTAAAGGTGATACCGCAGTGAAGGCAGTGAAAAATGCTTCTTTTGACATTTATAAAGGCGAAACATTCTCCTTAGTAGGTGAGTCCGGCTCCGGTAAGACGACCATCGGTCGTGCGGTAATTCGTATCAATAACTGCGCGGCAGGTGAGATCGATTATAAGGGCGTTCGCATCTCGGGCGATATTCCGAGATCACTTGACAAGGAAGTGATTCGTAATGTACAGATGGTATTCCAGGACCCCGCAGCATCGCTTAACGAGCGTGCAACGGTAGATTATATTGTTTCCGAGGGTCTTTACAATTTCCATCTTTATGAGGATGAGGCCGACCGTGTGAAGAAGGTCGAGAATATCATCAACGAGGTTGGACTTCTTCCGGAGCATCTGACGCGTTACCCGCATGAGTTCTCCGGTGGACAGAGACAGCGTATCGGACTTGCAAGAGCGATGGTTATGGAACCGGAGCTTGTTATTGCGGATGAGCCGATTTCGGCACTTGACGTATCCATTCGTGCGCAGGTTCTGAATCTGATGAAGAAGTTCCAGGAAGAGAGAGATGTTACGTATCTTTTCATCGCGCATGACCTTTCAATCGTTCGTTTCATTTCGGATCGAATCGCCGTTATTTATAAGGGTGACATCGTAGAGATTGCTACGGCGGAGGAGCTTTTTGATTACCCGCTTCATCCGTATACCAAGTCGTTGATTTCTGCGATTCCGATTCCGGATCCGCTTCTTGAAAAGAACAAGGTACTGTTTAAGTATGACCCGTCCGTACATGATTACAGCGAGGATAAGCCTGAGCTTGTATACATCGGACATGACCATTATATCTTCGGTAACAAAAAGGAAATCGAGGCCTATAAGGAGATTCGTGAGAAGAATGAGCCGATTAAGTCGGTAACGATTCTTACTCCTGAAGAGGCTGAGAAGCTTGCAGCGGACGGAAATGCAAATGTAACCGATGAAGAGCTGCTTGCAGGAGATGAGGAGTTCCTTGAGGCACCGGTACACGATACCGGAAGCTTCTGGCTTGCGCTGCTTTCATTCCTGCTTCCGCCGATCGGAATTATTGCTGCGATACTGTTCCGCAAACATAACTACATCAGAAACTATAAGAAGTGTAAGGCCGGAGCAATTGGCGGTCTCGCTGTATTTTTCGCTTTGATCCTTCTTCTGATCCTTCTGATTTTGATTGTGCAACGATAGAATATGAGAAGAATTACACCTTCCAATTATAACAATCGTATTCCGCAGACGATGGAGAAGATTACGCTGGACGCCAATGTGGCGTCCCGTAAGCGTATCTTCTTCATCGTTTTATTCGTGTGTATCGGACTTGCCGGCCTTGTCTACGGCTTTACGCATCTTGGAGGCAATAAGAAGGGGTGGCAGAGGATTACACTTGATAAATACGGCGTTGAGAACTGTAGCTACGACTTCACCTTGTCTTATTACCTCGGCTCCGGAAAGCAGAGTGTGAACAAGGAGCGGAATCGTCTGATAGAATGCTATCAACGTCTGACGACGCATGCTTACCGCATCTTTGACCGAGACAAACTGTACGAGGGAATCGGCAATGTCTGCTATGTGAATCAGAATGTTAATCGTGAGATTACTGTAGACCCGGTATTGTATCAGGCACTTCTAAGCTTTGAGCAGAAGGGAAATCGTGAGATTTATACCTGCGCGCTTTCCGAGCATTATGATGCCCTGATTAGGATTGATTCCCTTTCGGCGCTTCCTGAGGTGGACCCGTATTCCTCGGAGGAGGTTGCGGCGTTTTTTCAGACTGTAGCAGAGTTTGCTGCGGATCCCGAGATGGTCTCTTTAGAGTTCCTTTCAAACAATCGGCTGATTCTTCATGTATCCGAGGCATATCTAACTTACGCAAAGGACAATGATATCCGTTCCTTCATCGACTTTGGATGGATGAAGAACGCGTATATTGTTGATTATCTTACCGAAAATCTCTGTAAGGAGGGCTTTACCAAGGGAATTCTTTCAAGCTACGACGGATTTACGAGGAATTTCGCCGATCTTACAGAGGAGTATCGGTATGAGCTGTATCTGAGAACAGAGAAGGGCAGCTTCCCGGCAGCAACGCTTGCCTACAACGGAACAGGTGTGTTTGTCAATATGCGGGATTATCCGCTTTGGAGTTTTGACGAGTTTCGCTTTCTTAGTATTCCGGACGGAACGATTCGAAATACTTATATCAATCCTGAGGACGGTCGCTGCGAGGTTTCTATGCATGATATGCTTACGTATCAGCTTGGCGGGGACTTATCCTGCAGTGAGATTATGCTTAGTGCAATGCCCTTATATCTATGTGATTCTGTAAGTCGTGAGGTGGCGGAAGCAAAGCTTTCGGCTGCCGGAATCGGTCTGGTTACAGAAGAGGAGTATAAGATTATTATAAGCGGCGGGCTACGCGTAGTGAGTGTGTTAGAGCGCGAGGATGTTAGATTTTTTGCGGAAACCCGTTAATATTCTGGGCATTTTCCGAAAAGCCTTGAAAAATGAAGGCATATATACTAAAATAGCGTACGGAAATATGCAGATTTGATTCTGTTAGAATAAAGGAGATAAGATTATGGCAAAGAAACCTACCGTTTTATTGATTCTTGACGGTTACGGCCTCAACGAGAAGGTTGACGGCAATGCTGTTGCACAGGCTAAGACGCCTGTTATGGACAAGCTCATGAAGGAGTGTCCTTTTGTAAAGGGTAACGCTTCCGGTATGGCTGTTGGTCTTCCGGACGGACAGATGGGTAACTCCGAGGTTGGTCACCTGAACATGGGTGCAGGCCGCATTGTTTATCAGGAGCTTACCAGAATTACCAAGGAAATTATGGATGGCGATTTCTTCAAGAATGAAGAGCTTCTGGCTGCTGTAGAGAACTGTAAGAAGAATGATTCCGCACTTCATATGTACGGTCTTCTTTCCGACGGTGGTGTTCACAGCCACAATACTCATCTTTACGCACTTTTGAAGCTTGCAAAGGAGCAGGGTCTTTCCAAGGTTTATGTACATTGCTTCCTTGACGGTCGTGATACCCCTCCGGCAAGCGGTAAGGATTTCGTTTCGGCACTTGAGGCTGAGATGGCTAAGATCGGTGTCGGTGAGGTTGCTTCCATCAGCGGTCGTTACTACGCAATGGACCGTGATAAGAACTGGGACCGTGTTGAGAAGGCTTATGCAGCACTCGTATACGGCGAGGGCAATACCGCTGAGAGCGCTTCCTCGTGCATGGAGGCTACTTATGCAAACGGTGTTACCGACGAGTTCGTCATTCCTACCGTTATCACGAAGAACGGTGCTCCGGTTGCTACGGTTAAGGCAAATGATTCCATCATTTTCTTCAACTTCCGTCCTGACCGTGCTCGTGAGATTACCAGAACCTTCTGCTGCGAGGATTTCGACGGCTTTGAGAGAAAGAACGGCTTCGTTCCGGTGAAGTATGTATGCTTCTCCGAGTATGATGTTACCATCCCGAACAAGACGATTGCTTTCAAGAAGGTTGAGGTTACCAATACCTTCGGTGAGTGGCTTGCTTCCAACAAGCTTCGTCAGGCAAGAATTGCCGAGACCGAGAAATACGCACATGTTACCTTCTTCTTCAACGGCGGCGTTGAGGCTCCGAACGAGGGAGAGGACAGAATCCTTGTTGATTCTCCGAAGTATGTTCCTACCTACGATAAGAAGCCGAGAATGAGCGCTTACACCGTTTGTGACGAGCTCAGCAAGGCTATTACCAAGAAGGATGAGAACGGCGAGGCATATTATGATGTAATCATCTGTAACTTTGCAAATCCTGATATGGTTGGACACACCGGTGTTCTTGCGGCAGCTACCGAGGCAATCGAAGTTATCGACAAATGTGTCGGTGAGGTTGTAAGCTACATCGAAGAGGTTAACGGACAGCTCTTCATCTGTGCAGACCATGGTAACGCAGAGCAGCTTGTTGATTATGAGACCGGTGCTCCGTTCACTGCACACACCACCAATCCGGTTCCGTTCATTCTTGTCAATGCAGGAGAGGGAGTAACGCTTCGTGAGGGCGGATGCCTTGCTGATATTATCCCGACTCTGATTGAGCTGATGGGTATGGAGCAGCCGAAGGAAATGACCGGTAAGAGCCTGATTGTAAGATAGTTCTTATTCGTTGAGCCTTTTGCGTCGGACGAAATGGGACGTCGCGAAAATAATGGGTTATTTTTCAGACTTATTGCAACACCCATTGATTATTTTAGGAACCATTGGTTTTACAGGGGATTCTGTAGGACTAATGGTTCCTTTTTTACTGCTTTTTCGGTCATTTGAACTTGTTTTGCCCGTAAATCTACCGTTTTCGGCATGGAAAACAGCCCTCGCGGTGTTTCCGCCAGGGAAAATGCAACACCCTTTTGTGTTGCATTTACTCTGAAATATTTTGCCTTTTCAGAAGTTCCGGAGTCGGGTTGATTGCGTCGTCCGGAATCACTTCCAGTCCGAGAAGAATAAAGAAGTCTTCTGGGAGTATCTGTTTGGCAATCTAATACGGTGAGTGACCGTAGAGCTGTTTTCTCCGATAACTGTTGATGTGGTTCATCATAAGCGAAATGTCTGACTGCATAAATGGTTCCAAAGACGTGCCTTTGGGTATCACATACCGTATCAGCCGGTGATTGTTCTCACAGCTTCCCTTTTCGTCTGGGTACAGCGTGAATCTCGCGATTCCCGGTTCCGCACAGGATAACGCCGTCGAACTGATGGTGGAGGTGCTGTGTAAGGAGGCCCGGGAACGTGCATTTAAGGAACGAATGATGAAGTATGCCGAATTTCTGCAGAAATGGAAGTTGGATAAAGACGGCGGAGCTGATCGTGATTAAGCATAGTGTAAAGTTTTTGTAGGAGATTTTGTAAAAAGAATAGAGGGATTCGTCCCTGTATGGTAAGATGAGTTCACCACAAACAAAATCTACCAAGCGGAAGGAGAATCCCTATGGAAACAATTATAGAAGAAGAGTGTGACAAACTCAAGAGAAAACTGTGTGGTCTGTCAAGGATTTTGAGTGTGTCGGAAATGGAGCTGTTTGCCAGAACCGAGGTGAATGAAATGCTCCTGCGGATCCTGAAAGCCTATGCGGAGGAACTTGATCTTGCGATATACGAAGACAAGGCCGGAAGAAAAGCTGACGGCATGGTTGTAGAAAGAAGGGGCCTTAACCGTCAGGTGCTTACGGAAATCGGAGTATTATCCTATGACAGAACTTACTATGCTTTAAAGGACGGAACATACGGCTGTCCGGTTGACACTGTGATCGGGGTTGACCCACACCAAAGAGTAAGCGCCATGTTGTGCTTCGACTAACCGAAGAGGCAAAGAAGTTTTCCTACTCCGATTCCAGCAGGATTGTCACAAACGGAAATGTTTCTCGGCAGACCGTAATGAATGCTGTTAGGCGGTGTCGGGCGAAAGATGATGTCGTTGCGGTAAAACGCAAGGTACCGGTTCTTCATATCGATGCGGATGAAGATCACGTCAGTCTTCAGAACGGACGCAACGTAATGATTCCGTTCGCTACGGTGTATGAGGGGTTGGAACATATCGGTATCGGGGGCAAGGGAAGAAATCGCGGCATTCGCCCATTTCAGCACGGAACCTGCGGCATTCAGGAAACATTCTGGGAAGAAGTGTATCAGAAACTCGACAACCGCTATGATTTAGATGAAGTCCGCATCTATCTCCATGGTGACGAAGCCGCTTGGATCAAACAGGGACTGAATGTACTGCCGAACTGTACGTTCGTATTGGACAGTTATCACAAGAACAAGGCAAAGAAGATGGCTTTCGGCGGTTGTATGGCCGGTGAAGCGACCACTGAGAAACGATTGCTGGAAGAGGCGTTCCGTTTGGGTGACAGAATGAAACTTGAGGCAGTTTGGAGGAGCCTTCTGAAGAAACATCCGGAACGCCGAAAGTCAATCAATCAGGCGATGGGCTATCTCCGGGAGAACTTAGATGCCATCGCGGTTCGTTATCATGACGCAGAGGCAAGAAATGGCGGAGCAACGGAACCGCATATTAGCCACACTTTTTCAAGCCGTTTGAGCAGCCGTCCTATGGGATGGAGCAGGGAGACTTTGGAACATCTTGTTCCGATTCTCGCGCAAGGCACTTTTGAATTGATTGCCTGCAATAGCCCCCGAAAAGAGCCAAAGTGCATCGAGAAGGCAACGAAGCGCATTACAAGACACGCCCGTAAGAAAATCGGTCCGTTTCTTCCCAATCCGGACATAATGCTCCACTTCGTAGCGGTGTCAAACGGAAAAGTTACACAGCTGTATCGAACTCTACGGGATATCCAGACGCGCTGATGATTTTTTGAAAACTCTTGATTCGCAGTCCCATATGTGATAGATTAAAGGTGTAAGATTTGATACTGGCTCGGATGAGCTGCATGAATGCCCTGTAACGGGCGAGTATACATGCGTTAATCGCATGGAGTCGATGACGCTTTTTTGCTACACGCCTTTGGCGTGTTTTTAAGCAGACGCGGAAGTATCTGCTGACAATTACATATGGCGGCAAGCCTTGATATGAATACAATCAGGGTAAGCCGCGGGCTTTCCCTGTTGTAAAACTATTTACAGGGAAAGGAGTAACGTTTTATGAGTGTTACGAAAGAAGTTGACGAAATCAGGTACATGAAGAAGGCGCGTAAGTTTATTGCATCTCGAAGTTCCGAAGAGAAGTTAAGTATCTATAATGCAATAACAGATAACCTTTCGCATGTACCGCCCACGGGTGATGTGCAGGTCGTGCAGGGACACTCTGATGGTAGCATGAGGCTCAGAGTTGGTTGTTTTCGAATTCTTTTCCGATACGACCACGGAGACCTCTTGATTCTCGAAATCCTTGATATAGGAAATCGAGGGGATGTGTATAAGTAAGGAGGTGTTGGTTATGTCAAAGATGCTGTCTGAAACGGCCGAGCTCTTAAGGTGTTTGCCGGAAGACGATCTTGCAGTTGTAAACCATCTCGTCAAGAAGCTGATTCTTGCATGGGATCCAGATTACACCAAACTTACAGCCGATGAGAGGCGTGACTTGGAAGAGGCTGAGGCCGAAGCCGAGCGCGGTGAGTATTTCTCCCACGAAGAGGTTTGGAGCGATCTGTTTAACGGCAACGTTCCAAAGTGCGGCACGAAGAGTTGAGCAAAAAAAGAGAGATGAAGCATACCCGCGGAGTGCTTCTTCTCTCTTTTTGATTTTTCAACTTCATTATTGTTCTTTGTGTAAACAATAATGCCGTTTTGTGTAGTCTTCAAATGCCTTAAAATCAAAGGTGTTTTTTTAGGTAGCCTTTTTCGATGGCGGTCGTTCCGCATTTTTCATTGTATAGTTTTTCGGCAAACGAGGTGATCATTTCTTTGTTACGATTGATAAAACGCATTTCTTTAAGCACTAAATCCTTATAATCGCTATCTGGTTCATTATCTAAATTGTAATCAATTAGCTTTTCCGCTGGAACAGGAATCATATTCCCGAGTTTTATCGTTCCCAATAAGTGACGTTGTCCGTTCTCGTCGGTTTCTACCATTCGAATGATTGGAAGAATGGAGTTGCGGATTACTCGATGTCCTTTGACATCGATGAAATCGGAATTCTTTGGAGAAGAGAGCGGGGCATAATAAGAAAAACCGTTTATTGCCAAAAGAACGCCCAGGTATTTCCGCGTATGGTTATATCCCGGATTTACATTGGAAAAACATGTTGGTTTAGATTGTCATGAATGTCTTGGATGAATCCATCATCCACCATATATAGTTTTAAGACTTCCGTCTGTTCACTCATTGGTTTTCTCCAAAAAAGGGCGGCCAGTAAAAGGTCGCCCAGTATTTAACGCTCCCTGCTTTTTCTTTTGGTGGGGAATCACCGATGTTAACGCTCCCTGCTTGTGGCGGGGAATCACCTTTTTCTACTATTATTTTATGGCAACACGAGTCTTGTGTCAGGTACGAATAGTGATTTTTTGTAAAACCTAAAACAACTTGACACTGACGTGATTAAGGAAACTGTTGCGCAAGAATTGACAGATATGATATAATACAATCATAAAGATTGTTGCTGGCTGCGGATGCAGCGTAGGAATGCCGATGTATGTCGGTTAATATTGGCAGTTTTGCCATGGATGCGAAAGCATCTGATGGGGAATCCCTGTTGGTTTGATAATAGCAGGGATGCCCGAGTAGGCTTTCTCTGTTTATTATAGATAGAATAGAAAGGAGAAAGTTTATGAAAAGAGTGTTTAAAAATGATGCATGGGAGAGTGTGTCCATGCAGGGAAATGTAGTTCTTTGCGGATTTTACCATAGATACTGGAATCCGGATAGGACAAGGAATGCCGCTTTTGATATGTCTAGCGCATTAATTTTGGATGTTAAAGAAAAGAAGGAGCAAGCGATTGATAAGTTTTTCAATCAACTTGATGGTGAGATATGCGATGATGTGACAACATCGGGTGCTTCATTGGAGGCCTGCAGAAAGATTTTACTGGCAAATGGTGCAGAGCGAGTAGCAATGCTTGCATTAGGACAGTCCATTTAGGAGGCGTTCTTATGGAGATTAGAAAATGCGTGAAAACAGATTCGGATTATCCGAAACATCTTCGGGAGTATTCTCAGTCTCCTGAATGTCTGTATTACATGGGAGATATATCTCTGTGTAATACGGATATCTGCTGCGTGATTGGAAAACGTGATGCTTCGTCTGGAGCCTTAGAATTGGCAACTCGAGTAGGACGACAGCTTGCGTCGAAGGGAGTCACCATTCTTAATGGAATGGCGAGAGGGTGTGATACCAGCGTGCTCAAGGGTGCGTTAGACGGCAACGGAAAGGTCATATGTGTGATGCCGTGTGGATTGGATACCCCATATCCTTCATCTAATAGAAGGTTATTTGAAAATATTGTATCCAGTGGAGGATGCGTAATAAGCGAGTATCCGGTTGGTGTTTCGCCGATGAAGCATTACTTTTTGAAACGGGACTTGATTCAGGCAATGTTGGCAGATAAGTTAATCGTTGTTGATTGCGATGAGAACGGTGGAACATTTTATACGGCAAAAAACGCGATTAAGTATGGTAAGATTGTAGGTTGCTGTAATTTCTCTGAGATGGGACCTGGGAACATGGTGTTTTTGAAGTCCCAGGATGTTGTTCCTATTACATCTATTAAAGATTTAGGTTTGTTCACGGATAAGCAGGGATATGAACAGCTCACTTTTTGTTTTGCCTAATTAAAGATTTTGTCGGTTAATATTCTATGTGTTTGTAGATGTTTTAACCGATGTTCCTTACCAAGAAGGATTCCCTTTGGGAAAAACTGAAGGGGAATCCGTAAGGATTTTCTTCTTAGCTTGGAATTAAAAGAAAAGGAGAATTTTTATGCCGTTAATTTCAGAATTTTTTGGAATATCAATTTATATGTATTACGAGGACCATAACCCTCCGCATTTTCATGCTATATACAACGACTGCAAAGCACTTATTGATATTCAGAATGGTTGTGTTTTTAGAGGTGGTCTTCCGACGAAGCAAATCAAATTGGTTCTTGCGTGGTGTGAGATACATAGGGATGAACTTATGAAGAATTGGTTGCTTAGTAAGGAATCCGATGAGCTCATGGTCATTGATGCGTTGAGATAGGGAGTGATTTTATGTTTGCGCCAGAGGTCGTGCAGGTGATACCACATGAAAATTATATAGTGGAAATTCTTTTCCAGGATGGCAAAATTGTATATTATGATGTGGGTTCATTATTGGAAAAAGGTGTGTTTAAAAAGCTGAAGGATGTTGATTTTTATAAAAGTCGTTGCACTGTTATGAATCACACCTTAGCTTGGGACTTATCGGGTGAATACAATCCTCGGAATTGTATAGATGTTGATCCTGATGTATTATATTCGATTTAGTGGTAAGGGTGCGTTCAGCTAATATGCTGGGCGCACCCTTGGTATTCTAAACGACGTCTTCTTTTTTTTGTAAAAGTTAATGCAACATTTTCTTTGTCAGAGTAACTGCAACATATATAAAAAGTATAGTTTATAAAGTGTTGCATTAGATTTGGATATTATCAAGCTGATCGTGATTATGGAAACTGTTGCGCAAGAATTGACAGATATGATATAATACAATCATAAAGATTGTTGCTGGCTACGGCTGCAGCGTAGGAATGCCGATGTATGTTGGTTAATATTGGCAGTTTTGCCATGGATGCGAAAGCATCTGATCGGGAATCCCTGTTGGTTTGATGATAGCAGGGATAGCCCGGATAGGCTTTCTCTGTTTATTAATGTAAATAGAGAAAGGAGAGTATGTATGGGAGTGAACGATGTTATATTTGAGTGGGATGTAGAAAAAGAACTAATAAACATTGATAAACATGGAATTTCTTTTTCGACCGCAACTCACATGTTCTTTGATGACAATCGTATAGAAAATGTATGATTTTGAACATAGTGAGGATGAAGACCGATATATTACTATTGGTGCGGTTGATGATGTGTTTTGTGTTTTGTTTGTTATCTACACCGAACGTTGTGATGTTATTCATTTGATTTCCGCACGAAAGGCGATGAAGTCAGAAAGGAGGCTATATGATCAAAACTGTATCGGTTCATAAAGAGCAGAAGCTCACACCAGAGCAAAAAAAGGAACTTAAAGAGGCCATTAATCGTCCCGATGTGGAAGACGAGGATTGTCCGGAACTTTCTCCTGAGATGATAAAAGCCTTCGAGTGTCTTATTCGTCAAAACAAGAGAAGAAAAGCATAATTTTTCTTCTCGAGCAAAGCTATGACTGCGATTATGTGTAAATCATATGTATTGCGGTCTTTTTTGTTGTAAAATCCTCTAGTGTCTTAGTGCTGTTGCCACGCTATCATCGATGTTTTTTTGAGAAATATTCATGATTATTTTCAAACCTGATAGCCGCTTAAACTGTTTAGTCGAATTTAATGTCTGCCATATGGTAGGCATACTTACTTTTTGCTTTCCTTTTTCAATGTTAATGCAACACTTTCTTTGTCAGAGTAACTGCAACATATATAAAAAGTATAGTTTATAAAGTGTTGCATTAGATTTGGAAATTATCATCGCGAAAATAATGCTTGCATTTATCTATATTGTATGGTAAAATCACTTTTGCGCTTGTATTGGGCGCAGATGTGATTTTTTTTTGGAGGCTATAGATGGAAACTTTATATCTTGTTTTAGTTATTTTATATATCATTCTCTGCGTAGCTCTGACTGCAATCGTTCTGAAGCAGGAGGGTAAGAACGCAGGTTTTGGAGCTCTCAGCGGTTCTACCGAGACCTACTGGAGCAAGAACAAGAACCGTTCCGCTGAAGGAAAGCTTGTTCTGCTTACCAGAGTCCTTGCTGCAGTATTTATCATTCTTTCGGTTGTACTTGCATTGAAGGTTTGGCCTCATAAGTAAGATTTGCCTTTATCGAATCATTGAGCACTCTGATGTCACATTAGGGTGCTTTTTTAGTTACAAGAAGAAGGGGCCCATACGAAGTATGGGAAGATCTCTTCTTGTGACGCGCCTCGCCTCGAGCGAAGCTCGAATTTAATGCGAGGCGCTACCCGTAGTCTTCTTCAAAATGAAGAGTCGGTTGATAAGAAGGGGCCCATACGAAGTATGGGAAGATCTCTTCTTATGATTTGGCATGAGGAGGGGCCCGCGAAGCGGGAAGAGTCCTGATGCCTTCGCGTCCTCGCCTCGAGCGAAGCTCGAATCTAATGCGAGCATTTCCCGTAGTCTTCTGAAGAATAATGAGGCAGTTGAAAGAAGAAGGGGCCCATACGAAGTATGGGGAGAGTCCTGATGCCTTGCCCGCGAAGCGGGAAGAGTCCTGATGCCCTCGCGTCCTCGCCCCTCGAAGCTCGAATCTGATGCGAGCATTTCCCGTAGTCTTCTGAAGAATAGTGAGTCAGTTGATAAGAAGGGGCCGCGAAGCGGATACCCCCCTCCTACATTTTGTTTAGATTGGATGATTATTGATGTATAGTGAAGAGAAGAAATTAATGGTTGCAGAGTTGATCTGCGACGACCGTATTCCTCCGATGAAGTTCCGCGAGCTTGCAGGCTTTCTGCAGGTGCCGAAGCAGAATAGAAGTGAGCTTTCCGAGATTTTAGATGCGCTGATTCGTGAAGGAAAGGTTGCCGTTGATAAGGAAGGCCGTTATGTGAATGACGCATTGCTTCATGTCAAGGGACAGTATTTTGGAACCGGCAAAGGCTTTGGTTTCGTTCGTCCGGAAGGCAAAGGAAGCGAAGCGGATATTTTCATTCCCGAGGGGAAGGATATGGAAGCGATGCACGGGGACAGTGTTTTGGTAACAATCACCTGTGAAGCATACGAAAGTAACGGCAAGCGCAACCGTCCCGAGGGAATTGTTGTAAAGATTCTTGCAAGAGCCAACGAGGAGATTGTCGGTACTTTTCAGAAAAGTAAGGATTTCGGCTTCGTTCGACCGGACAATCAGAAGCTTGATTTTGATGTATATATTGCAAAGGAGCATACTAAGGGCGCCGTTAGCGGCCAGAAGGTGGTATGCCGCCTGAAGCATTTTGGGACAAGCAGGCAGAACCCGGAGGGAACGATCACGGAGATTCTCGGTCATCGTAACGACCCCGGTGTGGATGTGATATCGGTTGTGCGGGCATACGGACTTCCGACGGATTTTCCGGAGGAGGTTTATGAGGAGGTCGCAGCGATTCCCGATTATGTTACCGAGGAGGAGAAGGAGGGACGTCTCGATCTTCGCGAGGTACAGATGGTAACCATTGACGGCGAGGATGCGAAGGACCTTGATGATGCAATCTCTATTGAAAAGCACGGGAGTACCTACACGCTCGGCGTTCATATTGCGGATGTCAGCCATTATGTGAAGGAGGGCTCTACGCTCGATAAAGAGGCAATCAACCGCGGTACCAGTGTCTATCTTGCCGACCGCGTCATTCCGATGCTGCCGCACGCGCTTTCGAACGGAATCTGTTCGTTAAATGCGGGCGAGGACCGTCTGGCGCTTTCGTGTATTATGGAGCTTGACGAGAGTGGACGGGTAACGTCACATAAGCTTGCTGAAACACTGGTTCATATCGACCGAAGAATGTCATATAAAGCGGTAAAGGGAATCCTTGAGAATCACGACGAAGCTCTTATGAAGGAATATGAAGACTTCGTGCCGATGTTTGAAACTATGCGTGAATTGTCGGCAATCATTCGTGCAAGGCGTGAGGAGAGAGGCGCCATCGATTTTGATTTTCCGGAATGTAAGATTATCGTTGGTGAGGACGGAAAGATTAAGGATATTGTGCCTTACGACCGCAATGTTGCGACAAAGTTGATTGAGGATTTCATGCTGATGGCCAACGAAACCATCGCAGAGGAGTTCTACTGGCTCGAGCTGCCGTTCGTATACAGAAACCACGAAACGCCGGATCCGGAGCGCATGACGAAGTTAAATATCTTCATCAACAACTTCGGTTATCACCTGCACGGGGCAAAGGACAGTGTGCATGCGAAGGAGCTGCAGAAGCTGTTGAACCGCATCGCGGGAACGCCTGAGGAGGCTGTGATCAGCCGCCTGACGCTACGCTCGATGAAGCAGGCGAAATACGCGCCCGATTGCCTTGGACATTTTGGTCTTGCCGCCAAATACTACTGCCATTTTACGTCTCCGATCAGACGTTATCCCGACCTGCAGATTCATCGTATCATCAAGGAATATCTGCACGGAGAGCTTACCGGGAAGCGAATCTCGCATTACGAGGCAATTCTCGGGGAAAGAGCCGACCGCAGTTCGATGTGTGAGCGCCGCGCCGAGGAGGCGGAGCGCGAGGTTGAGAAGCGGAAGAAAGCGGAGTATATGTCACATTTTCTGGGCGAGGTTTATGACGGCGTGATTTCCGGTGTGACGGGCTGGGGACTTTATGTGGAGCTTCCGAATACCGTAGAGGGTATGATTCGTATGGTAGACCTGCGAGGCGATTATTATCGCTACGAGGAGGCCCAGGCCAGACTTGTCGGGGAACGCTCCGGTAAGGTGTATTCCCTCGGTCAGCGTATCCGCGTACAGCTTGCAGCCGTCGATCCGCTTGCATCTACCATTGATTTTGTACCGTTTTTCAAGTAAAATGTAGTCAGGCGTGAAGTTATCTATTTTGGAAAGGAATCAATTATGGGAAAGGATAGTGTTCGTCTTGTGGCGAACAATAAGAAAGCCTATCATGATTATTTTATAGAGGACACCTACGAGGCAGGCATCGTGCTTGTCGGCACGGAGGTCAAGTCCATTCGTATGGGGCAGTGCTCCGTAAAGGAGGCTTATATCAAGGTGGACGGTACCGAGGTCTATCTGCAGGGCATGCATGTGAGTCCTTATGAGAAGGGCAATATCTTCAATCGTGACCCGCTTCGCACAAGAAAGCTTCTTCTGAATCGTTTCGAGATTAATAAGCTGAACGGCAAATGCCGTGAGAAGGGCTATACCATCGTTCCCTTGAAGGTATACCTTAAGGGCAACCTTGTAAAGGTGGAGATTGGTCTTGCAAAAGGTAAGAAGCTTTACGATAAGCGTGAGACAATTGCTAAGAATGACATGAGAAGAGAGCAGGAGCGCGAATTCAGAGACCGCTCGAAATAATATCCACAGGGAGGCAGCAACATGACAACGCATGAGAAGAAGGTTCTTGTTATCGGACATAAGAATCCGGACACAGACTCGATCTGTTCCGCTATTGCGTATGCATTTTTAAAGGAGAAGGTGACCGGCAAGAAGCATGTGCCGCGGTGCTGCGGTGAGATCAACGCAGAGACTGCGTATGTGCTCGACCGTTTCGGAGTTCCGGTGCCGGATTATATCGAGTACGTTGGAACGCAGGTGAAGGATATTGATATTCGTGAGATGCCCGGTGTTGATCGCAGCATGTCACTTAAGCGTGCGTGGATGAAGATGCGCGAAAGCCATGTGGTTACCCTTTGCATTACCGACAGCGAAGGTCATCTTGACGGCTTGATCACCATCAGTGACATCGCTAAGACCGCGATGGAGATGGCGGATTCCTCGATTCTTTCGACCGCGGCAACGCCCTATGAGAATATTATCGATACACTTGATGCCAATTTGATTGTTGGCGATATTACCGGCAAATGCTGTACAAAAGGTAAGGTATTGATTGCGGCAGCGAACCCGGATCTGATGGAGAACTATATTGAGGAGGGAGACCTGGTTATTCTCGGTAACCGTTATGAGTCTCAGCTTTGTGCCATTGAGATGGGTGCATCCTGTTTAGTAGTATGTGAAGGCGCAAAGGTTTCTCTTACCATTAAAAAGCTTGCGGAAGAGCATCACTGCATTATCATTCAGACAAAGCACGACGCATTTACCGTAGCAAGATTGATTAACTTAAGTATGCCGATCGGTTACTTTATGACGGCAGAGAATCTGATTACCTTCCGTACCGATGACTTCATCGACAGTATTCGTGAGGTAATGGCCAAGAGAAGAAACCGTGATTTTCCGATTCTTGATCATAAGGGAATATACCGTGGAACCATCTCTCGTCGTAACCTGATGGAGATGAGAAGAAAGCAGGTTATCCTTGTAGACCATAACGAGCCCGGACAGGCTGTTGACGGTGTGGAGGAAGCCGATATTCTTGAGATTATCGACCATCATCGTATCGGCGGTATGTATACCTTCCAGCCGGTGTATTTCCGTAATGAGCCGCTTGGTTGTACCGCGACGATTATTTATATGCTCTTTAAGGAGCAGCAAGTAGAGATTCCGAAGCAGATCGCAGGGCTTCTCAGTGCGGCAATCCTTTCCGATACGCTTGCGTTTCATTCGCCGACCTGTACCTTCCTTGATAAGAGCGCCGCTGAGGATTTGTTTAAGATAGCGGAGCTTGATCGCGAGGAGCTTACAACGGCGATGTTTACGGCAGGAACGCATCTTACCGAGCGTACCCCCGAGGAGATATTCTATCAGGACTACAAGAAGTTCAAGATCGGTGAGATTACGATGGGTGTCGGTCAGATCAATGCTATGAATGCGGACGGCTTGAAGGGCATCGAGGAGCGTCTGAAGCCGTATATGTTAAATGCAATCAAGAAGGGCGATGTGCGGATGCTTTTCTTTATGATGACGGATATTTCCACCGAATCCTCGCGTGTGATTTATGTCGGCGACGGAGCAGGAGAGGTGATGCAGGAGGCATTTGCTGTGAAGGTAGCGGACAATGTCTGTGAGATCCCGAGACTTGTCTCAAGAAAGAAGCAGCTGATTCCCGGTATTTCGGCAGCGCTTCAGAAATAAGTTTTTTTATATCTGCGGTAGATTGACATTTGCCGCAGATATGATAATATATTTTTACAACCTTTCCGGTTGTTACCCGGGCTTGTACCGGTTTCGACGGGGGTTTTTAAATTGTGATAGCCATCCATGTGCCGGACACATGTAAAAAACCGGACAAACTAAATATATACGCAGATAATAATCTTGCATTTGCTGCCTAATGGCAGCTGTCCGACAGAGTGCACCTACGCATTCTGACCCGGGCATCGATTTCGTAGGAAACGACGTGCGGAAAGCTTTGACCGCATGGGCGTATGATGAAGCTACTGAAGGTGTTAGCCCGTTTATCGGCAGATCCGGAGGGAATGGCGCAAGCGTGTAGGTAGACTGTGATGGGAGAGGTTGCAATGGCGAGGCTTTCGGACAGGGGTTCGACTCCCCTCAGGTCCATCTTCCTTCGGGAAGTGGAATATGTGTAATGAAGATAACCTGCGGATGCGGGTTTTCTTTTTTTTGTATTGGGAATACAAGTAAGAAGCTGCCCGGCATATGTCGGGCAGCTTTTGTATGCTTTGGAAGCAATTCTTGACAAATGTGCCCCTTACTGTTATATTTTTTGTATAACAAATATAACTTTGAGACGAGTATTCGTTTCCTATACAGTCATTTTTGAGGAGCTTTTTTATGATCGTTCGTATTGATTACAACAGCGACGAGGCATTTTACGTGCAGCTGAAAAATCAGATTATTATGGGAATCGCAACAGCCGAGATTCGGGAAGGCGAGAGTCTTCCGAGCGTGCGGGATCTGGCAGAGCTTATCGGAATTAATATGCACACGGTCAACAAGGCGTATTCCATCCTTCGCCAGGAAGGGTATCTGAAGCTCGATCGCCGTAAGGGCGCGGTCGTATCGCTCAACGCGGATCGAATGCGAGCAATCGAAGAGATTCGCTTTCAGATGAAGAGTGTTGTGGCAAAGGCACTTTGCCGTGATCTTGGGGCTCAGGACATTCACAAGATTTTGGATGATGTGTTAGAGGAGTTCTACGGCGTCCGTTCCGTGGAACATTAGCATGGTTTTAGGATATTAAACGAAAAGGATTACCGATATGATTAGTCAATATACCAATACAGCCGAGCAGGTACTTGAATATGCGGAAATGTATGCAAAAAGCAAGCATGCGGCATATATCGGCACCGAGCATTTGCTAATTGCTTTGTACAGTGTGAAATCGACCGTCAGCCAGGCACTTGACGGAAAGCTTGACGAGGACGCGCTCGAGCTTCTGATGGATACGATGGTGAACAGCCAGTCAAGAAAGCGTAAGCTTACTAAGACACCGGAGCTTGTGCAGGCCCTTAACGGTGCTGAGCAGCTTGCGGAAAGTATGCACATGGAACTTGTCGGAACGGAGCACATGATGCTTTCGTTACTTAGAGAGCGTGATTGTATTGCGGTTCGCCTGATGAATTCACTGAATATCAATCTGACCGGGTTATATAAAGATGTCCTTAGCGGCATGAATCTGACGCGTGAGGAGATCAAGCAGCAGATTGCGGGCGTGAAGGAGTCAAGAAAAGGGCAGACTGCCATCGCTGAGTTCTGCTCTGATCTGACGGAGAAGGCAGCGGAGGGACTTTTAGATCCGGTTATCGGTCGTGTCGATGAGACGGAACGTGTTATCCGCATTCTCAGCAGAAGAACGAAGAATAACCCTTGTATGGTCGGAGAACCTGGTGTCGGCAAGACTGCAGTTGTTGAGGGACTTGCACAGCGCATTGTGCAGGGCCTTGTTCCCGAGCATATGCAGAACAAGCGTATTTATACGTTAAATATGTCCTCGATGGTTGCCGGGGCCAAATACCGCGGCGAGTTTGAGGAACGTATCCGCCAGGTAATCGATGAGGTTACCGCAGACGGTAATATCATTCTGTTCATTGATGAGCTGCATACGATTATCGGTGCAGGCAATGCGGAGGGCTCTTTGGATGCAGCCAATATTTTTAAGCCGGCGCTTTCAAGAGGCGGACTGCAGATTATCGGTGCGACGACACTTGAGGAGTACCGGAAGCATATTGAGAAGGACTCTGCATTAGAGAGACGATTCCAGCCTGTTACGGTTGAGGAACCGTCCGAGGAGCAGACACTTGCAATCCTTCAGGGCTTGAAGAGCCGCTACGAAAAGCATCATGGTGTTACAATCAGCGAGGAGGCACTGAAGGCTTCCGTATCGCTTTCGAAGAGATTTTTAAATGATCGATACCTGCCCGATAAGGCAATCGATCTGATGGATGAGGCAGCAAGCTATGTGCATCTTTCCGGCCGCGATGACGTTCGTGAGAAGATTTCCGTTAAGGAAACGCTTCGGGCACTTTCCGAGGAGAAGGAGGCTTTGTTTCTTAACGGTGATTATGAGGGTGCGAAGAAGGTTGGGCGGAAGCAGGAGCGACTGGAGAAGAAGTACCGCGAGCTTTCAAACGTGGAGCCCGGTGAGGCTTCGTTCGTTGTTTCCGAGAAGGAGGTCGCAACCGTAATATCCTCCTGGACGAAGATTCCGCTTTCGAAGGTGACGGAATCCGAAGGTGAGAAGCTTCTCAATATGGAGAAGGAGTTACATAAGCGCGTCATCGGTCAGAAGGAGGCTGTAGAGGTAATCTCGAAAGCAATCCGCAGAGGCCGCGTTGGTCTGAAGGATCCGAAGAGACCGGTTGGCTCATTTCTCTTCTTAGGACCTACCGGTGTTGGTAAGACCGAGCTTTGTAAAGCGCTTGCCGAGGTTCTGTTCGGCAATGAGGATGCAATGATCCGCGTTGATATGTCCGAATATATGGAGAAGCACAGCGTATCGAAGATGATCGGTAGCCCTCCCGGCTATGTCGGTTTTGACGAGGGCGGTCAGCTGAGCGACCGTGTTCGGAGAAAGCCTTATTCCGTCATTCTATTCGACGAAATTGAAAAGGCACATCCGGATGTCTTCAACATTCTTCTGCAGGTACTTGACGACGGTCGTATTACCGATTCGACAGGCCGTGTCGTTGATTTTAAGAACACGGTTATCATTATGACCAGCAACGCCGGTGCGCAGACGATTATTGAACCGAAGCGTCTTGGGTTCGGTTCCTCGAATGATGCCGAGGCGGATTATCGCAATATGAAGTCCGGTGTGATGGACGAGGTCAAGCGGGTATTCCGTCCCGAGTTTTTGAATCGTATCGATGATATCGTCGTATTCCATACGCTTTCCGATGAGGAGCTTCGCCAGATTGTTGATCTGTTGTCAGCTTCCCTTGTAAAGCGGTGCCTTGAGAGCTATGATATCAAGCTAACGATAGAGGATTCCGTGCTTGCGCATATTGCGGTTCGCGGACATGATCCGAAGTACGGTGCTAGACCGATTCGAAGAGCGATCCAGGAGGATATTGAGAATCTGCTCGCCGAGGAGATTCTCTCGGGAAGAATCAAGCCCGGGGCAAGTATTTGCCTGCAATACAGTGAAGATAAAGGATATACTTATGGCGAAAGATAAAACAGCTTTTTTCTGTAAGGAGTGCGGTGCGGAATCCGCCAAATGGCTTGGCCAGTGTCCTGCCTGTAAGGCTTGGGACTCTATGGTAGAGGCCCCGCGTGAGAAAAAGAAGAGCGCGCCCGCAGGCTATGCGAATCCGTTTCGCAGAAGTACGCCGGTACCCTTAGGTGCCATCAGTACAGAGGACGAGAAGCGCCTTCCCTCAGGAATGGGAGAGCTCGACCGTGTGCTTGGCGGCGGTATTGTAGCAGGCTCTTTGGTGCTTGCGTCCGGTGACCCCGGTATCGGTAAGTCAACGCTTCTTCTGCAGATGTGTCGTAATCTTAGCAGTAACGGAACGAAGGTTTTATATGTTTCCGGCGAGGAATCGCTTCGACAGGTCAAGCTTCGTGCGAATCGTATCGGTGAATTCACGGATAGCCTTCTCTTTTTGGCCGAGAACAATATCGATTCGGTTAGAGAGAGTATGCTTGAGTCGCATCCGGAGGTCGTAATCATCGATTCCATCCAGACGATGCTTCTTCCCGAGCTTGATTCGCCCGCGGGAAGCATCACGCAGGTGAAGGAGATTACTTCGTTTCTGTTAAGACTTGCGAAGGAAGAGGAGATCAGTGTATTCATCGTCGGTCATGTGACGAAGGAAGGCTCCGTTGCAGGACCGAGAATGCTTGAACATATGGTGGACACCGTGTTATACTTTGAGGGAGACACGACAACGCCTTACCGAATTCTTCGTGCCGTGAAGAATCGTTTCGGTTCTACGAACGAGATCGGTGTATTCTCGATGGAGCGCTGTGGTCTGGTGGAGGTTGAGAACCCGTCCGAGCAGATGCTTTCCGGTATGCCGGTAGACGAGCCCGGCTCTGTGATTACCGTAACGCTTGAGGGCACAAGACCGATTCTTGTAGAGGTGCAGGCACTTGTCTGCAAGACGAATTTTAACTTTCCGAAGAGAACGGCCGCGGGCACGGACAGCAATCGTGTGAATCTGCTCCTTGCAGTGCTTGAAAAAAGACTGGGCATCGGCCTTTCCGGTTGTGATGCCTATGTGAATGTGGCCGGCGGTATGCGAGTTACCGAGCCTGCACTTGACCTTGGCGTCGTGCTTGCGATTCTTTCCGGTTATGCGAACAAAGCGCTTGCTTCCCATACGGTAGCCTTCGGTGAGATTGGCTTGATTGGTGAGATTCGTTCGGTTCCGCAGGCAATGCTTCGCGTGAAGGAGGCAGCCAAGCTTGGGTACAAGACCTGTATTCTTCCGAAGATCGATGCGGATAAGCTTACCGAGCTTCCGAAGGGTGTAAGAATCATCGGCGTTTCGAATGTCAGAGATCTGAAGAAGGTTCTGAGCGAAAGCTGATGCTTCGGGGATTTTCCGAAAGGATTTATGAAAGGATGATTCGTATGAATAAATCAATACGAAAATGGATAGTCTTTGCGATGATAATGACATTTCTTACCGGGTGCGGTTCGACCGGCCGCAAGAAGACCTCGCGAGACGAGTATGCCTTTTGCGAGCATATTGTAAGCGTTAATTCTTTGGGACAGGATACGATTCCCGGCAATGTTGTACTCGATGCGGACGGTTTTATCGCTGTTAAGGAGAATGTGTATGTTAATACCGATTCTTTGAATATCAGACGGGAGCCTCGTAACGAATCGCAGCTTGTTTCCGCAGCACCCTACGGAACGATGCTCGTTCGTACCGGTATCGGTCAGGAGGGCTGGGACCGAGTGGAGTATGATTCCGGTGTATGCTATGTCGGACATGAACTGGTAACTTCCGTTCCGATTCAGCCGAACAAGAGCTTTGATTTTTCGACGGCAGCACTTGCAGTTGTTGATACCAAGCGTCAGCAGTACACCTATGACGATATGGTGAACGATCTGAAGGAGCTTCGGGAAAGCTTTGGCGCCCATATGAAGTTAAACAGCCTTGGTACGACTGCGGATAACCGTAACGTTTACGAGGTTGTCATCGGTTCACAAAATGCAAGAAGAGATATTTATTTCATCGGAGGCGTATGCGGTGCAGAGTATATGACCAGCCTTGTTGTGATGAAGCAGATTGAGTATTATCTGCATTATTACGAGGAAGGCAACTATGATGGATATGCTTATACGGATCTTTTCGATAATGTCCGTATCCATGCCGTTCCGATGCTTAATCCGGACAGTGTGGAGATCAGTCAGCACTATCTGTCCGGTATCAGAGCGGAGCAGACGAAGCTTCTTTTAAAGGAGTGGTATGATCGTGACCGTTCAGGTGGCGGCATCAATCTGAATCTCGACAATTACCTGATGTTCTTCTATGCAAACTCTAAGGGTACCGATCTTCGAAAGAACTTTCCGTACCAGTGGGATCTAACCGCAACACAGGCATTTCCCGGCTCGAACGGATTCCGTGGCGATATGTCCGCTTCGGAAGCCGAGACGAAGGCAATTCTTCATAGCATTCATGAGAACGCGCCGTCGGTTGTTGTGACATATCATACCTCCGGCAGCCGAATCTATTACAATTATGCGCAGTCCGAGGAGATTTTAAAGAAGGCAAGAGAGTACGGTGCGTATCTTGGTCGTATGATGACATACGAGAACAATGACCGTAAGCTTTTAGAGGACGGCTACGGCACCTTAAGCGGCTATTGCAACAATGTTCTTAAGATCCCTGCACTTACGGTTTATATGGGCAACGGTTCCGCACCGCTTTCCTTAAACGAGTTCAGTGCAATCTGGAATGCCTGCAGAGATTCCTGGGCTGCGATGCAGATCAAAATGATTGAGTGGTAGAACGTATATTTTTTGATTTTTCTGTTGACAAATGTATTTTTGTAAGCTATGATTGCAGACAGAATTGAATAACTTGCGTTGATAAGGAATAGTACCGAGCTGATCGGGTTTCAGAAAACTGTCGGTTGATGCGAGACAGTCGAAGATATCTTGGGAACTCGCCTTGGAGCAGCGGATTGAAGACATTTGATGTTGTGTAGACACCGCCGGAGGCCCACCGTTAGAGGGGCAGAGCATCGAGTATATCTGTGCTTGTTTGAGATGATAGATTATCATAAAGTAGAGTGGTACCGCGTATATTACGCCTCTATTCCGAAAGGAGTGGAGGCGTTTTTTAATTGTATTAAACGGCACCGGCCATTTATGAATAGGAAATGCAAGTAAGAATTCTAAATTATATTTGGAGGTTTTAGAATATGAAGATCAGTTTTTCAACGCTTGGATGTCCGGATTATTCCTGGACTGACATTTACACCATGGCGAAAGACCTTGGGTATCACGGAATTGAGGTTCGTGGTCTTGGTGAAGACATCAGTGTTTACAAGGCAAAGCCCTTCGCAGACAGCAATGTTGATGCGACGGCAGAGAAGCTTCGCGAGATTGGACTTGAGATTTCCTGCTTCTCCTCAGGCTGCGTATTGAAGTATCAGGATAACCTTGCTCGTTCCGTGGAAGAGCTTACCGCATATGCAAAGCTTGCCAATAAGCTTGGCACCTGCTATATCCGCGTTCTTGCCGATGAGAATCCGAAGCCCGAGGGAGATGTGGATGACGCACAGATTATTGAAGCCTTGAAGCTTCTTGTTCCGATCGCTGAGGAATACAATGTAACGATGTGCGTTGAGACAAACGGTGTATATTCCGACACAAAGCGTCTTAGAAATATTCTTGATGCCGTAAACTGCAGAAAGATTGCTGCACTTTGGGATATTCACCATCCTTACCGGAACTGCGGCGAGACACCCGCCGAGACGGTTGCAAATCTTGGTGAGTTCATCAAATATGTACATGTTAAGGATTCCGTTTGCGTAAACGGTGAGGTTTCCTACCGTATGATGGGACAGGGCGATATGCCGCTTGCCGAGGTATGGGAGGCTCTTAAGAGCATGCATTATACCGGTTATGTTTCCCTTGAGTGGGTTAAGCGTTGGAGTAAGGAGCTTGCGGATGCTTGGACCGTATTCCCGCAGTTCGCTCACTATATGGCTCCTTATAAGACGATTCACAAGAACCCGCTTCAGGTAAGCAATCGTGGCGTCGGCAACTATATCTGGCCGAAGAACCATCTGATTCCTTATACCTTCCCGGATGTACTGGATCGTATCTGTGAGGTATTCCCGACCCAGTATGCATTCCGTTATACCGAGCTTGATTATACAAGAACCTATCCGGAGTTCCGTGATGATGTGGATAATTTCGCACGTGCTTTGATCGCCATGGGCGTTAAGAAGGGCGACCATGTAGCAATCTGGGCAACCAACGTACCCGCATGGTATATTACCTTCTGGGCTACCACGAAGATCGGTGCTGTTTTGGTTACGGTCAATACCGCATACAAGATTCATGAGATCGAGTATCTGCTTCGTCAGTCCGATACCCATACGCTTGTTATGATTGACGGCTTCAAGGATTGTGACTATGTTGGAATCGTTAAGGAGCTTTGCCCTGAGCTTGAAACAAGCGTTCCCGGTGAGCTGCACGCAGAACGTCTTCCCGTACTTAGAAATATCGTTACCGTTGACAGTAAGCAGAAGGGTTGCTTTACTTGGGATGAGGCATTGGAACTTGGTTCCGAGATTCCTTATACCGAGGTTGAGAACCGTCGTAGAATGATCGATAAGGATGATGTCTGCAACATGCAGTACACTTCCGGTACGACCGGCTTCCCGAAGGGTGTTATGCTTACCCACTATAACGTAGTTAATAACGGTAAAGCAATCGGTGACTGTATGGACCTTTCTACCGAGGACCGTATGATGATTCAGGTTCCGATGTTCCATTGCTTCGGTATGGTACTTGCAATGACTGCATCCGTAACACACGGTGTTACCATGAGCCCGATTCCGGCATTTTCCCCGAGAAAGGGTCTCAAGTGTATCAACCAGGAGAAGATTACCTGCTTCCACGGTGTACCGACGATGTTCATCGCTATGCTTGGACATGAGGATTTCGATAAGACGGATTTCTCCCATATGCGTACCGGTATCATGGCTGGTTCTCCTTGCCCGATCAAGGCAATGCAGGATGTTATTGAGAAGATGCATATGCCTGAGATCTGCATTACCTATGGTCAGACCGAGGCTTCTCCGGCAACTACCATGAGTAAGACGACCGATTCCATTGAAACCCGTGTTAATACTGTAGGTGGTCCGATTTACGCCGTAGAGTGTAAGATTGTTGATCCCGAGACCGGTAAGGATCTTCCGGACAATGTTGACGGTGAGTTCGTTGCCCGCGGTTATAATATCATGAAGGGCTATTATAAGATGCCTGAGGCTACCGCTGCAGCAATCGACGAGAACGGCTGGTTACATACCGGTGACCTTGCAAGAAGACTTCCCGACGGTAACTACAAGATTACCGGACGTATCAAGGATATGATTATCCGTGGTGGTGAGAACATCTACCCGAAGGAGATCGAGGACTTCCTTTATACCTATCCGAAGGTAAATGATGTACAGGTTATCGGTGTTCCGGACAAGGATTACGGTGAGGAGATTATGGCCTGTATCGTATTGAAGCCCGGCGAGACCGCAACCGAAGAGGAGATTAAGACCTTCGTTCGTGACCATATGGCTAAGCATAAGGTTCCTCGCTATGTAGATTTCGTAGAGGGCTTCCCGATGAATGCAGCCGGCAAGATCCTCAAGTATAAGATGCGTGAGGAAGCAGTAGAGCGTCATAACCTTCAGCAGGCAAGTAAGATTGAGACTGCTTAATGAAAATAGTCTTTCGATTGTGCCTGAAATAAAGGTTGACATTTTGGTTTTTCTGTTGTAATATATGAAAGCGGTTGAGAAATCAACCGCTGATATATAGGGGTATAGTTCAGCTGGTAGAATATCGGTCTCCAAAACCGCAGGTCGTGGGTTCGAATCCTACTGCCCCTGGTAAAACGTCTTTTGCTTAAGCAGAAGGCGTTTTTATTTGTCATTTCAGGGTGGAATTCCCGCAATTTTTCGTGAATTGTAGCGGAAAAGGTAGAAACGTAATTGAAGTTTACGTCATATTTTGGTACAATCGTATGAGGAGGTGAGAATTATGAAACTTTATGAAGAGAACGAGGCTTTGCAGGAAGTGGTCATTCCTGAGATACCGATGGAAGATGATTCCGTGAAGATTATTCGTGAGCTTAGTGAGAATAGCCCTAAGGAGTCCGTTGAGATGACTCCCGAGAAGAGAGATAAGGGCGATTCCATCTTCAGTACATTACTTTGCGGTGCGCCGCTTGCAATCGGTGCAGTGCTTCTTCTGATGGCCGCCTTCGGCACGAGCTCGGAGGGCGGAATGAAGGTTGCCAAGACGGTTTCCGACGCTGTGGGAGCTGAGGGTTCTACCGGTTCTTTGGCAGTCGGCGGATTTATTTTTATATTCTTCGGTATATTGTTTTATTGGCTTACCAACAATGTTAAGAAGGATTGATGATTGACTGGGAGTGTGAGATGGGTAACTCATTTCTTGACTTGGTGAAATTGTTAAAGGGCCACCGAGTATTCATTCAGACGCATGATTTCCCGGATCCGGATGCGATCGCAACTGCATACGGACTGCAGGAATTGTTAAAATGGAAGGGCATTTCTTCCGAGATATGTTATTTCGGAAGTATTGATAAGATCAATACCAAGCTTCTGGTAGAAGAATATCATATGGATATTTATAAGCCGACGGAGATTGACAGGCTTTCTGAAGAGGATTATGTCATCACAGTTGACGGCCAGAAGGATAATTCGAACTTTACGGATATGACGGGAGCAGAGGTTGCGTGTATCGATCACCATCCCTGGTCTACGCAGTATACGTATCAGTTTGTGAAGCATACAATCTGCGGTGCCTGCTCCAGTATTATTACGGATTGGATCATCGAGGCCGGTATGCCTGTTGATCGTAAGCTTGCAACGATTCTTCTGTACGGACTTAAGATGGATACGCAGAGCTTCAGTACCGGCGTTACGGCTTTAGATATTAAGACATTTGGCTTTTTGAACGAGCTTGCGGACAAGGCTATGCTTTCCTTCTTTGAGAACAGCGAGCTTGAGCTTTCCGACCTTCGTGCGTACGGAGCTGCGATTGAGAATGTGACGGTTTACGAGGATATGGGCTTTTCGTATATTCCTTTCGAATGCCCGGACGGACTGATTGCTGCGGTTGCGGAGTTTCTTCTTGCGATTTCCTCCGTAAGCATTGCGGTTGTATATGCCAATCGAAACGGTGGACTTAAGTTCTCGGCGCGTTCTGTTTCGCCTGAGCTGAATGTCGGCCGACTGATTCGTAAGGCGCTTGCCGAGATCGGAAACGGCGGCGGACACGCAACCATGGCCGGCGGTATTATTTTTCGTGAATCCTTAGCGCTTCTCGGAAAAGGGCGGGAGATCGAGTATTCGATTCGAGACCGGTTTTTAAAGAACGAGAAGCTTATCAAAGAAGAGATGAGGTTGGTGAATGTATAAGATTCTTCATACAGACGGAATGGCTAAGCGTGCTGCGTTTACGACGGTGCATGGAACGGTCCAGACGCCTGTTTTCATGAATGTCGGCACGGTTGCTGCAATCAAGGGAGCGGTATCCTCGATTGATCTTAAGGGAATCGGTACGCAGATTGAGCTTTGTAATACCTATCATCTGCATGTTCGTCCCGGTGACGAGCTTGTTGCCTCGATGGGAGGTCTGAATCCGTTTATGGGCTGGAACGGTCCGACGCTTACGGATTCCGGCGGATTTCAGGTATTTTCCCTTGCTAAGCTTCGCAAGATCAAGGAAGAGGGCGTTACCTTTCACTCGCATGTGGACGGACGTCTGATTTTTATGGGACCGGAGCAGAGTATGCAGATTCAGTCGCACCTGGCATCTACAATTGCGATGGCCTTCGATGAGTGTCCTTCGAGTGTAGCGGAGCGTTCCTACATTCAGCAGTCTGTGGACAGGACGACGAGATGGCTTGAGCGCTGTAAGAAGGAAATGGCGCGCCTTAACAGTCTTCCGGAGACCATCAATAAGCAGCAGATGCTTTTCGGTATCAATCAGGGCGGTGTCTTTGACGATATTCGAATCGAGCACGCGAAGCGTATTCGTGAGCTTGACCTTGACGGCTATGCAATCGGCGGTCTGGCGGTCGGTGAGTCGCACGAGGAGATGTATCGGATCCTGGATTCGACGGTTCCGTACCTGCCGAAGGATAAGCCTGTTTATCTGATGGGCGTCGGAACGCCTGCGAATATTCTTGAGGGTGTGGAACGAGGTGTTGATTTCTTTGATTGCGTTTATCCTACAAGAAACGGTCGTCATGGACATGCCTACACAAAATACGGCAAATTAAACCTTCGTAACGAGCGATTTAAGAACGATGACCGCCCGATTGAGGAGGGCTGTGATTGCCCTGCCTGCCGAAATCACTCAAGAGCATACATCAGGCACCTGCTTGTAGCAGGGGAAATGCTCGGACTTCGTTTAATGGTATTGCATAATTTGCGTTTTTATAATAGAATGATGGAGGAAATTCGCGAGGCAATCGAACAGGATCGCTTTGCTGAATATAAAAAGATGCGCTTAGAGGGCTTTGCCGCAGGAGAGAATTAAGCTAAGCGACAGTAAAGGAGAACAAGTATGATGAATTTGATTTTTGCTGAAGCTGCCGGACAGGGCGGCGGAATGCTGGGAACTCTGATCTATTTCGGATTCTTCGCTATTCTGATCGGTGGTTTTTATTTCATTGGTATTCGTCCGCAGCAGAAGGAAGAGAAGAGAAGAAGAGCTCTTCTTGAGACGATTGAGATCGGTGACAGTGTTGTAACGACTGCCGGCTTCTATGGCGTTGTAATCGATATGATTGAGGAGCAGGGGATTGTTGTTGTGGAATTTGGTAACAACAAAAACTGCCGTATTCCGATGAAGAAGGGTCATATTGTTGAGGTTGAGAAGCCTTCTAAGTAATTAAAGGGAATAGATTAGGAACCGTGAAGGATGTGTAAGCATTGCATCATTGGTTCCTTTTTCTTTACGAGCACATTCATTTGGGATGTGCTCTTTAGACAGAAGCGCCAACTAAGATTACATATGAGATACGTTTTGGAGCAGGAAATATTGTGAATGGAAAGGTGGCAAATCGTTTGGGATTTAGCACAAATCGTGATATGTGTATTAAAACCGGAAGCCAAACGATTTCATGGTAAATCAATGGGGAAGAGAAAGATTATTGTCATTTGCCTATGCTGTATTATATGTGCATCACTTGTTGCCGTGTTTATCTGCTATCGAAAGGGCATGTTTACAAAAGCAAGCGAACAGCAGATTAGATATATGACTAATATTAATGAGGCGAATTCTGTTATTTACTACTATGGGAACATTGATCCGGGGAAAGAGATAACCGTGAATTGTGTTAAGGTTAGTGACTTTACAGAGGATTCCATTGGTGATAAGAAGCAGGAATTTTTTTATCATGCTATTGTGATATTTGATTTCGACGGCACTATGAATTTGTCTGACGAGGAACTGCTTTTAGCAAAGGAGTACTGTGAAAGAAACTATTATGATCTGTTGTATTATGGAACAAAACATATAGAAAATTTTGTAAGATGTGGGTATTTTACTATTCTTTCAGAAAATGATTATGGTTTTTCCTATAATGGTTCGTATTGGAAACATAGGAATGGTAAGGAGGAATGGATTAATCCTTACCTTCTTACAGGAAACTGGACAAAGGAAGATCATGATTATTATGGTACAAAAGACACCCATAAGATATGGAAATTTGTGATAGGTTTTGTTGTAGATATGGTTAAAGATTCTCTGGAAGGAGCATAAGCTTCTTCCAGTTTTTGAGTGGAGGAGAAGATGATTTGCATAAAGAATCTAAGCAAAGATTACAAAGATTCTGAGACTGAGGTTACAAAAGCCTTATGTGGTATTGACTTGGAATTACCCGCTAACGGACTTGTTGTACTTTTAGGACAGAGCGGGTGTGGAAAAACAACGCTTATCAATCTTTTGTCCGGATTGGATCATCCAAGTGGTGGAGAAATCTATTGGAATCATAATCGTATCGATAACCAGACAGAAGAGAAGTGGGATGAGTTTCGAAGAAAACATATTAGTATTATGTTTCAGAATTTTAATTTAATTGAGAATCTTACAGTGTTTGAGAATATACGTCTGGCACTTTCTTTGGCAGGGGAACCTGTGCGTGATGTTTCAACGCATATTCAAATGGTTGCAGAAGAACTTGGTATTAGTGAATTTCTCAATAAAAAATGCAATAAACTGAGCGGTGGACAGAAACAAAGAGCTGCGCTTGCTCGTGCAATGGCTGTTGGAACTGAGCTAATATTAGCCGATGAGCCGACAGGAAATCTTGATAGAGATAATAGCGAGAAGATTTTTGAAGCTTTGCGTTGCGTGGCAAGAAATAGCCTGGTAATTGTAGTGACACATGACGAATCCCTAGCTAGGCAATATGCTGACCGCATTATTCGTATGTCTTATGGAAATCTGGTGGAAGACTCCGGAATAAAATCAAATGAAGGAGACAGAGAAGATCAGAAATTAGATTCAAACCAAACAGAAAAGGGGAAAGGGTTAGGGAAAAAGGATTGCCTTCACTTTGCGATTCAGGCGATGAAACTTCGAAAGGTGAGATGTTCGATTTCAGTACTAATCTTTTCGTTAACGCTTTTGGTAATTCTTGTATTCATGAATTTGATTTTTCGTGATGATGGTTATGCGCTGGCAGAATATCAGTTTAAGAAAGGAAATTATATATCCGTTACTTATACCGAAACAAAGGATGAGTATAAGGATATTGCTGGCGCAGATAGAGTCTACTACGGTAAGAACTTTTGTGATTTGTTAGAAAAACTGATTGGAAAGGATCGTCTATTATTTCTGGGAGACGAATGTTCAATTACAACAAATACTCAGAATGTAACAGATGCTCATGTAGTATATTTTGGAGAAGGTTTTGAAAAATATATAAAAATCCAAGGAAGAATTCCTGTTAAGGAAGATGAAGTTGCCTTGTCCTTAGAAATGATTAATGAATGTGGTGGCGAAGAAGTCATTGGAAATACTGTTCGTATCAACGATCGAGATTTTCTTGTGTCCGGAATCATTGAAGCTATAGGAAATGTCGCTACGGATGTCCTTTTTTTGGAAAATGAGTATGATGAAAATGTACTCGCAAATTCAATATATATGAAAAAAGAGGCCTATTCTTTTTTGCATGAAGGAGAGCCTGTTTTTATATCCGGTTTCGGAGGGATGCTTCAAAATATTCTCTTTTATGAAACTTCAATTCAATATAAGATTGGAAGGGTCGGTACGCAGAATACTGTTATTTCCGGAAGGCTGCCACAGTCTTTCGAAGAAATTGCGATAGATATATCTTTAGTTCAGTCCGGTGCTATTTCGTCGGGCGATGTATTGGGAAAAACATATCCTATCCATAATTTGAATGATGAGAAGTATGGAAGAACATTTTGGGACAGAATTAATCTCTTCGATTATATGGGAGGAGAGTATCGTGTCGTAGGAATTGTAGATGGCGATTACCAGGTTTATTTGGATAATCATTTATATGAGAAAATTGAATCCGAGTATAGGGATGCTATGAATCTACGCATTGGAGTTGTATCTCTTGAAAATTCGCTGCATAAGGATATCTCGACACTATTAAAGAAGGGATTCTATATTAATGATCGTGAATTGGAAAAAGTCTATTCCATTATTGAAACCATTGCATCATTTCGATGGGGCGTGTATATTTTTATTGGGGTGATGGGACTTATTACCCTACTGCAGATGGTTTCGTTATACTCATATAGCATTCAAGATTCGAAAAAAACGATTGGTATACTTCGTACACTGGGGGCGCGCAAATCGGATGTAATGCAGATTTTTTCGCTGGAATGTGTTCTTATCACTGCGATTTCGCTTGTGAATGCAATTGTACTTAGCTGCTTGGTTGCGGTGTTTATAAATGGATATTTTGCAGATACTGTTTTGGATATTCCTGATTTCATGTTTTACAGGAGTGGAGTAGTAAACGCAACCTGTGTTATTGTTCTCGGTGTACTCCTTGGCATTTTGTCTGTAATCATACCGTTGAAAAAGCATATGAAAAAAAGTATCGTGGAGCTGGTTAGATAGTATGAACCAAAAGAGTCTTTTTTACGAATAAAAAGATGCGATAATAGTTTTATTACAAACGAGGCTATGAAAAGTGTTTACACATTTTTTGTAGCCTCGCTTTTTATGGCATGATACTTGGCTGTTTTTCAATTTACTTCTTTAGCACGGTGACGTCCTCTTTTTGAATGCACCAGCCGTTCCCATAGCCGCTTCCAAGGCTTAATCCCGGCTTTACCGCACCGTGATAATCAGAACCGCCGGAGACTTTAAGGCTATATCGTCGGCAAAGGGAGCGCAGATACATCTCGTCCTCGCGGTCGTAGGAGGAATATCTGGCTTCCATTGCATCTAATCCAAAGTCGGCGAACGTTTCAATCATTCGGATTAATCTATCGGAGGAAAGCTTATAATGGAGCGGATGTGCCAGACAGGCAATGCCGCCGGCATCGTGAATGGTATGAATGACCGTTTCGGGATCAAGGAATTCGCGTTTCACATAATAATAGCTGTCGTCGCCGAGAAATCTAGTGAATGCATCCGGAAAATCCTTCGCATAGCCTTTCTCCACCAGGACGCGGGCAAAATGCGCACGGGTGATTTTGGTTTCGGTGCTGAACGAAAGCAGGTCCTCCATTCGGACGTCGAAGCCGTCTTTTTGAAAACGGGAAAGCATCGTCCGGTTTCTCTGATCTCTTGATTCGGCGGCCGTTTCTAAGAGTGTAAGAAGCGGCTTATATGTGGTATCAATGTATAGACCAAGCATATGAATGTCACGGTTATAGAAGGAAACGCTGAATTCGCATCCGGGAATTACGTGAAAATCGATTTCGGATTTGCGAAGCTCGGCGGCTTCGGCGAGTGCTTCCTTTACGCCGTAGACTGTGTCGTGATCGGTAAGCGCAATAACGGAAAGTCCAAGGTCTGCAGCCTTTTTGACAAGTGCGCTTGGGGTGTCGAGTCCGTCCGAGGCGGTAGAATGTGTATGTAAATCGATACAACCCTTAAGGCTGTATCCGGGTTCGGTTTTTGTATTCATTTGCTGACCTCATCTCATTTGATGTAAATATCGTAACATTTTTCGCTCGGCTTTTCAATGTTTTGATTGCGGTTAAGAGACAAATGGAGTATAATCGGATTAGGAAAATAGATTCCTGGGATGTTCGATAACTCCTGTATTTTTGAACCTACAACTTTAAAAAGGGATTCCTATATCGGTAAGTGGATGTCAGGCCTCCTTCGAGTGGAAGGCAGCAAGCTTACTTGCGGTTACCCACCTGGCTTATGTGCTGGGAGTCAAAAAGCAGGAACCGGCATCTTGGGATTTTTGGGCGCATTATGGGCTTCGCAGGAATCTGCGGAGCTTTTTTGGTAAATACTTCAAATGTCGCCTGCAAAGAGACATATTTCGTACATGCAATGTGTATAATGTCAGTTAGAAGCATTCCGGTAATGCTTTTTGATAAGAAGTGCAGTTTTGCGGATAGGAGGATCAGAATGGCGATTCGTTATGTCATCGGAAGTGAAGGGAGCGGGAAGATGGATTGGATCTATCGTGAGATGCTTCGTGTTGCCGAGGAGCAGCCGGAGCGTGCGATACTTTATCTTGTACCGGATCAGGCGACGTTACAGGCGCAGAAGGAGCTTGTTTCCTACCAGCGTAACGGCTGTGTGATGAATATTGATATTCTGAGCTTCAGTCGTTTAAAATACAGGCTTTCCGAAGAGCTTGGGGATTGCTTTCCGACGGTTTTAGACGATATCGGAAAGAGTATGATCCTTAAGAAGGTATTACTGAATTCTGACAGTGAACTCACGCTTTACGGGGGGAAGTATCGTCTGCCAGGCTTTATCTCCGAGGTAAAGTCTGTCATTTCTGAGTTCCAGAGATATCTTGTCGATGAAGAGGCGCTTTCCGCACTTTGTAAGGATACAACGGATGGTATGCTGTCTGCAAAGCTTTCTGATTTTTCTTTGATTTTAAAGCGTTTTCGCGAGGCACTCGGAACACGTTTTATGACGGAGGAGGATGTATATTCTGCGATGTGTGAGCCGATAGCACGCTCGGAGAAGCTTCGCCATGCCTACATATATCTGAATGGGTTCACCGGCTTTACACCTTCACAGTATCTGATGCTTCGTAGCCTTCTTCAGGTGAGCGATTCGTTTACGCTTGCACTTACGATGGATGCAGAACTTTATGGTCAGACGCTTAAGGCGAATTCGATGTTTCGTATTACCGCGAAAACGATAGATGCGATCAATCGAATCGCAGAGGAAGAGGGGATTTCTTTCGATACGCCTGAACTTCTTTCGAAAGCGGAAGGTAAGGGGGCGCTTGCCTTTTTAAAGAATCATCTGTTTCGAAGGGACGGTAAGCATTATTCCTTGGCTTGTGACGATGTTACTGTCTGTGCGCTTCCAAACAGACAGGAGGAAGTACGGTATCTCCTTACAAACATCGAACGGCTTGTTCGAACGAAGGGATATCGCTATCGGGAGATTGCTGTTATCTGCGGAGATGTACAGACCTATGCGCAGGATATTGAGGAGCTCACGGAAACCAAGGGGATTCCATGCTTTATTGATTATAAGTCTGATGTGATGAACGATCCGCTGATCGACTTTTTGAGAAGTGCGCTTCGCGTATTAACAACCGATTTTCGTCAGGATGCGGTAACACATTATACGAAGAACCGTCTTAGCGGCTATGATTATGAGGAGGCGTGTCTTCTTGAGAATTATCTGCTTGCAAAGGGAATTCGAGGCTATTCGTCTTACAGGAAGCCGTTTCGGTATCGTTACAGAAGTATTCATCCGGATCCGCTTGGTCAGGTGAATGTGATTCGAGAGAAGCTTTTAGCTGATCTGGGGGTACTTCGTGACGGACTAAGGGGAGCGTCCCTTGTCAGTGATATGGTGCGGGTTTTCTATGATTTTTTGTGCAGCCATAAGGTTTACGAGAATATGGATGCGCTTTCTGAAGAGCTTTCGGAGATTCCTTCACGTGCCGCAAGCAGACGAAGCGAGGAGTACCGAAGGATTTATAAGGCAGTGATTGAGGTTCTTGAACGAATGAACGACCTCATGGGAGAGCTTTCTATCTCAATTGAAGAGTTTGCGGAGGTTTTGGAGGCTGGTTTTCGTGAATTGAAGATCGGATTTATTCCGCCGGAGAATGATGCAATTACCGTCGGTGATGTGAAGCGTTCCCGTTTGAACGGCATCAGACACCTGTTTCTTATTGGAATTAACGAAGGTGTTGTTCCGGGCAATGGTCACGGGTCGGAGCTTCTTACCGAGAAGGAAAGAGAGCAGCTGAAGGAACGTTCCGTGGAGCTTTCCGACCTGCCGAAGGAGAATCTTCCGACGGAGGAGTTCTATCTTTATCTTGCCTGCGCGAAGCCTGCCGAAGGGCTTACGCTTACTTGCCGCAAAACAGACGATTCCGGCAAGGAATCAAAGCCGTCCTATATTCTATATCGTATCCTTGGTATGCTTGACCGACTTGAGTGGTCGGGAAGTACGGAGGGGACACTTTTCGAGGCAGTTGCAGGAGATAACGGGCGGCGTGCATTTCTTCGTGCGATGCTTGGAGAGGGCAAGGTCTCTTCGCTTGAAAGAAAGGTACTTGCCTGGTTTTCGAGTGAAGAAGGACGAAAGTATGCACCCGGAGATGAAGCCTGGTTAAGAAAGGCTAAGGCAGGGGAGCTGCTGCCGAAGCAGATTCATGAGGCTATTGCAAGAGCACTGTACGGACAGCGGCTTAAGGGCAGTGTTTCCACATTGGAAGCATATGCGGAATGCGGCTTTAGAAACTTTTTACAAAACGGTTTAAAGCTGGAGCCAAGACCTGAGTACGAGGCAACCTCTGCGGATATCGGTGATATCGTGCATACTGCACTTGAACGGTATTCGGAGCGGGTTCGTAAGGAAGGGCTTTCCTTTGTCACGGTATCGGATTCGGACGCGGAACGCTTTATGAATGAAGCAGTTGATGAGATTCTTAGTGAGGACAGTCGTGAGATCTTTCATTCCGACCGCCGTACTGCATATCTTGCGAATCGAATTCGTAACGTACTTAAGCATATGACCGGGATTATCAAAAGACAGTTGAGTACCGGTGTGTTCGAACCGTCACGCTTTGAGGAACGATTCAGCTTCTCTACGGAGCATATGGAGGTTGTCGGTAAGATTGACCGTATTGACAGTATTACTGCGAATAACCGAACCTTTTTAAAGCTTGTAGATTATAAATCCTCGGATAAGGAGCTTTCGTTTGGTAAGATTTATGAAGGTCGGCAGGTACAGTTGCCGTTATATATGGATTCGCTTCTTTTAGAGCATCCCGAGGCGATTCCTGCTGCCATGCTATACCAGAATACGGACGACCCGTATGTGGAATGTGATGCGAATACGAATATCGAGGAGGCAAGGATCGATGCGCTTTCACCTTCTGGGTTTGTAATCAATGACCGAGAAGCAGTCGGTTATATGGATGCATCGTTACTAAGACTTTCGAAATATAAATCGCAGTCGATTCCTGTTAAGAGTGAGAAGGACGGACAGCTTACCGGAAGCAGTCTTCTTTCCGAGACAGAGCTTCGTCTTCTGTCCTCATATGCCTTATCTATCCTTTGTAAGGAGGCTGACGAGATTCTTGCGGGTGATATCAAAAGAAATCCATGCAGGAACGGACAGAATACCTCCTGCACCTATTGTAACTATAAAGATTTTTGCACATCCCTTACGCAAAAGGAGCTTCGCTCGGAAAGAAAGATGAGTAAGACAGAATTCTTCGAGGCTATTGCGCCAAAGGATGATGATAAAGCTGGTTCTGATACCGGAAAGGAGGCCGAAGATGGCGGTGAGCTTAACGAGTGAACAGCAGTCCGTTGTTGATGCGAAGACTGCGGATATTCTGGTTGCAGCGGCTGCGGGTTCCGGTAAAACTGCGGTTTTGGTGGAACGTATTCTTAAAAAGATTATGGACGAGCGGGAGCCGGTCAATATTGATGAGTTTCTGATCGTTACGTTCACAAACGATGCCGCAACGCAGATGCGTGATCGTATTCGAAGAGCCATTGATGAGCGACTTACGAAAGAGCCGGAGAACGAAAGGCTTATTTTACAGAGTGAGCGCTTGAATTTTGCATCGATTATGACGCTTGACAGCTTCTGTCAAAGTGCTGTAAGAAGATACTTTCACGTGCTGAATATTGACCCTGGCTTTCGTATCCTTGATGATACCGACCGAAAGATGCTTTGGAAGAAAGCTATGGAAGAGACAATCGAGGCTTGGCACGAGGAGGGACGTGAGGATTTCTTTCGCCTTCTTGAGATGTATGCAACGAAGCGGAGCGACCAGACGCTTCAGAATATTGTCGATGAAATCTGTCGATTTGCCGACAGCAGTCCCTTCCCGGAGGAATGGATTGAGCAGTCGTATTCGTATCTGTTAAGTATCCAAACCGAAGAGGATTTGTTAGGCTCCACTTATGCGAATTCGGCTTATACCTTTATGATGAATACCTTGCCGACGCATCGGGAGCAGCTTATCAAATTGATTCGGTTAGCGGAGCTTCCGGACGGCCCGGCACATTATGCTTCAGTACTTCGGGAAGATCTTGATCTCTGTGAGAAGATGATGGCTTCCGGAAGCTTCTCGGGAATTGCCAAGTTTCTTACGGATGTTAAGTTTCCTGCTATCCCTAGCAAAAAAGGTGTTTTTTTGAATCGAGAGTATATAAAAGATTCCCGCAATGCAATCCTTGATGTGTGGAAAGCCTGGAAGAAGCAGTATTTTTCTATGAGCTTCCCGGATCAGCTTTCGATTCTTCAGAATGCAGCGGCTTCGATGAAGACACTCGGAGAGCTTTGCATCGCTTCAAGACAGCGATATGAAGCCTTCATGAAAGAGGAGAATGCCTATGATTTTGCTTCCGTAGAGCATATGACCTTGAAGCTCTTTCTTACAAAGGATGAAGATGGGAATATCGGATATAGCGAGGTTTCTAAGCAATACAGAAGCCTTTATAAAGAGATTATGGTCGATGAATACCAGGACAGCAACCTTGTACAGGAGCTCTTTTTAAAGGCGGTTTCCTCCGGTGAGGAGGGGAAGCCGAATATGTTCATGGTCGGTGATATCAAGCAGAGTATTTATAAGTTTCGTCTGGCCAGACCCGAGCTTTTCATGGAGAAGTTTGATTCTTTTTTGAAGGAAGCGGATGCAAAGCAGAGACTGATTCTTCTTACCGCGAATTTCAGAAGTCGAGAGTCTGTCATCGAGGGCATCAATCAGGTCTTTCGTATGATTATGCATAAGGAGCTTGGCGGCGTAGAGTATGATACGGATGCAGAGCTTCATTATCGGGCCGGGTACCAGCATACGCTTTCCGAAGAAGAAGCAACGAATGAGGTGCTGATTGTTCCGAAGGAAGAGGACATGGATGCAGGTATTCATGCCATCATCAATCGAATTAAAGAGCTTACCGATCCGATTCACGGTTTCCCGGTAACCGAAAAGGACCATACAAGAATTGCCGGATACGGGGATATTGCGATTATATGCCGTACGATGACAAAGCTTGCTTATCCCTTGATTGAGGCCTTGATGGATGCGGGTATTCCCGCTTATGCAGCGAAGATGACAGGGTATTTTTCGACAAGTGAGGTGCGAAATGTCCTGAATCTTATTCGTGTTTTGGATAACCCGTTACAGGATATTCCTTTCGCAGCGGCGTTGCAAAGCCCTATCGGCGGATTCGATTATAACGACCTTTCCATGCTTCGTATTCTTGCTGCGGAGCTTGCGGGTGGCGGTAAGACCGATTATCTCTATCAGGTGCTTTTAAAGCTTCGGGATATGGAATATGTGAAGGAATGTTATTATGGAATCAGGGAGAAGGGTAATGCATTTTTAGACCTTTTAGCATATCTTCGTAAGAAGAAGCTGTATCTTTCCGTACCGCAGCTGATTACGGAGCTGTACCGTGTGACTGGGTATCTGTCGTATGTTTCCGTTATGCCCGCAGGAATTGTCAGAGAACGGAATCTTAATATGCTTGTGGAGAAGGCGAAGGCATTTGCCGGCGGATTAAATACCGAGCTTAGCGATTTCGTTCGTTATATCGACGATATGATTCGCTATGATGCCAATCCGGAGCCGGAGCTTTCCGAGAACGGCAATGCGGTTCGGGTGATGACCATTCATAAGAGCAAGGGATTAGAGTTCCCGATTGTATTTCTGATCGATGCGGACAGAGAGATGAACTCCCCTGCAAGAAATGTTCCGGTCAAATGCCACAGCGACCTTGGGTTCGGACCGAAATCCTTATATCCGGAGACGAGACAGTCCTTCAGAACCTTTGCAAGAGATGTCATTGAGGAGCGCATTAAGGATGATGAGAAGGGAGAGGCACTGCGTCTTTTGTATGTTGCAATGACGAGAGCGAAGGAGAAGCTGATTGTTGTTGCGGAAGAGACTGCGAAGAGCTTTTCCGACTATCTTGTCAATATTCCGAGTCCCGGTGCGTCGCTTGGCTACGAGCGAGTTTCGCATGCGAAGACTTATATGGATCTTATCATGCCCTGTATTCTTTCGGAGCTTCCGCAGGAGACCGTTGCGCGTATCACCCCGATTGATCATGCGATCTGGGTTCATTTTGAACCGGTGCAGGGAGGCTTTTGGCGGATTATCCAGACGAAAAAGGCAGAGGAAGTAAGGGCTGGTTCGGTAGCAGAAGCCATGGAAGGCTTTGAAACGGACGGCTATGATGAGCTCGAGGAATATTTTACCTACAGCTATCCGTTCAACAGAAACAACACGCCTGTGAAGGTTTCGGTATCTGCTCTGAAGCACAGCGCCATGGAGGAATATGCGATCAATCATGACCATCCGGCAGTGCTTATAGAGCATGCTGAGGAGAATCCGGCGCCGGTACCAACCTTTATTGATCCGGATGCTAAGTCGCTTGCTACGCCTGCGGGTGCTATCAGAGGTACGATGTATCATCGGATTTTAGAACTGCATGATTATAAACGGGACGGCAGTGAAGCGGACAGCAGGGAAGAGGCTCTTGCACTTTTACAGAAGGGATATGTTCCGGAGGAGATGCTTTCTTCGGTATCCTTTGATAAGCTTTCTAACTTCTATTGTTCCGAGCTCGGTCTTCGTATGAAGAAAGCCTTCTTGGCAGGAAAGCTGAAACGGGAGCAGCCCTTTGTTATGCGTGTTTCTGCCGCTACGGTTTCTAAGGATTATGATCCGGAGGAAACGGTTTTAGTGCAGGGAATTATCGATGCATTTTTCGAAGAGGACGGGGAATATGTACTATTGGATTATAAAACCGACCGTGTTCCCGTAGGAGATGACGGCAGCTTTCTGATTAACCGTTATAAGACGCAGCTTGATTATTATGCTAAGGCAATTGAGCGCGGAACGGGAATTCCCGTAAAAGAAATATATATTTACAGTTTTGCTCTTCAAAAAATCGTAAGATTGTAGTATAATGTTTTTTGGTTCGTCTTTTTATAAGCGATTCTACTTGTTGTGTGAGGGAAAGGAGGCATTTGATGCGAGATAAAATTTTATTTGTTTATAACCCGAATGCCGGAAAGAAGAAGCTTCAGGGTAAGCTCAGTGACATTGTTAATGAGCTTGTTGAGGACGAGTGTGACCTTGTATTGAGTCCTACCAAAAAGCATGGTGATGCACAGGAAACGGTTAGAACCTATATGAAGGAAGGAATGTGCAAGAGAATCATCTGCTCCGGCGGAGACGGTACGCTTCACGAGGTTGTGAACGGTATGCTTTCTGTCAATACACTGGGTAAACAGATTCCGCTTCTTTACATTCCGTGTGGCAGTACGAATGATTTCGGTAATTCGCTTCGCCTTCCGAAGGATATGGTCGAGGGGGCAAAGCTTAGCAAGGAAGGCATGCATTTTCCTTGCGATATGGCGCTTTTTAACGGAGAGTATTTCGTTTATACCGCTGCGTTCGGCCTTTTTACCGAGGTGTCTTATGCGACGCCGCAGGGCATGAAGAATGTGTTCGGACATATGGCATATGTGCTTGCGGGTGCGGCATCGCTTACGAATATTCATAAGTATAACATGAAGATTTCCTACGATGAACACTATACGGAGGGACGCTTTGTGTATGGTATGGTCGTTAGCTCTGAATCCATCGGAGGCTTCAAGGGAATCACCGGTAAGGATGTTTCTCTGAATGACGGCTATTATGAGATGCTTTTGGTAAGAGATTTCAAGGCCTATGAGCTGCCGGATATTATTAACTGCCTGATGAAGGGCGATTTTTCGAATCCGAATCTTCTTCACACTCGGGTAAAGCGTGTGCGTATCGAAAGCGAGGAGGAGGTTCCTTACACACTTGACGGAGAGTTCGGCGGAAGCTGTAAGCTTGCCGAGATTTCGGTAAAGCATAAGTGTATGGACCTGATCATTCCGAAGTCGCTTCTTGGTATCTGGGAGGCTTCGGACAGAGCCTAGAACTTTGGGCTCGACCTTGACGAAATACCTGTTTTTTGGTATTATTATTTTTGAGTTTTAGCATGGAATTTGCTGAACTATATCATTATTTCGGAGGGAATTTTTATGTACTATATCGGTGTTGATCTGGGTACATCATCCGTTAAGCTTCTTATGATGGATGAGAATGGTGAGATTAAGAACATCGTGTCTAAGGAGTATCCTTTGTACTTCCCTAAGACCGGTTGGTCCGAGCAGAAGCCGGAGGACTGGTGGACACAGATGAAGGTTGGTGTGAAAGAGCTTGTAGCAGGCTTTGATGCTTCCAAGGTTGCCGGCATCAGCTTCGGCGGTCAGATGCACGGCCTTGTAATTCTTGACAGTGAGGACAACGTGCTTCGTCCCGCAATCCTTTGGAATGACGGACGTACGCAGGCGGAATGTGATTATCTGAATAACGAGATCGGACGCGAGAAGGTTTCCGAGTATACTGCGAATATGGCACTTACCGGATTCACCGCACCGAAGCTTCTGTGGGTGAAGAAGAATGAGCCTGAGATTTTTGATAAGATCTGCAAGATCATGCTTCCGAAGGATTATATCGCATATAAGCTTTCCGGCGTTCATTGCACCGATGTTTCCGATGCATCCGGTATGCTTCTTTTTGATGTAAAGAACAAGTGCTGGTCCAAGGAGATGTGTGAGATCGTTGGCGTAAAGGAAAGCCAGCTTGCTAAGATTTACGAGAGCTATGAGGTTGTCGGAACGATTCTTCCCGAGATTGCCAAGGAGCTTGGCCTTCCCGAGACCGTAAAGATTATTGCCGGTGCAGGCGATAACGCAGCAGGTGCTGTTGGTACCGGTACTCTTGAGAACGGTATGTGCAGCCTTTCCCTCGGAACCTCCGGAACCGTATTCATCTCTACGGATGAGTTCGCTGTAGATGATAAGAATGCGATGCATTCCTTCGCTCATGCAAACGGCCGTTATCATTTCCTCGGCTGTATGCTTTCCGCAGCTTCCTCTAACAAGTGGTGGATGGATGACATCATCGGTACGAAGGATTATGCAGCAGAGCAGAAGAACATTACCGAGATTGGTAAGAACAATGTATACTACCTGCCTTATCTGATGGGTGAGCGTACTCCTCATAATAATCCGAACGCAAGAGGTTGCTTCATCGGTCTTTCGATGGATACGAAGCGTGAGGATATGACGCTTGCTGTTATGGAAGGTGTTACCTACGCACTTCGTGATGCACTTGAGATTGCTCGTTCCTTCGGTGTTAAGATTGAGCGTGTACGTGCAATCGGCGGTGGTGCTAAGAGCCCGCTCTGGTGTAAGGTAATCGCAAACATTATGAACGTTAAGGTTGATAAGATTAACTGTGAAGAGGGTCCCGGCTACGGCGCAGCAATTCTTGCTGCAGTAGGTTGCGGCGAGTTCGCTTCCGTAGAAGAGGCTTCCGGAAAGCTCATTCGTGTGGTTGACACCATTGAGCAGGATCCGCAGATCGTTGCAGAATACGAGAAGCGTTATCAGATCTTCCGTGGTTTGTATCCGGCATTGGTTCCGTCCTTTGCTTCCATGGCTGAATTGAATAAGTAATCTATTACCATGTGGCGGACCCCTTTCACGGGGTTCGCCTTATGGCGTTTTTATGCGGCAGATTAACAGGGGCGAAAGCCCTTACTTTTTGGAGTGAAATATGGACGCTTACACCGGCTTTGCGGAAATTTATGATATGTGTATGGATAATATTCCTTACGATGAATGGGCAAAGAATCTGACTACGCTTCTTCGTCGTTACGGAATCGTAGACGGCCTTCTTTGTGAGCTTGGCTGCGGTACCGGTGAGATGACCATACGGCTTTCCGAAAGCGGTTATGATATGATTGGAATTGATAATTCCGAGGATATGCTCATGGTTGCCAGAGAGAAGGAATATGAGCGTATGGATGCGGGCGAGACCTCACAGATTTTGTATCTTCTGCAGGATATGCGTTCGTTCGAGCTGTTCGGCACGGTTCGCGGTATCGTAAGCGTATGCGACTCCATGAATTACCTTCTGACGGAAGAGGACCTGCTTGCAACCTTCCGTCTGGTGAATAACTATCTCGACAGAGAAGGCATCTTTATATTTGATATGAAAACTGCGGCCTGCTTTGCGGCACTTGGAAATGAAACGAGAGTCGAGCAGCTGCGCGGCGCAACTCTCATATGGGAGAACGCCTATATGAAACGAAAGAAGAGAAATACCTACCGCCTTACGATTTTTGAAAAGGAATCCGGAGATCTGTACCGAAAGATGTCGGAGACACACATTCAGCAGACTTACTCCGTAGATACGATTCGAAGACTTCTTACCGAGGCGGGAATGGAATATATAGAGGCAATCGATGCGAACACGATGGGAATGGTTACCGAAACCACGGAACGTGTTCTTTACATTGCAAAAGAGGGCTTTCAGAAGGACAAATGCTATCAGGCCCCGGAGGATTGATATGAGTGATAAGATTGTAAGAGGAACGGCCGCGGACGGATTTATCCGTGCATTTGCCGCTTCCACGAAAGAAATTGTTGAGTTTGCAAGAGAAGCGCATAACACTAGCCCTGTCTGTACTGCAGCGCTCGGAAGACTTCTTACGGCAGCTTCCATGATGGGTACCATGATGAAAAGTGCTGCAGATATTATGACTGTGAAGATTGCCTGCGACGGACCGATTGGCGGACTTTGCGTAACTGCGGATGCTTCCGGTAATGTAAAGGGCTTCGTTAAGAATCCGCTTGTTGACCTGCCGGCGAAGGCGAATCATCATTTTGATGTCGGCGGAGCACTTGGAAACGGTATTCTGTCTGTACTTAGAGACCTCGGGTTAAAGGAGCCGTATGTCGGAGAGGTTCCGCTGCAGACCGGTGAGATTGCTGAGGATCTGACATATTATTATGCCGCATCTGAGCAGACTCCCTCCTGTGTAGGGCTGGGAGTACTTATGAATAAGGACAACACGGTTTCCGAGGCAGGCGGCTTCATCATTCAGCTGATGCCTGATTGCCCGGACGATGTGATTGCAAAGCTTGAAGAGAATATCAAAGGTCTTTCCTCCGTGACGGATATGCTTTCTACGGGGATGAGCCCGGAGGACATCCTGAATAAGGTTCTTGAAGGCTTTTCGCCTACATTTAACGATACGATTTACCCTGCGTATGTATGTAACTGCTCTAAGGAGCGTTATACGAAGGGACTTCTCAGTCTTGGTAAGAAGGAGCTTGAAACGCTTTACAAAGACGGTGAGGCAATCGAGGTCGTATGTCAGTTCTGCAGAAAGAAATATTATTTCCAGCCTGACGAGCTTAGGGAAATGATTGATTATTTGAATGAGAATGCGTAATAACGGAGGTTTACAGTAATGGCAATTGACAGAAAAGGCAAGAATGCATGGTTGAAATATGATAAAAAAACGCTCGATAAGGTGATGGATTTTGCTGAAGAATACCGCGTATTTCTGAGCCGGAATAAGACCGAGCGTGAGTGCGTAGAGACGGTTGTAAAGAAGGCGAAGGAGCTTGGATATAAGGATCTTTACAGCGTTAAGAGCGTGAAAGAGGGAGACAAGCTTTATGCAACGCTTATGGGTAAGACCGTTGCTTTGTTCTTGGTTGGCTCCGAGCCGCTTGAGAAGGGCATGAAGATTCTTGGCGCGCACATCGATTCCCCCCGTCTTGATCTGAAGCAGGTTCCGCTTTATGAGGATACCGAGATTGCGCTTTTAGATACACATTATTATGGCGGTGTGAAGAAGTACCAGTGGGTTACCGTACCGATGGCGATTCATGGCGTGATCTGCCGTAAGGACGGTAAGGTTGTGAAGGTTTCCATCGGTGATGCACCGGAAGATCCGGTATTTGGCGTAAGCGATCTTTTGATCCATCTGAGTGCCGATCAGCTGCAGAAGAAGGCTTCTGAGGTCGTTACCGGTGAGGATCTTAATGTCACATTTGCCTCTATGCCGCTTAAGGGCGAAGAGAAGGATGCTGTTTTTGCAAATGCCATGAAGATTCTTTCGAAGAAATATAAAGTGGAGGACGAGGATTTTCTTTCCGCTGAGCTTGAGATTGTTCCGGCAGGCGATGCAAGAGATATGGGGATTGATCGAAGCCTGATTATGGGCTACGGTCATGACGACAGAGTATGCGCATATCCTTCCGCAGAAGCTTTGTTCCGCCTTGAGAAGACTGACAGAACGGCTGTATGCCTTCTGGTGGATAAGGAGGAGATCGGAAGTGTCGGTGCAACGGGTATGCATTCGAGATTCTTTGAAAATTGTGTTGCGGAGCTTATGAGCCGCACAGAGGAATATTCCGAGCTGAAGGTTCGCCGTGCATTGCAGAACTCCGATATGCTTTCTTCGGATGTCAGTGCCGCATACGATCCGAATTATCCTTCTGTTAATGAGCGTAAGAATACTGCTTACTTCGGCCACGGCCTTGTATTTAACAAATACACCGGCAGCCGCGGCAAGAGTGGTTCGAACGATGCAAGCCCTGAGTTTTTTGCTAAAATCCGTAAGATTTTCGACGATGCTAACGTGAGCTATCAGACGGCTGAGCTTGGTAAGGTTGACCAGGGCGGCGGTGGAACAATCGCTTATATCATGGGCAACTACGGTATGAATGTCATCGATAGCGGTGTTGCGGTACAGAATATGCACGCACCGTGGGAGGTTATCAGCAAGGCAGACCTCTATGAGGCACTTATGGGCTATATCGCATTCTATGAAGGGATTTAAGGAGAAGTTATGCTGCCGATTAAGATTCGTTATATCAGTGACAAAATAGAAAAGCTTCGTTATGTTGACGGCGTGTCCGATTGGATTGATCTTCGTTCCGCGGAGGATGTTGATCTGAAGGCGGGAGAGTTCAGACTGATTCGTCTCGGAATTGCGGTTATGCTGCCAGAGGGATACGAAGCACATATTGTTCCGAGAAGCAGTACCTATAAGAATTTTGGTATCATTCAGACCAATCATATGGGTGTTGTGGACCACAGCTATTGCGGCGATGAGGACGAGTGGCGCTTTCCGGTACTTGCCATGCGTGATACGCACATTTCGGTTAATGACCGCATCTGTCAGTTCCGTGTGATGGAGAATCAGCCGCAGCTTGTATTTGAAGAGGTTGAGCATCTTAGCGCCAAATCCCGTGGCGGTTTCGGTACGACGGGAATACAGTAGTGTAACTGTTCCGAAAGGAATTTGTATAGAATCAGTAGATAAAGTGAGGTAAGACATGATTAAGATTGATATTTTCTCCGGCTTCCTTGGTGCCGGAAAGACGACCCTTATCAAAAAGCTTCTGGCTGACGGATATAAGGGTGAGAAGGTTGTTTTGATTGAGAATGAGTTTGGTGAGATCGGTATTGACGGTGGCTTTTTGAAGGAGGCCGGTGTTGAGATTACCGAGATGAATTCCGGTTGTATCTGCTGCTCCTTAGTCGGCGATTTCGGCGAGGCTTTGGTTAAGGTAAAGGAGCAGTTCCATCCGGATCGTATCATCATTGAGCCCTCCGGTGTCGGCAAGCTTTCCGATGTTGAGAAAGCTGTTGCGGATATTAAAGATCCTGAGTTCGAGATCAACAGTCTTGTTACTGTTGTCGATGCAGGCAAATGCCGTATTTACATGAAGAACTTCGGTGAGTTCTTCAATAACCAGGTTGAATATGCACATACCATTCTTCTGAGCCGCTCCCAGAATGTTTCTGAGGATAAGCTGCAGGCATGCGTAGCAATGCTTCGTGAGAAGAATGCAGATGCAGTAATCGTTACTACACCTTGGGACCAGCTTACCGGCGCACAGATTTTGCATGCTATGTCTGTGAAGGTAGACCTTTCCAAGATTTTATTTGAAGAAGAGGATATCTGCCCTTGCTGCGGTCATCACCACGATGATGACGAGGAGTGTGATCATGAGCATCACCATCATCACCACCATGACGATGATGAGGAGTGCTGCTGTGGCCACCATCATGATGACGATGATGACGATGACGATGACGATCATGATCATGAGCACCACCACCATCACCACCATGACGATGATGAGGAGTGCTGCTGCGGCCACCATCATGATGACGATGACGACCATGACCACGAGCATGAGCATCATCATGAGCACGGACATCACCATCACCACCATCATGCAGATGAGGTATTTACCAGCTGGGGTAAGGAATCTCCGAAGAAGTATGACGAGTCGGTTCTTGAGGATATTCTTGAGAAGCTTGCAAACTTTGAGGAGTACGGTATCATCCTTCGTGCAAAGGGTATCGTTCCGAGCACCGACGGTCGTTGGCTTCATTTTGACCTGACACCCGGTGAGTTTGAGATTCGTGAAGGCGCATCCGATATTATCGGTCGTCTGTGCGTAATCGGCAGCCAGCTTAAGGAGAAAGAGATCGCCGATTTGTTTGAGGCATAAGAAAGGGATTTATCATGGAAAAGCCCGTATTTATTATCAACGGTTTCCTTGACAGCGGTAAGACAACCTTCATCGAGGAGACCCTGAATGACCCGCAGTTTCTTGAGGGCGGTAAGCTTTTGATCATCCAGTGTGAAGAGGGTGAAGAGGAGCTTGATGAGATTGCGCTTTCAAAGAAGGGTGTGCAGATCATCAGTGTAGAAGAGCAGTCACAGCTCACCGGTCAGTTCCTGAACGGTCTTGAGCTCTACTATAACCCGAACATGATTCTGTTCGAGGTGAACGGTATGTGGAGCATGGACGAGATGATGGAACTGGATTATCCGGAGAACTGGGTGCCTGCGCAGGTGATTTCCCTGATTGACGGTACCACGATTGAAAGTTATCTGAATAACATGAAGAAAATGGTGCTCGACAATGTTCGTTACTCCGATATTGTTATTGTTAATCGTTGCGATGATAATACCAATAAGACGATGATCCGTAGAAGTATCAAGCCGGTGAATCGTAAGGCACAGATCATTTATGAGCGTGCCGACGGAGCCGAGGTTGCACCCGAGGAGGAAGAACTTCCTTACGATATGACCAAGGATTATCTAGAGATTACCGATGAGGATTACGGTATCTTCTATATGGACTGTATGGATAACCCGAAGAATTATGAGGGTAAGACCGTGCATTATCTTGGTATGATGTATATGTCTCCGAGACTTCCGAAGGGATATTGTGTTCCAGGACGTATGGCTATGACATGCTGCGCGGACGATATCGCATTTGTCGGTATGCTTGCAAAGCTTCCTGCAGTTGTGGATTCTTCCCTTTTGAAGAGCCGTGCGTGGGTATGGGTTACCGCAACCGTTAAGATTGAATATCAGAAGGAATATAAGGGCAAAGGACCGGTGCTTTATGCAACCAAGCTTGAGCGTGCCGAGGAGCCTCTCGAGAAGACAGTTTATTTTACTTAATTGAGGAACATGAATGCATCTATCTGAAGAATTTAAGAAAAATATTAAGGTTTTGGGACGTGCCTCCTCGGAGGAGCCGTATGTTCTGTTCTGGACCGGAAGCCGTTATGAGATGAATGTGAAGGCAAGCAGCCTGAGCGTTAAGATAAGGGCTTCCTACGGCAATCAGGAGCAGTGGATCTGTGTTCTGGTGGATGGCGTAAGGCTAATTCGCATGCCGCTTTCTAACGGTGAGAATGAGATCATGATTCTTCGAAACCGTAATAGGGAGCAGGAGCACAATATTCGTATTGTGAAGGATACGCCGATTATGCCCGGAGACGGAGAGCATTATATTGAGCTTACTGATGTGCTTATTGACGGTGAGCTTCTGCCGGTTTCCGAAAGAAAGCATAAGCTTCTTTTCATCGGCGATTCGATTACCTCGGGAGAGGGGGCAATCGGTGCCAGAGGTGAGAATGACTGGGTTTCAGAGCTCTTTTCTGCAACCGATAACTATGCTTATATGACAGCGGAACTGGTAGATGCCGATTATCAGAGCCTTTCCCAAAGCGGTTGGGGCGTATGCTGCGGTTATGATAATGACACGCGCCATGTGATGCCGATTGCCTGGGATAAGGTATGTGCGCTTGCGTATGCTGACGGTCCGGCAAGACCGATTCGCGGTGCGGAAAAGGATTATGATTTTCAGGCATTTGTTCCTGATGCGATTATTATCAATCTCGGAACCAATGATGCAAACGGCGTAACAATGCCGCCGATGAAGAATCCGGATACCGGGGTGACTTTCGGTATGAAGCTTGCGGAAGATGGTTCGCTTTCTAAGGAGAGTGCAGAGGCGTTTCTTAACAGTGCGGTACCGTTTCTTTCTAAGATTTATGAGGCTTACCCGAAGGCTAAGCTTTACTGGACGTATGGAATGCTTGGAACACTTTTAGAGCCTGTCATCAAAGAGGCACTTTCTACCTTTGCAAAGCTGCATCAGACCGAATGCCCGGAGTATATTGCGCTTCCGGAGATTACTGATGACACTGTGGGCGCCCGCTTTCATCCGGGACTTCCGTGTCACAGACAGACTGCCAATCGTATCGCAGGTGTCTTGAATCGATATTTTCAACAACTTGACGGGAAGGAGATTTGCAGTGAAAAAGTTAAGTAATAACCAGCAGATTGCCCTTCTTTTGGCTGTAGTGGTCATTGTTGTCGCAGCTATCATCGGGCTTTCCGTGAAGCTTCTGGGGGATCGTAAGAAGAATACGACACCTGAGGTCAGTATGCCCCCGACAATATTAAGTACCCCGACACCGGAACCGTCTTCGGAGCCTACCGAGGCGCTTACGCCGACGCCTACCTACTATGATGAAGGCTTGCTTCCGATTGTTCCGGCAAGCTCACCGACACCGGTTCCGACGGAGGAGCCGGAGTTAACACCCGGAGTATTGCCTTCGGTGACGCCCTTGGTTACAGAAGCAGTAACGCCGATCGTGACAGAAGAACCGACGCAGGCGGTTAGTCCTACGATGACACCTTTGGTTACGCCAAGCAGTACACCAACTGTTACAACCGTACCGACCGCAACAGCTACGCCTGTTCCTACGGCAGCGCCGAAGCCTACGAGCAATAGTATCGAACTTCCGTTTATTCCGTTCAACTAGGATAAACTTGAAGCATATTTTTAAATTGTGTGGTAAGGAGAATAACTACATGGCTTTTTTGCAACTGAAAGACATTGGTAAGATTTATGTTTCCGACAATGTAGTCACGGTCGGAATCCGAAACGTGAATCTTTCCTTTGAACGTGGCGAATTTGTCGCCATCACCGGTGCCTCCGGTTCCGGTAAATCCACGCTTCTTAATGTTATTAGCGGAATGGATTCTTATGAGGAGGGTGAACTGTATATTGAAGGGAATCCCACCTCGCATTTTATCCAGTCAGACTGGGAGGAATACCGAGAGAAGTATATTTCCTTTATCTTCCAGGATTATAATATTCTTGAGAGCTTTACCGTTTTACAGAATGTTGAGCTTGCGCTCATGAATATCATTAATCCGAGAGAACGTCGCCAGCGTGCAATTGAGCTTTTGGAGCGCGTTGGTCTTGGCGGACATCTTAAGCAGAAGGGAAGCCAGCTTTCCGGCGGACAGAAGCAGCGTTGCGTTATTGCAAGAGCACTCGCAAAGGATAGCCCAATCATTCTGGCGGATGAGCCTACCGGTAACCTGGATGCACAGTCCTCGAAGGAAATCATCGAGCTTCTTCGCGAGGTTTCAAAGGACAAGCTTCTCTTCGTTGTAACGCATAACTTTGATGAGGTTGAGAATTGTGCAACCAGACATGTGCGTGTCTTTGATGGTGCGATTGAGTCGGATCATGTATTGATTCCGGACACTGAGATTACTGATTCGGTACCGGTAAATGAGACGAATAACAATACCGTGACCAACAATCTTTCGCTTGGCTTTGAGCTTGGACGGGCAACCTTCCATGCACAGCCGAAGCTGACGACTTTGATGTGCTTTTTCTTACTGATTGGTACAATTGGTGTTACTTTGATCTCGGGACTTCTTGCGGACAGCTTTCAGCTCTTTGATAAGTATTATATGTTTAAGCCGATGGACGGACGTCTTATTATCAGTAAGAGTCAGCCGGCCGAATTTACCGAGGAAGAGCTTATCAGGCTCAAGGACAAATACGGCGCAGAGTCCTACTATATGTACGATGCTATTTTCGACGTAAAAACCGTTCTGGTTGATGATATTAAGGTCGAATTGAATCGATTCGGCAATACAAGCTTCAACTATGAAAATGTGTTGTTCAATATCTCAAGAGAGAACTACGGAAAGCCTACCTTCGGACGTTATCCGAAGAGTGACGACGAAGTGCTTTTGTATCTTCCGCTTTCCTATAAGAACTATTACGGTCACAATGAAATCAACCCGAAAGCCGATGAGATTCGTTTCGGAGGCCGGGCATATGATGTTGTCGGTGTTAAGTATTTTATCGATAATACGAAGAAGCCCAGAATTGTTGTAACCGATTCCGCTTATGCGAAGCTTTCCGTAACGATTTCCAGAAACTGGAAGAACTTTAAAAATCTTGGGGATAACGGATTTTTCTCCGGTTGGTCGAATATACTCGAAATGCTTGAGCAGGATGACGGTATCTATAATCAGGCATCGCTTTTCTTCAAGAATAATCGTGCGGCTAAAAAGGCCGTTTCGGGTATCATTAAGGACGGATATATTGCATGTCCTTCCGATGCGACCTACAGCCCTGATATTATTTCGGTTATCGAGAGAATTATCGAATGCGGCGGAAGTCTTTTTATGTGGTTCGCAATTGTAATGTTCCTTGCATTTTTCGTAAACCTTTGTACGCATAATTCCCTTGCGAAGGTGAAGACGGACCTGGTTATCCTTCGCTCGATGGGTATTCCGGTTCGTGTAATTAAAGTAAGTCTTTATATCCGAATGTATCTGTCTTTGATTCCGGGAATCATCATTACCGCAATCGGTGCTACTCTGATATTCCTTTCTCCGAACTGGAACGGAATGTTCAGCTTCCTGCACTGGTATCAGTACCTGATGATTCTGATTGGTATGCTTTATATTACAACCAATGTAACAAAGAAGCAGATCAGGAGCCTTTTCTCAGAGAGTGTTAAGAAGTCTTTGAAAGGGGGTGCAGAAGCATGATTAAGCTGAATTCCCTGCAGAAGTATTTTAATATGGGCAAATCCAATGAAATACATGTTATCAATGATGTAACATTGGAGTTTCCGGATCATGGAATGGTTGCCCTTTTTGGTCGAAGCGGATGCGGTAAGACAACGCTTCTTAATGTTATCGGCGGACTGGACCGTGTGCAGAGCGGTACGGTGGAAATCGGCGGTCAGTTAATGAATCACAACTCGGATGAGTTAAGAAACCGCTATATCGGCTATATATTCCAGAATTATTATCTGAATATGCGTGAGTCCTGCTATGATAATGTAGCGGATTCCCTTCGCCTTTGCGGTATGGAGGATGCTTCCGAGATTGACAGACGTGTTATGGCTGCGCTTGACGCTGTCGGAATGAAGCAGTATTATAAGCGAATGCCTGATGCGCTTTCCGGTGGTCAGCAGCAGAGAATTGCCATTGCAAGAGCAATTGTAAAGAATGCTCCGATTATTCTTGCGGATGAGCCTACCGGTAACCTTGACGAGAATAATACCGTGATGATCATGGATATTCTGAAGCAGTTCTCGAAGGAGCATCTGGTTCTTCTGGTAACACATGAAGAGAAGCTGGTTGACCATTACTGTGATATGGTTATTCAGCTTTCGGACGGTAGGGTTGCGGATTCTCGTAACAATGCTTCGGCCAACGGTTATACGGCGAAGAACAAGAATACGATTTATCTCGGTGAATATGAGAAGACTGAGCTGGAAAATGAAGAGCTGAATGTAGCCTACTACGGCGAAAAGCCCGAAAAGCCGATTGATCTCAAGCTGATCAATCGAAACGGAGTGTTCTACCTTAAGGTGGAAACACCGGGAATTCATGTCCTCGATGAAACGAGCGAGATTATTCTTGAGCAGGGCACCTTTGTTGAAGAAACGAAGAGTGAAACGGGTGCCGGCGATATCGATCTTTCGGCATTTGTCCCGTTTGAAGGAAAGAACTACGGTAAGCTGTTCAATTTCAGAAACAGTGTTCGTGATGGTTATTATCAGGTGTTCAGTACCTTGAAAACCAAGAAGAGCACCAAGCGACTCAGAAGAGTAATGTTTCTGTTCGCTGCTGCGATGGTATTCATGGTTTCGATTATGGGTGTGTCCATTAAGAAGTTTAAGGACATCCATGATACCTATAATTTTAATGCAATCAGTGTGAATACCACCGGAAAGGATGACACGACAGCAATAGAGAAGGCAGCATCAGATCCGGCAAGTAAGATTGACAGACTGATTTATACGACCAATACTTATGACGGTGCGAGGGAAAGCTTTGATGTTGTCTTTGGCAGCTTTGAAACCTATAGCCGTCAGAGTATCATTCGTTTGAATGATGATTACGGATTCAGATCCAATATCAGACCGCTTGGTGATTTGAAGAATCCGAAAGCGATTTCCGGAACGACGAAGACCTTGGATATGTATGATATTGTCATTACGCGTAATATTGCTGATCAGATTCTTAAGAAATCGCCGTACAAATTTGTAGATAATTATGACAGCCTGATCGGATTTTTGTGTTTCACATACTTCGCGCAGGAATATTCGGAGGGAAAGCTTGACGAGCTGTGGAACGATTTTCAGAATCAATTCGGTGAGGAGGATGAATATAATCAGGAAAAGTATGATGAGTTCGATGCGATGGTAGAAGATGAACGCAGACAGAAATTCCTTCGTATTGTCGGTATTATTGATTCTGACGAGCTTGCGGTTTTCGCTGACGAGAGGCTTTTTGTTGGAATGTATTCCTTATCACATGATGAGGATCAGCATTTTCCGCTCGCGATTGTATATTCCTCCGATGTGGAAGCAACCAAGAAGTATCTTTCCGATCATACCGATCTGAGCTTTGTTGTGGTGGCAGAGTATGCTTACAATGATACACTCAGAGAAGCTAAGCTTGTTTTGAAGAGTAAGCTTTTTGCAATGCTTATGTTTGCACTGATTCTTGCTGTTTGCATGTACTTTATCATGAGAACGATCTATATGAATCGTGTGAAGGAGCTTGGTATATTCCGTGCGATCGGCGTTTCGAAGAAGAACCTTCTGTATCGCGCGTCGATTGAATCGGGAGTGCTTACGACTTTGACGGTCATGTTCGGTTATCTTGTGACAACCTTGCTGGTTTCCTACATCCAGTCAGTGATGTCACTCGCATCGGATATGTTTTACTATCCATGGTGGCTGAAGCTTGCAACACTTGTCTTTTTATATGTTATCTGCATCTTCAGCGGTACGCTTTCCGCAAGACTGATTCTTCGAAAGACACCTGCCGAAATTATGGCAAAATACGATATCTGATTTCAATTTCTGCCTGTACCGCTCGGTGCGGGCAGAAGCTTTCTATGAACATGTTTTGGAGTGATTGATGAAATACATATATCCGGATTATTATGATAAATTTCAATGCATCGCGGACCGTTGCCCTTGTACCTGCTGCGCAGGCTGGGCAATCGAAATTGATGATGCTTCGCTTACGAAATATCGGCAAATGAAACTCAATTCCGTCGATTATTCGGAAGGCTGCTTTCTGCAGGACGGAAGCAAGGATAAGCGCTGCAGCAATCTCTGTGACAATGGTTTATGCAGACTGATCCTTGAGCATGGAGAGGATATTCTTTGCGATACCTGCAGAATGTTTCCGAGACATGTGGAGGAATATGAGGGCGTAAGAGAGTATTCTCTTAGTATATCCTGTCCGGTTGTTTCTTCGATGCTTCTTACACGAACCGAGCCGGTTAGCTACCTGAAACGCGAGGATTCGGCTTCTGACCCTGAAGAATATGATGAATATGAGCAGTCGGTATATGAAGAGCTTTCTGAACTAAGATGGGAGCTCCTTAAGCTTCTGAATCGGGTGGATATACCGCTTTCCGAGCGCTGCAGAAGACTTCTGACTCGGGTTTCTGACTTTCAGAATCAACTTGATGATGTCGCGGAAGCAGCCCACAAAAAGCCCGATACAGAGGCAATTTTTCGGTTCATGGAGCAATGGGAGTTTACGAATGAGGACTTTCCCGCGCTACTAAGTAAGTCCGCGAAGAGGCTTTTTGCTAACAAAGGCTTCGGTAAGACTGATCCGTTATCGTTACTTGATGATGAGCTTCTTTCCGGAAGGCTTTGCAGGATCATCGAGTATTTTCTGTATACATATCTGTGCGGTTCGGTATATGATGCGTATTATTACGGCATGGCGCAGCTTTGCGTTGGCGCAGCGATTCATATCAAGCTTCTTTGTGACGCGCACAGAATGGCCACAGGAAGCCTTTCTGACAGTGATGTGGAACGATTTACCTATCTGTATGCAAGAGAGCTTGAGCATTCGATTCCGAACGTTTTGAAGACAGAAGCGTGGATGGAAGAGAACCGAATTATATAGTTATGTAGCATAAAAGGGCCCAACCATTGTCGAGCCCTTTCTTACATTTAACCTATAATGCAAACGATAAGGAAGCTATCGCTTCGATTACATGGAAGCTTCCAGTCTCTCGCGGATTGCCTTGATGAAATCAAAGCTGTTAACAGAAGTAGCGGTATAGCCTTCGCTTACAAGACCTGCAAGGTCCTTGGTCATGATACCGTCGTCAAGAGTCTTGATAACAGCTGCTTCAAGCTTATCGGCAAATGCCTGCAGCTCGGTAAGACCGTCCTTCTCGCCACGCTTTCTGAGCGCGCCGGACCATGCGTAAATCGTTGCTACAGGGTTCGTGGAGGTCTCCTCACCCTTCAGGTAACGATAGTAGTGACGGGTTACAGTACCGTGAGCAGCCTCGTACTCATAGTTGCCATCGGGGCTTACGAGAACGCTGGTCATCATAGCGAGAGAACCGAAGGCGGTACTTACCATATCACTCATAACGTCGCCGTCGTAGTTCTTACAAGCCCAGATAAAGCCACCCTTAGAGCGGATAACACGTGCAACCGCATCATCGATCAGTGTATAGAAATAGGTGATGCCTGCAGCCTCAAAGCGCTCCTTGTACTCATTATCGTAAATCTCCTGGAAGATATCCTTAAAGGTATGATCATACTTCTTGGAAATCGTATCCTTTGTAGAGAACCAGAGATCCTGCTTTACGGAGAGCGCATACTCAAAGCAGCTCTTTGCAAAGGAGGTGATGGAGGTGTCCTTGTTGTACTGACCCTGCAATACACCGGCACACTCGTAATCATAGATGGTTTCTCTCATCTCGGTACCATCAGCGGCAGTGAACAGAAGCTCAGCCTTTCCGGGACCGGGGATACGGAACTCGGTATTCTTATATACATCGCCATATGCATGACGGGCAATCGTGATCGGCTTCTCCCAGCTACGAACATTGGGCTTAATGGAATCAATCATGATCGGTGCACGGAATACAGTACCGTCAAGAATGGAACGAATCGTGCCGTTCGGGCTCTTCCACATCTTGGTAAGGTTGTATTCCTCGACACGCTGTGCGTTCGGGGTGATTGTAGCACATTTTACGGCAACGCCGTACTTCTTAGCAGCATAGCTTGAGTCAAGCGTTACCTGATCCTTCGTGCGCTCACGCTCCGGAAGACCAAGGTCGTAATACTCGCTCTTAAGATCGACAAAGGGAAGAATCAGCTCGTCCTTAATCATCTTCCAGAGAATTCTGGTCATTTCGTCGCCATCCATCTCAACGAGAGGAGTGGTCATCTGAATCTTAGCCATGGTTGAAAACCTCCTTATTTGTTCTGTTCAGCATAGTAGTTGATGAGACAGCCGTCAAGGATGATGGTTTTCTCATCGGGGGTAAGGCCCTTAATCTGAAGGGTAATATCGTCCATCGTTCCGTCAGCCTTCAAAACCTTAGCGGCAAATGTCTCTACGCCGTTCATGATGCCCTCGCGAACATTCGGAACAAATACGTAGTCGCCCTCACTGTAAGGGAAGTCAGCGCCCTCGGGAAGGGTGAAGGGAAGAATACCCCAGTTGATACAGTTGCTGCGGTAACGCTTAGTAGCGTACTCGTAGCAGATATTTGCATAGCCGCCAAGTACCTTCTGACAGGAAGCAGCCTGCTCACGTGCGGAACCGTCACCCGGTCTGTTTGCAAAGACACAGGAACCGTACTGCGTGTTCTTAAGAAGCGAAGATGCATCTCCGAAATTGGAAAGAACCTTTACAAGCTCTTCTGGAGCCTTGCCGTCACGACGCTCGAGATCAAGTGCATGAATTGCCTTGCTGCGACCAACGTACTCGGGTACGCGTCTTGAGAGAGCGAACTCGGAAAGACGAAGCGGGTTAGAGCGGTAGGAGCTTGTCTCACCGGAAGGAATCAGCTCATCGGTAGTCGTTACCGGATCACGGATAACTGCAGCAAGCTTAACAAGCATATTGTCTGCAAGTGCTTCCATCTTCGGCCAGTCGGTAATGTTCGGTCCGAGAATCAGCTCGGCATCCTTATCTGCCTTGCCATAGCCGTAGTAGAGACGGTTTCTGTATACGGTCTTATCAAAATGATACTCGTTGTGAGGAACCTCATAATCGATATCGGTAGCAGCGGTGATGATACCGCCGTTTGCTGCGGTTGCTGCGATGCTTCTTGCATCCATCAGTGCTACGCCGCAAAGCTGTCCGTCGCTCGGCTTACTGCCTTCACGGTTCGGGAAGTTTCTTGTGGTATGACGAAGGGAAAGTCCGTCATTCGCAGGAACATCGCCGGCACCGAAGCAGGGACCGCAGAAGGAAGGCTTAATCACAGCGCCGGCCTTCAGAAGCTCAGAAGTTGCGCCAACCTTTGTAAGCTCAAGGCTTACCGGAACGCTTGTAGGATATACATTGAGGGAGAAATACCCGTTGCCGCAGCTCTTATCCTTAAGAATAGCGGCAGCCTCGTCGATGTTATCGAAAAGTCCGCCTGCGCAGCCTGCGATAACACCCTGGTCTGCATAAACCTTACCGTCCTTAACCTTGTTCGTCAGATGATAGTTGACACCCTTGAACTTGGTAGCGGCTTCCTTCTCAACGGAAGCGAGGATCTCGGTTGCATTTTCCACAAATTCATGGATGGTATATGCATTGGAGGGATGGAAGGGAAGAGCGATCATGGACTCTGCCTTATCCAGCTCAAGTGTAATAAAGCGATCGTAATAAGCACCGTCCTTGGGAGCAAGCTTCTTATAGCACTCGCCGCGCTCATGAGCCTTGTAGAAGCCCTCGGTAATCTCGTCGGTTTCCCAGATAGAAGAAAGACAGGTCGTCTCGGTCGTCATAACATCGACACCGTTTCTGAAATCAATCGGAAGATTCTTGATGCCGGGGCCTACGAACTCGAGCACACGGTTCTTTACAAAGCCGCTTGCAAAGGTTGCCTTTACAAGGGAAAGAGCAATATCGTGAGGTCCGATACCACGCTTCGGGGTACCGGTTACATATACTAAAACAACCTCGGGCATATCAAGATCCCAGGTGTTCTTCAAAAGCTGTTTTACAAGCTCGGGGCCGCCCTCGCCGACACCCATGGTACCAAGCGCACCGTAACGGGTATGGGAATCGGAACCGAGAATCATATTGCCGCAAGCGGTCAGCTCTTCACGTGCGTAGGAGTGGATAACGCTCTGGTTGGCGGGAACATAGATACCGCCGAACTTCTTAGCAGCGGAAAGACCGAATACGTGGTCATCCTCGTTAATCGTACCGCCGACAGCACAAAGAGAGTTGTGACAGTTGGTCATTGCATACGGAAGCGGGAACTCGGTAAGTCCGCTCGCACGTGCGGTCTGAATGATGCCGACATAGGTAATGTCATGGCTTACCATAGCATCGAATTTGATTTTTAATTTGTCCGGATTACCGGAAGTGTTGTGACCGGCAAGAATCGAGTAAGCGATGGTGTTCTTCTTAGCCTCTGCCTTATCTAAGGAGCAGTCCTGAACGGGTACGCCGTTCTTCAAAAACACACCGCCGTCATGTAAAGTAATCATGCAGCAACCTCCTAAAATGGTTTTGTGAACTTACGCAATCAGAAATTATTATAAAAAAATCGGTTCCCTATGTCAATAAAAATAAGGTAAGGAAGACGGATTTTCTTGCGTTGCGGAAATTCGGAGTAAATTCTATCGGGAAATGCATGAAATAAGGCATTTTTCGTGAAAAAAAGCAAAAAAAGAACAAAAATCAAATGACAAAGTGAAAAAAGTATGATATAGTCATTATTAGGCGGTTAAACTACAAAATGTTGTAGTTTTCCGTGTGTTTTCGGCCGCGGAATGGGATGCCGCAGGCTTATGTTTTTTATGCGGAGGAACAGCTATGAGCGTGAATTCGGTAGTTAAGCATTGTGTGATGCCGAAGGATATGTATGTCGCTAAGATGTGGAAGAGCGAGAAGGTTTATATCGGAGAAAGTGAGTATGATATTTGCGTTTCTCCGGCTTCTAAAAAGAACGGCGCAATCCAGTTTCATATCGCAGCGCTTTCGGGCGGTGAGGTCGTTCGATTTATGGACCTTAATAAGTCGCTTCTTAATGTTACAATTGAAAAGTACCTTGACGAGCTGAATACAAGACTTGCTAAGGTTTTGGAGCAGCATATTGCCTGGCAGAATACCGGTAATCATGATCTTTATATTTCCTACGGCGGAATCGAGCAGTGGGAGGAAGGCACCAGTCTTAAGGAGACCGGAATTCGAATCATTCTTATGGTTAAGAATGTGCAGCCGATGCCTGATACCGAGGAGAAGCTTGTTCGTAAGCTTCTGAAGGCAGAGGTTGTCGAGTGGATTGAGGCTGTCTGCTTTGATAAGCCTGCTATTGAGAAGACGAAAGAGGATTACGAGAACGATATCGTCAACGTAATGGATATTTCCATGCTGCCGCACGAGAAGAACGATGTAAATCCGGTTCCGATCATGACATTTCTCGGACTTACCTGTGCGATTCTTGCAGTGTTTTATTATGGGCTTCTGGTATTTCAGGTTTGCTCTCTTGTAATCTGTACCTATGCAGCTTACCGTGCATATCAGGAGGACAATAAGGGCTATATGACGATTAATGCACTGGTTGCGGTATGGTCCCTTTATTTCATATATTACGGCTACGTCAACGCCGCATAACGGATGGAGAAGAAGGATGGCAAAATCCTTATATCAAAAACTGAAATTATTATATTTACTTAAGATATTCCGGGAAGATACGGACGAGAATCATGGCCTTTCTATGGAGGAAATCATCAAGAAACTTGCGCTTTGCAACATTGAGGCAGAGCGTAAGAGTCTTTATGACGATATGGATATGCTTGATCAGTTCGGCTATGAGATCATCAGACAGAAGATCGGCCATACGACCTTATATTCCCTTGGAAATCGCGAGTTCTCTGTCGGGGAGCTGAAATTGCTTGTGGATGCGGTTCAGTCTTCCCGTTTTTTGACGAAGAAGAAATCGGAAGAGCTCACGGAAAAGCTGACGCAGCTTCTTAGTCGCTATGATGCATCGAGTCTTAAAAGACAGGTGCAGGTGACCGGTCGTGTGAAGACGATGAACGAAACAATCTTCATCTCAGTGGACAGTATCTATGCGGCGATGTCTAATAATCATACGATTTCCTTTGAATATCATGAGTGGAATGAGAATCGAAGACTGGTGCTTCGTAAGGATGGACACAAGAAGCATATCAGCCCCTGGGCAATGGTTTGGGATAATGAGTTTTATTACCTCGTCGCATATGATCCGGAGCGTAAGGGGTTAAGACATTACCGTGTTGATAAGATTAAGCATGTCAACGAAGAGGAGTTCATTAGAGAAGGTAAAGACTGCTTTTTGGATGCTGAGATAGAAACCTATGTTGAGCAGCGATTTTCCATGTTTGCAGGAGAGAAGGAGCTGATCAGTATAGAGTGTCCGAAACGGTATATCGGACCGTTCATTGACCGCTTCGGTGAGGATATGCATATTCGTAAGCTTGATGAGGATACGCTTCGAATCAGCTTTCATGTTGCGGTGACGCCCGTGTTCTTCGGATGGATCACAGGACTTGGCGATCAGGTCAGAATTGTAGAGCCGAAGCATGTCGTTTCGGATATGGCAATGTTCGGCGCAGGGATTTGTAAAAGGCATTCCGAACAGAAGGTTCGGGCCGTCATCTTTGATCTCGGGATGGTACTTGTAGACTTCCGTTATCATGATTATATGATTGACCTTGGCTTTGATGCTGAAACGATTCGCTTTTTTGAGGACAATATCGTGCTTTCGCCGAAATGGCTGGAGCTCGACAGGGCATTAACGACCGAAGAGGAAGCGATTCAATACTGGAAGACGACATATCCGTTGTATGCGTCGTTTCTTGACCGATTTTTTGAAGATTATACGGAGATGGTTGTTGCTTATTCCGATTCGAAGGCACTTGTTAAAAGCCTTCGGGATTGCGGCTATGAAGTCTATCTTTTAACCAACTATCCGGATAAGATGTATGATATTCACAGCAAATGCTTCCCCTTCACGGAGCTTGCAAACGGCGTTCTGGTTTCTGCGAAGCTTCGGATGGCGAAGCCAGACCGTGGAATCTTTGAGCACCTTCTCAGGGAATACAACCTTTCGCCGGAGGAGTGCATCTTCCTTGATGACCGTGAAGAGAATATCAAAGGCGCACGAAGCTTAGGTATCCGCGGAATTGTCGTAAATCATCGTGAAGAAGCCTTCCGGAAGCTTTTCGATGAGTTGCTGGTGCTTGGAAAGTACGGCGAACCCGCACCGTTTGGCGAGACGGACTGACGGCTTGTTGGAGCGGTGAATGACTGCAAGAAGCGGTGTGCTTCCAAGTAGATGGCGCCTTCCGTTAAGAAAGGCCTTCACGGCATTTGTGGCGATACCCTGGGCACGCTTTTTAGGTATGATATAGTACGAAAGATTGGCTGCCTCTTCGGATAGAAGGCTCGGCTCTATTGCGATATAACCAATCATTTCCTCGGATCCGTTTTCCGCGAAGCCGTAGACAGTGTAAAGCGATTGGAGTCTTGAAAGGCTTATGTCTCTTTGGTACCGAAGATGAAGCTCTTCTTCGGTCAGATGCTTATAGGAATCGGGCAGAAGATAGGGCTCTTCACATTGCATTTTATAAAAGCTTCGATAATCCTCATAACCAAGCCGATAGAAATCGAAATCTCCTGAGAAGAAGGATAGAATGCTTTTTTCTGATGCATACGCTTCGATATCGGACAGGTCCTCCGGATAGAGCTCTTCGATATCGCTAACGATTTCTTGGCAGGTTAACCGAATCGAATCGTGCTCGTAGCCAACCGAACAGCCACCCATTTGGGTCCAATAATCGAGCGAAGCCTGGATGTCGCTTATCAGAAGCAAGCCGTGTTCAGACGGGTTTGTGCCTTCTACGTAGGGGTAGACAAGCAGCTCTCCGTCAAGCATATTCTGCTTCCAAAGTTTGAATTCATTATTAAGAACTTCATCCGTAAAATGATAGAAGATTGCCGACAATGTTCGCACCTCACTTTCATTGATAAATTAGCATAAATCGTTCTTGTGTACAAGATAAATCGGAGGTCATGATGGAAATTGAAAGAAAATTCCTGCTTTCGTCCTTGCCGGAGCAGTTTAATACATATGAGGCAATCGAGATGGAACAGGGATATCTGATAACTGACGGGTGCACACTTCGAATCCGTAGAGCCGGGGAGGAATGTTATCTTACTTTAAAGCAGAAATCCGGAAATACACTGTCCAGGGGGGTTGCTATTGAGAATGAAGAGTACGAAACGGAGATTCCGAGACAGGCTTATGAGGCAATGAAGCAGTTGGTTGTCGGTGGTTTTGTGACGAAGACGAGAACGAGGATTCCGTATCTGAATCATGTGATTGAAGTGGATGTATTCCATGGCGCACTCGAAGGACTGGTGTTCGCTGAGATCGAATACCTGGACAGAGAGGATGCACAAACCCTTCCGCTTCCGAGCTGGTTTTCTAAGGATGTTTCGTCCGACAAGCGTTTTCGGAATACCAAATTAAGACTGATGGAGGAAGAGGAAATCAGAGATTTTCTTACTGAAATCGGGCAGATTGCACTTGTTTTATGATATTTTTTTATGAAAGGCAACTCTTTAAAGGAGTTGCTTTTTTCTGTGCAACTACGCATATGCGATAAATCGTAGATTGTACATAGGGGCTACAGAATCAGCAGTTTACGAACCCTTCTGGAAAGCGATATAAATAAGTCACTACGCATTTGGAGGTTCGTTTATGTTGATTTCCTTCTGGTCCCCGGTAAGGGATGAATATGTATCTGCGATTGCATCCCTGACGGCAATCAGCGGCTGTACGGATTTTTTATGTAAGGTTGTTCTTTGTGAGAATCATGTCGGTGCAGGTAATTACGGACATTGTCTGTTCGGCGATGCCTATCAGCGCCTTAGAAAGGAATATGATAAGTACCAATCCGGCTATTACGAGCGCGGCGATTCGTTTCTTAAGTTTCTTGCAAAGCAAACCGGTAAGAGCTTAAGCCATGGAAGGACACTTGAGATTGTAAAGGATTATCTGTTCTTTCTTCCGTTAAACCAAAGCCTTCGGAATGACATTTATGAGTACGGGTTTGACCAGGAGTTGCACGAGATTTTAGAATTTGCCGAAAGGCATTTTGATTTTCTTTTTATGAATACTGCAGATTCCGGTAATCTCAGTACGAAAACGATTCTGAATCTATCCGAAACTGTCGTTGTCTGTCTGCCAGCATCGGAGTGGATTGTCGATTATTTTATGGAGCATTACAGTGGACTTATCGAGAAATCGGTTCTTTTAATTCATGGTGAGCCGGATTCCGGATTTTATAAACGGATTCGGAGAAAATATGCTTTGTTTCGGGACAGGATGATGTATCTGCCGATTACGGAGGAACTTAAGGAATATGTAAGAGAGGGAAGAATTACCGATTACTGGTTTCAAAACGAAGCGATGCCTCGAGCGAAGGGGAAGGATACTTTACAGAAGCTTAAATATCTTTCGTTTCAACTGCTTCGACGGGAGCGTAAGAACGGAATGCTTCGCTATGAGGAGATGCGAGAGCGGTTTCTTTCTAGGAGAATCGATCCTTTTACGCATAAATATATTCTCCCGACCGCAAGAACAATCGTTGCGGAACGGGAGAATACCGAATATGATCTTTAGTTATTAATCCTGGCGACGATCACCGAAGAAGAAAAGCGCCAGTGTACCAGGGCCTGCATGGGAACCGATTGTCGGGCAGATGCCGCTGTACATAATGTCTTTAATACCAAAACGCTCTGTAATCATAGCACCGAGTGTCTTTGCATCCTCAACGCAATCCGCATGGGAGATGAATACATAATCGTTTTTATAAGTGCCAATCGTTTCTGCCATGCGATCCACGAGGCTCTGTAAAGCCTTCTTACGGCCGCGCACCTTGGTTCTCGGAATGAGATGTCCCTCGTTATCAACGAAGAGAATTGGCTTAACATTGATCAAAGTACCGAGAAATGCAGTAGTCTTACTGATACGACCGCCGTTCTTTAGATACTCAAGGTCATCCACGGTAAATACGTGGCATACATGAAGCTTCATTGCTTCAAGCCAGTCGGCATTCTCCTGAATGGTAAGGCCATCTGCCTGCTTTCTTACTGCAGCATCTACGAAAAGACCCTGACCAAGAGAAGCACTCAGGGAGTCGATTACGATAATCGTACGATCCGGGAAGTCTTCACGAACCATATCTGCAGCAAGTACAGCGTTAGAATAGGTGCAGCTGAGACCGGAGGAGAATGCGAGATAAAGAATATCCTTACCCTCCGAAAGGACCTCACGCATAGCCTGTGTAACCTTATCTACATTGCTGGCCATAGTCTTAGGCATATCGCCTGCACGCATCTTGTCGTAAAACTCTTTCGTATCAAGTACGATTTCGTCACCGTATATGGTATCGTCGGTGAAGGAGTAGTAAAGCGGAATCAGCTTAATATTATGCTTTGCGATATAGGAATCGGGCAAATCGCTGGTGTTCTCTGTGAAAATTACATATTCCGACATCTGAGAAAGCCTCCCTGTAATTCGATTGTATTGTGTATTGCAAAAGTTTATGAAAACTTCGCATGTAGTTTTGAAAACTACATACATATCATAGCATATATGCAGGAATCTCGCAATAATTAAATAAAAAAACTTTTCATATCGGAAAATATGTGTTATAATGCTTCTCAGTCAGTGCAAAGGTATAACTATGCCCTTTTTCGTTATCCTGCACAGTTAAGAGAGGAAGTTTTATCATGAAAGAAAGAAGCAACAAGCGTCAGGGCATCTGGCAGATTATCGTAATCGCTGCTATTTTGGCCTGCATGGGTGTTTGGATCGGAATGAGCTTTTACTACGATTTCGCATTTCAGCCCCAGAACATCAAGCGTGGTCTTGATCTGAACGGTGGTGTAAGCATCACCTACGAGGCAAAGGACAAGAGCAGTGCTACCGAACAGCAGATGGAGGACGCACTCAGTAAGTTCCAGAAGAGAGCAGAGGCTTTCTCAACCGAAAGTAATGTTTATCTGGAAGGTAAATATCGTATCAACGTAGACATTCCCGGTGCAAAGGATGCACAGGAGGTGCTCGCATCTCTTGGCTCCGCAGGTAATATCTACTTTATCTATGCAGAAGACAAGAACGGCAAGGTTAACGTAACCACCAATGCAGAAGGTAAGTATGTTCTTGCTCGTTCCCTTGAGGATATTATTAACGATGGCGGCGTTGTTGTAGACGGCTCCGCAATCAGCAGTGCTGAAGGCTCTACGGTTATCGATCAGATGAATCGTACTTCTAACATTGTATCCCTTGAGTTTAAGCCCGAGGGTACCACGGCATTTAAGGAAGCTACCGCATGGTGTGCCGGTCAGAGCAACATGAGAAACCGCATCGCTATCGTATACGACGGCGAGGTTGTAAGCTGCCCCGGCGTTCGTGAGACGATTGCAGACGGTAAGGCGCAGATCGACAACATGGAGTCTCTTGCCGTAGCACAGAATCTTGCGACTATCGTACGTATCGGTGCACTTCCGATTGAGGTTGTTCCGATCCGTTCCAACATTGTTGGTGCTACGCTTGGTAGTAAGGCACTTTCCACCAGCCTTCTTGCAGGTCTGATCGGTTTCATTCTGGTATGCATTTTCATGATTCTTTTCTATCGCATTCCGGGTCTTGCAGCAAGTGTCAGCCTGATTATGTACCTTGGAATCGTTGTTGCATTGATGCTCGCATTTGATGTTACGCTTACCCTTCCCGGTATTGCAGGTATCATTCTTTCCGTCGGTATGGCGGTTGATGCGAATGTCATCATCTTCACGCGTATCCGAGAGGAGATTGCTACCGGTAAGACGGTTCGTTCCTCCATTAAGCTTGGCTACAGTAAGGCTACCTCCGCTATCGTAGACGGTAACGTAACGACCCTTATTGCAGCACTTGTATTGTATTTCCTTGGTTCCGGTGTGATTAAGGGCTTTGCCATCACACTTGGTATCGGTATTGTGGTTTCCATGTTCAGCGGACTTTGTGTAACCCGTTGGATCATGAACTGCTTCTATAATCTCGGTGCTACCAAGAGCTCTCTTTACGGTAGAGAGACCCGTAAGAGACAGCTTAAGATTGTTGAGAACTGGAAGATTTATACCGCTATTTCCGGTTCTATCATCGTTCTTTGCATCGTGATGCTTTTCGTAAACAGAAGTCAGATTGACAATGCATTGAATTACGGTCTTGACTTTGTCGGCGGTTCCTCCGTTCAGGTTAACTTCGAGAATGAAATTCCGAAGAGAGCAGAGGTTGAGGCACTTGTACAGAGCGCTATCGGCGAGACCTGTTCCGTATCTGAAGTTAAGGGCGAGAATGCCATTATCATTAAGACCAAGGCATTCCTTGATGATGACAACACCATGAGCGGCGGCGATGGCAGTAAGACGCTCCAGAGCCTTAAAAATGCTATTGTAGCGAAGTATGGTGTATCCGAAAGCAGTATCGAGACTGAGACAATCAGCGGTACCGTTTCCGGCGAGATGAAGAGAGATGCGATTATGGCAGTTATTATTGCTACCATCTGCATGCTTATTTACATCTGGATTCGTTTCAGCAACATCGCATTTGCTACCAGTGCTGTTGTAGCATTGATTCATGATGTACTTGTAGTTCTCTGCCTGTACGCTGCAGCACGTATCACTGTAGATACTTCCTTCATCGCTTGTATGCTTACGCTCGTAGGTTACAGTATCAACGCAACAATCGTTATCTTCGACAGAATCCGTGAGAATATGCGTTCTATGCTTCACAAGGATTCTCTTAAGGATGTTGTAAACAGAAGTATTTCCGAGACCTTCACAAGAAGTATCAACACCTCCATCACCACGTTATTGACGGTTGTTGTTCTTATCATTCTTGGTGTTGAGTCGATTCGTATCTTCGCAGTACCGCTTGCAGTTGGCTTGGTTTGCGGTACCTACTCATCTATCTGTATCACCGGTACACTCTGGTACGGATTTAAGACACGTTTTGGAAAGAAAAAGTAAATGAATACAAAACAGGAAAAATGGGTTGTGAAACGCCGAGGTGGAGCCATGGAGGACATGGTTGCCAAACTCGGCATCACACCGGGATTTGCCAGAATACTTTGCGGACGAGGCTTTGATACCGTAGAGAAGGCATCCGCCTATTTGTACCCTGACAGCGCAGAACTGACTCCTGCTGCGGCTTTGCCGGATGCAGAGCGCTTCTGCGCTTTTTTGTTTCAGGCGAGAGAGCTTGGGCAAAGGGTACGAATCATCGGCGATTACGATGCCGACGGTGTTACTTCGACGTATATTATGCTTTCTGCATTAAAACGCTTTGGAATTGAAGCGGATTACCGGATTCCGAACCGTGTTACGGATGGCTACGGAATCAGTGCGGATATGGTGCGTGAAGCTAAGGCGGACAATGTACAGGTTATCATAACGGTCGATAACGGCATTGCCGCTGTAAGTCAGATTGCACTTGCCAAGGAGCTTCAGATTACGGTACTGATTACTGATCACCATGAACCCCAGGAAGTGCTTCCGAAAGCGGATGCAATCGTCGATTTTAAGTGTCATAGCGATTATCCCGGCAGTGCAGTATGCGGCTGCGTTGTAGCCGGCAAATTAATGGATATGCTTCTTAGTAAGGATGGGAAGCCCGGTTTCTTTTTAGAAAATGTCGAGATTTTTGCTCTTGCGACGGTATCGGATGTGATGGAGCTTTCCGGTGAGAACCGGACGATTGTCAGAATGGGGCTTTCGAAGCCTGTCAGTGAATGGAACATGGGTCTTAGGAAGCTTGTAGAGGCGAATCATCTTAAGACGGAGCCGAAGGCATATTCTCTTGGGTTTGTGCTTGCACCCTGCATCAATGCATTTGGACGACTTGCCAGTGCGGACCCGGGTGTCTCGCTACTTCTTGAAACCGATGAAAGAGAAGCGTTCAAGCTTGCGGCTTCTATGGTTGATGCCAATTCGCTTCGTAAGGATCTTACGGTTCGCTCCATCAAGGCAGCAACGACAGCGCTTGATCCGCATAGAAGCGAAGGAGATTATCCGATTGTGTACCTTGCGGAGGAATGCCACGAAAGCATCGCAGGCATAGTAGCAGGTAAGCTTCGTGAGCGGTATTATCTTCCGTCAATCGTATTATGCAGAAGTACAGAGGACCCGGGACTTTTAAAGGGCTCCGGTCGAAGCGTAGAAGGGTATTCCATCTTTGACGGCTTACAAGCCTGCGGAGAGCTTTTTGAACGCTTTGGCGGGCATGCACAGGCTTGCGGTCTGTCGATTCGTGAGGAGAAGCTTTCGGAATTCAGAAGTAGACTGACAGAGCATTATCAAAAGGCAGGAATTGAGGCCGTAGAGAAGATTACAATTGATCTGGTGGTGAATTTCTCGGATGTAACCAAAGAATTGATATCTGAAATCGGCAGAATGGAGCCGTTTGGAGCCGGCAACCAAAGACCGGTTTTTGCAGCAAGAAATGTTACGCTTGTGAAGCTAAGCCATTTCGGAAGAACGGTAAGATATACAAGAATGTCCTTTAAAGACGAGAGTAATCAGTATGTGAATGCAGTATATTTCGGCGATGCCGATGAGATTATCACAGAGATGAAGCTTGTATGGGGAGAGGAAACGGTCACGGCAGCTTATGCAGGCAGAGGTAAATCGCTGATGCATATTCTGTTTACACCGCAGATCAGTAGCTACAATAGCGAAGTTGAAATCATACTTGATCATTATCAGCTGCTTCAGTGAATTTAAGATTCATCGCCCATATAGGATTCGGCTACAAGAAGGATTCCTTCTTCGAAGGTGATGCTTACCGTATCCGATAGCCAGCTGTTTCCAAGTCCTAACGGAAAGGAATTCTTCAGTTCAATACGTTCAACGTCGTATTTGGCGCCGTGAATGGTAAGCGCCTTACAGGAATCCGTGAGTGCGAACAGTGACAATGAGGTGTCAGGCTTATACTTAAGCTGATAGCTTCCGGGACGCAATGCACGAAGCTGTTCCTTCTTTGAAAGAATCTCACAACAGGCGCCATGCTGGGCCGCATAATGCATGCTTTGAATATTCGCATAGGTATGGTCGAGACGGTTTCCGAGCGCGCAGAGGAGCGTGATTTGGTCACAGCCTTTACCGAGAGCGTATTTGATGGCGAGCATCGTGTCCGTATCATCCTTTTCGATCGGATAGGTGAGAAGAGTAAAGCCATCGGCAGTCGGCCGTTCATCGATTGAATCAAAGTCGCCGAGTACGATATCGGGCTTTAAGCCAAGCATCTGTGCATAGCGGTAGCCCTTGTCGCAGGCGATGATGAGGTTCGGTTGTAAAGCAACCGGCGGAACATCATATGCCCCGCCGGAAATAATAAGTGCTTGTTTCATAGTTTACTTTTCGGCTACAAAGAGCTTGGGAGTTTTAGCTGCAAGAATGGCAATTAAAACCGCAACGATAATCGTGTCCGGAAGCATGTAGGCGCCGTTATAAAGAAAGCTATATACGGGAGCCGCCATTCCTTCGGGAGCGTAGCTGCCCCACAAAAGCCAGCCGGACAAAAAGCTGCAGATGAATCTTAAGACACATACAACCACGGAACCGGTTACATAAGCCGCAACCTTGTTCTTGCTTATCAAGAATCTGGCAAAAATCAGGGCAAGACCGAGCACGGAAAATGCAAGCAGATAATCCAATAAGATACAGCCTGCCTGAGCAAGAAGCGTATTACAATACATAACATTTGAGAAACCGATGATCATCTGAATGAGGCCGTGAACAAAGCCGGTTAAAACGCCCCATTTTGCTCCGCGACGAAGACCCATTATAATCAGAGGGAGCATCTCAAGCGTTATACTTCCGCCAAACGGCATTTCAAAGATTTTGAGATAGGACAGTACGGTGGCTACGGCAATCAGCATTGCACCCTCCACCAGGATCAAAAGGTTGTTCTTTTTAGACATAAAAAATCCTCCTGCTTTTCGGCCGGAGGTGCTATGTGCGGACGTATCCTTAGATCGTTCCGTTGCTTCCTTACACCGGTATTAGCCGGATCAAGTTATGAGGGTTCCCGGATAAATCCGGTTCTCAGCGCGTATGGCACCCCTAGCAAATATTTATATTGTGCTTCGATGATATAATGGAGGAGGCAATCTGTCAAGTTGTTTTTTATTTGTTAAAAAGAAATGTTTATTAAGTTAAGATGATTCATGAATTAAAGGAGGAAGGTTCTGATGGGTTATATTGAGGTGGAGGAAGGAATTTCTCTATACTATGAGGAGTTCGGAACGGGTGATAATTATATTCTTTCGGCGCAGATGGGCTTTTACAAAAAAGGAATGCAGCAACGGATGGCAGAGCTTGGATATCATGTCTTTTGCATGACAATCCGTGGATTTTCACCGTCGTCAAGTGTTTCTACAGATTACGGGGAGCACTGGTATGATGTTTTTGCTGAGGATGTTGTAAGATTTGCCGATGCGATGCAGATTGATACCTTTACCTATATGGGAGCATCACACGGTGCAGGCATCGGCTGGCATCTGATGCTTTTGCACCCTGAGCGTGTGAAGGCATTTGTCGCGGTTGTCGGCGGTCCTCATAGCCTCGATGCAGGAAGGATGTCCTATCGGCAGATGCTTGAGCAGGGCATTATCAAGGAAATCCCTCCTTTTAATCCGCCGATTGATAACGATCCCGAAAGAGAAACGAGAAGGAGAATCCGTGCGGAGCATATTGCGTCACTCCCGCCTGCACCGGAGGGCGAGAGACATATTGATTACGGAAGACCGCTTATGAGACTCGGAAGCGAAGAAGCATTGATAGAAGCGCTTAAAGGAATTGAGACGCCTGTATTGATGCTTGGCGGCATCGAGGATCCGATCAGTACGCCTGAGCTGATGCTTCGGAGTGCCAAGGCGGTTCCGCATTGTAAGCTTGTTTTATATGCGAACTGCGGGCACGATATCGATACCGATCTGATTGAAGAAACTACCTTTGAAGCAGACCGTTTTCTTAAGAATGTAGCGCTTAACGGCAAATGCTATGAAAAGGTGATAGAATAAGACGAAGGAACTTCTCTTGCGGGAAGTTCTTTTTCTTGCAGACTTACGGATAATGTGTTAAAATATCAATAATTATGGGCAGAAAGCGCATAGGAAAGGACGTGGGGCATTATGTTATTTGAAGGACGCGTTGTTTTGAAGGGCGGACATATTGTGGATCCCGTAAGCGGAATCGATGAGGTTATGGATCTTCGTATGGACGACGGTATCATTCTTGATGTCGAGAAGAATCTGAATCCGACGCCCGGTGAGCAGGTGATTGATTGTGAGGGAAATTATGTATTTCCCGGCTTTGTAGATCTGCATGTGCATTTTCGTGATCCGGGACTTACCTATAAGGAGACGCTTACGACCGGTACGAGAGCGGCTGCGGCAGGCGGTTATACCGCTGTATGTCCGATGCCGAATACGCTTCCTGCAACCGACAGTCTTGAGAAGCTTTCTGTTTTGCTGAAGCGCTGTAAGGAAGAGGCCGCTGTGAAGGTATTTCCGATTTCGGCTGTTACAAAGGATCAGGCGGGAACGGAGCTTGTAGATATTGCTGCCGTTAAGCTTGGAGGCGCCGTTGCACTTTCCGAGGACGGAAAGTCTGTTATGGATATTAAGCTTTATGAGAAGGCTATGCGGATTGCTGCGAAGGAGAACATTCCCGTATTTGCCCATTGTGAAGATAAGAACCTTGTTAACGGTGGTGTGATCAATGCCGGAAAGAAGGCGGAGGAGCTTCATTTGCCTGGCATTTCGAATGCCGTTGAGGATGTTATTACCGCAAGAGATATCTTTCTTGCAGGGGAGACCGGTGCGAGACTGCATCTGTGCCATTGCTCCACAAAGGCAAGTGTGGCACTTGTACTACTCGCAAAGCAGCTTGGCTATCAGGTTACCGCAGAGGTGTGCCCACATCATTTTGCGATGTGTGAAGACGATATCAAGCTTGATGACGGTATGTATAAGATGAATCCGCCGCTTCGTAAGAAGGAGGACATGATTGCGCTTCGCGAGGGTCTTCGCCTTGGTGTGATTGATTGTATCTCTACGGACCATGCGCCGCACTCTGAGGAGGAGAAGGCGGAGGGCTTTATGAAGTCCCCGTTTGGTATTGTAGGGCTTGAGACCGCATTTGCCTTAAGCTATACAACGCTTGTGCGGGAAGGCCAGATGTCTTTAATGGATCTGATTCGTGTGATGAGTACGAATCCTGCGAAGATTATTGGTTATAACGGTGGTTCCCTAGCCGCAGGGAAGGCTGCGGATATTACGGTTTGCTCCCTTGAGGAATGGACGGTTGACCGCAATGCTTTCGTTTCGAAGGGACACAATACCCCGTTCCATGGCAGAAGCGTATACGGAAAGGTGCTTCGTACCTTTGTAAACGGTAAGCAGGTATACCAGAATCCGGATTGTAATGTTTTATATTAATTAATAGATAGGAGATTTCATATGATTTCTAAGCTGATTAACAACATTGTTAAGACCGATGCACCCATCGTTGTAGGACTTGATCCGATGCTTTCCTACATCCCGGAGCATATTCAGAAGGAGGCTTTTGCACGCTACGGTGAGACGCTTGAGGGCGCTGCGGAGGCAATTTATGTATTCAACAAGGCAATTGTTGATGCAACCTATGATCTGATTCCTGCAGTAAAGCCGCAGATTGCAATGTATGAGCAGTTCGGCATTCCGGGACTTGTAGCATATAAAAAGACTGTTGATTACTGTAAGAGTAAGGGACTTGTTGTAATCGGCGATGTTAAGCGTGGCGACATCGGTTCTACGTCGGCTGCTTATGCGACTGCACATATCGGTAAGGTTGCGGTTGGAAGCAACACCTATGTGCCTTTTGACGAGGATTTTGCTACTGTGAATCCGTATTTCGGAATCGATGGTGTAAAGCCCTTCTTAGATGTCTGCAACGAGAATGACCGCGGAATCTTCCTTCTTGTTAAGACCTCCAATCCTTCAAGCGGAGAGTTTCAGGATCGTCTGATTGACGGCCGTCCGCTTTATGAATGGGTTGGTGAGAAGGTTAACGAGTGGGGCGCACTCAGCATGGACGGAGAGTACAGTAACGTTGGCTGTGTTGTCGGTGCAACCTATCCCGAGATGGGCAAGCTTCTTCGTTCCGTTATGCCGAAGTCTTATATTCTTGTTCCCGGCTACGGTGCACAGGGCGGTACGGCAGAAGGTCTTAAGCCTTACTTTAACGCTGACGGTCTTGGTGCAATTGTCAATTCCTCAAGAGGCATCATTGCCGCATATAAGAAGGAGCCTTATCTTTCCAAGTTCGGTGCTGAGCATTTTGCGGATGCATCCCGCCAGGCCGTACTTGATATGATTGCGGATATTAACGGCGCCGTATTCGGCAAATAATTTAGAATAATAGGTCTTAGCCCTCGGGCATAGGCTTCTATTGATAGAATAAAGGAGTTCTGATATGGGTATTTATGATTACAAGGCCATTGAAAGCAAATGGCAGAAGTACTGGGAAGAAAACCAGACCTTCAAAACGGATGTCTGGGACTTCTCGAAGCCGAAGTATTATGTTCTTGATATGTTTCCTTATCCGTCCGGTGTAGGTCTTCATGCAGGTCATCCTGAGGGCTATACCGCAACCGATATTATGTCTCGTATGAAGAGAATGCAGGGCTACAATGTCCTTCATCCGATGGGCTATGATTCCTTCGGTCTTCCGGCAGAGCAGTATGCGGTTACGACCGGTAATCATCCGAACGGCTTTACACAGGAGAATATTAAGGCCTTCTCGAAGCAGCTCAGAGAGCTTGGCTTTGACTACGACTGGACGAAGCTTCTTGCAACCTCTGATCCGAAGTTTTATAAGTGGACACAGTGGATTTTTAAGCAGCTTTATCTTGACGGCTATGCAAAGCATATCGATATGCCTGTAAACTGGTGTGAGGAGCTTGGTACCGTTCTCAGTAACGATGAGGTTATTGACGGTAAGAGTGAGCGTGGCGGCTATCCTGTTATTCGTAAGAATATGAAGCAGTGGGTTATCGACCAGCCGGCATTTGCCGAGAAGCTTCTTGAGGGACTTGAGGAGATTGACTGGCCGGAGTCTACCAAGCTGATGCAGAAGAACTGGATTGGTAAGTCTACCGGTGTTGAGGTTAAGTTTGATATCGTAGGCGGCGGTGAGTTCAGCATCTTTACGACCTGTATCGAAACGATTTACGGTATTACCTTTATGGTACTTGCTCCGGACGGAGAGATTGTAAAGGGCTTGATGCCTCGTATCACGAACAAGGAAGAGGTACAGGCTTATATTGATGAAACCTTGAAGAAGAACGATATGGACCGTACCGAGCTTAATAAGACGAAGTCCGGCTGTGAGCTGAAGGGTGTTACGTGTATCAACCCGGTAAATGGTCACGAGGTTCGTATGTTCATCGGTGATTTCGTACTCGCAAGCTATGGTACCGGTGCTGTTATGGCAGTTCCGAGCCATGACCAGCGTGATTTTGAATATGCAATCGCTCATAACATTGATATGATTCAGGTTATCGACGGAGACGGAGAGAAGCTTACGCATGTTGATGTCAGTGAGAAGGCATTTGAGAAATATGATTATCTCGGAAAAGGCTATCGCCTGATTAATTCCGAGGAATTCACCGGTCTTACCGTTGAAGAGGCTAAGGAAGCGATTACCGTAAAGCTTGAGGGCATGGGCGTAGCGAAGCGTACCGTGAACTATCATTTCCGTGAATGGATCTTCGCTCGTCAGCGTTACTGGGGTGAGCCTGTTCCGGTTGTGCATACCGAGAACGGTATCTACGCACTTCCTGACGAGGAGCTGCCGGTTGTTCTTCCGGAGCTTGAGGATTATAAGGGACATAACGGCAAGGCACCGCTTGAGAATGCAACCGAGTGGAAACAGTATGATAATAACGGCGTAAAGGGTCTTCGTGAGACTTCTACGATGCCCGGTTCCGCAGGCTCTTCCTGGTATTTCCTTCGTTATATCGATCCGGACAACAATGATGAGTTCGCGAATCAGGAGCTTTTGAAGCACTGGATGCCTGTTGACCTTTATATCGGTGGTCCGGAGCATGCGGTTGGTCATCTGATGTATTCAAGAATCTGGAACCGTTACCTTTACGATAAGGGCCTGGCACCTACAAAGGAGCCCTTCAAGAAGCTTGTTCATCAGGGTATGATCCTTGGTGCAAACGGTATCAAGATGGGTAAGCGTTTCCCTGAATTTGTTGTTAATCCAAGCGATATTGTTCGTGATTTCGGTGCCGACACACTTCGTCTTTATGAAATGTTCATGGGACCGCTTGAGGTTAGTAAGCCCTGGAGCAACACCGGTGTAGAGGGTGCGAAGAAATTCCTGAACCGTGTATGGAACTTCTTCACTGATGAGGCTAACATTAACGACAGTGCCGCTAAGGAGCTTGAAAAGGTATATCATCAGACTGTTAAGAAGGTTTCCGCTGACTTCGAGCGTCTTGCATTCAATACCGCAATCAGCCAGATGATGATTTTCGTCAATGCTTGCTACAAGGTAGGCTCCTGTCCGAAGGAGTATGCTGAGGGACTCATTAAGATGCTTAGCTGTATTGCGCCGCATATCGGTGAGGAAATCTGGAGCATTCTCGGTCACGACAACACCATTGCCTACGAGAGCTGGCCGACCTACGACGAAGAGAAGACCAAGGAGGATACGATTGAGATCGCTGTTCAGGTTAATGGTAAGGTTCGCGCTAAGGTGAATGTTACGATGGAGGATGAGCAGGAGGCCGTTATGGAGATGGTTATGAAGTCTGAAGCAGCAAAGTTCATCAATGGCTTTACAATCGTTAAGCAGATCTACATTAAGGGTAAGATCTTCAATATTGTTGTTAAGTAGATTCCTTCGTTTTAGTGAAATAGTTAGTAAAAAAGCGACACCGCAAAGTGTCGCTTTTTTGATCTTTATTGCGCGGATTCCGATGTGGAAGATTCGAGTTCGGCGCGCCTTTTGTTTTGTTTGCGAAGTTTTTTGTTCTGATACATCAGCTTGTCGACTTCCTTAAAGAGTGTCTGGAAGTCCGTGTCCTCAGACTGATATACACCAATACTGGAGGAAACCTTATAAGGCTTTCCGGAATGCAGGTTATAATCGATGATATAATCCTGAATGGATTCAAAGATGCGTTTCGGATCGCAGGGCTTTGTGAGAATCGCAATCATTTCATCACCGCCATAACGACAGCACAAGCCGTCATAGCAGGCATTATGCAGGGCATCAGCCACTACGGAAAGCGCTGCGTCACCTTCGGAATGATTAAAATCATCATTGATGTACTTGAGATCATCCAGATCGCACATAACAATGGTAACCTGCTTTGGATGCCGCTCCTTAAGGAAGGTATCGTAATGCTGTAAAAAGCTACTTCGTGTATTGAGTCCGGTTACGGCATCATAACGGTAGCGCTCCTCAATCATCTGTTGCATATGATACTGGTAACGCATATTCCGGTATCCACCGATTGCCATATTGAGACGAGCGGCAAATTGACCGACTTTCAATAGATGCTGTCTGTTATCCTCACTGAAGTGGAAGCACAGATAGCCAAGCGGAATATTTAAGTAGCTTAACGCAATTAATATCAATGGATGTCCTTCGTCCAGAAGGGATTGCATATGCGGAAGGAGATCTTCCCGCATAAGACTATGCTCGTAATTGATATCCGGACGTTCGGAATCGTATATTACGAAGAGGGATTCGCCGTATGTTGAGGTGGATCGTATATCAAGCGGAGACTGTAATTCATCCAGACACTCATTCTTCAGGACACAAATCATATCATAGAACAGAGGATGATACATTGCCTGGCAAAGCTCCTTCGTCGTTTTACAGCTCTGAAGTCGCATGGAAAGCTTATCAAGCACGCGTCCTTCACCGTGGAAGCGCTGGAAGTTATTCGATAATTCATTGATATAGTCAAAGGACGAGGCGCGTAGCTCTGAGGTACAGCCACAGGATTCCTGAATGATAAGTTCGGGAACAATTTTGATGACGGAATCCGGCACGATACCGTTTTGTAAATCGATGATAGCCTTACCTAATGCTTCTGCGAGCTTAGGGTAATCACATTTGCATGAAGTAATCTTCGGGTCGGAATAGTAGATTCCTTCATTGCCGTCAAAGCCTGTAACAATAACATCCTCGGGCACCTTGTAGCCGTTAGCAATCAGCTCTGTTGATACAGCGATAGCCATACCGTCATTGGCACAGATGATTGCCTTGGGAACACGATTTTCAGCAATCAGCTTGCGGGTTTCCTCGATTGCGGGAACAGACCAGAAGTCGCCGTAGCTAATCTGCTCTTTACCAAAAGGAATCGCATACTCGTCTGCAACCTTTGCAACAACCGCTTCACGCTCTAGAGAGAACGGATTGTTTCGAAAACCAGCCATAAAATGGATATCTCTTACGCCGTGTTCCTCAATGACATGGCGGACAACCTTTTCAAAGCCTGCGGTATAGTCGAAGCGGATATTGATGCACCCTTCGATAATCTCATCTACAATAAATACAGGCTTGCCGGACTGCTTCGCAAGCTCAATATACTTCTTTTTGATTTCGGTAGAAAGTGCGGTGGAACCAAAGAATATAACAGAATCAACAATATTATAATCAATCAGATCGAAAATCTGAAGCTCGCCCGGCTCAATAACCGTAGCAGAGTACAGATCAGAATCGGTTGTAAAGCACATCACGCGCCAGCCAAATTTAGCAAGGTAGCGATTCAGTGCAAATACGAAATCGGAATGCTCCTGATCATGTATACGCGCAACACACAAGGCTGCAATATGATAACCCTTCAGCATGTAAACCCTCCATGGTTTTTGAATAGGAAAACCCCACACCCATTCATTATTTTCATCAATTCTATTATAAAAGTGTGCACTTGTTAGTTCAAATTGATTATTATGACGTTTTTATGGTGATTTTGTGTTTTGACAAATAATATAGCAAAAATTGGCTATTAATTTTTGAGAACAAGTCTGTTATAATAGCAGTATAAAGAAAAAGGACGTATGGATGCAGCTTATCAAAATATACCGTTATGTCGGAAAATATTCAGCAATACCTGTTATGGTCAGAAAGAAAGGATGAATTATGAAAATTGTGTTTTTGGAAGCGAATACTCTTGGAACGGATGTATCGCTTGATTGTTTTGATACACTTGGTGAGATCGTAAAATACCCGCTTTCCGAACCTTCGGAGAATGTGAAGCGGATCGGTGATGCGGATATTATTGTTGCCAATAAGATTCAGATGAATGAGGCTCTTTTAAAGGATGCGCATAATCTGAAGCTGATATGCCTTACTGCGACCGGAACGAATAATATTGACTTTGCGTATACCAATCAAAGAGGGATTGCGTGCGCAAATGTAAAGGGTTATTCTACCGAAAGCGTAGTGCAGCATACCTTTGCCATGCTTTTTTATCTGCTTGAGAAGCTTTCCTATTACGATGAGTTCGTGAAGTCCGAGGAATATGTGAGAAATGATGTATTCAGCCATTTTTCGGTACTGTTTCATGAGCTTTGCGGCAAGACGTTTGGTATCATTGGTCTTGGTAACATCGGTCGTCGTGTCGGTAATATTGCAGAGGCTTTCGGCTGTAAGGTGATTTATTACAGTACAAGCGGCAAGCATGATGATGATACCTTTAAGCGGGTATCGCTTGAGGAGCTTCTTACCACTTCTGACGTCGTATCTATTCATGCGCCCTTGAATGAAAATACCCGTAATCTGATCACAAAGGAGCGCCTTTCCATGATGAAAAAGGAGGCAATCCTTCTGAATCTCGGAAGAGGACCGATTGTGAACGAGGCTGACCTTGCGGAAGCGTTACTTTCCGATACAATCGGCGGTGCTGGATTAGATGTTTTAAGCGTAGAACCGATGACTGCAGACAATCCGCTCATTGCCATCAAGGATTCTACAAAGCTTATTATTACGCCCCATATTGCCTGGGCAACAACGGAAGCAAGACAGCGCTGCGCGGATGAGGTTTATGAGAATATCAAGGCATTTTTACAGGGCAAGGAACGCAATATCGTAAGAGCATAGCGTTTAAATTTTGATTGTTTTATATTACTAAACAAATTGTTTGAAAAATAAAATATTTGCTATTGCATTAGCATATAAAATATGTATAATAGTAATCGGTTTGGCTGTTTACTATATACATATTTTTTATTTAGTGATATTAAACGGAGGAGCAATATGGAGATCGGACAGAAACTGAAGCATTTACGTGTCCGCCAGAACCTGACACTCGAAGAGCTTGCTTCACGATGTGAGCTGACGAAGGGCTTTCTTTCTCAGGTAGAGAGAAATCTGACATCACCCTCCATCGTTACCCTGAATGATATTTTAGAGGCACTCGGAAGCTCACTTTCGGAGTTCTTTCGTGAGGAGAAGCAGGACCAGATCGTATTCAAAAAGGATGATTTCTTCGTGGACGAGAAGGATGATTATACCATTCACTGGATCGTTCCGAATTCGCAGAAGAATGAGATGGAGCCAATCATTATCGATATTCCCTCAGGGTGTGCCTCTTTCGATGTGGCACCGCATACGGGCGAGGAATTCGGTATCGTCTTAGAGGGCTCTGTGATTCTATGTATGGATGAGCGAAGGATTCCTGTGAGAAGAGGCGAAACCTTTTATTTACACGGCAAGGAGTTCCATTGCCTTAGAAATGAGAACAAATCAACGGCCAAGGTGCTTTGGATATGCACACCGCCGATTTTCTGATAAAGGAGAATACTATGAAGAAGCTGATTCAGTTCAAAAACATTGTAAAGACCTTCGACGGACAGCAGGTATTGAAGGGCATTAATCTTGATATTTATGAGAATGAGTTTGTAACGCTGCTCGGACCCTCCGGATGCGGTAAGACAACCCTGCTTCGTATTCTCGGAGGCTTTCTTGCACCGGATGAGGGTACGGTTATTTTCGACGGAGAGGATATTACCAATGTTCCGCCGCATAAAAGAGAGCTGAACACCGTATTTCAGAAGTATGCATTGTTCCCGCATATGAATGTGTTCGATAATATCGCATTTGGCCTGAATCTTAAGAAGGAGCCGAAGGATATTATCGCGCAGAAGGTTATGCGTATGCTTAAGATGGTAGGTCTTGAGGGCTATGCAAAGCGTGGTGTTCACGAGATGTCCGGTGGTCAGCAGCAGCGAGTTGCGATTGCAAGAGCACTCGTTAATGAGCCGAAGGTGCTTCTTCTTGACGAGCCTCTTGGTGCACTCGATGCAAAGCTTCGTAAGGAGATGCAGAAGGAGCTTAAGAAGATTCAGAAGGAGGTTGGTATTACCTTCATCTTCGTAACGCATGACCAGGAGGAGGCTCTTACGATGTCTGACAAGATCGTCGTCCTTCGTGACGGTGATATTCTTCAGGTCGGTTCGCCTACCGATATTTACAACGAGCCCGTAAACCGTTATGTTGCGAACTTCATCGGTGCAAGCAATATTATTGACGGTAATATGATCGAAGATAACCTTGTTATGTTTGAAAATAAGAAGTTCAGCTGCGTTGATAAAGGTTATAACCCGAATCAGCCGGTAGATGTTGTTATTCGTCCGGAGGATCTTTCCATTGTTTCACCGAAGGAAGGTAACCTGAAGGGTATTGTTAAGTCCGTACTTTTCAAGGGCATCCATTATGAGGTAGTTGTTGAGACGAGCGCAGGCTGTGCCATCTCCGTTGATATGGTCGTGTCCGAGGATAAGCCAGTCAATAACGAGTCTGCTCATGAGCGTATGAGTGCCAATGATTTCTTCCTTGACGCGCAGGATATTAACGAAGGTCTTGTGAACGATGCGTATATCATCGACCGTGCCGATGCGCAGGCATGGAACCCCGATACCGACGAGCGTATTTCTATCAGTAAGGTAGAATACGAGCTTCGTCCGGAGAAGGGAACTTATCCGGTAACCTTCTATACCGCTTCCGGTACGATGGTTACGTCGAACATGATCGTTGCCGATATCAACCGTTCCGTAAACGAAGAGTACGGCGAGGAGATTTATGCGGTTAACTTCTTCAAAAAGGCCGATGAGATTCAGGAAAGTATGTTTTTAAAGACTGATCTCAAGGTTTGGGCCAATGCACTTGCCTACGATATCGAAGAGGGTACCCCGGTTGAGATTACCGAGGTGGAGTATGACTTCGATCCGCAGACCATTACGCCCGGTACCTACAAGGTAACCTTTAAGACGGAGGGTTATCGTTATCGTGTGGATACAACGCAGCACTGTGAAGTAGGTGCTTCGGTTGGTCTTAAGTTCGGTCCCGAGGATATTCACATTATGGAGAAGATGCAGGGGGATCAGGAATAATGAAAAATTATCGGAAGATGACCTATCCCTACGTTTTGTGGATCAGTATTATGATTATCCTTCCGATGCTACTTATTATGTTCTATGCATTTACCGTAGACGGCAATAAGGTAGCAAAGGTAGCGTTCTCGCTTGAGAATTTCAAGCGGTTCTTCAAGGATGAGATATTCCTTCAGGTGCTTATAAAATCGTTCCGTGTAGCATTGATTACTACGGTGCTTTGCCTGTTTTTAGGGTATATCCCGGCTTATTTTATCGCACGCTCCAGTGAAGGTGTGAAGATGAAATGGGTACTTCTTATTACGATTCCCACGTGGATCAATATGCTGGTTCGTACCTATGCATGGATCGGTATCATGCAGCGTGACGGAATACTGAATAAGTTATTTAAGCTAATCGGACTCGGTCCTTACGAGATGATGTATACGGAAGGCGCAGTAATTCTTGGTATGGTTTACAATTTCCTGCCGTTTATGATCCTGCAGATCTATACCTCGCTTACAAAGATGGACAACAGCCTGATCGAGGCTGCACAGGACCTTGGCGGTAATCGCTTCCAGTGCTTTATGAAGGTAACCCTGCCGCTTTCGATGCCCGGTGTTATCAGCGGTATCACCCTTGTATTCCTGCCTGCGGTATCAAGCTTCTGTATCCCGAAAATGCTTGGCGGCGGACAGTATATGCTTGTCGGAAACCTGATTGAGAAGCAGTTTTTAACTACCGGTGACTGGAGCTTTGGTAGTGCGATTTCCCTTATCATGACAATTATTATTATGATTTCCATGTATATCACGAAAAAGGTCGATACGACTGAGAAGGCGGAGGCATAGAGATGAAGAAGAACAGACGTATCTTTGGCGGCATCTTTATGGTGCTTTTGATGATTTTCTTTTATGCCCCGATTATTTATATCATATTTTTCTCGTTTAACTCCGGTGGCTCCTTGTCCCGATTCGACGGCTTTTCGATCCGCTGGTATGAGAAAATGTTCCGCGACCGTACGATGCTTGATGCAATCAAGTACACGGTTGTGATTGCAATTCTTGCAACGCTTATCTCCACATTTGTCGGAACGGTTACCTCAATCGGTCTTTCGAAGTCCGGTAAGGTGCTTCGCGGCGTTGTGGAGCAGGTGAACCAGTTTCCGATTATGAACCCCGAGATTGTAACGGCAATCGGACTGTTGATGTTCTTCAGTGCTTTACATGTGAATAAGGGCTTTATGACGATGCTTCTTGCGCATATCATGTTCTGTATTCCGTATGTTATTTTGAGCATCATGCCAAAGCTTCGTTCCCTTGACCCGAATATCGCGGAGGCTGCGATGGATCTTGGTGCGACGCCGTGGCAGGCCATGACGAAGGTTATCGTACCGCAGATTATGCCCGGTATTATCTCCGGAGCGTTGATTGCATTTACCATGTCCTTCGATGATTTCGTTATTTCGTACTTCGTAACCGGTAACGGCGTGAATAACATCTCCATCAAGGTGTATTCCATGTCAAAGCGTGTTAATCCGTCCGTATATTCCCTGTCAACGGTTGTTATTGTGATTATTACTGTTGCGCTTTTGTTAATCAATTTGATTCAGTTTCTTTCCGAAAGAAAGAATAGAATAAAGTAATTTTAGGAGGAAAAAAATGAAAGCTGTTTTGAAGAAAATTGTCTGCATTTCCCTTACGGTAGTAATGGTAATGGCACTCACAGGCTGTGGCGATAAGGCACGTCATGAGGAAGCAAAGAAGAAGTACGGCTCCGATAAGCTTACGGTCTTCCTTCCCGGTGAGTATATTGATGACGATGTAATTCCGTCTTTTGAGAAGAAGTTCGGTGTTACCGTCAATGTAGAGGAATTTGACTCTAACGAGTCTATGTACACGAAGTTCGCATCCGGCGACAAGTATGACGTTCTGATTCCGTCCGATTACATGATCGAGCGACTGATGAAGGAGAATAAGTTACAGAAGATTGACAAGTCTCTGATTCCCAACATGAACGTTTTGTGCGCGGAAGTACAGAATCTTTCCTTTGACCCGACGAATGATTATTCCGTTCCTTATTTCTGGGGTAACTTCGGCATCGTATATGATACAAGAAAGGTAACGCTTTCCGACCTTGAGGCTAAGGATTACGAGATTTTACGAGATACCCGCTATAAGGGCGATATCTTCATGTATGATTCCGAGCGTGACGGCTTCCTGGTAGCCTTCAAGTCTCTCGGCTATTCCTGCAACAGCGAGGACGAGCAGGAGATTCAGGAGGCATATGAGTGGCTTCTGGAGCTTGGCAACACAATGAAGCCTGTTTATGTAACCGACGAGGTTATCGACGGTATGATCAACGGCAATAAGGCGCTTGCACTTGTATATAGCGGTGATGCGGTAACGATTCTTGAGGAGAACGAGAATATGTCTTATTACGTGCCGAAGTGCGGCTCTAACGTATTCTGTGATTCCATGGTTATTCCGGCAAATGCGGAGAATCCGAAGCTTGCACACGAGTTTATCAATTACATGCTTTCTTATGAGATTAGTAAGAAGAATACGCTTGCTGTAGGCTACACCTCTCCGAACGCAAAGGTTCTGGATGAGATGATTAAGAATGATTTTGCTGATAACATCGCTTATGTACCGAGAAAGAGCGATAAGGATGAGCTTTATCATGATAACGAGTTCCTTCGTAAGAAGCTTTCTGAGCTTTGGACCAAGGTTATCGCTACACAGTAAACTAATGTATGTCTATCGGGGCGGAGGAAACTTCGCCCCGTTTTTTTATGCGAGGGCTTATAGGATAACGGTGGGAGAGAAGTTCGTTTATTTTTAGATTCATGTAAATATGTGCATTGTATTTTTCTGTTGAAAGAGAAGTACGCAGGATTTTTTGATTGCTCTTGACTTTTGATGTATTTGTGTATACAATCTGTTTTGTAACAGAGAACTGTTATCGTTTTAATTGGAGAATAGCTATGGATGATAAGGTTTTTTCAAAAGACAATACAGATAAATATTCGCTTCGCGGCATGGTATTCAGCCGCCTTCGCGAAGACATTCTTTCCGGTAAGTACGAGGTCAACGAGGAGCTTAAGGAGATTGCAATCGGAGAGGAACTCGGGGTAAGCCGTACGCCTGTAAGAGAAGCACTTCGTCAGCTCGAGCTTGAGGGTCTTGTAAAGATTATTCCGAACAAGGGTGCTTATGTTGCCGGTATTTCAAACAAGGATATCCATGATATTTATATGATTCGTTCCTATCTTGAGGGCCTGTGCGCGAGATGGGCGTGCGAGAATATTACAGAGGAGCAGCTCGATGAGATTGAAGAGGTAATCTATCTTTCCGATTTTCATGTAAAGAAGAAGCATTACGATCAGATTGTTGAGCTTGATTCTAAGTTCCATGAGTTATTATATGCGGCAAGCGGCAGTAAGATTCTTGGGCACCTTTTAAGAGACTATCATCAGTATGTGCATAGCCTTAGAAAGATTACACTTTCGGAGCCGGAGCGTGCTGCGAATTCGAATGCGGAGCATCAGGCAATTCTCGAGGCAATTCGTTTAAGAGATGCCGACAAGGCAGAGAAGATTGCGCATGAGCATATCATTCAGACAATCAGTAATATTCACAATCATAAGCTTGCAGAGGAATAAAAACAACACGGCTTTCTAAAAAGAGAGCCGTGTTTTTATATTTTTGATTAGAAATGCGGGGGTGAGCCGAGGGCTATTCCGAAAGCTCCTCCCACTCTGTCATTGCCTCCAAAAGAAGCTCTTCGAGGGAATTCTTCTCCTCGGAAAGACGGTTCAGCTCATAAGAGTTCGTGCAGTTTTCGGGAAGTGCCATCGCATCGTCAATTGCCTGAATTCGTGCCTCATAATCGGCAATATTCTGTTCAAGCTTATTGATACGGTTCTTCACCTTACGATCCTTGGCCTGTTCGGCCTTCTGGTCAATCCAGGACTGCTTCGAGGCAGTAGGAGCGGCTTCCGTGGTAGGTACGACCTCCGCCTTTTGAAAGCCGAGTACAGCCTCCTTACGATCCTTCTGTTCAAGATAATCGTTATAGTTTCCGTCGTAGCTGACGATTGTTTCGTGCGTCAGATCAAGGATTCTTGTTGCTGTTTTATTGACGAAATAACGGTCATGGGATACATAGAGAACCGTTCCTTCATAGCCGTTCAAGGCTTCCTCTAAGATCTCCTTACTGGTGATATCGAGATGGTTCGTCGGCTCATCGAGAAGGAGAAAGTTCGCATCGGAAAGCATCAGCTTTGCAAGAGAAAGTCGTCCGCGTTCACCGCCGCTTAAGGAAGGAATCGGTTTAAATACATCATCGCCTGTGAAGAGAAAGGAAGCGAGCGTATTACGAATCTCTGTGTTTGACATATTCGGATGTGCATCGCTGATCTCTTCAAAAACAGTATTTGATTCGTCGAAGTTCTGCTGCTCCTGGTCATAGTAACCGATATATACCTTGGCACCTTCCTTTACGGTACCTGCGTCCATCGGAAGAAGGCCGCGAATAATCTTTAGCATGGTCGTCTTACCGGTTCCGTTCTCGCCAAGAAGGGCAACGCGTTCTCCTTTACGAATCAGAAAACTGATATCTTTAAAAAGCGGATTACCGGGAAATGCCTTCGCAAGTCCGATTACCGTAAGGACATCCTTTCCGCTTTCGATGCAGGGCACAAGGCGAATTCGCATGCCCTGTTCCTCACTAAGGGGCTGCTCGACACGGTCAATCTTCGCAAGCATCTTCTCGCGGCTTTCGGCACGCTTGATGGATTTCTCACGGTTGAAGGAGCGTAGCTTTTCGATAACCTCCTCCTGGTGCTTGATTTCGCGCTGCTGATTGAGATACTGTCGTCGTTCGGCCTCGCGAATCATTGCCTTCTTCTCGTAAAACTCATCATAGTTTCCGATATAGGTCATCGAGCGGTTGTGCTCAAGCTCCACGACACGTCCGACGATGCGGTTCAGAAAATACCGGTCGTGGGAGACAATCAGAACAGAGCCCTTATACTGCGAAAGATACCCCTCAAGCCATGCGATGCTTTGCATATCGAGATGGTTCGTAGGCTCGTCGAGGATGATGAGGTCCGGGGAGGATAGTAACAGCTTACCGAGAGCGACACGCGTCTTCTGACCACCGGAAAGGTGAGCGACATTCTTCGTAAATTCTTCCTCGGTAAAGCCGAGACCCTTGATGATGCCGGTAACCTCAGAGCGAAGCGCATAACCGTTCTCCTGTTCAAAGGTATGATTCAACCGTTCATACTCCTTATACGCGGCTTCGAGCGCCTCACCGTCCATATGCTTCATAGCTTCTTCGGTTTCCCGAAGCTTGGTTTCAATCTCTACAAGATGCGCCTTCGCGGAAAGTACCTCATCGTAAATGGTTCGTTCGCACGAAAGCTCCTGGTGCTGCGAAAGATAGCCAACCGTTGTGGACTTGGCAATCGTTACCTCACCGGAATCGGCGGACAGTTCTCCTAAGATGATACGAAGAAGCGTCGTCTTGCCGGCACCGTTTCGTCCGATCAGAGCAACCTTGTCATGCTCATTCATCTGAAACGATACATTACTTAATACAACCTCTTCGCCAAAGGCTTTACATATATTGTTAACTGCTAAAATCATAGTGATATCCTGTCTTTACATAAAAATCCTTATTCATTTTAACGGAAATATGCAAAAAATGCAACCTTAAAGGAATCTATTGCGTAACATAGCGGGGATGCGTTATAATACTATCGAATCTTATGAAACGGAAGGAGTATTCTTTATGAACGAGCGATTTGGCGACCGTGTGGTAACAGCCCTTCAGATGAAGAATCTTGAGGCTGATTTTATTGAGAATCATGGCATTCCTTCAATTCTATTGATGGAGCATGCTGCACTTTCCGTTTTCGCCATGGTAGAAGAAGGGCAGCGTGTGCTCCTTTTAGTCGGCTCCGGTAAGAACGGCGGTGATGCGGTTGCTGTCGGAAGGCTCCTTCTTGGAAGAGGAATCGCCTGCGATTTTATGACCTTTTACTCCGGCGACGGCTGTGAGGAACTTGTGGCGCAGTGGGAGCTCCTTCGTTCGTACGGCTATCCCTACGAGGTATATGATATCTTCGGCAAATGCCCGGATTTTATCAATTATGATGTTTTGATTGACGGTATCTTTGGTATCGGATTGAATCGCGCAGTGAATGCAGATGTGTGTAAGCTTTTTGACCGCATAAATCGAATGGCCAATCGTCCGCGTGTCATTGCGGTAGATGTTCCCTCCGGTGTGAATGCAACGACCGGTCAGATTATGGAGGGAGCGCTTCGTGCGGATGTCACGGTTACATTTTCCTATCCGAAGACGGGACTTTTACTATATCCCGGTAAGAAATATACCGGAAAGCTTAAAATTGTTGCAATCGGCTTACCGGAGAATGACGATATCCCCGAATATGTTACCTTTGATTCCTTAGCGGATTGCGAGATTCCAAGAAGAGAACCGGATGGGAACAAGGGAAGCTTCGGAAAGATTTCTTTGATTGCAGGCTGTGATTCGATGCCCGGTGCTGCGTCACTTTGCGCTAAGGCAATGTATCGAAGTGGTGCGGGACTTGTACGTGTAATCAGTACAGAGAAGGCGTTACAAACACTTCATGGATATTGCCCTGAGGCAATCGGGGTTACAAGAGAAGAGCTCATGGATGCTCCGGATCCGTTCTATGGTTTTGATCAGGTGATTGTTATCGGTCCCGGAATCGGAACGGACAGCGAAGCAGAGAGACTTGTGGACCTTGCGATTCAGTACGGTAGCAGACTGATTCTAGATGCCGATGCACTCAATATTCTTGCCAAGCGACTCGATAGAATGAGTCAGGATACGGCAAGAAGACTTGCTCTTTTGAATGACTGGCTTCCGGAGTCGACGATTATTACGCCGCATCCCGGTGAGATGAGCAGGCTTTTGAATGTTACGGTTTCGGAACTGAAGGAGGACCCGCTTCGCTTTACGAAGCTGATTCGTCAGTATTGCTCCTTCATCTGGATCTGGAAGGATTGCTGCTCGATTGTTGTCAGTGAGCGCGGATATTATCTGAATCAGAGTGGAAATGATGCGATGGGAACCGCGGGAAGCGGTGATGTGCTTGCAGGAATCTGCGGGGCATTTGCCGCAGGAGAATGGGGCATGGCACAGGCTGCAAGTGCAGCGGTATATGTACACGGACTTGCAGGCGATTATTGCAGAGAAACGCTTGGAAGCCACGGAACGATGGCAGGCGATATCGCGAATGCAATCGGATATGTTTTAAAGGAACAGGAGCAGTAATGGAAGAGAAGAACGGAAACGGTTTGCTTGCAAGACTTCGTTCGAAGCTGAATCGCAGTAAGAACGAGGAGAATACGGACGAAGAGATTCTTTCAATCGTAAATGATTATAAAAATCAGGGGGCGCTTGAGGAGGGCGAGGTCGAGATGATCTCGCATATTATGGAGTTTTCCGATACGCAGGCACGCGATATTATGACGCACAGAAGCCGTATGGATGCGATTTCTAAGGATACGACGATGGAGAAGGCGTTACATCATATGTTACATCGTAATTATACGCGTTACCCTCTGTTTGATACGACGAACGATAACATCATCGGCATCTTATACCTGAAGGATGTCATGCTTGCATACGTGGAAGGCGACCAGAATATGCCGCTTTCCGAGATTGCCAGAGCACCGTTCTGTGTTCCGGAGACGTTGCCGCTTGATGTTTTGTTTGATCAGATGCAGCGTAAGAAGATTCATATGGCAGTTGTAATCGACGAATACGGACAGACGTCCGGTATCGTATGTATGGAGGATATCTTAGAGGAAATCGTCGGCGATATTCAGGACGAATATGACAAGGAAGAGGTCAAAGCTAAGAAGAAGGGCGATGCTTTGTTTGTAAAGGGCAGCATGCCGTTAGAGGAGCTAAAGGAAAGGATTCCGTCTTTAGAGATTGCGGAGAATGATTCGAATAATTTCGAGACGCTTAACGGCCTTCTTACATCGCTTCTTGATCATATTCCCGCAGACAACGAAAAGGCTGTCATTCCGTATGGCGGCTTCGTGTTCGATATTCTTTCGTGTAAGCATAAAATGGTCAACCAGGTGAAGATTACGCCTCTCAGAAAGGAGAGTAAGTCCCCGAAGGCGGACTGAATGAACTGATGAGGATTTCTGTGATCTGTGTCGGCAAGATTAAGGAAGCATTTTATCGGGATGCGATTGCCGAGTACAGGAAACGATTGTCACGCTATGCGACGATGGAAATTGTGGAGCTTACTGACGAGAAGACAATCTACGGCGCTTCCGCCTCCGAGGAACGAAAGGTCATTGACACCGAGGGGGAGCGGATTCTTAAGGTGCTTTCCGATGAAGCCTTTAAGATTGCGCTTTGTATTGATGGAAAGAAGCTTGATTCTGTCGCATTTTCCGAGAAAATCGAAAGCATTAAGCTTGGCGGCTACAGCCATATTCAGTTTATTATCGGCGGCTCGCTTGGGCTTTCGCCTGCGGTTGTTTCAAAGGCTGATTTTAAGCTTAGCTTTTCGGATATGACATTTCCGCATCAGCTGATGCGTGTCATCCTTTTGGAGCAGGTCTATCGTGCTGCGAGGATTGCGTCCAATGAACCGTATCATAAATAATGGATTTCAAAAATCCAACATATTGAAAAACAAGGAAAGGATGGCAGTTTTGTCATCCTTTTTATGTTTGGTGCTGACATAGCCAGTATATACTGGCTATGTGACTTAAAGGTAGAAAAATCATTGAAGCATAGGTAGTGAGTATAGCAACGATATTGGTTAGAAAATCTACAGAATATGATACGCCTTTTTCTACAAAGTTAATCTTCTGTATACTACGTAAATTATTGCTGATTAACTTGAGAAATTCTCTATCTTCATCAAGCAGAAGTCGCACTAACTGTTCTCTATCTACAAGGATTTTGTTGCCAATTCTGAGTGTATGCACATGAAAGGTGACAAGCTTTCTAATTCTCTTTAACGATAACATTGGTAAATAATCTTTTTGAACATCTTTGATACTGATATAAAGTGGTTTTTCAAAACTAATTTTTTGGTTAGATGGTACATTATGTCAAAAAGGATGTTACCCCCGATTTTAAAAGGCTTGACAAATACATTTTCAATAACTAATATTTAAAAAAGAAATATTCGGAAAGGGGTATATGCGTAATGAAAAAATTAGTATTGCTTGTGATGTCACTTATGATGGTAGTTGCTCTTTGCGCCTGCGGTGAGAAAGGCGAAACAGAATCGAAAACCCGGACAAAGGTAGAAAAATCGCAGAATGAAGTCGGCGACAATGACGAAACAGAACCGAAAACCGAGACAAAGGAAGAAGAATCGCAGAATGAAGTCGGCGACAATGACCTGAATCAGCATATTGATAAGATTCATCCGGAGTTTGTTTCCCTCAAGGAGAATGCGAATACGGTATATCTTCGTTCCAATAAGGAAACAGACAAATCAACAATCTATGAGGAAACGATTTACAACAAAAAGGGCGACATGGTTCTTGCGGACTATTTTAAGCGTGTCGAAGTGGTTGATGAGGCGAATGCCGATGCACAGGTTCAGGAATGGAAAGATATGCTGGACAGATTTGGCTTTGAATATGTATCGGTAGAATATGTTGACGGTAAAGTTGTAGTGGAATATTGCACCACAAATATCACAGGCATTCTCAGCATTGGTGTCATTCCCGACATCGAACAGGAAAAGAACCTGCGTGAGATGAGTGGCTCCGAGTGTCAGATTATTGAATAAAAAAATAAGGAGTAAAAACCTACGTTGCCACATAAGCTACGGATATAGATGGATTTGAAATAATTCCTCCAACACAGACTGATAAAGAATATGTTTGCTCGTAAGATTAAGAGAATCGATCCAGACACGAGAACACCAGATAGCATGACCATAAAATTTAATAAGGTTCTTACTGATTACCTTTGTATAAACAATGAAGAGGAATCCCCAAAAGCTTCCTCTTTTTCTATTGTAAAATACAAGGAATTCGTTTTTGATGTGGACCTGTAGCTATAAAAAAATAGGTGGACTTAAAGCATATGATAGGGTAAAATAAACTCTGTAGACAAGAATGATTTTTGTATACAGAGTTTTCACAGTTACTTTGAATCGTTACGGCGAACCATACCATAAATAAGGAGTACTGAAATGTTTCGTCCCTGTATTGATATCCATAACGGAAAAGTAAAGCAGATTGTCGGTGGTTCCCTTCGTGATGCAGGTGATTCAGCTGAGGAGAATTTCATTTCCGAGCTTTCGGCGGCTGACTTTGCGAAAATGTATGCGCGTGACGGACTTACCGGCGGCCATATTATCCTTCTGAACGGAAAGGACAGTCCTTTTTATGAAGCGACGCGAGAGCAGGCATTTGCTGCACTTCGTGTCTATCCCGGGGGGCTTCAGGTTGGCGGAGGAGTGAATGAGGACAATGCGCCTGATTACCTGAAAGCAGGTGCAGGGCATGTAATTGTGACTTCATATATCTTTCCGGATGGAGAGCTTTCCATGGAAAGAGTGAAAAGAATCAGTGAAGTTACGGGTCCCGAAAGGCTTGTAATCGATCTCAGCTGCAAAAAGGTTGGCAGAGATTATTATATTGTAACCAATCGCTGGCAGCATATTACTAAGACGAGGCTGAACCTTAGCCTTTTGAATCATCTGACGGATTATTGCGACGAGTTTCTGATTCATGGGGTAGATGTCGAGGGAATGCGAAAAGGCCCGGATACGGGGCTTATAAAGCTTCTTGCGCGGTATAAAGGGAAGAATGCCATCACCTATGCGGGCGGCATCCACGCGCTTTCCGATGTGGAGATGATTCGTAACCTTTCTAAGGATAGATTACATTATACAATCGGCAGTGCGCTTTCTCTGTTCGGCGGTGACATCCCTTACGAAAAGCTTCTGTAAAAATAGTTTAAAAGAGTATGAAAAAGCTCCCCGTTTGGGGAGCTTTTGGTTTTGATTAATGCATCGGTGTACCGGTCTTTTCGTATTTTGAAAGAAGATCGTCGATATCGCTGTAGCCCTGTACAACCTCTCCGAGGTTCAACGGGTATTTCTTACCTTTCTGTTCCATGAAGCGGTAAGCAATCATAAAGGTGGATTCATCAAATTGCGTATAGAACTTACTGTTGATCTCCCAGATTGCCTCAGGAACCGTGATGTTCGGTTTGGTCAGTACCGCGGAGAAGATCTGGTCAAATGCGTTATAAACGATCTGCTCCTGCATCGCAAAGTCGGTAGAAATCTGCTGCATCGGGAAGGCAAACATATAAGCCTTCAGCCAGGAATTGCTTGTACCGAACCAGGAGAAGATGGTTTCATACTTCTGATTCATATAGCAGATCTCGCGGCTCCAGGCAGAGCTCATATACGAGGCATCTACAATATTCTTAATATCGCGGTCGGAAAGGTTTAATCCATACTGCTCGCTGAACTTTCTTACAATCTTGGTACGCTTCTTCGGTGCGGTCGGAAGTCCGTAGCTGTTCACTGCGGTACCGGGCGTTGTATAAGGCGTATTCGGATTCGTATTGCGACCGTAGTTAGTCATGTTGGCATTATAAGGATTCTGTGCATTCGAATAACCGGTGGAAGAGAAGTTGTTTCTCATATAAGGGTTATTCTTCATTGCCTGCTCGAGGTTTCGCTGCATCTGCTGCTGCATTGCGGAATTCATCAGGTTATTCATGTTTTGTCGCATCTGCTGCTGCATCGCACGGTTGCGCATCTGTTGCTGATAGCTTGCATTACGAGTCGGTCTATGATTCTGCGAATTCGTAGAGTTCTGTGAATTATAAATAATAATGATCAGGATAAGAATAAAAATAAACATATAAACTGTCGTAACTCCCCTAAATGATGCTTTTCGGGTATTTGTCATTCAAAAACCGCGAAAATAGTTTATATACAGAATTTATTATAGCTTATTCTTCAAAATATTTCAAATGTTTCCGTAAAATCTTTTCATAGTATTGTATATTTTCTGGCTTGGTGGTAGAATGATGAAGTGAAAAGTTTGCGATACAGGCATTTTTTATGAAAGAGCGCTGTCGGCAAAACTTGTAATATACCTGAGTTTAGGTGATGATGAGGTGAATTTGATATGTTGGATCTTAAATTTGTCCGTGAGAATCCGGAAGTTGTGAAGGAGAACATCAAAAAGAAGTTTCAGGATCATAAGCTTCCGCTTGTTGATGAGGTAATCGAACTCGATAAGAAGAATCGTGCCGCTAAGCAGGAGGCCGACAATCTTCGTTCCGAGAGAAATAAAATCAGTAAGTCCATCGGTGCTTTGATGGGGCAGGGTAAGAAGGAAGAAGCCGAGCAGATGAAGAAGAAGGTCGGCGAGTTTTCGGAGCGTCTTTCTGAGCTTGAGAAGCAGGAGGAGGAGTACTCCGCTCAGGTTAAGAAGATTATGATGATCATTCCGAATATTATCGATTCGAGCGTTCCGATCGGTAAGGATGACTCCGAGAATGTTGAGATTCAGAAGTACGGCGAGCCTGTAGTTCCGGATTTTGAGATTCCTTATCATACCGATATTATGGAGAGATTGAACGGTATCGATCTGGATGCTGCAAGAAGAGTTGCAGGTAACGGTTTCTATTACCTAATGGGAGATATCGCAAGATTGCATTCCGCAGTTTTGAACTATGCGCGTGACTTTATGATTGACCGTGGATTTACCTATGTGATTCCGCCCTTTATGATTCACAGCGAGGTTGTAAACGGTGTTATGAGCTTCGCGGAGATGGAGAATATGATGTACAAGATCGAGGGTGAGGATCTCTACCTGATTGGTACCAGTGAGCACTCCATGATCGGTAAGTTCATCGATACCATTAATCCTGAGGAGAAGCTTCCTTACTCCTTAACCAGCTATTCCCCTTGCTTCCGTAAGGAGAAGGGTGCACACGGTATTGAGGAGAGAGGCGTATATCGTATTCATCAGTTCGAAAAGCAGGAGATGATTGTTATCTGTAAGCCTGAGGACAGCATGACCTGGTACGATAAGCTTTGGCAGAATACTGTTGATCTGTTCCGCTCCATGGATATTCCGGTTCGTACGCTTGAGTGCTGCTCCGGTGACCTTGCCGATCTGAAGGTAAAGAGCTGTGACGTTGAGGCTTGGTCTCCTCGTCAGAAGAAGTATTTTGAGGTTGGTTCCTGCTCTAATCTTGGTGACGCACAGGCAAGAAGATTGCAGATTCGTGTTCAGGGTGCTGACGGCAATAAGTATTTTGCTCATACTTTGAATAACACGGTAGTTGCTCCGCCTCGTATGCTGATTGCATTTTTGGAGAACAACCTGCAGGCTGACGGTTCCATCCGTATTCCTGAGGTGCTTCGTCCTTACATGGGCGGCAAGTCCGAGATTCGCTAATGGATTGAGATTGAATAAGGGTGCAAGTAGCACCCTTATTTTTTTGTTTTTTGCAAAAAAAGAAGGCCACTTTATAGTGACCTTCTTTCATATTCGAATAATTCGTAAGATTAGAACTTACCAGCGGTAGCTGCTTCCTCAACGGAAACTGCAACTGCAACGGTAGCACCAACCATCGGGTTGTTACCCATACCGATGAGACCCATCATTTCTACGTGAGCCGGAACGGAAGAGGAACCTGCGAACTGAGCATCACTGTGCATACGACCAAGCGTATCGGTGAAACCATAAGAAGCAGGACCTGCTGCCATGTTATCGGGATGAAGGGTACGGCCGGTACCACCACCGGAAGCAACGGAGAAGTACTTCTTGCCTGCTTCGGTTCTTTCCTTCTTGTAGGTACCTGCAACCGGATGCTGGAACCGGGTAGGATTGGTGGAGTTACCGGTAATGGAAACGTCTACGTTCTCCTTCCACATGATAGCAACGCCTTCCGGAACGGAGTTAGCGCCGTAGCAGTTAACCTTTGCACGAAGACCCTCAGAGTAAGCGGTTCTCTCGATTTCCTTTACAGTGTTGGTGTAAGGATCATACTCGGTCTCAACGAAGGTGAAGCCGTTGATACGGGAGATGATCTTAGCAGCGTCCTTACCAAGACCGTTAAGAATAACACGAAGGGGCTTCTTACGTACCTTGTTAGCCTTCTCTGCGATACCGATAGCACCCTCAGCAGCTGCGAAGGACTCGTGACCAGCAAGGAAAGCGAAGCAATCGGTGTCCTCTTCGAGGAGCATCTTGCCAAGGTTACCATGTCCAAGACCTACCTTACGGGTATCAGCAACGGAACCCGGAATACAGAAAGCCTGAAGACCCTCACCGATAGCTGCAGCAGCATCGGAAGCCTTACGGCAGCCCTTCTTGATTGCGATAGCAGCACCAACGGTGTAAGCCCAGCAAGCGTTCTCGAAGCAGATAGGCTGAATCTTCTTAACCTGCTCGTAAACATTAAGACCTGCGTCCTTAGTAATCTTTTCTGCCTCTTCGATGGAGGAGATACCATAGCTGTTCAATACGGAATTGATGGTGTCAATTCTTCTCTCATAAGATTCAAATAATGCCATTGTCATATCCTCCTAGTTCAACTCTAACTCTTTGTCAGTTCTGGGGTCGATGATCTTAACAGCATCAGCAACACGACCATACTGGCCGCAAGCCTTAGCGTAAGCGGTGTTCGGATCGTCACCCTTCTTGATGAAGTCGGTCATCTTGCCAAGAGATACAAACTTGTAACCGATGATCTCGTTGTTAGCATCAAGAGCGATACCGGTAACATAACCCTCAGCCATCTCAAGGTAACGAGGACCCTTCTTCAAGGTTCCGTACATGGTACCAACCTGGCTGCGAAGACCCTTACCAAGATCCTCAAGACCAGCACCAACCGGAAGACCATCCTCAGAGAAAGCACTCTGGGAACGACCGTAAACGATCTGAAGGAACAGCTCTCTCATAGCAGTGTTGATAGCATCGCATACAAGGTCGGTGTTCAGAGCTTCAAGAACGGTAAGACCCGGAAGAATCTCGGAAGCCATAGCTGCGGAATGAGTCATACCGGAGCAACCGATTGTCTCAACGAGAGCCTCTTGAATGATACCTTCCTTAATGTTAAGGGAAAGCTTACAAGCACCCTGCTGAGGAGCACACCAACCGATACCGTGGGTGAAACCGGAGATGTCTTTTACTTCCTTAGCCTGAATCCACTTTGCTTCTTCAGGGATGGGAGCACAACCGTGATGAACACCCTGTGCTACCGTACACATGTTTTCTACTTCATGAGTATAAATCATACGAGTAAAACTCCTTTCGTCTGGAAAAATTCATCGTCTCATATTTTACCATATCTGTTAGAAAAATACTATACAAAAAATATGATTTTTCTTCGATTTTTTGATTTGAAAGTAGATATTTCGGTATAGATGTGGTAAGATATGGACAGTTTTCAGGATAGATGTTGTGATATTTGATTGAGGATGCAATGAACAAGGATACGAAAAGCACAATCGAAGGAAAGGATGAGGCAAAAGAGACGTTCGAGAAGAAGCCTTCTGAGCGCTCGATTCAGGAAACCGTTACTTTCCAAGTTGCAAGAAGGCGCAGGAATCTTATGTTCGATGCGCTGACGCTTATCTTTGCGTCGATTTTCGTGGTTTGCCTTTTTGAGATTTTGTTTTATTACGGCTCCGGATACTTATATAAAAGAAGCATGAGCGGTATTTCCGAGGCAATCGGCGGCGGAATTGCAGGAGACTTTGAAGCCTCAAGAGCGAACGGTGATATGATGGTTTTCCCGGATGAGGAGCCGCATACGCTTGTCGGTTATGTGTCACGCTTTGAAGATGCACTCAGTGATACCTGGAAGGAAAAATACCGTTACCTTTCGGAGTTTAACCCCGATTGCATCGGCTATTTAGAGATTCCCGGAACGATGGTTTCCTATCCGGTTATGTTTACGCCGGAACGCTATGATTATTACCTTTGGAAGAATTTCAGCGGTCAGTATGAGCAGCGTGGACTTCCCTTTATGGATTCCGAGACGAAGATTGGCAAGAGCCAGAACTATCTTTTGTACGGGCATGCGATGATGGACGGACATAACTTCGGCACCTTGTCCCGTTATCTTGATAAAGCGTTCTGGGAACAGTATCAGTATTGCTATTTTAATACGGCCTACAGTGAAGGTGTGTATCAGATTATGTATGTGTGTCGCTCGAAGATTTATCGTGTCGACGAGGACTGCTTCAAATATTACCGCTACGGCGGCGTTCTTTCCGAGAATGAGTTCAACACCTATGTTCGTGAGATGCATAGGCTTGCGATTTATGAAACCGGTGTGACTGCGACGTGGGGTGACGAGCTTCTTTCGCTTTCTACGTGTGACCATTATACGGAAGATGGCAGACTGATTGTAGTATGTAAACGAATTAAATGAGGTATGTATGGCAATAACGGTTCTTCGACCTACAATTGATGAGTTCCGACGAATCATCGTAATCGGCGATATCAACGGTAATGATGAAGCCTTTACAAGACTTCTTGCGAAGCTTCGTTATACCAGAAACGATATTCTGATTATTCTTGGAAATATGATCGAAAAAGGTCCCGACAGCCTTCGTACTCTTCGGCATATTATGGAGCTTTCAACGGTTAATCCGGTATATACCGTGCTTGGTGATCGGGATACGATCTGCAAGGAGCTTCTAAGAAATGACCGAAACGAGCAGCTTCTAAGCTACGTTCTATCAAAGAAGAGTGGTCTGATCTGGGATATGTGTCAGACAAGCAACATACCGCTTAAGCCAAATACCAATATGTTTTTGGTGAAACAGTCGCTTCGGGTATTATATGAGCGTGAGATTGCATTTATCTGTGCGCTCCCGCATGTGGTGGAGCTTAAGAATTTCGTTTTTGCGCATGCACAGGTACTTCCCGGGGAGCTCGAGAATATGAAGCCCTCAGAAGCCATCAGAGCGGATGCCTTTCTGAATAAAGGCTTTTCCTTTGAGCGTTATGTTGTGGTCGGTCATTGGCCGGTATGCCTTTATAATACCGGTAAGCGTGACCAGAATCCTGTGATCAATCGCACGAGAAAGATCATCAGCATGAACGGCGGTATCTCCGAGCATCGGGATGGGCAGCTGAATGCCCTTGTGATTCCGAATGCTTCCTCAGTCGATTTTAAGATCTATTATGAAGACAATCTTCCGAAGGGAAGAATTCTTAACAGCCAGCCGGCAGGAGAGTTCTGTAACAATCTGTGTGCTCCCGATAACCAGGTGCGGTTACTTCGAAGAACGGCTGATTTTGCGTATTGTAAGCAGGACAAGACCGATATTAATTTCTGGATTCCCGCAAAATATATAACGATGAAGGATGGGCAGTATTATTCGGACGATATTACGGACTATCAGATTCGTGTGAATTATGATGACAAGGTTTCGATTATAGAAGAAACCACACGCGGTTTTCTGATCAAAAAGGACGGTGTTACCGGATGGTACTACGGACTTTTGGAGCCGCTTGGAAGCGATTAAAAAGGCGTTGCCGTATGGCAGCGCCTTTCATGTTTATCGCTATAATGATTTTGAAAGAGCTTATCGAACGCCGATTCCTTCCTTTGCATTCTTCTGTGCTACGGAAAGCATCAGCTTGATACGATTCAGCTGATTCACCTCACTGGCACCCGGATCATAGTCTACTGCGACAATATTGGAATTCGGATAGTGAGAGCGAAGCGACTTGATTACACCTTTTCCGACAATATGGTTCGGCAGGCAGGCAAATGGCTGTGCGCATACGATATTGGGCGTACCGGTCTCGATCAGCTCGATCATCTCGGCCGTAAGGAACCAGCCCTCGCCGGTCATATTACCGCAAGATACAATCGGTTCTGCTGCCTTCTGCATCGCATGAATCTCGCCGGTAGGCTCAAAGTGCTTACTTTCCTTAAGAGCATCCATTGCAGGCTTACGGAAACGCTCGATCAAAGCAATGGCCCAGTTGTTGTAGCGAGCTTCCTTCTTACTCTTACCAAGCTCACGGTATTTATATTCGCTGTCATAGCAGGTGTATAAGAAGAAATCAATCAGGTCAGGGCATACAGCCTCAGCACCTTCTGCTTCGAGCAGGTCGACCAGATGATTGTTCGCGGTAGGCAGGAATTTAACCAGAATCTCACCGACGATACCGACACGCGGCTTTTTTGAGCTTTCATCAATCGGAAGTGCGTCGAACTCCTTCACAAGCTGTCTGCAATTCTCCTTGAAACGACGGATAGAGGGCTTACGAAGGTCTTCCTTAAGCTTTGCGTTCCATTTTTCATAAAGAGCATTAGCGCTTCCGGGGGTGAGCTCATACGGACGCATACGATAGAGGACACGCATCAGAATATCACCGTAAACGAGCGACTCAAGTGCACGAAGCAGAACCTTCGGGGTGTATTGAAGACCGGGGTTCTTCTCAAGGCCGCTTGCACTAAGGGAGATGACAGGAATCTGCTCCATACCGGCCTTCTTCAAGGCTCTTCTGATGAAACCGATATAGTTGGTCGCACGGCAGCCGCCACCGGTCTGGGTGATCATGACCGCAACCTTACTTAGATCGTATTTGCCGGAAAGAAGTGCAGACATAATCTGTCCTACGACGATGAGGGAAGGGTAGCAGGCGTCGTTATTTACGTATTTGAGGCCGACATCGATTGATTCACGGTTATCGTTATCAAGAATATCAAGCTGGTAACCGGAATAACGGAACGCATTCTCTAAGAGACGAAAATGAATCGGCGACATATTCGGTGCGAGTATCGTATAGCCCTTCTTCATCTCTTTGGTGAAGATGACGCGTTCATAACGAGCACTGCGGGTCTCGGTCTGATAGGACTTTCTTGCGCGGTCCTTGATCGCAGAAAGGAGGGAACGAACTCGGATTCTTGCAGCACCGAGGTTGTTGACCTCATCAATCTTAAGGACTGTATAGATCTTGCCTGCAGCAGTCAGAATATCACTTACCCCGTCGGTTGTTACGGCATCAAGACCGCATCCGAAGGAATTGAGCTGGATAAGCTCAAGATTCTTCTTCGTAGAAACGAACTGCGCCGCGTTATAAAGACGGGTATGATACATCCACTGGTCGACTACAATCATCGGACGCTCTACCTTACCGAGATGACTCACACTATCCTCAGTAAGAACCGCTACACCGTAGGAGCAGATCATATCGGCAATACCATGATTGATCTCCGGATCAATGTGATAAGGTCTTCCGGCAAGAACGATGCCGTTCAGCTTGTGCTCTTCAAGGTAGCGAAGCGTTTCTTCTCCCTTCATAGAAACTTCCTTTCGAACAGAAAGAAGCTCCTCGTAGGCAAGGTGTGCCGCCTCACGAATCTCTGCTTCGCTGATTCCTTTTCCGGTAAAATGCCGAACAAGTCCGTCTGCGATAATCGTCTCGGTTTCGAAAGAGAAGAACGGGTCCTCGTAAACGATCGAAGAATCTGCAAGCTCGTCGACGTTATTACGGATATTTTCTCCGTAGGAAGTTACAATCGGGCAGTTATAATGATTGCCTGCGCCGGCATCCTCCTTACGCTCGTAGGGAATGCAGGGGTAGAAGATATAATTGACGCCCTGCTTTATAAGCCAGGTGACATGACCATGTGCAAGCTTTGCCGGATAGCATTCGGATTCACTCGGAATCGATTCGATGCCGAGCTCGTAAATCTTACGGTTGGATGCCGGCGAAAGGACAACGCGGTAGCCAAGCTTTGTAAAGAAGGTAAACCAGAACGGATAGTTTTCATACATATTAAGGACACGCGGAATACCAACGGTACCTCGTGTTGCTTCCACTTCGGTAAGTGGCGTATAGGCAAATGTACGCTTCAGCTTGTAATCAAAAAGGTTCGGAATTCCGTCCCTGTTCTTCTCCTTACCAAGACCTCTTTCGCAACGGTTGCCGGATACGAACTGGCGTCCGCCGGAGAAACGGTTGATTGTAAGAAGACAGGCATTGGTACAGCCCTTACAGCGCGCCATAGAGGTCTCAAAACGAAGCTCGCCTACCTTATCCGAAGAAAGAAGCGTACCCTCTGTACCCTCATAATGTTCTCTTGCAATCAGTGCAGCACCAAATGCGCCCATGATACCTGCGATATCGGGACGAATGACATCAACCCCTGCAATACGCTCAAGGCTACGAAGTACAGCATCGTTATAGAAGGTACCGCCCTGTACAACGATATTGTTGCCAAGATCGGATGCGTCAGTAACTTTAATAACCTTATAAAGGGCATTCTTGATAACGGAATAAGCAAGACCTGCAGAGATATCGGCGACAGTGGCGCCTTCCTTCTGAGCCTGCTTAACCTTGGAATTCATGAATACGGTACATCTTGAGCCAAGGTCAATCGGATTCTTTGCAAAAAGAGCAATCTGTGCGAAGTCCGCAACCGCATAATCGAGGCTTTTTGCAAAAGTTTCAATGAAGGAACCGCAGCCCGAGGAGCAGGCCTCATTCAGCTGGACCTTATCAACGGTATGATTCTTGATTTTAATGCATTTCATATCCTGACCGCCGATGTCGAGGATGCAGTCAACCTTCGGATTGAAAAATGCAGCCGCATAATAATGCGCAACGGTCTCGACTTCCCCTTCATCAAGCATGAGGGCAGCCTTAACAAGCGCTTCGCCATAACCGGTGGAGCAGGAGCGAACGATTCTTGCGGAATCGGGAAGAAGAGAATAGATCTCCTTAATTGCTTTAATGGTTGTTTTTAAAAGGGAACCGTTGTTGTTACTGTAAAAGGAGTAGAGGAGTCGTCCGTCCTCACCGACGAGCGCAAGCTTCGTTGTTGTAGAACCGGCATCGATTCCTAAGAAGCAATCACCCTCGTAATCCGCCAAAGAAGCTTTCTCAACTTTGTGGAGGGAATGCCGATTCTTAAACTGCTCGTATTCGTCCTCACTTGCAAACAAGGGCTCCATACGGTTGACCTCAAAGGCCATTTCGATACCTTTATTCAGGCTTTCATACATCTCTGAAAGGCTAAGCACCGTTTTCGATTCCGAATTCATTGCGGAGCCGACAGCAGCGAAAAGATGGCTGTGGTCGGGAGCGTAAATCTGCTCGGGAGTAAGCTTCAATGTGCGAACAAATGCGGCACGAAGCTCTGTAAGAAAGTGCAGCGGACCGCCGAGAAAGGCAACATTACCACGAATCGGCTTACCGCAGGCAAGACCGCTGATTGTCTGATTGACTACTGCCTGGAAGATGGACGCAGCAAGATCGGGCTTCGTTGCACCCTCGTTGATAAGGGGCTGGATATCTGACTTTGCAAATACACCGCAACGTGCGGCAATCGGATAGATTTCCGTATAATTCTTCGCATACTCGTTAAGACCGGAGGCATCTGTCTTTAAAAGACTTGCCATCTGGTCGATAAAGGAGCCGGTACCGCCTGCGCAGATACCGTTCATTCGCTGCTCAATGCCGCCGGTGAAATAGATGATCTTCGCATCCTCACCGCCGAGCTCGATTGCGACGTCTGTTTTAGGAGAATAGTAGGAAAGTGCAGTAGATACTGCTACGACCTCCTGCACAAAGGGAATATTCATGTGTCCGGCAATCGTCAGACCGCCCGAGCCTGTCATAACAGGTGAAACCTTTACATCCCCGAGCTTCTCGGATGCCTTCTTTAAAAGCGAGGCAAGTGTAGACTGAATATTGGCAAAATGCCTTTCATAATCTGAAAAAAGAATATTGCCTTCTGTATCAATGACGGCAACCTTGACGGTTGTCGAACCAATATCGATTCCTAAACGAAGCAGATCCATCATATTCCTCCAAATACCATTAACGCGTATACGCGCGCAATATATATTTTAACATTCCATAAAACTATATTCAACTCAAAAAAACTTGATTAAGCATTGTATTTTTTGTGTATTTTGGATATACTGATAACAAATTTTAAACCGCTTAAAGGAGTTCTTTATGGAATACACCAAGGGCATAATTGTTTCTGTAAATGAAATCGGAACAGGCATTTTCGATATGCTTGTGAAGTGTCAGGGCATTGCGGATGCGGCAAAACCCGGACAGTTTGTTTGTATTTATTCTGATGACGGGGCGCATCTCTTGCCAAGACCGATCAGTATCTGTGAGGCGATGAACGGATATCTTCGTCTGGTATTTCGTGTTGCAGGCTTCGGAACTAAGGAGCTTTCCGGTAAGACTTCCGGAGAGGAGATAAAGCTTCTTGGACCGTGCGGCAACGGATATCCCGAGCTTGCAGGGGATCAGATTACAGTAGTCGGTGGTGGAATCGGTATTCCGCCGATGTTGTATCTTGCACGAAAGTGTAGTGAGAACGGAATGAAGGTAACGGCTGTTTTAGGATATCGTGACAGCAAAACCTTCCTAAAGGAAGCGTTCGAAGCATACGCCGATGTGATCATTGCAACCGATGACGGAAGTCTTGGTGTGAAGGGAACCGTTGTTGATGCAATGAAGGAATGTAACACTTTTGACAAGCTGGTATGTGCCTGCGGACCGATGCCGATGCTTAAGGGACTTTCTACATATGTCGAAGGAAAAGGAGGATGCGCTCTGATTTCTCTTGAGGAGAGAATGGCGTGCGGAATCGGTGCCTGTCTTGGCTGCATCGTGAAGACGAAAGAGGTTGACGAGCACAGCCATGTTCACAACAAAAGAATCTGTACCGAGGGTCCTGTTTTTGATTCTAAAGAACTGGATTTTAACAGATAGAGGATTCCTTTTCGTACGAATGGGAATGTGTTTTAATCGTTTCATCAACTGATCGAATGGAGTAAATATATTATGAATACGAAAGTTAATCTTGCCGGAGTGGAATTAAAGAATCCTGTGCTGACTGCCTCCGGAACCTTTGGATCCGGTATGGAGTTCTCCCGCTTTGTGGATCTGAATAAGCTTGGCGGTGTTGTGACAAAGGGTGTTTCTGTTACACCCTGGGAAGGCAATCCGACGCCAAGAATCGCCGAAACGACCGGCGGTATGCTGAATGCAATCGGCTTACAGAATCCGGGGCTTGATGTATTTTTGCAAAGAGACCTTCCTTTTTTGCAGAAATATGATACAAAAATTATCGTAAATGTCTGCGGACACACGCCGGAAGAGTATATGAAAGCTGTAGAAAGACTTTCTACAAGTGTAGCAGATCTACTTGAAATCAACATTTCCTGTCCGAACGTAAAAGCGGGCGGAATCACGTTTGGTACTGATTCTAAAATGGTAGAATCCATCACTTCAGAGCTCAAAAAGCTCACCAAAAAACCGATCTTTATGAAGCTCAGTCCGAATGTAACCGATATTACCGAAATCGCCAAGGCTGCAGAGGCCGGTGGTGCGGACGGTATCTCTTTGATCAATACACTTATGGGTATGAAGATTGATATCAACCGTCGCACATTTGCTCTTGCGAATAAGACCGGTGGTCTTTCCGGTCCGGCGATCAAACCGGTTGCCGTAAGAATGGTTTATCAGGTTTCGAAAAGTGTGAAGCTTCCCATTATCGGTATGGGCGGAATTGCTTCCGCGGAGGATGCAATTGAGTTTCTGATGGCGGGTGCAACCGCTGTCAGTGTCGGAACCGCGAACTTCCATAATCCTAAAGTGACAGAGGAGATTGCGGCCGGAATTGAAGAATTCATGCGTGCGAAAAGCATCAAAGACATCAATGAAATTATTGGATGTGTGGAATAATTTGGACATATATGACGGCTTTTCACGAAAAGAGGCGAATTTATTTCGTCTCTTTTCTTTTTTATACAACAAATGCATTATTTTTTATTTTTATATTGATAAAAAGGAGGGAAATGGATATAATACTTGTATCATGGGTAGGGGGATTTTGCGCGTATTTGCTCCTAAATAGATATTTTTCTTTCCATAATAATATAAGCAAGTTGACGAAAGGAAGGCCTGAAACATGAAACTAAAGAAAGTAATGAAGAGGATCGTTGCAATGTTTGTGGCGGTGCTGATGGTATTTACCTTAGTGCCTGCTAGCAACGTTCGCAAAGCAATTGCTGCGGATGTACCGGAGATTTTGCTTAAGATCAACGGCGAAAGCGCATTAAATGCGAACAAACTGAAGGTTGCGTACGGAGAGGAGCTCACGTTTTCGCTGAGCGGAAAGGATCTGACCGGATACGATCTTACTTTTTATTACACGGATGAATTGGATTCCGATGAACCGACGTGGGAACCCTTCGAGGTTGATGAAGACTCGAAGGCTGTTTGCATGCTCAAGCCCGGTGAATATCTGCTCACATACGATGCGATTTGTGACGATGATTACCAGACTGATTCCGACAAGAACTTTTCTTTCACTGTAGAAAAGGCTACTCTTTCTACGCCTGTCGGATACAAATGGGTGAACAATTCTATCCGCTGGGATGCCGTTACAAAGACATCCAAGGGCTTCACATTTCCTTCCGATGTGGTAAGCGGCTATGTTGTTTCTGTTTATAAGAACGGTACCTTCGTTGAGAATGTAACCATCAGCGGTGCAACCCAGTACAACAATATTTCGAATAAATTTGCCGGAGATGCGAACTATAAAAACGGCAAATATACCTTTAAAGTAACTGCAAAGGCTTCTGATGCATATGCAGATTATTATATTGACTCCGCCACCTCGGGAATGAGCGGTTCGATTACTGTTGCATTAATCACTGCTGAAGCCGGCAAAGGTGTTCTTAATGTTTCCCCTGAGGATCCCTTCCTGATTCTCCCCGGTGATACGGAGCATACCTATACGATTAAAGCAAATCTGAAGGATGATTATCGCTTCGGCGCATGGAGCGGAGAGGGTGTTGTCTTCGCGGATGCGACAAGCCCCGAAACTACCGTATCGATTCCTGCAGATTACAGCGGTAATATTTCTGTAACAATCGTTGCGACTGCAATGGATGATAAGGCGCCTGTTGTTTCCGACCCGGTAAGAGTGGATGCGACCACGATTTCCGGTACAGCTTCCGATTCCGAAGAAGGAATTGCCGCATATGCATTTTCCACGGAAACGAGTCTTTTAAAGGAATCCGGCGCTTGGATTGGTGTTACCGATCCCGCGGGTGGTTCTAAGACTTTCACTTGTGATCTTATGAGCATCGAAGGCGGTAACGACTGTGGTGCAATTTACTTCTATGCAATGGATAAGGACGGAAATATTACCCGTTCCGAGAATCCGATAAGGGTTACCAAGATTCAGTTGAACGACTACTATGAGAATAATGCTTTTACATCGAAGACTGTATATTATATCGGCGATACGAATCCGACGCTTCCTTCTACCGAGAGACTTGGTTATCGTTTCGACGGCTGGTATTTTGATTCTACCTATGAGAATGCAGCGAATGCATTTACGCATGAGGCAGATTCTGTAATTGTTCATGCAAAGTGGATTGCAGACGAGCTGAATACCGTAGTTCTCTCCGGTTATACGGGCACTTATGACGGTACAAGCCATACACTTACAGCAATTTATGATGACAGTGCGATTACCGGTAGTCTTCAGTTCAGTTGGTATAAGGACGGTACTTTGATTGCCGATGCAGACAGTGCTTCCTATTCCATTAAGGATGTGGATGATTCCGGTGCTTATGTTGTTAAGATTTCTGTTCTGGATGCAGATGAGAATGTTGTTTCTGAAACAAGCAGTGCAGAAGCAACGGTTTCGCTTACTCCGGTTTCGATTACGGTTTCTACGGAAACTGACATTCTGGTAGGAGAGGATGCTCCCGAAACATTTCCGCTTACTATTACCGAGGGAAGTCTTGTTGGTAGCGATAAGCTTTCCGACGTTGTCTCCTTTGATTCCGCTAATCTGATTTCTTTTGATAAGAACGTTGCCGGTGATTACACGGTTGAACTGACTGTTAATGCACTTACAAACAATTACACAGTTAATACCGCAGATGGTACTCTTACTGTGAAGCCTATCGACGGAACCGTTTCTGTCACACTTGATCAGGATAGCTTCGTATACGACGGCACTGTAAAGAAGCCCGGTGTTACGGTTACCGTAAGCGGTGTAGAGATTGATCCCGCATTTTACGATGTTACATGTTATAATGAAGAGAACGATGATACCTGCATCAATGCCGGTACCTATACAGTTAAAGTTGTTCTGAAGGGCAACTATAAGGGTGAAGATACCGTTCAGTATGTGATTGAAAAGGCTACTTTTACGCCTTCCGTTGTTATGAGCGGTTGGAAGTATGGTGAAACGAAGGTCGTACCTGTTTTGCAGCAATATAATAATGATATTACTGCTTCCGATGTTACCTATTATTATGCTTTGAAGGGTTCGGCGGATTATACGACCGATGTTCCTAAAGATGCAGGAGAGTATGTGGTTTATGCATATATTCCTGAAACAGAGAATTATCTTGCATCAGATTCCAAGGCGAATCCTTCGGCATTTGAGATTACAAAGAGAACTATCGTAATCAGTTCTGAAAGTGAGACCTTTAATTTCGACGGTCTTCCGCATTCCAATGCAGGTTATACCATTGAAACCGATGATGAGAGACATGACGGCTTTGCACCGGGAACCGGTGAGGGCTTCCTGTCTGTTTCCGTAGTTGGTGAGGTTACTTCGGTAACACCTGATGATGTTGCGAAGAATAATAAGATTGAATATATTCTGAACTCTGCGACCCTTGCAAAGAACTATGATTTTATCCTGGAAGAAGGTACGCTCAAGGTTGTTCCCCGTCAGCTTACCGCTCCGTCCGAGGCCAAGTGGGATACGACTAAGCCCGGTACGGTTAGCTGGGTAGCGGTTGCAAGAAAGGATCTTACTGTTGCTTACAACGTTTCCCTCTATGCCTATGACGGAAATGATTATACCTTGATTCCGGTTAATGGAAATGATAGTGTTTTGGTGAAGACCGGTACAAGCATCAATTTTGCGGAAGAGATTCGTAAGTTTGCTTCGGATGCGGCAGAAAATGGTGAAACCTATAGCTATGTATTCCGGATTGCTTCTGTACCGCTTTCCGGTTCCGAGGCAGGAAACTATTCCGAGAGTGAACCTTCCGATTATATCGGTTCAATGTATACCACGCTTGTTAAGGTTTCTTACAATACCGACACAATTGAAAACGCTTCTGTTAACGATAAGGAGCAGACCATTTTGTTGAATGGAGAAGCTGCATCGGTATGCGGTGCCACAAAGACCGGTTATATCCTTAACACCGATCCTTGGACCGCTAACGGCTTTGATCTTAGCGAGGTTAAGATTAATGCTGACCAGAATGGAACTACAGCAACCGTTAAACCGGTACTTTCTGCTTCCACTTTGGATTCTGTTATCCTTCTCAGTGCAGGAGATGAAGCTCCCTGGATTGAAGAGTTTGCAGGCAATAATTGTACGGAGGATCAGTATCAGTCTGTAAATCTTTCCATTCATGCACATGATACAAAGGGTATCACCGCTTACTATATCGGAAGCACACCGGAGCTTCCGGAGAATCCTTCCTGGATAGTATTTGACGAGGCATTTACCGGTAATGAGTTTACCCATAAGGTAGATGCTGCCGGGACATATTATGTATTTGTTAAGGATGAGAACGATAATGTTGCATCCTTTGAGAAGAGTGTCGTTGTTGTGAAGCTTGACTTTGCTAAGGGCGATGATCTTGCGGAAGGCTCTATGACAAGTATTCTTGCTGTAAAGGGTTCCGAGATTACGATTCCTGAAAAGCAGTACACTTTGGAAGGTCATGCGTTCAAGAACTGGATGACTTCGGCAGGTTATTATGATGATCAGGCTACATATCCGGTTACCAAGGCTGATACCTTTACTGCATGCTGGACGGCAGAGCAGTATCGTTATAAGGTGAATTACTATCGTCAGAAGGATACAGATAAGCTTGGCGAAGACAGAACCTATGAGCTTTATAAGACGATTAATTTCAGTGCAAGCTATGGAGATGTTCTTTCTACCGATGATGTAATGTATGCACTTGCATCTAATGGTTTCACCCGTTGCCTTGATGCGGACAAGAATGTTTCCATTACCATTTCCGAGCAGAATCAGGAACTGAATATTTACTATAACAGAAATATTCGTACGGTTACCTTTACCTATACAGAGCCTGACGGAACGGTATTCAATGATAGTAGAGAGTTCTATTTTGGCGCTGATATGGCTGAGGCCTTCGGTCTTAGCGGTAAGCCCGAGGTGGAAGGATATTCCTTCATCGGTTGGGTGAATGTCGATAACAGCGCGGCACCTTCTAAGATGCCCGATAAGGATATCGTTGTTACCGGTAAATTCGAGCCGAACGATACCAAGTACTATATTAATGTATATCTGCAGAATATTTCCGACGACGGATACACTGCGGCTTCTACTTTTGCGCTTGATGCAAAGAGAAGCAGAGTTCTTGGCGGTCTCTGCGGTTATTCATTCAATGTTTCTTCGGCAGATTTTGATGCAATTGACGGATTCACCTTCGCAGGTATTTCTGTGACAAAGGGTGTAGCCGGCGGTACTGCATATCCTTCGGATGCAGCAGATACGAAAACGGTTACCGTAGATATTCCTGCTAAGGCTGCGAATATTAATGTTTACTATACGAGAAATGTTTACACCCTTACTTTGAATGTATGGAAGGGTTCTGTTGGTGTTAATAAGGTTTATACGCATGCAAAGGATATTATCTTCGGTGGTAAGGTAGATGCCGAGCTTGTAGAGAATTACGAGAAGGATACCTGGGCGAATATTTCCGATGATTATATGCTTTCCGATACGATTGACTGGAGTACCGGTGAGCGTATAACTGAGATGCCCGCAGGTAATGTTACCGTTACAAGACAGTTGATTTCTACCACAACCGGTCAGTATCTGCTTGAGTTCTATCTCGAGACGGATGTCTTTGATCAGTATACAAAGGTTGAGACGCTGAAGTATGTTGCTCCGGTAGGCTCTGTAATTGATTTAAGTGACGAGAATACCTATAACAATGCATATTATCAGGACCGTTTCGCTTCCGAGATTACGAATCTTAAGTACTGTTCCTATGCAGTTGTTGATAACAGTGAAGGAAAGGGAACCGTATTGACCGGTACTGTAACTGATACCGATCTTGGAGCGGAGCCTTTAGTACTTCGTGTATACTTCAAGAGAAATGCTGTTCCGGTTACCTTCAACTATTACTATAACAATGGTGAGATGGGTAGTAATCTTGTCTATGCTGTTGTGAAGAAGGATGTTGTCTGGGGTCATACCTATAATGTAGAGCCTTTGGCATTCTTTAATACGGTAGAGGGTGGTAGCTTTATTGAAGATGTTACCAGTGTGACCTTCGAAAGAACTATCAACGATCCGGCACTTGGCGTTACCGGTGCAGCTGCAGACACCTTTGATTTCTTAAATGCGAACTATGTTGTTGGTTATAATACCCATGCTGTATTGAATAAGGCTGACAAATGGGGGTCGAATGACTTCAAGACCATTGCGTCCCTTTCCGGTAATTATACCTTTACTGCAGGTCAGACGAGTAATACTGTTTCCGTTTATTATACTAAGTCTGATATTCTTACGATGCCTCGTCTTGAAATTGGTTACAACGATGGTAATCTGATTCATAATCCTAACGGTATCTGGAAGAATATTACTTATGAATATAATGGTAAGGATTATCCTGTTTGGGTAGCGAATGAGGCATATTTCTATAATAATGTAACTTACCTGCCCGATGAGAGCTTTGCTGCTTACCCTGGTCTTGGTATGAAGAACCTTAATAATAAAGCAGCCAATGAAGAGGGAACGACAGGACGCTTCATCTATGATACGGATGATAGCAACCTTAAGGACGGCTTTACGAAGCTTTCTATTAATGGAAAGACATATTATTCAGACGGAGAGAGAATTTATATCTCGCTTCCTGGTAATAATCTGTTTAAGGGTAACTTTACGAGCTATAGTTATAATGTAAACGGCGGAGCGGATGAAATCGGTTCGCAGGTTATCGTCGATTTCATGAAGGACTATAAGGAAAAATGGGCAAATGATGTGATTGCGCAGACAATCCATGTCTATAATCGCAGCTACGGTAGCGGCGTTATTCTTTCTGATACCAAGCTTACCGTTTCCTTCCGTGAGACATACGATCCGGATGAAGTAGTACTCACGAATGAAGGCCCGATGTATCGTCTGATTTACGTATTGAACGGTGCATTCTGTAAAAATAACGATCATCTGTATCTCTATGACACATTGATTTCTGAGTTTTCATGTGATCATGCTGTTTTCGATGTTCGTCCTGGCTATCATGTTGCATGGTATACCGATTCCGACCTGACGATACCGGTTACACCTTTTAAGATTGGTAAGAACGTAAGATTGTATGGTCAATATGAGCGAGATATCATTACGAATACTGTATACAGCTATTATGAGTTAAAGGATTACATCAGTATTGATGGTGTTGAATATTCCTATATTACCGAGAATGAGCTTGCTGCTTTGAAGGCTGCCTTCCCGGGAAGTGTTAGCGAGATCCATTCCACTAAGACTAATTCTGTAACGGATGATGCTAACAATGTAATTTCTGTTACTACGGATGTGATCACGTATCAGTTTGAAGGCGAGACTATTTTAGTAAAAACCGGTTATCCGACACTTACCTTCCGTGAGATTTCTGTTGATTCCGATGATTATCTGATCAAGGATCTTACTTACGAAGAGAAGAATGCAGGTAACTTTACAAAAACATATGTTGAGTCTGATCCGGTAGATTTAAAGATCTATTATATCAGAGACAAATACGAGGCTATTGTTGAGACACTCGTTCCGAATTCCAACCCTGAAATTGTAGAGTATCGTGCAGGACAGACGATTGTTCTTCCGGTACCGGAGCAGGGTGGCTACACATTTGACCATTGGAGCTTCAGTAAGAAGGACAACGATGGTTATGTTGCATGGGATGATGTGGAAACTTCAGATACTGACGGCGTCGTTAGCTTTGCTATGCCTGATAGTGATGTTAAGGTTACTGCCGTATGGAAGGCTGCTGAGTTTGAGCAGAGCATCTGGCATTATTTCCAGAAGGCTGATAAGTCGTATGATTCCGGCGTAGAAGCCGAGATGACGAACGGAACCGCCGCAAGCATTGTATATGCCGGCACCACCTATGCAGGCTTTACTTACGGTGGTGGTAAGGTTTCCTTCACAAATAATGATAATACTTACTACTTTAAGACGAGTACCTTTGAAAATAACACCTATAAAGTAATGGAAGAGGATCTTTCCGCTATCTCTCAGAAGGTTACGATTCTCCAGGATGCTGACACTTCGGTATCCGATAATGTTAAGAGCATTAAGGGGTATTCCTTTGCCGATACGGTATATCGTTATAAGAATTATCCTGTTGAAACCTTGTATGCGGGTGGCTCCTATACCAACCGTTATGAAATGGTTGTTGAGTATTTCTATACGCTTGAGTCATTTGATGTAACGCTTGACTGGTACCCGCTCAGCGGTGAGAAGGGTACGGTTACGCTGATGGGTGCGGATACCTACACCTATGGTGAGGATGTTACCATTACGGCTATCATTCCGGCAGGCTATAAGTTCCTTGGCTGGTTCAAGGAAAGTGAGGTTTCGGATAAGCCGAGTGAGAATCTTCCGACTCCTGTTGCAGATACGGAAACCTTTGTATTCAGAATTACTTCTAATGTAAACTATGTTGCAATTGTTGAAGCAGATGAAGTCAGCAAGCCGATTATATCGACCTCGGAGGGCGGCGAGTTTGTTTATGCCTCCGAAGAAGCGAACAGCTTTAATATGAGCGTAAACGCTTCCTTCCCGGATGGCGCTTCGAGTGCGGATTATGTCGCTTCGTACCAGTGGTATGTGAACGGCGAGGCCATTACTACAAACGGTAAGTCCGCAGTTTATGTTCTTCCTAAGAATCTTAAGGTAGGTGAGTATCAGTATACCTGTGAGGTTACTGTTGCAAACCGTGATAACGGTCTTCGAAGAACAATTACGACCGAAGAGCCTATCGAGGTTAAGATTGTAAAGGCTGACATAACGGTTGAAACTACCGATGTTGATGTTGTTTACGATGCAGAAGGCCACAATATCGATATCAAGGTTACCGCACCTGAGAACTTCACAGAATATGAGATTTACTATTCGAACGAAGAGCTTACGGCCGATAACTACACATCCGCTTCGAAGGATGAACCCAGTTATGTGAATGTATGTACCGAAGATGGTAAGGATTCTTACGACATATATTATTATGTTGCATCTACCAATCCGAACTACAATGATACCTTTGGTCATGGTATTGTAAAGATTACGCCCAGAGAGGTTACCCTTCTTTCTTCCGAATTTACTTACCATAAGACTTACGACGGTACTTCGAAGGTTAACGGCGATGATTTGTATGAATTGACGCACGGAAACGGAAAGTTCTTTACCATTTCCGGTCTGCTTCCGTCTGATTCTGCTGAAGCTTACATTATCTCCTGTGAAGCAGAGTTTGACAGCGCACATGTTCTTGAGGCAAATGTAGTATTCCTTTCCGATGTTGAACTTGCTTATGAAGCAACAGGGGAGGTGCTTAGTAACTACTACTTCAATAATCAGACTGTTAAGACATTCTCCGGTTATATTGAGATGCTCACGCTCGATATCGCATGGGATCAGGATTCCTATGTTTTCGACGGCAATGTACATTGCCCGGTACCGACCATCACAACAGAGCTTCCTTCCGTTGATAAGGATAATCTGTCCCTTGTTGTGGAAGGTGCGCAGATTTATACCGGTACTTATAATGCATCCGCTTCCTTGAAGTCTTCTTCCGAAGCCACGAAGACCTCTGACTTCTCCCTTGTAGGTGCATCCAAGTCCTTTAAGATTACGCCGAATACGATTACTGTTAAGATGGAGAGTATTACGGATGTCACTTATGATGGAGAAGAGCATACCCTTACGGATTGTGTCATTGTAAGTGGTTCTGTTGCCGACCAGTATACGGTTGTTGCCGATGCCGATGCATCCTATAAAGCTGCGGGCAATTATCATATCACACCTGCTAATGTTCGTGTATTGAACGAAAATGGTGTCGATATGTCTGCAAACTATACGATTCTTACCGATGATTCCGGTATTCTTACGATTGCACCGCTTACGATTTCGGTTACCGATATCACAGGTGTAGATAAGGATTATGACGGAACTACCGATGCAGAGCTTGACCTTTCCGGTGTCACATTTGTAGGAATGGTAAGTGAGGATGAACTTTCCCTGGATCCTAGCAAGGTACACGGAAGCTTTTCAAACAGTGTAAGCGGTCAGGATAAGGTTGTTACGATTACCTATGATGAGGGTGCTTTGATCGGTTCCTCAGCAGGCAACTACCTCCTTGATACCGTAAATAGCCAGTCTGAAACCACTGCTACTATCAATCAGCTGAAGCTTTTGGTTACCCCTGTTGATGTTGATGAATCTGTATACGGGGAAGAGGTTACCTTTAATGTAACCTACAGTAACTTCCTTCCTGGTGAGACTATCGATGACATCACGATTGCCGGTACCCCGACCTTCCTTGTTGGTAAGGATCTTGAAAGTGCAGTTCCTTTTGACAGTAAGTTGCCTGTTGGCACCTACAACATTTACGTTGACGTAACCGGTCTTTCGACTGATAACTATGGCTTTGAGGCCGGTGTCGGAACGCTTGTTATTGCGAAGAGAAAGATTGCTGTAACCGCTTCTGACAGAACAGAAGAGAAGCCTTATGTAACGAAGCCTTACGATGGTAAGGATACTGTTTCCGTAACACTTACAGAGGGGGAGGATTATCACTTTACCTCTGTTGCCGGAGATTCCGCTTCCGGTGTACTTGCCGGTGACAGTGTAGAGCTTACCTACAGCCTGGCAGCATATACCTCCGTTAATGCAGGTACGCCTGACATTAAGGTTAATGGTCTTACAATCTCCAATGATAATTATGAGCTTGTAACGACCGAATTCACCGTTCCCGGTGAGATTACAAAGGTAAAGCTTACCGCAACACCGAAGGCACTGAAGGTTACTTATGGTAATACTACGGTTCCTGCGTATGCAGTAACTTACTCAGGTTTTGTAAACAATGAAGGTACTTCTGTAATCAGCGGTACGATTTCCTATGATTGCGAGTATGATGTTACGAATCCTTCGAAGCGTAACGTTAACAAGTATACGATTACTTCCGTTGTTGACGGACTTACCGCACAGAACTATTACTTCGAAGCTGCAGAGAATATTCTGACTGTAGAGCCTGCGAAGATTACAATCAAGCCTGTTCCGAGTGAGAGTGCCGTTACCTACGGTAAGAATCAGATTCCTTCATTTACGTATACTTACTCCGCACTTGCTTATGGCGAGAATTTTGCGGATGTGATTACCGAGAATTCTACGCTTACCTACAGACATTCTCTTACCGAAACCTCCGTTGGCGGAAGCATGGTTGTTTCCTCCATCCCCGGAGATTATAAGGTAAGACCGAATCTGACCGTAGGCGGAGCTAACGTATTTACCGCCGCTAACGGCAATTACACCTTCGTGGATGGCGAGAATACCGTTACGGTTAATAAGTATGCTCTTAATATTTACGGTATTAAGGTTCTTGATAAGACCTATGACGGTAACAATGTTGTTCCGGCAGATAAGTTCGATCTTACCAACCTGACGCTTGACGGTTTGCTTCCTATTGATGAGGCATATTTTGCAGAGAATCCGAGTGAAGCTAAGATTGTTGTGAGCGGTACATTTGCCGATAAGAATGTAGTATATAACGGTAGCGAGGTAGCAAAGCAGGAGATTACCCTTACTGTTTCCCCTGCAGAGTATCTTGCAAAGCGTTGTATCTTTAATGCAAATGATGCAGCGAACCAGAATAGCTACTCCGATGCGAAGATTCTTCCTCGTCCTTTGAATGTTACAGCGAAGGATACTTCCATCTACTATAACTCCGATATTTCGAAGTTTACCTACGATGTAAGCTTTGATCCGGTGGATGGTATTGTTGCGTCCGGTCTTGTAACCGGTGAGGCTCCGACCAAGGCCAATGTAACCTTTGGTACGACCTACACGAATCTGACCGCAGTTGGTATTTATAGTGAGGAAATCTTTGTTTCCGATCTTACCGACCAGGGAGCATTTCTTGCAAAGAACTATGCTCCGAATTATATCTATGGTGAATATGAGGTTATTCAGAACTTCCTCGATGCACCTGTTGCAGTTTGGGATGCTAATGATCCCGGTGTGATTACTTATACTGAGGTTAACGGTCTCGGTGATGTTTCCGTTGAAGAATATGTACTGATTCTTAAGCGTAACGGAACTGCAGTTGCCGGAGGTAAGGTTGTAATCAAAGCAGGCGAAGAGAGCAAGCATTCCTATAAGGAGCTGATGCGTGCAAGTGGCGCAGGCGTTTATACGGCTGATATTCAGGCGATTGCTTCTGAGGTTAACAATGTAGATCATCAGAATGTATCTGACAGCTCTGTAAACACTTCCGGCAAATGGTACGCAGCGAATGTACTCTTCAAGCCGCTTGCGGGTCACGCAATTACTGCTGCCGGCACACTTGATCAGGCATTTTTCGTAAATACTTCCGAGAACAGCTATGTAGTTATTGCAGGTGAGACCGATATTCCGATTAAGACAAGCCTTGTAAATGCTACCGGTTATACGATTGACAGTATTACCACGAATAATGCAAATCTTACGATTGCGACTAAGACGGATGCTGCAAGAACCGATGCTTCCATCGAGACTACGGTATCTCTTAAGAATACCCATCAGTCGTCTGCTGACATTGTTGTAACCTTAAAGCTTGCAGCAAGAAAGGCAACGCTTGATGTTACCGTATCTCGTGTTGATGATAGTGAGGTAATCTACGGCTACGGCACTGCGCCTGAGTTTAAGGCTACCGCTACTACAGTTTCTGATAATATTACGACTTCTGGTTACAAGTACACCTATTACTGGGAGTATCGTGAAGGTAAGGCTACGACGACGCTTGCTGCAATCGAAAGTGCAGAAGATACGAATGTATGGGCATTCCCGCTTGGAAAGCGTGCAAGTAACGCAGAAGACTATTACAGAATTCGTTGTACCGTTGTTGCAGAAAGACTTGATAACGGCGAGACAACGACCTATACGAAGAGCTGGGAGCTTACGAAGAGCTTCGTAACCAACCTTGTTATCAATCGTGCAACCTTCACTTATAAGGTTGCCATCGATGATTGGACCTACGGTGAGGCACAGAAGATTCCTTCCTGGTATGAGCTTATGGTTCCGGCAAATGATCTGACGGATATGGAGCTTTGGGTCAACAACACCATCGAGTACAGCTATTCCGAAGACGGTGTGAACTGGACGACCACTAAGCCCTCTGATGCAGGAGAGTACTATATCCGTGCGTATGTTCCGAAGAGTACGAACTTTAACGAGTATCAGACGCCTGCCAATGTAATCTTTACGATTGCAAAGGGCAAGCTTGTATTCCCGGATGGTGCTACGGTTACCCATGCACCGAGTGCAACTGCAGGTTACGGTACCTTCAGCTGGCCGGAGATTATTACGCCTAAGCGTAATGCGACCGGTACACCTGTTCCGTATACCTATACTGTTGTACTTGAGAAGAGTGACGGTGGCGAGTTTACTACCGTTAAGACCTTTGAGAATCTTACTGAGACAACGCTTGATGTAACGGAGTATCTGACACTTGGCAACCGTTATAAGGTAACGATTACCGGTATCAGCGGTGATGCGAAGAACTGTATGGACAGTGATCCGCTTACCTCTCAGTCGATTCTGATCGGTGTTGACCTTACCCTTTCGGACAATGAAGCAGCTGTTGATAATGGAGGTTACTCCTACGAGAGAACCTATGACGGTAACGATATCGTATTGAGTGCTTCTCACACCGGTGAAGCTTCTGCTTACCAGTGGTATAAGGATGGTCAGGAATTAAGCGGCGAGACTTCTAAGGAGCTTGTGCTTACACATGTTAAGGATTCCGGTCTCTATACCTGTGCTGTTACGATCGATGGTGAAGTTGTTTATACGCCGATTGAGACAATCAAGATTAATAAGCGTGTGATTAAGCTTACCTCTGATAGTGATGAGAAGGTATATGACGGTACGCCGCTTACCAATCATAATGTACAAATCAGCGATCCGAAGTTCGCTAACGGTGCAAACGGTCAGGAAGGTGTTACGTTCACATTTGACGCTACTGCTACGATTACCAATAAGGGTATTAAGAGTAAGGGCAACAAGTTTACCTATACCTACCTTGCAAATACCAGTGCTGACGACTATACCATCAGCGTTGATTACGGTACGCTTGAGATTACGGCTCGTCCTCTTAGCGAGGCAGAGTTCAGTATCGCTGATGTTTCAGATGTTGTTTATAAGGATAGTGCATATACACCGACACCGGCCGTTACCGATAACGGTCTTGCAACCGGAAGTGCTTATGTGATGGTTTCCGGCGCTGCTAAGGACTTTGTATATTCCTATGCCAATAATGTAAATGCAGGTACTGCAACCATTACCATTACCGGTAAGAATAACTACTCCGGTACACTCACTAAGACCTTTACCATTAAGCAAAGACCGATTTCCTTTAATGGTATTGCCGAGTCTAAGGAGTATAACAATACTGTTCATACCATTAACGGTGTGAATATTGATAACGGCACCGACAAGGGCCTTGTGAACGGTCATACGCACAATGTAACCTTTACCGCAAGCGGTAAGGAGGTTGACGTTTATACCGGTACGATCACTGCTAAGGATGATGTTGTCATTATGCGCGGCAGTGAGAATGTAACCGCTAACTACATTGTAGAAACTACGACTGCGGACCTTACGGTTTATAAGACAAATGCAAGCTGGTCCATTAGCCTTGCAGACTATGTCACGACCTATAACGGTTTGCCGCAGAACAGTGATAAGGTTCCGACATCGACTGCTCTTTCCGGTGTCACCACCTATCAGTATTCCCTTGATAATGAGAACTTTGTATCCGAGCTTTCTACGTTAAAGAAGACGGATGCAAGTGAGACGGGTTATATCCTTTACGTAAAGGCAACCAACCCGAACTACGAGGCAGAAGCAACCTGTACTGCGAAGCTGATTATCAAGCGTGCAGAGCTTGTTGTTAAGACTGAGAGCGCAAGTAAGCCTTATGACAGTAACGAACTGACTGCCGACGGTGACATCGATGGACTTCAGAATAACGAGACCATCGGTTTTGCAACGAACGGTACCATTACTGAGTTTGGTAAGGTTTATAACACCTATGAAATTACCTGGGCAATGGATGATAATGAGTTCACTGCAAAGGAATCCAACTACTACGTAACAGAAGATATTGGTACCCTTGAGATTACGGAGAGAGAGATTGTTGTTTCGATCACCGGTAACAATCGTACCGAGACCTTCGATCGTAACGAGTATTCTGTAAGTGATTTCACATTCGTTACCGATGAAGCTGAGGGCAGTAAGCTGTATACGCTTTCTGATATGACGTATTCCGGAAACCTTACGATCAGTCGTACCGAGCACGGAACTACGAATATGGAACTTGATGCAGCAAAGTTTACGAATACCAATGTGAACTTCTCCGTTACCTTTGAAATTGCTGCAGACGGTTATGTAACGATTGAAAAGTACGCTGAGCCGATTATCGTTACCATTACCGGTAAGAATGACACAAAGATTTACAACGGTTCGGCACAGTCCGTTAGCGGTTACGATTATGTAATCAATGATGCATTGTTCCACGTTGACGACTTCAAGCTTAAGGTGAACGGATCCGATTCTGTAAGCGGAACCGATGCTGACACCTACTATATGGGTCTTACCGCTACAAGCTTTGAGAATCTGAACGATAACTTCAGTAATGTTACCTTTGACGTAACGGATGGTTATATTATCATCAATCCGATTACCGATAAGGTTACCATAACGATTATCGGTACCAATGATACCTCCGTATATGACGGTACGATGCATACGGTTGAGCATTACACCTGGAGTGCGGACAATGATCTGTACGTTCGTGAGTTCTTCACATTTGCCGGTACTGAGAGCGCAAGCCGTAAGGATGTCGGCACTACGATGATGGAACTTGACGGTAAGCTTTCGGATGATACGCTCAAGTTTAAGAATGCTACTGTGAACTTTACTGATGTGGTATTTGATATTACGGACGGTTATCAGACGATTACCGAAAGAAAGATCAGCTTTACCGCTAAGAGCGAGACGAAGACTTATAACGGAACGGAGCAGAGCATCAATACGGTTGAGATTGGTGAACTTAAGCTTGCGAATAACCATACGACCAATGTGACCTTCCTTGCGAAGGGAACAGAGGTAGGAAATTATGTCGGAACGATTACTGCGATGGATTCGATTAAGATTTACGACGCAGAGAATCAGGATGTAACCGACAACTACCAGATTACCGAGGTTGTAAACGGTTCCCTTACGATTGAGAAGAGCAATGTGGATTGGGAGATTACGCTTTCCGATTACACAGTTGATTCTTACGATGGCAATGCATATGCAAATATGAATACTGCTATCAGTAAGGCACTTTCCGGTACAACTACCTTCAGTTATTCCTTTGAGGAGAACGGTACTTATGTATCCGAGCTTACTTCTCTTAAGAAGACTGAGGCCGGTGAGTATACGATTTATGTGAAGGCCACCAACCCGAACTACGAAAAGACCGCAACGACTACGGCTAAGCTGATTATTAAGAAGCGTGTTATCACCGTTACCATCACCGGAAACACTGATAGCGTAACCTATGACGGCAATAAGCATTCTGTAAGTGGATACACATGGGAGTCTAGCGAGGCTTCTGACGATAAGCTTTATAAAGAAGAGGATATGTCCTTTAGCGGTAACGCAGAGATCACGGATGAGGTTTATGCAGATACGTATCAGATGGGTCTTACCAAGGAGATGTTCGAGAATCTAAATGATAACTTTGACGTAACTTATGTTGTGAACGACGGTTCCCTTACTATCGGCAAGAAGACCATTAAGGTTTCTGTAACCGGTAATACAGCTTCCTATGTTTACAACGGTTCCGAGCAGAGTGTAACCGGTTATACCTGGGTTAGTGATGAGGCAGAAGGCGAGAAGCTTTATACCGATACTGACTTCGGATTTACCGGCAATGATACAATCGCGAAGACGGATGTATCTACCACCAATATGGGTCTTACTAAGGATGATTTCAGTAATGCGAACGATAACTTCGATGTTACCTTTGAAGTTGTTTCCGATGGTAAGCTTACCATTACGCCTCTTGCTATTACAGTTACGATTACCGGTACGCAGGTTACCGAAACCTATAACGGTAATACGATCGAGTCTGACGGATTTGATTGGAGCACCGACGAAGAGAATCCTCTTTACACCGAGGATGACTTTACACATAATGCTTCTCATAATATTCAGAAGGTTGATGCAGGCCAGTATTACATGAACCTTAACAAGGACGATTTCGAGAATCATAACGATAACTTTACGGTTAACTTTGTTATTGGCGAAGACGGTTCCTTACTGATTGAAAAGCTTGCAGTGACTGTTACTATTAACGGTCATACCTCTTATGACAATATCTATAACGGTAATGAACAAGAGGTTAGCGGATATGAATTTGAGCCGAGCGATGCTTTGTATACGGAAGATGATTTCACATTTGCCGGTAATGCAACCATTAAGGGCACGAATGTAGGCACCTATCAGATGCAGCTTTCCTCTGACGACTTTACAAACATCAATGACAATTTCACTGTTACCTTTACGATTTCGAAGGATGGCGAGATTGAAATTGTTGAAAGAGAGATTACTGTTACGATTAACGGTCATAAGGATACCGTAACCTATGACGGACAGGCGCATACATTAGAAGGATTCGAATGGAATACCGAGGATACGCTTTATACCGAAAATGATTTCAAGTTTAACGGTACTGCAGAGATTACGAAGACAGATGTTGATACGTATGTCTGTGAGCTTCACGATACGGATTTCGAGAACCTCAATACGAACTTCATTGTTACCTTCGTAATTGAAGAGAATTGTGAGCTTGTCATTGAGCCTAAAAGTGTTAAGGTTATGATCGTCGGCAATACGCTTAGCGTAACCTATGACGGCGAGAATCATACGATTGACGGCTATGTATGGTCTACTGACGAGGCAGACGGCGAGAAACTTTATACCGAAGATGATTTTGAATTCTCCGGCAATATTGAACTTACCGAATCCGATGTTGATAAGTACGAGATGGGTCTTGTTATCGATATGTTTACGAACATCAACGATAACTTTGATGTAACCTTTGAGATTACCTCCGATGGTTATCTTGAGATTACGAAGAAGGCTATTGTTGTTAGCATCACCGGTAACAATGCTACACATACCTATTCCAGTGAAGATTATACGGTTGATGGTTTCACCTGGGAGACCGATGAGGCAGAAGGCGAGAAGCTTTATACCGAGACTGACTTCAGTTACTCCGGTATTACCGCCATTACAGAGTCTGATGCTGGTCAGTATACAATGAATTTGGATGCAGACCTTTTCTCAAATGCTAATGAGAACTTTATGGTTACCTTCGAGATTGCAGCCGATGGTTGGCTTAAGATCAACAAGAAGGAGATTACCGTTACCATTACCGGTAACAACGATACCGTAACCTATGATGCAGATGAGCATACCTTGTCCGGTTATGAGTGGACAAGCGATGAGGCGGAAGGCGAGAAGCTTTATACCGAGAATGATTTCTCCTATAATGGAAACTCCGACAGCATCACTAAGACCGATGCCGGAAGTTATATGATGGGTCTTGTGGCTACTGATTTCGAGAACCTGAATGATAACTTTAGTGTAACCTTCGAAATTGATGAGGATGGCGAACTTACCATTCTTAAGAAGGAGATTACCGTTACCATTATCGGAAATACCGATTCTTGGATTTACGACGGACAGAGTCATACGGTTTCCGGTTATACCTTTGAGACGGATGAAAGTGATGACGATAAGGATTACGTACAGGCTGATATCACATTTGCCGGTACAGCAAATGCAACGCAGACCGATTCCGGTAAGACAATGATGAACATTGACATCACTAAGTTCAGTAACATGAATGATAACTTCGAGGTTACATTTGAACTTGTTGATGGCTACAGTGAGGTTACTCCTTACGAGGATGAGGTTATTGTAACAATCACAGGTACACAGGAAGAGAAGGTTTATAACGGTCAGACACAGACAGTTAGCGGTTGGGATTATGTGACCGACACAGACCTGTTCGATGCATACGGAAGCGTATCTCTTAACGGTACTGCGGAAGCAAGTGCTAAGGATAAGGGCGTTTCTTACATGAATCTTACTGAGGACATGTTTGTAAACGATGCAGCGCTTAACTTTACCAATGTTACCTTTGTTGTGGAAGACGGTTATATTGAAATCACACCTGTTACCGAAACAGTTACCGTAACCATTACCGGTAATACCGATTCTAAGGTTTATACCGGCAATACGCAGTCTGTATCCGGCTACACAGTTGAGATTTCGAACCCGCTTTACAAGGAGTCCTACTTTACGTTTAGCGGTACAGCCGAGGCATCCGGTACGGATATCGAGACGTACTACATGAACCTTACAGAGAATGATTTTGCTAATATCAGCGAGAATTTTGCTTCTGTTGAGTTCGTAGTTACGGATGGTTATATTACCATTACACCTTACACCGAAACTGTTATTGTAACAGTTACCGGTAATCATGAAGTTGTCACCTACAATGGTGAGGAGCATATTGTTGAGGGCTATGTTCTTTCGGCTAACAATTCTCTTTACGATACGAATAACGTAGCATTTGACGGTACAGCACTGGTAACCGGCTTTAACGCAGGAACCGGTATGATGGGGCTTTCCGAGGATATGTTTACGAATACGGATGATAACTTCGCCCAGGTAACCTTTGAAATTATAGATGGATATCTTACCATTGATCCGGTTACCGAGGAAGTTGTTGTAACCATTACGGGTGCTTCTGAGACGACGACCTACGACGGCAGTGAGCATTCGATCGAGGGTTACGATTTTAGCGCAAGCAATCCTTTGTACCTTGAGGAATTCTTGCAGTTTAACGGCACTGCTTATGCAGAGCAGCTGCATGTCGGTAAGAATCTGATGGGACTTCCCGGACAGTTTGAGAACATCTCCGAAAACTTCACGCATGTTGTATTTGAAGTAACAGACGGATATATGGAGATTACTCCTGCAGCGGTTACCATTGAGGTTTCCGAAGCCAATAAGGTATACAAGGATGAAGATCCGCAGTTTACAGGTACTGTTAACGGTCTGTTTGGTGACGACGAGCTTTCCGAGCTCACCTATTACAGAACGAACGATGCGGAAAATGCCGGCACCTATACCGGTGTGATTACCGCAAGCTTCGAGGAGAATCCTGATTATACAGTTACCGTAATCGATGCTGATTTCACGATTTATCCTGCTGATTCCCTTTATATTGATGTGATTACCGACTCCTTCGTATATGACGGCGAGATGCATGCTGCAGAGTTCACCGTTTCAAATGAAAATGATGCGGATGGTGCAGATAATACGATTTATTACAGTACTGACGGCGGCGAGACCTGGACAACAGATGTCAATGCTGCAAGTATTAAGAATGTAGCAGATTCGAAGACCATCAGAATTAAGGTTGTTAATCCGAACTACCTGGATGTGATTGTTTCCTGTGATCTTACGATTACACCTGCTGAGGCAGTTGCAACCGCTGTTAACGGAAGCAAGATCTATGGTGATGAAGATGATGAACTGATTGTTTCCGTAGAGGGTCTTTACGGAGATGATACGATCGACTATATCGTATATCGTGACGGTGGTGAGACCGTAGGCGTTTATAATGTATACGTTGGCGGTATGGAAGATCAGGACAACTACACGGTAACCTTCGAGAACGGTTCGTTTGAGATCCTTCCGAGACCGGTTATCCTTGCATGGGATTTTGATTCCTTCGATTATGACGGTGAGGAAAAGCACGTTATTCCTACCATCACCAATAAGAAGGAATGGCCGGCATTCAGCTTCTTCATGCTGATGGCACTTGCTGAAGAGCCTGATGACGAGCCTGAGAATAATGCACCGGTTGTTCCTCCGGTTACCGGAAACTTCGATGATGTTGAGATCGGACTTGTTGAGAATGATACCTTTACCAATGCCGGTACTTATCAGGCAAAGGTTCTTACCCTTATCGGTGAGGATGCCGAGAATTACACCCTTTTAGGTGCAACCAATGCTACTTGGGATTGGGAGATCAGAAGGGCTAAGGTTACATTGACTGCCGATAATAAGAACAGTGTTGTGAACCGTGATCTGAAGGAGCTTACCTACACCATGACCGAAGGTCAGCTGTACGGCGAGGATATCCTCGGTGAGGTTACCATCAGCTGTGAGGTAGATAATACCGTAATCGGAAGCTATCCGATCGAGCTTGCAATCACTGAGGGCACCGAGAACAGTAATTACGATATTACGCTTGTTCCTGGAACCTATGAGATTAAAGCATACAACCCGAACCAGCCGGCAACCGGCGATACCGACCTTCCTTTCGTATGGATGCTTCTTAGCATGATGGGCGGCTTTGTAGTATTCCTTGCAAGAAGAAAGAAAGAGCAGGAAATGTAATACCGGGTATTTACAAAACATACCCAATTCAGTACAATAAGTTGCAGCATCGAGTTTATCGATGCTGCTTCTTATAAATTCCGATTAGATTTAGGAGAATAGACATGGATCAGTACAAGCTTGATTTTATCCGCTTTATGGTGGATAGCAATGTTTTAAAATTTGGTGATTTCACTTTGAAGAGCGGCAGAAAGTCTCCCTTCTTTATGAATGCAGGCAGCTATGTGAGCGGTTCTCAGCTCAAGAAGCTCGGCGAGTATTATGCAAAGGCCATCTACAGTGCTTACGGCGCTGATTTTGATGTGCTTTTCGGACCTGCTTATAAGGGAATTCCGCTTAGCGTAGCTACGGTTATCGCATTTTCCGAGCTGTATGGAAAGGAGATCCGTTACTGTTCTAACCGTAAGGAGATTAAGGACCACGGTGATGTTGGTATTCTTCTTGGAAGCAAGCTTAAGGACGGAGACAGAGTTGTTATTATCGAGGACGTTACCACCTCTGGTAAGTCCATCGAGGAGACCTTCCCGATTCTTAAGGAGCAGGCAAATGTGAACATCGTAGGCCTTATGGTAAGCTTAAATCGTATGGAGCGTGGTAAAGGTACGAAGTGTGCACTTGATGAGATCAAGGACCTTTACGGTATCGAGACCAATGCCATCGTTTCTATGAAGGATGTTGTGGAGGCACTTTACAACCAGGAGATTGATGGTAAGGTAATCATTGATGATGCGATGCTTGCAAGCATTCGTGCTTATTTTAACGAATACGGAGCAGAAGGCCTGTCCTTGTAATAGAACAAATGAAGACCAGTGATTTTTATTTTGATTTACCGAAGGAGCTGATCGCACAGGATCCGCTTGAGGATCGTTCGTCCTCGAGACTGCTTGTTGTGCATCGGCAGGACGGAAGGCTTGAGCATAAGCATTTTTCGGATGTGATTGATTATCTGAATCCGGGAGATTGTCTTGTAATTAATGATACGAAGGTAATTCCCGCTAGACTGATTGGCGAAAGACTTCATAAAACGGACGGTCCTTTTCGGGAACCCGATGGTCCCGGAGCGAAGATTGAGCTACTGCTTTTAAAGCGCCTGACGGACAACCGCTGGGAGTGTCTTGCAAAGCCCGGTAAGCGGTGTAAGGAAGGGGACCGTGTCAGCTTCGGCGACGGACTTTTAGTTGCTACGGTTACAGAAGTACTTCCTGACGGAAATCGTATTGTAAGCTTTTCGTATGATGGAATTTTTGAAGAGATTTTAGATAAGCTTGGACAGATGCCTCTGCCGCCATATATTACGCATGAGCTGAAGGATCGTAATCGTTACCAGACAGTATATGCGAAGTATGAAGGCTCTGCAGCTGCGCCGACGGCGGGATTGCATTTTACCAAGGAGCTTCTTTCGAAGATTGAAGCGAAGGGAATTCAAATTGCACATGTGACGTTGCATGTCGGTCTCGGAACCTTCCGCCCCGTGAAGGAGGAAGAGATTCTTGATCATCAGATGCATACCGAATGGTACCAGGTAAGACCTGAGGATGCAGAGAAGATGAACGCTGCGAAGGCGGCCGGACACCGCGTAATCTGCGTCGGTACAACAAGCTGTCGTACCGTAGAATCGGTTGGTGCAGAGGATGGTACGATGCGCGCAGAATCCGGTGATACCAGTATCTTCATCTATCCCGGATATCGGTTTAAGGTGATGGATGGGCTGATTACTAACTTCCATCTGCCGGAATCCACACTAGTTATGTTAGTAAGCGCCTATGCGAGCCGTGAGCTTGTTCTTTCTGCTTACGAAGAGGCTGTCAGGCAGAAATATCGCTTCTTCAGCTTCGGAGATGCCTGCCTTTTTGTAGATTAATCATTAGCCGGAGATTGTTCCCTGCGGAGCAGTCTCCGGTATTTTTGTAATACCTTAAGATACGGTCTTGAAACGGGAACCATGGCTTTATTGGAAAGAATGAAATTCTGAGCTGAAACGCCTGAAAGATGCTTTAGATTAATCACATAGCTTTCGTGGCAACGAACTAGCCCAAGCGCATCAAGATCGGGTAAGGCAACCATAGAAATTGTAAGAGAACGCGTATAATCCTTAAGGTGAAAGGTTAATTTACGCCCCGCTTTTTCAAGATAGATAATATCATCCTTGTGAAAATGACACCCTTTGATCGTTATAATATTCTTGGCAATCGATTCTATCCATTCATAAAGCTGCGGGTCATTCAAAGCATGAGTTCGTAGGGAAGGATAGCAGTACAAAAGATGCGTCAGTACTTCCCTTACTTCGGGGAAGCTTTCATCATAAAGAAGAATTGCTGCATCACTACCGATCTCTTCTCTTAGATACTGAAGAAGTGCAGGAATCTCAGCAATACAAAGAATAGGTTGATTGAGCTTATTAAGGGTAATCTTATTCTTGGTTAGAGCGAAAAGCTTCATAGCTAGCCTCCATACGAATGGGCAGAATAGAAAAGCGGAATCTGCTTTCACAGATTCCGCCAATGAATAATCGTATTACTGACAGTTTTTTAAGAATTCACGGTTCTTACGAATGCTTTCCTCCATCGCAAGCGGTCCAGGAGCACCGGTCGTGTTACGCTTGCTTACGCAAGTCTCAAGTGAAATTGCCTCATAGATATCTTCTTCAAAGACAGGGCAGATCGACTTATATTCCTCGAGTGTCAGATCGTCCATCGCACAGTTCTTTTCGATACAGAGCAGTACGAGTCTACCGATGATTCCGTGCGCATCACGGAACGGAACACCGTGATTAACAAGATAATCTGCTGCATCGGTTGCATTCGTAAAACCGCCGGTTGCACTTTTCTTCATGACATCCTTACGGAAGGTCGTAGTCGCAATCATTCCTTCAAAAAGCTGCAGGCAGCCCTTTACGGTATCAATTGCATCGAAGGTAAGCTCCTTATCCTCCTGCATATCCTTGTTGTATGCAAGCGGGATTCCCTTCATCGTTGTAAGAAGCGAAGTGAGCGCACCATATACACGTCCGGTCTTACCGCGGATCAGTTCGGCGATATCCGGATTCTTCTTCTGCGGCATAATACTGCTTCCGGTAGAATAGGAATCATCAAGCTCAACGAAACGATACTCATTCGAATTCCAGAGAATCATTTCCTCCGAGAAGCGGCTTAAATGCATCATGATCGTTGCCCCGGCACTCAGATAATCAATAAGATAATCACGGTCGGATACAGAATCCATGCTGTTGTTGGTAGGACCATAGAAGCTAAGCAACTTCGCAGTATAATCACGATCGAGCGGATACGTTGTTCCGGCAAGTGCACCCGCACCGAGCGGACAGTAATTCATTCGCTCATAAAGATCGGAGAGTCTTGAGTAATCACGCTTAAACATCTCCATATAAGCACCGAGATGATGCGCAAGCGTAACAGGCTGTGCCTTCTGCAGATGGGTAAAGCCGGGCATATAGGTATCTACATTGGCCTCAATAATCGATTCGAGCGTTTCCATCAGCTGCACAACAAGTGCACGCGTTTCTAAAACCTCGTCTCTTGTATATAATCTCATATCAAGCGCAACCTGGTCATTACGGCTGCGGCCGGTGTGGAGCTTCTTACCGGTATCGCCGATTCGTGCTATCAGATTGGCTTCCACGAAGCTGTGAATATCCTCCTGCGAATCATCAATCAACAGAGCACCGGATTCAATATCGGAAAGAATTCCGTTCAATCCCTCGATGATTGCATCTCTTTCGGAATCCGTCAGAATGCCTTGCTTTGCAAGCATCGTAACATGTGCGATGCTTCCGCGAATATCCTGACGATAGAATCTTTTGTCAAAGGTGATGGAAGCATTAAAACGATTCACCAGTTCGTTTGTTTCTTTCGTAAAGCGACCTCCCCAAAGCTTCATAAACATTGTCCTTTCGTATAGAAAATAATCTGCTCAAATCATATCACAGATTTGCGTTTTAGAAAAGCATTTTTCACAGGAAATATTGCTTTTTACACAGGAAAATGCTATAATAAATCGATAAAATCTTAACCTTTCGGAGGTCTTTCATGGCAGAGAAGAAAATCATGCTCGGCAACGAAGCGATTGCCCGCGGCGCCTATGAAGCTGGCGTTAAGGTTTCCGCCGCTTATCCCGGAACACCGAGCACAGAAATCAGTGAGAATATTGTAAAATACGAGGAGATTTACGCAGAGTGGTCACCGAACGAGAAGGTGGCTATGGAGGTTGCAATCGGTGCCTCCCTTGCCGGTGTAAGAGCAATGGCATCGATGAAGCATGTTGGTGTAAATGTTGCCTCTGATCCTTTATATACCGTTTCCTATATCGGTGTAAACGGCGGTCTTGTTCTGGTTGCAGCCGACGATCCCGGTCTATATTCAAGCCAGAATGAGCAGGACAGCCGTGCCGTAGCAAGAGCTGCTAAGATTCCGGTTATTGAGCCTTCCGACAGTAACGAGGCGAAGGAATTTGTGAAGTGCGCTTATGAGCTTTCCGAGATTTACGATACCCCTGTTATGTTAAGAACAACGACAAGACTTGCACATTCCCAGGGTATTGTTGAGCTTTGTCCTCGTGAGGAGATTGAAGACAAGCCTTATGTGAAGGATATTCGTAAGACTGTTATGATGCCTTCCATGGCAAAGCTTCGTCATCTGCATGTGGAAGACCGCGAGATAAGAATGGCAGAGGATGCGGATTGCTTCTCCATCAATCGTGTTGAGATGAATGATACGGAGATTGGTGTTATCACCTCCGGTATTCCTTATCAGTATGTCAAGGAAGTGCTTCCGAACGCATCCGTTCTGAAGCTTGGTCTTGTAAATCCGCTTCCGAAGGATATGATTCGCGACTTTGCCGCTTCTGTGAAGAAGCTTTATATCGTTGAGGAGCTTGATCCGATTATTGAGGAGCAGGTTAAGGCAATGGGTATCCCTTGTATCGGTAAGGAAATCTTCACCGTTCAGGGTGAATACAGTGCCAATATGATCCGTAAGGCAATTCTTCAGGAGGAGCTTTCGATCGAGGAGGAAGCAGTGGTTCCGAATCGTCCACCGATTCTCTGCCCGGGCTGCCCGCATCGCTCCACATTTTACGTACTTAAGAAGCTTAAGCTTCATGCTGCAGGCGATATCGGTTGCTATACGCTTGGCGCCGTAGCACCGCTTAGCGTTGTAGATACTACCGTTTGCATGGGCTCTTCCATCAGTACACTTCACGGTATGGAGAAGGCTAAGGGTTCCGCATTCATTCGCGACTGGGTTGCCGTAATCGGTGATTCCACCTTTATGCATACCGGTGTGAACTCCCTGATGAATATGGTTTATAACCAGTCCACCGGAACCGTTCTGATTCTTGATAACTCGACAACCGGTATGACCGGACACCAGGACCATGCAGGTACCGGCAAGACCTTGAAGGGTGATATCGTAAACTCTATCAGCCTTACCGAGCTGTGCCGCGGAATGGGCATTCAGAATGTTCAGGTTGTGGATGCATTTGACACTGCTACACTTGAGCGTGTTGTGAAGGAAGAGGTTGCAAAAGAAGAGCTCAGCGTCATTATCGTGAAAGCACCCTGCGCACTTCTTAACAAGAAGCGGATTACCATGCAGTACAAGGTGAATCCGACACTTTGCAAAAAGTGCGGCATGTGCATGAAGCCCGGCTGTCCAGCAATTACGAAGAATGCCGATAATACCGTTTCTATCAACGATACGATGTGTAACGGCTGTAGCCTTTGCGCACAGCTTTGCAAATTCGGTGCTATCGAGAAGGTGGAGGTATAGGAATATGGCTACGAAGAATATTATGATTGTCGGTGTCGGCGGACAGGGTACTCTTTTAACAAGCCGTGTTCTTGGCGGCATTACGCTTACCGCAGGCTATGATGTAAAGCTTTCCGAGGTACACGGAATGGCACAGCGAGGCGGAAGCGTTGTAACATTTGTTCGTTACGGTGAGAAGGTCTATGAGCCTATTGTAGAAGAAGGACAGGCAGATGTTCTGATTGCCTTTGAGAAGCTTGAGGCACTTCGCTATTCACATTTTCTGAAAAAGGACGGCGTGATTATTGTAAATGACCAACGTATCGATCCGATGCCGGTTGTGATCGGTGATGCCGTATATCCCGAGAATATCTTAGAGGACCTTGAGAAGAAATATACCGTACTGAAGATTGATGCGCTTTCCGAAGCAAGAAAGTTTGGAAATACGAAGGCGTTCAATACGATTGTTCTCGGTCTTGCTGCGAAGCATATGGATTTTTCGTGCGAGGATTGGCTTCAGGTTATTGAGAAGACCGTTCCTGCGAAGACGATTGATCTTAACAAGCAGGCATTTTTGGTAGGCTATAATATGTAACAACAAAGCACGAGGAATCCTTTCTTCGTGCTTTTCTAAAAAGGAACACAGTTTAAAGGAGCAGCACATGTATAAAATCGAAACACATATGCATACTGCCGAGGGCAGTGCCTGTGGATACTCCGGCGGTGCCGAGATTGCAAGAGCAAGAAAGGAAGAGGGCTACGATACCGTTATTGTTACCGATCATTTCTTCCGCGGCAATACAAGACCGGACCGTTCCCTTCCGTGGGAGGATTTTGTCAATCAGTTCTGCAGCGGTTATGAGCATTGTAAGGAGGAAGGCGACAAGATTGGTCTCAATGTGCTTTTCGGCTGGGAGGATAACTTCCATGGTGCAGAGTTTCTGATTTATGGCCTTGATAAGGCGTGGATGCTTGCGCATCCCGATATGATCAACTGGACGCCCAGTATGCAGTTTCAAAAGGTTCATGCGGACGGCGGTTACATCGTGCAGGCGCATCCCTTCAGACAGAGACCGTATCTCGAGGGAATCGGGTTATATCCGAATTTCATTGATGCCGTTGAGGGCATCAACTCCTCACAGCCGAAGGAGCAGAATATGCGTGGAATGTGGTTCGCGAAGGAGTTCCATTTTCCGGTAACGGCTGGCTCCGATGTACACGGTGTGAAGCCGATTGGCGGCGGAATGCTTTGTGAGAAACCCATTGTAACCATTCAGGATTATATTGATATGATCAAGTCCGGAACAGGTTACGAATTAATTGACAAACACCAGGATAGCTAAGCAATATGAAGAAACTTATCGAAAAATTGCAATACGGAATCAGTCCCCGTGAAACGCTTGCCGCAGTTGCCGATTTTCTTGGCGGTATGCTGCCGATTGAAATCGAGGAATACCATATTCCGCTTATGAATTATGTTCCGCCTTACTTTGAGAATGCGGATGCCAAGACACGTAAGAATGCAGCTAAGGTTATGGGATATTTAGAGGATTCCCTTACGCCGTCACTTCTGATTCGCTATTACGAGAAGGAGGATGTGCTCTATGTACGCCCCCAGTATCTGAAATCGCTTAAAAATTTCTCCTTGGAAGAACCAATTCTTGCGATTTTGAAGAACAGAAGGGACAGTATTCTTTCTACCGGTATATCCGAAGAGGAACGAAAGCATCTGAACGAAGAGCTTTTATGCCTTGAAGAATGTCTTAAGGAGAATCAATCCGGGAAGCACACATTTACCGGTTATAATCTGTCAAATGAGGTGCTTTTTGTCTGCGAGAAGGCATTCATTCCGCTGACGGATTCCTTTATCAAGGAGGAACGTAAGAAGCTACTTCCTGCAGGAATCTATATGAAAACCGAGAAGCTGAATGAATATACCGATATTCGAACCTATCGGGAGCTTCTGTTCTTTCTGCCGAACCTGAAGGCTGTCAGCGAGGATCCTTATGCGATTGCCAAGCAGATTATGGATGCAGGCTTTGTGGAGCATCTTAAAAAGCGTCATTCCGGCGACGGGGCGTTTCGTTACCGGATTGAGATGAAGGGTGTTGAGGATAAGAAAAAGTCCGTTTTAATTAAGCGACTTTCCGGTGAGATTCTTCGTCTTTCCGATCATATGCTTGTCATGAGTAAGGATAATTATGAGATAGAGCTTCGCTTTGTACTAAAGGAGGACGGCACATATCGATTCTTCTTTAAGCTCTTTACGCTTTCGGATAATCGTTTCACCTATCGTAAGGAAGCCGTTGCGGCAAGCATTAAGCCAGTGACTGCAGCTGCATTTTTGAAGTGCTATGAGAAGTATACGAAGGAGAAGGCGCAGGTTTTGGATCCTTTTTGCGGCGTCGGTACCCTTTTATTTGAGAGAAATACCTTAAAGCCCGTGAAATTTGCCTTTGGTATTGATACCTTCGGGGAAGCAATCGATAAGGCAAGAAAGAACGGCAACGAATCCGAGTATCCGGTTTATTTCATCCATCGTGATTTCTTCGATTTCAGACATGACAGTCTTTTTGACGAAATCGTAACAGATATGCCATTTGCCGCAAGGCCGGAGGAGCTCGGAAAGATTGATGCAACGTATCATCGCTTCTTCAGTAAGGCGAAGGAGCACCTTGTAGCAGGCGGTTATATGTTACTTCTATCCCGTAACGAGGAGCTTGTCAGAAAGTATTGCGGACAAGGCTACCGTATCGAAGAGTTTATGAATATCAGTGAGAAGACAGGGCTTTGTGGCTTTGTTATCAAAAAGCTTTAGGAGGCAGTTATGATTCTTGGTTCCCATGTTGGTATGAGCGGTAAGGAAATGATGCTCGGCTCTGTGAAGGAGGCGCTTTCCTACCAGGCCGACACCTTTATGCTTTATACCGGTGCGCCGCAGAATACAAGGCGGAAGGAGATTTCGGAGCTTCGTATCGAGGACGGTCTTTCCTTGATGAAGGATCGAGGAATCAAGGATTTTGTCGTGCATGCGCCGTATATTATCAATCTTGCCAACACTGTTAATCCGGACACCTATCAGCTTGCGGTAGAGTTTCTAAGAAAGGAGCTTGAACGTACCGAGGCAATGGGAAGCCACACGCTTGTTTTACATCCCGGCTCGCATGTCGGCGAAGGCGCGGACATCGGAATTGCATCGATTGTGAAAGGCCTGAATGAGGTTCTTACTAAGGATACGCCGGTTAACATCGCTCTTGAAACAATGGCGGGCAAAGGAAGCGAGGTTGGCCGAAGCTTTGAAGAGCTTTCTAGAATATTCGAAGGCGTCAATTATTCCGATAAGCTTCGTATCTGCTTGGATACCTGTCATCTGAATGATGCCGGCTATAAGGTAAAGGATGACTTTGATGCTTTAATGGACGAATTTCATCGATTCTTTCCGACCGAAACAATTGCCTGCATTCATCTGAATGACAGTCTGAATCCGCTTGGTGCCGCGAAGGACAGGCACGCGAATATCGGTTTTGGAACCATTGGCTTTGACGCTTTATGTAAGATTGCACATCGTGAAGAGTTCTCTGATATTCCGATGATTTTAGAGACACCGTACTGTCAGATTGCGGGAAGCGAGGAGCGGCTTGCACCGTATGCACTTGAAATCGCAATGTTACGTAAGGGAGTATTCGATCCGCATATTTTTGATTAAGCTTCCCTGGACTGATCCGAAAGGAGTTAACATGAAGAATCTACTGAAATCAATTAGCGTGTTGCTTCTGGTCTGCATGATGTCCGTTACATTTGCCGTAGGCGCAATTGATGATGAGCTTGCGAATAACTATGTCTTTAAGCGCATGGATGATGTAAAGACACATAACGGAACCTGGTGGGACACCTGTTCGGTCAGTGAGAACGAATGGACTACTGTAGAGACCTGGGAAGAGCTGGAACGCGCTTTGAGCGCTACAGGCTCTATGTGCATCCGTATGCAGAAGGATATTACATTAAAATACGAGGTCGGAAGTAAATTTGCCTGTTCCGGGTATCATATTCGCGGACAGAAGGTGCTTGATCTTAACGATCACCGCATTTTATTAGACGATTGCTCGAATGCTGCGCATCATAATAATGTTGATTCGAACGGATTACATTCGGTATATCAGAACAGTGAGGGAACCTTTCTTATCATTGATCAGGGGGCAATACTTACGCTTACGGACAGCGGTCGAAAAGGTGAGATTCAGACAGATTCCTATTATATCGGTAACTACCGTGCTGCAATTGACTCCCGTTATAATGATTTCTATCGCTTCCGTGTCAGAAGAGATGCCATCGTAGTTAACGGTACCTTGATTGTGGAAAGCGGTAAGATTCAGGCCGGCGATACGAAGAAGCAGTATATGTCTAAGGCTACCGATTATGAAGACTCGTCTATCACAAGAGACAGCTTCGCAGGCTTTGCTTACCAGGTTACGACAGGAACTGCAGTTACGGTCAATGAAGGCGGCGTTTTATATTCCTATGGTGGTGAATTTAACGGTCATGGTCAGTATCATGCAGGAATCAGTGCACGAAAAGGGTCTAAGGTCGTATTTTACGACGGACTGATCTACGGCAGCTCCAGTGCGAATTGTATGAATGTTTCGGATGGCGCGGATGTTACCGTATATTGCGGTGAGTTTAGAACCGGTTATCATGAATATTATCGTGCGGTTGATTACCTAGACGGTGTTGATACGAACGAGTGGCAGGATGCATTTGCCTCACTCGGAACAGGCTTTACAGAAGGCTTCAACCAGCATAAATTCGTCGTTGAGAAGATCGATTACGGTCATATCGGCATTCCGAAGGATTGTATTTACATAGATCCCGTTGAGGGCTATGGTGTGTCGATTCGTCAGAATGCGCAGACGGAAGCTGATGCATATAATCCGAACGAGAAGTATGATCTTGTGCTTGCACCGAAGCCGAAGGGAGCAGGCGGTTTCGAGCTCCTTACTGAGCAATATGCAGAGGAAGGCTATCGTAGCTTTGAAACGAATTATGCTATGGGGCAGAATCTGAAGCTTTTCCTTGCGAAAGAAAGAACCTATCTCTTTGAAAAGGAAGTGGTAATGTACGAGCCTTACTTCCCCACAGATAAGTTTGTCTATTACAGTATGGACAGTAAGAGTCGTTACCTATGGCTTGTAAAGCCGGATGATAAGAGTGCTTCGTATGAGATTGTTCTTCGAACCGATTCTCCGGAGGCAGACCTTCTGGAAATTGCCAAATACGCAGGTTTCACTGCAGGCAATTCCTATCTGATAAAGTGTATCGAAGCGGTGGAATGGGTTGGCTTCCATTATGTCGAATATACGAATTCCTGTGACAGCATCCGTGTTTATGTTAACGGCGAATGCTCACATGAGTGGGTTCGTGAGAGCACGACGGCAACCTGTACGGAGCCCGGAATTCTTAAGTCACGCTGCAGTATCTGTAATGCAACAAAGGAAGAGGACTGGGAGGCAAGAGGACACCTGTACGTATCGGATAGCGGCATTGTAAAGGATGGACAGTATCTTCGAATTGATAACGAAAAGCACGGTGAGGTATGTGTTCGTTGCCATGAAATCGGCAGAGAAGAGACGCATCAGTTTAAGAAGATTCGAGAAGAAAGCTTCTGTGAGGAGCATGTAGAATTCTATCAGTGTGAAACCTGTAAGGCAGAGATTCAGAAGGCTGTTCCGCTTCCAAACGGCGGCAAGCATGAATACGAGAAGAAGTATTATATTAGCAAGGATTCCCACTGGAGATTCTGTAAGCTTTGCGGTTACCGTGATGTATCCGAGCATCATTTTACGGGAAGCGGCAATAATACCGAAACCTGTAAGGAATGCGAAATGTCCCGTGGCGGCGCAATTGATAAGGGAAACTATGTATATGTTTCGGAAAGCAATGCCGCTTGTGCACATATCGAGCTTCATATGCTGGGGCATTTCGATGACAGTGAATGGAACGACAAGTTCAAAAATGAAACCTATGCCTCCATTACCTGGGAAGGTAAGAAGAACGGCGTCTATCAGGTAATCGGAACCGGAAAGCGCTATAAACCGTCTGCCACAACGCTTAATAGTCTGGATGACGGTGATATTTTAATGCATATCGAATTTGCCGAAGATGGTTCTGAACCGGTAGTTGGTACTGTTCGTTATTATAAGCCATCTATTTCCGTAAAGGAGAAAGGCGCCACCTGTAAGGAAGCCGGTATGAAGGCCCATTATGTGTGCAATGCCTGCGGTATTACCTGTGATAAAGCCGGTAATGCAGTATCGGAAGCCTCATTAGTAATTCCACCCAAGCATGTATATTCGGATTCCTGTGACAATACCTGTAATGTCTGTGGTGAGAAGAAAGCCGCAGAAGAAACGCATATTGCGGGAGCGGAATGGATTCGTAAGGATGGTAAGCACTGGCATATATGTATAAGTTGCGGCGAGGTGATGGAGCTTGGAGAATGTAGTGCCTCTGACTGGATTACCGTAACCGAAGCCACCTGTGAGCAGGAAGGCTTTTATGTAAAGGAATGTGTTACCTGTAAGGATAAGCTTGGCGAGAAAACTGTTCAAAAAACACATCAGTTCCACGAAGAGGTTACTGAGAATTCCACTAATGACAATGTTACCGAGAAGCGTTTTGTATGTGATATCTGTAAGGAAACCCATATCGAGAACGTAGAACCTACGAAACACATCTATGTATTCGAGGAGGGGTATCCTGCCAACTGTATGGAAGAGGGGCGAAAGGATTCCTATCGTTGCATTATCTGTGATGCAATTTCTCTTGATGAAAACGGTAAGACGCTAGTTTCTATGACTGACCTTATTCTTCCGAATGATCCGAACAATCACTACTGTACACTCATTACCGATGTGGAAGAAGAGCTTTCATATCTTGGAAACGAGAAGGAGCATTGGCTTTTATGCCCTTGTGGACGAGAGGTTAATAGAGGCTCGCATGAATTTAGTGCAGACGGAACGATCTGTAAGGTTTGCGATTATTCCACTAAGGTCGATGATCACGGCGAAGCTGCGTTCTTAGAGAAGGAGAATGCCAAGAAGAAGCATCGTACAATCTTACTTATCTGTATCGGTATCGGTGTAATTCTCGTAGCTTCCGTTGTGACGGTTCTTGTGCTGAAGAAAAGATCGAATAAGCCGAATGAAACGATAGAAGAGAAACCGGCCGAAGAGTCTCCGACGACGGAATCTCCTTCAGAAGAAGCAAAGGTTTCTGATCATTCAACAGAAGAGCATATCGAATAAATTTTGAAAATACTAATAGAAATTCGATCAGTGATTGCGAAAAGCCTTCGGTATAAGCCGGAGGCTTTTTTGATGATTCATAAATATTCAACATTATCTTGAATTTACTTTTTTATATGCATATAATATGGTTAAGATAGGTTATTTTGTGCCGGAGGAAGAAATGCAGCAGAATTATCCGATTTTTTTAGCAAGTAAATCTCCAAGAAGAAGAGAGATTCTTAGTATAATGGGCCTTACCTTTACGGTTGTAAGCTCCGATGCAGATGAAGTCACTAGCGAAACAGAACCCGAAAAGCTTGTGGAAGAGCTTTCTCTTAGAAAGGCACTTGGTACCAGGGTTACGGATCCCGAAGCCATGGTAATCGGCTCTGATACGGTTGTTTCATATGCAGGCAGAATACTCGGAAAGCCGAAGGATGAGGAGGAAGCATTTTCCATGCTTAAGATGCTTTCCGGGAATGTAAGCAGTGTATATACCGGGGTAACGCTTTTCTTTCCATATAAGGATAAGCCGCCGGTTACTTTTCATACAAGGACTGAGGTTGTATTCGATACGCTTACGGATGCAGAAATCCTTTCGTATATTAAAACCGGAGAACCGATGGATAAAGCAGGCGCTTACGGCATCCAGGGAACCTTCGGAAAGCATATTATAGAGATTCGTGGCGATTATTATAATGTAATGGGACTTCCCATGCATGATTTATACAAAAAGTTGAAGGAAGAAAATATCATTTTCATATAGATTTAGTATTGATTATTTCATATTATGGTGTATAATTATGAAATATTAATGAATATAATGCATAAATACAAACGGAGGATGCAAGAAATGATTCGTGTAGGTATTCTTGGTGCTACCGGTTATGCCGGTCAGGAGCTTGTTAGACTTTTGCTTCAGCATAAGGAAGCGGAGATTGTTTGGTACGGATCTAAATCATATATCGATCAGAAGTTCAGCGATGTGTTCGGCAATATGTTCCGCATTGTTGACAACATCTGCATGGGCGAGGACATGGACAGACTTGCTGCGGAGTGTGATGTTATATTTACCGCTACACCGCAGGGCTATTGCGCTTCCCTCATTAACGAGGAGATTCTTTCTAAGGTAAAGGTTATCGATTTGAGCGCAGACTTCCGTTTGAAGGATGTTTCTATTTACGAGGAATGGTATAAGCTTACGCATCCCTGTCCGCAGTTTATTGAAGAAGCTGTCTACGGTCTTTGTGAGATTAACCGTGATAAGATTAAGGATTGCAGACTTCTTGCCAATCCCGGATGCTATACGACCTGTTCCATCACAACATTGTATCCGCTTGTAAAAGCAGGACTTATCGATCCCGATACGATTATTATTGATGCAAAGTCAGGTACCTCCGGTGCCGGACGTGGTGCTAAGCTTCCGAACCTTTTCTGTGAGGTGAATGAAAATATCAAGGCTTACGGCGTTGCAACCCATCGTCATACCCCTGAGATTGAGGAGCAGCTTGGTTATGCCTGTGGTAAGAATGTAACGCTTACCTTTACGCCGCACCTCGTTCCGATGCAGCGTGGTATTCTGGTTACCTCCTATGCAAAGCTTATGCCCGGTGTTACTTCTGAGGATATTAAGGCAGCTTACGAGGCGGCTTACAAGGATGAATACTTCGTACGTCTTCTTCCCGAAGGAACCTGTCCGGAAACCAAATGGGTAGAGGGCAGCAACTATGTGGATATCGGTTTTAAGCTTGATAAGCGAACCAATCGTATCATCGCTATGGGTGCCCTTGACAATCTTGTAAAGGGTGCAGCAGGTCAGGCAGTACAGAATATGAATATTATGTTTGGACTTTCGGAGCAGGAAGGACTCAGACTTGTTCCGATGTATCCATAGGAAAGGATAGAATTATGAAGAAGATCAATGGTAATGTAACTACCCCGAAGGGCTTTCAGGCAAGCGGCGTTATGGCCGGTATCCGTAAGAAGAACAGAAAGGATATTGCACTTGTATATTCCGAGGCAGACTGTGTTGCAGGTGCCACATTTACCACGAACAGAGTAAAGGCAGCTCCTGTTAACTGGGATATTTCCATTCTTAGAAACGGCCTTTCGAAGCATGCCGTTGTATTAAACAGCGGTATCGCCAATGCATGTATGGGAGAGCAGGGTGTTAAGGACAACTTCGCATTTGCCGAAGCTGTAGCAAAGGAGCTTAATCTGAAGCCCGAGCAGGTATTTACCGCATCCACCGGCGTTATCGGACAGCCTATGCCGATGCAGGTAATTCTTCCCGGTATTCAGGAAGCCGCGAAGGCACTTTCCGACACAAACGAAGGTGGTAAGAATGCGTCCGAAGCCATTATGACAACAGATACCGTAAGTAAGACTGTAGCTTGTGAGCTTACCATTGGTGAGACGAAGGTAATGATTGGCGGTATGAGCAAGGGCTCCGGTATGATTCATCCGAATATGGCAACGATGCTCAGTGTTGTAACAACCGATATTAATATTGATGAGGCACTTCTGCAGGAGGCTGTTTCCGCTGCCGTTAAGGATACCTTCAATATGATTTCCGTTGACCGTGACACCTCAACGAACGACACCTTTATCGTTCTTGCTAACGGCCTTGCAGGCAATGAGAAGATTGTTACTAAGGACAAGGCTTACGAGGAATTTGCCGCTGCACTTTTCGCAGTATGCGAAGACCTTGCAAAGAAGATGGCTCATGACGGCGAGGGGGCAACCAAGCTTCTTACCTGTGAGATTTATAACGCAAAATCTAAGGAAGATGCCCGTGTTCTTGCAAAGTCTGTTATATCCTCGAATCTTGTTAAGGCTGCATTCTTCGGAAGCGATGCCAACTGGGGACGTGTGCTTTGTGCACTTGGCTATTCCGGTGTCGATTTCGACCCGACCAAGGTAGATATCACCATCGCCCAGGAGAAGGATAAGCTTGATATCGTAAAGAACGGTATGGCAATCGATTACTCCGAGGAGGTTGCAACTATGATGCTTAGTAAGGACAATGTAAGCTTCGTTGTTGATATGCATGACGGTGCCTTCGATGCTACCGCATGGGGCTGTGACCTTACTTATGATTATGTTAAGATTAACGGCGACTACCGTTCATAATATCGTTTTTAACCAGGAGATAAGATAATGAGCACGGATAAGAAAGTAAACCAGGCAATCGGAAAAGCAACGACCCTTATCGAGGCTTTGCCGTATATTCGTAAATTCAATAATAAAATCGTTGTCGTTAAGTATGGCGGAAGCGCAATGCTTGATGAGGGCCTTAAGAAAAATGTCATCCAGGACGTTGCACTTCTTAAGCACATCGGCATGCATCCCGTAATTGTTCACGGCGGTGGCAAGGAGATTTCCAAATGGGTTTCCATGATGGGGAAGGAGCCTGAGTTCGTGAACGGACTTCGTGTAACCGATGCGGAAACAATGGAAGTTGCAGAGATGGTTCTTAACAAGGTTAACAAGAGTCTTGTTCAGTTCCTTGAGTTAAATGGTGTAAAGGCAGTCGGCCTTACCGGCAAGGACGGCGGCATGCTTCGCGTTGAGAAGAAGTATGTAGACGGAAAGGACATCGGTTTTGTAGGAAATATCGTTGATGTAGATACCAATATTATCGATACCCTCATCGAAAACGGTTATGTTCCTGTCATCGCACCGATTGGTATGGATAAGGACTACCTTGGTTATAACATCAATGCAGATGATGCAGCTTGTGCAATCGCAGGTGCACTTGGTGCGGAAAAGCTTGCTTTCCTTACCGATATCGAAGGCGTATGCAAGGACCCGAAGGATCCTTCCACCCTGATGTCTGTTCTGACCCTCGAGGATGCGGAGAAGCTGATTACCGACGGCTATATCGGCGGCGGCATGCTTCCGAAGCTTCGTAACTGTATCGACGCCGTTAAGAGCGGTGTAAGCCGTGTACATATTCTTGACGGACGTAAGGAGCATTGTCTTTTGCTCGAGTTCTTTACGCAGGAAGGCGTAGGAACCGCTATTGTTAACAATCTGGAGGAATCTTATGAATAAGCAGGAAACTATCGCACTCGGCGAATCCTGTCTGCTTCATACCTATAACCGGTTCCCGATGGTTTTAGACCACGGAGACGGTGCATATCTGTATGAGACGGACGGAACGAAATATCTTGACTTTGCCGCAGGTATCGCCGTATTTGCCTTCGGCTATAATAACAAAGCATACAATGATGCCTTGAAGGGACAGATCGACAAGCTCATTCACACCTCCAATCTTTACTATAATGAGCCTTCTATTCATGCAGCGAAGCTTTTTTGCGAGGCTTCCGGAATGGACCGCGTATTCTTTACGAACAGCGGTACCGAGGCAATTGAGGGTGCAATTAAGCTTGCAAGAAAGTATTATTACAAAAAGCACGGTAGTGCCGACAGCGAAGTAATTGCGATGGAGCATTCCTTCCACGGCCGCAGTATGGGTGCGCTTTCCGTAACCGGTAAGCTTGCCTACAGAGAGCAGTTTGAGCCGCTCATCGGTGGCGTCAGATTCGCTGATTTCAATGATTTCGAAAGCGTATGCTCGAGGGTAAATGATAAGACCTGTGCCATCATTATGGAGACTGTTCAGGGTGAAGGCGGAATCTATCCGGCAGATGCCGCATTTTTGAAAAAGGTTCGTGCACTTTGTGACGAGAAGGACATTCTTCTGATTCTTGATGAAATTCAGTGCGGTATGGGTCGTACCGGTAAGATGTTTGCTTACCAGAATTACGGAATTGAGCCGGATATTCTTACCTCCGCTAAGGCACTCGGCTGCGGTGTACCGGTAGGCTGCTTTGCCTGCAAGGAAAGCTGTGCAGCGATGGAGCCCGGTGATCACGGTTCGACCTACGGTGGCAACCCGCTTGTTTGTAAGGCTGTTGAGACAGTATTTACCCTTTTTGAAGAGACGAAGCTTGCGGAGCATGCAGCGAAGATGGGTAAGCTTCTGTATGACGAGCTCGAGAAGGTAAAGGCAGATTATGCCTGCGTTACGGACCACAGAGGAATCGGTCTGATGCAGGGACTTGAGTTTTCTATTCCTGCAGGCCCTATTGTAAAGGAAACAATCCATCAGGGCTGTATCGTAATCAGTGCCGGAACGAATATCATTCGTTTTGTTCCGCCGCTCATCATCGAAGAAACACATATTAAAGAGATGATCACCTGCCTTAGAAAGGCACTTGATATTGTAACTGCATAAGAATGGACAGGGCGACAAGGGTCGTCCTGTTTTTTTAGTAATATAGCACAAAAATTGCTTCCGATTTTCTTCTTGCTTAATAGTGCAACTTAGGGTAGGATAGAATTGTGTATGATGCTTTGTCCGGAAAGGACAGTTTCTTGAAGCGTATTTCTATAATTATAACCGCGCTTTTTATTGTGATAGCCGGCTTCATTTACATTTTTAATTATTATTCCGGTAAGGAACTGAGAGATTATGGCCAAAAAGAAAGAACAACCGAAGAAGGTATCCCCTCTGCGAAAGATATTTCGCCTTCTAGTGAAGCTTGGGAAGCTGGCACTCCTTGGCTTGAAACTGAAGAATATTGCGTCTTCCTTTGCGGGGAAGTCCAAAGAGAAGGAGTCTACTACCTAGCGAAAGGAGCACGCATCGATGATGCGATTCTTGCGGCAGGCGGCTTTACCGATTCTGCCGATCGAAGCTATTGGAATCTTGCTGCCTTTATCTATGACGGTCAGCAGATTTATGTTCCTGCTAAGGGAGAGCTTTCTATGCCTGTCAAAGAGCAGTCGCATTATGATTCCTACGGAAGGCTTGATCTGAATACCGCAACTCTTTCGGAGCTCGTAGCGTTAAGCGGAATCGGAGAGAAGCGGGCAAGAGACATTTTATCCTATCGGGATAAGGTTGGCCGGTTTGAAAGCATTGAACAGCTGATGAATATTTCCGGAATTAAGGGTTCTACATTTTCCGATATCAAGGATTATATTTTTGTACGATAAGAGGTTTTATGATGAAGAGAGTTCTGGTGGTTGACGATGAGAAGCTCATTGTAAAAGGAATCAAATTCAGCCTTGAGCACGACGGCATGCAGGTGGATGTTGCCTATGACGGCGAGGAAGCGCTTCGTGCCATACAGGAGAATACCTATGACATTGTGCTTCTTGATGTGATGCTTCCGAAGCTTTCCGGTTACGAGGTATGTCAGCAGGTGCGTGAATTCTCGATGGTGCCGATTATTATGGTTACAGCCAAGTCCGATGATATCGATAAGATTTTAGGCCTTGAATACGGTGCGGACGATTATATCACAAAGCCCTTCAATATCCTTGAAGTTAAGGCCAGAATGAAAGCTATTATGCGTAGAAGTGTGTTGCAGGAGTCTGCCCTTGAAAGCGCAAAACAGCTTGTTTATGAGGGCTTCCTGTTAGATTGTGAGAGCCGCAGACTTTTTATTGACGACAAGGAAGTCCGTCTTACAACGAAGGAGTATGAGGTTTTAGAGCTTCTTGCTTCGCATCCGAATAAGATTTACAGCCGTGACAACCTGATGAATATTATCTGGGGATATGAATTCGTCGGAGACCTACGTACGGTTGATGTCCATGTCCGTCGACTTCGTGAGAAAATAGAAAAGGATCCCGGTGAACCGACATATATCCAGACGAAGTGGGGCTCCGGTTATTATTTTAATGACAATGAATAAGTTATTCGGCAGAATCAGTATCGGCTTTGTTATCTTTTTGTTACTTGTTCTGGTCGGTTTCGTTGGCAGTGTATCCGTATGCGTGGGACTGTATGTTTCCGAGAAGCGTTCGATTGCCGACACCCGTTCCGCAGAACAGCTTGAGGACTCTTTGGCATCTTTCATTCTGAAGATGAAATCGGAGGGCTTTCCCGATTTCGTTTCTAACCAGTCCTTAATCGAACAGATCAATAATCTTGCTTATCTTCACGAGGGACGCATTCTGATATGCGGCTCTGATTTTCGTGTCCATTACGATACCGGCTTTACTTATACAGGAAAATATTATATTTCCAATGCTGCTATGGCGGCAATCAAAGGAAAGAAGACGAAGCATATTGACGAGAACAAGCACTTTATGGAGCTTTGCATTCCTCTGTCGGAAGGTCCGGGCGATCCGAGCATCGGTGTTATCGCTATACATTATTCCTTAGAGCCCGAATTCAAGCTTCTTAGTAAGAAAGTGAATCGTTATATTGCCTATTGTACCGCAAGTCTTGTTTTATTGATTGTAGCTGCTTTGTTTGTAAGCATTCGGGTATCGAAACCGATTCGTAATCTTTCGAATGCATTTGTTCATCTATCTGACAAGGATCCGCTTCCCGTAAAGGGCTATCGTGAGATTTCTGAGATTGCCGATCGAACGAATCAGCTTCGTCTTACGCTCAGCGAGATCGATCAGTCCAGACAGGCATTTGTTTCAAATGTTTCACATGAACTGAAGACGCCGATGGCTTCCATGAAGGTTTTGGCAGATTCGCTTCTTTCCGAAGAGGATGCACCGGTTGAGATGTATCGGGAATTCCTGCAGGACATTAATTCCGAGATTGATCGCGAGAATGCGATTATTTCCGATCTGCTGCTTTTGGTTGGAATGGACCGGAATAACAATAAGCTAAGCTTCAAAAACACCCATATCAATCCGTTAATTGAGATTGTTCTGAACCGTATTACCCCGATGGCTGCAACGCAGTCCATTGAAGTTGTTTACGAGAATTTTCGTGATGTATACGCAGATATTGATGAGAATAAGCTTATCATTGCGCTTACGAATATTTTTGATAATGCGGTCAAATACAATCGTCCCGGCGGTTATGTGCATGTAACACTGAATAATGATATTTCAAACCTTTATATTTCCGTGGAGGATAGCGGTATTGGCATCCCGGAGGAATCGCTGCCGCATCTTTTTGAACGGTTCTATCGTGTCGACAAGGCGCGTTCTAGGAGCACCGGCGGCAACGGCCTGGGGCTTTCCATTTCTTATGAGATTATCAAGGCGCATCTTGGTGAGATCAAGGTTTACAGCCGTATTGACGAGGGAACAACATTTTTGATTCGAATTCCACTGAAGAATACTGCAAAGGATACTACTTATAACGCATGAAAAAGACGTTTTTATCTATTATACTTCTTATTGTCTCGTTAACGCTTCTTGGGTGTGGTAAGAAGAAGGAAGCGAAGGACGGTGTTACGATTTACAGTCTGAACCCTGAAGGACAGGGACTTGTAAAAAGAACCTACAGCTTCAATTCAAACCTGCAAGACACCCGAATCTCCGAGCTTTTGAATGCATTAACAGAGACGCAGACCGGCAAATACCGTGCCGTATTTTCACAAAGCGATTATATTGGGACTTTCGAGAACCAGTACGGTACTATCAAGCTTCGGTTAAATGCCGACGTTTTCAAGGAAAGTGATTCGATGCGTATGCTCCGTTTCGCTGCACTTGTGCGGTCCCTCTTTTCGCTAGAGGATATTCATGAAGTACAGCTTCTCATCGGTGAGAAGGAGGATGCTACCGTTCTTAGCTACACAAAGGATAGCTTTTTTGATACCATCGAACCATCCTTAGTATATCAGAAGTCCTATTTGTATTTCTCCGATCTTACAAGATATGGATTATATGAGTTTGAAATGATGCTTCCGATGGAAACTATCGATAAGCATGCCTATCAGATTGTTGAAGCCTTGATTAAGGGACCCGAAGTTGGGTACTGTCTGCAGACTGTTCCGCCGCAAACCAAGATTCGTTCCGTTGTTGTTGAGAGAAATGTATGCTATGTCGATCTGAACGAGGAGTTTCTCGATTATCTTAATGAGATGCCTGCGTATCTGACGTTATATTCCATCGTCAATTCACTTACAAAGCTGGATTATATTCAAGAGGTAGTCTTTTTGGTAAACGGTAGCAGCAATGTGACCTATCGGGATCTTGATTTACAGACGCATTTCTCATTCAACCGTGTCATTGTTAACGGAAGTGAGGAATAACACCATATGAAACGACCGCTTCTTTGGGCGTCCGTCGGTGTATTGATTGGTGTTAGTTTTGCGGCGAAGCCAACTGTTCTTTTTATTGCCTTGGTTGTGCCTTTGTTACGCTTTCTCTTGAAAAGAAGGCGACTTTTAGCGGCAACAATGCTTCTTGGGATATTCCTGGGGGCCTTCACGCAGCTCTGTTACCAAACATATGAAAGAAAAGTTCGTTCGTATTCTGATAGCTGCTGTTACTTTGAAGGCACGGTTTCTCGACATACTTCAAACGGATATTATGTAAGACTAAGCGTCATCGGAACAGAGCAGGAGACTTGGCGACTGTTTCATATCTATCAATTTACAGCATACGTTCAAAGCGATGAAGCACCGGAGGAGGGGACGAAGGTTATCCTCGAGGGGGTGCCTGAAGGCTTCACTCATGCCGAGAATCCAGGGCAGTTCGATTCACTTGATTATTACAAGGGAATCGGAACGTTATATCGCCTACAACCATTGCAATGCATCACGGTTCGAAAACCATCTGTTCTTTCTAAGCATCTATCCGCGATTCGCAATTCCCTATCATGCAAGCTACAGATGTTATATCAAACGGATACCTACGGACTAACCGCTTCAATCTTCCTTGGTGACAGAAGCAGTTTGTTAGAAGAGGAGCGACTTCTTTACGAGCGCTTCGGCGTAGCACATATTCTTGCAATCAGCGGCTTACACATCTCCATTCTATCAGAGCTTCTTTCTGCCTTTCTGTTATTGATATTTCCACGTAGAGCTTCCGATCTTATCACCGGCCTCCTTCTTCTTGTGTATGGGGCTTTGTGCGGTTTCTCCATATCCTGTATGCGTGCAATTCTATGCTTTCTGATCAATGCCTACGGAAGGCAATATCACAGAAGCTTTGATAGTCTGTCAGCCAATTCGCTGCTTCTCATATGCATACTTACGATATCTCCTTATCGAATCTGTAATCTATCGTTTCAACTTTCCTTTGCTTCCGGTTATCTTCTTGGATTATGTCGAAATAGTCATCTGAAAGAACATAAGCTTATCGAACTGTTTCGAACCTCTTTATATATGCAAAGCGGGTTACTGCCGATTGTCTTACAGTCCTTTTATTCCTTTTCAATCCTTGGGATTCTATTCAATGTTTTAATTCTTTCTGGCATTGAGCTACTTTTTATCCTTTTGATCCTATCTGTTATATTATCATATCTATCCATTCTGTCAGGCTTTCTGTTCGCAGGCCCGGTTCATTATATGATTAAGCTGACGGAAGGACTGATGCGCTCCTTATCCGCACTTCAACCCTTTGAAGTGTGCCTCGGGCACCAGGAGCTCTTTCGAATCAGTATCTATTATCTGATTTTTGCAGCGATCTTATACTTTGAAAAGAGAGGCAAATGGAAGTATCACGCAAAGCTATATCTACTCTTAATGCTTCTATGGATTGTGCTTCTTCCAAATCGCCGGAGTCAGGCTGTATTTGCTACACTAAGTGTAGGGCAGGGTGATTGTAATGTAATCCTCTGTGGCGGCAATGCAATCGTAATTGATTGCGGCAGCTCTAACAAAAAAGACGTGGGAGAGAAGATTTTAAAGCCATTTCTAAATTATTACGGTTATCAAAGAATCGATTATCTGTTCCTTTCACACACGGATCATGACCATACGAACGGTTTATCGCAGGAAGGCTCACTTCTAAATGAAACAAAGCTTATCTGTACAGATGAATATTATCATATTCCGGAATCATATCTGAATAGTGGAACGAAACTTCGATACACTAAAGGCGGAGAGCAATTTAGTATCGGAATGCTTGCTATTAAAGTCATTTCTACGAAAAGAGCCGAAATGTTCTTTGATAAAGAAGACGATGCAAATTCCCACAGTCAGATTCTTCTGGTCACATATCAAGGAACAAGCTTTTTGTATACCGGAGACTCAGATGCGGAAACGCTTGGAAGAATTTCCCTTCCGAAGGTATATTATCTGAAGGTCCCGCATCACGGTAGCAGAAGCTCGTTAAATGAGCAGTTCTATGATACAATAAAGCCCAATGTCTCAGTGATCTCTGTCGGGAGAAACAGCTATGGGCACCCGCATCAGGAGGTTATGGATATACTAAATAGGTATACGGACCGGATATTTCTAACGAAGGAAGCCGGTGCAGTGATAACTGTCTTTCATGGCAAGGCAATTGACACATATTCCTACTTAAATCGATAAATCTTTCCTTCAACACGGCGTGAAAAATTTACGTTTTATTGACAAAAAATCAAGTATTCTGTATACTGTTGATACCGAAATAAATTGTGTGCAGGTGAGAAAGCTATGGAAGAGTCACGTAAGAGATTTGTCGGTTTTTATAATCCGTCCGTTATTTTAACTTATCTTGGAGTTTTGTGTGCATTTATCAGTATCTATCTTGGTGGTGTACCTGATTTTAAGTGGTCGATATTCTTTTTGATGCTTGCGGGTGTCTGTGATATGTTCGATGGTACCGTTGCAAGAATGGTGAAGCGTTCCGAGCCTGCGAAGAAGTTCGGTATTCAGCTTGATTCAATCTGCGATATCTGTTGCTTTGGTATTACTCCGGCACTGCTTGGTATCAATCTTTCTTTGGAAACCGTAACCGACGGTCCTTGGCTTTCTTTTATTGCAGGCTTCTGTCTGACACTTTGCGGTATCATTCGACTTGCCTACTTTAACGTAATGGAAGAGGAGCGTCAGTCTCAGACGAACGCGCGCCGTTCTTCTTATCAGGGTCTTCCGATTACCAGCTCCGCTATCATGGCTCCGGTAGCTTACCTGATTGGCTCCCTTTTTGTTCCGAATAATCGCGGTCTTGTATATTGTGCCTTCGAGTTTCTGGTTGCATTTCTTTTTATATTCAACCTTCCCTGGCCGAAGCCGCACGGTAAGCAGTTTATTATTATGATTATTGTCGGACTTGCTTTGTTTACGGGAGTTTTTCTAGTATAAATCGCATTTTCCGCTTTATCTGAGGAATCTTAATTGTGAAAACCATAAGAGAACATATAAAAAACGGTACATTTTCCAGCGCATATCTCTTGTACGGAAAGGATGAATATATGATTCATCTTTACATGAACAAGCTGATTAATGCTACAGTCGCCGAAGGGGATACTATGAATTACCATTCCTTTGTGAATGGTAAGCCGGACCCCAATGAAGTGCGTGAGCTGATGGAAACGGTACCTTTTTTTGCTGATCGGAGACTGATTCTGATTCGCGATAGTGGCTGGTTCAAGGGGCACAATAGCTTTAGTGAGGCAATAGAAGCGATTCCGCCTACAACCGTGCTTCTTTTTGTGGAGAGTGATGTCGATAAGACAAGCGATCTTTTTAAAGCCGTTAAGGAGCACGGATATGTTTCCGAAATCAATGGCTTGAGTGAAGAGGATCTAAGACTATTCATCGGTTCCACCTTTAAAAAACATGGACTTGGAATCTCTGCCTCCTGTGCAGATTATCTACTAGAGCGTGTTGGTGCCGATATGAATGTTCTGACGATGGAGATGGATAAGCTTGCTGCCTTCTGTAAAGGGCAGGGCGAGGTCAAGGCATCCGATGTAAAAAGGATTACAACACCTGTAACCGAAGGACAGATATTCGCTATGATGGATTGTATCGTGAATAACGAGCGCGCAAAAGCCATCGAGCTGTACGGAGAGTTGCTGGGGACGCAGGAGAGTCCGCTTCGAATTCTTTATATGCTTACCAACAATTTCTATTCCTTCTATAAGGTCATGGCACTTGCGGATTCCGGTATTTCTGCCGATGAGATTGCAACAAGACTTTCTATGCGGCCATTTGTCGTAAAGAAATTCCTTCGCCAGAAGAAGCGTTGGACGCTAAGCAAGGTTTTAAACGCAGTAGAAGACGGCAATGATATGGAGCGCCGCGTGAAGTCCGGCGACCTTGAAGAGCATATGGCTGCGGAAATGTTTTTATTTAAATATACGACTGCATAAGGCTTCGGCACATCATCGATATGGTATGATCTGCCGAAGTTATTCTATATATGTAGAATTTTAGGTTGACATTTGCCCGTGAATCAAGTATCATAGACTTGTTGAATTTTGCATTTTGAAAATTTAATATAACATTTTGGAGGTACTCCTATGGTAGAGATTTCTCCCATCGTTTTGGGGCTCATTGTCATAGCGACCGCCATTGTGGTAGGATTGGTTGTATTTTTCTTAACCAAAAGCATAACTAAGAAGAATTGCGAGCAGCACTATCAGGAAACCGTAGGCACTGCAGAGCAGCAGGCTAAGGATATTCTTGCTAAGGCACAGAAGGAAGCAGTTCGTACGGCCGAGACCACAAAGAAAGAGGCTCTTCTTCAGGCGAAGGAAGAGAATCTTCAGGCGAAGAACGATCTTGACAGAGAGATCAAGGAGCGTAGAGCAGAGATTCAGTCTTATGAGAGACGAGTTACTGCTAAGGAAGAGAATCTGGACCGAAAGATTGAAGTACTTGAGAAGAAGGAAGCTCGTATGAACCAGAAGGAAGCCGAACTCGACAACAAGATTGCCGAGGCTGACAGTTTCCGTGAGAAGCAGGTTCAGGAGCTTGAGCGTATCTCAGGACTTACCTCCGATAAAGCAAAAGAATATCTTCTTGAAACTGTTAAAAATGATGTAAAACATGAGTCTGCAATGCTCATTAAGGACATGGAGGCAGAGACCAAGCTGACGGTCGACAAGAAAGCAAAAGAGCTGATTGTTGGCGCAATTCAGAAGTGTGCTGCCGATCATGTTGCTGAGGCTACCATTTCCGTAGTACAGCTTCCGAGTGACGAAATGAAAGGACGTATCATCGGTCGTGAGGGACGTAACATCCGTACGATCGAGACACTCACCGGTATTGATCTTATCATCGATGATACCCCCGAGGCAGTTATCCTTTCCGGCTTTGATCCGATTCGTCGTGAGATCGCAAGAATTGCTCTTGAGAAGCTGATTGTAGACGGACGTATTCACCCCGCTCGTATTGAAGAGATGGTGGAGAAGGCGCAGAAGGAAGTTGAGAATATTATTCGTGAGGAAGGTGAAGCTGCCGTTCTTAAGACCGGTGTTCATGGCCTTCATCCCGAAGTTGTTCGTCTCCTCGGTAAGATGAAATATCGTACCAGCTATGGTCAGAATGCATTGAAGCATTCCATCGAGGTTTCCATTCTTTCCGGTTTGCTTGCCGGTGAGATGGGTGCCGACGTTCGTCTTGCTAAGCGTGCCGGTCTGCTTCATGATATCGGTAAGTCCGTTGATCATGAGATGGAAGGAACGCACGTACAGATCGGTGTCGATATTTGTAAGAAATACAAAGAAAGCGCAGTGATTATCAATGCAGTTGCCGCACATCACGGCGACGAAGAGTTTAAGTCACTGATTGCCTGCATCGTTCAGGCTGCCGATACGATTTCCGCCGCACGTCCCGGTGCAAGACGCGAAACACTTGATACTTATACCAACAGATTAAAACAGTTAGAAGATATTGCAAACAGCTTTAAAGGAGTTGAGAAATCTTTCGCTATTCAGGCAGGCCGAGAGGTTCGTGTTATGGTTGTTCCCGAGCAGGTTAATGACGATGATATGATTCTCATGGCAAGAGATTTGTCAAAGAAGATCGAATCCGAACTTGAATATCCCGGACAGATTAAGGTTAACATCATCCGTGAATCCAGAGTTACCGATTACGCAAAATAAGAAAAGTATGAACGGGTTGTTATTTGACAGCCCGTTTTTCTTTTTGAATTTCAGTTATATTAGAATTTGACCGTGCGAACATTAGCTTAATAAGACGGCAGAACAATAGAAGAGATACATTTCGGTGTATTGTTAAGAAATATACGAACATAAAGGATATATTTCCTCATTTTTTGTTGCATTTTTCTGTTGTATTTTTCAACCTTGTATAGTAGAATACAATACAGATTGTATACATGTCTACAATCATATCGAATATAAGGAGAACACATCATGTCATTAGAATTATCCAAGAAGGGTCTTCTGGTAAAGCCTTCCTCAACACTTGCAATTACGGCAAAGGCAAAGGAGCTTCGTGCCAAGGGTCTTGACGTTGTAGGTTTCGGTGCCGGAGAGCCCGACTTCAATACGCCGGACAACATTAACGCAACTGCCATTAAGGCAATTCAGGATGGTTTTACAAAATATACAGCAGCTGCAGGTACTCCCGAGCTTCGTAAGGCAATCAGCGACAAGTTCAAGACTGTGAATCATCTGAACTACGAGCCCGACCAGGTTATCGTAAGTAACGGAGGAAAGCATGCACTCACCAATATCTTTGAGGCAATTCTTAACCCGGGCGATGAGGTTATTATTCCGACACCTTTCTGGCTCAGCTATCCTGAGATTGTTAAGCTTGAGGACGGTGTTCCGGTATTTGTAAGATGTGATGCATCTCAGAATTATAAGATCACTCCCGAGCAGCTCGCCGCAGCCTGCACCGAGAAGACGAAGGCATTTGTCCTGAACTCCCCGAACAACCCGACCGGTATGGTTTACTCTAAGGCAGAGCTTGAAGCTTTGGCTAAGGTAATCGTTGAGAAGGACATTTATGTTATTTCCGATGAGATTTATGAGTATCTCACCTACGACGGAGAGCAGATGGTAAGCATCGGTTCTTTGAACGATGAGATTCTTGCACATACCATCACCTGTAACGGTATGGCTAAGGGCTACGCAATGACCGGATGGAGAATCGGTTACACCGGCGCTCCGAAGGCTGTTGCTAAGGTTATGGCAAGCATCCAGAGCCACCAGACCAGCAACCCGAACTCCGTTGCACAGATGGCTTCCCTTGAGGCCATTACCGGACCGCAGGAGTCTGTAGGCATTATGAGACAGGAGTTTGACCGCAGACGTCTTTATATGTTCGATAGAATCTCTAAGATGCCGCATGTAAGCACAATCTGCCCGAGAGGTGCATTCTATGTATTCGTTGACATCTCTAAGGCACTCGAGCTTAGCTACAATGGTAAGAAGATTGAGACCTGCGCGGAATTTGCCCGTATTCTCATCGAAGAATACCTCACCGCAGTTATTCCTTGTGCAGACTTCGGTTTCGCTGATCACATCCGTCTTTCCTATGCAATCAGCATCGAGCAGATTGAAAAGGGTCTGAACCGTATCGAAGAGTTCTTGAATAAGCTTCAGTAAGTAACAAATGGCAGGATTACTCCGGTAGTCCTGCCGTTCATAAATTTATAGGAGAACGATAATATGAAGAAAATCGGATTTTTCGGAGCCGGCAATATGGGGCTTCCGATTTTGAAAGCAGCCGTACAGCTTCTTGGTGCGGACAATGTTGGATTTTACGAGGCAAATGCGGATAGAGCTTCTTATGTAAATTCTCTTACCGGTGCTGCTTTTTATAGCGACGAAATCGCTTTGGTTAATGACTGCGAATATCTTTTATTTGCCGTGAAGCCGCAGGTGGCGCCTTCCGTTTTTGAAAAGATTCAAGGATGCATCAAGCCGATGCATCGCATTATTTCCATTATGGCAGGCGTAGAGACCAAAACCATCAGAGAAGCTTTGAAAATAGAGGCAATGATTGTTCGTCTGATGCCGAATACGCCTGCGATGGTATCTGCCGGTATGACCTGTATGTGTCTTTCCGGATGTAAGGAGACTGATTCGGAAGTAGCTTTTGTAAAAGAGCTCTGTGAATCCTTCGGTCGTGTGGCAATCATTCCTGAGAGCCTGATGAGTGCAGCATGCTGCGCAAACGGTAGCTCCCCTGCGTATGTATATATGTTCATCGAAGCACTCGCAGACAGTGTTGTCAAATACGGTATCCCGAGAGATCTTGCATATACGCTTGCCGCACAGACAGTGATGGGTTCTGCGAAGATGGTCTTAGAAACCGGAGAGCATCCCGCTCGCTTAAAGGACAATGTATGCAGTCCTGCAGGAACTACAATCTGTGCTGTAGAAGCGCTTGAGCAGGAAGGCTTCCGTAATGCCATTATGAAGGCTACGGATGCCTGCTACGAAAAGAGCAACGCACTCAGCAAGAACAAATAGCTTGCACATTTATTTTAAAAAGCTTATAATTTTACTAAGCCTTCCCGATGAGGGAGGGCTTTTTTGTTAGAATTTGTAAGCATATAAAGGAGGTTAATGACCGATGAATATGTATGATATTATTACTGCTAAGAAAAAGGGACTTGAGCTTAGTGATGAAGAGATTTCTTATTTTGTTAGCGGATATACAAAAGGTGAGATTCCGGATTATCAGGTTTCCGCTCTTTTAATGGCAATCTGTTTAAATGGTATGAATCTTCGCGAGACAACAACACTTACGCTTTGCATGCGTGATAGCGGCGATGTGATGGATCTCAGTTCGATTCCCGGTTTAAAGGCAGATAAGCACAGTACCGGAGGTGTTGGTGACAAGGTTTCCTTGGTTGTCGGTCCGATGGTAGCTGCACTCGGCGTTCCGGTTGCCAAGATGTCCGGCCGCGGACTCGGTCATACCGGCGGAACCATCGATAAGCTCGAAAGCATCCCCGGCTTCTGCACCGCACTTCCTACAGAGCGATTTTTAAATAACGTAAAGACGATGGGTCTTTCTATCGTTGGGCAGACTGCGGATCTGGCACCTGCCGATAAGAAGCTGTATGCCTTAAGAGATGTAACCGCAACCGTCGATAATATCTCCTTGATTGCTTCTAGTATTATGAGTAAGAAGCTCGCTTCCGGCTCCGATGTAATTGTTCTTGATGTCACAACGGGTAGCGGCGCATTCATGAAAACTGTCGAAGATGCCATTAAGCTTTCCGAAGAGATGGTTCAGATTGGTACCAGAGCCGGTAAGAAGGTTTATGCAGTCATCACCGATATGAATCAGGTGCTTGGTCATACCGTCGGCAACGCCCTCGAGGTGAAAGAAGCAATCGAAGCGCTGCACGGAAGAGGAGAAGCAGATCTTTTAGAGGCCTGCTACACGATTGCCGGATTTATGTTACTTGGGTGCGGCAAGGCAAAGGATCTTGCGGATGCGAAGGAGATGCTTTCCACTGTCATTGCAAATGGAAAGGCTTTCGAGAAATTCTGCGAATTCATTTCAGCACAGGACGGTGACGTAACCTTTATCATGGATCCCTCCAGGTTTTCCACGGCTGCACATTCTATTGATGTACTTGCAACAGAGGACGGATATATCGAATCGGTCAATGCAGAGCGTATCGGTCGTACCTCTGTACTGCTTGGTGCCGGTCGTGAAACAAAGGATGATCCGATTATTATGAGTGCAGGTATCGTAAATTACTGTAAAGTGGGAACATTCTTCAAAAAAGGGGATGTTCTTGCGACACTATATGCAGAAGATGCGTCAAAGCTTACAGCAGCGATGGAATATTACAGAAGCGCCTATTCTGTAGTTCCTACTCCTGTAGACCAGCTAACCACAATATATGGTTATGTGGATATAGACGGCTTTCATACTATATAAATACTACAAATTGTGTTGATTCACACCTTAAACCATAGATTTTGTTGACAACCGCTACTTTTTCGGCTATAATGTGACTGTTAGAGGAGGTACTATCCCTTGTGTCCCTTTCGAACAGAACATTATAAAGCAGATTTCTCGTATTTACCTTATCACGAGGAATTACCGAAACGGATAGCGGTTGTTTCTGATTTACATAATAATGTTTATGGACGAAACAACGAGCATTTGCTTTCGGCAATACATGCCGAGAATCCTTCCCTCATATTGATTACCGGGGATCTTGTGGTGAATGACCGTAGGGAGAATGGAAGAGCACTTAAGTTTTTGAAGGAGCTTTCAAAGCTTAAGCCTCCAATCATCTATTCCCTTGGAAATCATGAAGAACGGTTTCGAAGAAGAGATGCAGCAGCATATCAGAAGTATGTGAAGCATCTGAAGGCGCTCGGGGTTCAATACCTCGACAATGCCTGGTTTGATCTTACGAAACATGTTCATATCGGAGGACTTACCGTTCCGTATCGATGCTATCAAAGGGGCTTCGGTGTTAAACTTCAGAAGGAAGAACTCGAGGAGCTTCTTCCGAAAAGGGATGGAATCCGAATCGTTCTGGCACATGACCCGCACTGGTTCCCGGTTTATAGAGATTGTGGGTACGACATCATTTTGTCCGGTCATCTGCACGGAGGTATCGTAAGACTTCCAAGGCTTGGTGGTTTGATCAGTACAAGACTTCGGTTATTTCCGAAATATGATGCTGGTATGTTCCGCGAAAGAAACAGTACGATGTTCGTATCAAGAGGACTTGGTACCCATACCATAAAGCTTCGCATCAATAATAAGCCGGAGCTGATGATGATAGATTTACAGTAAATAAAGGAGGTAATTATGGATCTTTCATTTAAGCTTGAAGCATTCGAAGGCCCGCTCGATCTTCTGTTACAGCTGATCGATAAGAACAAGGTAAATATTTATGATATTCCGATTGCCATGATTACCGACCAGTATATGCAGGTTTTAGAGGAGCTTAAGCAGTATCCGATCGATAACATGAGCGAGTTCCTTGTGATGGCAGCAACGCTTCTTCGTATCAAATCGCAGATGCTTCTTCCGGTAGAAGTGGAAGAGACCGAGGAGAATACCGACCCGAGAGCAGAGCTTGTCGAGAGACTTCTTGAATATAAGATGTATAAATACGCTTCCTACGAGCTGAAGGATCGTCAGATTGACGCCGCGAAGCATCTGTACCGCAAGGAGCAGCTTCCGAAGGAGGTTGTGAACTTTAAGGAAGAGGTTAGTGCAGAGCAGGTAATCGAAGAGGGCAATGTTACCCTTCTTAAGTTAAATACCATCTTCAACGAAGTCATGAAGCGTCAGGATAATCGTATCGATCCGATCCGTAGCAAGTTCGGAAAGATCGAAAAGGAAGAGATTAACTTTAAGGAAAAGATTCTCGATATCCAGAGATTTGGGCTTTCTCATCGTAAGTTCAGCTTCCGTAAGCTTTTAGAGAAGGCTATGGATAAGGTAGAGCTGATTGTTACCTTCCTTGGTATATTGGAGCTGATTCATATGGGGCGTGTATGCATTCATCAGAAGAAGCTTTTCGATGATTTTGAAGTAGAATATCTTGCAACGGACGTTGTTCCGATTGAGGCATTTGTTTAAAGGAGCATATTTTGGATAACGAACAGAAGAAGGCTGCGCTGGAAGCAATCCTCTTTACGATGGGCGATGCCGTCGATGAGGAAAGGCTTGCTGCAGCGGTTGAAATCACGACCGAGGAAGTAACCATGCTGATGACCGAACTGATTGCAGATTACGAGTCCCGCAATCACGGCATCATGATTATGCGTGTCGGGAACAAATACCAGATGTGCACCAAGGTAACCTATTACGAAACATTGATTAAGCTTTGTCATGTACCGCAGAAGCATGTACTTACCGATACACTTTTAGAAACACTTTCCATCATTGCTTATAAGCAGCCGATCACCAGAATGGAGGTAGAAGCGATTCGAGGCGTTCGCTGTGATTATGCAATCAACACGCTGATTGATTATCATCTGATCTGTGAGCTCGGACGTCTGGATGCACCCGGAAGACCGATTCTGTTCGGTACGACGGATGATTTCCTTCGTAGCTTTGGGGTAAGCTCTCTTGAGGAGCTTCCGATCATCAGCACGGAAAAGGTGGAGCAGTTCAAGGAAGAAGCCGAGGAAGAGGCTGTCATTCAAGTATAATATAGCATTTTACACAAGCCGCAGCAGGAATGTTGCGGCTTTTTCTATTAGTTAAGCGATTGTTTTTCCTTTATGAGTATGCTATAATGATTGATACGCAAAAAGAAAGGAAGTCTGCCTATGAACCTCTCAAAACGCTATATTCGAGACCTTTCGCTCGATGAAACCTCTTATACCGATGGCTTTCTTTATTACAAAAACGGTCGTGTTATCAGCGCCGAATCCAACAAGGATAAGTCGATGTATCGTTTCGCCGTTAAGGGTAACTACACCTATACGGTCAATGTATCGTTAGGAGAGAACAGCTGCCAGTACGGATGTAATTGCTCTGCAAGCATTAACAATTCAGGCGCCTGCAAGCATGTCATTGCGTCCCTTCTCTTTTTGTATCATCTGCAGCACACAACCGTCAGCAATCCCGAGATGGATGCGCTTGATATGCGTTCCTCTCAGATTCTGAATTATTATATGGAGCTTGACGATTCCTTCGTAAAGAACGAGATCTGTCATGTCACGCCTTTCTTTTATTATAACGGTATGCTTCGAACCGATAAGGATTATGTAACCATGCGAATTTCCATGGGTGCGGAAAGACCTTATAAGGTTCAGTCCGTGAAGAAGCTTCTTGAGAACATCCGAGACAACCAGACATTTGTTCTTGGTAAGGATTTTAAGTTCCGCGGTACACTTACGGAGATGGATAGGGCGAGCGAGCAGTTAATCTCTTATCTGATTGATGTACTTTCCTTTGAGGAGCAGTACGGCATCGTAGGAGAGCTTTCTGTGTTCCAGAAGAACGATATTCGCCTTAACAAGCGTATGTTCAAGAATATTCTTCATATTCTTCGAAATGATTCCTTTACGCTTACCTTGAACAATACGCGTGTCCTCGAGAATATCCGTTTCGTAGAAGGAAATCCCATCATTTCCTTTGATATTGATGCCATGGATGACTGTGTCGTGATTGCATACGGGGAATACGGACGGGTATTTCCGCTTACTGCTGATGGGGATCTGTTATATTATAATGCGACAATCTATCGTCCCGACACGACATTTACCAAGAATTATCTGCCGATTTACAATTCCCTTTCTAAGGAGAACCCGCAGATTGTATTTCGCGGTGACTACGCAAAGCGTTTTTTGAATGATGTATTGCCGAAGCTGAATAACACGATGAATATTCAGATTCCGGACAATCTGCGTGACCATTATCTGACATACCCCTTGCAGGCATTTCTTTATATGGATTATGCGCAGGGCAATATCAGTGCAGAGCTTCGATTCACCTACGGTGAGTATACCTTTAACAGCTTCTCCGAGCCGGATATTCACGGTTTCATCCTTGTTCGTGACAAGGAGCAGGAGAATATCATTCGTGAGGAGTTAGTGGATTATGGCTTTGAAAGACATAGCGGTTATTATCTTCTCTGCGATGAGGATGCCTTGTTCCGCTTCCTAACCGGTGACCGCGGACGCCTGCCGGAGCTTTGTGAGATGATGTTTTCGGAGTCCTTCCATTCCCTTAAGGTTACAAGCGGCAAGAAGGTTTCTTACGGTCTTCATATGAATTCCGGCGAGAATTTCCTGTCACTCGATCTATCCTTAGAGGACGTACCGAAGGCAGAGCTTCGTGACCTGTTGCTTTCTGTACAGATGAAGAAGCAGTACTATCGTTTGAAGGACGGTAATTTCCTGCTTCTTGATTCCGATGAACTGTTGGATTCGATTGAGATACTTAGAAATCTGAATATTAACCTTCGTACGATGAAGGATTCGACAATCTCCGTAGAGAGAAATCTTGCCGGATATTTAAAGAGCCTTTTCTCCGAGGACGGTTATGAAGCCAAGGTCGATGAGTCAGTTATTCGCTTTGCAGAATCGATTAATAACCCGACGGAATTCCCGATTCCTGAGGGCATTCATGCTAATGTTCGCCAGTATCAGCGCGTAGGTTATTCCTGGATGCGAAACCTTGCGCAGTACGGCATGGGCGGTATTCTTGCGGATGATATGGGTCTTGGTAAGACATTACAGTCTATCATGTATCTGGCATCGCTTCCGGAGGATTCTCTTTCCATCGTCGTCTGCCCGTCCTCTCTGATGTTCAACTGGAAGGACGAGATTGAAAACTTTGCACCGGGTCTTCCCTGTACCGTAGTTTGCGGTATTCCGGAGGAGCGAGGAAATCTGATATCTCACGCGAAGAACGGTATCATCATTACCTCTTATCCGCTGCTAAGAAGAGATATTTCACTTTATAAAAATATTCAGTTCAAAGCTGTTATCATCGATGAGGCACAGAATATTAAGAACTCTACGTCGCTTAACGCAATGAATGTTAAGAAACTGAATGCAGAGAATCATTTTGCGCTTACCGGTACACCGATTGAGAACTCCCTGTCGGAAATCTGGTCCATCTTTGATTTCCTGATGCCAGGATATCTGTTCCATCATCCAAAGTTTATATCGGTATTCGAAAGACCGATTATGAACGAAGACAAGGATGCTTTGCATCAGTTGAATCTACGAATTCATCCGTTCATCCTTCGTCGTATGAAGCATGACGTTTTGGACGAGCTTCCGGAGAAGACCGAAGAGAAGATTCTTATCGATCTTACCGAGAAGCAGAAGAAGCTCTATGCTGCATATCTTGAGCATTATAAGGGCGAACTCGATCTGAACAATGACGATTTCATCCAGAAGAATCAGATTCAGATTCTGAGCGTTCTGATGCGTCTCAGACAGATCTGCTGTCACCCGGCAACATTTCTTGATAATTATGACGGTGATAGTGCTAAGATGGAGCTCTTGGTTGAGCTTCTTACAAATGCCATCGATTCCGGCCACAGAGTGCTTGTGTTCTCCCAGTTCACGTCGATGCTTGAACTGATTCGTACAGAGCTTGATAAGCTCGAGATTCCGTACTTCTCCTTAGAGGGTAAGACGAAGATTGATGCAAGAAATCAGGCCGTAAAGCGCTTCAACGAAGGAGAGAAGAAGGTATTTCTGATCTCTTTGAAGGCAGGCGGTACCGGTCTTAATCTGATCGGTGCGGATACAGTCATTCATATGGATCCCTGGTGGAATCCGGCTGTAGAAGAGCAGGCAACCGACCGAGCTTATCGTATCGGCCAGCTGAAGAATGTCCATGTCATTAAGATTCTTTCTAAGGGAACGATTGAAGAGAAGATCTATCGTTTACAAAAGAAGAAGCAGAGTCTTGCAGATTCCGTTATCGATCTGAAGCAGGATTTCTTAAAGCAGCTTACTAAGGAAGAGCTTTTGGAAGTATTCTCCTGATCATAGAATGCTTCCTGACGGATTGATTAGAATTACATTATCGCATTAAAAAAACCGCTCATTGAGCGGTTTTTTTATATCAGTGAAATGATCAATCATCCAGATATTTGCTGTAATATCTTCTTACAATGTAATCGAGGAAGGATTCGTTCAGATCACCGAAGGTCGTCTTGAGAACCTTCTTCATACCATTGATCTTGTTCTCGTCGTTCTCCTCGTTTGTGGCTTCAGGCTTTTCAAACTGCTTTACATAGCTTGCAGTCATATTTAACATAAGCCAGCTATTGAAAAGCGTTGCAAGCTGCTTACCGCTGATGGAAAGTAAGAAGCCGGTTGTTCTGATGAGAGAGGGGTCAATCACATTCTTGATGTTACTCGGTACCTTATCAACAAATACACTCTTCACCTCATCATTGCTGGTTGCACGCATATGCGTTACAACAACGGTCGAGCCATCAAGGATATCCTTCTTGCCCTTCTTATACTTCGAATAACTGGATACGGTATGCGGCTTATAGAAGTCAAATTCATCCTCGTTCGACGTATTCGGTTTATAATCGGGTACGAAGCCGGCGTAGTTATCCAGATCGTCGTTATCCTCGAAAACAATCTTGTTGCCCTTCTTATCAATGCTGAACTCAAGATTCGCTTTTCTGGTCTGTTCCTTCTGCTTCTGGGATTCTGCAAGCTCGTTGGCACGCTTACGTTCCTGAACCTTTTCGGTAAACTGGCGATATGCAGCTTCCTCGGGTGTTTCCTCTACATCCTGAGGCTTCTCCTGGTAGGAGTAATCCGGAACAAAACCCTTATACTCATCAAGATCAGAGAAATCGTTACTCTTAAAGTTGGCAGGTTTCTTAGGCTGCGACTTTGTAAGGTTATCGCCGCTTACATTCGGGTTTGCAACGGAACTCGGGGCATCCTTTGCCGCCTTTCCAATCTCAACATTATTATCAATTACCTCTTCAATGATAGAAGAGTCTGCGGAAACAGAAATCTTCGTATCCTGAATATCCTTCGGACGACCGGAATCATTGGAGATGTAAGAATATTCGTCGAGGCCTTCGTATTTCTCCTTATCGGGAAGAATCTCATCAACAACAGAATTCTTCAAGGAAGCCTCAAGGCTTTCGGAATCCTTCAGATAGGAATCTAAAACATCCTCACCGGAATTCTCGGAAGCATCACTTGCTGCCGGTTCAACCGAAGGAGCAGGCTCAGACTGCTTTTGGCTCTTCTTAAGAGAAGCCTCACGAAACTGACTAAGAAAAGCAGAGTAAGCATCGTCCTCAGCATCGTCCTCGGCATCATTTGCTTCTTCCTTATCGATGGTAACGACATCCACCGCATCAACAATATTGCCGGCATCCAGTTCTTCGTCAGCAATCGGTTTCACTTCTACGAAAATCGGCTCGGAACTTGCAGGCTCACTAGCGGAACTTGCCGGCTCGGTATAAGCAGTTTCAAAGCTACTTTCAGAAGACTTAATGCTATCAGCGGTATAGCTTTCAGTAGTATAATCAGAAGTGTAGCTATCAGAAGAAGTATAACCTTCGTTAGAAGAATAACTGTAATCACTCTTCAAGGAATCATTCACGTCATACGAATCGTTACTCTCGTAGCTTACCGCACTATCGGTATAGCTATCATAAGCGGATACATCGATATTGTCATCCATAACAGCATCGTAGGTGCTTTCGTAAGAAGGTGTATCATACGAATCAACGGAAGTCTCCTCGTAGGTATCTGAAAGCGTAGACGATTCATAGCTGTCGGTAACAAGCTCTTCATCGGAGGTCTCGGTAACAGAAACTTCTGTATCAACGTTATAATCCGAAATCGGAGAGGACACAGGCGTTACAAGCTTCGTGCGCTTTCCGTAGAACGGATCGGTCGAAAAGCTTGACAGGGGATCCTCACCGGGAGCTACGGTAAATCTGCTGTCGGGCTCATCGGAAGAGGTTACGGTCGAATAACGGTCACGCTTCGGTGCAGGCTGTGCCGGATTCATGAAAAGGTTCAGAATATCCTTATGCTTGGTATCCTCCTCTTTCTTCGGCGCACTGAAATTACCAAACTCATCATCGAAGAAGGAATTCTTAAAGGAAGAGGGCTTCGTAGAAGGCTTCACAGGTTCCTTCTTCAAAATAACCTCCTCAATCACAGGTTCTTCGATAACAGGCTCATCAATAATAGGCTCATCGATTACCGGTTCATCAATGATAGAATCATCAATGACAGAGTCTTCAATTACCGGATCATCAAGCTTGGTTTCCTCTAAGACAGCCTCGAGAGCATCATAGGAAGGCTTAGAACTGGAAACAGGCTCTGAAGGCGCACTGGATCTGGAAATCGGTCCGATATACATAGAAGGTGCCGGAGTGGGCTCAACAGGTGCCTCAGGTTCCGTTATAACTTCCTCCTGTACAGGAGCGTTCTCAAGCTCGGCCGCACGTTTCTTTCTTGACTCCATCAGGCAATACTCAGCAAAAAGCTTCGGTCCGCGTTTCTGTTCCTTCTGGCTTACAAAGATACGATAGGCATTCTCTCTGGAAGAAAACTCGTAAGCGCAGTCAACACCGCTTGACTTCGCATACTCAACAAAGCCAATAGCAGCCTCCTCCTTCTGTAACGAAAACATAGGAACCTTAGCGGATGCGGCTTCTTCTTTCAAAAGTGCATTACATTCCGGACAGATAGTAACCGAAAGACCGTATTCCTTTTGACAATTCGGACAAAATCCCATGAACGACTCCTCCTCTTAGCTTGCCACCGGGTGGCAGATTCATATAATATCATAGTAGGACAGCAGTAGCTACCGCCATCCAGAAAATGTAAATTTAAACACAAAAACCTATTTAATAATTATAAACAATAATTGATGTTTTTTCAAGAAAATACTAAAGAAAAATCAGTATTTTGAAGTAAATCCTTCTACAGCTCCAAGTTAGACTCGGATTCCGGAACATTTTCCGTAAAATCCTCAATCAAAAAGGTGTCAACAACGTGCTCAAGAAGATCCGGTGTGAGCATCGGGAACCGGGAAAGTGTCTCGCTTCGAACATATTCTGAAAGAAGAAGATCCTTTTCTTCGATAGACTCAGCATCCTTCACGGCTTCCGCAAGAACCTCCTTTGTAAAAAACATCTTCTGCCATGCAGCAATCTCTTTAAAAAGCTTATCCTCCTCTTCGGCGGCGGCCTTCAGCTTATCGTCTAATTTAAGCGAACGAATGCCTGCATACAAAAAGATGGCGAAGAAGAGAAACATCACAATTCTTGAGAATCTAACCGGGAGAAACGGAATGATACCCAGTTCACAAAGAATAATCGCCACCATGCCGATTGCACCGACAAGAATTAACATAATGGCACTGGAATGATTGTCCGCCGCCTTAAAGGAAGCAGAGGTGTACTGTAACGACTCTGTCCCTCGAAAACTACTGTTATTCATTGCGGTAACAACCGGTTCCTCCATCAGCTCCTTCATAAAAAGTCCATGCTCGTCAAGAATCGTTTCGTCAAAGGACTCCTCATCAGCGCCCTTCATTGCCTGCATAGCCTTTGAAACCTCGCCGGTAAGAAAGGCCTGAAAAGCCTTGCCAACCAAGCCTCTTATCTTTGCATCACAAAGAAGCGGATACATCTCATCGTTCTCATCATACTCAAGGCAAGCCTCAAGGTTACTGTATTGTAAATAATCCAAAAAGCGCTCGGCGACGCGTTTGCTCTGAAAACGAACAATTTCTTCTAATTCGATTTCGGAAAGCTCCTCCACAAGCTTTGCGCCGCAATCGGGACAGATCAGAATCCCGTTTACATATTCGGTCTTACAATTCGGACAAAACATGATAATTCCTCCCAGATTATCAAAAATCAAAAATCATTGTAAGTATTATACCTTGCCGAAACATTTCTTTCAATGAAATTTCTTTTTTTCTTTAGAAAAAGCGGAAAATGTGTTATGCTATAGATAATTAACCGAAAGGACCATTGATTATGCGAAGCCCTTTTCTTTCCGATGATATTCTTCTTGCAATCGAAAAGCCTGCCCGCTACATCGGCGGAGAGGTCAATATGGTTGTCAAGGATCCCGACAAATGTGATATTCGTTTCTGTATGTGCTTTCCGGACGTATACGAGGTCGGTATGTCGCACCTTGGCATTCAGATTCTTTATGATATGTTCAACCGTCGCCAGGACACGTATTGCGAGCGTGTCTATTCGCCGTGGGTAGACCTTGATAAAATCATGCGCGAAAAGCACATCCCCCTTTTCTCCTTAGAGACGCAGACGCCCATTATAAAGTTTGATTTCTTAGGAATTACCCTCCAGTATGAGATGTGCTATACCAATATTTTACAGGTACTTGATCTGAGCGGCATTCCGCTTCGTGCTAAGGACAGAACCGAAGAGGATCCGATTGTAATCGGCGGCGGTCCTTGTAGCTACAATCCGGAGCCGATTGCAGAGTTCTTTGATTTCTTCTATATCGGCGAAGGCGAAACAAGCTACGATGAAATTCTTGATACCTATAAAGCCAATAAAAAAGCAGGCGGTACGAGAGCAGACTTTTTAAGACAGGTTTCTCATATCGAGGGTATGTATGTCCCTTCTTTATATGAGGTTACCTACCACGAGGACGGCACGCTTGCAAGCTTTCTTCCGAAATATCCCGATGTCCCGAAGACCGTTAAGAAGAAGGTCGTTACCGATCTCAGCAACACAGTGTATCCCGAAAAGCCGCTCGTTCCGTTCATCCAGGTGATTCAGGACCGTGTGACGCTTGAAATTCAGCGCGGGTGTATTCGAGGCTGCAGATTCTGCCAGGCCGGAATGCTATACCGTCCGATTCGTGAGCGTAATGTCGACTGGCTTAAGGATGTTGCACAGAAAATGCTCGATTCCACCGGTCATGAGGAGATCACGCTTAGCTCCCTTAGCTCAAGCGATTATTCCTGTCTTAAGGACCTTGTGTATCATCTGATTGATAACTATAAGGACCAGTATATTAATGTTGCGCTTCCTTCTCTGAGAATCGACGCATTTTCCCTCGATGTTATGAAGAAGGTGCAGGATGTGAATAAGTCAAGTATCACCTTCGCACCGGAGGCAGGTACACAGAGAATGCGAAATGTCATCAACAAGGGACTCACTACCGAAGATATTCTTGGTGGAGCGGGCAAAGCCTTTGAAGGCGGTTGGACGAAGGTAAAGCTTTACTTTATGCTTGGTCTTCCGACTGAGACTGACGCGGATGCAAGAGGGATTGCAGAGCTTGCCGAGCAGATTACCGAGGTATATTACCGCATTCCGAAGGAACAGAGAAAGGGCAAGGTATCGGTCAATGTCAGCACCTCATATTTTATCCCGAAGCCCTTTACCCCTTTTCAGTGGGCCGGCATGGCAACGAAGGAGGAGTTTCTGTCGCATCAGCGCATCGTACAAAGCTCGATTCGTGAGCAGTTAAATAACCGAAGCATCTCTTATCAATGGCACGATTCCGATACAAGCGTGATGGAAGGCATCTTCGCACGCGGCGACAGAAAGCTGAATGATGTGATCGAAGAAGCTTACAAAAGAGGCTGCATCTATGATGCGTGGTCCGAGTATTTTCACTATGATGTCTGGAAGGAAATCATGGATGAAAAGGGCATTACGATTGACTTTTACAACACAAGAGAGCGTTCCGCCGATGAGCTGTTTCCTTGGGATTTCATCGATATCGGCGTAACGAAGAAGTTTCTCTATCGCGAATATGAGCGCTCCAAGGCCGAGCAGATTTCTCCGAACTGCAGAAGAAAATGCAGCGGCTGCGGCGCACAGCGGTTTGGCTGCGGTGTATGTGTTGAGCCGCGTGATGAATTTGGTACAAGCTTATGCTATGACGGAAAGGATACAGGTGTGAACGGATGAGAGTAAGAATTCGTTTTTCAAAATTCGGCTGTGCCAGATTTTTGGGACACCTTGATCTGATGCGGTATTTTCAGAAGGCTTTTCGAAGAGCAAAGCTTCCGCTTGCATTTTCCGAGGGCTACCATCCGCATCCGATTCTTTCCTTCGCGCAGCCGCTTTCGCTTTCCTACACAAGTGACGGCGAATATTTTGATATGGAGCTTACTATGGTGGTTCCGGTTTCCGAAATCTTCGAACGCTTACAGGCTGCCATGTGCGACGAGGTTCGTCTGAATAAGGTATCCGCTTTGCCGGATTATGTGCCGCAGACGAAGAAGGTTACCGGTATGTCCTTAATCACCGGTGCTATGTATGCTATTTCTCTTGAAAATATGCCTGAGGACATCGAAGCTTGTCTGCGCCGCTTTATGGAGCTTAAGGAGTATACCGTTGTCAAAACAACGAAGAACGGCACCAAGGACTGTAATCTGAGAGAAGGCGTATACGATCTGTATCTTTATGATAACGGGAACGAAACCACGATTTACGAATCCGGTTCGTTCGATTATTCAAAAGAAGAAAGAGCGCAGGCTCTTACCAATGCTAATCTCTACCATGGTCGTGCCATTCTTGTAACGCTCGATGCCGGCAGTGAACGTAATATTTCCGCCGATATGTTTTTGAAGGGAATACTTTCCTACGGCGAATACGGAGAGCTTAGCTGTAAAAAGGCCGTACACCGAATGGATCTGTTCGGCAATTACGAAGAACGAAAGGTTCCGTTATGGAAGATCGAATTATAATCTGCAAAAAAGACGGCGTAACCATATCCGCCAAATTCACCGACAGACGCTGTAACCGACTTTCGTTCTACCGGGATGAAACCACGTTACGCGTCGGTGATATTTATATCGGGCGGATTGAATCGCTGGTTCCTTCGATGAACGCCTGCTTTGTAAACATTGGCTTTACGGACAATGTCTATGTTCCCTTTGAAAAGATGAATTCTCCGTATATCGAGCCCGCGCATCGGGACGGCAAGATTCATGTCGGCGATAAGCTACTTGTGATGATCGAAAGACTCCCCTCGAAGAATAAGCCTGCAAGCGCTGTCATGGATATTTCTCTTGTTGGCAATAAGCTTGTACTGCTTCAAGGTCGGAAGGGGCTTTCATTTTCCAAAAAAATTACGGATAGTGAGCGAAGAGAAGCGCTTAAGAGCTTATTTGCCGAGAAAAAATGTGACGACTTCGGCCTGATGCTTCGTACCAATGCACCGTTTTCTTCTGATGAGGAGCTCCTTACGGAGTATTCGTTACTTACGGATACATTTCGAAGTATCACAGAAAGGTTTCGCTATGGAAAGGAAGGAACCAGGTTATACCAGGGGCTTCCCGAGTATTTATGCTTTCTTCGGGACGAATATCTTCCCGAGCTTTCCGAGCTTGTTACCGATGACCCGGATATCTTCTCGCAGGTTCAAGCTTACTGTAAGCAGTTCTTACCGAATGTTTCTGATAAGGTAAGGTTTTATGCGGATAAGAGAATTTCTTTATATCATGTATATGATATGAAACGGATTATCGAAGAGGCCACCGCAAGAAAGGTGTGGCTGAAAAGCGGTGCCTCCCTCGTATTTGATAAAACGGAAGCAATGACCGTAATTGATGTTAACAGCGATAAGGCTTCGGAAGCAAAGGGCGCTAAGGGATTATTGCATCAGATTAATTTAGAGGCCGCAGAAGAAATCATGCACCAGCTGATGCTACGAAACCTTTCCGGAATCATCATCGTCGATTTCATTAACACGAAAGGTAGCGACGATGAAAAGGAGCTTTTAAAGCTTTTACAGGAGCTTAGCAGAAGGGATTACCGAAGAACCGTTGCGGTTGACATCACAGAGCTAGGACTTGTGGAGCTTACAAGAGAGAAAAGAGAAGTGCCGATTTCTGAAAGAATCCGGCAGCTGTCCTTTATACCATGATTTCCGAAAAATAACAAGAATTCTTCGAATATATTTTCTTGACAAATATAGAAATATGTTGTATATTGATTGAGTATGCCGCACAATGGGGTTTGAAGTGCATGAAAATGCCACCGTAGTTGGCGAGTAATGATAATAGGAGGTGCCATTATGTACGCAATTATTGCAACCGGCGGTAAGCAGTACAAGGTAGCTGAAGGCGATATCATTAAAGTAGAGAAGCTTGGCGTAGCTGAGGGTGAGAGCTTTACTTTCGATCAGGTTCTCGCTGTTAACAATGACAGTGAGCTCGTTGTCGGAACACCGTGTGTTGCCGGCGCAACCGTATCTGCAACTGTTCTTGGTGAAGGAAAGGCTAAGAAGGTTATCGTTTACAGATACAAGAGAAAGTCTGGATATCATAAGAAGAACGGACACAGACAGATCTTCACTCAGGTTAAGATTGATTCCATCAACGCTTAATTATGATTAAGGTTTCTGTTGAAAAGAAGAAGGACGACATTGTTGCATTTTCCTGTAAAGGACATGCAGGTTATGCCGAGGAAGGGCAGGATATTATCTGTTCTGCTGTTTCTGCATTAATCATCAATGCGGTGAATTCCGTAGAAAAGCTTGCCGGATTGCGTTACGAAAGTAAGGATTGTTCCGGAAATCTGACTTTTCGTTTACTGGATGCGCCAAGTCCCGAATCGAATTTGTTATTGCAGTCTATGATTATCGGATTGCAGAGTATTGAGGCGGATTGTCCTAAATACTTAAAGGTTACGATTGTAGAGAGTTAAACCACTTTTTAGGAGGTAAATGAATTATGTTGAAGATGAACCTTCAGTTATTCGCTCATAAAAAGGGTGTTGGTTCCACTAAGAACGGTAGAGATTCCGAGTCCAAGAGACTTGGTGCCAAGAGAGCAGACGGTCAGTTTGTTAAGGCAGGCAACATTATCTTCAGACAGCGTGGTACCAAGATTCATCCCGGCGTTAATGTAGGTATTGGCGGAGATGATACCCTGTTCGCATTGGTAGAAGGAACTTTGAAGTTCGAGACCAAGGCAGGCGGCAAGAAGCAGGCAAGTGTTTATCCTGTTGCTGAATAAGTAGCTTTTTCGGAAAGCCCTGGTAACAATATTACCAGGGCTTTTTTCACTTTATAAGATTGCTTTTTTGTGCTATAATAGATAGAGAATCTGTCAAAATGAAGCTTTCTTATATTATTTTATTACGGAGATTATTATGTTTGCGGATGTAGCAACAATTTATATTCGTTCCGGCAACGGCGGCGATGGCCATATTGGTTTCCATCGTGAGAAATTTATTGCAGCCGGCGGTCCGAACGGTGGTGACGGTGGTCGCGGCGGAGACGTGATCTTTATGATCGATGACGGTATGAATACCCTTAACGACTATCGTTATAAAAGAAAATACAAGGCCGAGAACGGCGAACCCGGCGGCAACAACAACTGTTCCGGAAAGGATGGCGAGGATCTGATTCTTCGCGTACCGGAAGGAACTGTCATAAAGGAAGCCGAATCCGGCAAGGTTATCGCCGATCTGTCTCATGACAATCGAAGAGTCACCGTGCTGCACGGCGGTCGCGGCGGTAAAGGCAATCAGCATTATGCTACTCCGACAATGCAGATCCCCAGATATGCGCAGCCCGGCCAGGAGGGACGTGAGCTTACCGTAGTTCTTGAGCTGAAGGTGATTGCCGATGTCGGTCTGGTCGGCTTCCCGAATGTCGGAAAGTCTACCTTTTTGTCACGTGTCAGCAATGCGAAGCCGAAGATTGCAAATTATCACTTTACAACCTTAAACCCGAATCTTGGCGTTGTAAACTTAGAGGGAACTGACGGCTTTGTTATCGCAGATATCCCCGGACTTATCGAAGGTGCATCCGAAGGTGTTGGTCTTGGGCATGAGTTTTTGAAGCATGTCGAGCGCTGCAAGGTGATTATTCATATTGTGGACGGTGCGTCCACGGAGGGAAGAGATCCGGTTGACGATATCAACAAGATCAATACCGAGCTTGCCAAATACAGCGAGGTTCTTGCCGGAAAGCCGCAGATTATTGCAGCGAACAAGATGGATCTGTTCAGCGAAGAGGAGCAGGAGATTGCGCTTTCTCTCATAAAGGACGGCTTGCCTGAGGGCACTGAGGTACATATGATATCTGCCGTAAGCGGTCAGGGTATTCGTGAGCTTTTGTATGCAGCTTATCATATGCTCAAGTCTGTGAAAGAAGATCCGATCGTATTCGAGCAGGAGTACTTCCCCGAGACGATCAGCGGAGGCGACGAGCCATATACCGTTACCTACGATATGGAAACCAGCATGTATGTTGTGGAAGGTCCGAGAATCGAGCGTATGCTTGGTTATACGAACCTTGATTCCGAGAAGGGTTTTGAGTTCTTCCAGAATTTCTTAAAAACAACAGGTATACTTACCGAATTAGAAGCACTCGGCATTCAGGACGGCGATACCGTTCGTATGTATGGTCTTCAGTTTGATTATTATAAATAAAGAGGTTACAACATGACCAGTAAACAAAGAGCTTACTTAAAAGGAATCGCAATGGTTACCGAGCCGATATTCCAAATCGGCAAAGGACGTCTTACTCCCGAGATCACAGAAGCAGTTGACGAGGCACTCGAGGCAAGAGAACTGATCAAGATCACAGTTCTTAACAACTGTCTTGAAGAGCCCGCCGAGCTTGCACGTGTTCTTTCGGAGCGTACGAAATCCGAAATCGTTCAGGTTATCGGTAAGAAAATCGTTCTGTATCGCGAGTCCAAAAAGAAGAAGAAAATCGAGCTCCCCAAATGAGAAAAACAGGTATACTCGGCGGCACCTTCAACCCAATCCATCTGGCACATCTGAGGATGGCCGAACAGGCTTATAAGCAGTTTGCGCTTGATGAGATGTGGCTTATTCCTGCGAAACTTCCGCCGCACAAAAGAGATCAGGTATTCAGTGACGAGCATAGACTCAATATGCTGCGCCTCGCAATATCCGAACATCCGGAGCTTTCGCTTCACCTGTATGAGTTTCTGAAGGACGGAGTTTCCTATACTGTTGAAACGTTGAAGGCTCTGCATGAGCGATATCCGGATACCGAATTTTATTACCTGATGGGAGAGGATTCGCTAAGGGATTTCCACACCTGGTATCATCCCGAAGAAATCAGCAGGCTCGCAACCATCATCGTTGCACCAAGAAGCGAGGATTCCGATGCCTTTTTGACACTGCTTACCAGGCGTAGAAAGGAATACGGCAATGCATTCCCGGTGCTTTCTATGCCGCAAATTCCGATTTCTTCCACCGGCATAAGGAATGGTATGAAAGACGGGGATTCCATGCTTTCTTCCGTTCCCGAAAAGGTTTATGAATATATGAAAGAGCATCAATTATATTGTTAAGAGGGTAGTTTATGTATTCCTACGCCGAATATGAAGCACTTATGAAGAGTAAGCTTTCTGCACATCGATTCTATCATTCGCAGGGCGTTGCACATTTTGCTTCGGCACTTGCAATGGCGAACGGACTTCCGTATGAAAAATGTCTGATTGCGGGAATTCTACATGATTGTGCAAAGCCTTTTCCGGAGAATGAGATTGCAGCGCATCTGAAAAAGCTCAATATTCCCTTCGATGCGGATCAGGAACAGATTCCCGGCATATTGCATGCAAATTACGGTGAATATCTGGCTCGAACGGAATATGAGATCGAAGACCGGGAGATTCTCAATGCGATTTTGTATCATTCAACAGGCAGACCGGCGATGAATTTTCTGGAAAAAGCAATCTTTTTAGGAGATTTTCTGGAGGTGGGACGGAATCACATATGTAAGCCTTCTCTTCAGGAGCTCAGGAAGCTTGCATTTGTCGATATAGACCGTTGTGTATATCAGGTCTTAAAATGTACCTGTGATTATATAAGCGAACAGGGCGGCAGAAATGCCGAGATGCAGCTTGCTGCACTTAGGTATTACAGTCAATACGAACAATAAGAGGAGGATGAGAGAATGACTTCTAAAGAGAAAGCAATTCTTGCTGCGGAAGCACTAGAAGAGAAGAAGGGTGGCGATGTTCGCATTATTGAAATCGGCGAGATTTCCACGATTGCGGATTATTTTGTCATTGCAGACGGTGCCAATGCGCCACAGGTGGAAGCCCTGGTTGATAATGTGAAGGATAAGCTTGGCCGTGCCGGCGTTGATACAAGACGCACCGAAGGAATGCGAAATTGTGGGTGGATTCTGATTGATTATGACGATGTTGTTGTTCACGTATTTTCTAAAAGCGACAGACTGTTCTATGACCTTGAGCGTGTCTGGAGAGACGGCAAGCAGACCTCAATATCCGAACTTAAAGGAACCGAAGCTTAACCATTAACGGAAAGATAACCTTGTTTATCTTTCCGTTAATTATAGGAGGGGGAAATTATGAAAATAGTATTTAAAAGCTTATTACTTCTTATGTTTGCAATCCTTTTGACCGGGTGTGGGAAGAAAGATTCTGCCGCCCCTTTCAAATGGTTCGATGTCTATTTAGGTGACACATTAGAGAATGGAAAGATTAAGCTGTCTGAATTTCCGGATGTAGTATTTCAATCTGATTTAAACTATGATTTGGAATATAATGATTATCCAGATGTAAGTCTATATGCTAAAGTTTCAGACACAAGGGAACTTTTGTACGGCCACCTGCGGATAAGAAGCATATATTTCTGCGACTTAAATGGGGACGGGAAGCGCGAAATCTGTTCGACTGTATCGGGAATTTTTTCAGAAATAGTATATGATTTTTGTATCATTTATGATTATGCAAACAAAAAACACGTAGTATTTCGTGATGACAATGACTATTATAGGTTAAGTCTCAAAGACAATTCACTCGTAATAAACCAATATGATTTCAGAACCAGCAAGATTATAAAAAGCGGCAGTTTCATCTATAAAGATAACGATTATCAGATCGTCTGGAATACAGACGATACACTAATCAGTAAAGATACGATTGACAAGACATTCACAAGTAAGGTTTCTTTCGCTGATTATTACGAAGGTGGACTGTTGTACAAAAATGCTTTAAACAGAGATATCATACAAAATAGTCACTCGAGTCGCTACATCAGTCATACACCGATATACAAGTTTGATAATCTCGAAGAGCTGGAAGCCTTCAAAGAAAACTGTCAAGCCAACCTTATCTTAAACGAAGGATATAATGAAATTCCTTCATTTCAATCAGTAACAGAAAACTATGACGAAGGATTCTTTAAGGATCATTCAATTCTTCTTGCCTATGTTCCCGTAGACAACAGTACAATTCGGTGCGAAGTAACCAACCTTTACATTGACGAAACAAACTGCAAAATGTTCGTTTCTCTATTAAACACCAGGGATGCAAGCGACCAATGTGTTTCAGGTTGGTTGGCTGTTGCAGAAATCAGTAAAGCCTCTACTCAAAACTGTACTTCGTTTGATGCAATCATAATAAAGTATCCAGATTTGGCGAACAAATAGGAGGAATTATGAAAAAAACATTATGTGGCTTATTATTCCTGATGATTGCAACCCTTTTAATCGGTTGTGGAAAGGATAACTCCAACCAGAAAAAGACATTTGCCTCCTTTAAATGGTTCGATGCCTATCTGGGTGACACCTTGGAAAACAGAGAAATTTCACTGTCTGAATTCCCCGGTACAGTATTTCATACATATTTTTATAAAACAAGATTTGAAGCTGATTTAATTAACGCGACTCAAGAAGTATATACCGAAAAAAACGACGAAAAACTCTTATTGTTTGAAGGCTGGCCGGTAAAAAGTATATATTTCTGCGATCTGAACGGAGACGGAAAGCCTGAAATCTGTTCGACTGTATCGCACTATGATTCGGAAATAATATATGATTATTGTATCATTTATGACTATGCAAACAATGAAAAAGTAATATTTCGTGATAACAATGCCTATTACAGGCTTAGTCTGAAAGACAATTCCCTTATAATAAACCAGTATAGCTTAAGAACAGGTATGCTGATGAAAAGCGGTGGTTTTATCTGTACAGATGGCAATTATCACATTGACTGGAGTGCTGATGAATCTCTATTCGATGCAGACACGATTGATAAAAACTTTGTGAACAGACTTTCTTTCACCAATTATACCGAAGACGAACAGCTTTATAAAAATTCATTAAATTACGAAATTATACAGAATAACAACCAAAATTTAACAACGAGCCGTACCCCCATATACAGATTTGATAATACAGAGGAACTTGAGTCCTTTATGGATACCTTTCAATCTATTCTTAACTTTAACGAAAGATATAAAGATATTCCATCGTTTCGATCAATTGCAGAAAACTATGACAAAGCATTCTTTGAAAAAAAGTCAGTTCTTGTTGCCTATATACCTATAAGCAGCAATTCAATTCAGTACACCGTCGAAAGTGTTTATATTAATGGACCAACCTTCTACATGTTCATAAAGCAGTTGAATCAACCCGATGAAAAAGATGATGTTATGTCTGGCCGTTTTGCATTTGTAGAAATTAACAAAGAAGCAATTCGCGACTGTTCATTGTTTGATGCAAGAATTCTGAAAAAATATCAGATTTACTACCAATAAATTGAAAATACAGTTTATCAGATAATACCTCATCTCAACAAATCATATTCAAGTAATCAAAAGGGAGAGTTCTTACAGAGCTCTCCCTTTTATATACCATACTATACAAAACAATAAACAGACTAAAATAACCGAAACAGACCGATAACCTTTCCAAGAATCTCGCAATGATCAACAATAATCGGATCCATGTAATCATTCTCAGGCTGAAGACGATAGTGACCTTTCTCTTTATAGAAAGTTTTAACAGTAGCAGAATCATCGATCAAAGCAACGACAATCTCACCGTTACGAGCAGTAGACTGCTTCTGCACGATAATCTGATCGCCGTCATAAATACCTACATTGATCATGCTTTCGCCCTTTACACGAAGCATAAAGGTCTCTTCATTAGGCATATATTCGGAAGGGATCGGAAAATAATTCTCAATAGATTCCACTGCAAGAATAGGCTGACCTGCAGTGATTGTACCAATCATTGGCACATTAACAACCTCACGCTTAACAAGATTAAATTCATCATCAATAATCTCAATGGCACGAGGCTTGGCCGGGTCTCTACGGATATAGCCGTTCTGTTCCAAGGATTCCAGGTGCGCATGAACAGAAGAGGTGGAGCGCAGATTCACAGCTTCACAAATATCACGAAGCGCAGGCGGATAGCCTTTTTCAAGAATCTGTTCTTTAATATATTCTAAAATCTCCTGTTGTTTCTTTGTAATCTTACCGGGCATAAAGCACCTCCATAGAATGATCTGAATAGAGTATAACACATATCAATCGAAAAATCAAAACATTTGTTCGAAAAAATGCACAAATAATCGAACATATTTTTGGTTATTTTTTAGGCAATCCATCAGTTGACAACCGAACAGCCGTTCGATATAATGAAGCCATACCGAACAGTCGTTCGAGAATTTAATCAAAATCATTCATTATTCTTTAAAGAGAGGTTAATATATGAAAAAGAATTCTTTAAGAACTTATAACGGATTGAAGAACAAGCTTATTCTTGTTGCTGTATTTGCTTTGGTTGCATTACTGATGATCGGTACCAAGGTTTATCGTAACAAGGCATATGGTAACAGCTATGATGACAAGTATGTAGTCAGTATTCAGATTGAAGAGGGAGATACCCTTTGGGGAATTGCATCCAGATATTATATTCCGGAATGCGGTTCCATGAAGCAGTATGTAAAAGAGATCTGTAAAACCAATTCCCTGAAGTCCGATTCCATCCATGCAGGTAACTATCTTTTGATTCCCTGCTATACATCCGCTTGTAAATAAACTAATTTCGTCTGTGCCATTCCTTGAGTGTTCCGTCCGAGACCGCATTGAATAAACGTTCCCGCACGCCCGGCGTTTTGTTGTTTATTTCCTTGATCAATTCAGTAGCATATTCCCTTGTTGTATTTCCGTCTGCGCTGCAAGGATTTTTGAATACCGGAAGAGCATATTTATTCTTAAAGCCTACAATATCAGCTTCGTTCACATATATTAACGGTCTGATTAAGGAAAGACCGGTTCTGTCCCAGACCGTAACCGGTGCAAAGGTATGAAACCTTCCTTCGTAAATCAACGACATCATCATTGTTTCAACGACATCATCTTTATGATGTGCATATGCAATTTTATTACAGTTTAATCTGATGGCTTCCTCGTTCAAGGCACCTTTTCTAAGCTTAGCACAAAGAGAGCATGGGTGCTTTTCCTTTCTTTCCTCGAAGATAATCTGCTTTATATTCGTATTCACAACATAAAAAGGAACCTGCAGACTTTCACACAAATCACGAATCCTCGTATAGTAGGTATGAAATCCCAGATCAACCGATATCGCAGTCAGTTCAAAGTTCACCGGATAGAACCTTTTTAATTCTGAAAGTGCATACAGCAAGGTGAGACTGTCCTTACCGCCGGATATGCCAATTGCAATTCTGTCTCCCTCGGAAATCATCTGATAATCATCGATTGCTTTTCTTGTTAAACTTAATAGCTTCTGTAATTTCATCCTGGTTTCTGAATCATAAGAGTGTGTCTTTGATTCTGTATCCTCCTGTGTATAATTACTCTTTACAGTATAGCAGAACACATTTTATATGCAATATGTAATGATATTTTGCATCAATAATTTGCTTCCCTTTATATACATTATATTGCGATTTTTATGGAAATATAATACTAATTATGTTATTATAATTACATAAATATACGGAGGAATGTAAAGTGGAACAGCAGCTTCAGAGAATTGCATACGAGATTAAAAAGAATATCAAAGGTAAGGATTCTGTCATCTACAACGTACTTTGTACCATGCTTGCCGGCGGTCACATTTTGTTAGAGGATGTTCCCGGTGTCGGTAAGACAACACTTGCATTAGCATTTTCCGAAGCCATGGCACTTTCTTATAAACGTGTCCAGTTCACGCCCGATGTTATGCCCAGTGACATCACCGGTTTCTCTATGTATAACAACCAGACGAAGCAGTTTGAGTATCATCAGGGAGCAGCAATCTGTAATCTTTTACTTGCCGATGAAATCAACCGTACTTCTCCTAAGACACAATCCGCTTTGCTTGAGTTGATGGAAGAGGGCAAGGTTACTGTTGATGGGATTACGCATACTTTACCGAAGCCGTTCTTCGTGATTGCCACTGAGAATCCGTTTGGTTCTGCCGGTACGCAGCGTCTTCCTGAGTCCCAGATGGACCGTTTTATGGTTCGCCTTTCCATGGGATACCCGAATCATGAAGCTTCCGTTGATATTTTGAAATCCGATTCTGTTTTTGAGAAGATTTCTGCAATCGTCAATAACGAAGGCTTTCTATATATGCAGCAGAAGGCGCAGGAGATTTACGTTGATGAATCTGTCTATGAGTTTATAGTAAATGTTGCTGAAAGCACACGTAACTCCGAGTATATTCAGCTCGGTATCAGTCCGCGTGGTATGAAAGCGCTTTTAAGAATGTCCAAGGCATACGCATATATGCTTTCCGAAAGCTATGTTTCCATAGAAGATGTGATTGCCAATATTCCTGCGGTTTTATCACATCGTATTGTTTTAAATTCTAAAGCCAAAGCTAAGGATATTGACGTCAATACCGTATTACAGAAGATCATCAACGACGTCCAGGCACCTAAGATTACACACTAAAAGAGACGGAGCTGTTTCATGAAGAGGCATATCGGAGTAATCCTTCAATATATCATCCTAATGGTCCTGTTGACCCTACTGCATGTTTATAATAATCATGCAGTTACTTTGATGCTTCTTATTTTCGCAGTTCTGATACCTGCTATTTCTATCATTTTCTTTTTATTTGAAAGACGTAAGCTTTCGATTACCGTATCCTTTCAACAATATATGTGTTACAGAAACCAGGAGAATCATCTGACCTTTCATATTAAGAATCCCGGTTTCTATCCGCATACCCGATTGAAGCTTTATTTCAGATTGAAGAACGGAATCACAGATAATAATTATGTACATGAACTAGAGCTTTTTGTCCCTGCGCATAAGACAATCGATTATCAGATGCCTCTTGTATTCATGTTTTGCGGCGTCTATCAAGCTGAACTGTTTCAATACAGTACGGAGGAGCTGTTTCATTTTTCCGGGCATAAACAGGATATTAAGGTTAGTGTTGAGGCAGTTGTTCTTCCCGGCAATGTTGCACTTCCCGATTCTTTGTCCGATTTGACCGGTTCTTCCATGAATGAAGAGATTTCCGAACTGAATCAGAAAGGTGAGGATTTTTCTGAGATCTTTGATATTCGTGAATATGAGATGGGAGATAAGCTGCAGGCTGTCCACTGGAAGCTTAGTGCCAAAAGCGAAGAGCTTCTTGTGAAAGATTTTGCTTCGTTAACCGGCGAGATGTTTCAGTTAATTCTGGAGCTTAGCTATAAGGATATGCGACATATGGATTCTTTTTTCGATCTGCTTTGGTCAGCAGCGAGCTTCTATGTGAATCATAATATGACATTTTCCATATGCTGGATGAGCTCTGATGGAGAGTTTCATCGTGTTTCCATCAATGATACGGATGATATTGTTAAGGTTATTCTTCAACTTTACTACGAACAGCTTCCGATTCATGCCTATACATTTAAAGAGGTTATGCAAGCCGGAAGTATCGGTTCATCACATTTTTTGATTACCACGAATATTTATAATAGCAGCGATAATCTTACCCTTGCTTTCTCCTACAAGAATCTAGCAAGAATGTATAAAAATACGCGATAGGAACGATAGAAACGGTAATGAAGACTAAGGCAGAAAACAAACAATTGAATCTGCGTGACACCTATATACAGCAGACCGGTCTGGTGCTTTCCGACATGAATTATATGTCTCTTTCAAAGCGCGATAAGTTGATCGTATGCCTTGTAAAGGCTGTCCTTATCTTTTCTGTAACGATGGGACTCAATCTGCTTGTTATTACAAGCTTCGAGCTTCCGTGCAGCATCGTCGTTATCACTGCGTTTGCGGCACTTCTTTCATTTGCCTTATCACTTTTATATATCAGAAGACTGTATTTTAACATCGGTTATATTGGTTTGTTACTTCTGTTCATTGGCATGGCCTATGCACTTCTCAGATACGCCAACAGTGGTATGAACGCCATTGTGAATATTATTATGGAGGCTGTTGACCGTAAGCTGAATCTCGGCGGTGTGAGAGTATACCAGGAGTTATATACCAATCGATTCGTTTCCATAACCAGCTGTCTACTGTTGATTATGTTTCTTGAAGTATGCTTTTTGAATTCTCTGATATCGGAATATATGTCAGGATGCGGCGTATTTCTTGTGATCTATCCTCTGTTCCAGCTTTGTATCTATCTCGACGATACTGTGAATTTTTTCTGTCTTGCCATGATATTCATTCCGATCGTCTGCTGTATGATACTAAAGCGTTCAAGGCGTTTTCGTCTATCTCTGAATAAGCAGGAACTTGGTTACCATTTTACCAAAAACAAGATTGCCTTTAACGGTCGTTCCTTCAAAAAGACCAATGTCATCATGTCCGTATTCAGTGGAATTGTTGCTGCAGTCGTTCTGATCCTTTCAATCCTTTTTGCTAAAGCTATGCCTTTCTCCTTAAGAAGCGGTCACAGCGCGTGGAAGGATATGACCGATCAGGATGTTGCTGAATTTGCTATGAACGGCTTTTCGGGTTACTTTAACAGCTATTATGCTACCGGTGGTATCAGTGGTGGTAAGCTTGGCGGTGTGAGAGAGGTAACACTTGATTTTCAGACCGACCTGATCGTTCGATATGTTCCCTATGCGAATGAATCTCTTTACCTGAAGGCTTTTGTTGCCGGTACCTATAATAAGAATCAATGGATACGCGTAAAGGATTTCGACGGGCTGTTTCGCCAACCGTACTATTTTTCACCGGAAAGTGATCGTCTGGTGAATATCGAGAGCAATTACTTACTCTCGCTACTTAATAGCGGTGTAGGTGATACAGCAACTGCTCAGATGACGATTACCAATATCGATGCTGACAGAAAGTATTATTATTACCCTTATTATACGAATCTTAACAGTGCTGAGATTTCTATGCGAGGCGGTGAGCCTCGTTCCATCACGGGCGATATTGTTACCGGTAAGATGCCTTCCTCGAACCGATACACCTTGACCTTCCAGCCTTTACTCAATAAAACGCTTGCTTATCAGGCGAATATCAGAGAGGATGATACCGAACTATACAGGGATTTTGTTTATAACCATTATCTCGATGTTCCAACCAACTTACAGAATCTTTTAAATACCATCTGTGTCGAGCAGAATTTCCACGGAAATACGATGGAGATTGTCAATCAGATTCGAAACTATTTCTTTAAAAACTATACCTATACACTTTCTCCCGGTAAGACACCTGCCAATCGTGATTTCATCACATATTTTCTTACCAGACAGAAGAAGGGATATTGCGCGCATTTTGCCTCCGCAGGTGCCATGCTGTTACGTCAGATGGGCATCCCTACGCGTTATGTAGAGGGCTATTGTGTAGATATGGGTACCGTTGCTGATTCCGATGCGGTCTTAGACGAAGACTGGGAAGATTGGTACGAGGGAGATTATATTCTTGACAGCAAGGGTAATCAGATATATGTCGTAGAGGTTGAAGTAAACGATTCAAAGGCACACTGCTGGGTTGAAGTATATATAGACGGATTTGGATGGATGCCGGTAGAACTGACAACCGGCAGGCAGGAGAATACCGCAGAGAATGCTGACTTCTGGGCTAACTTCCGTAATCTGTTCGGTAACGACGAGGATAATGAATCACCGCTTCAGAATCTTACCAATCAGCTAAGAGGTCTTGGAAACGGAATCATGATAGTAATCGCTATAGCAGCCGGAATTCTTGTTATCATTCTTCTGTTGCTTAGATTTATTAGCTCTTATCGAATATATTATTTGAATAACAACAGAAGATTAATCAATCAATATGTTTTACTTAACAAGTTACTGAATCGTTATCAGTTGACCGAAGCCGGCAATGTATATCACAAAAAAGCCGCGGAGATTGCTGTTTCTTACGGAATCAGCGAGCAGCTTTCATATGATTATATTCATGCAGTAGAAAAGGCCAGCTTCAGTAATGAAAAGCTGACCCATGAATCATTAAATCAGGCAACAACAGTATTCCGTATGTACCTTAAGGAAATACGTAGGAGAGTACCGTTCCTGTCAAAAATTAAGCTTTTGATCAAATACTAGTCCTTTCTTAAATGAACCTTATCGCGAGCAGATCTGCGTCGTTCATCCTCTAAGGCCGCATAATGCTTTCTGGTGGTATTTACATCCTTATGGCCAAGTACATCGGCCACCAGATAAATATCGCCTGTTTCGCGATATAAAGCGGTACCGTAGGTACTTCTAAGCTTATGGGGCGTAATATGCTTTAAGGGAATGCATTTCTGCGCATATTTCTTAACAAGATTCTCAGCTGCACGAACAGTCAGACGACGCATCTGGCCGGATAGAAACAAGGCATCTTCATGGCCTTCTTTGGTTTCCTGCGACTTACGAATCTCAAGATAATTAAGCAGAGCTTCGCGAACCTCATCACCAAAATATACAAAAGCCTCATAGCCGCCTTTTCGAACAACCTTCATACGATCATTATCGAAATCCAGGTCTTTTATGTCTAATCCAATACATTCCGAAATTCGAACACCTGTTCCAAGCAGTAATGTAAGTAATGCGAGGTCTCTAAGCTTATTCCTTTGAAAAAAGGCATTCTGACGACTTGTACCATAATATTCATGTTCCACACAATCTAACAATGCAGCGGTTTCGTTCGGTTCCAGGCGAATAATTGCCTTTTCATGAAGCTTAGGAATTGCCACCTGAATCGCAGGATTATTCTCAACAGAATGATTCTTATACAGATAATTATAGAATGATCGTAAGGAACTGATTTTGCGCTTGATACCGCGTTCATTGTTCGTAATCACGGAATCATCCTTACGATATACCTTGAGATAATCCAAATATTCCTCAATATCATAGGATTGTAATTCCGACAGAATTGATAAAGGAATGTCACGAATCGGTTTCCCTTTTAATGTAGGATTCGTTGCTGCAAGATATTCAAAGAAAACCTTCAAATCAATCGCATAAGCAATTCTTGTTCGTGATGCAGTAACTTGTTCAATACCACGAAAATACGTTCCACAATACGGAGGAAGTTCCATACGAAGTTCACGCAAGCGAATCTCGTTATCGATATTATTTTGTTCAGAATAGGACTTGTTGTCAGCCATATCAAAAAACCTCAAAGAAAAAGAATCCGGCACATTATAGGGCCTTAATGGAATTATAGCACTATTCCGGCTTAAAATCAACATATTTCTTCGTTAAACCTGTGTTTAGCGAAGAAATATATTGACAAGTTCACTGCGCTACCCCTTTGAATTTCGCCCCGCAGGGGCCAAAATTCATTCACTTCATTCTGTAAAAGCCTCCTGCAAATCACATAAAAAAACGACCTGCATTGCTGCAAGTCGTTTCAAAATAATTCAATTATAATAAGCGTCTGTACTGGGAGTCAAGAATCTTTCTTAATTCACGAACTTCTTCGGCATCCAGATTCTGCTTAGCAAGGAATTCTGTGAAGAATGCGATCAATTCGCCGCCAAAAACCTTATCGATCAAAGCTCTTGTCTCAATCTGCTGAACTTCATTCTTCGTAATTACAGCCTTACAGACAAACCCGGGATCCTCACGCTTTACGGCGCCTTTTTCAATCAAGCGCTTGATTACTGTATACGTGGTGTTTTTCTCCCAACCGATATAGTCTTTTATTATTTTTGCAATATCTTTTGCAGCCAGGCTCTGATTGGACCATAGCAATTCCATGACATTCAATTCGCCTTCGTGCAGTCTAATATCTCCCATAAATAACAACCATCCCTATACCTTTTAAATACATTACTGATGTAAATACTACTACATTAGTACGCTTCGGTATGTTTTATTCTACATAATTAGAATTATGTTGTCAATTGATAATTGACATATTCCGTCGACTATTTTTTCAAAATTGTGTTAGCTCAAGAAAATAATACTGTATGTTGTGGTCGGCATTTTTCGGTTGATTTTTCTTATCTGTCGGGTTCAAAAAATAACGATTCTTTAACCCCTTCACAATATCCGAAGCATTATTAGTCGCATCGATTATATCCTTTGCTCGATAGGTAATGATGCAATTCTTGCCGATATATGGAATGTAACGATTTCGTCCCCACCTGAGTGCTTCTACCCTATCAGCCTGATTCGAAACAACATGATACAGGTAATTCTGATAGATATATTCAGGAAGCTCTTCCCCGGCATCCATCTTTAAAAAGCAGTCATAATCCGAAAGGATATACCGAAGCATTCCGCAATCAGCAGGTTCAAATCTATAGAGGTTATCCGAGACATTGATTCGGGTAAATATACGATTATCTGAAAGATATTGCAGTGTCGCCTGATACTCCTTCAGCTGCGCGCCTCTTCGAATATGTCCGGGATGAAAGGCTCCTCGATTCTCTGTTCCATACTTCTTAATATACGAAAGAAGCTGCATAATTTGGGTATAACTGACTCCCTCCGGCATATCCTTTGTATAGCGTAATACCGTTGTGGAATACAGATATTCCTGGATTCGGTAAAGCTCGGAAATATCTGTACGGTTCGCGATATACTGCCTGATTGCCTCCGGATAGCCACCTACCAGTAGATAATCGTGGAACAGCTCTCGCACCTCATCGTCAATCATATCCGGCAAATCATGCTTACTTTCATATTGTGTTTTTAAGATTTCAGCGTAATTCTCCCCTTCAATCGAAGAAACCGCCTCTAAAAACTCATAAAACGAAAATGTAGGCACGAACAAGTTTTGTACAATATTCTTACCACAAGAGTCATTAAGCTTCAAATAATCGATTCTGGAGGTTGTTACAGCCAATCGATACGGTAAGTCCCCCGAAAGCATCACAGAAGCCTTCTCGTAAAGTACCTCGACACTGTCAAGGATCAGATAAAGCTTATTTCTAACCGCCGATTCGTCCATTAAAAAGAACTCGGACAAATAAGCCACCAGTCCGCTACCATCGGAAAGCGCCTTCATAAGGCCGGTTCGAAACTCAATATCGGTATTCAAATCACAGATAATGTAGCTACGAATTCCTTCATTTTCACAAAAACTACGTAGAAGATACGATTTGCCGACGCCGGGCGGGCCATACAGAACAAGCGGCGCTTCCGACTTACTCATACACTGCTTGATTGTATGCTCTAATGTACGCTTCATGAACCCAACTTCCTTAACTTTTCAATTAATTCCTTAAAATAAGGCGGTAAATCCGCAGAAAATTCAACATATTCACCGCTTAAGGGATGAATAAATCCAAGAATTCCTGCATGCAATACCTGCCCGTTCGTATCATAGGGCTGCTTCTCGCTTCCATATACGGTATCCCCGAGAAGCGAATGACCAATCGAGGACATATGTACGCGAATCTGGTGCGTTCTGCCCGTTTCAAGCTGACAGGAAAGTAATGTGTATTTTTTACCAAAATGCTCTAAAACATGATAATGTGTCACCGCATGACGACCGTCCCGAACAATGGCCATCTTCTTACGGTCCACGGGATGACGACCAATCGGAGCATCAACCACGCCGTCCTCCTTTACATTGCCGTTTACAATGCAATAATAGACTCTTTTGATGGAATGCTCCGCAAGCTGTTTAGAAAGGCTCAGGTGTGCCCGGTCGTTCTTACAGGCAACCAAAACTCCGGTAGTATCCTTATCAATACGATGCACAATTCCCGGTCGAAGCTCGCCGTTGATTCCGGAAAGATTCTTACAATGATACAGTAAAGCATTGACCATCGTGCCGGTATAATGCCCATTTGCCGGATGAACGACCATATTCTTCGGCTTGTTGATTAGTATCACATCCTCATCCTCGTAAACGATATCAAGCGGAATATTCTCTGCCTTAAGCTCTGTTTCCTCAGGTGCAGGAACCGTAACGCTTAGCTTGTCGCCGGCCTTAACCTTGGTGGATGTTTTGGTAACCACTTTATCTGAAATAGACACAAGACCGTCTCGAATTAATTGTTCCGCACGAGAACGCGTAAGCTCTTCGTCGCAATCGGCAATGGCTTTATCAAGACGAATGCCATCCTGGTCATACTCTATGTAATAGGTTCTCTCCTGTTCCATATGCTCTCCCGGTATAAAGAAGACGAGTCATTATTTTGACTCGTCCTTCGTGTTGTCTTTCTTGTCTGTGCCAAAGAATGGCAGGAAACTAAGCTCATCATCGGTATGATAAAAGCATACCAGATAAAGCAGTACAAAAATCGCTACTGTCACATAAATGTCAGCAACATTGAATATCGGAAAATTAATCAGTTCAAAATATATAAAATCCGTAACGAAGCCGAACACAATTCGATCAATCAGATTACCAATCGCACCTGCTACAATGAAAAGCATCACAAAATACATTGCGACATATCTTCTGCCCCTCGGGATTCTTACCATCAGGTAGATAAACAGAATAAGAATGCCGATGGAAATGATTGAAAGGAGGTCGTATTTACCTTGAAACAAGCCCCATACGGCGCCACGATTCTCCAGATATTGAAAGCAAAGAACCCCGGGAATCAGTTCAACCTTCTTCGGTGGATTGACAAGGCTCTGACGAACCAGATGCTTTGTAACCTGATCAAGAATCACAAGAACAATCGGCAGAAACAATAAATATATTTTATAATTATTCTTTATCTGCTTCATCCTTGTTCACGCTCTGAAGATATTCCGTATATGCCTCAAATTCCTTCATGTTAATCTGAAAAACCTTACTCTCAAGAAGCTCCTTCTGCGACTCGATGAGCCCCATGCACTGGGAACGGTAGCTTTCATACTGCTGCATAAGCTTCAAGGTCTGTGTATGCAGATCCTGCAGCTGCTTCTCTGCGTTGTTGCGAATCATCTGTGCATCCGCAAGTGCCTGCTTGTGAATCCCCTTCGCATCCTTCTCTGCAGCAAGCTTGGTCTCCTCAGCAGACTTCTCTGCAAGCACCAAAGCCTTATGCAAGGACTTCTCAATCGTCAAATAATACTGCACACGGTCATTCAATGTACTGACCTTGTCCGTAAGCTCAAGATTCTGACGGTACAATACCTCATAATCCTTGTTGAGCTGTTCCATAAAGCTGTCAACCTGACCCTTGCTGTAACCGCTTGCAGAGGTCTTAAACTTCGTATTCTGAATTTCTACCGGTGTCAGCATAATATTCTCCCCTTATCTTCTGTTGAATGTCGGTACACCCATGCTCTCCTGATTCATCAAGGAGTTGAAATCGCCTGTAACCTCAATGTCACGAGGCGTAAGAAGAAATACAAGATTGGAAACCTGTCTCCATTCTGCATTGATTGTATAAACACAGCCGCATACAAAGTCCATCACACGCTGCGTGTTCTGTGCATCAAAGCCCTCGAAATTGATGATGATCGGATTACCGCTAATCAGAATATCACAGATCTCGCTGGCATCCTCAAAGCTCTTCGGCTTAATAAAGGTAACGCCAAGAGCATCCCGGGTAGTCGGCTGTGCAACAGGAGCCGGTGCAGTATATGCAGGCTGGCGATAGGTATTCTGCTGAACCACAGGTTCCTCGTTCGGTACCGTCTGAAGACGAGGATTCTGCTGACGGTACTGCTGTGCTTCCTTTGCCTTATAACGCTGCTCAAAGGTTGTAGTACCCTTCGAATAACCGCTTCTTCTCTCCTGGATAGAAACTGTGTTGTTATCATAAAGAGGTGTACGATTATTTGCGGAAGGTCTCTGGGCCTTCGGTGCCTCACTTGCTACCTCATAAGGCTCGTTGTCATAATACTCATCCTCCACAGGCTGCTGCTTCGGTGCCTTCTTACGAGACAAAGCCTCCTTAAACGAGAACTTCGGCTCAGCATCACGCTGTGCCTTCTTCTCCTTCTTCAGACGCTCCTTCTCCTCCTCAGCGGCAAGATAATCGTCATAATCGTCGTAATCGTCAAAGTCACTGTCATCATTCAGCTTCAAGGATTCAATAATGTTCTTAAAAAAACCCATCGGTGTGCTCCCCTTTTAAATAGTATAATCTCTATGTCCGAAAATATAAGTTCCGACGCGTACATGGGTTGCGCCTTCTTCCACGGCAACACCATAATCTCCGCTCATACCCATCGATAATACATCAACATTAATATTATCAATGTTTTTCGCATTTATGTCAACCAGAAAATTCTTGAGCGCACGAAAATGAACTCTGTTATCCTCTGCATTCTCCACAAACGGCGCAACAGTCATAAATCCGCGAAGTCTTACGTGGGTAAGCTTGGCAATCTCCCGTACGATATCCTCTGCTGACGCTAATGTGATACCAAACTTACTTTCCTCGCCGGCAACATTGATCTCAAGAAGAATATCCTGAACCTTTCCAAGCTGCGCAGCGTGTCTGTCAATATCTTTTGCAAGCGCAATCGAATCAACCGAATGAATCATCGTACTGACCGAAACCGCTTTCTTCGCTTTATTAGACTGCAAATGCCCAATCAGATGCCAGCGAAGCGGCATATCGGAAGCTAAGCTATGCTTTTCACACATCTCCTGGACCTTATTCTCACCAAAGTCAATCTGTCCGCCCTCTGCCGCTTCAAGAACCATACTAAGAGGCTTCGTCTTGCTGACCGCAATCAGCGTGACCTCGGAAGGATCACGACCGACACGCTCGCAATGAAGTCTGATCTGTTCCCTGACTTCGGCGATTCTTTCATTGATCATACCCTATACCTCGTGATACCAAAATTAATAAATCGTTTGAGACTCCTCGATTGTGGAAGAATCCTCCGCAATATGGTCATGCTCGGAGATACTGTAACTCATACCGTTTTTCACAACGCAGAACTCGGTACCTTCCTGCATCATATCCACTCTTCTGAACTGTGCAAAGCCTTTATTGACACAATAAACGCCGGTCAGCTTACCGACGAGCGAAATCTGGAAGGTTTCCTGGGATTTTTCGTCATAAATGAAGGTGCCGTAGGTAATGGACTTCATATCAATATAATTGTACTGCTCGTCCTCGTAATAAATCTCAGTCGGAAGGAAATCATAATACTTCTTCTTCGTTTCCTCATCATGACGAAGGATGCAGACACCGTACTGCTTATTGTCGCCGCCTCTTGTGAAATATTCCTTCGGAACCATATAGAATTCCTTCTCCACAAGTGAGGACTTCGGAATCTTAAGACCGGTCTGGTGGTCCATATCGAGTGCAATCGTCAGAAATCTTTTGTTCAGATAACGAACCATGTACTGATTCAACGTAATACGGGCAAAATACCCTTCTCCGACATGCATAAACATAACCGGCGAAGTAAGACGAAGATTATCCTCTTCGATCGTATAGGTAAGCGTATTCTGCGAGCTAAGCTTGTTATACTGCTCCTCGGTAAGATTCAGAACAAGATCCCAGTTCTCATCCGCAAGAAGCTTATAAATTACGCTTCCCTGCTCCTTCAGGTTCGAATCAAAAAGATTCATGCTCTTATACCCGGAGTGATCAAAGGTATCAAGAGTAACCTGGTCAGCCGTAAGTCCGTCAAGCGTATCATAAAAATATGATATAAGGCCGGGCGCATCGGATTTGTGAACCGTCAAAGCACCGGAATAATCCTTGTCAATCAGAATCTGATTCAGATTCTCCAAAAGGTACATATCGGAGATACTGTTCTCCATCGTAGTAAGGTCATCACGAAGCGTATATACCATCGAAAAATCATTATGTGAATAGTCCCGGTTAAAGCTGCCGATACAATCCTTAATTTGGGAGATATCCTCCTCGGAAAGTGTATAATTGAAATCATTACCGGATATCAGGTTATAAATCTGACGGCTTTCATCGATGGAATAAATGGTCTCGCCCTTTGCTACTCTCGTGCCGCTTCGCATATAATAATTGACATAGCCGGCAATCCCTGTCTTCACAGGAATCTCATTACGAACGATTACCGCCTCCGCCTTCGTATTCGACGCAAGCGCAAGCTGCTGCACCTCATAGATAGAAAGATGCGAACGATTGAAGTAAATGATAATATTGATGAAAATATAAACACAAAACAGTCCGAAGATGATCGTGCCGATATTCAGCTTCGATACAGCGGTACTTCTTCTCGGAACACGTTTCGTTACAGGTCTTTCTACACGATTGCTGCGTACGACCGGTTTATTATGTGCTTCCGCAGAAGCCGGTCTGTTAGCAGCAGTTTTTTCGGAAGATTCGACACTGCTTCTACGAACCGATGCCGGTCTTACAGACGGATTGCCGCCGGTTCTTTGGGGCTTTCTTCCGGTTTCTTTCGTAGGCTCCATATCAAATCCTCCTTTCTAAAGTCATACTCTATAAAATTATACTATACTTGTAGAAAAAATGGAAGTCAAAAAAACGAATTCCGGTAAAATTCTTTCATTTTTCACAAATAATACCTATGCTCCCGGCCGTCATTTATCTACATTCCAAAGTGACTGAAAGAAACAAATCCTAAGTGTCCTGAAGAAACACCTCCATAATCCTACAAATCGAAAAAAGGACCTGTCAATAGACAGGTCCCTAAACATACCATACGCTCAAATTACAGTGCTACGATAACCTTAGACTTAACCAGCTCGGAAAGCGTCTCGGAATTAGCGGAAAGGCTGATAATAATATCAACATTAAACTTAGTAGAAATCATATCAAGCTTCTCGATAACACGATCGATATCATCGGCGTTCATGCAAGCGATTTTCAAAAAGCTGTCAAGGTATATCTTCTCAAGATCGTGATCCTGTGAAACAAGACCGCAAATAAATCCAACAAATTCAGATGCACACTCTACGCAATAATCGTTTACATTAATCAAACGAATCTTGTTGCTGAGCTCGTACATATGCTTATTGCTCTTGTCCAAATATACGATGGTACCCTTGGATGTTGCGACATCGGCATTCACCTTATCAAGCAAAATCTTCGTCTTTCCTTTACCCTTTTCACCGGCAATAATCTGTACCATTGTTTTGTCCTCCTTAAAAAGATTTTTAAGATAGCTTTATTATATTACAGCGAGGGAAAAATAACAACTGCATTTGTTGTTTTTTGAAGAAAAATAAACTAGCTACTCTCCTACGCAGTAAGTTGACATTAAATCATTCAATTTCTCGTATAATTTTGCTTCTGTCTCTGCTCGATATACACCGATGATGTATTCCGTACCAAGAGAATTCCTGATATGCATAAGCATGCAATAGCCTGCATACGTTGTCGTTCCCGTCTTACCACCGAGAATTACGATGCCATTCGGATACGGGTAAGACTTCGATGCATTGTTAAGCTTGAAGCAGTTCGTCGTAACAACCTCTCTCGAACGCTGCGCACCGTTAGCATCGGTATAATTATACTTAGCCTTGGTAATCTTCATAATATCACGAAAATCGGCATAGGTCATGCATTCCTGATAGACGATATACATATCATATGGCGTTGTCTTATGCTTATCGTCATGAAGACCGCTCGCGTTCATAAACTTCGTTGTGGTGCCGCCAAGCTTTGTCATCTCGCCGTTCATCATCTTCACGAAATCCTGCTCGCTTCCCGCAACATGCTGCGCAAGGGCAAATGCAGCGTTATTCGCAGAGCTAATCAGCATACACATCAATAGGTCATGTACCGTCAGCACATCGCCCTCTTCCAGATCAACGACGGAGCCACGCTTCATCGCAGCAATTTCCTTCGTAATAACTACCTTATCATCGGGCTTTGTATGACGCATTACAACAAGTGCCGTCATCAGCTTCGTAATACTTGCCGGGAAGAACAGCTCATCCATCCTAGAACCGAACACTAACTTATTCTCGGTTCGATTGATGACAAATGCGCATCCCTTTCGGTCAGGCTGCGCTTCATCAAAAACATAATCCTTTGAAAGCATCTCCGGCTCGATATTGCAGACAAAAAACTGCGTCAGAAGCGGCGCATAGCTTGCCTCAGCCATAGCACCGACATCCTGCTGCACTACACTGTCCTTCGCCCGGTAGTTTCCCAGAAGATCCGCATCCTTCTCCTTACAGCCGACAAGCGAACATAAAAAGGTGGCCATAAGAGAAAGAGCAATCAATTTTCGCAACATTTTCCTCACTTCAGATCATCCTTTAACAAAACTTTTAGATCCATATCGTATTTTTCCTTCTCCAGGGCTGTATTCTTGTCCTGAAGACCAACATTTAATAGGACACCGATTGTCATCATATTCGTTAACAAAGAGCTTAGTCCGGAGCTCATAAAGGGAAGCGGAATACCGGTATTCGGAAGAAGGGAAACCACAACGCCGATATTAACGATTGTCTGCAGGCAGATTGCAACAGATATTCCGGAAGCAATCAGGTAGCCAAGGCGGTCTCTTGCATTCATCGCAATACGAAAACCGATGAAGGTAAGCAGGAAGAAGAAACCTACAACAACCAGACAGCCAAAGAAGCCGAACTCTTCGGCAACACTGCAGAAGATAAAGTCGGACTCTACTACCGGTACGTAGTTCGTCAGCCGGAACGAATCGTCTCCGATGATCATCTTACCGAACATACCGCCGGATTCGATTGCCGCAGCCGCATTGTTCTGCTGATACATCAGGTCCGGATAACGCTCCGGATGCAGAATCGAAAGAATACGCGGTTGCTGCCAAACCGGATCAAGAAGCTTCTGAAACGGCTGCTGAATATACCAGAACAGAAAGCTTACAAGCGGGATACCGACAAGTAGTCCCGGAACGATGATCTTATAGGAAAGACCACCGATATAAAGCATAAAAAGAAACGTAGCAATCAGCACAATACTTGTGGAAAAGTCCGGCTGGTCGAATACCAGGAAAATCGGGAACATACCGAACACAAGAATTCCGGCAAGATACCAGAACCGGTTCATTCTCTCTCCGACACGCACCAGAATTGTTGCCACACATACAATCAATATAATTTTGGTAAGCTCGGACGGCATGAACTCAAAGCCTTGTCCCGCTCTACCACCGCCGCCGATCTTGATCCATCTTCTCGCCTGGAAATGCTGCCAGCCGTATACAAGCGGAAACATCGAATAGGTGACATATTTACAGATCATCATCAGAACGATATTACCAAGGTATAAAAGGATATACAGCTTGGCAATGAAATGATAATCAATCAGCGATACGACGAACATAACGAAGAATCCGAATATCAGTCCGTACAGCTGTCTTTCAAACTGGTTCTCATCACTATCCTGCAGCTTCTGAATCAGCACCAGGCTGATCGTTCCAAGCAGGATGATGATGGAAACAATCGAGAACTTATAATTGTTAATATGATAATGTAGCTTACGAAACATACTTAAGTCCCTTATCCCCCGACAATCAGTCGATCAGTTCATATAACTCCTCGTCTCCGCCGAAGGTATCATTCTCCACGGGACGAATCTTCACACTTTCGTCAACAATCTCTGCAATCATACTGCAGTTGTCAAGATGCTTCTTTCGAAGTGCCTTTGCTTCCTTCTTACGTTCCTTCTCGGTACCCGCCTCGAAGTCATATTCGTATTTGCCGATGGAAAGACGCTCCGGATGCATCTGTGCCGCAAAGACAAATGCCTCGCGGTTTGAGTTGGTTCCTGCTATCGCTGTACCAAAAAGACCGCCGATGACAATAATATTTCCGCCGCTTACAATCTCTGCACCGGCTTCAACATTACCAACGATAATGATGGAATTCTCGGTCTCAAGTCTACGTCCGGTACGAAGCACGCCCTGAAAGAACTGCGCCGTCTTCGTAGAAAGACTTCCGATTACCTGATCCATCGACTGCTTTAACAGTGCTTCGTTCGTTTCGTTACCGTCAATCACGCAGATGATATCAAGCTCGGAATTCTCGGAAATAACACGAAGCACTTCCTTCTGCTCATCCGTTGAAAGCTCACGGCCTTCGAATTTCATAGACATATGCGCATTGCCAAGAAACTTCGCAGAGCTTTTGATGCGCTCCTCAAGACTAGAAAGGATCTCTTCAAAGCTTGCGTCCTTATTCAGAACAAGCATAATTCCATCCTTATAGCCCTTTAAAATAACATTATTATTCATGTACTCTCCTGCTTAGTCGGTGTAACCAACCGGAACGACATTGGCTGCAAGAACATTGCCGCTCAAAAGCTTATCCTTGTTATCACCCATGAAATAGTAGCCGTATACCTCTCTTGCAACAACCGCCGCATGGGAGGAAGCATAACCGTTCGGAATTACAACGGTAACACAGATTTCCGGATTCTCACTCGGCGCATAAGAAAGAAACAGCGCATTGTTCGGGTGATTCAGGCTGACCTGTGCAGTACCGGTCTTTCCGCTTACCTTAATATCCATATTGCTGTAATACTTACGAATACCGGAATCTCTTGAATTGACAACGTCATACATACCGGTCTTAACAGCATTCCAGTACTCCTTCGGTACCTCAAGCTGATTCAGAACGGTTGCTACATTACTGAGAAGAATCTCGCCGGTCTGCCCAACAACACGGTTGACAAGCGTCAGGTTATAACAGGTTCCCTCGTTCGTAAGCGTCGTCAGATATCTTGCAATCTGAATCGGTGCAAAGCTGTGATAATAACCGATTGAGGTACGAACGGCATCCTTCGGGGAAATCACAGGTGTTGCCTCGGAAAGCTCTACGCCGGACTTATCTCCGAAGCCGAACAGCTTCGCATACTTCTGAATAGTCTTAATACCGAGCGCATCGACATACTCTCCTCGCTGGTTGATCGAAAGACGATATCCGACCGTAAAGAAGAAATAGTTGCACGAGTGCTTGATCGCTTCGGAAACATTAATATTACCGTGCGAATTCGGGTAAGCCCAGCATCGCGGAGAAGGATCGACATCAAGGAATTTTCCCTGATCCTTAATCTTCTCGTCAACGGTAATAACCCCCTCCATCAGACCCATAATCGAGGCAAGCGGCTTGAACGTCGAACCGGTCGTTGTCTTAGACGAAGTCGCACGAAAGACAAGCGGATAGGATTTGTCATTCAAAAGCCTGTTGTAATAGCTCATGTTGACCTGATTGGTGAGGTAATTATTGTCATAGCTCGGATAGGATGCCATGCACGATACCATTCCGGTCTTCGGATCGGTAATGATAATCGAACCGCTACAGGGCTCAAGTGCAAGCATAGCAGGCGTAATTTCCATCGTACGGATCTTACGCGTCATAAAATCATACGCATCCATAGAATAATCCTGCAGCTTCGCATATGTATCCGGATCGGGCTCCAAAACGCCCTGGTCATATAATACAATGGCGATGTCACGAAGCTTGATGACATAGTCGAATATGAGTGTACGGTATATCTTACTCTTAAAATCCGAATCCTCACGAAGGTGCGTGATGATATATTCCCGCAAATACCCGTAAAGCTCATTCGTGTCATAGTACTCCGCGCCGATATTCAGCTTATCAAGATTAACCCAGCCCTTTGTAATCGCATACTGCAGAAAATGGCTGAGGCTCGTACGATCGTTGATATAATTCTGGTATTCTTCGTCTCTTGTGTTGATTGCACCGCTGTTTATAATTCCCCAGCCCGAGCTTCCGAGCTTCTGGTACATAAAATCAAGATATTCCTTTACAAGCTTTGTCAGCTTATTGCCATAAAGCATACAATCGGGTTCAAGATTCTTCAGATAATTGCTCCAGATGTACTCCTCATTCTTCTGGAACAGATAATACATATCCCGCTCAATCTGCGTTGCATCGGGAGCCGAAAAATGCTCGGTATTAATCACGCGGTTACTGAAAAGTGCATAATACACCTCATAAATCGGAATCGTAATCTCGGTTGCATCCTCGCCCTTAGATCCGTAGTTCATATCCTTAACAATAGCGGAAAGTAAGATGCCGGCTACATTTCTCTTAATGATATTGTAACAGCAGATCTGCTGCTCACGGTCAAGGGAAAGATAGACATCGTTGCCGGGAACCGGCTCCTTCGTTACCGTTTTGGTACGCACCTGTCCACGGTCGTTAATAAGAATGGTTGCCGTTCCGTCAGTACCGGAAAGGTAGGTTTCATAAGTCTTCTCGATACCGTTCTTACCAACGATACTCGTCTCGTTATATTTCGTACCGGTGCCGGCTTCCTTTAATACGGCAAGCTCTTCTCCGTTAACCAGACCGACATAACCGATAATATGCGCAAAATACTCCGCATCCAGATAGATTCTTCTTGAGGATTTCGTAATCTCAAGTCCGGGGATAATCGTCGTATTCTCATAAAACATAATACGAGCCTCATCGCTTATGTTACTTACAACACGGAAGGACGAGTAGCTCGGATACATCGTAAAGAACTGATACCGATAAGCCATAATCTCCAAAGCGTCGGCCTTTGAGTATTTGTCCGAAATCTGGAACATTCTCGAGGTATTGCTACCGTAACGCATGAAGTTGAATACATCCTCAGCGGTTGCATTATAATGAATCTCCTTCAGATCGTTAACGCTCTGCAAGCCATAGGCATTCTTCTTGAAACGATTCAAGGAAGAGCCGCTTATGGTAAAGCGAAGGCTTCCGTCCTCATCCATCACAATCGGGAAGTTAAACTCACGCTTATAATCGAAGTTTCGCATGATCTTGATCAACTCATAGATTGCGGTATTCATCTTCTCATTATTGTTAAGCTCGGCGGAGTTGAACATATCGAGATTGAACTGCAGCTCATTATAGGCAAGCAGATTGCCGTTTCTGTCATAGATATTACCACGTGTCGAAGGAAGCGATACAACCTTTGTATAGGATTTTTCATCACGGGTAATCTTCGTCTCTTCAGGCTCAACCATCTGCATGTTGAAGATCTGAACGATCATTATACCGAATGCGATAAACAGAATAAGACCGACGGGTACCAGTCGGTTTGAGAAAAGCTCCTTCAGTTTTTCGCCAAGTGTCTGCTGCATAATCTAAAAACCTACTCTACCTTCGAATAATCGGTATATAACGGCTTCGTAACCTTCCAATAGACAAGATCCAGGATGCGATATACAACAAGAAATACAAGCGCTGTATAAAGCGCAAGCGGAATCATCTGGTTGATAACATACGCGCCGATGTTCGTACGTCCCCTCGTAAGAAAGAGAAATACATAGAACAGAAAGCTGAAGATAAATTCTGAGCCCGCAGCCATCGCAAGTGGCAGCAGAATATCGTTCTGCACATAGTATTTCGCCATAGCGCCGTTCAGATAACCGATAAACATATAAAAGAAAGCAAATACGCCCAGAAGACCGCCGGCCGTGATATCAAGCACGAGTCCAGCGAAAAAGCCGACAAGCATTCCCTTTGTCTTGCCGCGCTGATAGGCTGCCGCAACAACGATCATAACAATCAAATCGGGTACGATATTATTACCGTACGCGATATAGCTGAATACTGTTGTTTTTAAAAGCACAGCGATTAATATTTCAACCGCATATACCGCTACAACGACCATGGTTTGCTCCTTTTACTATTAATGAATCGGTGCGGAATCCTCTTCGTCATCCGCAAGATAATCCTTCTTCAGATCCGTAACAATCAGTACCGTAGACAAATGCTCGAAGTCTACAACCGGTGTCAGATAACCGTTCTTCGTAAGTCCGTCGTTCTCACTTTGAATATTGGAGATGTAGCCAATCAGGATATTCGGCAGATATTTCTCACTAAGCGGGGAGGTGTAAACCTTATAGTTGTTCTTCGCCTCCGAGTTAATGGAAAGGTCTCGAATCTCGATATAACCGATTGAAAGCATCTCAAGGTTACCGCATACGATACAGTCATCGTTCGTTTTGGTAACGATTGCACTGACGTAGTTATTATCGTCGATAACGGAACGAACGACCGAATAGTTCGAACCAACCTCTGTGATAATGCCGACAAGTCCGCTTCCGGCAAGTACATTCATATCGACCTTAATACCGTCCTTATAGCCCTTATCAAGGGTAAATCTCGCATAGTAACCGCTTGAGTCCTTTGCGATAATATTGGCGCCGACCGTATTATAATCCTTATAATTGTCGGAAAGTGACAGTAGCTGCTTGATTCTTTCAAAATCGTAAAGCGACTGCTCAATCTCTTCCTTCTCACGGGCGAGACGGCCATTTTCCTCTTGGAGCCTTGCAATCTCCTTTTGCAAGGTTTCTACCTCTTCAAAATTATCGATTGCATTGTTGATGCTGTTACCGATTGTGGTAATACCCTTCTGCAAGGGAACCACAAAGGAATTAAGCCTCGTTCGAATCGGTGTAAACACATTATCGAACTTATAGGAGAAGAAAATCATGAATACGCATACCATCGTCATGATAAGTAGTACATAACGCGGCTCAATATCATATTTCGGCTTTTCACGCTCTTTCACTATATCCTCTCCTTTCGTTCAAAATTGATATATTTCATTAAAAATAATCGTCGGCAATCGCCTGCTTTAAGCTGATTGCGTAACGCTCGTAGTATTTGTCTTCAATAATTTTCGCAAGACCGTTCATAACCGTCATCAGACCGTAATCACATACCGTAACCTTGTTGCCGATATTGGTTTTAAACAGAAAGTCCATCCCCGGAAGGCATGCGCACCCACCGGTCACATAGATTCCGTTATGATATACATCCGCAGCAATCTCCGGCGGCGTACGGTCGAGAATGACACGAATACTCTCGAAAATTGTCTGCATCTGCTCGGAAACTGCGGTATTGATCAGCTCGGAATCGATCTCTCGCTCCCTCGGAAGACCGGTAACCAGATCTCTGCCGTAGGCAACCACGGAATCCACCTTCTTCTCCGTGAAGGAAGCAAGCTTCAGCTTCAGATCCTCCGCCATCTTCTTACCAATCAAAAGATTATACTTCTTACGAATCAGATTGATGATTGCTTCGTTAAATGCATTGCCGCCGACGGGCAGCAGCTTACTGAACATGATTCCGCCAAGGCTGATTACCGTAATCTCGGTCGTATCGGCACCGATATTGACCATCATCGTGCCCTGCGAATTGATGATATCGATTCCCGCACCGATTGCGTCGGCAATCGGCTTTTCTACCAGTCGAATCTTCTTCGGGCGAACGATTGTGCCGTCTACGAGATCGTAAAATGCCTTCTTCTCCACCTCGGTAATATCCGCCGGCACCGCAATATAAAAATCCGCCCCGCGAAACTTACCGAATATTCTTGTAAGATCAAGGAATATACAGTTAAGAAGCGCTGTCATTGTCTGAAAGCTTGCAATAACGCCGTGGGATATCGGGAACTGCACATCGATATAATCAGGGGTCTTACCGTACATCTCAAAGGCCTCGTCACCGATAGCAAGAATGCTCTTCTTTTTGCCAAAGGCAATGACGCTCTTCTGGTTGTAAACGACACCCTGTCCCTTACGATAGATTTTCGTAGAATCCGTTCCGAAATCAATTCCGAAGATTTTCGAAGCCATACAAACCTCACTAACTAATTAAACTGAATCATTAAAACTGTAAAAGCAGTTATCACCGAATATAATATGATCCGTCATCGGAAGCTCAAGCATATCCCCTAACGAACGAATTCGGTTCGTTAATTCCCGATCGTCTCTGCTTGGTGACGGATCGCCGCTTGGATGATTGTGCATCAGAACAAAGGATACTGCCTGATTTCTGAGAGCAATCCGAAAGATATCTCTTGGCGCAACCGGCGAATAATTCACCGTTCCCCTTGCTACAACCACCTCGCGAATACGTCTTAGCTTATTGTCTAAAAGAAGAAGCCAGACCTCTTCCTGCGGCAGATACCGCATCTCTTCCCGATAATACTGATAGATCTTCTGTGGAGAGTCACATACCAGAGCCTCTCCGTTTTTATGCTTCCAGATTCTTCTGGAAAGCTCGCCGACCGCACGAAGCTGTAACACCTTCACCGTACCGATTCCCTTCACCTCGCGAAGGAGGCTTTCATCGGCATCACATAAGCCCGAAAGCCCATGTAATCGATCAAGCAGTTCATACGAAGTCGCCAAAGCAGAGCTTCCGGCACTTCCGTTACGAATAATAACCGCCAGCAACTCTGCATCCGATAAAGAATCAATTCCGTAAAGCATCGCCTTCTCATAAGGCTGCTCCTCAAAGGGAATCGACCGCATTGCCTTACTTTTGTGCATCAAGCTCCTTTCCCTCTCTCCGGGCATAGATGCATCATTTTATGAATATAGCACAATCTTAGGCTTTTGTATATCAAAAACACAAAATGAACATATTAAAGACTGATACAGCCGGCCTTCGCCATCTCCTCTAAAGACATCAGAATGCCGAGCTTTGCATGATACCAGGTAAGTCCGCCCTGGAAATATACATTGTACGGTGCAATCAACGGACCGTCTGCAGAAAGCTCGATGGAAGAGCCCTGATAGAAGGCACCTGCCGCCATAATAACCTCGGAGCTGTATCCGGGCATCTCCCAAGGTTCTGGCGTTACAAAGCTGTCAACCGGTGCGGCTGCCTGAATGCCCTTACAAAAAGCAATCAGACCCTCCTTGGTTCCAAGGGTTACTGCCTGAATAATATCATAACGCTCCTCTGTTCCGTTCGGAACTACCGAAAAGCCAAGTCTTTCATATAGCTTTGCCGCAAAAATAGCACCCTTCAGTGCCCCTGCGGTTACGGTAGGTGCGAAGAACAGTCCCTGGAAGAAATTCCGGTTCATACCAAGGCTTGCACCGACCTCCTTACCAAGTCCCGGGCTTGTAAGTCGATATGCACACTGCTCAACATATTCTGCTTTGCCGACAATATAACCGCCAATCGGTGCAAGACCGCCGCCGGGGTTTTTGATCAAAGAACCGACACAGAGATCGGCACCGACATCGGTCGGCTCAAGCTTCTCAACAAACTCACCGTAGCAGTTATCCACCATGCAGATGACATCCGGCTTAATACCCTTAATGAAACGAATCAGCTCGCCGATTCTGGCTACAGAAAGCGTCGGTCTTGTAGCATAGCCTTTACTTCTCTGTATCTCAATTAACTTAGTCTTAGAATTGATTGCCTTACGAATGCCTTCATAGTCAAAGCTTCCGTCAGGTAACAGATCTACCTGCGAATAGGTCACGCCAAATTCCTTTAACGATCCCTTAGCAGGCGTAATGCCGATAACAGATTCGAGCGTATCATACGGCTTTCCGACAGGGGAAAGAATCTCGTCTCCGGGGCGGAGATTCGCAGAAAGCGCAAGCGCAAGTGCATGCGTACCGCAGGTAATCTGCGCACGTACCAAAGCATCCTCCGCGTGAAATACGGACGCATAAACGGCCTCTAAGGTCTCACGACCGAGATCGTTATAGCCGTAGCCGGTAGATGCCTCCATACAGCCCTCAGATACCCGATGCTTCTGCATTGCCTGAAGTACCTTCATCTGACAATATTCAGCATTCTCATCAATTTTCGCAAAACGCTCCGAAAGCTCCTTCTCCATTTCGGCTGCTAACGTTAATATCTGGTCGCGAATTCCGAAATCACGATACATTTCATTCATATTCCTGTATTACCTCAATTTTCAATCTTCTTTTCGAAAAGGATGCGTTGCATATCCATTAGAATCTCTTCCTCGCTCATAAGAGATTTATTATAATGAATGCAGTCCTTTTCCCTTCGAAACCAGGTCATCTGTCTCTTGGCAAAATGCCTCGTTTCAAGCTTAATATCCTCTACCGCCTCTGAAAGCGTACGCACGCCACTTAGATAGCGAAGCAGCTGCTTATAGCCAAGTCCCTGCATCGAAACGGTGCAATCGGAATAACCAAGCTCCCGAAGTCTTTCCACCTCTGAAAGAAGACCTTCCTCCATCATCTGATCGACTCTTGTCTCGATTCCCGCGTACAGCTCGTCCCGGTTCTTCTCAAGAACGAAATAAGCGTAATTGTATTTCGATTCCTTCGCTGCTTCCCTTCTGTTATGCTCAGAGATCGGATAGCCGTGATAATGCAAAAACTCAAGCGCCCGAATCACCCTTTTTACATTCTGCTTGGGAATCGCTTCTGCGGATTCGGGGTCCTTTTCGGTAAGCTCCTTATAAAGCTTCTCGGCACCTTCAGTTGTGCTTGCAAGCGTTTCGAGCAGCTCCCGGTAGCCGTCCGATTTCTCTTCTGAATCAAAGCTAACATCCTTAAGAAGCGCCTGAATATAAAAGCCGGTGCCGCCGACGATAATCGGAATATGCCCATTTGCATATATCTTCTCGATTGCTTCCTCAGCCATTGCTTTGAATACGGAGACATTGAACTCCTCGTCCGGATTCAGACAATCCACAAGGTAATGCGGCACGCCGCACATCTGCTCGGGACGAATCTTGGCTGTCCCGATATCCATATAACGATATACCTGCATCGAATCGGCACTGATGATTTCTCCGCCGATGCTTTTGGCAAGCGCAATGGAAAGCTTTGTTTTGCCGGCCGAGGTCGGTCCGGAAAGAATCACTAATGGTTTACTCATAAAACTATACGATACGTTTAAACTTCTTCTCTAATTCATACATAGTCATGGATACGATAATCGGCCTGCCATGCGGGCAATGGAACGGATTCTCAAGCGTCATCAGCTCTTCAATCAGTCCGCGCGCCTCCTCCTCAGACATCCTGTGGTTTCCTTTAATCGCCGCCTTACAGGACATCGAAGCAATGGTTTCATATACCCGTTCAGGCGTCATCGTGCCGGAACATTCGTCAAGCGAATCAAGAACACTTAAGAAATAATCCTTTGCATCCATCCGATACAGTGCCGTAGGCACTGCGGAAATCTGATAGTCTCTGCCGCCGAAATGTTCAATCTCAAAACCGCTTTTTGTAAACGTCTCAAGATGTCTTCGTAAAAGCTCCTCCTCGCGAATGGAAAGGCTTACCACAATCGAAGGAAGAATGGCCTGCGAATACGACTCCCCTTCGCTCATATTACGAACCATTCGCTCGTAGATGATCTTCTCGTGCGCCGCATGCTGGTCTATGATATACATCTCGCCCTCGGTCTCCACAATCCAATACGTTCGGAAAATCTGACCGATAATCTGAAACGCTCTTCGCTTCGTAATCGGAACAAATGCCTCGGTCGGTGTAACATTCTCGGAGGGCATTCTCTCCGCGGATGCGGATAAATTCTTGGGAACCGATGTATTCTCAGCTACTGTACTTACAGTAGTCACATTCTCTACGGAAGCCTCGAAATTCGTAGAAGGCGTTACCTCGTTAGCCTTCAAGGAACGCTTCTCAGGCTCACTAAATATCGGAGCTGTATGCTCCTTCTTAGAAGTGCTCTCCCCGAACAGCTCCTCCTCGGTCGGAAGAAAGGAAGATACAGACTTTGCGGCCTCCCCACTCTCAGGGCGAGCCGAAGCATACTCCGGCTTTTCTTCACGAAACAAAGAAAGCTGCTCCGGCTTTGGCATCACAGACGCCTGTTCCCGTCTTTCCTTCTCTCGTTCCATCAAAATACGATTGGTTTCAAAGCTTTCCGGAACATGAATCGCTTCCTTCTTCTCACTACGGTCCACCAAAGCAATATCGGGAATCAGCACCGAACGATGTAAAAAATCCGAAAGAACACTTGTTATCTCCTGATAAAGCGCATCCTGCTCGCTGAAACGAACATCCATCTTCGTCGGATGGATGTTAACATCGATTTCAGAGGGCTTCATTGTAAACAGAAGCACCGTAAAAGGATACTTATGCTGCATCATATACGGCTGATAAGCGTCCTCAATTGCCTTATAAATCAGCGAAGAACGAACATATCGACCGTTTACGAAGAAATTCTCGTAGTTACGATTTCCTCTGGTAATAACCGATTTACCAAGGAAGCCTGTGATAGAAAGCCGCTCCCCTTCATAGGAAACGGGAATCAGATTCTCGGCAATCTCACGACCAAACACTGCGTAAACCGCATCCTTTCGGTTGCCGTTTCCGGAGGTATGTAACACCGTGCGCCCCTGGATATTTAACGTAAAGCTGACATCACTTCTTGCTACGGCAAAGCGATTCACCAGTTCATTGATATATCCGGCCTCAGTTGTTGCCGATTTCAGGAATTTTCTTCTTGCGGGAACATTATAAAAGAGGTCGCGGATTAAAAAGGTCGTTCCGTTAGGACAGCCGACATCTTCAAAGCTACGCTCCTCACCGCCCTCAATCACATACCGGTTCCCAAGAAAATCCTCGCTACGCTTCGTCAGAAGCTCCACCTTGGAAACACTTGCGATACTCGAAAGCGCCTCACCACGAAAGCCAAGGCTTACAATACGAAGCAGATCGGACTCCTCCGAAATCTTACTGGTCGCATGCCTTAAAAAGGCAACCGGAATATCGTCCCGTTCAAACCCGGAACCGTTATCGGTAATTCGTATAAAGGAGATGCCGCCGTTTTGGATATCGACGGTAATCGCCGTCGCCCCGGAGTCCAGGGAATTCTCCACCAGTTCCTTAACGATGGAAGCCGGACGCTCTATTACCTCGCCGGCAGCAATTCTGTTAATAGTATCACTGCTTAACAGGTGAATCTTTCCCATACAATCTCCTTTCTAAGAACAATCAGCCACCATTCTGTTCCAGATAGTTTTCAAACTGCTCCTGACTCATCAGAATCGTTCTCGGCTTCGTTCCCTCTTCAGGTCCGACTACGCCGGCCTCCGCAAGCTGATCCATAATTCTTGCGGCACGGTTGAAGCCAATCTTATACATTCTCTGCAAAAGACCGATGCTTGCCTTATCCTTTTCGATAATAAAGCGTCCGGCTTCGGCGAAATACTCATCATGATCGGAATCGTTTCCGGAATTGTCGGAAGCACTTCCGCCCTTCTTACCGCCCTCAACCGAGGCACGATCGATCTGCTCGGAAATCTTATCGCTGTAAGAACCGTTTCCGCTGTTACGAAGCTTAATTTCGTTAACAACAGCCTTAACCTCGTCATCCGAAACAAATGCACCCTGCACACGAATCGGCTTCGGAATACCGGTCGGGAAGAACAGCATATCACCCTTACCGAGAAGCTTTTCCGCACCCATCTGATCGAGAATGGTTCTCGAATCGGTTGCAGAGCTTACGGCAAATGCGATTCTCGACGGTACATTTGCCTTAATAAGTCCGGTAATAACGTTAACGGTAGGTCTCTGCGTTGCAAGTACCAGATGAATACCTGCTGCTCTTGCGAGCTGTGCCAGTCGACAGATTGCTTCCTCGACCTCGCCGGGAGATACCATCATCAGATCGGCCATCTCATCTACGATAATAAGAATCTGCGGCAGTACGGCACGCTCGTTCCCTTCGTTATCAAGAAGCGGTGTTGTGCTTGTACGAACCTTTTCGTTATAGCCCTCGATATCTCTTACCTCAAGCTCCGAGAAGCGCTTGTAACGATCCATCATCTCCTGTACGGCCCAGTTCAAAGCACCGTATGCCTTCTTCGGATCGGTTACAACCGGAATCAGAAGATGCGGGATACCGTTATAAACACTAAGCTCAACGACCTTCGGATCGATCATGATAAGACGAACATCCTTCGGCTCGTATTTATAGAGAACACTCATAATAATCGTATTGATGCAGACGGATTTACCGCTTCCGGTAGCACCTGCAATCAAAACATGCGGCATCTTGGCAATATCCGTAACAACGGTATCACCGGCAATATCCTTACCGACTGCGAAAAGAATCTTTCCCTTGCCGCTTACAAATCGCTCAGACTCAAGAAGGGAACGGATATAAACCGTAGAGCCCTTGGTGTTCGGGACCTCGATACCAACGGCGCTCTTACCGGGAATCGGTGCCTCGATACGGATATCCTCTGCGGCAAGATTCAGCTTGATATCATCCTGCAGTGCGGTAATACGGCTAACCTTCGTACCAATCTCGGGCTGCAGCTCGTATCTTGTTACGTTCGGTCCGCTCGTAAAGTTCGTAATGGTAACATTAACGCCAAAGCTGTGAAGCGTATTCTTCAGCTTGGCAGCAGTTTCCTTCAGCTCCTCTGTAGACATGGTTGCCTGATTTCGATCAGGTCTTCTCAAAAGATTGATACTCGGGAAGATATACGGCTTCTCGGTTGTTTCATCGATTTCTTCGATAGTCGCATCGCTAAGGTCAATCTTCTCAGGCTTCTTAACAGAGGTAACAGCAGCACTCGCAGCGGACACATTGGCAGAAGAACTCGGGCTCTGCGGCTTTTCGTTTGCACCGGCAGAGGCTGCTTCCTTAACGGCATCAAGCGACTCGTAGTGCTCGTTGTCTCTTTCTCCGATTGCACCGTTTGTGAAGCTCTCGGAATAAGGCTTATGTTCCTCAACCGGCGGCACATAAGGCTTCACCGAAGGCTGCTCTGGCTCATCCGTGAATGTATAACCGTGATTACCACTGATGCTCGGAATCATATCCTCTTCATAGGTTCCGCTGTTCTGAAGAATATTATCATTCTTAACGGGCGCAGCAGAATTGAACTTCTTATCAAGCTCTGACTGATAGGTCGGAACCTGTACATTACTTGTATGCGTCACAAGCGGCTGATAAGGAACAAATTCCTGCTCCTTCATAGTCTCCTGCTTCTCAGGCTTCTTATGACCGTAGCCCTTCAGCTTATCGATAATGCTCGGCTTCTTCTTACGCTTCGGACGGTCATATACAAGACCTTCCCCGGACTCGGAGGTACCCTCCACATCCACAAGCACAAGCTTCTTTCTGCGGTTCTCCTCCTGGATATCGTCAAGACTCATCTGGCGGAACTCATTATAGGTCGGATTCGCAGGCTTCCGCTTCTTCTCAGCCTCAATTCGACGTTCCTCCTCTTCGCGCTCCTCTTCCTCAATCTGACGCATGATTGCCTTCTGCTCGGCACGCTTCTTACGAATCGCATGAATGATTGCCTTACCGGTAATCAGCATGATGCAGACAAGAATTAATGTGACAAGGATTAGAATTGCAGCAATATTACCAAACAAAGCATACAGCGGACAGGATATCAGCTCACCGATTCCGCCACCACCCTGCTTCGAGGTAAATGAGGACCACTCGAAGTTATCGGCAAAGCCCATCAGAAGGTTAATCAGACCACAGGAAAGCACCACAATGCTCCAGAAGTAGATCATTTTCCTCGTTGCAATCGGATTGCCGCGGTTCGAGCGGGTGAAAAATACAAAGAAGACAAAGGCGAACGGAAAGACAAACGAAACCGCAGGTCCCATAAGTCCCATCATAATCGCCTTAAAGAAGCCTCCGATTACACCGCACAGATCAAACAGGCTCAGAAACAGAAGAATTGCAACAAGAATCGATACGATGATCACAATATCATCGATAATCTCCTTCTTCCTTCGCATCTCCTCAAGATATTCCTCCGTCGCATTGACCTCCGGTTCACGCTTTCCGACCTTGACATTCAGGTTCAAAGCATTCTTCTCATTCTTCTCAATGGCTTTATTATTGAAATTCTTGCCGGGATACTTTTTGGTATCCTTTTTCGCAGTTGTTTTCTTACTTTCTGCCAATATTGCCACCTCACTTCATCAAAAGATAATCGTAATCAACAAAATCAATATACCAAGCGCAATTCGGTACCAGCCGAACACCTTGAAATCATGCTTTTTAATATAAGCAATCATCCAGTTAACGGTTGCATATGCGACAAGAAACGCACAGATCATCGTTGCAAGTAAAATCGCATATTGCATTCCGTCAAAATCAAAATTATACTTCGCAAGCTTCAAAAAACTGGCTCCAAGAATGGTAGGAATCTCCAGATAGAAGGTAAATTCCGTTGCAATTCCTCTGCTTGCGCCAAGAAGCATCGCACCGATAATGGTAATACCCGAACGGGAAGTACCCGGAATCATCGCAAGTACCTGGAAGCAGCCGATATAAAAAGCAAGCTTCATCGGAATCGAGCCAAGCGTCTTATAACGAATCGGCCGCAGCTTCTGAATCCTTTCAATGAACAGAAATACAATTCCGTATAGAATCAACGTAATCATAACGGTAATCGTACTTCTCCGCCCGTGAAAGAAGACATCGAACGCATCATCGAACAGAAAACCGATCACAACCGCAGGAATGCAGGCGATACAGATCTTCAGCCAAAGATATACCTTGTTCTTCTGAATGATGATCCGCTTATCCTCCGTCAGATAACACGGCCAAAGCTGTCTGAAATAAATCAGAACAACCGCGAGCACCGCACCAAGCTGTATCACGACCGTAAAAATTTCGGAAAATTCCCGATTGTTCAGGCATTCCGGTTGAAACAGTCTTTCAAGAATCAGAAGATGTCCGGTACTGCTGATCGGAAGAAATTCGGTAATTCCTTCCACAATTCCCAGTATTACGATTTTCAGGAATTCGAATAATCCCATCAAAATACCTCAAATCATTCAATCTCATATGTGGCTTCTTCACCAAGGGGAAGAGAAACCATGTATTCCTTGCCGAGATACAAAACACGCATCTCATAGTCGGCAAGCTCCGCCTTTACCGAAAAGCTTGTAAGCTTTCCCTCACGGAAGCAAAGCGAAAATACAGCGCCGTATTTGGCGTAAATTCCTTCGATAGAGCCGTCTCCCATTGCCTTCGGAACCGCAGGCATTAAAATCACACGATCGGATTTACTCTGCAGATACATCTCGCCGATTGCGGCAATGGCACCGAAATTTCCGTCAATCTGGAACGGCGGATGATTATCAAAAAGATTCGTAAGCGTACTCTTATTAAGGAGTGCCACAAGGTTCTCATAAACCTTCTCGCCTTCAAAGAGTCTTGCGAACATATTCATGATCCATGCTCTGCTCCAGCCGGTATGACCGCCGCCGTTACTGAGTCTACGATCAAGCGTAACCTTGGCTGCCTGAATCAGCGTCTGATCGGAATCGTCTGCGTTAATCTGCTCGGAAGGATGCAGGGCATACAGATGTGAGATGTGCCGATGTCCCGGCTCTCTTTCCTCGTAATCTTCGTTCCACTCCATAATCTGCCCAAAGCGACCTACACGAATCGGCGGAAGCTTCTTAAGAAGGCTCTCTGTGTGCGCAATAAACTCTTCGTCGGCGTCTTCCAGTAGCTTCGCCGCACTAAGAAACTGCGTAAACAGATCTCTTAAAATCTCGATGTCCATGGTCGAATTGTAGCAGACATTGCCGGATTCTCCATTCGGAAGAATGTACGTATTCTCCGGTGAAAGGGACGGACAAAGGAACACCGTATCCTCTTCCTCTACCAAAAAATCATGGAAGAACAGTACGCTTTCTCGCATAATCGGATACATCGACTCAAGAAAATCAATATCAAGCGTATACAGATAATGTTCCCAGATATGCGTGCAAAGCCATGCCATTCCCATAACCCAGTAGGTTGCCGGAATCCAGCCGTCCTGCGGCGCGGTATCACCCCACATATCGGTATTATGATGTGCGACCGTACCACGACAGTTATACATATCTCTTGCCGTACGCTGGCCATTTTCGCACATTCTTCTCATCAGATCAAAAAGCGGCATATGGCAGCTACCAAGACCGAACATTTCAGCCGGCCAGTAGTTCATCTCCGTATTGATATTGATAGTAAACTTGCTGCCCCACGGCGGGTCCATGCTACCGTTCCAGATACCCTGCAGATTCGCGGGAAGCGACCCCTCTCTTGAGGACGCAATCAAAAGATAACGCCCGAAATCATAATACGTCTGAATCAGGCCGTTGTCTGGCTTATCGATACCAAACCGCTTAAGTCTTTCATCGGTAGGAAGCTTCTCGAGTTCGGGATCAGACGTAAGGGAAAGCTTCGTCTTATCGAAAAGCTCACAATATTCCTGCAGATGCTCATTAAGAAGTGCACTGTACTCTAACGATCTGCCAACACGCAACGTGTTCGAAACATAGCTAAGCGGATCCTTCTCCCGGAAGGTTGTTGCTGCCGTAAACAGAAGGCATACCATATTCACCTTACGGCATTTGAGGTATTCCCCGACACATTCGACCGTACCGCCGATATGCACCGAAGAAAGTCCTGCCGCATACCGGTAATCCTCTCCCACCATCGACCCGAGTGAATAGATCGTATCCGAATCATGGAAGGTACTGTCATAGAACGTCTTTCTGCCGAAATTAACATCAATATCAAACGAAGCGCCCTCATCGGTCGTAATCATCATCACCAGAAGATTCGAAGGATTATTGGCAAAAATCTCCTCACGGAAGGTGATTCCGCCTGCTCTTTTACGAAGTCTGAACAATGCCTTAGAAAGGTCAAGCTCTCTTTCGTAATCGCTCCATTCCCCCGAGATATTCTTATAATTGATATAAAGGTCTCCGAGTGTGGAATACGTTCTCTCGCTTTGCGGCGTACCGGTAAATGCATGGAGTAAAAGCTCCTCTGCTTCGGATATTCTTCCCTCACGCACAAGCTCTCTCAGTGTGGAAAGGTTGTCCTTAGCATCCACATTAACGCGGCTCATCGGACCACCGTACCAAAGCGAATCCTCATTCAGCTGCAGGTGCTCACAATTCTCATCGCCGAAAATCATGGCGCCGAGCTTGCCGTTTCCGATGGGAAGTGCTTTGTTCCAATCATATCCGGCGCTCTGTTTGTAAAATAAGCGACTCATAACCTACTCCTAAATACTCGAAAGCTTTCTTGCCGTAAGCCAGAATACAAAGTTGAATTCCTTCTCACTGAGACGATAATTCTCATCAAGCGCGGGACCGCAGCTTGCGGAGCCGACACCGGACATTCTGTAATCACAGCAGAGAATCGAACGCTTCTCAGGAACAAGCTCCCAGTTATGCTTCTTCTCACGAAGCTGCTCCTGGGAATAATGCGAAGCATTAACCGAGAAATCGGTCTCCGTATCGATACGGATCAGATACTTTGCATTCGAAAGTGTTGCATAAAGACAGCCGCAATGAGAAGAATTCTCCTGCGGACGAATATAGTCCTCGTGGTTTATGGTTACCGTGCTGTGATGCAGGTCCATATAGGAAGCTAAGCATTTGTCTTCATAGCTCTCAAGTGGGCCGTAGCCGTAATAGCTGAAATCCTCAAAATCATCACGCAGAAAGATTCGCATACCGAATCTCGGAAGATACTCGATCTGCTCGTTAACCTGTACCTTAGAGCGAATCATGACCTCGCCTGCCGGATAGAAAATATACTCAACACTTACATGTGCTGCCGGGTAATATCCTCTTGCCCCAAGTGAAAGCTCAGCCTTAATGGTAATATCGTCAACGGCTTCAATCTTCTTGATGGCAAAAAGCTTCGTCTCAAGATGGAACAATCTGAACTTCTCCCACATCTTTCTGTCATGTCCGTCATTGTCAATCGGCGCACGGAACAGATTATAAGCGGTCGGATCGGTAAGCACCTCTTCCTCACCGAATCGAAGAGAGGTAATCATTGCGGTCTTCTTAGATACGGTGTAGGTTGCATCCTTGGTCTCAATATAGTAATTGTAATCGTCCTCTTTTGAGTGCAGATAGGTACGTCCGGAAAGTCTTACCGGGCTGTAACGATGCTTCGCGGAACGAAGTACCAGCTGCTCAAAGCAAGCCTCGGTTCCTGCTTCACAGAAGGGCGTATCATAGCGGTATCTTACGATAAATCTGACACGCACGTCCTCACCGTGATTCTGCGGGAGCTCGGGTGCAAGCATGGAAATACTGCCACCAGCGGGAATATTCACCTCAATATCGGTTTCGGAAACAAACCGTCCGCAATCCTTAATCTCTACAGAAAGCTTAAAGACATCCTCAAAGCTTGTAAAATTCATTCTGTTTGTAAGAATATACAACGAAGAATCCTCGGGCGATACCGTAATCGAAAGCGGACGATAGCACTGCTTCAGCTCATAAAGACCGGTATGCATTCTTCTGTCCGGATATAAAAGGCCATCACAGCAGAAGTTATTGTCGTTCTGCTCTTCGTCCCCGAAATCACCGCCGTAGCCGTATTTTTCGCGTCCATCGGCGGTTGTTCCGATCGGGAAGGAATGGTCATTCCACTCCCAGACGCAGCCGCCCATCAGTCGCTCATTTGCATAAATCAGATTCCAATAGGCATTCAGATCACCGTTACTGTTTCCCATAGAGTGCGAATACTCGCACATGAAATAAGGCTTCGTATTCTTCTCATCATCCAGATATTTATAAATATCCGCAATGGACGGATACATATAGGATTCCACATCCAAAGCATCTCTGCCGGTTCCGTCAAGCACGTGAAGTGCACTTTCATAGTGAACGGGACGTGTAATATCGGTTGCCTTAACAAGCTTGACAGCCTCCTCGACAATCGCACTGTAGCCGGCTTCGTTGCCCATGGACCACATAATCACCGAAGGGCGGTTGATATCACGTCTTACAAGCTTCATCGCACGGTCCATTATGGCCTTTGTGAAGATAGGATTCGTTGCCGTAAGCGCAATCTGGTTATATCCCTTCCACTCATTACCGTTACCGGCATCGACAGAACCGTGTGCCTCAAAATCCGCCTCATCCACAACGAACATACCTAGCTCATCGCAAAGCTGATAAAACAAAGGCTGGTTCGGATAATGGGAGGTACGAACGGTATTGATATTGCAGCGCTTCATAAGATACAAATCCTCACGAAGCATCTTCTCGTCACAGACATAACCGGATTTATAATAGCTGTCATGACGGTTCACGCCACGAAGCTTCACTGCTTTTCCATTGATACGGAATACACCGTTCTCAATCCGAATATCGCGAAGGCCGACTCTCTCGCCGATGATTTCATCCTCGGTTACAAGCTCTAAGCGATACAGATACGGCTGTTCGGAATTCCAAAGCTTCGGTGCTGAGATCTTACAGTCATAAAAGCCGTCCTCGTCGACACTGCCTTCACTTACAACATTTCCGTCGTCATCCTTTAAGATAAGCTTAACCTGATTCGTGCCCTTCACCTCAAAATGCAGGTTAGCGACACTATAATCCTCATTAAAGGCAGCGGTATATGTATACGTACTGATGTGATCCACTGGTCTTACGAGCATATAAACATCACGGAAGATGCCGGTCAGACGAATCTTATCCTGGTCCTCGAGATAAGAGCCGTCGCACCACTTTAAAACAACTACCGTAATATGGTTCGTTCCCGGCACAAGCGCCTCGGTAATGCGGAACTCATGCAAAGCATGGCTCACCTGACTGTAGCCGAAGGGCTGACCGTTTATAAAAAGATAAAAGCAGCTGTCTACTCCCTCAAAAACAAGGAAGCGCTCTCTGCCGTCATTGTCATATTCAAAGGTCCGATGATATACCGCAGTCGGATTATCGCTCGGGATAAACGGCGGATCATACGGAAAAGGATACTGCACATTGGTGTACTGTGCCTGATCGCAGCCGTAATACTGAATGCAGGAGGGAACGGTAATCATTCTCTCCGACTCGCGATTCATAAAATCAACAGGCATATCAAAAAAGCTGTCATAATAAGTAAAATCCCACTGACCATTCAAATCCAAATAGCGAGTGGAGAAACGTCGGCCGACAAATGCATCCTCGCCGGGGCCAAAAGGAATGTAATAGTTTCTGTCCTCTTCGGTATTTACATGAAGGATCTCGGGATTCTCATGAAAGCTCATATATTTTTTCAATCTACTCTACCCCCTCTCAAAGCAAACCCTCTCTATTTTGAGAATGGTGCCACAAAAAGGAAAGTTCCGTTCTATGGCACCACCGTGTCTCAAAGTATATAATACAAATTAGTTCTCTTTGTAGTCCTTGATGGAGAAGCTTACGCGGCCCATCTTGTCCTTGCCAAGGCATACAACCTTAACAACATCGCCGAGGGTAAGAACATCCTCAACGTGATTGATGCGCTCCTTAGCAATCTTGGAAATGTGAACCATTCCCTCCTTGCCGGGTGCGAACTCAAGGAAAGCACCGAAATCCTTAATGCTTACAACCTTGCCCTCGAATACCATGCCCTCTTCGAACTCGGTAACGATAACCTCAATCATCTTCTTAGCCTTAGCCATTGCCTCAGCATCGGTACCACAGATGGATACATTACCGTCATCGGTAATATCAATCTTAACACCGGTAGCATCAATGATTGCGTTAATGGTCTTACCTCTCTGACCAACAACATCACCGATCTTCTGAGGATCGATAGACATCTGAATGATCTTCGGAGCGTATGCATTAACTTCCTTTCTGGGCTCTGCGATAGCAGGCTTCATACAGGTATCCATGATGAACAGACGAGCCTCACGGCATCTTGCGATAGCACCCTCAACGATGCTTCTGGTAAGACCGTGGATCTTAATATCCATCTGGATTGCGGTAATACCCTCGGTAGTACCGGTTACCTTGAAGTCCATATCACCGAAGAAGTCCTCAAGACCCTGAATATCGGTAAGAAGGATATAATCATCATCGGTCTCGCCGGTAACAAGACCACAGGAAATACCTGCAACCATTCTCTTAATCGGAACACCGGCAGCCATAAGAGACATACAGCTTGCACAGGTGGAAGCCATAGAGGTGGAACCGTTACTCTCAAAGGTCTCGGATACGGCACGGATTGCGTAAGGGAACTCGGTCTCGCTCGGAAGTACCGGAATCAAAGCACGCTCAGCGAGTGCACCGTGACCGATCTCACGACGTCCGGGTCCTCTGGAAACCTTGGTCTCACCAACGGAGTAAGCCGGGAAGTTATAGTGATGAATGTATCTCTTACTTACGATGTTATCATCAAGACCGTCAACCTTCTGTGCCTCGGAAAGAGGTGCAAGGGTAACGATATCGCAGATCTGGGTCTGTCCACGAGTGAACATTGCGGAACCGTGTACTCTCGGAATAATATCAACCTCAGCTGCAAGAGGACGGATCTGGGTGATCTCACGACCGTCGGGTCTCTTGTGATCCTTAAGAATCATCTTACGAACCGTCTTCTTCTCGTACTGATATACAGCCTCGTCAATAAGCGGAAGCCACTCTTCCTTATCGGCAAATTTCTCAACGAGGGTATCCTTCATCTGACGGATACGCTCCTCTCTGACCTGCTTCTCGGGAGAGAACATCAGAACTTCCATATCTGCCGGAGGAACGATCTCCTTAATAGCGGCAAATACTTCCTCAGGAATTGCGCAGCTGGTGTAGCTGTGCTTAGCCTTACCGCACTCAGCAACAATCTGATCGATGAACTTGATGATCTCCTTGTTGGTAGCATCTGCAAGATAGATTGCTTCGATCATCTTCGCCTCGGGAAGCTCGTTAGCGCCTGCCTCGATCATGATAACCTTATCTCTGGTGGATGCAACGGTAAGCTTCAGATCACCGTTCTGGGTCTGTTCCTGGGTAGGGTTCAAAATGAACTCACCGTTAATCATACCAACCTGTGTGGTTGCGCACGGACCGTCGAACGGAATATCGGAAATAGCTACTGCAATTGCGGAACCGAGCATAGCGGTAAGCTCAGGTGTGCAGCTCGGATCAACGCTCAGAACGAGGTTGTTGATCGTTACATCGTTACGATAATCCTTCGGGAACAAAGGACGCATCGGGCGGTCAATAACACGGGAGGTAAGAACAGCATTCTCAGAAGCCTTACCCTCTCTCTTATTGAATCCTCCCGGAATCTTACCAACTGCATACATCTTCTCCTCATACTCTACGCTCAGAGGGAAGAAATCGATGCCGTCTCTGGGCTTCTCACTTGCGGTAGCGGTGGAAAGCACAGTCGTGTCACCATAGTGCATCAAAGCTGCACCGTTCGCCTGCTTGGCAACTCTGTCAACGTCGACAGTAAGGGTTCTGCCTGCAAGCTCCATACTGAAACTCTTGTACATATTGTACTCCTTTCTTATGTCGGAGTCCCCGTAACAACTGATAAAACTGCGCCTCGCACAGGCTTATCAGAAGTCACGGAATATAGACTCCGTTTAATATATTTAGTAAATGCGCGCACTATTACACGCATTCTATTGTATTATAGCATACCTCTTTCAAAATTTCCATATCAAAATTCGGATTTCCTGCAAATCCTGCCACAAAAAAACAAGGCACATTTCTGTGCCCTGTTCTCTTATTTTGTTAATTCAATGCTTTTGATCTCAAGCGGTGCGTCGGCCATAATAATGATGCCGATTCCGGTTGCGGTTCCGTTCTTAGCGATAGTACCGTTCCAGCTTTCCGGCGCAACCGTAAAGCCATTGGTCCCGGGCGTAAACTTACAGCACCAGAAGTTTTTCGAAGTTACATTCGTGTTGCAGCTTGCCTTAAGCTTCCAGCTACCGATGTTCTGCCCGGATACATTTTTGATTGCAACGTCGAACTGGTAACAGTATTTGCCGCCTTCCATCCACGTATTCGTGGAACGGAAGCTGATTTCGGCGCCGTTACTCGTTCTGCCGTATGCAACCGCCTTCGGTGCGTTTGCATCGACACCGCCCTGGGCACTGTCAAGAATATCCTGAAGCGTCTCCTCCTTCGGCTCGGGAACGCGTCCGTGAAGAATATCGATTAACCAGTTTCCTTCCACGGAAAGATCCTCGGGCTTGAAGCCGGAAAGCTTTGTGACATGCTTTTTGATAAGCGACGAGGTCTCGTCCTTATTGGCAAGGTTCCAGCAGATATAGCTCACCTGGTAATTGTCCATCACCAGGACCCATTTGTTGGCTTCCTCTATATCGCAGCGCCCGTTACCGGATGCATCGGTAATACCGAATTCGCTGACGAACACAGGAAGACCCGCCTTAATCGCGGAAACCATCTTCTGACGGAGGCTGTCCTTATGCGTACCTGCGTAAAAATGCAGGGCATACATCACATTATCCGACTTGATCGGGTTCTTCGCTGCCTGATCAACATCCTGGCTCCAGGTCGGTGTTCCGACGATAATAATTGCCTTCGGGTCGTTGGCTCTGATGATAGGGATGATGATTTCTGCATATTTTTTGATCTCAGCCCAGCCGGTACCGCCGTTCGGCTCGTTACAGATTTCGTAGATGACATTGTCGTAGCCGGCGTATTTTTTAGACATCTCTTCAAAAAAGGGCTTCGCCTGCTCAACATATTTCATCGGTGTCAGATCATGCAGGATATGCCAGTCGATGATGACATACATACCAAGATCGGTTGCGTATTTTACACCGTTATTGACACATTCCTTTAACTTCTTCTGCACGGCTTCTCCGCCGACACAGTAGCCGTTCTCGTCGGTATACATCGCAAGACGTACGACATTTGCCCCAAATTCGTCACGAAGACAGCGGAAGGTCTCGGGGTTCACATACTGCGGGAACCACTGTAAGCCGTGCGTACTGATACCCTTTAACTGATAAGGCTCTCCCGACGCATCGCAAAGCTTTGTTCCTTTCACCATCAGCTTGCCGTGGTTTTCAACGGGTGTGCCCTTCTCTGGCGTCACAGTAGGCATCGGGGTGATTGCTTCGGTAGGCGTCGGCTCATTTGTCGGCTCCTTCGTCGGCTCTTTCGTCGGCTCTTTCGTCGGCTCCTTAGTCGGTTCAACGCCGGTCGGCTCCGCACTCGGCGTAAGCGAAGGCTCCGTAGGCGTCGGTTCGCCTGCCTGGTTTTCTTCAACTTTGGTATCCTTTACCCTGTCCTTAGCGGGCTTCTCGTTATTACGGTTTAAAACGACAAGCAGACTGATCGTAAGACCGATAATCAGCGCAATCAGTACGGCAAATGCGGCGATAATCCATTTTCTACTGTTCTTCATCACAAGCCTCCTCTTCTGCCATAGGCTTTTTATAAATACTTCTGATGCGATCAGCCAGATACATAGAGCCGATGATCAGTACAAGATCTCTTTCCTTTCCCTTTTTGGAAAGTGCCTTCAGCGTCTCCTCGGGATTCGTTACCGCTTCCATCCCGAATTCCTCGCAAAGCGCCGGAATCTCTGCTTCCGGAATGGCGCGCGGATGATCAAATCGATAGAAATGAATATCCGTAGCGAAGCTCTTAAGAATTGTTAACATCGTCCGATAGTCCTTATCCGCAAGCATGGAAGCGAGTACGTGGATACGCATTCCCAAAAACTCGGCTCTTTGAAAGAATGCCTTCGCTACCTCGATACACTGCGGATTATGCCCGCCGTCAAGGTAAACGGAGGGCTTTCTGTGTAAAAGCTCCATACGGACAGGCCAATCCACCCGGAACAGTCCGTTCGTAATATCATCATCACTGATAAAGAATCGGCTACGATTCAAAACCGTAATCGTTTCAAGCGCCGCGCAGCAATTAAGCTGCTGATGCTTTCCAAGGAGATTCAGTTCAATCTCGAGCTCCTTATAACGAAAATGCTCAGCATTTGGAATCGGCGAAAGCTCCTTTAAAAGCTCCTTATCCACATAATGAATGCGGCTGTTCTTCTTAAGTGCCTGCGCCGTAAGCACATCCATCGCTTCCTTCTCGGAAGGATACATGACAACGTCACAGTGGTCTTTGATGATTCCTGCCTTCGCATCCGCAATCTTTGAAAGGGTATTGCCAAGAATTGCACAATGATCAAGACCGATATTCATAATCACGCTGCAAAGTGGCTTCGGAACGATATTCGTTGGATCAAAGGTACCACCAAGTCCGGTTTCAAGAATCACGATATCACACTGCTCACGCTCATAATATAATAGGGCGATAATGGTTAAGAGCTCAAACTGATTCGGCGGCTCCGGCAGTCTGTCCGTATATGCCATAACCTCGGTAGCAAGCTCGGTAAGCTTCCGCTTCGAAATCATCTTCCCGTTAATCTGGATTCGCTCTCTGAAATCATGAATATACGGTGAGGTGAATAATCCGACCTTGTAACCAGCCGCACGAAGGACGGAATGTAGCATCGCACATACCGAGCCTTTGCCGTTCGTACCCGCAACATGAACAACCGACAGCCGCTCCTCGGGATTACCGAAGTGTGCCATCGTCTTTCGCATACGCGTAAGTCCGGCAAATCGATTAAAGAAGCTCTTACCGGTCAGTTTTTCTAATATCTCTTCGTAAGTCATCATCGCTTGTCCTGTCAAATGAAAGTAATCCGTTCTCCAAAAAGCATGCCTCAAGCTCTGCCATCATATAAAGCGTTCCCGTACAAAGCACATCCTCTCCTGCCTCGTAAGCCAAACGGACAGCATCCGCTGCAGAAGATATAGACCTTTTAGCCTCCGCCTCCGCACCGATGCTACGCAAATAGTTCCGCAGATCCTTCGCGGGCAATGCACGCGGGTTGTTCGGTGTTACGGTAAGAAAACGCCGCACATACGGAAGAAGCTTTGGATACATCGCACAATAATCCTTATCTGCCATTACACCGGTCACTACAGTGAACATCGGTTTACCCGGAAGCTCGGATAGAGATTCCGTCAGTGCATCAATACAGTCCGGGTTATGACCGCCGTCCATAATAAGATACGGCTTCGTCTTTCGAATCTGAAAGCGAAACGGAACAAATGTGTTCTCGAGTCCCTCTTTCACCGCTGCATCACTGATATAAACCGAGAGCTTTCTAAGCGTATATACGGCGGCACATACCGTAGCCGCATTCTCCCGCTGATACGAGCCCTTCAAAGAAAGCTTCGCACCAAGCTTATCAACGCTTAGATCCACCTCCGGATCCTTTGCATAAACAAAAGGACTGTTATTCTCAAAAGCGCGAAATGCACAGAATCTTCGGATATCCTTTTCATTGGCCGCAAGTACAATCGACTCACCCTTTGCAGCGATTGCAAGCTTCTCTTTGGCAATCGCAAGCTGATCTCTTCCAAGAAAGCCTTCGTGATCCATCGCAATATGCGTTACAACCGTCATAATACCGGGCGTTTCAAGATTCGTAGCATCCTTTCCGCCACCCATTCCGGCCTCTAAAACGACATATTCGCACTCTGTCTGTAGGAAAAGGATAATTCCTACCGCAACCGCAAGCTCAAACTCTGACGGATAATCGTCGTTCATCAGCCTGCAGGCCTCGGAAACCGTTTCCACCGCACGAATATAAGCTTCGTCCGAAGGAAGCTCTCCGCCTAAGCGATAATAATCCTTCAGGCTATATAAATACGGCGAAGACATCAGTCCGACACGATACCCTGCAGCCTTAAGAACCGAGGAAAGCATCGCAGAAACCGAGCCTTTTCCGTTCGTACCGACAACATGAATCAGCTTCATATGTTGCTCGGGATTCCCAAGAAGCCGAAGTAAGGTATGAATTCTTGTAAGTCCCGGCTTCGAAACTGTTGTCTTCTCATTTTTCACAAAGGAGTATGCTTCCTCGATCGTCATGTAGGCCTCCGAAAATCAGGATACTTTCAATCCGTTACGGTTCAAAAAGCTACGAAGTAACGGATAGATTGCCTTCGTACAAAGAATCAGAATCGGAATCTCTACCGCAGCCATAATCGCACACTTCGTCACACGGGTAATCCAGAACTCAAGTGCGTTCGGTACCCCACCAAACCAGATCAGGCCAAGCGAGGTAAGCAAAAGGCCGCAGAAGAACTGGTCAAGGATTGCTGCCGTGCTGATCTTTACGATACCGGGCTTTCCTTTTTTGTAAAGCCAGGCAAGAATCAGACCGCTGCAAAGCGCTGCCAAAGAAATCATCGGATTAATGGATGCGCCATAGAATATGATTGCCCCGACGATATCCGCAAGTAAGCTTGCAAGTCCGGCAAGCACAATTCCGACACACATGCCGGCTAAGGCACGCGGAATAAAGGTGAAGGATATTCTGACGATTGGTGTAGAGATCGACAGATATCTTTCAAAGATAAATTCAAGTGCCATGAACATTCCGGCCATGGCAATTAACAATGTGTTCTTTTTGTTCAGTACTTTACTGTTGCTCATAAAAAAACCTCCTTCTGTCCCGTATTCAGCTACAAAAGGAGTATTCCGTATGTAGCAGCGGGATGCGAATTCTGTACCGCAAGCATTAACTTTTCGTTCCGAAGACAACTCCCCGTTCATCGGACACTTAACGCACAAAATTCTACTCTGCAAAATATTAATTGTTGCACCTTATGGTGCGTTCTTACCAAAATCTCTGATAATAACAAGTAGGGCCATGCGAACATGGCCCTATAAAAAGAAATTACTTACGAATCTCAAGCTTCTCGATAAGTGCACGATATGCGTTGATATCCTTGCTCTTAAGGTAATCAAGAAGACCACGTCTCTGACCTACCATCTTGTAAAGACCACGTCTGGAATGGTTATCCTGCTTGTTGGCCTTAAGATGCTCGGTGAGCTCCTTAATTCTTGCGGTAAGAATAGCAACCTGAACCTCTGCGGAACCGGTATCGTTAGCAGTCTTACCGAACTCAGCAATGATTGCTGCCTTCTTCTCTTTGCTAATCATGATTTTGTCCTCCAAAAACTAAAATTTACGCCGTGCTCAGGGCCCCGGTTGAGGATTCCAAAGACTGAGAGCCGGTCAACGAATAGTAATATAGCATATCCGTTATCAAATGTAAATAGGTTTCTTACGATTTCGGGCATTTTCCGCATCCTTTGCAATCTGCGCAAAAAGCTCCTCTACGGAAGCAAATCTGCGCTCCGGTCTCGTCTGCTCTCCGAAGTAAACCGTAATCTCTGCGCCGTAGGCAATCCCACTCTCGGGATAGCTAAGTAAATGCGTTTCAATGGAAACCCTGGCATCGTCCTTCACCGTCGGATTCACGCCGATATTGGTAACGGACGGATAGACCGTACCTTCGTAAAGCGTATCGCTAAGATATACCCCTGCAGGCGGCAATAGCTTCTCCACCGGCGGATACAGATTAAGCGTCGGAAAATTCATCGTTCTTCCGAGCTGCCTGCCTTTCCTTGTAATGCCATGCACGAAAAATGCTCCGCCAAGCTCCGCCGCTTCCGCCATCCGTCCCGCCGCAATCAGCGTTCGAATGTCGGAGCTACTTACCTTTATGCCCTCATGTAAAAGCTCCGGAACCGCATAACATGAGATTCTGTTTTCTTCGCAGAACGCCCGAAGCATCGAAACGTCGCCCTTTCTTTCAAAGCCGAAACGAAACTCCTCTCCAACGTATACCTGCGAGGCTTTTAAGCGCTTGAAAAGAATCTCCTCTAAAAAAACCTCCGCGGGCATCGTACGGATTGTATCGTCAAAGGTCACATTCAGATACCCGTCAAGTCCGCTTTGCGCGCAGGCATAAACCTGCTCCTCTCTTGTATAAAGCTCTCGTCCCGCACCCGCATTCGGAAAATCAAAGGCAAGAATCACCTTTTCTAAGCCGTCCGCATGCTCCTGCATCTTACGAAGAAGCGTCCGGTGCCCGAAGTGCAGGCCGTCAAATTTGCCGAGCATAACAGCAATCCGATTCCCGTCATACTCTTCTAAGCCATTCCAATATTTCATCTCATATCCTACTGTAAAAACATCTTAACAGGCCAGTAAAGTCTGTCTCGGAATTCATAAAGTGCCGTAAAAACGTCATCCTCGTATACGCGTACACGCTCGGTATTCTCCTCGGTAAAGCAAAGCTTATCGGGAGTTAACGGGTTTCCGTTATGAAGAAAGCTTCGTCCCTCCTCGGTAATCTCTGCTCGTCCGTAATCCATAAAAAGCTTGTCCGCGGAAAGGATTCGTTCCGAAAGCGTCCCCTCGTCGCGAAGCTTTTCCACCATGGAAAGCGTCAACGCCTCTTCCTCGGTAAATTCACCGGAAGCATTCCTTCGTAAGCTTGTCATGCACGCACCGCACCCAAGATAGTCACCGATATCGTTGCAAAGCGTACGGATATAAGTTCCCTTTGAGCACACAACCCGCATGGAAAATGTCCCGTCCACCTCGTCGAAATCAAGAATATCGATTGCATGAACGGTAATCCGTTTCGTCTCACGCGAAACGGTAATCCCCTTTCTGGCAAGATCCACAAGCTTCTGCCCGTTAACCTTCCTTGCGGAATACATCGGCGTAAGCTGGGAAATATCCCCGAGAAAATGTTTCGTAGCTTCGGTAAGCTCCTCGAAAGAAACCTTCACCGCCTTCTCGGAAAGCACCTGTCCGGAGATATCCTGTGTATCGGTCACAAGACCAAGCTTCACACCTGCTGTGTAGGTCTTCGTTCTATCCATAATCAGATCACAGACCTTCGTTGCATTGCCGATGCAGACCGGAAGAACTCCCGTCGCATCCGGATCAAGCGTACCGGTATGCCCGATTTTCTTAATATGCAAAATACCTCTCAATTTTGCAACGACATCATGAGAGGTATAGCCTTTTTCCTTGTTTATAACAATAATACCGTTCATAAGCACCTAAATCTGAAGCATGATCATCGCAGAAACCTGCGTAAAGATCTCATCCAAAGAGCCCTCTGCGGTAAAGCCGGCCGCCATCTTGTGTCCGCCGCCGCCAAAGGAGGAAGAAATCGTGGAAACATCCACCAGTCCGTTACTTCTTAAGCTGAACTTATAAATGCCCGGCGCCTCCTCACGAATAAATACGGCAGCTTCCACACCCTCTGTGGTACGAAGCTCACTGACGATTCCCTCGGTATCGGTCATTCTTGCACCAATCTTTGCGATATCCTCCTGCGTAAGAATCGTATAAATCATCTTTCCGCCAAGGCCGAGCTCTGCCTTACTGAGTGCACAGCCAAGCGTCTTAAGCTGGATGAAGGATTTCATGTAAAAGCTCTTATCCACAAGGCTTGCGGTATCGATTCCTTTGCTCATCAGATAACCAACCGTGCACATCGTCTTCTCGGAGGTACAGCTGTATTTGAACACCCCGGTATCGTGCATGATACCAAGGTACAGCGCTTCCGCGATCGGAAGATCGATAAGCTCCCGTTCCATATGGTCAAAAAGCACCTCACTCGTAGAACTTGCGGCTGCATTTACGATATTCTCATCGGCGAAATTCGTATTGGTAATATGATGATCAAAGGATACGGTTCTTTTTGCTCTCAAAAACTCATCCTGGCAGCGTCCGAGTCGATCGATGCTTCCGCAGTCAAGACTGATGAAGACATCATACGGTTCCTCGGGAAAGCTGTAGGACGTATCAAGCTCCTCCACACGGGAAAGCATGGTAAAGCTGTTCGAAACCGACTCCGCATACGCATGAATCGTAGCAAGCGGCAAGGCATTTTTCAGATACATATAGCAGCTGAGCACAGAACCGATACAATCGCCGTCCGGATGAATATGTCCGGATATTCCGATTGTCTTAGCATCCTTTACATAATCAAGAAGCAGCTTAGTCATTCTTATCACTCTCACTTTCCGAAATATGAAGCGAAGCGATCAGCTCATTCATATGCATACCGTATTCAAGCGACTCATCCAAATGGAATCTAAGCTCCGGTGTGTTACGAAGATTCATATTCTTCGCAAGCGCGGAACGAAGAAACGGAGCGGCGCTCTTAAGTCCCTTAAGGGTTGCCTCCTTAACGGAAGCATCCCCTAAGACACTGATAAATACCTTTGCCGATTTCAGATCCGGCGCAACCTCGACATCCGAAACGGAGGTCATCGGTGCAATGCGCGGATCCTTTACCTCGAATAAAATCAGATTGCTGAGTTCCTTCTGGACCTCCTGATTAATTCTTGTATTTTTAATACTGTTCTTTCTCAAAATTCCTACCTTCTACCTACTTACGAGGTACTTCCTGCATAATGTATATCTCAACCTGATCCATCTCCTGAATCTCGTTGAACTTTTCAAACAAAATACCGCACTCGTAGCCGGCTGCAACTTCCTTCACATCATCCTTCATACGCTTAAGCGATGCGATGTTGCCATCGAAAATCTGCTTGCCGTCACGGGTAATACGTGCCTTGCTTCCGCGAGTGATCTTACCGTCAAGCACATAAGAACCGGCAATCGAACCGACATTGCTTGCCTTGAAGATCTGACGGATCTCAGCGTGACCGGTGATAACCTCCTCATAAATCGGATCGAGCATACCCTTCATAGCAAGCTCAATATCATCGATCGCATTATAGATAACGGAGTAGAGACGAATATCAACATTCTCACGCTCAGCGGTATCGCTTGCAACGGCGTCAGGCTTAACATTGAAACCGATGATGATTGCATTACTTGCGCTTGCAAGAATAACATCGGACTCGTTAATGTTACCGGCACCGCCATGGATACAGCGAACTGCAACCTCTTCGTTACTAAGCTTGGTAAGTGCCTGCTTCACAGCCTCAACGGAACCTGCCACGTCGGCCTTAACGATAATATTAAGTTCCTTCACGTTGCCGGCCTTAATCTGATCAAACAGACCCTCAAGCGACAGCTTGGATTTGGTTTCGAGAATCAGCTTCTCCTTGGACTGTGCGATAAATGCCTCTGCGATCTCTCTTGCTTCCTTCTCACCGGAGGTTGCAACAAGCGTATCACCTGCATTCGGCACACTGTTAAGACCAAGAATCTCAACCGGTGTGGAAGGACCTGCCTCGGTAACCTTCTGACCCTTATCATTGATCATGGCACGAATCTTACCGAAGGAAGAACCGATTGCCACATTTTCTCCTACATGAAGCGTACCCTTCTGCATCAGAACGGTAGCTACGGGACCGCGACCCTTATCAAGCTTCGCCTCGACAACGATACCTCTTGCCTTACGGTTCGGGTTCGCACGAAGCTCCTGCACCTCAGCGGTAAGAAGAATCATCTCCAAAAGCTGCTCGATACCTTCACCGGTCTTCGCAGAAACCGGAACGGTAACAACATCACCACCCCAGGACTCCGCAACCAATCCGTGCTCGGAAAGCTCGGAAAGAACGCGGTCGGGGTTAGCGGTCTCTTTATCCATCTTGTTAATGGCAACAACGATCGGAACCTCTGCAGCCTTTGCATGGTTAATTGCCTCGATGGTCTGCGGCATAACACCGTCATCTGCGGCAACGACCAGAACGGCGATATCGGTAGACATCGCACCACGCATACGCATAGCGGTAAATGCCTCATGTCCGGGGGTATCAAGGAAGGTGATTAACTCATCGTTAATCTCAACCTGATATGCACCGATATGCTGGGTAATACCACCGGCCTCGCGGGAGGTAACGTTGGTGGAACGGATCTTGTCAAGGATGGAGGTCTTACCATGGTCAACGTGACCCATTACGCAGACAACCGGAGGACGCTTTACAAGTGTCTCCTCGCCGTCTTCGGTATCACGCATCAGCTCCTCAACAACATCAACGATCTGCTCCTTCTCAACGATGCAGTTGTATTCGATAGCCAAAAGCTCGGCCTCCTCAAACGGAAGCTCGGTATTCACGTTACAGATCTTGCCGCTCAGGAAAAGCTTCTTAACGATTGCGGCTGCATTCTGCTTCATCTTATCCGCAAGGTCCTTAATGGTAATTACCTCAGGGATAATGATGGTCTTAACCTCATCCGGATCTTCCTTCTTAACCGGAATCGGTTCGGGCTTAATGAAAGCACCTCTTCTGTCTTCCTTCTTGGCCTTCATGCCCTTCTTGTTGCCTTCATTCTCGCGTTCCTCGACATTACGGTTACGATTCTTGTCGCGGTTACGGTTGTTGAAGGCATCCGCTCTGTGCTCCTTATTGATATCATTGGCGAAATCCGTCTTAATGGAGCTGGTATCCTTACGATTGTCGTTCTTACGCTGGAAGGTTCTTCTGGTATCGCCGTCCTTATCCTTATCAAAGCCGGCGGACTTATCAAAGCTTCCCTTTCCGAAATTGTCACGACCCTGCTGGCCGTCTCTCGGACCACGGTTAAAGCTACCCTGCTGACCATCTCTCGGTCCGCGGTTGAAGCCTCCCTGCTGGCCGTCTCTCGGTCCGCGGTTGAAGCTACCCTGCTGGCCATCTCTAGAGCCACGGTTGAAGCCTCCCTGCTGGCCATCTCTCGGGCCACGGTTGAAGCTACCCTGCTGGCCATCTCTAGGACCACGGTTGAAGCTACCCTGCTGCGCATCTCTCGGGCCACGGTTGAAGCTACCCTGCTGACCGTCTCTGTTACGGTTGAAACCGCCCTGCTGGCCGTCTCTGTTCCGGTTATAGCCACCCTCCTGACCGTCTCTGTTACGATTAAAAGTATTCTCACGGTTCTGCGCAGGTCTTTCCGGTTTCTTCTCCGGCTGCTTATTCTCTACCTTCAAAGTAGGCTTATCCTCAGTCTTCTCGACAGGAATCTCCTTCTTCACAGGCTCCGTAGGTGCTTCGGTAGTCACAGGAACAATAACCGGTGCCTCTTCCTTCGGCTCAACCTTCTTCTCGGTCTCAGCGGGCTCCTTAGCCTTCTCAACAGGCTTCTGTGCAGCTTCCTTCTTCTCGGGCTCAGCCTTCTTCGAAGCAAGACGAACAAGACGTCCGTCACTCGTATAAGAATATACGGCAGAGGTAATATTGCCGTTTTCATCCTTCGTGGGCTTAATACGGAAGCCGTTCTTATCAAGGGTAAGCTTCTTCAGGTTACCCTCCTCATCGAAAACAGGTCCGGTAATCGGCAAAGCATTGCCGTCCGCATCCTTCGTTCTTACAAGCGTTCCGTCTTTGTAAAAAAGCTTACTGCTTTTTGCGGAATCCTGCTTCTGCTCGGGCTTTTGCTTAATCTTTCTCTTGCCGAAGAAGCTCTCCGCAATCTTAATGGCATCGTCATCCACCATACTTGTAATGCTCTTTGCGTCAACACCTTTTTCACGCAAATAGCTCATCAGGTCATTATTTTTTACGCCAAGCTCTTTGGCCAGTTCGTTGACCTTAATTTTTGCCATCCATTATACCTCCGTTTGTATTTAACAGGTTTAATATTTTATTCGCAATACCGTCATCGGTGATCGTAATCGACGCACGCTGTTCGCAGCCGATTGCATGACCGAGTGACTCCTTGGTTCCGTAGGAAACAATCGGAACCTTATAATATGCACAGATATCCCGAAGGGATTTCTGCGAATTGTTCGAGGCATCCATTGCAAGGATTACCAGTCTCGCCGCACCCTTTCTGACCGCTTCCTCGGAAAGGAAGCCGCCCGAAGCCGCTTTGCCGGCCTTTTTTGCAAGCGAGCACATATTCAAAACGCGATCAATCACGGGCATTCATCTCGCTTTCTAACAGTGCGTAAATGTCACTTGAAAATGTGACGCTAAGGGAACGCTCGAGCGCATGTGACTTCATCGCCTTCTTCAGACATTCGGCGTTGTCGCAAAGATAAGCGCCGCGACCGTTCTTCTTACCGGTGCGATCGATTTCAATCGTATCCTCGGTCGTATGCAGAACACGAATCAGCTCCTTTTTGGGCTTCATCTCTCCGCAGCCGGTACATTTTCTTAACGGAATCTTTCTGGTAAGCATCTTACTGTCCTTCTACCTGAGACTCTCCCTTGATATCGATCTTGTATCCGGTAAGACGTGCAGCAAGACGTGCATTCTGTCCGCCGGTACCGATGGCAAGGCAAAGCTGATGATCCGGAACTACGACCCTTGCACTGTGCTCCTCCTCGTTTACATCAACGTAAACGACCTTAGCCGGGGAAAGTGCATTCTTAATAAGCGTTTCGGGATTCTCACTCCAGCTGATAATATCAATCTTCTCACCGCGAAGCTCGTCAACAACTGCGTTAACACGAGAGCTATTGATACCTACGCATGCACCGAGCGGATCAACGTTCGGGTTGTGGGAATATACAGCCATCTTCGTTCTCTGACCTGCCTCACGGCTGATGCTCTTAATCTCAACAGTACCGTCGGCAACCTCAGAAACCTCGCTCTCGAAAAGTCTCTTAACAAGATCGGGATGCGTACGGGATACGGTGATCTTCGGTCCCTTGGAGGTATCCTTAACCTCAAGCACATAAACCTTAACACGATCATTGATTGCAAAGTTCTCGCCGCGGATCTGCTCGGACTCAATCAGAACCGCATCCATCTTACCAAGGTTCAAGGTAACGGTCTTCTCGTTCATTCTCTGTACGATACCGGTAACAACCTCATGCTCCTTACCGGCATACTTATCATAAAGCTGCTTTCTCTCTTCCTCACGGATCTTCTGAACGATTGCCTGCTTTGCCTTACTTGCAACGATTCTGCCGAAGTTTCTCGGCATAACCTCGGTGTAAGCAATATCGCCAAGCTGAAGCTTCTTGCCGGGGAAACGAACGGCTGCTTCCTCGGGCGTAATCTGCATAGCCTCGTCCTCAACCTCTTCTACGACCTCATAACCGGAAAGAACCTTAACGTCTCCGTTTGCGGGGTCGATCTTAACCATAACATTATCGCTCTTCTTGTACTCATTCTTAACAGCCGCAACAAGCGCGGTTTCAATTGCCTCAAGAAGTACTGCCTTCGGGATGTCCTTCTCCTTTTCGATCGTCTCAAGTGCCTCAATCAGCATGTTTTTGTTTTCCTTTTCCATGATATCCTCCTTGTGATTTATTCCCAAATAAACGCCTGACGAATCAGGGATATATTCTTCTTCTCGAGAACATATTCCGTTCCCTCATCCGAAACGGTAACCGTATCCTTGTCATACGAAACAAGCGTTGCGGTCATCTCCTTCTTTCTGTCAACGGGTTGATAGAGACGAAGCTCAATCAGCTTTCCGATATTGCGGTCGTAATCCTTGTCCTTTTTAAGCGGTCTTGTAAGTCCCGGAGAGCTTACCTCAAGAATGTATGCATCCGAAATAAAATCCGCCGCATCCAACAGATCACTTAACGCTCTGCTGACTTCCTCACAGTCATCGATCGTGATACCACCCGGCTTATCAATGTAAGCTCTAAGATACCAGTCTCCTGCTTCCTTTACATATTCCACGTCCACCAGCTCAAACTGCTTCTCGCTTAAAATCGGCTGAAGCAGCTGCTCGGTTTTGGCTTCATACTGTTCTCTTTGCGTCATGCGTTTTCCTTTCTGAAACAAATGGAAAGGAGCTCCGATGTCCTCGGAACTCCTTCATAAACAACTTAGTAACAATATTATTATAACAGCAATTCAGGAAAATGCAACCCATTTTCTAAAAAAAGCGAAGAAAATCAAGCATTCTCGGCCTGTGCCGCTGCTTCCTTCTTCTTATTCTGGTGCTTTCTAAGCGATACACCTGCGGCAACGCCGACACCTGCGCAACAAAGCAAGGCAAGATAAGTAAGTACACTCGTCAGCAATTCATATAAAAAATCCATCACTTCTACCTCTTATGATTGATATTCGTTCTATGACAGTTTATCACGATTTTCTGCGATTCGCAAGTTCCTTTACGATATCCTCCCAATCAATGCCTCTCTCGGCCATAAGAACCATAAGATGATACAGATAATCCGCAATCTCATACTTAAGCTCTTCGTTATCGGGATTCTTCGCTGCAATCAGAATCTCCGCGGATTCCTCACCGCATTTTTTAAGAATCTTGTCAATGCCCTTATCGAACAGATAATTCGTATACGAGCCTTCCTTCGGATTCTGCTTCCGATCGGCAATCAATGCATAATCCTCCGTAAGAACGGTGAGCGGATTATATGCATTGTAATCCTTTTTGCAAAGCACGCGATAGAAACAGGAACGATTGCCGGTATGGCAGGCAGCACCAAGCTGATGTACCTTTGCAAGAATCGTATCATTATCGCAATCGATGCGAAGCTCCTTTACAAACTGATAATGTCCGGAGGTGTCACCCTTAATCCAGATTTCGTTACGACTTCTCGAATAATAGGTCATTCTTCCGGTCGTTACGGTAAGCTTGTAAGCCTCCTCGTTCATATAAGCAACCATCAGAACCTCGTCGGTCTTATAGTCCTGTACCACAACAGGAATCAGTCCATCGGAAAGCAGCTTGAATTCCGAAAAATCAATCGCACTGTCAAGGCATTTTGTGTCGATACCGAACTCCCGAAGGGAATGCTTTACCTTCATAATATTCTTGCCGACATAGTAATTCGTGCATATGCCGGAAACATTCTCAAGGGAAAGTAACGACTCGATATCATTTCTCGTAAGGCTGTCACGAATCATCACGGGAAGCGGGGACTCAGCAATCAGCGTCTTCACGCGTTCAATCGTAACATGCTTAAAAACAAGCTTAAAAATACCGATTTCCTTAAGCTCCTGCAGAAGGGAGGGCTCTGCGCATTCGTAATCATTCGTCTCCGGATCGGTATTGAACTCAACAAGGATACGCTCTCTTCCAAACCGCTCCACAGCCTTCACAAGCTCTTCCTTCGGAAGCTTTGCGGAATACTTCACAACAACCGCATCAGCACCCGTATAAAGTGCCTTCTTCACATCCTCAAAGCGCTTTACGACACAACCGATATAGACAGGAAGGTCAACCTCCTTAAGAAGCTTTCTTGTATCCTCCAAAAAGCTCTGCTGCGCCTGCTCGGACGGGTCGAAGTTATAGATATAAAGGCCGTCCGCACCGTTCTGCTCGTAGCTCATGGCCTTCTCGGATACATTTGCCGTAAATTCGGTCTCTGCATTGATATAAGCGAATATACTCTTCTTCATAATCAGATGGTTCCCTTCGTGGAAAGAACGCCGTTCACACGCGCATCATAGCCGGTTGCCATATCAAGTGCCTTACCGAAGGCCTTAAACATCGCCTCAAGAATATGATGATTGTTATCTCCGGAAAGCATACGAATATGCAGATTCATTCCTGCGGAATAGGAAATCGCATAGAAGAACTCCTTCGCAAGCTCTACATCCATCTCGCCGAGACGATCGACCGTCGTATTGACATCGTAACAGAAATACGGTCTTCCGGAAAGATCCAATGCACAAAGCATCAGCGTTTCGTCCATCGGAAGGATGAAGCTTCCGTAGCGACGGATGCCGGCCTTATCCGAAAGTGCCTCCTTGATGGCCTGTCCAAGAACGATACCGACGTCCTCAACGGTATGATGCGAATCCACATACAGATCGCCCTCGGCCTTAATGGTAAGGTCGAAAAAGCCGTGCTTCGCAAAGCCCGAAAGCATATGGTCGAAAAAACCGATGCCGGTATGGATATCATAGCTGCCCGTTCCGTCAAGGTTCAGGGTACAGCTGATTCTGGTCTCTTTCGTTTCACGATTAACAGTTGCAATACGACTCATGGAAACCTCCTCTATTCTTCCTCAAAACGCACAGCAATGGAATTGGCATGTGCAGTGAGGCCCTCTGCCTCGGCAAAGGTAACAATTTCTTTGTAAACAGGTGCGAGTGCCTCTCTCGAATAAGAGATTACGCTGCTCTTCTTGATGAAGTCATCCACATTGAGCGGGGAGAAGAATCTCGCCGTTCCGTTGGTCGGAAGAATGTGGTCGGGGCCTGCGAAATAATCGCCAAGCGGCTCACTTGAATATTCTCCAAGGAAGATTGCGCCTGCATTTTTAATATAGCTCATCGTATCAAACGGGTTCTTCGTCAGAATCTCGAGGTGCTCGGAAGCAATATCGTTTGCGGTAGCAATCGCCTGCTCCATATTCTCGGCTACGAAGATACAGCCGTAATTCTCGATTGATTTTTCGATGATTGCCTTACGGGATAATTTCTCGGTAAATGCTGCGACCTCATCGGAAACCTTCTTCGCAAGCTCACGGTCGGTCGTAACCAGAATTGCGGAAGCAAGCTCGTCATGCTCGGCCTGGCTCAGAAGGTCTGCAGCGATATATCTGGGGTTGGCTGTCTCATCGGCAAGCACCAGAATCTCACTCGGTCCTGCGATGGAATCGATACCGACATTACCGTATACTGCCTTCTTTGCAAGCGCAACGAAAATATTACCGGGTCCTACAATCTTATCGACCTTCGGAATGCTTTCCGTTCCGTAAGCAAGTGCGGCAATCGCCTGTGCACCGCCAACCTTTAAGATGCGGTCAACACCGGACTCAACGGCAGCCACTACACTGGCGGCATTCAACTCACCGCTACGCTGCGGCGGTGTAACCATAATAATCTCCGGAACACCTGCAACCTTCGCAGGGATAACATTCATCAATACGCTGGAGGAAAGCACAGCCTTACCGCCCGGTACATACACACCGACCTTTGCAATCGGGGTGATGCGCTGTCCGAGGAAGATTCCGTCCTTTGTATCGAACCAGCTCGTTCTCTTCTGCATCATGTGATAATCACGAATATTGACGATGGCATCACGGATAACCTTTAAAAGCTCCGGATCAATCGTCTCATAGGCACGCTTGATTTCCTCAGGCGTTACCTCAATGGAGGAGCTGTCAATCTCTACGCCGTCAAAGCGCTTTGTAAAATCAAACACAGCCTCATCGCCGCGCTCACGCACAGCCTTAATGATCTCTGCTACCTTTTCCTCCTGCTCCTTAAAGGAATTCGTGCTTCTTTTTGCAAGCGTATCCTGGAGCTCCTTCTTGGTAGCCTCGGTCAACTCAACTATTTTCATATCTTATCCTTTCTCAGGCATTCAATACCTTACGAATATCTTCAATCAGCTTACGAATACGCTCTGCCTCCATCTTCATGCTGACCTGATTGACAACCATTCTTGCGGAAAGCGGAACGATCTCTTCTAAGACATCAAGTCCGTTCTCGCGAAGCGTGGAACCGGTCTCCACAATATCAACAATCACCTCGGAAAGTCCTACAATCGGCGCAAGCTCAATCGAACCGTTCAGCTTAATGATCTCTACAGCCTGATTCTTCTCATTCAAAAAATAATCCTTGGCAATCGCAGGATACTTCGTTGCAACACGAATAATCTTACCGCTTCCGAGAAGCGCCTTAGCCTCCTTAGGACCTGCAACACACATACGGCAACGGCCCATATTGAAATCGATCACCTCGTAAAGCTTACGTCCCTCCTCGAGAATCGTATCCTTACCAACGATACCGATATCCGCAGCGCCGTATTCCACGTAGGTCGGAACATCGTTCGCCTTCGCAAGGAAGAAACGCATCTTCTGCTCCTTGTTCGTAAAGATGAGCTTCCGGGTATTCTTATCCTTCATCTCCTCACAGGAATAGCCTGCTGCGGTAAGAATCTCCATTGCCTTATCGGCAAGTCTACCCTTCGCAAGTGCAACCGTAATATACTCCTGGTGCTTATCCTTATTCATCACCTTATCGATGCCCTGACGCTCGATGGCATTCATCAGTGCATCTACCGTTATCGACATACCGATTGCGGGTGCGGACATGCCGAACTGCTCACAAAGCTTATCATAACGGCCGCCGGAGGCAATCGGCTCACCGGAACCGTAGGTTACCACGCGGAAGATAATTCCTGTATAATAACGATACTTACTGAGCATACCAAAGTCAAAGGATACATAGCGGTCATAGCCATCCTTTTTAAGAAGCGCATACAGCTCGCTCAAGCGATCAAGCGCACGAAGCGAACGCTCGTTGGTCGTAAGGCTTCTGATTTCATCGATCTTGTCAAAGCTTCCGAACAGGCTGGGAATAAGAAGCAACAGCTCCTTCGTCTCGTTACTGATCGACTGCTTCGAGAGAAGCTCGGAAGCGCCGTACAGGTTCTTCGTCTTCATCAGAACACGAAGTGCCTCCTTGTCCTCCTCAGTAAGATTGCAGTCTTCCATAATTCCCTTGAAGAAATCGGCATTACCGATCTCAATCTGAAACTCCGAAATACCGGAAGCAAGAATACACTCGATGGTAAGCGCAATCATCGAAGCATCTGCCTCGACTGTTGCATCGTTCATCAGCTCGGCACCAAGCTGCGTCGTTTCTTTCAGTCGTCCCTGGAAGCTCTCGTTATTGATATACGTATTGCCACAATAGCAAAGCTTAATCGGCTCACTGTCACCGCGGAAATTCTTCGCAACAAAACGTGCGATGGACGGCGTCATGTCCGGTCTTAAGACAAGGGTATTGCCTTCTCTGTCAAAGAACTTATACATATCCTTCGACGGAACAGTTCCGCGTTCCTTGCTGAATATATCAAAATACTCAAAAGAAGGCGTCTGAATATCAATATATCCGTGTCGATGCATACACGAAGTCAGCTTATCCTGAAGCATAAGCTTCTGTCTGCAGTCACTGCCGTACACATCACGAACACCTTCCGGAGTATGTAACAATTCATTCATAAAAAAATCCATCCTTTATTATTCTAATTCGCATGACACTTTAGCGTGGTAGAGTGTTAATTTGGTAACATACGAATGTCAACATTATAATGACTAACCATTTATCTGTCAAGACTCAATTTCTTCTCTTCTTTCGAGGTCATCGTTCACATATTCAAGATAATTGATGAACAGATTATCACCCTTCGGATGAAAATTCTCCTCCTTCAGTTCCTCAAAGCGAATACTTTTCCGACCGCCCTTCTCCTGCCGCTCATAAAAGAAGCGAAGCTCCTCGCAATTCATATAATAGATCAGATCACGGGAGGTATACAGGATAAGAAGAAATGCAACGCCTCCCTGCGCTTCAAAGTCCTCCATAAAGCGAACCTGATGTGCATGCACATTCTGTAACGGAAACGTGTCAACGGCACATTCCTTACAGTCAAAGCAGATCGGAACCCCTTGCGCAACCCCGACATAGTCTACCGTACTGACCTGGTCGAAATAAGCAAGCGTAATATGCTTGGTCTCTTTATCAATCTCAATCGGCGTAATCGGGGTGGGAATCTTCTGCACCAGTGCGATTCCGTTGTCCCGATAATACTCATTCGTTTCGTTGATCTGTTCCTCGAACAGGGAGCCTCTTAGTCCCCGGGATTTCCAAGACGGCATGACAATCTCCTTTAGCGTCAAACTCCTTCATCAAAAGCTCAGCAAAATCCTCCGGCACAGGGGAGCGAAATACGCGGCAGCTAAGGTCACTAAGCGGCTCTCCCACTTCCTTTGGCAGAAGGTAGCAATAGGCAAGTAACTGCTGACCGTGCAGGTGATAGGTATTTCTGTAATAGGTATTCCGCATATGATAGCGGTCGCCCTCGGCAATATACTTCGGGTCTCCTAAAATCGGATGCCCAAGATACTGTAATACACTACGAATCTGATGCGATTTGCCGGTATGAAGGCATACTCTCACAAGCGTCAGATCGGTATTATGCTTAAGCGGCGTAAAATCGGTATGCACCGGAACACTATCCGAAGAAATCGGACCTTCGGTAATGCGTACCTGGTTACCTTCCGTATCCTTCGTAAGATACAGCTTACTGTCGATAAACTCGGTCATAATTCCGTTTACGACAGCGTAATAGTATTTGCGGATGCGGCGCTCCTTCAAAAGGCGGTTGATCTCCCGTCCAGAAGCCGCAGTCTTAGCAAAGAACAGAATGCCCGGGGTATTGCGGTCCAAACGGTTACAGATACCCGGCTTAAAGCTGCGTAGCGACTCGGCGGTAAGCTCTCCTTTGTCAGCAAGATACGTAAGTAGCAGCTCGTTAATCGACTCACTGTCCTCGGTATCCTTCTGGGAAAGAAGGCCTGCGGGCTTATACGCTACAATCAGATGCTCGTTTTCAAAAACGATCTGATTCTTAGAAAGCTTATGCTTCGAAAATGTCGGAACCTCCTTCGCTACTTCCCCGCGAAACTTAGAAAATGTCTCGTCTGAGAAGAAGATCTCCACAACATCGCCCCGATTTAGAACCTCATTTCCTTCAGCCTTCGCGCCGTTCAGCGTAATATTCTTCTTTCGAAGCATCTTATAAAGAAAGCCGCTTCCTGCCTCCGGCATCAGCTTATTCAGATATTTGTTAAAGCGGCACCCGGCGTCGCGTGCCTCAATCGTAAAGCTTTTCATAACACCTCTATTTCACAAGGATCATTCGAACAAATTCCTGCACCTCTTCGGAAGCCTCTCCGCCCTCGCAGCTTTTTAATCTTCTAAGAAGCTCCTCTTCCTTACGGAATACATGCATATGCACATCCTCACCACGCTTTTTAAGCGATGCTTCAAAGTAAGAAGTGATCTTCTCCGTGTTCTTCCCGTTTATAAGATACGCAATCAGCTGATTGCCTCTTACACATAAAAAATCAAGATGCATCACACGCTCAGTGGAGGTAAATACCATTTCGTAATACGCCTTGTCCGTCGGAAGAAGCACCTCGTTAAGCTTTGCGGAAAGCTCCTCCGGAATCGGCTGATACGGAATGAACAGCAACAGATTGACAAGTGCCTTGGCAGCAGGCAAGGTTAAAAGAACGGCGAACACCGTACCAAGATTCCTTCCCGTCCCTAAAATCTCCCGGCAGATGAAGAAAATCGAAAGCCCGGCAGCAACGAAAACAAGCACCACTAAGCTTTGCGTAAGCTTCTTATACTGGATATAACCCTTTTCACCCTTATACTTCATAGCTGAACTCCTCATAGGAATTGATATAAAACTCGGCATTTGCCCGAAGCGAATCCTGCATAGCAGAGGAAAATGCGTCGTAGACGATGCAAACAGGCATCCCTGCGGCATGTCCCGCAAGCATTCCGGCCTCAACATCCTCAAAAACAAGGCAGCGCTCTGTCCTGACACCCAGCCTTTCTGAAACGGCAAGATAGATATCCGGCGACGGCTTCCCCTTCGCAACCTCACAGCCCGTTAGCCGTACGTCAAAATAAGGCATTAGTCCCTGTGCAAGCATTACTGCATCCATCAGCTCTCTTGAGTTGCTGGTTGCAATGCCCATACGAATGCCATTTTCCTTCAAAAAGCGAAGAAAACGAAGCACACCGGGCTTCACCGGCACACGCGTTTTGTAAAAATCATATGCCATATCGTTCCAGTCCGCCTTCATCTTCTCAAGCGAATCCGGAATCGAAAACCGTTCCTTTGTATAAACGGCAACCTCATGAAAGCTTAGTCCTTCAATGCTTTTCTGATAATCATCGGGAAGCGCAAGCCCAAATCTACTTAGATACTCGACATCTATGGCATGCCACATCCACATCGAATCGACAAGCGTTCCGTCTAAATCAAAAAGCACTGCATCTATGTTGTCCTTAATCCACTGTAAAGATGGCTTCATTCAGCTGCTCCAATGTATATTCCCGGTATTCTCCGGGTTTCATCTCCTCGGGAAGCACTAAGCCTCCGATTGAGATTCGTTTCAAATATAGAACCTCATGCCCGACTGCATGAAACAAGCGTTTTACCTCATGAAACTTCCCCTCGGTAATCGTGAGAAGGCATTCCGACTCTTCGCTATCTTCCCGAAGAAACTTGTATTCTGCGGACTTACTGGTGAATTCTTCAAACGAAATCCCCTTATTAAGCCGTGCCTCTTCCGCCTTCTGCAAAACACCGGTAATCCGAACGAAATACGTCTTTTTAATCTCGTGCCTCGGTGAAGTGATGCAATGTGCAAGCTCTCCGTCGTTGGTAATCAGTAGCAGTCCCTCGGTATCCTTATCAAGCCTTCCTACCGGAAAATACTCCTTCGCGTCAGCCTCCGGAATCAGAGAAAGCACAGTCTCACTGATACGGTCCTTCGTCGCAGAAACAACGCCCTTAGGCTTATTCAGAAGAAAATACCGATTGGCCACATAGCGATATGTTCGGCCATTTACCTCAATTGTATCCTCTAAGGGATGCACCTGTAATTCTGCGGAGCTGACCGGTCTGTCGTTCACGTAGACACAATGGTCATGCAGGCATTTTTTCGCATCGGTTCTGCTTTTGCAGGCACCCGAAAGCACTAAAAAGCGGTCAAGCCGCATCGTTTCCTTGGCCATTTACATCATTCTCCATCCCGGCAGATACCGGTTTTTAAACTGTCCGTTCTTGTATTTGCCGAAGCCAAGCGGATAACCGTCGACAAGGATCAATACATAACCGTCCTTCGTATCCTCCGGGCATTCGATGGATTCGCATTTGAGATAACGAATCACGCGCTCATCCATGACCGGGAAGGAAACACAGTTATCGTAGCTATCCTTCCCAAGTGCCATAGCCAGTGCCTGTGAGGGCTCAAAGCGCCCCTTGTGCATCTCGCCAAGAAACAGTCCCGTACGCAGTACGCGAAGTCCCCGAAGATTCGGTGCATCCATGGGAACATGATAGTAACGGTCCTCAAGCTTATAAATGCGATTCAGCGAAATCGGAAGGGATACATGCGAAAGAAATTCGGTAAGCTCCTTCGGAAGCGCACTTTGTCTTACAAACTCGGTAAACCTTGCCGCTTCCGCGTAATCCTCCCGCTCCTTCTTATGAAAAAGCGCAATATAGTGGCCTTCCCCCGCAAGCTTATGCGGGAATAATCGAAGCGTCTTCTCAATATCCTTAACTGGCTCTGCCATAAAGGAAGCCCGACCGGTCTCAAAGCCCATCGAAAGATATTCGGAAAGTTTCTCCTCGGGAACCGCCGACACAAGCTCCATATCCGGATAGGAATCAAGGAGGAACTTCACAGTTTCCTCATCCTCCATCGTGGAAAATGTGCAGGTGGAATATAAAAGCATTCCGCCCGGCCTTAACATCTCATAGGCTCTCGGAAGGATCTCCCGCTGCAGATCGTTATAATATTTCGTGCCGTATTGCTCCCAGTTCTTCATAATGGCAGGCTGCTTTCGAAACATGCCTTCCCCGGAACAGGGGGCGTCCACAAGAATCTTATCAAAATAATTCGGAAACACCTTCGCAAGCTTATCCGAGGGCTCGCTCATAACAATTGCATTGCTTGCACCGAACACCTCAATATTCTTAAGGAGTGCCTTGGCTCTTGAATTGCTGATATCATTTGCTATCAAAACACCTGTGCCGGCAAGCTTCGCCGCAAGCTCTGTACTCTTACCGCCGGGCGCCGCGCAGAGATCAAGTACACGGTCTCCCTTGGCAATCGGAAGCAGATTCGCAGGCGTCATCGCACTCGGCTCCTGCAGATAGTAAAGACCTGCATAGTAATACGGATGCTTCGAGGGATTGTCCTTATCGTCGTAATAAAACCCGTTTCTGATCCACGGAACCTGCCGAAGCGTAAAGGGCGAAAGCACACAAAAGCTCTCCGGGGAAAGCTTTAATGTATTCACGCGGACCGCCGAGCTTACCTTTTCGTCGAAGCAGGCAAGATAAGCGGCAAATGCCTCCTCGCCAAGCTGCTCACGCATTCGATTTTCAAACTCTTCGGGTAACCTCATTGCAATCCTTCCGTCCTAGTTAATGGTCTGTGCTCTGTTATTTTCCGCGATAATATCAAGCTCTGTCGCAAAGCTTCTGAGTCTTTCGATATTCTGACTCGAATAGATGTTGTAAAACTCCTCCTGGATTCGAACCGCCTCGCGATGGCTGACAAAGCGATACAGATTCTGAATCGTAAGAAGAATATCATTTACAATGCGCTCCTCCTCGAAGCGAAGCTCACGAGCGGTACGGATCTCCTCACGAATCGAGGAAAGTTCCTTATCGGTAGCAATCATTCCGTCGGCAGCATTTCGAAGACGAAGCTTCAGCTCATCCGGAATATTCATACGGTACTTATACTGAAGTGAATGCTCAATCGTCGACCAGCTGTTCATACCAAGCGTTCTGACCTGAATCTCTGCGTGAATCTTCTTCGGACCGCTTACGGACTGTACGGTGTAAAGAATGCGAAGGTGGTAGCTGCGATAGCCGCTTTCCTTCGGAAAAGCAATATAGTCGTTCTCCGAAACAACCTCCATATCGGTTCTCTGCTTGATCATATCAACAACCTGATAGCAGTCCTCAACGAACTGGCACACGAGTCGGATACCGCAAATATCCCACATCTCCTCCTCGACACTCTCAAGAGAAATCTGCTTTCTGTTCGCCTTCTCGATAATACTTGCAATAGATTTTACGCGCCCCTGAACCTGATCGATCGGACAATAATCGTCCGATTTGCGATATGCTGTTAAGAGATGATTGAATTTGATCATCAGCTCATCAACCGCAAGTGCGTACGGGTCCAGAAACTCGCGCCACAATTGTATCTCCATATTTGTAAACCCCCAAAAATATAACTAGTTCTTAAAGCTGTGTACCGGTGCCGGAATACGGCCGGTTCTGTTGACAAATGCCTCACAGTTAAAGCTGTTGACAGGCATAATCGGTGCATAACCGAGAAGTCCTCCAAACTCTGCCTGGTCACCAACCTCCTTGCCGATAACGGGAATGAGACGAACTGCAGTCGTCTTCTGGTTGATCATACCGATTGCCATCTCGTCTGCGATGATACCGCTTATGGTAGCTGCAGTGGTGGAGCCGGGAATTGCAATCATATCAAGACCAACCGAGCATACACAAGTCATAGCCTCAAGCTTCTCAAGGGTAAGGCAGCCCTCCAAAACCGCATCGATCATACCCTGGTCCTCACTGACAGGGATAAATGCACCGCTCAGACCGCCGACATAAGAGGAAGCCATAATACCGCCCTTCTTCACCTGGTCATTCAAAAGCGCAAGTGCAGCAGTCGTACCGGGTGCACCGGGATGCTCCAAACCGATCTCCTGCAAAATCTCCGCAACACTGTCTCCGACAGCCGGGGTCGGCGCAAGGGAAAGGTCAACAATGCCGAACGGAACGCCAAGCATTTCGGAGGCACGCTTTGCTACAAGCTGACCGACACGGGTAATCTTGAAGGCAGTCTTCTTGATGGTCTCACAAAGGAACTCAAAATCCTTACCTCTTGCCTGCTCTAAAGCCTTCTTAACAACACCGGGGCCGCTGACGCCGACGTTAATAATGCAGTCTGCCTCGGTAACACCGTGGAAGGCACCTGCCATGAAAGGGTTATCATCGGGTGCGTTACAGAATACAACAAGCTTTGCACAGCCGATGGAATCCTGATACTTCGTAAGCTCAGCCGTCTCCTTAATCATCTCGCCCATCAGACGAACCGCATCCATATTGATACCGGTCTTCGTAGAGCCGAGATTGACGGAGCTGCAGACAACATCCGTAGAGGAAAGGGCAAGCGGAATGGAACGAATCAGAAGCTCCTCTGCCTTCGTCATTCCCTTACTTACCAAAGCACTGTAGCCGCCGATGAAGTTGACGCCAACCTCCTTACCGGCGCGGTCAAGTGTTTTAGCAATCGTCACAAAATCCTCGGACTTCTTGCAGGCGGAAGCACCGATTAAGCCGATCGGCGTAACGCTGATACGCTTATTTACAACCGGAATACCATACTCCTTGGCAATCTCATCACCGGTGGAAACAAGGTTCTTTGCAAGTGTTGTGATCTTGTTATAAATATTCTGATTCAAAACCTCCAGATTGGAATCGATGCAATCAAGCAGTGAAATACCCATCGTAATGGTACGCACATCCAGATTCATCTCTTCAATCATCCGGTTGGTTTCCTGGATTTCTCTGATACTGATCATAGTTCGTGCTCCTTTATTAGATTCTGTGCATCATATCGAAAATGTCCTCAAGCTGAATCCGGATGGAACAGCCGATGCTCTTACCAACCTCATCAAGCTCGTCGGAAAGCTTATCGAAATCGCAGGTGCTCTTCGATACATCAACCATCATCATCATGTTGAAGAAGCCGCTGACGATTGTCTGGGAAATATCAAGGACATTCACATTTGCCCCGGAAAGATAGGTGCAGACCTTTGCAATAATACCTACGGTATCCTTTCCAACTACAGTAATAATCGCTCTCTTCATAAAAAACCTCTTTTCCGGCCGAAGCCAATAAAATTTTATATTGTCAGAACTTCCATCGGGATATCTCGGGGGGCAACCATAAGCCGTGGCTTCGGGCTGTCATAATTCCATGCCCCATCCAATTCGTTCTTCATCGTAATAAGTGCCAGATCGGGCACATTATTCTCTTTACTCAAATGCGCAAGGATGATATAGCGAAGCTTCTCCTGCAAAACATGCGCAACCAGTCGTGCGGAATCCTCGTTACTGAGATGTCCGCGTTCTCCCATAATTCTCTGCTTCAGATGATACGGATAGGAGCCCGCAAGAAGCATATATCGGTCATAATTCGACTCAAGGTATAAAATATCCGCTGCGGACAGATGCGACACAATCTCCGGGGTAATACACCCAAGGTCCGTTGCCATCGCAACCTTCTTCCCCTCTGCCAAAAAGGAATAGGCTACCGAGCCGTTTGCGTCGTGACTGGTAACACACACATTTACCTGAACAGAATCAATCGTGAAGGAATCGCCCGGCTTAATAACATGAAACAGCTCATCCGGTATCGATTCATTGCCCCTCTGCGCCTTGATGCCGCGAATTGTTCCGGCCGTTGCATAAACGGGCAAGGGATGCTTCTTTAAAAACACCTTAAGTCCGCATATATGGTCCGAATGCTCATGCGTAATCAGAATCGCAGCAATTGATTCCGGCTGAATGAAATTCGATAAAAGATACCCTTCCATCCTTTTTGCGCTGATGCCGGCATCGATCAACAGCCTTGTTTCACCGCTTGCAAGGTAGATGCAGTTCCCGCTGCTTCCGCTTGCCAAACTGAAGAAATCCAAAGTCTTACCACCTTTCTTTACAGACCGAGATTATCTTCGATCTGATAACAAAGCTCGAGATCGCCGACCATATTGCTGTTGATGATTTCCTTATCGCAAAGGCTCTGCAGCTCCTCCTCGGACATCTGCTCCGCAAAGACTGCAGAAATTCGCTCATCGGAATATCCGCGCTCCTTTCGAAGGCGGTATCTTCTTACTGTCTCTGGCGCAGTAACACACCAGAGCTCGTCGCAGAAATCACGATAGCCCGCAGAACACGCAAGTGCCGACTCTACGAAAATGTAGGGGATGTTCTCCGCCTTATAAGCTGCAATCTGTCTTTTGATTTCCGCAATCGCCGCAGGATGCGTGATTGAATTGAGTAATGCAAGCTTATTATCGTCCTGAAAGACGATTTGTGCAAGAGCGGATCTGTTTAAAGTGCCGTCTTCGTTAGCAATTTCTGTGCCAAATGCCTCATAAACCTGCTCTAACACCGTGCTGCCGGGAACCATCTGCTCCCTTGATACGCTATCCGAATCAATAACCGGATACCCAAGATGCCTTTTGATCAGTGAGCATACATAGCTCTTACCCGTACCGACGCCACCGGTAATACCGATGACCTTAGAATGATTATTCATACTATTTTGCTTCAAACCAGCTTGCTCCTTTGTGGATATCCGCAACAAGCGGTACCGAAAGTGCAGCTGCTCCTTCCATTGCTTCCCTGAGAATTTCGGCGACGACAGCTTCTTCACTGAACGGTACCTCGAGAAGAATCTCATCGTGAACCTGCACAAGCATTTTCGTCTTCAGCTGTTTCGCCTTCAATGCATTGTAAACCCTGATCATCGCAAGCTTCATAATATCCGCCGCCGTTCCCTGTATCGGAGAGTTCATGGCGACTCTTTCCCCAAATGAGCGCTGCATAAAGTTTCCGGAGGAAAGCTCCGGAATCGGCCTGATACGCCCGTACAATGTCTTCACATAGCCCTTCTCCTTGGCTGCGGAAACATTGCTATCAAGATATTGCTTCATAGCCGGATAACGCTCATAATACGCTTCAATATATTCCTCGGCCGTCTTACGGGAGATGCCGAGATTCTGTCCAAGCCCGAACGAACTGATTCCATAAAGAATACCGAAATTGACCGCCTTAGCCGCACTTCGCTGCTCACTCGTTACCTCCTCAAAGGGAACGTGAAATACCTGCGAGGCTGTCATTCTATGGATATCCTCTGCGTTGTTGTATGCATGAATCAAGCCCTCATCACCGGACATATGTGCCATTAAACGAAGCTCGATCTGAGAATAATCCGCATCATAGAATACCGCGCCGGGCTTCGGAAGAAATACCTTGCGAATGCTTCGTCCACTCTCGGTACGGATCGGAATATTCTGCAGATTCGGATCTGTCGAGCTTAATCTGCCGGTTGCGGTGACCGTCTGCTGGAAGGTCGTATGAATCCGCCCGTCCTTTGCAATATAATTCTGCAGTCCCTCCGCATAGGTTGACTGTAGCTTTGCGTACTGTCGATAGGTAAGAATATGCGAAACAATCGGATACTCCTCACTGAGTCGCTCCAAAACATCCGCAGCCGTCGAATACCCGGACTTTGTCTTCTTCCCACCCGGAAGCTTCAGCTTATCAAACAATACCTCGCCAAGCTGCTTCGGCGAATTCAGGTTGAAACGCTCTCCGGCCAAATCATAGATGACCTTCTCTTCCTCCGCACAGCGTTCGGAAAATTCCGCATTCAGCTCCGAAAGCTTGCCGGGATCCGCAATAATGCCGGTACGCTCCATATCGGCAAGCACCCAGATCAAGGGATGCTCTATCGTATCATAAAGCGTAAGCGAATCGATTTCTATCAGCTTTTTTCTTACAAGAATACCGATCTGCCTTGCAAGCACCGCCCGATAATCATCGGTATCACGGAATACCGTGTCGCCGAGGTATTCTCTGCACAGATCCTCCGGCTCGTGCTGCGCGGTAAGCGGCCGTAATAGGTAATCCCCGACCGATACATCGAAAAGACGCGGCTCAGGTTCCGGAAAGATCTCCGTAAGCTCCTTCAGCTGAAAGGCATATACATTGTTATTCTTTAAAAGCTTCTGAACAAATTCCGAAAGCAGCTGTTCGTTTAAGAAAAAGCCATCGGTTGTGAAGCGATATACCGTTTCCACCCCTGCGATACAATAGCTGCCGTTCTCTCTATCCATGGCAAATCCGAAGCTCAGTTCCTTACTCTTTAAGAGACGACTGAACACAAGCTCTGCTTCATCAAAGCTTGCAATCTCCTCCACATGGTAACTGATTTCGGTTTCATTTTTCGTTACATTCCCGATATTCGGTGCCTTGAGGCTTGCAAACTCGAGTTCATGAAGAACCGCCGCAATTCCGTTTCCGTCAAGCTTCAACTGAAGATCAGTTAGTGCTTCGGGAATCTCAATATCGGTTTTGATCGTCGCAAGCTTAAGGCTCAGTCGTGCGGCTTCCTCACCGACGATGGCCTCGGGATCGGTCTTTGTAAGCGTCCCGATCGGATTACGCTTAATGCCAAGCGCTTTAAACTCTTCAAAAAGCTGCTCCGGGCTATCCGATTTATGAATCGCTTCGTACAATCGATCCACAGTCTCATAATGTGCAATCAAAGAAACAGCGGTCTGCGGTCCGATTCCGGGAACACCCTTAATATTGTCCGAACTGTCGCCCTGCAGTGCCTTCAGATGCTGAATGGAGGTCGGTTTTACGCCCTCTTCAAGGCGTACGGTCTGCTCATTCATCAAAAAGCATTTGTCCGGACAGATTCGCTTATCCATATTGTATTTCTTAAACAGCTCATCGGCCTTACTCTGCGCAGACTGCAGAAGAAATACCTGCACCTGCTCATTCACAAGCTGCAGATAGTCATGATCCTTCGTAAGGATGCGAATCGGCACCTCCGGACCAAATTTCGCGCAAAGGCTTCCGCTGAAATCATCTGCCTCATAACGCGTATCCATATACTGCTTTACGCCGATTCTTGCAAGAACACTCTGGCAAAGTGCAAACTGATCCTTAAGAGGCATCGGTGTTTCCCCGCGGTTTCCTTTATAATCCGCGTACAGCTCTCTTCGGAAGGTATCTCTGGTAAGATCCCACGTCACGGCCAGATATTCCGGCGGCATTGTCTCAAGAATACGAAAAAGCGTTCTGAGAAAGCCATATACGCCGTTTGTAAACACACCGCTTCCGGTATGCATAATTTTATAATAATTCGCCTCGCGCTCCTCCTGCGTCTTGCCCATCAGCACCTCACGCGGAAGATTTCCGTAATACTGTGTGGAAAGAAGGCTGGAGCCGTCAATAATCAACATATATCTGTCCATCTATCTTCCCTCCTTCTCCTGCGCAATCTTCTTAAGCCCCGCGATTACCTCGTCATTATATCGATAAATAGCCTGCATCACCGGGTCTTTATAGCCGGGAATTCCGTAATATTCAATGACAATATTCGACTCGCTTCCCTCCGGAAGAAATGCGTAGTTCCGCTCATTTGGCGTAAAGATAGAAAGCACAAGCCCGATGCCGATAATCTCTACTCCGACTGCAACGCGGCGAAAGATTCTTAGCTTATGACCACGTAAGATACGTCGCTTCGAAGCCGCAAGCTTTCCGTTCACCTCTGCCACAAAATCGGAGCTAAGCTCCTGCTCGTTCGTGAGCTGACGAAGCGCCGTATTGATGGCATAGTTGATATAAAGGTCTTCCTTACAGGTAGAGCACGTCTCGAGATGGGCATAGTAGTCCATGAATTTTGCTTCAGGCAACAAATCATCGATATACAATTTGGTCATTTCCTGACATTCGAAACATTCCATGGACGCCATCCTCATAAAAAACTGAATTTTGTTATTGCTTTTTTCAAGCCATTGTGTTAATATAATCGCTGTTAGCGGATGTGGCGGAATGGCAGACGCAGCAGACTCAAAATCTGCCGGGCTAACACTCGTGCGGGTTCAAGTCCCGCCATCCGCATAGGACGTTCTTCGGAACGTCCTTTTTTCATGCCCTCTTAGAACAACTACTGCGGAATAATCTCCCGATACATCTCCATGCCGTAGCCGGTAAAGCTCGGCTCTCCCTCCACAATCCGGAAGGTTCTCTCGCTTCGCTCATTTCTCTCCGCGCTAAGGAACTTCGTTCTCGGAAACTTCTCCTGATAAGCCTTTCTCGCATACGCATAAATGTGTGTTACGAAAAATACAGTAACCTCGTTCGCATTCAGCGCAGATATGATATCGTTCGCTATCGTTGCGCCTTCATTCTCGGAGGTAGTCGCAAAGGACTCATTCAGGAAAATCAAGCTGTTCGGCTTCATCATATCAACGATTCTGCTGAGCCTGGAAAGCTCCTCCTCCAGTCGTCCCGCTGTCATCGTGACATCCTCATTACGAACAAAATGTGTAAAAATGCCACGGTACAGGCTCGTTCTCATCGCAAGTGCCGGTACGAAAAGACCAACCTGCGCCATAATCTGCGCGATGGCAATAGAGCGGACAAATGTGGATTTGCCGCCGTGGTTGATGCCTGTGATGATATATAAAAGCGTATCGGCGCCCTTCAGATTGTTATCCATCGGGCGACGCAGATTCTTAATGGCAAGCGTCAGGTCATAGAAGCCTTTTCCTTCAATTGAGCGGGGATGCTCGTCAATCTCCGGGAAGCATAAGCCAAAGGCCATACCGGACATATGCGTATGCAGATTACAGCTTCCGTAGAAGAACGCAATCTGCGTACGAAGTGTTTCAAAAAGTCTTGAAAGGTCGTTGTTGAACTCCTCAAAGCAGGAGGCTACATGCAGAAGTCCTGTGCTCTCAAGATCCTTACAGTCTCTTGTCAGCTGCACATCCTCATAGGAAATACGGATCTCGTCCTTATGAAGACGAATACCGAAAAGCGAATCCCATTTTTCGAACTTACGCTTTGCACGCACCTCAGAAATCGAGTTAACAGTCAGGGAATCACACTTCATACCACGGCCGATTCTGCCGCTGATCTGAATCTCTCCGCCCACCTGAAGCGTACGGAGCGCCTGACATTTTTCGTGCACAAGCGTCATAAAATTCGTGTCATATTCCTTTAAAAACGCCTCGAAGAAATCGCGGAATATTCCGGGCTTAAACTGATTATTGGCATCAACGACCGCGGACTTCAGACGCTCTAAACCGGTAGAAAGCAAATCAAGCGTCTCGATGGAATTCAGAACGCGAACCGCCGGAAGCGGATTGCCGTTTTTCTTCGTACGGGAACGAAGAAGCGTCAGGTCGGTAAACACCTCGGAAATGATGCTGTAAAGCGAGAATATATGCTTCTTATTCTCGATAGCCTCCTGCAAGGCAGCCTGTCTGTGCAGGATGTTCTTACGGTCGGAGGTCGGCGCAAGAAGAATATTCTTGCAGGCGGTATAAACGAACTTGTCGTTTTTCGACATCACCTCAAGAATCGGCTCTAACATCAGATCTTCGAATATATCATTTTTAAACGGGAGAACATCACTGATCAGATAGTCCTCGCAATTCAGAAGATTAACCTTCATAAGCCCCTCATTTCTTACTAAGTCGATAGTTGATATGGCTGTAATCAAGCTTGTATTTGCTGACAATGGAGTTTGCATAGGCAACGCCGTCGGCGCTCTTTCGAACGATTCGGTAGGTTCTTCGGAAGCTGCCGTCCTCGACTACCGTCGCAACAAGGCTGACATAATCATCCGAGTCAAATGCAAGCTCAAAGGTATGCGTTACAACGAAGCACACGGCGTCCATACGAATGAGACGCGCTAAGAGCTCGCGGCTTATGGTAAGCGCATCCATCGTCGGTGCGGAGGTGAACAGCTCGTTAAAGATAACAAGCGAATGCTTCGTCATCCCATCAAGCATATTCTTCACGCCGTAAAGCTCATGCTCCAATCGACCTTCGACGCCATAGCCCCCGGTCGAGGCAAACTGCGTAAAGATCCGGTTAACAAAGGGAAGCTTCGCAGTGCCGGCGGCAACCGGAAGTCCCATCATTCCAAAATAGAAGCTCTGTCCGAAGGCACGGGCAAGTGTTGTCTTACCGCCCTGGTTCGGACCGGTAACGATAATGGCCTTCTCCGAGGAGGCTTTCATCACATCGTTGAAAACGACCTCTTTCTTCTGCTCGTAGTTCTTAGATGCGAGTACGATGTCGTAGCAGTCATCCAGATAAAGCTCCTTCTCCGAAACAAGCTTCGGGAAGCATATCGGAAAGCTTCTCTCCTTCATCTTCTCAAAATAATCGAGATTGATGATATAAAACCGAAGCTCACGGATCAGATCGACAATATCTGTGGCAATAATATCACGCTTGATGCCACAGAACGTCTCAAGGTCACGGAACAATACGCGGTCCTGCTTCATGAACTGATTCAGAATAAACTCCTCTAACGGAGAAATATTCATATCACCGAAGGGCGACTCGGTAAAGGTCTGCTCGCCGGACTCCACGCTATTCAGAAACTCGGTACGAATCTCTGCGCAATAATCGTCCTCGCTGTACTGAAAATCAAGCGTCGCACGTTCCTTGTTGATGGTAATATGAAACTTAAGCTTTTCAAATCCGGCATTCAGTTCCTGCGCCTTCGCACGAAGCTTCACCGTCTCCGGTACAAAAAGCAATGCGGAAAGCTCCTGATGCAACTGATAAAAAGCCTTCGACTTCGGCGGATTTGCATTCAGCTCAAAGCAGAAACGCTCAATCGCATCATAATACTGTACGATGGTATCCAGTCGCCATTTCCATTTCTGAACGGAGGACATCACCTTCTCCGAATAGGAAAGATACCGTTCAGCGATGCCGATACCGCTGATAAAACGGTTCACCGAGGCGCGGATATCCGGGTCGCACAGATCCGTCGCAATCTCCTGGCGATACAAAGCCTCTGAAAGCTTCTCCGGAAAATATCGGAAATACGGCTCAATAGAGGAATAATATTCATCCTCACGGAATTTCTCGACATAAGCATCCAGATTCAGATCATGAAAAAATGCCGGCTTCGGAAGCTCCGAAACCTCTAAAAAGCTTAAGCCGTTCTCCGGTACAAATAAGCTGATCATGCTGTCTCCTTTCAAAAAACGCCACGATTGCACATTTATCTGAACAATAGAAGCCCCACTCTGCTAAGATTCGTATACGTCTTAAGCGTTGTGTCGCTGTAAGTAACAATATAATCCCTGAGTCCCGTTCCAAAGGAATCATTGACATGAATGTCAAAGCCGATTCCCATGCCGTTCTGCGTGATAAGCTCGGGCACCGTAAAGGCAACCTCCACCTGATAGGAGGATCCGAAATTCTCGACCGCATAACGAAGAAGCGAACTGTCTGCGCCGCTTCCGCACTGCATCGTTCCGTCCCTTCCGATCTGAAAATGCATATCAAGCCCCTCACGGTACTCGGAAGGCTTCGTATCATCCAGACTGAAGAATAACTCCACACTGTCCTTACGGGTCATAATCGGACTCTCAATATCCGCTGTATCATCCATGACAGTGATGAAAAGATACAAAACACCTTTATTCCAGAGCGCCTGATAGCTAACCTCGGCACCCTTCTCGCCCCAGGCGATATTCACAAGCTTCGTCTCCGGACAGACCGACCAGACCTTATCCTTACGACCGTCAAGCTTCGGTACGGGAATCGCACTTCCGTTTCCTGCAGTCTTCGTCGCTTTCGCGTAATAATTACCTTCCTTTGCCGGCGGAATCACACTTTTATATGGCTTCGGCGTCGGTGTAGGCGATGGCTCCGCGCCAAGTGCCGGAACCGGAGCAAGAAACGAAACAAGGAATAGCCCTAGCGCCAACAAAGCGACTGTTATCTTAACCAATATCCCCTTCATCAGTCGTCCTCCCTTCGGAGTGTGATGGTTCCAACGCCCTGTAACGTCTTATCGGTATGGCCACTGTTATCGGACCATTGTGCATTCACAGAAACCTTATCGCCCGCATAATCGGTAAATGCGACGTCAAATCCGATCGTCGCATCCCGCTTGCCGGGAATGGAAAGAAGGGTAAAGCAGAACTCCGCAACATAACCTTCCTCTGTCTCATAGGTTACTGTTTTAATCTGCTCCTGCACACAGCCGGTTCCGTAAGAAACCGAACCGTTTCGATCAAGAACGCAGTAATAATCGCCGACGGCGTATTTTCTTGGCTTTCTGCCGTCTTCATTTACATAAACCACCACATGGTCACTTAACTGAAAGCGGTCATTAACGGTAGGCGTCTTATCATTTACCGTAACCTGCACATAAAGATGGTCCTCATCCCAAAGAATACGAAAGCTTCCCTTCGTATCCCCGGTTCCCCGAAGAAGTGTCTCTAAGGGATATCCCTCCGAAAGCTGCCAGATTGGTTCAGGCTTTCCGGAAAGCAAAGGAACAAGTGAATAGGCCTCTGTAACAGGCTCTCTTTCTATCGGCTCCCGCATCGAATAAGGCGTAGGGGTAAATGTCGGCTGCTCCGTAAAGATTTCCGGGCTCGTCTCCGGTATCTTCTCAGGCGCCATACCGCAGCCTGCGAGAACAAGAAGCACCATAAGGAGTAAGCCTATGAAACGATATCCCTTCTTCATACTATTCACCCTTCATCCGAAGGACATCTCCAACCTTCGGTATAACCTCTGTACGAAGCTTAATCTGCTTCTTCGGATGCGGACAGGATTCAACAGGCTCACCCTCTTCGTTATACATCGAAAGCACCTTCACCGTATGCTGTACAAAGCCGGGCGACATAATCGTAATCGTATCGCCGACACAGAACTTGTTGCGCTGCTCAATGAAAAAGGTTCCGTCCTCGCCTACGCTACCTACAATGCCGAGATAGACAGCATTTTTCTCATAGACATTGTTATCGTAAATCTGTGCATCCGTTCCGGGCTTATCAAAGAAGAAGCCCGTCGTATAATTTCGATAGGTGCACTGGCTGATAGCCTCCTCATACATAGCGATGTTATCCATATAGCGCTTCGGATCCTCGAAATAATCGTCAATTGCCTTCCGGTATGTGGAAGCAACAACCGCAACATAAAGTGCAGTCTTCATGCGCCCCTCAATCTTCAGACTGTCTATTCCCGCCGAAACAAGCTCCGGAATATGCCCGATCATGCAAAGGTCCTTTGAATTGAAGATGTAAGTGCCGTCTGCATTCTCCTCAACCGGAAAATACTCGCCGGGCCTTTTCTCCTCCACCAAAGCATACTTCCAACGGCAGGGATGCGTGCATGCACCGAGATTGGCATCACGCCCGGTCATATAGTTCGAAAGCAGGCATCTTCCCGAATAGGATATACACATCGCGCCATGGACAAATGCCTCAATTTCCATATCCGCGGGAATTGCGGCGCGAATCTCGGAAATCTCCTTAAGGGAAAGCTCACGACCGCATACGACACGCGGTACGCCGAGCGCGTTCCAGAACAGGAAGGTTTCTTTATTGACATTGTTAGCTTGCGTACTGATATGCACCGGAATCTCGGGGCATACCTCACGGGCGATCCGAAATACACCGGGGTCCGAAATGATCAATGCATCAGGCTTAAGCTGACTAAGCTCCTTGAAGTACGTCCGAACTCCCTCAAGGTGATAATTATGCGCAGTAATATTCGCGGTAATATATAATTTGCAGCCGTGCTCGTGGCAATATGCGATACCCTCGCGAATATCGTCCATCGAGAAATTATGTGCCTTCGCACGAAGACTGAACAGCTCACCGCCGATATAAACCGCATCCGCACCAAAACGAACGGCTGTTTTTAATACCTCCGGACTGCCTGCCGGAATCAGTAATTCAGGCTTCTTCATCTCTCTTCTCCTTGCTGCCCGCAAGCCTTGAAACGGTCATACCGTCTCCAAGCGGAAGCATCACGCTGTCAAACTCGCCCGAGTGAAACAGGCGATCGGTAAATTCTCTCATGCGAAGGTGTATCGTCCGGTCTCTTCTGGTAACAGTGAACTTCGATTCCGCAACCGAGCCCTCCTGCATCACATTGTCCGTAATCAAAATCGAGCTTTTATGCATCAAACTACGAATCAGGGAAAGATATACAGGATACTGCGCCTTGGCAGCATCTAAAAAGATCAGATCAAACTGCCTATGAGACTCGGTAAGTGCAGTAAGATACGCCTCCGCATCGGAAAGCTCGCACTGTATCGATGGAGCCTCTAAGCCTCTTCTTTCTGCATAATCCTTACGGTACTCCAAAACATTGCAAAGTGCTTCCTTGTAGCGTGCATCGTCCTTTTCAATCGTGACAATCGATGCATCGGCAGGAATATATTCTGCCATAAAACACGAAGAAAAGCCGACGGCGGTACCGATCTCCAGTACGCTCTTCGGCTCTTTATCCAAGCACAGGAAACGAAGCAAAAGCTGCGCCTCACGGCGTATCACGGGAACGCGATTTGCTCTTGCTTCGGAATAGATTTGTTCAAGCTTGCCGGGCAGGTCAGGCATCAATGTAGAAAGATACTCCGCAATATGCCGGCTTACCAAAAGCGAATCAATCATCCTCTTCGACCTTCTCCGTTTCCTTATATCTGCATATAATATTCAGTATGGTATCATAATCCATGTCCGAGCGAAGTGTATATGTTCCGGGCTGGATATTGGACTTGGAAAGCAGGCTCTTCGTGTAGAAGGAATAGGAATCGATAATGACTCCCTCACGCTTCAGCTTGCTCGCAACCTCTTTGGTAGAGTCACCGGCCTGGATGAAGAACTCGATCTCCTTGCCTTCACCGGTCTGATCAACGGCCACAGAACCAAAGATCTGATAGCAGAAATTGTATCCGTACTGCGAAAACTTAATGACTGCGAACACAACAAGTGTATAGAACAGAACATCAAGCAACAGACGTGTCATACCGTTGGAAAAGCTTCTGATTACTCTTCCGGTTTTCATTTTCTTCTTCAAAGCTCTCTCCTACCTCACGCATTCCATTCGATGATGACCGGAAGAATCATCGGACTTCTCTTCATCGTCTTCCAGAAGAAATCACCGAGATTTTGCTTTATCACAGACTTGATTCGACCGTAATCGAGATAATCCGCACCCGAGAAACGATCGAGCGTCTCCTTAACGACATCTCTTGCAAGCTCCAAAAGCTCTTCGGATTCTTTGACATATACAAAGCCACGGGTAACAATATCAGGGCCGGATACAATCTCACCGACTGCTGCATCAATACCAACGGAAACAATCACGATACCGTTCACAGACAAATACTGACGGTCACGGATTACAGCGTTACCGACATCCCCGACACCGAGTCCGTCAACCATAATACCGTGCGCAGGTACTGAGCCTGCAAGCTTTGCCCCATCCTCGCCGATGTCAAGCATATCGCCGGACTTTAAGATGATGACATTGTCCTTCGGCATTCCGAGATTCACCGCAATATCCTTCTGGGCGATACGATGACGATACTCACCGTGAATCGGGATGGAATACTTCGGCTTCGTCAGGCAATACAGTAGCTTAATCTCCTCCTGGTTCGCATGACCGGATACATGGGTATCCTGGAAGATTACATTAGCACCAAGCATCGAAAGCTCATTGATGAGCTTCGAAACCGCCTTCTCGTTGCCGGGAATCGGCGTGGAGCTGATGATAACAACATCACCGGGCATAATGGAAACACGCTTGTGGCTGTTGGCTGCAATTCTTGAAAGTGCTGCCATCGGCTCGCCCTGTGAACCGGTCATAATAAGCGCCAGCTTATCGTCCGGATAGTTTTTAATCTCTTCAATCGGAATCATCAGATTCTCAGGAATACGAATATACCCAAGCTCCTGCGCAGTTCCGACAATACTTACCATACTGCGGCCTTCGATGGCTACCTTACGGCCGTATTTCTCCGCAGAATTGATAATCTGCTGCACGCGGTCAACATTAGACGCAAATGTCGCTACAATAATACGACGGTTCCCGTTCTCTGCGAAAATACTGTCAAGCGTCTTTCCGACCGTACGCTCCGACATCGTATTGCCGGGCTTCATCGCATTGGTGCTGTCGCACATAAGCGCCAGTACACCCTGCTTACCAAGCTCTGCAAAGCGCTGCAGATCAATCGGCTCGCCGTAAACCGGTGTATAATCAACCTTGAAATCACCGGTGTGAATGATGGTTCCTGCCGCAGAAGAAATAGCAAGCGCCGCAGCATCTGCCACACTGTGATTGGTACGGATGAATTCAACGGACAGATCCTCGCACTCGACCACATCGCCGTAATTCACCACCTGAAGCGGAATATCCTCCGCCATCTTATATTCTTCAAGCTTATTGCGAATAATCGCAAGCGTCAGTCTCGTACCGTATACGGGAACCGGCAGGTCCCTGAGAACATACGGCAAAGCACCGATATGGTCCTCATGACCGTGCGTAATGAAGAATCCCTTGACCATGGACGCGTGCTCCTTTAAAAAGGAGATATCCGGAATGACCAGATCGATTCCGAGCATATCATCTTCAGGAAATGCCAGTCCGCAGTCAACAACAATAATCGATTCGCCGTAGCAGAAGGCGGTAATATTCATACCGATCTGCTCAAGTCCTCCGAGAGGAACTACACGAATCCGGTTGTCAAAACCCATAAAAACCTCCAAAAACTATATCAGGTCGATATCCTCAAGAATGGCACGAAAGACTTCGCCGACCGCATCGATCTCGTTGTCATCGTCAACCATCTCATAAACGATATCTTCATTCTCATCTTGAATCTCTTTTAAAATAATGCCTTCGTCACCGTCGGGCTCCGAAACAAGCACGTAGTTAGCGCCGTTCAGCTTCGTCTCCGAAATCACGATAAAGTTGACCGTTCCCTCCTCGGTTTCAAAAGCAATCGATTTCTCATACTCTTCCATAGATCTCCTCCAAAAGTCGTTCCTTCTCCTCAGGATGATTCCCGAGATGCTCCATGAAGGACTCCAGAATAAATACTGCCGCAAGCTTATCCACAACCTCTGCCTTCCGCCGATACCCCATCTCGGCTTCGTCAAGAATCTGATGTGCGGCAACCGTTGTATACCGTTCGTCCCACAAAACGGTCTTAAGTCCGGTTCTTCTTGTAAGATCGTCGGCAAATGCCTCCGAAGCAAGCGCACGCTCGCCGACGGTATCATTTAACTTAAGCGGATAGCCGACCACAAGGCAATTGACCTCTCGCTCGGCAATCAGCTCTTCAATTCTTCGAAAGGTATCCCGCAGATGGCTCTCCCGCTTTCTGCGGATCGTTTCGATTGGCTGTGCGGTGAGAAACAGACCGTCACTGCCGGCTACTCCGACCGTCACGGAACCGTAGTCGAGCGCAAGCAGATTAAGCTTTCTCTCCATACAGACTCCTTATTTCAGGTTGTTGTTGATGAAATCCTTCAGTAACTGCTCGATAATCTCGTCACGTTCCACCTTAGCAATCTTAGCACGCGCATTCAAATGATTCGTAATATACGTCGGGTCACCGCTCATCAGATAGCCGACCATCTGGCTGACCGGATTGTAGCCTTTCTCGGACATCGCAACGTATACGGAGCCGATAACGCTCCTTACATAATCATCCGATGTATTCTCCACTTTAAAAAACTGTGTCCCCTGATCCATTCCTATCCTCCTCCTTTGACAAACGAATGGGTAAAGCATTCCAAGTACAATATTACCCTATTTTGTGGGAAATATCAACCTTTTTCGCTTGAATCGTACAATCTGTTGTGACGCTTGTTCCGATCACCGTTACAATCTGACCGCTCAGATCCTCCGAAAGCGGGAAGGTATACAGAAGGTAACGTCTGTCGTGTCCTCTGCCCTTTGTGATTCCATCCTCCGTAATCAGCTCCTCGACAACAACCTCGGTTTCCGTACCGAGAAACTGCTCTGCGTAGGCACTGCGAAGCGCATGCTCCTTCGTAAGAAGCACTGCCTCTCTTGCCCGCTTAACCGCATCGGTATGCTGCCCGCTCATACGGTCCGCAACCGTCCCCTTTCTTCTCGAATAGGGAAATACATGAATCTGCGCAAAGCGAATTCGTTCTGCAAAGGAAGCCGACTCGTTAAAGTCCTCCTCGCTCTCTCCGGGAAAGCCGACAATCATATCCGTTGTAATGGCAGGTCTGTCGAAGTATTTTCTTAAGATATCAACACAAGCAGCATATTCCGCAGTCGTATACTTACGATTCATCGCACGAAGCGTTTTGTCACAGCCGCTCTGTAATGACAGGTGAAAATGCGGGCATACCTTTTCAATCTTCGAAAGCTCCCGGGCAAAATCCTCGGTTATGATACGGGGCTCTAACGAGCCGAGTCGAATTCTTTCGATTCCCGGGATTTCGGCAAGCCTTCTTAATACCAAAAGAAGCGGCAGCTCTCCCTTATCCGGACGAAGCGCAGCCTGCTCACGAAGTGAAAGTGTCTCTAAGCCGTAGGACGAAAGGTGAATTCCGGTTACTACAATCTCCCGGTACCCGGAATCAGAAAGAAGCTTTGCCTCCTTAAGGATCTCTTCCTCGCTTCTACTAGATATCCGACCTCTTGCAAACGGTATGATACAATAGCTGCAGAACTGATTGCAGCCATCCTGAATCTTCATAAAGGCACGGGTATGTCCCTCTGTCGTTACGGAAATCATATCCTCATAACCGACAAGCTCCTTATCCTCATTTACATAGAACCGATCTACCTTGCCGCCTTCCGCACAGGCCTGATAATACCCATTAAGAATCTGTGCGATTTCCGACTTTCGTCTGTTCCCGACATAAATATCGGCAAGGTCATCCTCCTCGTGGTTTCGAAAGAACTCCTGCACATAGCAACCGGTCGCAACGACCACCGCATCCGGGTTAACCTTTCTTGCGCGCCGAAGCATCTGTCTTGACTTTCTGTCTGCGATGTTGGTAACGGTACAGGTGTTGATAAGATAGACATCCGCAAACTCCGAAAAAGCTACTTCCTCTGCACCGAAGCCCTTAAAATGCTCCTTAATCGCCTCCGTCTCGTAGCCATTTACCTTGCAGCCGAGGCTCAGATATGCAATTTTCTTTCCAAACAGATAATTCTCCATAAAATACCCTTATATTTTCCGATGTTCTATTGACATTTTTTCAATCAAAATTTATTATAAAAGTAATAAAAACCATAGGGGGCGATGCCACATGAAAACCATTACTATTTGCCTGAATTCCATTGACAAAGTAAAGAACTTTGTTAACGATGTGACCAAGTTCAATACCGATTTCGATTTGATTTCCGGACGTTACGTCATTGATGCAAAGTCCATTATGGGAATCTTCTCACTCGATCTCAATAAGCCGATTACGCTCGGAATTCACGACGGCGACGAAATCGATCATATTCTTGAGGTTCTGAAGCCTTATCTTGCAGAGCAGCAGTAATTTAATTGATTTTCGTATATTTTAAACAGGAGGGATTACCCCTCCTGTTTTTTTGTGTCATGAAATGCTCCTTTGGCTTAAGCCTTATTCGGGCTTAATTCTCATAATGGTACGCTCATCGATGGCACGCGCAACCATATCGTCAATCTTCTCCGCAAGAAGCGTCTCAGAATGCTCGATAATGTGAAGGATGGGCTTTGTTACCGGATGCTTTGCAACATAAATGGTACAGCAGTCCTCGTAAGGAAGAATACTGGTTTCAAAGGTTCCGATACGCTGCGAAATTTCAACAATCTCGGATTTATCAAAGCCGATCAAGGGTCGATATACCGGCATCTTACATACAGCATTGGTACAGTTCAGGCTCTGCATCGTCTGGCTTGCAACCTGTCCAAGGCTTTCACCTGTAATTAACGCAAGACAGTTGCTCCGATTCGCAATCTCCTCGGCAATCCGCATCATATAGCGGCGCATCAGAATGGTAAGCTCCTCATGCGGGCAGGTTTCATAAATATACATCTGGATCTCTGTGAAATTAATAATATTCAGCTTAATCGGTCCGACATACTTAGAAATCTGCTTTGCAAGGTCGATAACCTTCTGTCTCGCACGCTCGTTCGTATACGGCGGCGCATCAAAATAGGTCGCATCAATCGCAACACCGCGCTTTGCAATCATATAACCGGCAACGGGGCTATCGATACCGCCGGAAAGAAGAAGCATCGCCTTACCGTTGCAGCCGACAGGCATTCCGCCGATACCCTTATAACCATCGGAATAAATATACGCATGACTGCGCACCTCAACGGTAATACTCTTGTCCGGGTTGTGCACATCTACGGAAAGACCCGGAAAATGCTCCAATAAAACGCCGCCGAGCTCACAGGCAATCTCCGGTGAGGTCATCGGATAGTTCTTGTCGCCGCGCTTACAAAACATCTTAAACGTAAAATTCTTCTCCGCAAAGCTCTGCTCCACAAAGTCAACCGCAAGCTTGCAGATTGCATCCCAGTCGGTCGTAGGAATCTCCATCACAGGCATAAAGCCTACGATTCCGAAGATTTTAGAAAGACAATCTACCGTATCATCGTAATCGTAGCCCTCCGGACAATCCACATAGATTCTTCCCTGCTCCTTCGTAACCTTGTACTCACCAAGCATGGAAAGATTCTGTCTGATCTGATTTACGAGGCAATCCTCAAAATACGAACGGTTCTTGCCCTTCAGACCAATCTCCGCATATTTTACCAAAAATGACTTATATTCCATAACAATCTCCTATTTCACCGTATATTTCTGCAGCTTCGGAACAATCTCCGAAAGCCTGTCACAGGTCTCCTCAATCTCAGAAAGCGTAGTTTCCGGGCAGAAGCTGAATCGAATCGTACTGCCAAGATAACAATCGGGAAGACCGATTGCCTTAAGCGTTCCGCTGATTGCCGGATGATTCGAGGAGCAAGCAGAGCCGCTCGAAACATAAATTCCGTACTCCTCAAGGGAGTGCAACAGAACCTCGCTTTTACTGATAGAATCAAAGCTTACGCAAAGCACATGCGGCGCCGTCATTCTGACACGCTCCGATAGAGAATGCGTGTCGGAAAGCTCCGAAAAGACCGCGTTAGGATGTGCAAAGGGCATGTCTGCAAGTCTTCTGAGAAAAGCCTCCTTACAGGCATACATCTGCTCCATATACTGCTTCTGGTTCTGAAAATAAACCCGAACAGCCTCGCCGAGTCCGGCGATTGCGGGTACATTTTCCGTGCCGGAACGCATATTATTCTGCTGACCGCCACCAAGAATCTCGGGAATGATGCGCACCTTGTCACGCTTATACAAAAAGCCGCTTCCCTTCGGGCCGTGCAGCTTATGTCCGCTTACGGAAAGTAAGTCGATACCAAGCTTACCGGGTGCAATCGGAAGCTTACCGTAGCTCTGAATCGCATCCACATGAAACAGAATATTCGCATTAAAATCATGCACCAGCTTCGCAGCCTCCGCTATCGGCTCCACTGCACCGATTTCGTTATTGACTGCCATGATGGAAACAAGAATCGTATCCTTTCGAAGGCTGTTTTTAAGCTCCTCAAGACTTATTCGGCCATTCGCATCAACGGAAAGATACGTGACCTCAAAGCCCTGCTCCTCAAGGAATATAAGCGGATTATAAACGGATGCATGCTCCACAGAGGTGCTGATAATATGATTGCCGCTTCGCTTCTTCGCGTAGGCTCCGCCGAAAAGCGCTAAGTTGTTCGCTTCGGTGCCGCCGGAGGTAAGAATAATCTCCTTCTCCTCGCATTTTAACGATTTTGCGATCTGCTTCTTCGCTTCTCTTACATAGGTATCCGCAACAAATCCCTTTCTGTGAAGGGACGACGGATTGCCGAAATCCTCGCGCATAACCTGTTCCATGATACTTACGGCTTCCTCACAAACTCTTGTCGTAGCCGCATTGTCGAGATATATTTCCTTCATTCCTCTGTGTCCTTCATTTCCTGCGCTATTTCCGCCCGAAGCATCAGATACGATAATACCGTAAGTCCTGCGGTCTCGGTTCTTAGAATACGACGTCCCAAGCTGATAATTTTCGCATCGTTCTCCATGGCTAATGTAATCTCTTCAGGAGAGAATCCGCCCTCCGGTCCTATGAATACCGCCACACTGATTCCCTCGCGAAGTTCCGAAATTACCTGCTCTGTGTAACGCATTCCCTCCGCATTCTCGTACGGAATCAAAATCACGTCATAATTCTCTTTTGCGTACTGTATCGCTTTACGAAAGCTAAGAAGCCCCTCTACCTTCGGTACGATGCCTCTTCCGCTCTGCTTCGCGGCAGCCTCTGCGATAGCATTCCACCTTGTGAGCTTCTTCGCTTCCTTCTTCTCGTCTTCAAGCTTCGCGACGGAACGGCTGCATGCAACCGGAACAACGGAATAAGCGCCAAGCTCGACTGATTTTTCGATGATAAATTCAAGCTTATCCTTCTTTGGAAGTCCCTGAAAGAGACTAATCTTCATAGGAAGTTCTGTATTGCCTGCCTTACGTTCGAGAATCGTAAGCACTACCTCTCCGTCCCGAAACTGCGCCACCTCGCAGGAATACTCCATCCCCTCACCATCGCAAATAAGCAGGGTGTCTCCAACCTGCTTACGCAATACATTTTTTATATGATTATACTCTCCGTCTCCGAGAATAATCTCAGCTCCACCGATGCGAGACGGGTCAACATAAAAGCGTGGCACTTAAGCCTCCTTCTAATCGGGAAGCTTTACGACAAAGCTTGCCCAATCCTTCATATGCGTTACTTCGAGAATCTCATAGCCGCACGCCAGAAGTGCCTGACGTACTTCCTCCTCTTTCAGATAGATGATGCCCGAGCTGATGAAGATTCCGCCGGGTTCGAGAAATCTCTTTACAAGAGGTGCTAATGGTATAATAACATCCGCGAGAATATTTGCAACAACTATCGGATATTTTCTTTCTTCAAAGGGCACACAGAATGCTTCATCATCAAGCATATTGCCGCATACAAACGAAACCTTGCCCGGAAAAGGCTCGGTAAGCGAACCGTCATATAACGGAATATGGTTCACCGTAGCATTCTCCTTTGCGACTTCAACAGCAATCGGATCGATATCCGTACCGGTACAATCCAGAAGACCGAGCTTATGTCCGATGATCGAAAGGATACCGCTTCCGGTACCGATATCAAGCATACTCTGTCCTGGCTTTATGTACTTCTTCATGTTCAGAATAACAAGTCTTGTCGTCTCATGCGAGCCGGTTCCGAATGCCGTTCCCGGATCAATCTCAACAACCAACGCATCCTTATATTCTTCCTTCATCGGCTCCCAGGTTGGCTTAATGACAATATCCTCATCCACACGGAAGGACTTAAAATACTGCTTCCAGTTGTTGATCCAGTCCTTATCCTCCGTAACGCCTGTCTCGATTGTGAGCTCTCCGAAATCGACAAAATCCTTATAGGACTCGATTTCCGAAAGAATCTCCGAAACACGGGCAGATACATCCGCATCCTCCTCGGTATAGCAGGTCACAACGGCCGAACGATCGTTGTCATCCAGCTCAGGAAGGAAATCGATGAACATCGCCTTCTTCTCCCGTTCCGTAAGCTGTACGGTATCCACAATCTCAATACCGTCAAAGCCCAGGTCAAAAAGAATACTGCCGACATATTCCTCCGCATCTCTTGTCGTACGAATACGAATCACATTCCACTTCATAGCTTACCCTTATTTTCCGAAGAATTTCTTCTTTTTCTCACCGTCAGGAGACTTTCCGTCTACACTTTCGGCAAATGCACGCAAAAGCTCCTTCTGCTCATTCGTTAACTTCGTCGGTACCGAAACAATCAGGTTCACATAATGATCGCCACGGGTTTCCTCATGATGTACATGCGGAACACCTTTTCCGCGAAGTCTTACCGTCGTACCGGTCTGCGTTCCTGCCTTCAGCTCGTAGATTACATCACCGTCAATGGTCGGGATGATAATATCGCCGCCGAGTGCCGCCTGTGCGAACGTAATCTGCGCCTTCGAGTGCAAATCATAGCCGTCACGCTCCAAAAACGGATGTCTTGAAACGATGACATCAACCAAAAGACTTCCGCGCTCGCCGCCGTTAATTCCAGGCTCGCCCATGTTCGGAATGCGTACGCTCTGTCCCTCATCGATGCCTGCGGGAACGGAAACACGAATGGTCTTACGGGTGGTTACATAACCGGTACCGTAACAATCCTTACATTTTTCCTTGATAATCTTACCGGTACCGCGACAGTCCGGACAGGTCTTCTGACTCTGGATCATACCAAGCATAGACTGCTGCGTATACAGAATAGCACCCTGACCCTTACAGCGAGGACAGGTTTCCGGTGCAGTACCGGGCTTAGCGCCGTTACCGCCACAGGTCTTACATACATCCTTAAGATTCAGTTCCAGATCCTTCTCACAGCCGAATACAGCCTCCTCGAAGGTAATGCGGATTGAAGTACGTACACTTGCACCGCTTCTCGGCGCATTGCTTCTCTGCGAGCTTCTTCTGCCGCCACCGCCGAACATATCGCCGAAACCGAACATATCAAAGATATCGGAGAAGCTGCCGGAGAAATCATACGCTCCGCCGCCTGCACCGCCGCCGTTTTCAAAGGCAGCATGACCGTACTGGTCGTACATCTGACGCTTCTGGGGATCGCTCAGGATGGAATATGCCTCGTTAGCTTCCTTAAACTTTGCTTCCGCCTCTTTATCACCGGGATTGGAATCCGGATGATACTTCTTTGCAACCTTTCTGTACGCCTTCTTAAGCTCGTCATCGGAAGCACCCTTAGCGACTCCGAGGACCTCATAATAATCTCTTTTATCCATAAAAGCTCATTGCTCCTAAACTCAATTCGGGGCTGACCAATACAGTCAGCCCCAACCGTTACTGTTTCTGAATTAGACTTCGCGATAATCACCGTCAACAACGTTATCGTCGTTGCCGCCGTTTCCGCCCTGGAAGCCGCCCATGTCAGGACCTGCAGCACCCTGTGCCTGTGCCTGCTCATACATCTTGCTGAACAGCTGCTGTGCGGAGTTCAGAAGCTTCTCCTTAGCGGACTTGATCTCTTCAATCTCGCCCTCGCTCATCACATCGGGATTGGTCTTTGCGATGATCTCCTTCAAACGGGTAAGATCCTCATCAACCGAAGCCTTCAGGGAAGCATCCAGCTTGTCACCAACCTCTTCCATAGCCTTCTCGGTCTGGAATACAAGGGAATCAGCCTCGTTACGAACCTCAACGCCTTCCTTACGCTTCTTATCCTGTGCCTCATACTCAGCAGCTTCCTTAACTGCTCTCTCGATCTCATCGTCAGAGAGGTTGGAGCCTGCGGTAATGGTAATATGCTGCTCACGACCGGTTCCGAGATCCTTAGCGGATACATTTACGATACCGTTTGCATCGATATCGAAGGTAACCTCAATCTGCGGAACGCCTCTTCTTGCCGGCGGAATACCATCAAGACGGAACTGTCCGAGACTCTTGTTGTCCTTGGCAAACTGACGCTCACCCTGCACAACATTGATATCTACTGCAGTCTGATTATCTGCTGCAGTGGAGAATACCTGACTCTTCTTGGTCGGGATTGTGGTATTTCTCTCAATCAGCTTCGTTGCGATGCCACCCATCGTCTCAATGGAAAGAGAAAGCGGGGTAACATCCAGAAGAAGAATATCGCCTGCGCCTGCATCACCTGCAAGCTTACCACCCTGAATGGAAGCACCGAGTGCAACACACTCATCAGGGTTCAGGGACTTGTTCGGCTCATGACCGGTAAGCATACGTACCTTCTCCTGAACAGCAGGAATACGGGTGGAACCACCTACCAGAAGAACCTTAGTGATATCGGAAGGAGTAAGTCCTGCATCACGAAGTGCATTCTGTACCGGAACTGCGGTTCTCTCAACAAGGTCATGTGTCAGCTCATCGAACTTCGCACGGGTAAGGTTGATATCCAGATGCTTCGGGCCGTCTGCATTAGCGGTAATGAAAGGAAGGTTGATGTTCGTGGTTGTGGAGGAGGAAAGCTCCTTCTTAGCCTTCTCAGCTGCTTCCTTCAATCTCTGCAGTGCCATCTTATCAAGACCGAGGTCAATACCCTCCTGCTTCTTGAACTCATCAATCAGATAGCGGGTAACTCTCTCATCGAAATCATCACCACCGAGTCTTGTGTCGCCATTGGTGGAAAGAACCTCAATAACGCCGTCGCCGATATCGATAATGGAAACATCGAAGGTACCGCCGCCAAGGTCGTATACCATAATCTTCTGCTCCTTCTCGTTATCAAGACCGTAAGCAAGTGCAGCAGCGGTAGGCTCGTTGATGATACGCTTAACATCAAGACCAGCGATCTTACCTGCATCCTTGGTTGCCTGTCTCTGTGCATCGTTGAAGTATGCCGGAACCGTAATAACAGCTTCCGTTACACTCTCGCCAAGATATGCCTCAGCATCGCTCTTCAGCTTCATAAGAATCATGGAAGAGATCTCCTGAGGGGTGTACTTCTTATCATCGATTGCAACGCGATAATCGGTTCCCATATGTCTCTTGATGGAAGAAATCGTCTTATCGGAATTGGTAACAGCCTGACGCTTTGCAGACTCTCCGACGATTCTTTCACCGGTTTTGGTAAATGCTACAACAGACGGTGTCGTACGTGCACCCTCTGCATTAGAAATAACGGTGGGCTGGCCACCCTCCATAACAGCTACACAGCTGTTAGTCGTACCGAGATCGATACCGATAATCTTACTCATATACTAGTTTCCTCCTTGTATCATAAAAAAATTAATTGGCAACTTTTACCATGCTGAAACGAAGCACCGTGTCACGGTACATATACCCCTTCTGAAAATCCTCAACAACTATATTTTCACCGACGGTATCGTCGTCAACATGCATCACAGCATTATGCAGATTCGGATCAAACGGCTGTCCGACAGCTTCGATAGCTTTCACGCCGGCGGATTCTAATGCCGCAAGCATCTGTCGATAGGTTTTCTCCATACCCTGTGCAAAGGGTTCATTCTTCTGCTCCTCGGAAAGCATCGAAAGCCCACGCTCGAAGTTATCCACTACCGGGAGAATCTTCTCAAGCATGCTCTTCGCTCCGACCTCAAACATCTGAGACTTTTCCTTCTCGGTACGATTCCTGAAGTTGATGAACTCAGCCTGCTGGCGAAGCAGCTTATCCTGCAGCTCGGCAATCAGATCGTCCTTTTCGGACTTCTTCTTGTCCTTCTTATCCTTCTTATTCTTCTTTTTATCACTGTCGGCAGACTCCGTAGCCTCCTCATCAGGCTGTACCGTAGCTTCCTCGGCTGTCTCCTGCGTGGTAGCTTCCTCCGAAGCCTCTTTCGCAGTATCCTCGGTATTCTGTTCCGGCTCCTGCTCGAACTTTTCTTCGTCTGACATCATTGCCACTATTGCTCCTTTTTAAATATTCCGTCCAGATCGCTCATCAGATTACGAAGGGTTCCGACAACCTTTTCGTAGTCCATTCTTCTCGGTCCGAGAATGCCGATCTTTCCGTAAACACCGTCCTCCATATGATAGGTGGCGGTGACAAGCGTACAATCCTTGGTCGCCTCAATCGGGTTCTCCTCACCGATGTAAACCTGAATGCCGCGGTCGTTATCGCCTTCCTTGTACATAAGATCCGTCAGTGCCTTCTTCTCTTCGAGTGCATAAAGAAGGTTGCTTACGGTACCTGCTTCATTCAGCTCCGGATATTTGAAAATATTCGTAGAACCACTTGTGTAGGCTTCGAGTTCCTCTCCCTCAAGGCACTTCGCAACCGCATCCAAAATATCAGATATCAGCGTGGAATACCCGGAGGCCTCGGTACGAAGCTTCTGCATAACGCTTACATTGATCTCCTGAATATCAAGTCCCTGTAAGAAGGTGTTCATCATCAGGTTAAGCTTCAGAAGATCCTCCTTCGGAAGCTCCCTGTCACAGGCAACCATCATATTCTTAATCACATTACCGTCAAGAACTACAACGCAAAGAATCGTATTCGCATCGACCTGTGTCAGCTGAATGAACTTAATCTTCTTACAACGGTAATGCGGAACGGTAATCATGGAAGCGTAATTCGTGCTGTCCGCAATCAAACGTGCGGCTTCCTTCAAAACGGTATCTAACTTCTGCGACTTCGCATTCAGCTCAACCTTCAACTCATTCAGCTCGTCTTCCTTACTCTTTAACATCATATCGACGTAAAGGCGATAACCCTTATCGGAAGGAATACGGCCCGCGGAGGTATGCGGCTGAACGATAAAGCCAAGCTCCTCCAGATCGGACATTTCATTACGAATGGTGGCGGAACTAAGATTCAAATCGGTATACTTTGAAATCGTTCTGGAGCCTACCGGTTCACCGGTTTCCAGATAGTTCTGGATGATGGCTTGCAGAATCTTCAGTTTTCTGTCATCTAATTCCATAGGCTGCTCCGTTTCGTTTGTTAGCACTCAAAATCATCGAGTGCTAATATCTGGATATAATGTAACACCGACACATCCATTTGTCAACAGTAAAATGAAGAAAAAAATAGAAAAAGGCAGCCCCAAAAAGGCAGCCCTTTGTTTCATTATTCTTATTCCATCAGCTCCGCAAGAATCGAATTGCTGACAAGAAAACCTTTGGTTGTAAAATAAAACCGGTCATAATCATGTGCCATGTACCCGCCCTCGACATATCTGCCAAGTCTTGCAATCACATAGCCCGCGAAGCCTTCGCCGAACTCCTCGGCAAGCTCGGAATAGGAAATTCCTTCATTCAGACGAAGCCCGAGCATGATTGTTTCGTTCTTCATATCCGTCATCGTAAGCTTCTCTTCGCTTTCGTAGCTAAGCTCACGCAAATACGCGTTCAGATCGGTTGTAACGCGGTACCTGGTTTCGTCAATCAGGGAAGATGCCCCAAGACCGATTCCAAGATACGGAATCCGCTTCCAATACCCGAGATTGTGCTTGCAGGCGTATCCCTTTCTGGCGAAATTGGAAATCTCGTACTGCGCATAGCCCTTCTTTGCCAGGAAGGAAACTGTACTTTCATACATCGTACCAACCGTCTCTTCGTCGGGGAACAACGAAGGATTCTCTTTATAAAGCTCATGAAAAGGCGTATTCTCCTCAACAATAAGCATATACGCGGAGATGTGCTCAGGATGAAGGAAGGAAAGCTGCGTAAGCGTCGTTTTCAGAGACTCAAGCGTCTGCCCGGGAAGCCCCATCATCACATCGATATTGATGTTATTGATGCCGGCCTTTCTCGCATTTTCGAACGATTTAAGAAAATCATTGTAGGTATGAATTCGCCCGATTGCTTCAAGCTCGCTGTCAACGGCCGACTGAAGGCCAAAGCTTACGCGGTTGATTCCAACACGCTTATATTCGACTGCCTTCGCAGGCGTCAGCGTGCCCGGATTAACCTCAATCGAAATCTCGGCATCCGGCAGCAGAAAGAAATTCTCGCGAATGCAGGCAAAAAGCTTATCGTAAAACCCGATTGGCATTAAAGACGGTGTTCCGCCGCCAATGAAAACAGACGAAACGTTATGCCCACCGTAATGCCTCAAATCACGGCATAGCGCATCCAGATAATTCCAGAAGCAATAATCCTTACCGCTGAAGGAAAGGAAATCGCAATAATTACATTTTCTTTTACAAAACGGAATGTGAATATACAATTCCATCGCCTGCTTATTCTTCATCCAGCTTTAAAACGCTCATGAAGGCACTCTGCGGAATCTCCACATTGCCGACCTGGCGCATCCTCTTCTTTCCTTCTTTTTGCTTTTCAAGAAGCTTCTTCTTACGGGTAATATCACCGCCGTAGCACTTCGCAAGGACATCCTTACGCATCGCCTTTACGGTCTCTCTTGCAATAATCTTGTTGCCGACGGCAGCCTGAATCGGAATCTCGAAAAGATGTCTCGGGATCTCGTCCTTTAAGCGCTCACACATCTTCCGTCCGCGCTCATAAGAGGACTCTTCGTGCACGATGAAGGAAAGTGCGTCGACCTCCTCACGGTTAATGAGAATATCAAGCTTTACAAGCTTGGAGGGCACATAGCCCTTCAGGTCATAGTCAAAGGATGCATAGCCCTTGGAACGGGACTTTAACGCATCGAAGAAGTCGTAAATGATTTCATTTAACGGAAGCTCGTACTTTAAAAGTGCACGGGTCTGCTCCATATATTCCATACCAAGATAGATACCTCTTCGCTCCTGGCAAAGCTTCATAATCGGGCCGACAAATTCCGTCGTAACCATAATTTCCGCATTAACAAAGGGCTCCTCCATATGCTCAATCTCGGTCGGATCGGGCATATTCGAGGGATTGGATATATCAAGGCAGGTGCCGTCAGTCTTATAAATCTTATAAATAACGCTCGGTGCCGTCGTTACAAGGTCAAGGTTATACTCACGCTCAAGACGTTCCTGAATGATTTCAAGATGCAGAAGTCCCAGGAAGCCGCAGCGGAAGCCAAATCCGAGTGCAACGGAGGTCTCAGGCTCAAACTGCAGCGCCGCATCATTCAGCTGAAGCTTCTCAAGCGCATCACGAAGGTCCGGGTATTTGGCGCCATCCGCAGGATACATACCGCAGTAAACCATCGGATTGACCTTCTTATAACCGGGAAGCGGCTCTGACGCGGGATTCTCCGCATCGGTTACGGTATCACCGACACGCGTTTCCTTAACATTCTTCAGCGAAGCGGTAATGTAACCTACCATTCCGGCGGAAAGCTCCTCGCAGGGGATGAATTTGCCGGGGCCAAAGGTACCGATTTCAACTACCGAAGCCTCCGCACCGGTTGCCATCATTCGAATCTTTGTGTTATTGGTAATCTTGCCTTCCTTGATTCGTACAAAGATGATAACGCCCTTATAGGAGTCATAAACCGAGTCGAAAATCAAGGCCTGAAGCGGCTTGTCCGGGTCGCCCTTCGGTGCCGGGATCTTATTCACAATGCCTTCAAGTACATCCTCGATATTCAGCCCAAGCTTAGCGGAAATGCGCGGTGCGTCCTCCGCTTCGATACCGATAACATCTTCAATCTCGTGAACCACGCGGTCCGGCTCAGCACTCGGAAGGTCAATCTTATTGATAACCGGCATGATTTCCAGATCATGGTCGATCGCCAGGTAACAGTTGGCAAGCGTCTGTGCCTCAATTCCCTGTGCCGCATCAACAACCAGAATCGCGCCCTCACAGGCCGCAAGGCTTCTGGAAACCTCATAGTTAAAGTCAACATGGCCGGGCGTATCAATCAGGTTGAATACATACTCCTGCCCGTCCTTTGCACGGTAAATGGTACGAACAGTCTGCGCTTTAATGGTAATGCCGCGCTCTCGCTCCAGATCCATATTATCAAGCACCTGCTCCTGCATCTCGCGAAGCGTCAGAAGACCGGTCTTCTCGATGATTCGGTCGGCAAGCGTCGATTTACCATGGTCAATATGTGCAATTATACAAAAGTTACGAATTTTGTTCTGGTCTATGTTCGACATGGATTCTCTCATTTCTCAAAAATTAATCTATCTGTGCAGGAAAATGAATGGCCTACGCTACATATTCCGCACACGAATTAAATATAACATAGATTCTTATTTCTGACAAGAAAACGTTACGGCAATTTTTCAAAAAATGATTGACAAACAGAAGTTGCTGGTATATTATGATTTTATCTGTGTGTACGATACGTCCGTGTCCGGATTCGTACATCACTTCATGCAAAAAACCAGATTAAGATCAGGAGGTGTGAAGGATGGCTAATATCAAGTCCGCTAAGAAGAGAATTCTCGTTATCGAGACCAAGACTCTTAAGAACAAGATTATCAAGTCCAAGGTTAAGACTTTGATTAAGAAGGTTGATGCTTCTGTTGCTGCTAACAACAAGGAAGCTGCTACCGAGGCTCTTAAGAAAGCTACCGTTGCTATCAGCAAGGCAGCTGCCAAGGGCGTATTCCACAAGAATACCGCAGCAAGAAAGATTTCCAGACTCCAGATTGCTGTTAACAAGTTGGCTTAATTTTATTTGATTTCGATTTTTTTGAAAGGAACGACTTAACCCATCGTTCCTTTTTTATTGCCATTTTTCGCTCTTTCTTTACCGAGCTCATGATTTTTGAGCCCATAACCCCGTCCCCAAGAGACCAAAAAAGACGGCTCCGAAAAGGAACCGTCTTTTTTTGAACGGAGGAAAAGGGATTTGAACCCTTGCGCCGGTGTTCCCGACCTACTGGTGTTCGAAGCCAGACCCTTCAGCCACTTGGGTATTCCTCCATGTCCAACGAATGCTATTATACAATACCGAGCGGAATTTTACAAGTCCGAAGTTTTCGTTCCCAGATAATAGAATCCCTTGCATTCATCTAACCGCACCTCGGTGATCGTTCCGAGAAGCGCCTCGCAGCCGTCAAAGTGTACAAGCAGATTGTTGTCAAGTCGCCCGGTCACACATCCGGTCTCTGGCTTATACTCCTCGCAAAGCACCTTAACCGTACTTCCCGTAAGTCTTTCAGCCTGCTCAGAGGCAACCTCACCGATGCAGGCAAGCAGTCTCTTCATACGATCCGCACTGACCTCCTCGGGAACCTGCCCGTCCATCTCAGCTGCAGGCGTTCCGGAACGTTTGGAATAGATGAAGGTAAATGCGCTCATAAAACCGGCACGTCTAACCACATCAAGCGTATCGGCAAAATCCTCTTCGGTCTCACCCGGAAAACCGATAATAATATCGGTCGTTATTGCTGCCCCGGGCATCACCTCTTTAATCTTATCCACCAAAGAAAGATACTGTGCCTTCGTATAATGTCTGTTCATCCGCTTCAAAAGCCTATCACTTCCGGACTGTAACGGCAGATGCACATGCTTACAGATCTTCGGATTGGCCGCAATCTCTTCAATCAAAGCTTCGGAAAGATCCTTCGGGTGCGGTGTCATGAAACGAATTCTTTCGAGTCCCTTTACAAGGCTTACCTCATGAATCAGTTCTGTAAAGCTTACCGCAGGTTCCAATGTCTTTCCGTAGGAATTTACATTCTGTCCAAGAAGCATAACCTCCTTCACACCGTTCGCAACAAGTGCTTCCGTCTCACGAATGATATCAACAGGACGTCTCGAGCGCTCTCTTCCACGCACATACGGCACGATACAGTAGCTGCAGAAATTATTGCAGCCGTACATAATATTAACGCCAGCCTTGAAATCGTACTTCTGTACACTCGGCAGATCCTCTACAATCCTTGTAGCCTCGGACTGAATATCAATCACTCTGCCCGCTTCCGTCTCTGACCGATACAAAAGCTCCGCAAGCATATAAATATTATGCGTACCGAAGATGACATCAACGAACCGATAGCTCTTTTTGATCTTCTCAATGACATGCTCTTCCTGCATCATACAGCCGCACAGAACGATCTTCATGCCCGGATGCTTCTTCTTTAAGCGCCCGAGATTGCCGATGCGCCCATAAACTCTTGTATTGGCATTCTCACGAACCGTGCAGGTGTTATAAACAACGATATCCGCGTCCTCGGAATCCGTCTGCACATAACCGATATAGGACAGAATTCCCGCAAGCTTCTCGGAATCCTTTGCATTCATCTGGCAGCCAAATGTCTCGACATGCATGGTAAATTCACGATTCTCCGCAAGCTTACGCACTGAAAGCGAAGCCTTAAGTCTGTCCATAAAGGCATACTGGCGCGCTGGCTCCTCAATCGGAAAATCTTCCGTCGATTGTAGCTTTCTTTCATCCTTCATCATAATCCTCTTCTAACCGCGAACCTGTCCCTCGCCTCTTATCAGATACTTATAGGATGTAAGCTCCCTAAGCCCCATCGGTCCTCTCGCATGCAGCTTCTGTGTGCTGATACCGATTTCGGCGCCAAAGCCGAACTCCTCGCCATCGGTAAATCTCGTCGAAGCATTCACATATACACAGGCACTGTCAATCTGCTTCAGAAACTGCTCGGCATTTGCCGCATCATTCGTCACAATCGCATCGGAATGCCTTGTATGATAATGATTGATATGCTGAATTGCCTCACTGACGGACGAAACGGTTTTGATACTGATGAGACTGCCGAGATATTCCTTCGCGAAATCCTCCTCGGTTGCTGCCTCCATCGCAGGCACATAGCCTCTTGCCTCTTCATCAGCACGCATGACCACATTCTTCTCGGAAAGCATCTCGTACAGCTTCGGAAGGAAGCTTTCTGCAATCTTTTCATGAATAACAAGACTCTCGCACGCATTGCATACGCCCATACGCTGCGTCTTGGCATTCAAAATAATCTTAAGTGCCATATCAAAATCTGCGCTCTCGTCCACATATACATGGCAGTTTCCGGTACCAGTTTCAATTACGGGAATCAGACTGTTTTCAATCACGTTCTGAATCAGTCCTGCACCGCCTCTCGGAATCAGAACATCAACGAAGCGATTCAGTCTCATAAACTCGTTGACTGTTTCTCTGCTCGTATCGGTAATCAGGCTGATGCTGTTCTCCGGAAGGCCGCACTCTCTGACGCCCTGACGAAGAAGCTCAGCAATTCTTGTATTGGAATGAATTGCATCCGAACCGCCGCGAAGAATCACAGCGTTTCCGGTCTTAAAGCAAAGACCGAACGCATCGGCCGTCACGTTCGGACGGGATTCATAAATGATGCCGATAACGCCAAATGGTACACGAACCTTCGAAATCGCAATGCCGTTCGGACGGGTAAACTCCTCAAGCACCTCTCCGACCGGGTCCGGAAGCTTCGCAACGGAGCGAAGTCCGTTCGCCATAGCATAAACCCGCTTCTGATCGAGACGAAGACGGTCAACCATCGCAGGGCTAACGCCCTTCTGCTCTGCATTGGCCACATCGATTGCATTGGCCGCAAGCACCGACTCGAATTCCCGTTCCAGAAGCTCTGCCGTATGGCAAAGCGTCTCATTTTTCCTGGATGTTTCCGTAATTGCAAGTATCTCCGAAGCAAGCTTTGCTTCCTTGCCCATAATCATCAGATTCATCTGTGTACCTCCCAAGGCAGTAATTTCCTGCCGCCTTATTCATTCTGCGTCTTTCTTTCAATGCCTGTGTTACAGTAGGTTCGTTCCTCCGTAACAACAAGCGAAACTCTTATATCTGTCGCCTCAGCCGGTATCGACTCCGCCTTCTGAAACTCATATGCGGGCATCACACCGGAAAGCTCTGGGTACTCCGCCATGAAGCGGTCGTAAAAGCCTCCGCCGTAACCGATTCTGTTGCATTCCTCGTCAAAGGAAACACCCGGCACGATTAAAAGCATCCCCGACTTCGGACATACCTTCTCTCCGCTGATCGGTTCCGGAATATGGTAAGCATTGTCCGTAAGCTTCATGCCCTCTTCGATATATCGAAATTCCATACGGTTCCCGGGCAGACATACGGGAAATGCAACACGCTTCCCATCCTCTAGTGCCTTTTTATGAAGCAGCGCAAGCGATACCTCGCCCGCTACCGCATAATAGCTTAGTATCACGTCTGCGGACGCATATCGGTCGGTTTCAAGAATCCGCCTTGAGATTCTGTCCCCGAGCCTTATAACCTCTTCGTCTGAAAGCGCAGCGCGCCGTTTCTTCATCTCGGCCCTGATTTCCTTCTTCGTCATCCTATGAGAGACCTCTGCTTCTTTAATTCCTAATGCTTCTTCAGATCCTTTACATCCGTAATCGAGCCATCTGGATTCACAAGAGAAATATTCTCTAACGAGGAACGCAGATCCGCACGAATTGCGGCAACATACTCCTTACGAAGGCTCTGCTGCTCTGCCTTCTCCTCCTCGGTAAGCCCTTCCTTCACGGATTTATGATAAAGCTCGTTGATACGCTTGATTTTGTCCTCTAACATCGTTAGTGCTCCTTATTCAAATAATCGATCAGATGAAAATACTCGTTCTTATGCGCTAAAAACAGTGTTCCCACATTCTCCCCGTTCATCACTCTGCGAAGATTGCTCATATCGGCGCCGTTCGTGATTACCATATCCGCACCGGCATCGTTGGCGATGCGGGCAGCAATGATTTTCGTTGACATACCGCCGGTACCGACATCCGAACCGGCACCCTTTGCAATACTCTCAAGGTCGTCGGTAATATAATCAATCTGCTCAATAAACTCTGCCTTCGGGTTATTCTTCGGATCGTCCGTATAAAGACCATCGATATCGGAAAGAAGGATCAGCATATCGGCGCCGATCAGTGCAGCAACCAAAGCAGAAAGGGTGTCGTTATCACCGAACTCAATCTCATCGGTCGCTACGGTATCGTTCTCGTTTACAACCGGAATAACACCCATCTCAAGAAGCTTCCTGAAGGTATTCTTCGCATTGTCCCGCATCGTATCGTTCGTCATCGTCATCTTCGTAATCAGAACCTGGGCGGGAACCTTGTTATATTCTGCGAAAAGCTTCTGATATACCATCATAAGGCGGCACTGACCGATTGCGGCGCAGGCCTGCTTCACATCCTGCTCCTTCGGTCTGTTTGTAATATTCATCGTCTTTCTGCCGACTGCGATTGCACCGGAGGAAACCAGTACGACCTCCTTCCCTGCGTTGCTCCAATCGGCAAGAATGCGTACCAGGCGCTCCATCTTCTCAAGATTCATATCGCCCGTCTCGGCATGCGTCAGGGTAGAGGAACCAACCTTAACGACAATTCTTTTCTTGTTCTTCAATAGTTCTATACGGTCCATAAAAGGCCTCCGTGTTATTCTTTATATTTACTGATAATTGCTTCAAATACTCTGATGCCGTCCATCGCAGCAGAGGTAATGCCGCCGGCATAACCTGCTCCCTCACCGCAGGGATATAACCCCCGAAGCGTCACAGACTGCATACTCTCATCACGCGGTAATCTCACCGGTGAGGAGGTTCTCGATTCAATCATGGAAAGCAGTGCATCCTCGTTTGAAAAGCCCGGCATCATACGGTCAAATGCCTCAATGCCTTCCAGTAAGGCGTTCGTAATCGTCTCCGGCAGATACTCCCGAAGATTCGTATAAGAAACCGCACCCTTCGTGCATGGCTTAATGCTTCCGCATTCCGTACTCGGCACATTATTCAAAAAATCCGCAAGGCGCTGTGTCGGAATCTTACCGCCACAGGCACGGTACGCTGCCTCCTCAAGGCTTCTTTGATAGCTCATACCGCTAAGCACCGAGTGATCCCCGGTCAGAGCCTGATAATCATCCGGCGTAACGGTAACCACAAGCGCAGCATTCGAATTGGCCGCATCTCTTTTGTGATTGCTCATACCGTTGATGGCTAGTCTTCCCGCCTCTGAGGATGCATTAACCACATATCCGCCCGGACACATACAGAAGGAATATACCCCGCGTCCGTCCCTGCAGGTATGCGTCAGCTTATAATCGGCCGTCGGTAACAGCTTAGAAGCCTCACCGTACTGACAATGATTCACCCATTCTCTCGTATGCTGAATCCGCACACCGACCGCATAAGCCTTCGGCTCCATCGCAATGCCCTGCTCATACAGGTTTTCTATTGTATCTCTCGAGCTATGCCCGATAGCGAGTACACATACCTCGGCAGGAATAATCTCGCCGCCACGTAACATAACGCCGGTAAGCGCTCCTTGGTCGGAAACAAGTCTCTCCACGCAGGTGTGAAACCGAACCTCTGCTCCAAGTCGCAAAAGCTCTTCCCGCATATTAACGATAACCGTTCGTAAGATATCCGTTCCGATGTGCGGCTTATTCAGATAAAGGATTTCCTCCGGTGCTCCGAATTTCACGAAGGTGCTAAGGACAAATCGTCCTTTGCCGTCCTTATCCTTAATGAGCGTATTCAGCTTACCGTCGGAAAATGTTCCCGCGCCGCCTTCACCAAACTGCACATTGTTCTCAGGCTGCAAAGCGCCGCCCTCATGAAACGAATCGACTGCGGTAATCCGCTCCTCCATCGCACCGCCGCGCTCTAAAAGAATTGGCCGATATCCTTCCTTTGCAAGAAGGTATGCGCAAAAAAGTCCCGCAGGTCCCGAACCGACAACAACCGGCCGATGCGAAAGCACCGCTTTACCAAGAATCTGATAGCTGTAATTCTTCTCCTGATAAGCCTCAAAGCCTTTTTTTAAAAGACGTGCCTCATCCATCACGGAAACTGCGGCGCTGTAGGAATAACCGATTTCGGATTTTCTGCGGGCATCGATGGATTTTTTAATAATCACAAGCTCCCGAATACTAGAAACAGGAAGCCGTAATTGCTTTGCGGCCGCGGCCAGAACATCGTCCCTTGTATGCTTTACCGGCACATGAATCTGAGAAAGCTTAATCATAGTAACCTCAAATCTTAATTCGACGCCGCTCTTCCGGCAATCAGACCGGTTGAGAGCGCAAACTGTATATTATATCCGCCGCAGGTTCCGTCAACATCTAAAAGCTCTCCGGTGATATATAAGCCTTTTTTCAGCTTGGATTCTAATGTCTCAGGATCAATTCCCGACAACGCAACACCGCCTGCGGTAACTTGTGCCATGGAATAATCCTTTGTCTGCATAATAGGAAGACTGAATGCCTTCATACTGCGACAAAGGGCGCGAATATCATTCTCAAAAAGAGTTCCGTACATGGTATCCGCAGCGATTCCGCTACGTAAAAGCACCACATACATAAGCTTCTTCGGAAGCATTCCGCTGAGTGCATCCTCTGCGGTAAGTGTTTCGCAAACACCGAGTCTGCTCTTTAAAAGCTCCTGCAGCTCCTTCTCGGTATAATCCGGGAAGAAATCAAGAGAAACCGTCGCCGTTCCGCCCTGTCTCAGACTATCTCCCGCATAGCGGCTTAATTGCATCACGGCAATTCCGCTGATGCCGTAATCCGTGAACAGAACCTCACCGTCCTCCGTATGCTTCGAAGCATTGCCGTCCGTAACGGTTGTAAGTGTAACTCGCGCATCGGTTCGAACGCCCGATAAGGTCTTAAGATGCTTATCTCTGCCGACCAACTGCACCAGCGCCGGAAACAAAGGCGTAATCAGGTGCCCGAAGGATTTCGCCGTTTCATACCCGAAAGGACTCGCGCCAAGATTCTGTCCGGCAAGTCCGCCGGTCGCAAGAATCAATCGATCTGCGGTAATGACCTCATTCGTTTCCTTCAAAAGGTTTCGATAGGATATGTGAAAAAGCTTCTTTTCGTATTTGATTTTGGTAACCTCTGCCGAACAGTGTACCTGTACGCCTGCTGCATGAAGTCTTGCTGCGAAGAAGGTTACAACCGATGCCGCCTGCTCGGAATGCGGATAGAAATAGCCGCGCTTATCCTTCAAAAGGAGTCCCTTTTCCGAAAGCCAGGCTCTGGTTTCCTCCGGTGATACCTTCGCAAAAACCGCGTCCACAAAGCCTGCCTCACCGCCTCGGTAGCACTCCTTTGTCAAAACAGCATTGCCAAGATTACAACGGCCATTGCCGGTTGCATTCAATTTCTTTCCGAGACGGTCATTATGCTCTAAAAGAACAACCTCCGCACCCTCGTCCCTTGCGGCAATCGCTGCCGTCATGCCGGATACACCGCCTCCGACAACCACAACTCTATTCATAAAAACGCTCCTATTACTCTGCCTTCATAAGATGAAGCTTAATCAAAAATCTGAGAAGCACACGTCCCTTCGGCATCTCACGGATCTCTGCCTGAGATACGCCCTTCATCGCAATCAGAAGCACGAAATATACGATTACGGAAAGCCCGATCATCGAAACACAGGCTACCAGATTCGTAAGCGTCACATGTCCGGGAATCAGTCCTGCTAAAAGCTTATAAAGAACGCGATAACCACCGTATGCAACCGCTCCCATCAATGCGGAGGCGATGAACGGAATCACGAAAACCGTCTTCCATTCCTGTCTGTAATGAAGATAACGTCTGATGCTTAATCCGTTTAATATACAGACAACCAAGGCAAAAAGTACATTGCAGACAACGAGGCCTATCGCTCCGATATCCGTATTGCGAAGAAGCATAAAAAGAGCTACGCAATGAATAACAAGTGCCAGAAGGGAGTGCCATACCGGCACAAACATATGATTGATTCCCTGCAGAACACCATTCGTTACGGTCGACAAAGCAAAGAATACAACGGCAATTCCGCCGACAGCCATCATCTTAGCACCAAGCGCACGGGTGTCGCCGTATAACATCTGAAGAATCGGTCCGCCGAGTGCAATCAGTCCGAAGGCACAGGGAAATGCGATAATCATATTAAACTTGATTGCAGAAGCAACCTTCTGATTGATCCTGTCGGCATGTCCTCTTACACGTTCCGCAACAAGACTCGGAACGATTGCCGTTCCCATAGCGGATGCGATTGCAACCGGTACATTGGTTAACAGCTTATATTTTGCGGAATAGATTCCCCACCATGTATTGCGGGTTTCCTCAGCAATATGCTTTGCATCAAGCGTTCGATGGAATATCGTAACATCAATCGTACCGGACAGCTGGTAGACTGTCTGGCTGATAACAACAGGAATGACGGTGATAATCAGCATCCAAAGGATATATCGGTAATTCTCCGAAGCCGTTTCCTTGGCACCCTCTACGGGATGCTTCTTTCTGAACAGAAGAAGGATAAAAAGCGTTACCGCCGCGGCACAAGCGCCGAGGAAGGTACCGAGTGTTCCGCCGGCTGCGCCGTATGCACTCTGCTCGGGAGTTCCGGCGTATTTGTTCATCATCCATATTGCCGCGCCGACACTGACAACTGCGTTGACAATCTGCTCAACAACCTGTGACAGGGCGGTCGGCAACATATTGTTGTAGCCCTGGAAATATCCTCTGACGACGCCCATAACGGAAAATACGAAGATGGTCGGGGCCAGTACACGAAGCGGTATCGCCACAAGCGGTGTATGGTTGAACTGTCCGTACAGATCCGCGCCGAAATACACAAGAAGCGATGCTATCGAACCGACCACGAAGCCAAATGTCAGTGCAACGATGAAAACACGTCTTGCATCCTTGTAGCGCTCCTGAATCTGCCTTGCGGACACGAGCTTTGATACCGCAAGCGGAAGGCTGTAGGAGCTTAAAAGAAGGGCGAGATTATAAAACTCGAAGGCCGTCGAATAATAGCCCATTGCATCGTCGCCGATAATTCTTGTCAGCGGAATCCGATATACCAGTCCGATAATACGAACCAGTAAGGACGCACCGGCAAGAATACTTCCCTGCAGAAGGACGCTGTTGGTTGTTTTATTTCTTGTTTCTTCGCTCATATACCTACTCGGCTTCCCGGGTAATCCCGAGTCGCGCCAAAATCTCCTCTTGTTTCTGCTCCATGATAAGTCTTTCCTCATCAACCATGTGATCGTAGCCACACAGATGAAGCATGCTGTGCGCCACCAAAAAGGCAAGCTCTCTGCGAACGGAGTGGCCGTATTCCTTAGCCTGTGCCTCCATACGATCAAGCGAAATCACGATATCGCCAAGCACCAGCTCGCCGCTCTCCGGGTCTGCATACGCCTCCGGATCCTCCTCGACAAAATCAAAATCCGCAGGCGTCTCATAGGAAAGCATCGGAAAGGACAGAACATCCGTCGCGCGGTCAGTATCCCGATACTCACGATTCATCTCATGAATGCTCTCATCGTCCGTAAGAAGCACATTGACGCAGCACTCATACGGACATTCCACATAATCCAGTGCCTCTGTAATCACCTTTTCGATTGTCTCCTCAACAGAAAATGGATATGCTCGCTCCATTTCCTTCTCAATGCTTATGCTCATAACGAACCTCACGAATCCCCGGGCGCTTCTTCTCGCCGTCTTTTGGGGCATTACTCTTATTCTTCTTTGATTCATACGCCTCGTAGGCCTGTACAATCTTCTGTACAAGCGGATGTCTTACAACATCGGCACTAGTCAGCTCGCAAAAGCCGATTTCCTCGATATTAGAAAGCACACGGCTTGCCACATCAAGACCTGAGATTTCGCCGGCCGGAAGGTCCTTCTGCGTCATATCACCGGTGATTACGACCTTAGAGCCAAAGCCGATACGTGTCAAAAACATCTTCATCTGTGCAGGCGTCGTATTCTGTGCCTCATCCAGAATGATAAATGCATTATCAAGCGTACGTCCTCGCATATATGCAAGCGGCGCAACCTCGATGAGCCCCTTCTCCATATTCTTCTGAAAAGCCTCTGCGCCCATAATCTGATAGAGTGCATCATAAAGCGGTCTCAGATAAGGATCGACCTTACTCTGCAGATCACCCGGAAGGAAACCAAGCTTCTCTCCCGCCTCGATTGCAGGTCTTGTAAGGATGATTCGGTTTACCTCGTCATTCTTAAATGCCGTTACTGCCATCGCCATCGCAAGATATGTCTTACCGGTTCCCGCAGGACCGTAGCCGAACACAATCATCTTATTGCGAATATTGTCGACATATTTCTTCTGTCCGACCGTCTTCGGCTTAATCGGCTTTCCGGTAATCGTATGACAGATCAGGTCAGAATCAATCTCAAGGACAGCTCCCTGCTTATCCTCCATGGAAAGAGAAATCGTATAATTCACCTGCTGCTCGGTAATCGCAGTGCCGCGCTTAGAAAGACCGATCAGGGTCTCAAGCGTCTTCTTCGCTCTTGCAACCATCGCATCTTCGCCGACGATACGAATCTCGTCTTCACGTGTCAGAAGCGTAACATGTAAAGATCTCTCCAGAATCTTTGCGTACGCATCATACTCCCCAAAAATGCTCTTCTGACAGGACAATGATATATTGGACAGAACTTCAATCATTCCGCATAAACCTCCAAAAAAATACCTAGAAACCCAGCATATAAACATACATAATCTATTATACCATATATGCCGCAAATAATAAAGAAAAAAAGAAGACCCGAATCAACTTCGAGTCTTCCATGAAATTCATTATTTGAACTTTCTCTTACGAGCAGCTTCGGACTTCTTCTTACGCTTTACGCTCGGCTTCTCGTAATGCTCTCTCTTACGAATCTCCTGCTGAATGCCAGCCTTAGCACAGTTTCTCTTGAAACGGCGAAGTGCGGAATCCAAAGATTCGTTCTCCTTTACGATAACACTTGACATTTGTTCTCACCTACCTCCCTACCGCCGGATCAATCCGTTAACGGTTTTGGGCTATAATAGCACAAAATTTATTTTATCATACTTAAGCAATATGTCAATCTTTTTTTGAAAAATAGTGGTATTTTTCGTAAAATGCGAACCGACTTCCAAAAAGCCTTAGGAAAGCTGACTCTTTGCAGTCTCCTTAGCCTTTGCGATACAAGCATCGATTCCTGCGGGATTCTTACCGCCGGCCTGCGCCATATTCGGGCGACCACCGCCGCCACCGCCTACAAGCACAGCGCACTCCTTGATGAGGTTACCGGCATGTGCACCCTTAGCGATTGCACTGTCGGTTGCCATTGCAAGAAGGCTTACCTTACCATCGACTGCGGAAGCAAGAACGATTACAGTGTCTCCAAGCTTCTCCTTCATCTGGTCACCAAGATTACGAAGGCTGTTCATATCGGCATCCGGAAGCTTCGCAGCAAGAACCTTAATGCCGTTTACTTCTTCCACCGTGTTAAGAATATCGCCTACGGAGTTATTTGCAAGCTTAGCCTTGTATTTCTCTACCTCGGAATTCAGGCTCTTGATCTCCTCAAGAAGGGAAGCAACCTTTGCCGCAAGTGCATCAGGCGTGCATTTTGCTGCCTTAGCTGCATTGTTAAGCTCTGTTTCAAGGTTTCTATAGTAAGCAGTTACATTCTGTGCGGTAATTGCCTCAATACGACGTACACCTGCGGAGGTACCGTTCTCCGAAAGAATCTTGAAGGAACCGATCTCGCTTGTGTTCTTAACATGCGTACCACCGCAAAGCTCCTTGGAGAAGTCGCCCATGCTGACAACACGAACGGAATCACCGTATTTCTCGTCGAACAAAGCCATAGCGCCGCTCTTCTTCGCGGACTCGATATCCATAACATCCGTTACAACGGGAAGACTGTTCTCAATCTCCTGATTAACGATTGCCTCAACCTTACGAAGCTCCTCAGCAGTCAATGCCTGAAAATGGCTGAAGTCGAAACGTGTTCTCTCATCGTCCTGATAGGAGCCCTTCTGCTCAACATGCGCACCGAGTACCTCACGAAGTGCCTTCTGAAGAAGGTGTGTTGCACTGTGGTTCTTGCAGGTTGCGCTTCTCAATGCAGCATCAACGGAAAATGTTCCGACGCTTCCGGTCTTAATGATACCGTTTCTTACAACACCGTGATGTGCATATTTGTTGCCGACAAGCTTCTCAACGTTCTGAACAACAAATTCACCGTCAGCGGTAACAATCACACCCTTATCGCTTTGCTGACCACCCATGGTCGCATAGAAAGGCGTGTTGTCCGCAATGATGGTACCGTTCTGCTCTTCACCGAGGAAATCAACGATTTCGGAAGCAATGCCCTGCTGCGTTTCGGTATCGCAGGAAATAACCTTAATCACAGCCTCATCCGTAAGCTTATCATATCCGGTGAATACGGTAGGCGTTGTATAGAAGTCGAATACGGAAGCATCCGCACCCATGTAAGTAGTCACCTTACGTGCCTTACGAGCGGTTTCCTTCTGTACCTGCATTGCCTTATCAAAGCCGGCCTTGTCAACCTGATAGCCCTTCTCCTCAAGAATCTCAAGGGTAAGGTCAATCGGGAAGCCGTAGGTATCATAAAGCTTGAATGCATCACTGCCGTCAAGAACGCTCTTGCCCTGTGCCTTCATATCCTCTTCCATGGAAGCAAGAATGGAAAGGCCCTTATCGATTGTCTTATTGAAAGCTTCCTCTTCCTTCGTGAGGTTCGTAAGAATGAACTCCTTCTTCTCCTCAAGCTCCGGATAACCGTCCTTCGAGTTCGCAATAACGGTCTTAGCAAGCTCAGCCATGAAAAGCCCCTGGATACCAAGCTTACGGCCGTGTCTTGCGGCACGACGGATAATTCTTCTCAGTACATAGCCTCTTCCCTCGTTAGAAGGCATAACGCCGTCGGAAATCAGGAAGGTTGAGCTACGAATATGGTCGGTAATCAGACGGATGGATACATCCTTATCCTCGTCCTTTTGATACTCTGCACCGGAAAGCTCGCAGATACGGTTACGAATTGCGAACATGGTATCAATGTCAAATACGGAATCGACATCCTGCACAACAACCGCAAGACGCTCAAGACCCATACCGGTATCAATATTCTTATTGGCAAGCTCGGTATAACCGCCCTTACCGTCACCGTCGAACTGGGTAAATACGTTGTTCCATACCTCCATGAAACGATCGCAGTCACAGCCGACCTTACAATCAGGCTTTCCGCAGCCGTACTTGATGCCACGGTCATAATAAATCTCGGAACAGGGGCCGCAGGGACCTGCGCCGTGCTCCCAGAAGTTATCGCACTCACCGGTAACGGGATCACGATAGAAACGGGTGATCTTCTCAGCCGGTACGCCGATTTCCTTCGTCCAGATGTCATATGCCTCGTCGTCCTCGCCGTAAATAGACGGATAGAGACGCTCGGGATCCATTCCGACAACCTCAGTCAGAAACTCCCAGCTCCAGGCAATTGCTTCATGCTTGAAATAATCTCCAAAGGAGAAGTTTCCAAGCATCTCAAAGAAGGTAAGATGTCTTGCGGTCTTGCCGACATTATCGATATCACCGGTACGAACACACTTCTGGCAGGTAGTCACACGCTTCTTCGGCGGAACCTCAAGGCCCGTAAAATAAGGCTTAAGAGGAGCCATACCTGCGTTGATCAGAAGAAGGCTCTTATCATTCTTCGGAACAAGAGAAAAGCTGTTCATCCGAAGATGCTCCTTGGATTCAAAGAAATCCAGATACATCTTTCTCAGTTCGTTAACACCATATGCTTTCATTGTAATTTATCCTCCGATAAAATAACTTTATTTACCATTCAAATGCTTTGATCTCAGGATCCTGCATCGCACCGTACCAGGCCATCTTACGATTCAGCTTAAAGGTCTGATACATAAGCGGATGCTCCTTGCTTCTCCAGGAAATCGTATCGTACAGTCCCCATACGGTTACGCTGTCGATATCAATCTCTCCGTTCAGCTTCGCCTGCTCCATAAACTGGAACAGAAGCTTGTATTTCATAGCCTGAATCAGCTCGGTATCCTCATTCAGTGTCTTCACACCGATGTCAAGCTCGGTAATCTGTACCTTATAGCCCTCGGACGCAAAATACTTCGCAGTCTTGTAGATGGTGTTCTGAATATTGTCGCCGGTGCTCAGATGGCTCTGCATTCCGATACCGTCGATATTACCCTCCGCAAGAATCGGCGCGAGTACCTTCACGATAATCGTTCTCTTATTTGCACAGCCATAATCATTATAATACAGATCGGCGGTGCCATCCGAATATTTTCTTGCAAAACGAAAGGCGTACTGAATGAACTCGGGTCCGATCGTTTCGTACCAAAGGTTCTTTCCCTTACGAATACCGTTTGCATCACCGGTTCCAGGATCAACTGCTTCATTGACAACATCCCAGGCATAGATAAGTCCCGGATGATTCGTCTGGCAATAAGTCATAACCTGCTTGATATAGCTTTCAAGACGGGCAATCATAACCTCTTTTGAGCAAAGCGCACTGTTCGGCTGATAATCGACCGTAAAGAACCACGCAGGGGTCTGGGAATACCAGCAAAGTGTATGACCGCGAACGCCTAAGCCATTCTCTTCGGCAAATCTGAGTCCCCTCTCAATTCCACCGAACTTAAGGATCGGCTCCGTTTTGGTATCGGGATAACCCTTCTGTGTTGCCTCTCTGTCAAGTAACGCTTCCGGCTTCATCTCGTTCTCAAATGTCATGCTGTTAAACTGCTCCTTAACAACCTCCATCTGAGAAGCATTCGAAATAACGCTGTTCGGAAGTGCTACACCAACCTTAAAGACATCCTTATAACGATCCTTTAAGGTCATACTGTCAAGCGGATTCACCACAGGAGCCTCCGTAGGCGTCGGTGTAGGTGTCGCCGTAAGTTCGGGCGTTGCCTCCTCACTCGGTGTTACCGTCGGTGCTTCCGAAGGCTTCTTTTCGCCGCAGCCGGCGAGGCTGAATACCAAAAGGCTCACCAGAAGAAGAAATGCGGTAAAACGTTTCATATTACTATCCTCTTTCCTGTCGCATTTATAGAAAAAACCGGATTCATATGAACCCGGTTTTTGATAGCAGCTTGTAGGGGAATCGAACCCCTGTTTCCGCCGTGAGAGGGCGGCGTCTTGACCGCTTGACCAACAAGCCATATGCTGCATAAGTGATAATACCAAATGTTAATCAAAAATGCAAGCATTATTTTAAACTTTTTTGAAAAAAATTTTGAAAGCCCTTTTTTTACGCAAAAAGATCGGTAAAGCTCAGCTGGTTGGTATCCGAAAGTCCTTCAAGAAGGCCGAGGGAATCCAGAAGCTCAATCGTGGATTTGCCGATATGACAGCGAACCATCATATCCTCCTTCGAAAGAAACGGTTCCCCCTTCGCTCCCGCTTCAATCTGCGTAGCAGCCGTCTCACCGAGTCCGTCGATACTGGTAAGAGAAGGCATCAGCTTTCCGTCGATAATCTGGAACTTGGTCGCCTTAGCACGGTAGATATCAATCTTCCAGAATTCCAGTCCGCGGGCATACATCTCCTGGCAGATACGCATAACATACATCTGGTTCTCTTCCTTATCGGACAGCTTCTTCGCCGGGTCATTCGAGGCAGCACGCTGCTTATAAAGCTTTAAGCCGTCGTTCAGCTTCTGCTTTCCAAGACACATCAGCTCATAGCTGAACGCCTTCGCTCGAATCGAAAAATACGCTGCATAATAAGCAAGCGGATAATATACCTTACAATACGCGATACGGAAGGCCATCATAACATAAGCACAGGCATGTGCCTTCGGGAACATATACTTGATTCGCTTACAGGACCAGAGATACCAGTCGGGAACATTCTTCTCAAGCATGGCAGCTTCCATCTCGGGTGTCAGACCCTTACCCTTACGGACACTCTCCATGATTTTGAAGGAAAGGCTGTTCTCAACGCCCATCGAAATCAGATAGGTCATGATATCGTCTCTGGTACAGATGGCGTTCGCAAGCGTACATTTGCCGTCATTAATCAAGGTCTGTGTATTGTTCAGCCATACATCGGTACCGTGAGAAAGTCCCGAGATACGAATCATATCCGAGAAGCTCTTCGGCTTCGTATCGCGAAGCATCTGCATAACAAATTCGGTACCAAGCTCCGGAATTCCAAGGCTTCCGAGGTCACAGCCGTCAAGGTCCTCGGGCGTAATGCCGAGTGCCTCCGTTGACGCGAACAGAGATACTACCTTCTGGTCATCCATCGGAATGTCTCTTGCGTCAAGGCCGGTAAGGTCCTCAAGGAAACGAATCATCGTCGGATCATCGTGTCCGAGAATATCAAGCTTCAACAGATTATGGTCGATGGAATGGTAATCAAAATGCGTTGTAACCGTCGTGGTCGTCATATCATTGGCCGGCCGCTGCACGGGCGTAAAGGAATAGATTTCCTCACCATGCGGCAATACAACGATACCGCCGGGGTGCTGTCCGGTCGAGCGCTTAACGCCGACACAGCCCTTCACAAGACGGTTAATCTCCGCCGTTCTTTTGGAAAGTCCTTTGTCGTTATAATAATTCTTTGCATAACCAAATGCGGTATTCTCGGCAACCGTCGCAACCGTTCCTGCACGGAAGGTATGCCCTTTACCGAACAGAACCTCCGTATACGCATGCGCTGCGGACTGGTTATCGCCCGAGAAGTTCAAGTCAATATCCGGCTCCTTGTCGCCCTTAAAGCCAAGGAAGGTCTCAAAAGGAATATTCTGACCGTCCTTTTTGAGCGGCTTCCCGCATACCGGGCATACTCTATCGGGCATATCAAAGCCGGAGCGCTGCTCGTATTCCTTTACAAGGTCGGAGTCAAAATCATAAAAATGGCAATTCAGGCAATAATAATGTGCGGGAAGCGGATTAACCTCCGTAATTCCCGACATCGTCGCAACGAAGGACGAACCGACAGAGCCTCGGGAGCCTACCATATATCCGTCCTCATTCGAATGCTTTACCAATCGCTGTGCGATGATATACATAACCGCAAAGCCGTTTTTAATAATGGAATTCAGCTCCTTCTCAAGACGCGCAGAAACCTGCACGGGAAGGTTGTCGCCGTACCACGAACGGGCCGTATTGTAGCACATGTCACGAAGCTCCTTGTCGGAGTTTTCAATGACCGGCGGGCATTTGTCCGGGCGAACCGGCTTGATGCGCTCTATCATATCGCAGATTTTGTTCGGATTCTCCACAACAATCTCGTATGCCTTCGCACGCGGCAGATAGTTGAATTCCTCTAACATCTCTTCCGTCGTTCTGAAATAAAGCGGCGGCTGCATATCGGCATCAGCGAAGCCCTTGCCGGCCATAATGATACGGCGGTATATTTCATCCTCAGGGTTCAGAAAATGCACGTCACAGGTTGCGATGCAGAGCTTTCCGTCGTCCTCTGCCATCTGCAGAATTCGCTTATTAAGCTCCTGCAAATCCTTCTCGGTCGTGATGCCGGGGTATTTGTCCTCACGGATCAAAAAGGCATTGTTACCGGTTGGCTGCACCTCGTAATAATCGTAAAAATCACGGATTCTGCGAAGCTCCTCGGGGGATTTCTCGTCAAGCATCGCACGAAACAGCTCTCCCGCCTCACAGGCAGAGCCAATAATCAGCCCCTCGCGATACTTTCTAAGGATACTCTTCGGAATCTTCGGTCTTCTCTGAAAATAATCGATATGCGACCAGGATACCAAACGGTACAGGTTCACACGGCCGATATCATTCTTGGCAAGAAGAATAATATGATAGCTCGGAAGCGCCTTCACCGCGTCACGGTCCTCTACCGGATCGAGCGGCGTTCCGTCGGGCTTAAAGGCCCCCTCGTCATCCACAATATAGCCTTCCATACCATAGATAATCTTGAAATTCTTAAAGCGTGCGGTCTTCTCCGGATCATCCGCAAACTTCTTCGGATCGATTGCGTGGCTCGCGTCCACAAAGGACTGCACGACACCGTGGTCGGTAATGGCAATCGCCGGGTGTCCCCACTCGAAAGCGGTCTGCACAAGCTTCTTCGTTTCAACGACCGCATCCATATCGCTCATCTGCGTATGGGCATGCAGCTCGACACGTTTATGCTCGGAAACATCCTTACGCTTTATGCGGGTATCCTTATAACGACGTATGCCCGCAATACTGCTGATGCCAACCTCATGGTCATAGCGGTCAAACTGCGCAATTCCTTTGAGCATCAGGAATTTGCCGGGCTGAAGCTCAGGACGAACCGTTGCAATCATATCGTCCTTTACGAAGAATTTGACACTGATGGTATCCGTAAAATCCGTCAGGGTGAATATAATCAGATAACGGTCTCCGGAACGAAGCTGTCTCTCCTCATAAGAGCATACCTGTCCCTGCACAACGACATCGCCGATTTCATCCTGGATATCACGAATCTGAAAGACGTTATCAATCAGAAATGCCTTACCGTAGATGATGTCCGGGTCTGCCTGTACGGCATGTCTTGTCTTCGGCTTATCCTCTTTACTTTCAGGCTTAACTAGCTCTTCCTTCGGTTTCGGCTTTTCAAGATCCTTCGGCTTCTTGCCGGCACGGTTCTTCATCTCCGCACGTGCCCTTGCCGCCTCATTTCTTGCAAGGAATTCCTGCATGGTAAGAACAGGCTCCTCAATCGTATCCTCATCGTTACGATATTGCGCCGAATACTCTAAAAAGACATTGCAATGGTTACCGGTAAGCGATAACACTGCACTGCTCAGCTGATCGATAATATCCTGCTTTCTGGCTCTTGCAACATGGTAATCCGCAAGGCTTACCGTAAGATCGTTTCCGGAAACACTGATCTCTGCGTCCTCAATGAAAACCGCATCAAAATGATCCCGCACACGAATATGCGAAAGAACGGTATACTTCAGCTCGTTCCAGCACTCCTCAAGCGAAACATCCTTATATCTCGGGTAAGTAACCTGAACGCGGCAGATTCGCCCGGAATCAAAAAAGAACTGCTTCTGCAGTTCCGTTTCAAGAAGCGGAATACAGGCGGGATCGATTGCATTCTCAGAAGAAAGCATAACAAGAATATCCGTGCCGTTTTTAGGCGCAGTAACTCTGTCCACTTCACAATCCGAAAAGGCATGCTGCAGCTTTGCATCAAGCCTGATTCCTTCAAATACATCTGTAAATCTCATGAAATCATTCCTTTGTCATTTGATCAAGTTCCGCCTTAAGGGCAGAAAGCAGTTCGCCCTCCGGAACCTTACGAATAATCTCTCCCTTGCGAAACAGAAGACCCTCTCCCACGCCGCCGGCGATTCCAAGATCTGCCTCGCGTGCTTCTCCGGGACCGTTCACCGCACAGCCCATTACCGCCACCTTAATCGGCAGATCGTATGCACTAAGAAGCATCTCTGCTTCCTTTGCAAGACCGATCAGATCAATTCTAGTTCTGCCGCAGGTAGGACACGATACAAGCTCAATTCCGCTCTTTCTAAGACCAAGGGTACGAAGAATCAGCTTCGCGGAGCGAATCTCCTCCTCGGGGCTATCCGTAAGCGACACACGAATCGTATCGCCGATACCCTCGTACAGAATGGTGCCGATACCGATAGCGGATTTAATATTGCCGGTATAAACCGAGCCTGCCTCTGTGATGCCGACATGAAGCGGACAGTCGGTTGCCTCAGCAAGAAGCTCATGTGCTCTGATTGACATCAGAACGTCCGAGGATTTCACACTTACTACGATATCGTGAAAGTCCAATTCCTGAAGGATACGCACCTTATCGAGTGCACTTTCAACGATTCCCTCTGCGGTAACATGACCGTACTTTTCGATGATCGAGCGCTCCAGGGAGCCACTGTTTACACCGACGCGAATCGCCGTTTTATGCGCCTTCGCACACTCTACCACCGCACGAATCCGATCTTGACTTCCGATATTACCGGGATTAATACGGATCTTATCGGCGCCTGCCTCTATCGAAGCGATGGCAAGACGATAATCGAAATGAATATCGGCAACAAGCGGAATCGAGATATTGGCCTTAATCTCGCGAATCGCCTCCGCAGCCTCCTTCGTGGGAACGGCTACACGGATAATATCGCAGCCGGCTGCCTCCAGTCTTCTGATCTGTGCAACCGTTGCCTGAACATCCTCCGTATCCGTATTGCACATAGACTGGATTAGTACGGGATTACCGCCGCCGATGACCTTGTTTCCGATTTGAACCGTTCTTGTATGTTCCCGATACATCTAAAACTCCTTAAGCCTTCCGGCTATTTCTCGGGGATAGCTTATTCATCCCCTGTATTATCTCACAGGACTAGTCCCAAATATGTCACTTACTTAAAAACAATCGACAGATCATTAAACAAAATGAATACCATCAGAAGCATCAGAAGCGCAAATCCGACGAAATTAATGATTGCCTCATGCTCCGGCTTCATCTTCTTACCGCGAATAACCTCAATGATATAGATCAAAAGTCTTCCGCCGTCCAGTGCAGGAATCGGTAACAGGTTCATCACGCCAAGGTTAGCACTGAGAAGAATTGCCCAGTTAATCAGATTCAAAAAGGCATAGAACAGACCGTCGTTTCGGTAGCTTGTCTCCATCACGTTAGACATCTCGCTGACCACTCTTACAGGTCCACCGATATCTTCCCTGGTTGCCTTACCCTTTAACATATACGCAAGGCTCTTGACAACCGACTTGATCCAGTAACCGACCTCACCGAAGCCGTGACCGATTGACTTCACAAAGCCTGTACGGCTTCTGTACACATCATTATAGGTGAAGCCAAGCCCGTAGGATTCCGAAAAATGAGGCGTCATCGTAAGATCCAGCTCCTGCTCGCCCCTGCGCACCTTGATTCTCACTGCCTGATCGCTAAAAGGATGAGCGTCCGTATATGCCGTAAAGCTGTCGACATCGGAAACCACCGCATCGTTAATCGCGATAATCACATCATTTTCCTGCATACCGGCCTTCTCCGCAGCGCCACCGGCTACTACCTTCGAGATGACCATCGGGCCTTTGCCGGGTGCAGCGTTATCTACGGAATAGCTGATGCCGATGTAGTATTTTGCAATATGCTCCGGCGCATAGGTTACCTTATATTCCTTCCCGTCACGAAGGTAGGTAATGGTAATATCTCTTGCATCGATTCCGTCGAGAAGCTCATACATGCTAAGATCTCTACCAACTCTGATCCGATGCCCCTGATACGAGGTAATCACATCACCGTTTTTAAGGCCGGTAGACGCTTCCATCTCAGGGCTTACATCGAAAACAAAGGGCTCGTCATAACCGATTGCAAAAATAATAATCAACGAGAATAGGAACGCCAGAATAAAGTTGAAAAACGGGCCTGCGAACACGATACTGATACGCTGCCACACATTCTTCGTGCTGAAGGAGCCCTGTTCATCCGAGTCCTCGCCCTCGCCAAGCATCTGGCAGGAGCCGCCGAAAGGAAGCAGTTTAATGCAATAAACCGTTCCCTTGTATTTTTTAGAAATCAGCTTCGGTCCCATACCGAGCGCAAATTCCGTAACCGTTACGCCGTTCAGCTTTGCGACCAGAAAATGTCCGAACTCGTGTACCGCAATAACGATACCGACCATCACAATCGCAATCAAAATTTCCAAAAGCTTAACCATTCGTTAAATCCTTTCCTTAATCGCCGCAGCCTTGCAGAAACGCGTAGGTCTCCTGCTCGGCCATAAGCACCTCCTCAAGTGTCGGTGCTATAATATTTCGGTGATTCGCTACTGCCTTTTCAATAAGCTCACCGATTGCCGTAAAGCAGATCTCCCGCTTTAAGAAACGGGCAACTGCGTATTCATTGGCTGCGTTGTAAACCGTCGGAAGCGTTCCGCCGGCTTTCATAACCTTAGAAGCAAGGGAAAATGCAGGGAAATTCACAGTATCCGGCTTCTCAAAATGCAGCGCACCGATTGTAAAGAGATCAAGCGGTTTCGTAACCATGCGTCTGCGCTCCGGATAAAACAAAGCATACTGAATCGGCAGCTTCATATCGGGCATTCCCATCTGTCCGATGACCGCACCGTCTACAAACTCCACTGCACTGTGAAGAATGCTCTCCGGGTGTACATAGACCTCAATCTGCTCGGGCTCCACGCCGAAAAGCCATCTTGCCTCCATCATCTCTAAGCCCTTGTTGACAAGTGTAGCTGAGTCGATGGTTATTTTCTGACCCATCGACCAGTTCGGATGGCGAAGTGCATCCTCCACCTGATAATGCTGCATCTCCGAAAGCGTTCTGCCGCGGAACGGACCGCCGGAGGCCGTAAGCAGAATCTTACGGATGGCGGGATGACCTTCACTCACTCCACCCTCGTAACGTAGTCCCTGAAGTGACTGAAAGATTGCGGAATGCTCGCTGTCCACAGGATACAGAGAAACACCGTATTCCTTAAGCATCGGCATAATAATATGTCCTGCGGTAACAAGTGTCTCCTTATTGGCAAGCGCAATCGTCTTATGCGCACGAATTGCATGAATCGTCGGCAGAATACCGATCATGCCGACCATTGCTGCAACCATCGTATCGTAGCCCTCATACGCTGCACACGTAAGCAGTCCATCCATTCCGGTTACAATACGTACCCCTGTAAGGTCTGCAATGCGAACCTTTAGATCTTCGGCAGCAGCCTCATCATATAAGCAAACCAGCTTCGGACGGAATTCACGAACCTGGTTCTCTAAAAGCGTTACATTTTTCCTTGCCGTAAGAACTTCTACCGAAAGCTCCTCCGGAAAATCCCTGACGATTTCAAGCGTCTGCGTGCCGATCGAGCCCGTAGAGCCGAATATTCCCAAATGTTTCATAACCTGCCTCACGAAGCACTACATAAGCTGCTTAAACAAAATAATCAGAAAATACACCGTCGGTGCGGTGAAAAGCACACTGTCGAAGCGGTCCATAATGCCGCCGTGTCCGGGAATCAGCTTGCCGTAATCCTTCACATTATGATCACGCTTGATTGCAGAAGCCGTCAGGTCACCGAACATAGAAAGAATCGCGGAACCACCGCACACAAGACCAACTACCACAAAGGCGGGAACACTTCCGAACTCCGGCAGACGATTGGCAAAGATAAAACCGAACAGTCCGCCAAGAAGGATGGCACCAAGCACGCCGCCTGCACAGCCCTCCCACGTCTTCTTCGGGCTAAGAACGGGAAATGCCTTATGCTTTCCCATCGTAACGCCCGCAAGATATGCGAAGGTATCACTGCCCCAGGAGCCGAGCAGAACAACCCATACAAAATACTGACCGCCCTCTAAGATACGAATGCGGTATACAAAGCTCATCAATACAGCCACATAAATGAACGCAAAGGGTACGCATGCAACCTGAATCGCCTTAACCTTCGGGAAGGTAAGCACATACGAAATCAGAAGCAGCATAACGAAGGCGCACATAAAAGGGAAGGTGTAACGGATCACATCTTCAAACAGAAGTGCAACATAATAGCCGATTGTACCGATATAACCAAGCAGTGCCTGCGGTGTTCTTTCAATCTGAAACACGCGAAACAGCTCATACATGCCAAGAAGCGAGATGAAAAGCGTAACAGCGAACAGAACATATCCGCCGAAATAAAATGCAATAAATGCGAGTACCAGCAAGGCTGCTCCGCTAATTGTACGCTTTAACATAAAAACACCTCATCGACCGTAAACGGTCCCTTTCTTAAACCTGTCAGACACCACCAAAGCGGCGATCTCTGCCGTTATAAAAATCTATGGCCTTCTGCAATTCCTTCTTGTTGAAATCCGGCCACAAAACATCGGTAAAATAAAACTCCGAGTAAGCAAGCTGCCACGGCAGGAAATTACTCGTGCGAAGCTCTCCGCTCGTTCGAATCATCAGATCCGGATAAGGCATCCCGGCCGTGTCGAAATAGCTGTAGAAAACCTCCTCCGTAATATCCTCAGGGCTAAGCTCTCCGGCTGCAACCCTTGTACTTAGCTTACGAACGGCACGAAGAATCTCGTCTCTGCCACCGTAATTAATGGCAACCTGAAACTTCAGACCTGTATTGTTCGCAGAAACACGCTCAAGCGTCCGGATGCTTTCCTGCAGATCCTCGGCAAGCCTTGAGATGTCACCGATCACGGTAACACGCATATTGTTCTTGCTGCTTCGCTCAATACTGTCCTTCATATACTTCCGAAGCAGATCCATCAAAGCATCCACCTCGTCCTGCGGACGTGCCCAGTTCTCCGTGGAGAAGGCATAAATCGTCAGATACTCTATGCCGAGATCGAAGGCGTCCTCACAGATCTGCTCCGCAACGCGGCTTCCCTGCACATGGCCTGCCTTGCGCGGTAAGAGTCTCTTCTTCGCCCATCGACCGTTGCCGTCCATAATGATTGCAACGTGCCTTGGTATTTTGTATGCACTGTCCTTCGCCATAATTCCTCCCAAAGCGTCCGTAGATAAATCGGGGCGTATCTGCTACGCCCCGGAAAATGCTTCGTCAGAATCGATTAAACGGTCATGATTTCCTTCGTTTTGTCTGCGGAAACCTTGTCAATCTCTTCGATGAACTTATCGGTCATCTTCTGTGCATCGGTCTCCATCTTCTTTACCTCGTCCTCGGACATCTCCTTGCCGGCCTTCTTGATGGCATCATTGGCATCACGACGGATGTTACGGATAGCAACCTTGGCCTCCTCGCCCTTCTTCTTAACGTCCTTAGCAAGCTCCTTACGACGATCCTCGGTAAGCTCAGGGAAGGTAAGACGAATTACCTTACCGTCGTTGCTGGGGGTAATACCAATCTCAGAGGCAAGAATCGCCTTCTCAATCTCGCGGATCATCTTGGACTCCCAGGGCTGAATCATAATCACTCTTGCCTCAGGAACGGAAATGTTGGCTACCTGCTGAAGACCGGTAGGCATTCCGTAGTAATCTACCTTAAGCTTGTCAAGCAGGTGCGGGTTTGCACGACCTGCACGGATATTGGCATACTCCTCATGGAGGTTGTCCATGGTCTTGTTCATCTTGCTCTCAAAAGGCTTTAAAATCTCATTCATAGCTGTAAACTCCTTTACTGTCATTTATTCGTTGGTTACAATCGTACCGGTGCAGCCCTCAAGCACATTCCGGACGATGCTGTTCTCAATATTCAGGTCAAACAGGATCATCGGCATATGATTCTCCATGCAGAGTACGGAAGCCGTCAGATCCACAGCCTTCAGCTGCTTTGTAAGAATCTCTGTGTAGGTAATGGAATCATACTTCTTCGCATCCTTATTCACAGCCGGGTCGCTGTCATAGATGCCATCAACAGCCTTCGCCATCACGATAGCGTCACACTGAAGCTCGATTGCGCGAAGTGCGGTTCCCGTGTCGGTCGAAAAATACGGATGACCCGTACCGCCGCCGCAGAATACGACCTTACCTTCTTCCATTGCTGCAACAGCCTTATCCTTAGAAAACTGCTCGGTAAAGGTTCCGCAGACAAATGGCGTGAATACCTGCGTCTTAAGTCCGAGATTCCGAAGATTCTCCGAAACATAAATACAGTTCATAACCGTAGCAAGCATACCGATAGAATCAGCCTTCGTACGATCAATACTCTTGCAGGAACGGCCTCTCATAAAATTACCGCCACCGATAACGATTGCTACCTGCACACCCTTGTCGACAAGCTCCTTAATCTGCTTACCAACCTTTATCACATTCGCTTCATCAAAGCCAAAGCCCTGATCCCCGGCGAGTGCCTCACCGGAAAGCTTTAAAAGAATACGCTTATATGTTGCCATATATGCCTCCTGTTTGTTCTAAAAACTCAATTAATTTTACCATACCGGGACATAGAATTCAACAATTAATTCCCCCGTTCAAACAAAGTACAAAATCACCCGGATTCAAAGGTCTTCCCTTATCCCCACAAAAATCTTTCGACACAGCAAGAATCACCACAGTGTTACTCGCTATCATATCCCTATAACGACAAAACAGCCCTGTCACCTTACTGTGACAGGGCTGCCTGCTTTTCATATAATATTAGTTGCCAGCCATCTGCTTAGCTACTTCTTCAGCGAAGTTCTCTTCACGCTTCTCCATACCCTCACCGGTCTCGAAACGTACGAAGTTCTTAACTGCAAGATCCTTAGAAACACTTGCAACATACTTTGCAACGGTAGTATCCTGATCCTTAACGTATACCTGATCTACAAGGCAGATCTCCTTGAGCTCCTTCTCAAGACGACCCGGAACGATACGCTCGATAACGATGTTCTCCGGCTTCGGCTTGTTGCTCTCAGCGTTCTCCTTAAGAGCCTCCTTGGTGATGATCTCAGTCTCGGAAGCAATGAAATCTCCGGGAACATTCTCACGACTTACGTATGCGGGCTTCATAGCACAAACCTGCATTGCTACGTTCTTAGCGCACTCGATGTTAGCCTCGGTAGCCTCACCGCTCATCTCAACGAGAATACCAAGCTTGCCGCCGTTGTGGATGTAATCTACAACGAAACCGTCGGTAGTGATCTTCTCGAAACGACGAATGGAAAGCTTCTCACCGATAACTGCAACAAGGCTAGCAAGAGCCTCCTTAACAGTAACGGAAGCATCCTCGCACCAGGGCTTCTCAAGGAAGCAATCGATGCAAGCTGCATCAGTCTCAGCAGCCATCTTAGCAACCTTTGCTACAAAGCTGGTGAACTTCTCATTCTTAGCAACGAAGTCCGTCTCGGAGTTAACCTCAACGATAGCACCGTTCTTCATATCCTCGGAAATGAAGCAAGCGCAAACACCCTCAGCTGCAATTCTGCTTTCCTTCTTAGCAGCCTTTGCAAGACCGTTCTCACGAAGCCAGGTAACTGCCTGGTCCATGTCACCGTTGGTAGCGGTAAGGGCCTTCTTACAATCCATCATACCGGCTCCGGTACTCTCACGGAGCTCTTTAACCATGCTAGCGGTAATCTCAGCCATATTATCTATACCTCCAATTACTCGTTGTCAGCGCTCTCTTCGGTAGCCTCTGCGGTGTCAACCATCTGCTCACCCTCATTAGCCTCGATAACAGCGTCAGCCATCTTATTAACAATCAGCTTAACAGCGCGGATAGCGTCGTCATTGCCGGGGATTACATAATCAAGCTCATCGGGATCGCAGTTGGTATCAGCAATACCAATCAACGGAATACCAAGGGTATGAGCTTCCTGAACACAGATTCTCTCCTTCTTGGGATCAACAACGAAGATTGCATCCGGAATCTTCTTCATTTCCTTGATACCGCCAAGGTTCTTCTCAAGCTTCTCCCACTCCTTCTTAAGGCCGATAACTTCCTTCTTAGGAAGAACATCGAAGGTACCGTCGGTAGCCATGGTCTCAATAGCCTTAAGTCTTGCAATACGGGACTGGATGGTCTTGAAGTTGGTAAGCATACCACCGAGCCATCTCTCATTTACATAGTACATACCGCAACGCTCAGCCTCAACCTTAACGGAATCCTGAGCCTGCTTCTTGGTTCCTACGAAAAGAACCTTACCGCCGTTAGCAGCGATCTCCTTAATTGCGTAGTAAGCCTCATCAACCTTACCTACGGACTTCTGAAGGTCGATAATGTAGATACCGTTTCTCTCGGTATAAATGTACGGAGCCATCTTAGGGTTCCATCTTCTTGTCTGGTGACCGAAATGTACGCCGGCCTCAAGCAACTGCTTCATTGATATAACGCTCATCGTTATATACCTCCTTGTGGTTTTGTTCTTCCGCATCGGTACATCTGACGACCTTTCGGCACCGGTCAGACACCCAAACGCGTGATTTTTCAGACTAAATTAATATATCATAACAGTCAATGAAATGCAACAGATTTTTTCAGAAAATTAATCTTCCGCCTTCGGAAGCATTTCATACACCTTCTCATTCAGCACTTTGATGAAGGTACCCTTCATTCCCGACGATCTGGATTCGATTACGCCGGCACTTTCAAGCTTACGAAGCGCATTCACGATAACGGAACGGGTGATGTGTGCCTTATCGGCGACACGGCTTGTAACAAGGATTCCCTCAAGGCCGTCAAGCTCGCGGAATATATGTCCGATTGCCTCCGCCTCCATCACGGAAAGTGCGGAAAATGCCGACTCTGCAGTCTTTCTGCAACGAATCGACGCTTCGGACTCTTCATTCTTAGAGCGAACAATTTCGAGGCCGACAACGGTTGTTGCATACTCGGCAAGAATGATATCATCGATGGAATAGGACTTGCCCGTACGATACATAAAAAGCGTTCCGTTACGGTCGCCCGCAATGTCAATCGGTGTCGCAAGTGCGTTCAGATTGTCTGCATCCTCTTCAACACCGAGCACCTGCAGATTCAGATTCTCCTTGGTCGAAAGAATATTCAGCAATCGCTCGTTAATCTGTGCATCAATAACACTTCCCACGGTATCGCTGTTAAGTACAGGGAGTGAAGGTATTCCAGCAACCTTACCGGCACCGAGAACCTTACCCTTACGGCTTAATACAAGCACATTTGACGCCATAATATCGCAAAGTACACTGCAGATATCATTAAAAACGACCTTATTGGTGCTTCGGTTATTATGTAAAAGCTTCTGAAGCTTTCTTGTTTTATCCAGTAATTGCACACTCATGACTCACTCTGCTCCTCAGGTCTCTGCCAGGACATAAAATCACAGTCCGGATAGCTCTCACAGCCAAAATATCTCTTGCCTCTTCTGGTACGGCGGATGATTAACTCCTTGCCGCACTTCGGGCAGGCAATTCCTGTGTTTTCTACAATCTGCTTCGTGTTACGACACTCCGGGAAGCCGGGGCAGGCAAGGAATTTGCCGTGCGGACCGTACTTATAAACCATCTTTCTGCCGCAAAGCTCGCAGACAACATCGCTCACCTCGTCAACAATCTTCACGCTCTCAAGCGTGGACTGTGCGGCAACGACTGCCTCATGAAGGTCGGGATAGAAATTCCTTACGACCATCTTCCAGGCAACATCCCCCTCCTCGACGCCGTCTAAAAGGGTCTCCATCGTCGCCGTAAAGTCGGTAGCAACGATAGAAGGAAATGCCGTCTTCATTAACGTATTGACTGCCTCGCCGAGCTCTGTTACGAAAAGAGAACGGCCTTCCTTGGCAACATAATGTCTTCCGAGAAGTGTTGTAATCGTCGGTGCATAGGTACTCGGACGACCGATACCGGTCTCCTCCATTGCCTTTACAAGGCTTGCCTCGTTATAGTGTGCCGGCGGCTGCGTAAAATGCTGTGCGCTCTCAAGGGAAGCAGACGTAAATACGGTTCCCACCTCAGGGAGCTTGCCGACACGCTTCTTTGCGGTCTCCTCGTCATCGGAAAGGCTGTATACCTTCTCATAACCGTCAAACTTAACGCTCGAAAAGGAGCTTGTAAATACATGTGCATTGCCCTCGATTCGTAAAGAGGTCGTCGCATGTACGGATTCCTTCATTCTGCTTGCAACAAAGCGCTTCCAGATCAGCTGATACAAGCGAAGCTGTTCCTTAGAAAGATCATTTTTCAGAATATCCGGGGTGAGCTCGATGTGGGAAGGACGAATTGCCTCATGCGCATCCTGGATTCGCTTTCCGGTGCTCTTCTGCTCCTTCTGCTCTCCGACATATTCCTCACCGATTTCCGACTTGATATACTGCTTGGCTGCGGCATCCGCTTCCTCGGAAATACGCGTGGAATCGGTACGAAGGTAGGTAATCAGACCAAGCGTACCCTGCCCCTTAACATCAACACCCTCGTAGAGCTGCTGCGCGATACGCATCGTCTTCTGCGTGGAGTAGTTAAGAACCTTGGAGGCTTCCTGCTGCAAGGTACTGGTTGTAAAGGGAAGCGGCGCCTTCTTCTTGCGCTCACCCTCCTTAATTTCGGTTACGGTATAGGAAGCATTCGTAAGCTCGGAAAGCACACGATTCGTCTCCGCCTCGTTATGAAGCTCTGCCTTCTTGTCCTTACCGAAATAGGTTGCCTTAATCGGTCTTTTCTCGCCCGCCATATAAAAATCACCGGCAAGTGTCCAGTATTCCTCCTGAACAAATGCTGCAATCTCTGCTTCCTTATCGCAAATCATACGAAGCGCAACGGACTGCACACGACCGGCACTAAGGCCTCTTTTCACCTTGTTCCAAAGAATCGGACTGATTTCATAACCAACCATTCTGTCGAGTCCTCTTCTTGCCTGCTGTGCGTCAACGAGATTCATATCGATATCGCGTGCATTCTTCAAAGAAGACTTCACGGCAAGCTTCGTAATCTCGTTAAAGGTGATACGAAGTGTCTTCTTCGGATTCAGATTAAGCACCTCCATCAGGTGCCATGCAATCGCCTCACCCTCACGGTCCGGGTCGGTTGCGAGATAGATTTTGTCAGCCTTCTTCACTTCACGGCGCAATGCGGCAAGCACATCACCTTTTCCGCGAATCGTAATATAATGCGGCTCAAAATCCCCATCCACATCAATACCGAGGCTACTCTTCGGGAGATCACGAACGTGTCCTCCGGAGGCAAGTACCTCATAATTTGCGCCCAAATATTTCTTAACGGTCTTCGCTTTCGCGGGAGACTCCATAATAACCAGATTCTTCTTAGCGGTCTTCGTCTTCTTAACAGATTCCGAACCTTCCTGTTTCTTTGCCATAATGCCTCCGATGCCGATTCTAAAAAAGAGGAATCGTATTTGGTTGCATTCCTTACCCCCGAACTCTTGCATAGTGACTCGGAATGCTCTGTCGGACGAGCCCTTTGGCCTCAAGAGAATACAAGGCAGCCGACAGCTTCGGTACGGACAAGCCGCTTTCAAGCATCAGCACATCAAAGTGTTTTTCGTCCAAACGACACAAACTATACACTACTTTCTCATCCCTTGCAAGAGTAAAATCACAATTCGTTGAGTTTTTTGACAATTCATCCATCAGTGTAATGTCGTTAGAAAAATCAAAGGACAACTGGCAACTAGCCTGCGAATTAGCGAAAAATCCCGGATAAATCGCCGAAAGATCCTCCAAAATCTCCTCCGGTTCCGTTACAAGTCTTGCGCCTTGTTTAATCAGATTATTGCACCCGTAGCTGTTTCGATCCGAGATTCTTCCGGGCAGAGCATAGATCTCCTTCCCCTGTTCTAGCCCTCTGTCAACGGTAATCAGCGTACCGCTCTTCTCCGAAGCCTCAATAACCAAAACACCGTCCGCCATAGCAGATATCAGTCGGTTTCGATGCGGAAAATGTTGCTTAAGCGGCGGCACAAGCGGCCCGTATTCGGACAATATTCCGCCTAATTCACGCATGCTTCGGTAAAGCTGCCAGTTCTCCTTCGGATACGGATTACCGATTCCGGAGCCGAGTATTCCAAGCGTGCCGCCGGGATTTCCGAGCGCATTTTTATGTGCGACGCCGTCAATTCCCATCGCAAGTCCGCTTATGATGCTTACCCCTCTTTTCGAGAGTGCTTCCGAAAAATACGCCGCAGAATTCTCCCCGTATACGGATGCCCGCCTCGACCCGACAATTGCGATTGCGGGCTGGTCCTCCCCGGGAAGTCTTCCCTGCACAAAAATCAGATAGGGCTTATCCTGTAAACAGTCAAATCGTTTCGGGTATCCCTTCTCCCCTCTTTTCAGCATTGAAATATCATTCTTGCAGATATAATCATATATACTACACCTAGTCTCTTCTCTATCCTTCGCAGTAAGCTTCTCCCGCTCCGTATCCGAAAGAAACGAAAGCGCCTGTATCTTATCTTTGGGCGCAAAGAAGACACCCTCCGCACTTCCAAAAAGCTTTAAAAGAAGCTCTATATGTTTTAAAACCGTTACGGAAGCTGTAAGCCAAGCGTCATACGAATCAGCCATAATTTCTTCGAAAGCCTCCTTCCAAGGCATGATACATCACGGCCTCTTTCACATGCTCTTCACCGATTAGCTCTGCTCCGTCCAGATCCGCAATGGTTCTTGAAAGCCTTCGGATACGGTCATACAATCTCGCGCTGAAGCCTTTAGAAAGAAAGCTTTTTGAAAGCGTTTGCGCACCGGCCTCCGTGAATACGCAGTATTTGTCTAACGAAGAGGCTGCAATCTGTGCATTTAAAAGCCACCCCTCCGATTCGTACCGCTTACTTTGCAGTGTTCTGCAGGCCGCAACCGCTTCGCGAAGCTCTGCACTCGTGTTACGCTTCCCTTTATCCCGAATATCCTCAAAGGGAACTGCCGAAAGCTCCACACAAAGGTCGATACGGTCCATGATTGCCTGGCTGATTTTATTACGGTATCTTCGAATTCTGTCCGGCGTACACGAGCAGCGGTTTCTGTCTGGATAATATCCACAGGGACATGGATTCATCGCCGCAACCAAAAGAAAGGAAGCCGGCAGCTCGTAATTACCGTAAAGCCTTGAGATGACAATTCGATGCTCCTCAAGCGGCTGGCGTAGCACCTCGATACATTCTCTTTTGAATTCCGGCAGCTCATCTAAAAAGAGCACCCCGTTCGTTGCAAGCGTAATCTCTCCCGGCACCGGAAGTCTACCCCCGCCTCCTGCCATTCCGGGCGGACTGCACGTATGATGCGGACTTCGAAAGGGTCTTTCCGTAATCCGTCCCTGCGCCGGCTTAAAAAGTCCCGCAACACTGTAAATCTTCGTTAGCTCGATGCTTTCCGAAAAGCTAAGCGCAGGAAGTATCCCGGGAATCCGCCTTGCAAGCATCGTCTTACCGGCACCCGGTGGCCCCATCAGTAGAAGGTTATGTCCGCCCGCAGCCGCAATCATCGCCGCACGCTTCCCGAGCCATTGTCCTCGTATGTCCGCGAAATCCTCGCGAAGTACCGTCGGTTCGGCATGAAATTCCGGCTCCACCGGCTCCTTTTGCTCCGTGCCTAAGAAGAATTCAATCACCTCAGTCAGATCGGCAAATGCGTAGACCGTGATTCCCTCAACCATCGCAGCCTCCTGCCCATTCTCCATAGGAACAAATATCCGCTTCAAGCCTTCTTCCCTTGCTGCATACGTGCAGGACAGTATTCCCGGAAGTGGTCTTAACTGTCCATCCAATCCAAGCTCTCCTAAAAAGCAACAATCTGAAACCAGCTCCTGCGGTATCATCTCTAATCCGCACAGAATACCGATTGCCATCGCAAGATCATATGCCGTCCCCTCCTTTCTGAGATCGGCCGGGGACAGGTTCACCGTAACCTTTTTCGCGGGCAGGGGATAGCCTGCATTTCTCAGGGCAACTCTGACGCGTTCCCTTGCCTCCTTAACCTCCGCCGCAAGATACCCGACCATATTGATTCCCGGAAGTCCGTTCCCGACATCGACCTCGACCATAACCGGGATTGCATCGATTCCATGCAGGGATAGACTGTGTATTTTCGTAAACATAAGGTTCCTCCATACTCATTTGCCTCTATTGTAGGAGAATCCGTTTCGAAAAACTATCGGAAGAACTACTAAAAAAGACGGCATCTTCTGTACGAAGATACCGTCTCGGTTTCTCAAAAATCTTCTGTTGTATCAGCAATTCCGCCAAAAAGAACAAGCGATTATTGTAACTTTTTCTTCTCGTCGTTATTGAGGAGCTTCTTCAGCTCATCCATAAAGGTATTCACATCCTTGAACTCACGGTATACCGATGCGAAACGAACATATGCAACCGGGTCAAGGTTCTTCAGCTTATCCATAACCAAAGCACCGATTTTGGAACTGGGAATCTCCTTCTCTTCCATATTAAAGATGGAGTTCTCTACCTCATCCACAAGTGTCGTGATCTGTGCAACACTGATCGGACGCTTATGACAGGAACGAAATACTCCTGCCTCAATCTTGGAACGGTCGTAGGCCTCACGTACATTGCCCTTCTTGATAACAACAAGCGGAATCGTCTCAACCTTCTCGTAGGTCGTAAAACGCTTGTTACATTTCTCGCACTGTCTGCGACGGCGAATGGAATTGGTTTCCTCAGAAGGACGTGAATCGATTACCTTCGTATTCTCATCTCCGCAAAACGGACACTTCATACCTATACCTCTTTCTGCGCTCCGCGCAAATCTTTCAGAAAATTAAATCAAATCAATAATATCAATGTTCACACCGGTCAAACCGATCACTGCACCGTTCTGTGCCTCGGAAGCCTCGGGATGAGCGATCAACCACTTGTTTGCTGCGAAAAGTCTTGCATCATCGTCATTCTTAACGGTGATTGCGGGCTTGTCCAGGTTGGTGCCCTTCGGAAGAATGATAACAACGCGGAAATGATCACCCTTCTTAGCGCTGCAGGGTGCATAATGAAGTGTGGTTGCATAAAGCTCAACAGCGGTTCCTGCCGGGCAGAAGAAAGCCTCAACCTTAGCGGTATCAAGCATCTTACCCATGCAATCCTGCTGACGGGCAAGAAGAAGGATGCAATCCTCAGCTGCAATATCAATCTCACTGTCTCTGTGATACTCAAGGCAGTTCAGCTTCGTGTTGGTACCGTTGCAGTAACCGATCTGAATCGGCATACCGCCGTAGCAGTTCACGCTGAAATCCTTCATAGCAGGGGTTGCCTCCAGATTTGCATCGGAAGGAACATAAACAACCGCATCACTCGGAGCAGGTGTTGTCTCCTTGAGAACCTTGAGAAGCTCCTTGGTATCATAACCGTCAACTACGCGGCCGTATACACCGAAAGCCTCATCTGTTACCTTTTGAATTGTAAGTCCCATAATTATAAATCTCCCTTCATTTATCTCTGTACACGTCCGCTGCCGTCACCGCCGGCAAGGGCAAGTACTTCGTCACGAGTTACATAGTTGAAATCGCCGGGAATCGTATGCTTCAGGGCACTTGCAGCAACCGCAAATTCCAAAGCCTCTTCCCCGCTCTTTCCGTCAAGCAGTCCGCAAATCAGGCCTGCCGCAAAGGAATCACCGCCGCCGACACGGTCTACAATATGCAGCTTATAGGTACGGGAATGATAGAAATTCTTACCGTCATAAATTGCTGCGGACCAGTTATTGTCAGAAGCGGAAAAGCTCTCACGAAGCGAGCTTACTACATATTTGAAGCCGAAACGCTCCGTCATACGGCGGAAGATATCCTGATAGCCCGCAAGCTCAAGGTTGCCGCTTGTTACATCGGTCTTACCGGGCTTAAAGCCAAGAACCTTCTCCGCATCCTCTTCGTTTCCGATACATACATCAACATACTGCATCAGCTCCGTCATAACGCGCTGTGCCTTCTCAGAGCTCCAGAGCTTCTTACGGAAGTTCAGATCGCACGAAACGGTCACACCGTGCTTTTTCGCAGCAATCAAGGCTGCCTTCGTAACCTCTGCTGCGGAATCACTGATTGCAGGGGTAATTCCCGTAAAATGGAACCACTCCGCACCCTCGAAGATTGCATCGAAATCAAAATCCGAAGGAACTGCCTCCGCAATTGCGGAATGCGCACGGTCATAAACGACCTTGGACGGACGAACGGAAGCACCTGTTTCCAAAAAATAAATACCGACACGCTCACCGCCGCGCACGATATCGGAGCAATCCACGCCGTACTTACGAAGTGCTGCAACCGCACTGTCACCGATTTCATTCTTCGGGAGCTTGGTTACATACGAAACATCATATCCGAAATTAGCAAGCGAAACGGCAACATTGGCCTCACCGCCGCCATAGCATACATCAAAGCTGTCCGCCATCATGAAACGCTCGTTACCGGGCGTTGAAAGGCGAAGCATGATTTCACCGAGTGTTACAACCTTACTCATAACTGCCTCCAACCAAAATACTTACTAAATTTTACCATATCTTGGGATTTTATGCAATAACATAATTCACAATTATCAAGATGTTGTGGATTTTTCATTTTTCTCACGAAATAACCTTGCAAAACATTTGCTAATATGATAAGATAGCGCAGATAAGAATTCTTGTCTTTCGGAGGATAGGTAACTATGGAATTTATGGACAGAAATTTTCTGCTGGATACCGAGTGTGCGTCCCTGCTTTACCATAAGTATGCAGAGCACATGCCTATCATTGATTATCACTGCCATATCCCGGTGGAAGAGATCGCTAACGACGTCCGCTTCCGTTCCATCACAGAGCTCTGGCTCGGCGCCGACCATTACAAATGGCGTATGATGCGTTCAAACGGCATTCCCGAGGAGCTGATTACCGGCAAGGGAAGCGATTACGACCGTTTCTTTGCATTTGCCTGCTCCCTTGAGCGTGCGATTGGCAACCCGCTTTATCACTGGAGCCATCTTGAGCTGCAGCGCTACTTCGGCATCAACGAGCCGCTTACTGCAGAGAACGCCCGCGACATCTACAATCGTTGTAACGAGGTTCTCACCCGCCCCGATATGACCGCAAGAAATCTTATCCGTAAGTCTAATGTACGTATTCTCTGCACGACAGACGATCCGTGCGACGATTTGCATTTCCATAAACAGCTTGCGGATGATGCTTCCTTTGAGGTTCAGGTTCTGCCCGCTTTTCGTCCGGACAACTTCCTCGATATCGAAAAGGAAACCTTCGCTTCCAATATTGAGCGCCTCGGCCGCGTATGTGACTGGGCAATGTTCAGTCTCTCCGATCTGAAGGACTGTCTCACCGAGCGAATCAATTATTTCGCATTCCGCGGCTGTAAGACCGCAGACCACGGACTTCCTTTTGTTATGTATACACCCTGCGATGATGAGACCGCGGGAGTCATCTTCCGTAAGAAGATGGACGGCGAGGAAATCACCCGTGAGGAGGCTATGGCATACCGCACCAATCTCCTTTTGTATCTTGCAAAGGAGTATCACCGTGTCGGTTTCGTTATGCAGCTGCACTATGGTGTAAAGCGTGATAACAACACCTTTATGTTTGACAAAATCGGTGTCAATACCGGCTTTGATTGCATTGACAATCATACCCCGATTGCTCCGCTCACCGAGTTTATGAACGCACTCGCAACTTCGGATCAGCTTCCGAAGACGATTCTCTATTCCCTGAATCCGATTGACAATACCGCTATCGATTCCGTAATCGGCTGCTTCCAGGATTCCTCCTGTATCGGCAAGATTCAGCACGGTTCCGCATGGTGGTTCAACGACAACAAGCAGGGAATGCTCGATCAGCTTACTAGCCTCGCCAATCTAAGTGTTCTCGGTAATTTTATCGGAATGCTTACCGATTCGAGAAGCTTTCTTTCCTACACAAGACACGAGTATTTCCGTCGAATTGTATGTCAGTTCCTCGGTCATCTTGTTTCTGCCGGTGAATATCCCGCCAATATGGCTTTCCTTGGTGCCATTGTTGAGGATATCTGTTACAATAACTGTTTACGTTACTTTGAATTTAAGCCTGCGAAATAATCGTAGGCTTTTTATTTGCTTACACACTGTCGCATCGACGCGGCAGCCTGAATATGCAAATGAATAAAAATGCAAATAATTAATTGAAGGAGGAATACATATGAAACACATCATCAGCCCCATGGATATGACCGTGGAGGAAATCGAAAATCTCTTGGAGCTTGCAAGCAAGATGTATGCAAATCCCGAGAAATACGCACACATCTGTGAAGGCAAGAAGCTTGCAACCTGCTTCTACGAGCCCAGCACAAGAACAAGACTGAGCTTTGAGGCAGCTATGCTGAATCTCGGCGGAAAGGTACTCGGCTTCCAGTCTGCAGATTCCAGCTCCGCATCAAAGGGTGAGACCGTAGCCGACACCATCCGCGTGGTATCCCATTATGCCGACATCTGTGCAATGCGTCATCCGAAGGAGGGCGCTCCGCTTGTTGCTTCCCAGTACTCTTCCATTCCAATCATCAATGCAGGCGACGGCGGTCACAATCATCCGACCCAGACACTTACCGACCTGCTTACCATGCGTCAGCTGAAGGGCAGACTTAACAATCTTACCATCGGTCTTTGTGGCGATCTGAAGTTCGGTCGTACCGTTCATTCCCTCATCAAGGCAATGTCCCGCTACGAGGGCATCCGCTTCATCCTCATCTCTCCGGATGAGTTAAAGGTTCCGACCTACATTCGTGAAGAGGTTTTAGATGCATGCGGCATTCCTTATGTAGAGGTTTCAAACCTCGAGGAAAATCTTCCCGAGCTCGATATTTTGTACATGACACGTGTACAGCGTGAGCGTTTCTTCAACGAAGAGGATTACATCCGTTTGAAGGATACCTTCATCCTTGATAAGAAGAAGCTTGCAGGCGCTAAGGAGGACATGTTCATCCTTCATCCGTTGCCGCGTATCAACGAGATTGCAGTTGATGTAGATGACGACCCGAGAGCCGCTTATTTCCGTCAGGCAGGCTTTGGTGTATATGCACGTATGGCATTGATCGCAACGCTTCTGGGCGTAGACAAGAAAGTTCAGTAAGGAGGATAAGGCTATGTTAAATATCGGTGGATTAAACCAGGGTATCGTAATCGATCACATTCCGGCAGGCGAGGCAATGCAGATTTATGAGTATCTGAACCTCGGCGCTCTCGATTGCGAGGTTGCCATTATTAAGAATGCGTCCAGTAAGAAAATGGGCCGCAAGGATATCATCAAGATTGAAGGACCGCTCACCATCAACATCGATGCGCTTGCTGTTCGTAACCCGAACGTTACAATCAACATTATCGAGAACGATGTGATCGTTGCAAAGCGTCCCGTTACGCTTCCTTCCGAAGTAAAGAATATCATCAAATGCAAGAACCCGCGTTGCATCACCTCCTTGGATCTGACGCTTCCGCACATGTTCAAGCTTACCAACAAGGAAAATTCCGTATACCGCTGCGTATACTGTGAGGAAGCTTACAAGAGAGAGCGCACCAAGAAGGCCTGATTACATTAGCAGGCAACCTATTGAAAACAGCATAACAACAGTGAAGGCGTATAAAATGATTTCTCATCTTATACGCCTCTTTTTTTTCATCAAATACTTCTGTTTCTTTCGACAATTTTGATCAGTCCTTATCCGCTTTTGTAATGACAATCTTATCGCCGTCAAGCGTCATACGGATCTTATTGCCGGTAACACCGATGGATTCAAGCATTTCCCTCGGAATCTGCACACGGCCGGCACGGTCAAGGATTGCATACTCCTCATGCGTATCCTCTTCTACAAAGCCGTGCAGCTGCTCCTTTACAAACTCCTGCTTCATAATACGCTCAATGCTTGTCTTACCGTCACGCATCATTACGACACGATTAACCTTCTTTGCGAGGTTGATATCATGGGTAACGATAACAATCGTAATCCCAAGCTCGGAATTCAGTTTACGGAACACATCCAAAACAGCATCGGCAGTCTTCTGGTCAACCGAACCGGTAGGCTCATCCGCCAGAAGGAGCTTCGGACGGTTTGCCAGTGCGATTGCAATTGCAATACGCTGCTGCTCACCACCGGACATCTGGTTCAGCTTACTGTCCTTTTTGTGTGTCATACCAACAAGGTTCAGAAGCTCTAACGCACGCTCATGACGCTCCTTCGGATCACAGAAAAGCATCGGAAGCTCGATATTCTGAATCGCGGTCAGATACGGCAGCAGGTTTCTTGCATTGTTCTGCCATACGAAGCCGACAGTCTTCTGCTTATAGGATACAAGCTGGCTCTCGTTCATCTTAAAAAGATTCTTGCCGTCAACATAAAGCTTACCTGCACTCGGGCGGTCAAGACCGCCAAGCAGGTTAAGAAAGGTTGATTTACCGGAACCGGAGCTACCGATAATCGCGATAAATTCCCCCTTCTCTACACGAAGCTCAAGGCCCTGTAAGGCAAGCACTTCGGTATCCTTTGTCTTATAAATCTTTACAAGGTTCTCGCAGAGGATCATGACATTGTCATCCAGTTCATCCTCAAGCTCACCCTCCGTCTGCTTCTTATAGGCTTCCATGAAGGAATCCTTCAGCGTCTTCGAGATTTCCTCCGCCATCGGATTCAAGGTCTCGGCGCCGCCATTTGCTTCTACGGATTCGGCTGCCACTACTGCTACGGGCTCGGCTGCCTTTGCTTCCTTGTTAGCTTCCTTAGAAAGAATATCCTCCGAAACTGCCTTCACTACGGAAGGCTTCTTCTGAACAACATCCTTACGACTCTTCTTACTCATTCTGATTGTCCTCCATGTTGTTCATCGTAGAAATTACTTCACCGTCGAGAATCTCATATACCATATCGCCGTAGCCCATCAGCTTCGGATCATGTGTCGTCATAACGAAGGTGATTCCCTCCTTGGCAATCAGATCCTTGAAAATACTGATTACCTGAAGGCTCGTTGCGGAATCGAGCTCACCGGTAGGCTCATCGGCGAAGATAATCTTCGGCTTATGCGCGATTGCGCGGGCAATTGCCACACGCTGCTGCTCACCACCGGAAAGCTCCTGCGGCATATGCGAAGCACGCTTACTGAGGCCGACAAGCTTCAGACACTCCATAACACGCTCCTTATAGTCTCCCTTATAGCCTGCAAGACGAAGCGCATACTCAACATTTTCATAAGCAGACATCACGGGAATCAGCGCAACCGACTGGAATATAAAGCCGATGTCGCGTCTTCTCAATATCTCACGCTCCTTATCGGAAGCCTTGGAGATGTCCTGTCCGTCGAAAACAACCTTACCGGAGGTTGGCGCATCAAGCGCACCGATAATATTTAAAAGCGTCGTCTTTCCGGAACCGGAACGGCCCTTCAGAATGGTAAGTGTCTGCTTCGGCACTACCACACTGATTCCCTTCAGTGCCAGAAAATCACCACCCGCAACCGGGAAGGAACGCTTCACTTCTTCTGTACGTAATATTTCTTCCATCGCCATCCTCCTTAGTCCTCGCCAAGCTTCAGCGCCTGGTTGATCTTAATCTTAGAAAGAAGCACCGAGATAACGAAGAGACATCCAACAAGCATCAGTCCTACTACAACACTGATACGGGCGATATCTCCGCCTGCAATATAGATACTTGCGGGCAATGTACGCTCGGCCGGCGAATAAGCTATTTCTATCAGCGGTATAAACATCTTCGAAGCCAGAACGCCGATTCCCGCACCGAAGAGAATCGGTAACAGGGAACCGAAGAAATGCTCGTTTACAAGCATACGAATCAGTTCGCCCATCGACATACCCATCGCACGATAGATACCGAATATAAGCTCTCTCGAACGGATATTGGTAAGCCAGTAGATCAAAAATCCAATCGCACAAAGTACCAATACAACGATGAAGGTGATCGTCAGCATACCGTTCGTAACCTGGAAATACGGGTTATTCTTCATATCAATCAGCTTCATATTGGTATCTTCAAACTGACGAAGGCTAATCTTGTTCGTCTCAATCCAGTCATATACAAAATCCGTGGAGCCGTCTACCTTCATCCACACCTGGTAAGGCGTTGACGGATAGTATCTTGAGAGGTTCGAAAAATGACCAACAACCAGATAATGGTCTGCATAAGAAACCGTATCGTCCTCGGCAGTAACCTGTACTCTGCTCTCGTAAGACGGGAATGCATCCATAATAGCAACAACGCTTAAGGTCATACGACCGAGCGACTTACCGGAGCTATCCTTACGATAGATAGAAACCGTGTCTCCCTCCTTCAGATTCAGCGCCTTTGCAAAATTGGAGGATATAATCGCACCCTCCGGATTCTTTGAAAGTGCATTCAAATAGCTGTACCAGTGCTCCGGAAGAACACCCTCGGGCATCCAGGCCGTCGAACCGAAATCAAAGGTATTGATACCCATGAACTGAACACCCTCTGTTGAGGTACCTGCCGCATTCACGGTAACATCATCAACCAATACCTTGGCAAGTCCCTTAATTCTGTCGGGATTCTCCTCACGGAGCTTTTCATAGCGGGCAAAATCAGGCTCAGTGTACATAAGCGTATTAGCGTAACCAAGCTTAATGTCTGCAAGATTATCCTTCCATTCCTCCTGCAGAATCAGGTCCGCGCCGGTATTGTAGCAGATACGCGTCTCCTCGTTGTTATTGACCGTTCTTGCGATATTGGCATTAAAGATACCGAGTGCAATCGTCAGAACAAGGAATACGGTAATAAAGTTCTGCTTCCTGATATCACGCATAATCTGTAAAAATGATGCGTAGCTCGCCGGCTTCCAGAGCTTTCTGCCGATTCTGAAGATCAATGCAGCAAGCAAAGGAATCACACGAAGGAATACAATTGCACAGCTCAGGATGAATAGGGATGCGGAAAGGAAAAGCATCGGATCGAGTGCCTTGCCCTCTGCCACATTTTTCATCAGAAGCGCCTTCTGTGAATTGAAGTTATAGAAGCCGTAGATAGAAATCGCAAGCAGGATGAAATCAAGTCCCATACGCTGCCAAAGAGGCATCGTACGCTTACGCTTGTTCGCCTTCTGCTCAACGATGGTGAACTTTGCATATTTGAGGACCGGAATCGTCATAATGAAGATGCTTGCAACCGATACAATAAGGCCGTACAAAACAGCGGTTCCGGTGATGGAAACATGCATCGCCTTACGACCGACAAACTCCAAAAAGGCGTTCGTCGAACCGAACAGATGACATAATGCATATCCAAACGGCAAGCCGATTACGAAGCCGACAGCGGCAAGAATCGCCGACTGCACAAAATATGTAACCAAAAGCTGTCTCTTACTTACACCACGGCTCTTCAGAATCGAAATCTCGCTCTGCTCGATGGAGATTACCTGGTTCGATACCATGAAGATAAATACTGCGAGCAATACAAGAATCGGCACCTGCAGAATCCACATCGTCGTTACTACACGGCCGGAATTCTTCAGATAATTCTCGAAAATGGAATGATAATTGAAGCGAACTCTGTAAAGCTCATGCACAAGATAATCGTAGCTCAGCTTATCATCGATTTCGAGCATGTGTGAAACATTATCAACGGAAATGGTATCGTAATCAAACATCGAATACCATCTGTGGGTGATATTGCCGGCCATCTGCTCTCCGTCGCTGAACTTCGAAAGAAACAGACTCTGGTCCATGAACATTTCGGTATCGTAGGAAAGTGCGGACTTCGTCCAGTAGATATCCGCCTCATCCTTCGCCCGGAACACACCGGCGATACGAACCCGAACCGGTTCTCCGGCATTATCGGTATAAAGGTCAAATGCAATCGTCTCGCCGACAATCATCGAAGCGGACAGATATACCGGCTCATTTACGATGACATCAATCACACCGTCTGCAGAGGGCGTCGTTGCATACATCTCACCGGAGATAATCTCAATATGATCCTGAAGATTCGAAAGCGAAGCAAGCTTTAAATCAAGAGAATTCTGCAGTGAATTCTCACGCTTCTTCTCGAAATGCGCATCCTGCGGGTTGGAGTTTCCTGCGTACCAGACCTCTTCGATCATCGGCACACCGTAAAGCTCACGCACCGTTTCAAGCGTCTTCATATAGTCCTTAAAATATCCGCTCGACTTCTTCTTAAGCGTTGTTTTGGAAAGTCTTCCTTCAACGGAAATCATTCCCGGATACTGGTTCTTCTCATCAAGATAGTTGTCCATCTCTGTTGAGAGCATCTTCTGCAACGCAGCCTTTGTATACATAGGATTGCAGGAGGCAATTGCCACGAGCAATATATTACCGATCACTACGCTGAGGATCAGCCATTTTTTATTCATCAATTTTTGTGCTATAAACTGAAGCATTGACTGTTCCCCCTTAGTGAATTACAAGCTTATCGTCATCGGAAAGTCCGTCACATACCCAGACTCTCTCTCTGCCGTACTGTACAACCGTAATGTAACGCTTTACAACCTGACCGTTTGCGTCATAAACCCAGACATACGGAACGCCCTTAGCCTTCTCATCGTCGGTAAGCTTATCGCCGATTACGGTGAATTTGCCGTCGTCCTCTTCCTCTTCCTTCACCTCGCCGCCTTCCTTCGAAAGGTCACGCTTCACAAGGCTTGCGGGAATTGTCATGGCATCATCGGCCTTTGCATACTCAAAAAGAATATGGCCGTTCGAATCCGCATCATAATAATCCGCATCATCCAATGTGATAGCGAACAGATTGGCTGCGGAAGCATCCTCCGGAATGACATCATAGGCGGTAATAACCTTGCCGCTCTTGCTGAAAACCTCACCGTTAATTCGATACTCCAAAACAACATCCATACCGTAACGGACGCGGCGCTGCTCATCGATACCTGCATACAACAATGAGCCTTCCTCGTAGAATTCACACATTACCTCGTCGGCCTTCACCTCATCGCCAACCTTATGTCTTGAAAAGCTGCTGAGGAAACCTGTCTTCTTCGCGCAAACGGTGTAATCGCCCTGCGCCCATTCGTCAAATGCCTCAACGCGTTCCCTGCATTTGTCGATATATTCCTGTCCGTCAACCAGGTATTTTTCGTAATCCTTTACTGCCTTATCGTACTTAAGCTTGGCAAGCTCCTTCTCAAGGGAAGCGCTCATATTCTTCAGATTCTTAAGGCTCTTATCAAGTGCCTCCTTATCATCCTTTACACGCTTCTTGTAAGTATCCTCGGCAAGCTTCAGGCGGTTCTTCGCCTCCTCGTAATCGGCCTGCGAGATATTCGGGATAATCGTATAAAGCGGGTCCCCCTCTCTTACAAACACCTGGGAAAATGCGGAAATATGAATCTCCTTAATCTCACCCGGACACTCATTGATGAATTGCTCCGCATTCATCGAAAGACGCTGCACGCTCGCACTGCCGTTAGAAAGATACGTCTCCGCAGCCGGCGTTACCGTCTCGTAATCCACACCGTAACGAACCAGGTTATTGGCAACAAAAACAATCTCGCCCTCGCTAAGTCCGGCGGTAATCTGCGTATAGTTCTTATTGCTGAAGCCTACCGTAACCGCTCTCATACCCTGCTTATCACCGTTTAACACGTTGACATAGGGCTGACCGTTCACTCTTGTGATGGCCTGTGTCGGAATGGATACAACTTCCTCCTCACTCTCAATCGTAAAATGGAAGATTGCATAGTCACCGAACTTAACATCGCTCGGAAGACCCTCCACCTCGAAATAGGAATACAGCTTACCGCCTGCGGAAAGCTTCTTGTTATAAAGCTCCTCTTCGTCGTAGGGAATATAACGAATCGGGTATTCCTTACCGTTTACGAAACCCTTTACATCGGTATAAGCCTGATATTCCTTCTCCTCCACAAGCTCGCAGGCAAGAAGCTTCTTATCCTGACGTGCGATAGAGGCAACCGTAACATCCTCACGCATCATGTCGCCGTCATCGGCAACGCTGATATAAACAACCTGTCCGTCAACCGGAGCCGTAACCTCGGAATGCTCGAACTTCTCCTGAAGCTCCAGATACTCATCCTCAAACTTCAGAATATCCTGATATACGGAGTCATACTGAATGTTGAAACGCTCCTTGTTCTCGCGGATATTAATGTCCCACAGATTGTAATTATACCAGTCGTTCATATTACCGAACATATTGCGAAGGTTCGTCATATTTTTAATCTGGTCATTGTGCTGCTTAACGGCAACCTCATAGTTCTTCTTGCGAAGGGTAAGCTCGGCCTCCGCTTCCTTTAGCTTGATCTCGAGCTCCTCATCAAGACGGAACAGAAGATCGCCTTCCTTTACGAAATCACCGATCTGCACCTGCACATCGTAAACCTCGGAATCATAATCAAACTTCAGATCGACTACCTCAGGACACACAGAGCCTTCCTTCACATAAGTCGTCTTAAGCTTCTGCTTTACTGCCGTATAAACCGCATCCGGGTTCTCTACGGGTATCAGAAGCTCCGGGGCTTCTACCTTCTTGCCGCACGCGGTAAGAAGCATTACGGCAACCATAAGGATTGCCAAAATCTGTATTCTTCTCTTCATCCTTATGCCTCCCTAACGAATGATAACCTGTTCGCCTTCGGAAAGGCCGGACTTGATTTCGGTACGATTCAGGTCGGTCGGAACCGCACCCTTTACGGAAAGGCCGACTTCCACGTAGCGAAGCTCGCGGAGACCGTCCTGTCCTACAACATAGACTGCATTACGATCATCGATTGTTCGAAGTGCCTCGGTAGGAATGTAAATCACATCCTTCGATTCCTTCAAAACAATCTTCAAGGTTCCCTCCTCGCCTGAGGCAAATGTAAGGTCGGACTGGATCGGAACAAATACAAGATGATAACGGTTCAGAATCGTCTTATTCTGCGTCATAGACTTCAGTTCACAGGCGATAACCCCGTCAGCGGTATCGAGATTATAAACCTCACCGACCGTGAAAAGCTCCTGCGAGCCGTCAATAATCGTAATAAATCCGGTATCGGTGCTCTGTACGGTGATGAATGTGTTCAGGTTTACGCCCTCCCAACGGTTCATCTCACGAACATAAGTTACAACACCGTCAAAGGATGCCGTCAATACGCGGCCCTTCAGCTTTTCGTTGATTTCCGCAAGCTTCAGATCCGCAACCATCTTCTGTCCCGCATAATCATCACGACTGATGGTAAGGCTCTCAAGATTGCTCGTATCAAACTTACGGCCGTAGTTCTTAGCAAGCTTCTGACGCTCCGTTTCGAATTCTACCATCTTCTGATAGTAACGAAACTGTTCGTCCAGATTCTTGCAAATCTCCTCTGCCGCTTCAATCTCTTCATCCAGATCGTCATGATAAAGCTCGGCAAGCTTCTCACCCTCATAAACATAATCGCCGTTCTTAACATAAAGACCCCAGATACGCTCATTCTGCACCTTAAAAGCGAGATTCTCGACCTTCTGCGTTCCGTAGGAGCACTGCGCGGTAAAGCAATCGGCAACATCTCCTCTTGCGGCTTCAACAACAGTAAAATACTGTGTTTCAACCGATGTTTTGTTCACAGGTGTTTTGCGCTTGCTCTCTTCCTGCGGAAGTAAGCCGCAACCGGTGGCTGCAAGCACACACGCAAGAATCAGGCACACAACACAAATCCGTTTCATACCCTTCCTCCCTCAATACAAAAACTATATTTCAATCTATAAAATCAGAATAATCCCTCAATAATGCCGTCATCATTCACATCGATACGCTCAGCCGCAGGGCTCTTCGGAAGTCCGGGCATCGTAAGAATCGTACCGGTAAGGACAACTAAGAAGCCGGCTCCGGCGGAAACATAAGCTTCACGAACGGTAACCTGATAACCGGAAGGTCTTCCGAGAAGTGCCGGATCGTCAGAAAGCGAGTACGGTGTCTTCGCCATACATACCGGCAGATCGCCAAAGCCCATCTCAGTAAACCTTGCAATATCCTTAATGGCTGTCTGCTCGAAGATAACACCGTCCGCACCGTAAACCTTCTTACATACGGCCTCGATCTTCTCCTTAAGCGGAAGCGAATTATCATAAAGCGGTGTGAAGTCACTCTTCTTCTCCGAAAGCGTTGCAAGTACACGCTTCGCAAGCTCGATGCCGCCTTCACCGCCCTTCGCCCAAACCTCGGAAAGGGCAAAGTCGCAGCCACGCTCCTCACAGAACTGCTTTACGTAAGAAAGCTCCGCATCGGTATCCTCCGTAAAGCGGTTCAACGTTACGATAACCGGCACATGGTAAAGCTGCAGGTTTTCGATATGCTTTTCAAGGTTCGAAATACCGCGCTTCAGTGCTTCGAGGTCTTCCTTCGCAAGCTCTGCCTTCGGTACGCCGCCGTTATACTTGAGTGCACGAACGGTTGCAACCAGTACAACTGCGTCAGGCTTTAAGCCTGCCATCGTGCATTTGATGTCAAAAAACTTCTCTGCGCCGAGATCCGCGCCAAAGCCTGCCTCGGTAATACAGATATCGGCCATCTTCATAGCTGTCTTCGTGGCTCTTACGCTGTTACAGCCGTGCGCAATATTGGCAAAAGGTCCGCCGTGTACGATTGCAGGCGTATTCTCCAAGGTCTGCACCAGATTCGGGCGAAGCGCATCCTTCAAAAGAGCTGCCATCGAACCGACCGCATTCAGATCCTTAGCGGTTACGGGCTTTCCGTCGTATGTGTAGGCTACGATAATTCTGCCGAGACGCTCCTTCAGATCCTTCATATCATTCGCAAGGCAGAGAATTGCCATAACCTCAGAGGCAACGGTAATGATAAAATGATCCTCTCGAACAACGCCGTCGGTCTTCTTTCCAAGACCGATAACGATATTTCTGAGGGCACGGTCATTCATGTCAAGACAGCGCTTCCATACGACCTGATTCGGGTCGATGCCAAGGCGATTGCCCTGCATCAGATGATTGTCAAGCATCGCGGAAAGCAGGTTGTTAGCTGCCGTAATCGCATGAAAATCGCCGGTAAAATGCAGGTTCAGATCCTCCATCGGAACAACCTGTGCATAGCCGCCGCCCGCAGCGCCGCCTTTAGAGCCAAAGCACGGTCCGAGGGACGGCTCACGAAGTGCGATAACCGCCTTCCTGCCAAGGATTCCCATGGCCTCACCGAGGCCTACCGTCGTTGTCGTCTTACCCTCTCCTGCTGGAGTGGGATTGATTGCGGTAACAAGCACAAGCTTGCCATCGGGATTCTTCTCAAGCTTCTTCAAATATTCGTCCGAAAGCTTCGCTTTGTATTTGCCGTAAAGCTCCAGAGCATCCTCGTCGATACCGAGTCCCGCAGCCACCTGCGTAATCGGGAGCATTTTTGCTTCCTGCGCAATTTCAATGTCCGTTTTCATACACTTTCCTCACTGTTTTTATAGTAAATAATCGGGATTTCCGATATTCGTATACACAAACTCACACAAGTATACATTATACCATCACCGCGCTTATTTTTCAAATATATTACAAAAAATTAACAATTTAAAATGCACCTTCCAAAGCGAATCAAAAAAGAAAACGGAGTCTCCGTTCAGAGTCTCCGTTACTGATTCATACCTTTTCGATTGTACTGCAGATCAGTTCCATATTTCCCTCGGCAACGCACTCTCCGTAGGTACAGGGAATCAAAAGATTCGTTCCCTTTGCAACAGGGAACCCGCCAAGCTTTCCTTCACCGTTTACGACGCTTACGTTACGAAAGGTACTCGTTCCGGGGAGCACTGTCTCGCCGCTTATCTCCCATCTTTCAACGGAATAATAACGGCAACAGATCAGCTCTTCACAGACCGCCCCCTTCACAGGAAGGACTTTTCTTTCCAAAGCACATTCCCGGAAAGGAATCCCGATAACCGAAAGGCTCTTCTCAAGATGAAGCTCTCGCCTCACACCGTTCTGAAGACGGTCGTAATCATATACACGGTAGGTAATATCACTGTTTTGCTGTGTTTCGAGGAGGACCGTTCCGCCCTTGATCGCATGAACGACTCCGGGCTCGATCTGAAAGAAATCCCCCTTGTGTACAGGAATCTCTCGAATGAAATCCGACCATTTGCCTTCCTTAACAAGCCTTTCGGCCTCTTCCTTCGTTCCTGCCCTGTGACCGATCACAATCGTCGCGTTCTCGTCACAGTCAAGAATATACCAGCATTCGGTCTTGCCACTCGCACCGTTTTCATGCAAAGCGGCATACGCATCATCCGGATGAACCTGGATACTCAAATCTCTCTTCGCGTCAATAATTTTGATCAGGAGCGGAAAATGCTCCGCGGTAAGTCCGCCGAACAGCTCCCTATGTGTGTCCCAAAGTGTGCTCAGGTGCATGCCGTCATAAAGCCCGCCCTTTATCAGGCAGTCCCCGTTCGGGTGAGCGCTGATTGCCCAGCACTCCCCGACAGAATCGGACGGTAAGCGGTAACCGAACTCGGAAAGCCGGTCACCGCCCCATATGCATTCCTTCAGAACAGGTTCGAGGAATATCAGTTCCTTCATATCCGAAATTACTTGGAAAGCTCCATCAAAGCCGCATCAAGTGCCTGCAGCTTTGCATCGGCATCCTCAAAGGAGCATCCCTTAACTCCCATATAGAATTTAATCTTCGGCTCGGTACCGGAAGGACGAACGCATGCCCATGCATTGTCATTCAGATCGAAGTAAAGAACATTCGACTTTCTGAGACCGGTAGGTCTTGTAGCACCGCTCTTCGTCTCAAGAATCACATCACGATCGTAATCACGGAACTCAAGCACATCGTAATCGCCAAGCTTCTTCGGCGGATTGTTACGAATCTTCTCCATCATAGCCTTAATCATAGCCGCACCCTCGAAGCCCTTCAAAGTAAGCGTCTCGATTCCCTCACGGAAGAAGCCGTACTTACGGTAGATGTTCATCATCTGATCCCAGAGCGTAAGTCCCTTTGTGCGGTAGTAAGCCGCAGCCTCGCAAAGTGCCATAACGGCAACGATTGCATCCTTATCTCTTGCATGCGTTCCTACAAGGCAACCGTAGCTCTCCTCAAAACCGAACTCGTAATGCCCCTTTCCGCTCTCCTCAGCCTTCTTAATCAGCTCACCGATGAACTTGAAGCCGGTAAGGCATTCCTTCAGATCAACGCCATACTCTTCAGCGATCTTGTCGGTCATGTTGGTGGAAACGATTGTCTTTACGATGAAACCGTCATCATGCAGAAGGCCGAGCTCCTTTCTCGTGCTAAGAAGGTACTCACAGATCAGCATACCGGACATATTACCGGTAAATGACATATATTCGCCGGTCTTCGAATCCTTTGCAAATACACCGAGACGGTCAGCATCCGGATCGGTTGCCAGAACAAGCTCCGCGCCTTCCTTCTTCGCAAGTGCAAGTGCAAGCTCAAAAGCAGACTTATTCTCGGGGTTCGGGCTTGCAACGGTCGGGAAGTTTCCGTCCGGAAGCTCCTGCTCGGGAACAACCTGAACCTGCTCAAAACCGATTTCCTTAAGAATTCTTCTTGCAGGAATATTGCCGGTACCGTGAAGAGGAGTATAAACAACCTTCATATCCTTACCCTGCTCACGGCAGATTTCAGGACGAAGAACAAGCTTCTTTAACTCTTCCATATAGCGGTCATCAATCTCGGAACCGATTACACGGTAGAGACCTGCCTTAATTGCATCAAGACGGCTCATCGTCTTTACCTCGTTCCAATCGGTTACCGCATTTACCTCATTGATAATATCGGAATCCTTCGGCGGTGTAACCTGTGCGCCGTCCTCCCAATATACCTTGTAGCCGTTGTACTCAGCGGGATTATGGCTTGCGGTCACAACGATACCTGCGATACAGCCAAGCTCGCGAAGTGCAAAGGAAAGCTCGGGAGTCGGACGAAGGGACTCGAAACGGTAAGCTTTGATACCATTTGCGCAAAGGCAAAGGGCAGCCTCCTCACTGAATTCGATTGACATTCTTCTGGAATCGTATGCAATCGCAACACCGCGGTCTGCACCCCCCTCCTTCAGAATGAAGTTTGCAAGACCCTGTGTAGCCTTACGAACGGTGTAGGGGTTCATACGGTTGGTGCCGGCACCGATAATTCCGCGCAGTCCGCCGGTACCGAACTCAAGATTCTGATAGAAACGCTCACGAATCTCTTTCTCATCATCCTTGATTGCGAGAAGCTCGGCCTTTGTAGCCTCGTCAAAATACTCGTTCTCACACCAGAACTGATACATTTCCTTAAAGTCCATGAAACAAATACCTCCTAAGCTTATTGTTTATCAATTAATGCCTCATTGGCATCGATTAACGCATTACGCTGCTGTACGCAAAGTACGGAACGAAGCGGGTCCTCGGGCGTATTGAAGATATAATCCTCAAGACGCGCAAGTGTAGTTTTGGCAACATGCATTCTCGTATCCGAGGATGCGTAGTAAATAAATATCTGTCCGTCATCATCCAGAATGGCACCGTTTGTGAATACCACGTTGGAAACATCTCCGACACGCTCGATTCCGTGCGGTCCGAGATACATTCCCGACGGCTCCGCAATCACCTTGGACGGATCGTTCAGATCGGTTGCAAAGCAGTACAGAACATAGCGAAGACCTGCAGCGGTGTTTCGAACACCGTGTGCAATATGAAGCCAGCCACGCTTTGACTTAATCGGTACCGCACCGCAGCCATTCTTGACCTCGGTGATCGTGTGATACTTTCTGCTGCTTGTGATGACCTCCTCATCAATGACAGGATTCATAATATCCTTACAAAGTCCGAAGCCGATTCCGCCACCCGAGCCGGTATCGATGAAATCATCCATCGGTCTAGTATAAAAGGCATAGCAGCCATTGACAAATTCCGGATGCAGCACGACATTTCTCTGCTGCGGGGAACGAAGCGTCGTAAGATTCGGCAAGCGCTCCCAGTTGATCAGATCCTTCGTACGAACGATTCCTGCCGCCGCAACTGCTGCGGAAAGATCCTTCACAGAGGTATCCTTACTTTCCGAACAGAACACACCGTAAATGTAGCCGTCCTCATGCTTTGTAAGTCGCATATCGTAAACATTGGTCTCCTCGGGACAGGTGTCCTCGAAAAGAAGCGGCTTTCCGATGAAACGGAACCCATCAATGCCGTTGTCACTCTCACAAACCGAGAAGAAGGACTTACGGTCCATTCCCTCCGTACGAACAACAAGATAATACTTGCCGTTATGCTTAATCGCACCGGAGTTGAGGGTTGCATTAACCCCAAGACGCTCCATAAAGTTCGGATTTCTCGTGGCACTCAGATCGTAGCGCCAGGTAAGCGGTACCATCTGTGCAGTCACAACCGGGTAACGGTATTTGGTGTAAATGCCGTTATATTCGTTCGTCGGTGCGTTCTTTCTTGCAAGAAGCTTCTTCTGCTCTGCAAGCAGCTCATAATATTTCGGATGGATCCAGTCCTTTGCGAGTACTTCGATGCAAAGAAGGCCGGTTCTCAGAAAATCAGGCTCATCCTCGCTCTTAAGCACCTGCTCCGCTGCCTCAAGATAATCGATTCTGCCGGGATTTTTACGATAAGCATTCAGAAAGCCGCCGACAATCGTAGCTCTCGGTGCGATGGATTCATAGCCGTTTTTCAATACGGCCGCCATCAGAACGGAGGTACAGCGATGTACCTTCTCAGTCAGTGCGGAATCCTTAAGAATATCGCAGGCATCATTCAGAAGTCTTGCGGTATGAAGCGTCGCAACTCCAGCCTGCATCATTTCCTTTCCGGAAAGCTCATTGACAAGGTTCTTAAGCTCAGCGTAATCCTTCTCGCTTCCATTCGCAATACACAACGAAACAAGTGCATCAAGAATCAGCAGCTCATCGGCATTTCTCTTCTTAAGCTCCGCAAAAAGGCTCTCCGCAAGGCGAAGTGTCTCCTCCTTCGGTGCAATTCTATCATACGCCGTAAGCGCGCGAATTGCAAATACTAACGTCTCACTTCGAAGCGTTTCCTTCCCGATTCGCTCCGTGAGACACTCATAAAGCTTCGAAGCCTCACTCAGGGGCTTCTCCACAGAAAGCTCCGATCCGCACAGCCACGCATCAATATAAAGCATATCGACAAGCGCCGAAGCGTCGGGATTTCCCGTGCTTTGTAATTCTTTCATCGCAGGAAGCACTTCGTTAAGAAGCTTCTCCCGTGCATATACTTTCATATCCATATCTTATCCTCTGTTACGCATTCCTTGTCAGCACGGCTACCAGATAAAAGGGCTTCTCCATCCCCTCGGGAACCTCCCGCAGTCGAATGGTAACGGTATGCTTTTCAAAGCTCCTTCCATCGTACACCTGCTGCATGAACAGACAGTCGCCCCAGGTCTCTTCGAAGTTCGCATCCAGTACGCCCGCAGGTTCTCCGTCCACGAAAACCTCGGCAATTCCCGCCGGGTGAGCAATTGTCTTACGATACTGTACATAAATCGCCGCAGCGGCTACGGAAAATGTAAGCTCCGCGCCGGCCTGCTCCGCAAAAAAGCCCTTCTTAAAGACGTCTCTCACGCCCTGCTGCTCGCTTTCATCCTTAAGAAAGCCGTTCGCGATGATACCTTCATAATCGTTTCTGTAACGCTTTGCACCGAAGAACCGGTTGGCTGTCAACGCCTTAATCGGAAGCACATACGGCGTAACCGCCTCGTCCTCCGTGAGGAAGCGTTCCCTGATGATATCCATCAGATTTGTGATAACACCTGCGACAAGCTCATGCCCGTAATCGTTCGGGTGAAGGTTGTCGGCGGTGATATCCGCTCTGTTAAGGTTTCCGAGAAGAAGCTCCTCGAAAATACTGTCACGGATACTCACAATCGGCAGGTCGTAATACATCGCAACCTCGTTATGAACCTCCTGTGCGCTCCGTCCGTCATCATAGAAAACATTATTGAAAACGAATACCGCAGGCTCACACTCCGCCGAGAGAATGCTGCGAAGCACACCCTCGAAGCTTTCCTTGTAAAGCGCCGTATTCTCATCATTTACACTGAACTCGCAATAGACAACGTCCGGATGCTTTGAAAGCACATCCTCCGAAAGTCTTGCCGCCGCAAAACGGGAATCCGTTGCACCGATTCCGGCATTCACATATCGAATCGATGCCTTCGGAAAATTCTCGCACCACCATAGATAGGTACGGTATGCATAGCATTTTTCGTGCACCGTTGCCGCACTGTCCTGCGTAATCGAACCGCCGAGGAATACTACGGTAATGCTCTCACCGTTCTCGGCTCTTTGCATCACACGTTGCATGCGATACGCGTTTCCAACATTGACAATTCCTCTGTCATATACGCTTCTGTCCATTACATCACTCCGATTTCCGCGTCGTCCGCATTGTCCGTATGATTGGCCTTTACGTAGGAAACAATCTCGTCCACCGTGGTAAATGCCATACCGACATAGCTGTCTGCGGCACCGTAGTAAATGGCGATTCTGCCGGTTTCCGCGTCGCAAAGTGCCGATACCGGGAACACAACATTCGGAACGAAGCCTCGCTCCTCGTACCATTTTTCGGGTGTCAGAATGAAATTCTCGGAACGGTAGCGAACCTTGCTCGGCTCCTCATGGTCGAGAATGCAGGCGCCCATACTGTATACATATCCGTTACAGGTTCCGGTTACGCCGTGATAGAATAAAAGCCATCCCTCTTCGGTCTCGATCGGAGCGGCACCGCCGCCGATCTTCAGTGCCTGCCACCACTGGTTGTAGCCGCGCGTCATAACATGACGGTGCTTACCCCAGAAGGTAAGATCCGGGCTTTCGGAGATGAACACATCGCCAAAGGGCGTATGTCCGCTGTCCGAGGGACGGGACAACAAAGCAAAGTTACCGTTCAGCTTTCTCGGGAACAGAACACCGTTTCTGTTGAAGGGAAGGAAGGGATTCTCAAGGCGGACAAAATGCTTGAAATCCTTCGTCTTCGCCATACCGAGCGCCGCACCGTAGAAATCGGTGCACCAGATGATATAGTAGGTATCCTCAACCTTTACAAGGCGGGGATCATAGGCATAACGAGGCATAAACGGCTCGCCCTTCTCGTTAACGAAAGGAATCTTCTCGGGTTCGTACTCCCAATGAATACCGTCCTTACTGCGGCCGAGATAGATGTGCGGTACACCGTTCGTCTGCTCGCCGCGAAATACGCCGATAAATCCATCCTCCCACGGAAGCACCGCACTGTTAAAGATACGGGTAACGCCCGGGAGCGGGTTTCTGTCAATTACGGGATTCTCACTGTAACGCCATACGGGGCCGATTGCATCGGCGGGTTTCTCCTGCCAGGGGAGATTCGGAATATTGTCTGCAAAAACCTTCATCACGCTATCTCCTTACTTAAGAATCGCTTCATAGCGAATGCGGAAACGCGGCAGTTCGCTAAGCGTATAATAGTAATTCGTCTGCCAGTCAGTTCCCTGCGACGGGTCATTTACGCCCTCCGCAGGCGGTGCGAAGAAGCTTACCGTAACCTCTCCACCGTTAAAATCGCTCTCAAAAAAGGCGCTGTTCATATCAATGACTTCCACGCCGGGCTTTTTATAGAACCAGAAATTGTTCATGCAGATCATCAGGTTCGCATCCTTAAGCGCTCCGTCAAAATATACCTCGAAGAATACCGGCTTCTTTGAAAGCATTACAGTAGTCGCAATGCCCTCAGCGTCCTCAAAGCCACCGAAACGAAGCTTTGTTTCGCCGGAAATCTCCTCTCCCTTTGTCATCGCAGGAAGGAACGGCTCCTTAGAAATCAGCTCACGATAGGTTTTAAGAAGCGGCTGCTCAATGCCGACATTACGGTTGTTCGGATCAGTAATCTCGAGGCCGAGGCGGCCGTCGTCGCGGTACTGATACATAGTGATGCCGGAAAGCCATTTGTCCTTATCCTCAGCAAGAAGCTGGCAGAAATCGGCATACATCTTAGCCTGCTCGTAAGGTCCGGTTACATCACCGTCTGCGTTCAGCTCGGAAAGCACCATCGGCTTACGAAGGCCGTTGTTCACAAGCTCATAGCGGTCCGCACTCTTCTTACAAAGCGCATAAATGTCCTCAACCTTACTGCGCTGGGAGCTTCGGTTATCCTCACAGATGTCGGCCGGATAACCCCAGTGAAGTGCCAGATATCGGTCAACGGATACCACGTCGGCAGCTCTTGCGGCCTCGGCGAAAATATCCTCCATCTCCATCTTCTCTTCGGTCATGCTCTTGCAGCCGTCAAGGCAGAGAACGATCTTACAGTTCGGTGCCTCACGATGGAAGATCTCACAGCATCTGACGAAGAAATCCGCAACCTGCTGATGGGTTGCTCTTTTGTTGAAGCTGAACCAGTTGCCGGTCGCCTCATGGTTGATACGAACCGTCACGCGACCGAAAGGTATAAGGTCTCTTGCAACCGCTACGATATGCTCATCGGAAAGAAAAGGATCCATCGTAATCGTCAGGCAGACATCCATTCCGTGTCTTCTGACATCCTTCATATAGCGGAACACATCGGCATCGGGATCGCCGTTCAGACCGCCTCCGTACGGAAAATAATCATCATACGGGTAGTCCCATGCACCGCCGGGGGTGTCCTTTTTGTAAGCAACACTCGCACGGACCGGCCAGCCCTTATCGTTCGGATAATAGCAAAACATCAGATTAATCTGACGATGCGGTCTGTGCAGCTTACGAAGGATTGTGTCCTGATCGACATAATCGCCGCGCTCGCTGCCGTCACCGAGGTCTGCGCCGCACACAGCGGGACCAAGGTGCATCTTGTAGAATCTGTCCATACTCAATACCTCTTTACACGCACATACAATCTATATCAGGCAAAGCCTAATATGCTTTTCATTTGCAGTCCTGCTGCAATCTGTAGAGAAGATTCAACGCATCTATCGGCGTCATACGGGTAAGATCCGCACTTCGGATCTCGTCCACAATGTGACTGTCCGAATCGGAAAGCCCGAACAGGGAAAGCTGTCCGTCGTCCACCCTCTTTACGCTCTTCTCCTTCTTCTCCTTCGCTGCTCCGGTGTCCACCACACGGATATTCTTCGCCTTCTCGGCAAGGTCGTTGGCAACAAGCTCCTCAACGATGTCTCTTGCCCTTGCAAGGACGCTCTCCGGTACTCCCGCAAGTCTTGCAACCTGAATACCGTAGCTCTTGTCCGCACCGCCGCGGATGATCTTTCGAAGGAATATAATATCGTCTCCCTGCTCCTTAACGGCGATACAGTAGTTGCATACACCCTCAAGCTTCCCTTCAAGCTCTGTAAGCTCGTGATAATGGGTTGCAAATAAGGTCTTTGCACCAATCAGATGCGGGTTTGCGACATGCTCGATTACTGCCCACGCAATCGCCAGACCGTCATAGGTGCTTGTACCGCGGCCGATCTCATCGAGCACCAGAAGGCTGTTCTTCGTAGCATTTCGAAGAATGTTCGCAACCTCTGTCATCTCGACCATAAAGGTACTCTGTCCGCTTGCCAGATCGTCGCTTGCGCCGACACGCGTAAAGATACGGTCACAGATACCGATCTCTGCTGCGGACGCAGGAACGAAGCTTCCCATCTGCGCCATTAAAACGATGAGTGCCGTCTGACGCATATAGGTTGATTTACCGGCCATATTCGGTCCGGTGATGACGCTCACGCGATTCGAGGCATTATCAAGAAGCGTATCATTTGCCACAAAAAGCTGGTTCGGAATCATCTGCTCCACGACCGGATGGCGCCCATCCTTAATAGAAATCGTACCCTTTCCGTTCACAACGGGGCATACGAAATGATTCCGCTCTGCAACATACGCAAGGCTTGCCATGGCATCGATCATCGCGATTGCCTTAGCGGTTCGCTGAATACGGTTGACCTCACTGAAAATCCTTTCGCGCACCTCAACGAAAAGGCGGTATTCCAGGGAGAACAGCTTGTCCTCCGCATTCATGATCGTATCCTCAAGCTCCTTCAGCTCAGGCGTCGTAAAACGCTCTGCGCCGGTCAGTGTCTGCTTGCGGATCCACTCGTTCGGCACAAGGTCCTTGAAGGAATTGGTAACCTCAAGATAGTAGCCGAATACGCGGTTATATTTGATTTTCAGATTTTTGATTCCAGTGTTGTTCCGCTCCCGCTCCTCTAGCTCGGTAAGCCACTGCTTGCCGCTTGTCTTCGCCTCTCTTAGGCGGTCAACCTCCTCGTTATAGCCGGAACGGATGATTCCGCCCTCCTTCGTCGTAAGCGGCGGGTCGGGATCGATTGCCTGCTCGATCAGATCGTGAAGATCACTTAACGGATCAAGGTTCTCCACCTCTTCCCGAATAAGCTTACTCTTAAACTCCTTCAGCTGAAAACGAATCGGCGGAAGCATCGCAAGGGAAGATTTAAATGCAATCAGATCACGCGGATTGGCGCTCTGATAGCTGATTCGGCAGATCAGTCGCTCGAGATCGTAGATGGCATTCAGATACTCTCTGATCTCCTCACGCGTCATCATATTCTCATTAAGCTCGGCAATCGCTTTCTGACGCTTTTTGATTTCCTCGGTATCAAGAAGCGGCTGCTCGGTGAAAAGCCTTAACATGCGGGCGCCCATCGCCGTCTTCGTTTTATCAAGCACCCACAGAAGGCTTCCGCGCTTCTGCTTCTCGCGAAGCGTCTCACAAAGCTCGAGATTTCTTCTTGTAGCACTGTCGATAATCATGTATTTGCCGGTAGTATACGGATGAAGCTCGGTAATGTGGGAAAGGGCAATCTTCTGCGTGTCGTACAGATAATTGAGAACCGCACCGGCCGAAATCGTTCCGACCTCCATATCGCCGAGTCCGAGCCCGAAAAGGTTTCCCAGGTGAAAATGCTCGCGAAGCACCTTCTCGCAGTTATCGCCTTCATACATCCAGTCACCGAGTGTGTAAACGGAGGTGCGCAGACGGTTTTTAATATCGTCAAAGTCAATTCCCGACATACAGATGGCTGCATTGCTTACAATCTCTGAGGGATTGAACTTCGTGATCTCATCCATCACCTTACGGACATCGCTTACCTCAGTCACATAGAAATCACCGGTCGAAACATCGACCGTAGCAATTCCGAAGCGGTCCTCCTGCCAGATCAGGCACATCAGAAAGTTATTCTTCGTTTCATCGACCGAGCCGGGCGCTGTGTTGGTACCGGGCGTTACGATACGAATGACCTCACGCTTTACCATACCCTTTGCAAGCTTCGGGTCCTCCACCTGCTCGCAGATTGCTACCTTGTGTCCGTTCTCGACCAGTCTTGTAATATACGTATCGGCTGCATGGAAGGGCACACCGCACATCGGCGCACGCTCCTCAAGTCCGCAGCTCTTACCGGTAAGGGTAAGCTCGAGCTCCTTAGAAACGAGTTGCGCATCCTCGAAGAACATCTCATAAAAATCTCCGAGCCGATAGAACAGAATACAGTCCTCGTGCTGCTTCTTCGTCTCAAGATAATGCACCATCATCGGTGACAATTGTTCCATCGGAATATCCATGCAATCCTCCAGCTGCGGCATATGCCGCACATTAAACTCTCAAATCTCCGCCGTCGTCATCGAGTAACTCCTCGCCGTCTGCGGCCATAGTGGCAAGACGGTCACAGCGTTCATTTTCCGGGTGTCCTGCGTGCCCCTTGACCCACTGAAAAGTAACCTCGTGCTTATGAACCGCGGAAAGCAGGCGTTCCCAGAGCGCACGATTCTTCACATCATCGTTGCCGCTCGTCCGCCAGTTTCTTCTCACCCAGCCCTCAATCCAATGCTCGTTAAAGGCATTGGTGAGGTACTTAGAATCGGAATAAAGCTCCACCGTACAGGGCTTTACTAACGCCTCTAAGCCGACAATTGCCGCCATCAGCTCCATACGGTTGTTCGTTGTTTTTTTATATCCGGCGGAATATTCCCGCTCGTGAAGCGTCCCGCTTCTGTCTACATACTGTAATACCGCGCCGTAGCCGCCGGGACCCTCCGGGTTTCCTCTTGCGGAGCCGTCGGTATACAGTGTTACCTTCATCTTCTCCATAACCAGTGATTACTTCCATTCTCCCGTCGTGAGGAAGCCCTCCACCGCTTCGTTCGCAGCTACGGTAATCTCCTTCGGGTATTCAAGCATCTCAAGGAGCTTCAAGGCATTTCTCGAGGTCGCCTTGCCCTCCTTCAAGCAATAATCGAAGACGACTCTGTCCTCTTTTACCTGCTCACTGAAATGATAATTGTCATAAACATCACCTAAAAGTCCGGTAAGCTCCAGGTCATGCGTTGCGGCAAATGTGAGTGCCTGCTTCTCGCTAAGGTAACGAAGGATTCGCGAGCTTGCGGCAATTCTTTCTGCGGTATTGGTACCGCGAAGCACCTCATCGACAAAGCAAAGCACCGAATTCTCTTCCTCCGAAGCATCCATAATGCGCTTCAGGGAACGAATCTCCACGATGTAATAGCTCTCCTTCGCAGCCAGATCGTCGCGAAGTGCCATGGAGGAAAGAATGTGAAAGAAATCGCCCTCGTAGCGTTTCGCAAGCACGGTGTGGATTGTCTGCGCAAGAATCGCATTGATAGCGATTGTCTTAAGAAAGGTGGACTTTCCGGACGCATTGGAGCCGGTGAGAAGCACCGGGCGAGCCGCTTTGATGCTGTTCAATACAGGCGACTCCACAAGCGGATGATAGACCTCCTCCACCATAAGCGTGTGCGTCGTCTGCGCATGAAACTCCGGTATCGAGAAGCTTCCCTTCAACGTCCGGTAGGAAGCGATTGCACGTGCGGCATCCATTCTTCCGGTCTCTTCAAACAGGAGTAGTAACACGTCCTGCTTCTCGTTAAAGACGCGAAGCATTCCGTTAAACTTAATCAGATCCACATGGAAAAGCATGCGGATATATTCCATAAGAAGCTCCGTAATGTCGCCCGCTGCCGGATTGGCCGGTGCCAGAAAGCCGGAGCCGCGAACGAAATCCCTAAGCTCCCCTGTATGCAGCTTAAAAAGCTCCAGCTCCTGCTCCAATGCCTCGTTACGGATACCGCTAAGCTCCTCCGTAAGCTTGTCAACGGACCGAATCCATCTGGTGATAAAGGATACCACCTCCAGATACGGCGCAATCTGCCCTTTTCTCTGCAGATAGAGAAGAATATTGACAAGTGCCGTCAGCATGAAAAGACCGAAGCCGATTGTAACCTGCCCGACCACCATTAAAATGACGGATGCCAGGTACGAAAGAAGGGCCAGATAATGCTTGCCGTTTCCTTCCTCCGGAATGCTATGAAGCCGCATCATATAGTCATATACAGAGATACGACGCATCTTCCCCATCCGTAAAAGTGCACGGCCAGCCTTGGTTCTTGCCTCCTCGCTGTCCATAAAAAGCTTGCTCATCGCTTCTCTTCGAAGAAGCTCCTTTTCGCTCATCTCCGGGCGATGCAGCAGGGCAAATAAAACCTCTTCTCCGATTGCCGAACAGGTATGATTCATCTCAAGGAATACCCGATCAAGGTCCAGATCATTCCAGGTAATCTCGTCGATATCGGTCTTTCGCTCGGGAAGAGACGAAAGATACGCCCGTAAGGAAGCATACCGCTCCGGATTCATCTCCTCCGTCACCTTTGCACCGAAGGAGGCGCTGACACGCGCTAATAGCTCCTTCTCCGACCGAATCGTCTGCATCACACCGCACACGGCGAGAAACGCGATAATACCAAGAATAATCAACAATACCTTCACAAGTAACCCTCACACACTAAACATACTGATTCTTCACTTCAAATACGCGGAATTCGGCACGATTATCGCTCTTCACGCCATTGGCCGAAGCAAACATGCCGATCGTACATCCGACGAAGCCGCCTGCAACCTCGGTGCTCAGATAATGCGCATCCACCGTTGCAAGACAAGTATTATCACAAAATACATTCACAGTCTGACCAAGCTGCTCCATACGGAAGCGGCAGGCAGCACCTTCCATCGGAAGCTCCTTAAGAACCTCCTCGCCCTCACGCGTACCACGGATAACCTTAATCAGCTTACCGCTCTCACTTAAAGTAATCACCGCACGAAGGTTGAAGAAATTGCTCTGTAAAAGAACCAGTCCTGCCTCCTCTGCGCCCTTCGGTTCAAAGGAAACCTCGGTCTCAGCCGTATAATTCATCGAGGTCATACGAACGCCGACATAAGAAACGAATTTCTCGGCACGAAGCGGATTCGTACCGCACTGAAGCGAAAGCTTTCCGCCGCCGATTCTGCAGAAATCCTCCTCAGGCGTATGTAAGGTTACTGCCTTAAAGGGAAGTCTGTCCGCATTCATATCGATGCTTGCGTCAGCCTCATAACCGCCAAGCTCGCCATCTTGATATACATGCTCCTTAAACGGCAGCTCACCGGTCGTAAGAAGATGTCCCTCTCCTGCGTTGAATACAGGCCAGCCATCCTCCCAGGTCACGCGGCACAAAAAGGTCTCACGTCCGGTGTTGGTCACACCGTCACATTTTCTCATGGCAAGACATACCGCATACCAGTTGCCGTTACCATCCTCCACCAGGTCGGCATGTCCGACAGCACTGACGGGATACGCCTCGCCGAGATGACGATGAGTAAGCACCGGGTTATGCTTACAGCCTACGAAGGGCTCGGAAAGCGAACGGCTTCTCGAAATCGTTACGGCATGGTCAATACTGGTACCGCCCTCTGCGATCATAATATAGTACCAGCCATCCTTCTTGTAGATGTGCGGTCCCTCCGGCCACTCACAGCCCTTCAGCGCACCACGCCATGCATGATACTCTTCGCCGATGAAGGAGAACGTGTTCAGATCCACCTCGCGGATATAGATGACATTGTCGCCGTAGTAGGTACCGTCGGGAGCTCCCTTGGTACCGCAGTAATAGCAGCGGCCGTCCTCGTCAAAGAACAGGCTCGGATCGATTCCGTCAGCGCCCTCAAGCCAGTGCGGCTCGCTCCAGGGACCTGCCGGATTCGTTGCGGTAACGATGAAATTGCCGCGGTTTCCGATATTGGTCGTAATCATATAGTAGGTGCCCTCATGATAACGGATGGTCGGCGCATAGATTCCGCCGGAATGATGTACATCATAAAGGGGCAGATTATCGGGTCTGTCGAGAATGTTGCCAATCTGTCTCCAGTGTACAAGGTCCTTACTCTCGTGGATCGGTACGCCCGGATAGTAGGCAAATGTGGAGTTGACCAGATAGAAAGTATCTCCGACTCTGCAGATCGAAGGATCCGGATAAAAGCCCGGAAGAATAGGATTCTGATAAGTTACCATAACGACACCTCCAATAGTCAATTAATCACAATATTTCTCTAAGGTCTTACGAATTGCACCGGGGCCGGCATACAGCTCTTTAACAAGTGCCTCTACCTTCTCGCCGAGTCCGATTTCATACAGATTCACAGCGAAAATATCCTCGCGGCTGTAAAGCATTTTCAGACTTTCGTAATTGTTATCTCCGCCGAGGGTGTAACCATCAACAACCTTCTTCAGTTCAGAAAGCATCGGGTCTGCGGACTGGGCAAATTCCTGTCCGTTGTCATCAAGACCGCTTAAATATCTTGCATAGCCGGCGAGTACCAAAGGAATCATCGTAAGGCTCTTCACATCAAGACCGGCCTCACCGTAAGCCTTCAAGGTCTCACCGAAACGAATCGGAAGCTTCTGCGAGGTATCGGTTGCGATACGCTGCGGTGCATCCGGCATAAAAGGATTCGGAAGTCTCTTCGTCAATACATCGCCAATGAAATCCTCAGGCTTCAGAATGCCCGGATTTACAACGACCGGCATCGCCTCAACATAGCCCATCTTCGTGATGAGGTTAACGAGCTCCTTGTCCTTCATCTCCTCGGAAATCTTCGTATAACCGAGCATGCAGCCATAGATGGCAAGTGCGGTATGAAGCGGGTTAAGGCAGGTACAAACCTTCATCTTCTCAACCTTATCAACCGTTGCGCGGTCTGCATACAAAACACCAACCTTCTCTAATGCCGGACGGCCGTTCGGGAAGGTATCCTCGATTGCCAGATACTGCGTCTCTTCCGCGTTGACAAAGGGTGCGGTATAGGTATTCTTCGAGGTAATAATCAGCTCGGTATCCTCAAAGCCGTCAGCGGAAAGCATCGAGCGAACCGCCTCATCCGGTCTCGGGGTAATCTTATCAATCATGCTCCAGGGGAAGGTTACCTTCGTCGCATCGGAAAGGTATTCTACAAAGCCCTTCTCTACGATTCCCTGCTCTTCCCAGGTGCGGGCATAGGTCATAACCGCATCCTTAAGCTTATCGCCGTTATGGGAGCAGTTGTCCATCGAAGACATCGTAATCGGATATGCACCCGCACAGAAACGCTCATAAAGCAGTGCGGTAATCTTGCCCATAATCAGAACCGGCTTAAGACCGCACTCCTTAAGGTCCGTCTCAGCAATTCTTGAAAGCTGTCCATCGGGTCCCTTCAGAGAATAGCCCTTCTCGGTAATGGTAAAGGTTACCATCTGCAGACTCGGTGCACGGAATATCTCCCGCAGACGGTCGAAATCCGGGTCATCCATATCACCCTTAAGTGACTCGGCAACACTGCCGATTACGCGCTTTGTTACGGTTCCGTCCGCACGAAGCACGCAAAGAAGGCTCAGGTTATCGTAAGGCGCATAAGCCTTCTCGATAATCTCGTAATCGAAGCCCTCTGCTACGATTACACCCTTGTCGGTCTCTCCCGCATTCAGCATATCATCCAAAAATGCAGCGGGAAATGCGCGAAATATATTGCCTGCACCGAAATGAATCCAGGTCGGCTCTGCCTTAGTCTTACGTACCATCTCTTCACGATTGTACTTCGGCAGCTCATAGCCCTTCTTAAGAAAATCCTCTGCCTGCTCGCGATAAGCTAAAAGTTTCATTTATTTGTTCTCCTTATTCTTACGAATTGCTTCCCAAAGACCGTTCAGATATGCAACACCGAGGGCACGATCGTAAAGACCGTAGCCGGGTCTTGCCTGCTCGCCCCAGATCATACGTCCGTGGTCAGGTCTTGTCACACCGTCAAAGCCGATATCGTCAAGAGCCTTCACAATCTCGTACATATCAAAGGTTCCGTCGGAGGAAAGGTGGCTGCTCTCATGGAACACACCGGGTGCCTCAAACTTAATATTTCTAAGGTGAGCAAAATGGATTCTCTCGGAAATCTTCGGGTTACGGATTACCTGCGGCAGGTTGTTCTCAAGGTTGGAACCAAGGGAGCCGGTGCAAAGGGTAAAGCCGTTATAAATGCTCGGATTCAAAGAAGCGATGGTCTCCAAAGCCTTCTCGCTCGTTACGATTCTCGGAAGGCCGAATACGCTCCAAGCCGGATCGTCGGGATGTACGGCCATCTTAATCTTGTACTGCTCGCAGACAGGCATGATGCCATCGAGGAAATACTTGAAATTGTTCATCAGATCCTCAGCGGTAACGCCCTTGTACTTCTCGAAAAGCTCCTTGATCTCGTCCTTACGCTCGGGCTCCCAGCCGGGAAGAATGAAGCCGCCGCTTGCATTTTCCATACGCTCAAACATCGTATTCGGGTCGATACCGTCGATAAGGTTACTGTCGTATGCAAGTGCATTCGATCCATCCGGCAAGGGCATCGCAAGGTCGGTTCTCGTCCAGTCGAAAATCGGCATGAAATTATAGCATACAAGATGAATATCGTTCTTGCCGCAAGCCTCAAGGGACTTACGGTAATTCTCGATATAGTAGTCTCTCGTAGCTGCACCGAGCTTGATATCCTCGTGCACATTAATGCTCTCGATACCAAGTAGCTTAAGGCCCGAAGCCTCTACCTCATCCTTCAGCTCCTTTACCTGCTCGTAGGTCCATGCCACACCGCAGGGAACCTTGTGAAGCGAGGAAATAACTCCGGTTACACCGGGAATCTGACGAATCTGCTCGAGTGTAACACTGTCCATATCCTTTCCGTACCAACGCAAAGTCATATCCATAATATTCTATCTCCTTTATATAAAAAATTATTGTGTTTTGCGGTCATCGATTGGCTTACCCGTCGGCCAGCCGGAGGTAATCGTTGCTTTGTTACTTGCAATATATCCGGTTCGTCCGTCTATCAGCTCAATCTCAATAAAAAGAGGGGTCGTCGGGTCTTCCTTACTGCGAACGGCTGGCGTTCTGGCCGTCACGACCTTGCCGATTTCAAGGGAGGTGATTACATTGTCCTCCTGTGTTGTCGGCTCACTCCGGACATTAACATTGCCGGTGATTGTAACGGTATAAACGATATGCTCCTTCGCATACTGTACTCCCGCATCGCCTCTTATCAAAAAGCTTGCCTTACAGTAGCCCTTAACGGTTCCGCTTCTGACATAAGCCCATTCCCCATCTACGGATTCCACAATACAGCTGTCACCGGGATTCATAATTCCAAGCCTTGCTGCATTACCGTCAGGCTCTCTTCGAATGCTCAGATAATCAGAGACATCGGCAAATGCGATACCCTCCGGAATCGTATAGGCCGTCGCCGCATCAATCTGATCCTTAAGCTTCTGCTGCTCGGGTGTCAGTGTCGGGGTCGGCGTCGGCGGAATCGGGGTCGGGGTCGGCGTCGGGGTCGGCGGAACCAACTCATCTCCGTCCTTTCGCCAGATGTCCTTGTCCTGTCCGTTAAGCGGTGCTAACGAAACAATTCCGGGCGTAGCTTTGGGCGAGATATGATCGATTTCTTTATACTGTTGTCTCTGCTTTCTTCCCACACCGGTGAAGTCAAGCGTAATCAGCACCAAAAGTAGTGCGATTACAACAATCTCCACCGCTAAAATATAACGCTTCATATCCTATCCTTTTAATTATTTCCAGGTGATCTCCGCCGCTCTGTCACGGGTAAGAAGCTCCATCAGAGCCTCCATCGCCGGCTTATTCTCAAACAGAACCTGACAGATCTGCTCTACAATCGGCATCCGTACCTGATACTTCTTAGAAAGCATCAGCGCTGCCTTTGCGGAATATACACCCTCTACAACCTGCTTTACCTCATCCATGGCCTGCTGCATCGTATAGCCCTTACCGATCAGGTAGCCGGCCTTATGGTTTCTGCTGTGGACACTGGTACAGGTAACGATCAGATCGCCCATACCGGAAAGTCCGATGAAGGTCTCGAGCTGACCGCCCATTGCGATACCGAGACGGCTGATCTCCGCAAGACCTCTTGTCATCAATGCCGCTCTTGTATTGTCGCCAAGCTCCAAACCGTCTACGGTTCCGGCAGCAAGCGCGATAACATTCTTCAAGGAGCCGCCAAGCTCGATGCCGATTACATCCGGGCTGATGTAGATACGGAACGTATCGTTCATAAAGGTATCCTGAATCAGCTTTGCCGTATCCTGGTTCTTCGTTCCGATAACAACTGCGGTCGGCACATTCCGGCTTACCTCCTCGGCGTGGCTAGGACCGGACAGAACAGCAACCTCTGCCTCCGGATTCTCCTCCGCAATGACCTCAGTAAGCGTCATAAGTGTGCTCTCTTCAATTCCCTTTGCAACATTGACAATAATCTGTCCCTTCGGAATATAGGCATGGATCTCATTTGCCACACTTCTGACAAACGGAGATGCAACGGCACAGACGATAATATCTCTTCCTGTGCATGCCTCCTTTAAATCCGTCGTAAGCCTTACCTCCTCAGGAAGTGCTGCGCCCGGCAGATTCGGAATGTGTGCTCTGTCTGCCGAAAGGGCATCAATCTCTCTTTGCAGCTTACTGAAAAGGATCACCTCGTGTCCATTTGCCGCAAGCTGAATGGTCAGTGCGGTACCCCAGGTACCTGCACCGAGTACAGTTACTTTTCTGTTCATGCTTCTCCCTCCTGTTTCTCATTCTTAGGCTCTTCGGTAACAACAACCTTCTGTCCGAACTTTCTCTCCGTTCCGTTCAGAAGACGCTTGATATTCGCGCGGTGCGTAAAAACGCCGGATACGGTGAAAAGACACGCAATCAGAATCATCGGCAGATAATACGGCTCGCCGTACCAGGTGATGGCCAGAAATACCGGGTAAAGCACAACAACGAAAAGCGAACCTACGGATACGTATTTCGTGATGGCAACAATCAGGATAAATACCGGCACGAACAGAAAGAATCTGACGTCCGTACTTACCATTGCGCCTGCCGTTGATGCAATTCCCTTGCCGCCCTTAAACTTAAGCCAGAACGGATAGTTATGACCAAGAACGGCAGCCAGACCGATGATTTCGCAAAGCATCGGACCGTAGGACTCGCCGCGGAAGATCACGTAACGAACAAGCACAGCGGGAATAACAACCTTCAGAATGTCGCCGACCATTACCAAAAAGCCAGCCTTCTTGCCAAGCGTACGAACCGCATTGGTCGCACCGGCGTTGCCGCTTCCGTAATTTCTGATGTCGATGTGATGCAGTCTTCCCATCAGATAGCCTGTGGAAATCGTACCGCAAAAATAGCCTACAATGATACAAATAATAATTTTAACAGCCATAAAGACTCCTCAAACCCGCGCTTAGGCGCTGAACTATGGTAATTCTATTTCTTCTCCTCATCACGCTCTCTGATGATGAACTTAAGAGAGGTACCGTTAAAGCCGAAGGCCTCCCGGAACTTATTCTCGATGTAACGAGTGTAGGAATAGTGCATCAGCTTCTTGTCATTTACAAAGATGACAAATGTGGGCGGCTTCACGGAAACCTGCGTCACATAGAAAAGCTTCAGTCTTCGTCCCTTATCCGACGGCGGCTGCTGCAGATTGGTCGCCTCCATCATAATCTCATTCAGCACACCGGTACCGATACGCTTGTTCTGATTCTCGATAACGGTCTCGATGGCATCATACAGCTTGGTAAGACGCTGTCCGGTTACTGCGGAGATGAAGATAATCTCAGCGTACGGAACGAAGGAAAGAATCTGACGGATGTCCTCGGTATGCTTGTAAATGGTCTTGTCATCCTTCTCGATGGCATCCCATTTGTTCACGGCAATGATTACGCCCTTACCCTCGTTATGGGCGATACCGGCAATCTTGGCATCCTGCTCGGTTACGCCCTCGGTCGCATCGATTACGACAACGACAACGTCGGAACGTTCTACCGCTCCTACCGTTCTTACGATACTGTACTTCTCAAGGTTCTCGTGAATCTTCGACTTGCGACGGATTCCGGCCGTATCGATGAATACATATTCCTTGCCGTTAAACTTGACTGCGGTATCAACGGCATCTCTTGTCGTACCGGCGATGTTCGAAACAATCACACGTTCCTCGCCGAGCAGACGGTTCACGATTGAGGATTTGCCGACATTTGGCTTACCGACGATGGCAATCTTCGGACGGGTATCCTCTTCCTCCTCGCCGTTACTCTTCGGAAAGAGTTCCGTTACCTGGTCAAGCATATCACCAAAGCCAAGTAAGGAAGCGGCGGACACGGGAATCGGATCGCCGAGACCGAGATTATAGAACTCATATACATCGGTCATAAATTTCTCAAAGCTGTCGACCTTATTGACAACTAAAACAACGGGCTTGCCGGAACGACGAAGCATGTCCGCTACCTTGTGGTCCGCATCGACAAGTCCCTGACGCACATCCGTCAGGAATACGATAACATCTGCGGAATCGATTGCCATCTGCGCCTGTTCCCGCATCTGGGAAAGGATGATGTCCTTAGATTCCGGCTCGATACCACCCGTATCGATCATCGTAAAATGATAATTGAGCCAGGTAATATCCGCATAAATTCGGTCGCGGGTAACGCCGGGGATGTCCTCAACGATACTGATCTTCTCGCCCGCAAGCGCGTTGAACAGCGTTGATTTGCCGACGTTCGGTCTACCGACAATTGCTACTATGGGTTTGCTCATGTATATTACTCCTCCGTTAAGCTGTCCAGGAAATCACGCCCGGACGATTTGGAAATTTTGATTTTGATATTCAGTGCCTTCTCGATGTCGCCAACCGTCAGATCATCTAATAAGACATCCTCGCCGCTTCGAAGCAGGTTCGCGGGAAGAATCAGCCTGCTTCCGAGGTCGATTCCCTTAAGCTGCGCGATGATATCACGCCCGGTCAGAAGTCCGGACACGGTGATGCGCTCGCCGAAGAAATCGTTTCGAATCGTATATACCGTAACGTCGGTATTCGGGAATTTGCCCTTCACCTTCTCACAAAGCTCCCGAATGGTCGGGGCTGCAAGCACACCGGTTGCAATAGACATACGGCGCACCTTATCGTCGCCGGCTGCATAGAAAAGGCATTCCTCCACCTCGGTCACAAGGGAACGAATCATCCCGACGCCGTTCTCTAGCTGCGGGTAGCCGTCATATTCCTCCTCTGACGGAAGCGGAAGCTCGGCCGTCAGATACCATTCATCGCTTGCATATACGAAATTGGTGTCAAAATACTGTCTGCAGATACCCTGCCACTTGTGGATCCGTGCGAGTACATCCCGCGCATCGTCCTTCGTAAAAGGCAGAAGCTCCGGCAGATGATCCCGGTACTTCGTCAGTCCAACCGGCACGACACTGAGGCTTTGCATATTCGGCAGATAAGCAGTCAGATCGTGAATCGAGCGCTCAAGCTCCTCTCCGTCATTAACGCCCTTTACCAAAACGATCTGCCCGTTCATAGTGATGTCAGCTTCCTTCAGGCGATCGAGCTTATGCAGAATCTCTCCGGCAAAGCGGTTGCAAAGCATCTTCCTTCGAAGCTCCGGGTTGGTCGTATGGACCGAAACATTGATCGGTGAAAGCTTATAAAAACAGATGCGATCTAACTCCTCTTCGCTTACGTTGGTCAAGGTAACGTAGTTACCCTGCAGAAAGGAAAGTCTCGTATCGTCGTCCTTAAAGTATAACGTATCGCGCATGCCCGGCGGCATCTGGTCGATGAAGCAGAAGATACAGCGGTTTCTGCAGTTTCGATAATCATCCATCAGCGATTCCGCATACACAAGTCCGATTTCGTCATCCTCATCCTTCTCGATGCTATAATCTTCGATCTCACCGTTCTCGTGACGAACGGTAATGCTCAGCTCCTCGCCGGTCTCCTCGAAGCGGTAGTCGAGAATATCGACAATCTGCTTTCCGTTGACCGTAAGCAGGACATCGCCCGCAACGATTCCCAAATCGGCGCAGGGACTTCCCGGAAGGACCTCGATTATTTTATGCTCATGATTCATCTAAACTACCTCATCAAGCATGATAAAGCCTGCATTATTACCGCGGCGACCATCGGTTGCGCGGTGCGAAAAGAACAGCTCCTGTCTGCACATCGTGCAAAGCCCGGAAAGACATATATGCTCTGCTGTAATGCCGGCCTGAAGAAGCAAGAGCCGATTGGCCTGCCACAGATCTGCATAAAATCTGTCTCCGTTTCCGTGGAACAGAACGCCTCCCTGTGCATCGACCGGGCAATCAAAAACCTTCTGAAACTCCTCGGCAACCTCCGGTCCGATTTCAAAGCATCGGCGACATATCGACGGTCCGATTGCTACTTTGATATCACTCGGCTTCGAGCCGTATTCTCTCCCCATCGCAAGGACAGTTTCCTTTACGATTCCGCCCACCGTGCCGCGCCAGCCCGCATGTGCAAGCGCAACCACCCTGCGAACCGGATCATAGAAAAATACCGGAACACAGTCTGCGGTAAATATAGCAAGCGGAAGCCCGGGAACATCGGTCATTAACGCATCAATGTCGCTAAATCCGTTCTCCCGTGTGATACCGTTTCCGGCATCTTCCGCTGTAACCTTTCGTACATTGCAAAGGTGTGTCTGCTTCGAAAGCACCAGTCTGTCCTTCGCTAGTCCGATGGCTTCACAGATGCGGCGATAATTCTCCTGCACAAGCTCCTCTGCATCGCCGCGGGAAAGCCCAAGGTTCATCGAAGCATAGATTCCCGTACTCACGCCAAGAAGTCTCGTCGAATAGCCAAAACGCATCCCCGGTGCCGAAAAGCCCGGAAAGGAAACATATGCAGCCTCCGTGCCGATTCGAAGCATCGATTGTTCGTTCAGTGCAATATCCATAAACCCTTCCCGGCTCACGCCTGTAACCTTATGTGTCAGAATGCATTTTGGTACCAGCGAATCTCCTCGCTGTCCATTGCAATCACATCGAAACGCATCGCGCTTTCTAAAGAAAGCCTCTGCTCCTTCAAATACCACATTGCAGCACGTTGTAGCACGAGCTGCTTTCCCGCGCTCACTGCTTCCTCGGGAAGCCCGTAGGCATCGGTTCGCCGATATTTGACTTCGACGAAAACAATCGTACCGTCTGTATCCGCCGCTATAATATCGATTTCTCCGCTCTTACAGTGATAATTCCTTGCAAGAATACGAAGACCATTCCTCTTCAGAAATTCCGAAGCTCGCGCCTCGGTCAGTGTCCCCACACTTCTCTGATTCATACTATTCTCCGTCCGAAAGAAAATTCCCGATGAAGGAGCGTCTGTGAATCTCACACGGGCCGAGCGACCTGATTGCCGCAATATGCTCCTTTGAGCCGTAGCCCTTGTTCCCCGCAAAACCGTAGCCGGGATATTTCGCATCCAGCTCGACCATCATCCGGTCTCTTGTAACCTTCGCTACGATGCTTGCAGCCGCAATACTTGCGGACTTCGCATCTCCCTTCACAATGCCGCGCTGCGGAATCGTAATGCCCGGGATCGTAACCGCATCGACCAAAAGCTGCTGCGGCTTAATCGGCATAGCATCGATTGCCTCACGCATCGCACGGTAGGTCGCCTGCAGAATATTGATCTCATCAATCACCTCGTGCGAAACAACACCGATTCCGTAGCTTACCGCCTTAGAAAGAATCTCGTCGTAAAGCGCTTCCCGAAGCTTCGCGGGAACCTGCTTACTGTCGTTCAGATAAAGGATGTCGCAGTCCTTCGGCAGGATAACACAGCAGGCAACAACCGGGCCCGCCAGCGGTCCGCGGCCGACCTCATCAATACCGCCGATATACTCTACCTCGGGATAAAGCTCCTCGTAGTGGAACATCTCCTCCATACGGGCAAGCTCCGCAAAATACGCCTCCAAGCGCTTCTCGCCGGCCTGCACCAGCTTTGAAACCCCGGCACGGGGATCCTCGCTATATGCCGCAAGAAGCGGAAAGAGCTCCTCCGGCGCAGCCTCAGTGAGTTTCTTTTTAATCTCCGCAATGCTCTCCATACATCTATGCCTCCGGAAGCTCTAAGCTGATTGCACCGATCTTCACGCCGCGAAAATCGTCCAGAATAATATTGGCCGCACGCGTCAGATCAAACTCTCCGCCCTTCTTTAAGCAGCCTCTCTTGGCTGCAATGCGTGAAAGAAGGTCTCCGGGACGATCCTCGGGAAGCTTCTCGTCAACGCCGTATTTGTCTTTAATCTTACCGGGATAAGCATCCGCGATATACGAAAGCAGGTCCATCGCCATCTCTTCCGGCACAAGAATCTCGTCATTGATGGAGCCAATCCAGGAGATACGCTTTCCGACCTCCACCGACTCAAACTTCGGCCATAAGATACCGGGGGTATCCAATAATTCCACATTCTTATTCAGACGAATCCACTGCTTGCCCTTCGTAACACCGGGCTTATTGCCGGTCTTCGCGCATGCTTTGCCGGCAAAGCTGTTGATAAATGTCGACTTTCCGACATTCGGGATGCCGACAATCATGGCACGCACGGGGCGGTTCTGGATACCGCGCTTACGGTCACGCTCAATCTTCTCCCTGCAGGCCTCCATAATCACGTCCTGCACGCTCTTGACACCGCTTCCGCTTCTTGCATTGACAAGTGCCACGAAAAAGCCCTGCTTCTCAAACCACGTCTTCCAAAGCGCCGTTGCCTTCGGGTCGGCCATATCGGTCTTGTTCAGGATCATAACTCTCGCCTTGCCCTTTGCAATCCCGTCAATGTCCGGATTCTTGCTGGAAAGCGGAATTCTTGCATCTACAAGCTCCACAACCACATCGATAAGTTTCATGTCCTCGACCATCTGGCGCTTAGCCTTCGCCATATGTCCGGGATACCACTGATATTGCATATTCTACCTGCCTGTTAGTCTTTTCTGTTAAGGTTATTGACGAATGCGAACTTGTTCGTTCGAATCCATGCATAACCGATGATATCTTCTCTCTTTACATTGGCAATTGCCGCATAACGGCTGTCCTCCGAGCTGTTGCGGGCATCGCCGAGCACGAAATACTCGTCATCCCCAAGCTTCACCTCGTAAGTCGCAAGACCTGAAATCATCATACGGTCAACCGCTACAATCTCAATCATTTCCTTGCCGTTAATATAAACACTGCCGTTCTTGATCTGTACATTCTCTCCGGGAAGTCCGACAATCCGCTTGATGTTGTAAAACGCATCCTTCCGCTTCTTGTCCTTATCCTGGCAGAATACAATCACATCATTGCGCTGCGGCTTAAAAAGCTTATAGCGCATGCAGTCAATCAGAATCGTATCATTCTCCGCAAGTGTCGGGTCCATCGAGGCATCCGCTGTTGTCTTCGCAAGCCCGTAATGCGTGATGGCAAATGCCAAAAAGATCACGCCGCCGAGGGACAATCCCCAGAACGCGATTGACTGAATCCAACTGATTAATTTTTCTCTTCTCGCCGCATGCGAATAGTCATATCGGTCAGCCATCCTTGCCTCCAAAAAACATTAGCCCATATTGATTCCATTATCCTTTTCATTATAACAATATGTCCCGTTTTTTGCAAGCCAAAACACCATTCTTTCACCTTTTCGAGAAGGGGGTCCAGTGGGGCTGAACTTAAAGGCTTGGACGATTCGGTACCACTCGTCAAGTAGTGTTTTGGTACTGAATTCCGTGAAGTGGCGATCCAGTACCACTCGTCAGTTGAAATATTGGTACTGATTTCCGAAAACTGGCGATTCGGTACCACTTGCTCACTGAAATTCTGGTACTGATTTCCGAAAACTGGCGATTCGGTACCACTTGCTCGCTGAAATTCTGGTACTGATTTCCGAAAACTGGAGATTCGGTACCACTTGCTCGCTGAAATTCTGGTACTGAATTCCACAAGCACGAAAGTTCGTACCAAAATAAGGGCTTTGAAAAATAAACTGCTATTTTTCAAAGCCCTCTCGTTTCCTTTTATGCGATTTTAATCAAATTGATAGTACATGTCGAAGAAGAAATACATAGATCCGTATCTGTCACCGACTCCGGAAAGCGGCAAACTGCAATCGTAGCGTTTCCACAATACCATCGAGAGTTTCGGATCGTATTCTGCATATTCCACATAATACGCCTGAACATCATTTATCCCTACGCGCCAACATCCTGCGGAATCATCCTGCCCCCAGCTCAGTGTACATGTTACGATGTTGTTTCTTACAGCCTCCGCCCCATCATATATGTCGTATGTTTCATTCGGATTCACAACGATTTTGCGAACACAAGTATCTCCCTCGTATTCACAGATTGCATACGCATCCGGGTTCGATACATTCTCTACTTGAAGATTCTCTCCACACACATAGGCGAAAACCTTATTACCTGCGCCGTCATAGCATACACTTTGGCCGGATTCCGTAATAATCTTTCGGATTAATCCACCGTTTGCATCAAAGTACTCACTCGTCACAACATGCATCTCGTAATCATATTCCTCTGTTTTGCGGTGCATACTGCCGTCAGCATCGTATAAAAGCGTCGTATACTTGTACGGATATAAAAAGATATGTCCGTCAGAATGATATTGTCTCTCCGAAATATATTCCGTAACAGACTCCTCTTTCCCTTCTGCGTCCTCAAGAGAAGTATGCACTTCCTTTAACAGTCTTCCGAAAGTGTCTGTCGTAATTGTGCTGGTATAGGTGCTATACGTTTCAACCGTAGTTATTTCCTTAAATCGCTCCGGAACTGTAGCCTCGCTAACTCGATCACAATAACGGAAAGCGTCTCTACCGAGGGCAGTGACACTATCGGGAATATATACTTGCTTCAAAAGAGTATCACCCGCAAATGCACCGTCGCCGATTGACGCAACGCCCTCCGGAATATCAATAGCGTTCAACTTACAATAACTAAACGCATAGTTTCCTATCGATTCCAATCCCGCCGGCAGTTTAATATTGGTTAACGGACATCTTTCAAATGCATAATCGCCGATAGCCGTAACCGGACAAGACGCAATCGTATCAGGGATAACATAATAGGACACAACGCCCATGTTTTTCATACCGGTAATCGTAACCTTATTGTCAACAATTACATACTCTAACAAGCTTTCATCACAGCTTTTAAGAGATGTACATTCTGCAAAAACATCTTTCCCTATTTCGACGTTCTCATTAATAAACCATACATTTTCCAGTGCCGTGCAAGCGGAAAATGCACCGTCATCAATCTTCGTTACGCTCTCGGGAAAGACAATTTCAGGAAGCCTAACACACTCGCTGAATGCCTCCGCACCAATTATTTTTAAACCCTCTTGAAGCACAATTTCCTCAAGTGAATAACAGGAGCGAAACGCCGATTCGCCAATCGCTTCTACCTGATTCGGTATCTTAATATATACTATTGACGAACATCCCCGCAAAGCATCGGCGCCGATTCGCGTTACTCCGTCTGGGAACGTCATGCTTGTCAAAGCATTACAATTCACAAATGTTCGGGCTTTGATTTCCCGAAGATTCTCCGGAAGTCTGACATATTCCAAGTTACCACATCTGCCGAAAGCCCCTGCTCCAATTACTTCTACGCTGTTCGGAATCTTAACACTTCTAAGCGAGGTGCATTCTTCAAAAGCGGCCTCTCCGATTGCAATTAAGCCTTCCGGCAGGGAAACCGTCTTCAAATTGGAACATGCGGCAAATGCCCTGTCCCCAACAGCCGTTACCGGACAATTCTCAATCACTTCCGGTATAACAATATCCGTAGCGTCATTAACCTTAAGACCTACGATAGTAACCTGATTATTCTCAACTCGATAATCGAACAGGTTCTCCGGTGTATACATTACATCGATTGGTGACCCGGTCGGTGTCGGCGTCGTTACTTCCGTCGGCGTAGTCGTCGGCGCAGGTGTACCGCTACCTTCTTTCTTGCCGCATGCGGTAAGCATTGTCAGCAGCATAAATATAAAAAAGATACTTCTTCGTTTCATATTCCCCACCTCGGATATTCAAAAGTTTACAAATGACTGCCACAAAGTATTAGTCCAAAGTATAATACATGTCAAAGGGAAGCCGAAATGTTCCTATGTAAGAAGCAACATCACTTAAAATCAATGCATAACACCGATTCAGTACCAGGTTAGTCTCCGGATCAGACTCCTTATAATATAACTCATCATTCAACTCATAGTCATAAGAATAATGCCATGCGCCGGATTCGTTTGTACGAAAAGCTAACTCTATCGTTGGTGAATTGGTACGTATAGCCTCTTCGCCTTCGTAGATCTTAGCACCACAATATTCGCTCGAAATTTTCCGAACGAGTTCTGTTCCATGGTATTCCATTATCGCCGTATCATCATTCCCGTCCTTCACATATTGAAGTTCACGCCCCACCAGATATGAAAAAACCGTGTTTCCGGCACTGTCATAGCCAATACAGCCTTTAGGGGTCGATATTATCTCCCGAATCAGTTCTCCGGCCGAAGAATAATATCTCTTTTTTATCTGATAATCTTTGTGATCATACTCTATTTTGCATTTTAACTTAACATTTCCGGCGCCATCATACCAGGTAGTAGCTATTGTATCAATAACTTCATAGGAATGTCCATCACTTCGCGTTTCCTCTTCCGGAATATAGTTTCTGACTTCTTCCTTTCTGTACCCGTTACTTTCATATTTAACTTCTTCTGTTCTAAAAAGACGACCGAATAGGTCCGTATAACTTTTATAATTTTCGTCTGAATTCCGGCTTTTAATGACCTTAAACTGCTCCGGAACAGAATACTCCTTCACACGATAGCACCAATTAAATGCATCCATGCCAATTGCTATGACGCTGTTCGGAATATATACCTTTTCCAAATAATTGCAACCATAAAAAGCTTCATCCCCGATAGACGTAACACCCTCCGGAAGTATAAGTTCTTTCAAGCTACTGTTATATTTAAAGGCTTCCCTTCCGATAGATTTCAAACCGCTGGGGAATTCTATACTCTTAAGCTCTAACGGGGCTTCTCTTGATGACAGGAATGCCGAATCACCAATAGCCGTCACCGGATACCCACAAAGCGTATCCGGGATTACGAGTGTCTCGATTGATTTATCTTTCACCCCGGTAATCATTACCGTACTACCGGTGATCGTATACATGAACGGACATCCAATGGTCACAGAAGCCGGGCTAAACTGGAAAACATTCTCTCCCATTTTAACATTCGCATTTTGAATGGTTACCTTCTCCAAGGCTGTACATTCTACAAAAGCCTCGTCATAAATGTCAGTTACGCTCTCCGGGATTACGATTTCTTTCAAGGCGGTGCACCAATAAAATGCCCTCACACCGATTGCTTTCACTCCATTCTGAATTGTAACATTCTCCAGCTCTTCACACCCCATAAATGCAAGCGCACCGATTGTATTGACTTTGGACGGAATCTCGATACTCTTCAAAGCGCTACACATTCGAAATGCATTGTTCCCGATTCTCGCAAGTCCCTTCGGCAGTTCAATACTTTCTAACGCGCTACAACCAAAAAAGGCATCTTCCTGAATCTCCCACAGTTTCTTTGAAAGCTGAATGCTCTGTAAGGCTTCACAATTAGAAAAAGAACTTATACCAATCAATTCCACACTGTCAGGTATTTCGATGCTTTTCAAATTGCTACATTCAAAAAACAATCTATCGTCAATTACAAGCAATTTATTCGGCAGATGAACGATTTCCAACTTCGCGCACTTTTGAAAGGTTTCATGGCCGATTTCGGTTACACTATCCGGTATATGGATACTTGTCAGTTCCTTGCAACATTCAAACGCATTTGTTCCGATATATTTCACGCCATTCGGAATGCTGACTTCTGTCAGCCCAAAGCAATTTTTAAACGTATCACGCTCAATTCTGGTAACACTTTTAGGAATTACAATAGAATTCAATGCCTTACAAGCCTGAAATGAAGCCGCCCCGATTGCTTCCACACTGTCAGGAATAGCAATACTCTTCATACAGTCATTGCCGACAAATGCCCGATAGCCAATAGCAGTAACCGGACAATTCTCTAAGACTTCCGGTATAACAATATTCTCAAGCGTTGCCACCTTCAGCCCGGTAATCGTAACTTTATCATTTAAAATCTCATATTCAAAGATTTCCTCCGGTGTATACGTCGGCTCTGGTGCCCCAGTCACGTTCGCTGTCGGTGTCGTTACTTCCGTCGGCGTAGCCGTCGGCTCTGTCGTCGGCGCAGGTGCGCCGGTATTCCCCTTCTTGCCGCATGCGGTAAGCATTGTCAGCAGCATAAATATAAAAAAGATACTTCTTCGTTTCATATTCCCCACCTCAGATATTCAAAATTTTAAAACCCTTGAATACTTTAACAGTTTTCGGTGCGAATGTCAAATCAGCGCATAAAAAAAGTGCAACCCCTTTCGGGATTGCACTCTGAAGTTTGCAATAATTAGCGGATGATTTCCTTAACCTTTGCAGCCTTACCGGTTCTCTCACGAAGATAGTTCAGCTTCGCACGACGAACCTTACCCTGACGGATAACGGTAACGGTAGCAAGAACAGGGCTATTGATCGGCCAAGTCTTCTCTACGCCACAACCGTTGCTCATCTTACGAACGGTAAAGGTCTCATGAACGCCACCATTCTGCTTCTTGGTAACGATTCCTTCGAAAGCCTGCAATCTCTCACGATTTCCTTCTTTAACCTTAGACTCAACACGAACGGTGTCGCCTACGTTGAACTGGAACTTGCTCTCCTTAAGCTGGGAAGCTTCCAGGTTCTGCATGTACTCTGCATTTGTCATAATTATTGACCTCCTATATAAATTTCGGTCTTCATACTGCCTGATAGGCACAGCGGAACACCGCGTCTCACGGAATAAGATATTAACACACCTAAGCGGAAAATGCAAGCAGTTTTTTATTTTTCGTTCACATAGTGCTCCCGATAGTATTTGGCGGTCTTCTTATCTAAAACCGCTCCTTCCATCAACTCGGGACGATATTTCATAGTACGGTCCACGGAACGCTCCGCACGCCACTCGGCAATCTTTTTGTGATTGCCGGAAAGTAACACCTCCGGAACCTTGCGCTCATTCCACTCCTCCGGCCTTGTATACTGCGGATACTCAAGAAGATTGTTCTCAAAGCTCTCTGTCATGCCGCTTTCTTCGTTCGTCAGAACTCCCGGCACCATACGGGAGATCGCATCAATCATAACCATCGCCGGCAGCTCCCCGCCCGAGAGCACATAATCGCCGATGGAAACATAATCCGTTACAATGGACTCCAGTACACGTTCGTCAACGCCCTCATAATGGCCGCACAGAAAGATCAGATCGTCCATCTCCGCCATTTCCTTCGCCATCTCCTGATGAAAGGGCTTGCCCCACGGGGTGACATAGATCACACGCGGACGGTCTCTTCGCATACGCTTTTCGCAGATATCCGCATAGCAGGCTGCGATCGGTTCTGCAGACATAACCATTCCGGCTCCGCCGCCGTAGGGATAGTCATCCACGTGACGATGCTTGTCCTTTGAATAATCACGAATATCATGTGTCTTAAGCTCAATGATTCCGGCATCCATTGCTCTTCCGAGGATACTGGTGTGAAGTCCTGCGGAAATCATATCCGGAAAGAGTGTCATAACATGAAACTTCATCAGTCAATCAGTCCTTTCATTACGTGTACCACAACGCGTTTCTCCTCGGTATTAACATCCTTCACGCAATCGGGAATTACCGGGAACAGCACCTCGCGGCCGTCATTTAACGTGATAACATACACATCGTTGGCACCGGTCTGCAGCACATCCTTCAGAATGCCGAGCTTCTCGCCCTCTTCGGTAACAACCTCCGCGCCGATGATGTCACAGATAAAAAACTCGCCTTCCTCAAGCGCTACGGCGTGCTCTCTCGAAACCAGAAGATCATGCCCCTTATAGCGTTCGATGTCATTGATGTTATCGATTCCGACAAATTTCAGAATCACCATATTCTTAAACAGCTTCACACGCTCTACCGTCACAGGAATCTGCTCCTTGCCGGTGTCGATGAAAAGCGGTAACCCCTTATAAAAACGGCTCACATCGTCCGTTGTCGGATACACATTGATCTCTCCGCGTACCCCATGCGTTGATGTATAAACGCCGACTCTCAGCTTATCATTCATATTCTTACCTCATAACGGCGTCTTGCGCCGAATCTTACCTCGTGCAGGAAAGGAAAAGGGCTGCAAAACCAGCAAGAAGCTGCTTCTGCAACCCAAAAAGTTACTGTATAATATCGACAACAACCTTCTTGTCTTCCTTCGTTGCTGCAACCTTCACTACCGTGCGGAGTGCTTTCGCAATGCGACCCTGTTTGCCGATGACCTTGCCCATATCGTCCGGAGCAACTCTGAGTTCAATCAAAATGCTTCCGTCATCTGCAATGGTTTCGGTAACAACAACCTGGTCAGATTTGGTAACCAGCGACTTTGCAATCACTTCAACTAACTCTTTCATTGCAGTCCTCCAATCACTTCTGAATGCCGGCCTTCTTGAACAATTTGGCAACGGTCTCGGTAGGCTGTGCACCATTAGCAAGCCACTGCTTTGCAGCTTCCTCATCTACCTTGAAAGCCATGGGCTCCTTAGTAGGATCATAGATGCCAAGCTCAGCGATGAATCTACCATCTCTGGGTGCTCTCTCGTCAGCAACAATAACTCTGTAGAACGGAGCGTGCTTCTCGCCCATTCTTCTCAAACGAATCTTAACTGCCATAATATATTCACCTCCTTAATTATTTCCGTACAAAGTATATATATCCTTACGGATCATATATCAAAATCCAAACGGGAACTTCATCCCGCCGCGGCGGAACTTTCCGCCCTTTTTCATCATGCCGTTCATCTGCTTCATCATCTGCTTCGTCTGTTCATACTGCTTCATCAGACGATTCACATCGGCAATGTCAACGCCGGCACCCTTCGCGATACGACGCTTACGAGGCGGGGTAATAATATCCGGCTTCTCACGCTCCTTCTTCGTCATGGAGCAGATGATTGCTTCCGTCTGCTTGAAGGCATCGTCACCGATTTCCATTCCGCTAAGCTGACCGCCGACATTGGGAAGCATCGAAAGAATACTCTGGATACCGCCCATCTTCTTCATCTGCTGAATCTGCTCGTAGAAATCGTTGAAGTCAAATTCATTCTTACGGAACTTCTTCTCCATCTCGATGGCTTTCTGCTCGTCGAGTTCTGCCTGAACCTTATCAATCAGGGTCAGCACATCGCCCATACCGAGAATTCTCGAAGCCATACGGTCCGGATAGAACTGCTCAAGGTCGGAAAGCTTCTCGCCCATACCGACATAGAGAATCGGCTTACCGGTAACGGCACGAATGGAAAGCGCCGCACCACCTCTTGTATCACCGTCGAGCTTGGTAAGAATCACACCGGTGATTCCAATCTTCTCGTCAAATGTCGTTGCAACATTCAGAACATCCTGACCGGTCATTGCATCCACAGTAAGCACCGTATGATGAACCTTCAGTTCCTTCTTGATATTCTGAAGCTCCTCCATCAGCTCCTCGTCGATATGAAGTCGACCGGCCGTATCGAGGATTACAACATTATTGCCTTCCTTCTTGGCATGCTCCATCGCTGCTTTGGCGATGTCAACAGGATTGTGTCCGCTACCCATTGCAAAGCACGGAACACCCTGCTTCTCCGCATTCACCTTCAACTGCTCGATTGCTGCGGGTCGATAGATATCGCATGCAACAAGCAAAGGCTTCTTACCCTGGTTCTTAAACTTGCCGGCAAGCTTAGCTGCCGTCGTTGTTTTACCTGCACCCTGCAGACCACACATCATAATCACGGTCGTTTCGCCGGACTGCAATGTGATTTCGGTCGTCTCCGAGCCCATCAGGGAGATCATTTCCTCGTTAACGATCTTGATAACCATCTGGCCGGGTGTGAGGCTTGTCAGAACATCCTGACCGACCGCACGCTCCTGCACTGAGGAAACAAACTGCTTTACAACCTTAAAGTTTACATCCGCCTCAAGAAGCGCAAGCTTAACCTCACGCAGAGCTTCTTTTACATCGCTCTCTGTAAGACGGCCCTTGTTTCTCAGGTTGCGAAATACGTTTTGTAATTTATCAGACAAGCTTTCAAAAGCCACGCTACCAATCCTCCTAAACCCCTATAGGGTTTCCGCAAGCTGCCGGCATATCGCCAGCATCGAATCCTTCTCTGCCTCTAAAAGGCTACTCTCACGCACCCTCTCATCAAGGCTTCCAAGCAATTGCTTCATCTTCTCGTGTCTGCCGGCAAGCTGCAGGCATTCTTCATACTCATGAAGCTTTCTGCTTGTACGCTTCACGATGTCCGAAACACCCTGTCGCGTCATTCCCTCTCTCTCGGCGATCTCCGAAAGAGACATATCATTGCATATATAGTCTTCAAAGATTGCTCTCTGACGTTCATCAAACATTCCGCCGTAATAATCAAAGTAACGGGTCAGGGTCAAGGCCTCCGTAAGCCAATCGACGGGCTCTGACTTCTTTGATTTTCTCGGTTCTGACATAGCTTCTATCCTCCGAAAAAAGCGAAGGTGTAAAGTTTTTTTCTTGACACCTTCGCTAGTATATCGAATTTCTATGCTTTTGTCAACAGAAAATCGCAAAAAATGCGAAAACTCCGCCCATTAACGATGTAACTCCAATCCGCTGAACAGATTGATCAGGTCACTGACACTGTTTACCTCGGTATCGGTACAGATTCGAAGTACATTCTTCTCTTCATCAAACTCTAACACAAGCTTGCTGTCATCGAAAAGAATCTTGCCATCCGAAAGCGTATAGGTACCGCCGAGTTCAAGCTTGCTCAGATAGTTATCGCGTCCGCCACTCTGCGCCTGAAGAGCTGCGGCAACCTGCTGCTCAAGCATATCAAGCGATATCCCCGCCTTGTTAAAGGCATAAGCAACCTCATTCTTGCTGTAACCGTAGATCGCTCCGTAAAGCTTCTGCAGTCCTTCCTTTGTGCCGACAAGGGAATATGCCAGATCGTACATGGCACGCTCATCCAGTGTGATTCTACCCTCCATATGGCTCTCATCAACAAAGCGAAGCACTAGCTTCATCTTCGTCTCCGGATACTCCATTCCAAGCGCAGTAATGAGTCTTTTCATGTAATCGAGCTTCTGATCGTTGCCCATAATCGGACGATCGACAACGGAATAGCTGCCTTCAACCAGCCATTTGCCGCGAATCTTACCATAGTTGAAGCCTTCCCCGTAATCGCCCTCGGGATAGGTATACTTCTCATCACCGTCATCGTTATACGCATCTGCTTCCGATATCGGCTCTGTCTTTCCGGCAGTAGGTGTCGGGGTATTCTTCGGCTCCTGCGCAGGCTTTGCTTTACCGCAAGCCGTGCAGGCAAGCATTGCGATAAGTATGATTGCGAATAGTTTCTTCACGCGTTTCCTCCGTGCGCCCTACGGCCGATTTATTTCGTCATCAGAATATCTAAGAAGAACTGGCTGAAAAGCTCGCTCTCCTCACTCTCCTCGGTGATTACCATAGAGATACCCTTCTTACTTTCCTTATACTTGAAATAATACTTATCCTTCTTCTCATCAATGATGATCTTGTTGCCCTTCAGGCTATATTCGTATTCTTCGCTTCTGTGCTTTGCGATACTGTCATCCAGACCGGAAAGCTGCTCAGCAAGTCTGTCGGTGTACTCCTTAACGGGTCTGCCGCTTGCTGCAATCTGCGCGCGAAGGTCTTCTACGCTAACATTGGACACCAAAGCAATCAGCTTCAATGCCTTTTCCTCATCTGCAGTAATCTCCATGAGGCACTCCTTGATATTCGCGTTCATGGAAATTGTCATCTCAAGCGTGTCCTTGGAGGTGAAATCAAGCTTCATTTCAAAACGCAGCTGCGGCTCTCTGCCAACTTCCTTCAATACATTTGCAAGCTGCTTGGCGCTTTCACGGCCGGCACCCTCGTCCATCGTATCGCAGAACTCGAGCATTCCCATGGTCTTCTCACCGGACCACTCACCCTTCAACTGCTTATAACTAAGCTCTTCATCCTTCTCATTGTCATCATCGTCATCGGAACCACATGCAGTCATCGTTCCTACAGCGAGTAACAAAAGCATAAACAATGCCAAAAACTTCTTAAAATTCTTCATCATCCCATATTCCTTTCCGTTTTACATCTTACTAAAAAACTCTCTTTGGGCTTCCATACAATCAAGGGTTCTTTCGCAACGTAACCCCGTTATAGTATAGAAAAGCGGTATCATCCGACTCTTCGTCCATCACAGCAGTAAGTGCATCCTTACCGTCATATACAAGAAGCATACTGTCTTCGCCTGTGATGTTGATGCGCCCGTTCGCAATTTCATACTTAGCTTCCTCGACATTGGGGTCGCCGTATGAGGAATCCAGCTCATCCAACATCTCAAAGAATTCAGCCGGAATCAGCCCGCGGGGGTCCACTCCTTCCGCAGCGAATGCGTCGGCAAGTTCACTTGCAGACATTCCAAAGTCCACCGCCAATATTTTCAAAAGTAACTGCTCATCGGTGAACATCGTTCTGCAGCATTCCACAAACTCACTCATATCGATTCTCGTCTCCAGGGTAACATCACTGTCTCCCCGGAAGGTGAATGCGCAATCGATATATATAGTCGGATGCATCTCCACAATTGAAAAGAATTCTTCTATCACTTCTTGCATTCCTGCCATGTCATCAGCCGCATCCTCAGGGGCCATCTTCAAAGCCTCTTCAAGCAGGATACTCTTCGTACCACTCCAGGTTCCCTGAAGCACTGCGGAATCAATTCCCGGCTTTGCAGCCTCGGTCGGTGTCGGCTCCTCCTTCGCTGCCTCGGTCGGTGTCGGCTCCTTCTTAGTGGTCTCCGCCTCGGTTGGTGCCTCAGTCTTCTGCTTCTTATTATCAGAACCGCACGCCGTCAGCATTCCGACAGAAAGTAACAGCATAAACAACACAAAAAACTTCTTAAGCTTCATCATCCCATATCCCCCCTAACAGATATCGCTCACGATATCTCACAAATTCTAAGTAAAAACGGAGGACTCCCATTCAAGTCCTCCGTTTCTTATCACAATTAGTTTTTCTTCAAAACGAAATTCTTGAAAATAGCGAACTCGCTGTCGGTTACACTATCGGAAACCTCAAGCTTCATCGTGCCGTTACCGTCATATACCAGTACGACCTCATCGCTGTCGTCAATAATAACGCGGCCGTTATCGATCTTGTAAGTAGACTCGTTGCTGTCAGCCTGGCTCATGCCGTCGCTGATACCCTCAAGGGAATCACCCATCTGCGCAACCAGATCCTTGATACCAAGACCTGCCATACCGAGATAGCTCTCAAGGTCACTCTCGGACATACCGGTTACAGTAGCGAAGAACTTCATTGCGTACTTCTCGTCGGAAAGCATCTTGGTGATGCACTCGCCGAACTCGGAAGCATCAAAGCTATACTCCATCTTAACATCACTGTCGCCCTTAAAGGTGAAACTCATCTCGATGTATACGATCGGCTCCATATCCATCTCCTTGAAAAGGTCAAGAAGCATGTCTACATCATCATCGGACTCATTCATCTCTTCCATGAACTGCTCAAGAGAAATGGTCTTCTCACCGCTCCAGGTACCCTGAAGCATATCGGTGCCAAGGCTGGCAGGAAGCTTGTCGTCATCCTTATCCTTATCCTTGTCGTCGTCCTTATCCTTGTCGTCCTTATCCTTGTCGTCGGTCTTCTCGGTCTTATCTCTCTTCTTGGAAGAAGAATCGTCGTCATCGTCAGCACCGCATGCAACCATTGCAAAAGCGAGCATCATCACCAGAAGAAGCATTACCAATTTCTTCAAGCTCTTCATCATTTTAAATCTCCTTTTTCATCGTAGAAAGTTCGCAAATACTCCGTATTCTCAATAAATTGTAAAGGAATATTACGTTTACGAACACTAATATACTATAAAAAATCTAAAATAGCAATAAAAAGTTCAAAAAGGTAAAGTACATTTCCTAATTGCGCCGAAACAGGAACGCACCGATGCCGACAGCGATGGTAAGATTCAGAGAATCCACCTCCGGAGACTGTGGAATTATGATACTATTGGTGAAGCCGGCATACTCCTCCGGAAGCCCTGTCGCCTCGTTTCCAAAGATCAACGTGTACAGCTCAGGCTTCGGGCAGTTTTCTACCGTAAGCTGCTGCTCGGCCGTCAGCATGAAGGAATACAGTGCTCGCTCCGGCATCGGATCCACATACAGCCTTCGGTACTCGTTAAAGCTTTCAAAGCACTGCACCCGCAGGGAGAAAATCGCCCCCATGGAAGCACGCACCGTCTTCGGATTGAAGAAGTCCACCGCCGGTGTAATGACTGCTATATCATGAATGCCGAATGCAAGACAGGTTCTGAGTATCGTACCCGCGTTGCCCATATTGCTCGGATTCACGAGCATCAGATGCGGTTCCGTGGCATGAAGCTGCTCCTCGTATTTTCGAAATACGCCGATGACGAATACGTTCTCCTTATCGCTCAGCCGTGCAATCATCTTATCGTTATTCCATACAGGAATCCCCTGTTCCGCACACAGCGCCTCAACCTTCGCTCTTTCGGTAAATGTGGAATGCACATAGACTCCCATCACCTGCTCCGGCCGCTTCTTCAACAGTTCAAAGGTTGGAAACGCGCCGAGTGCATAGGAATACTCACAGTCCTTTTTATATGGTTTGATCTGAACGGACGCTTCCATCCCTGCCTCCTATATTGCTTTAAGATAAAATGTCTGACTGGTGAAATCGCGGTTCACACCGATAATGATGCCGCACTTCTCCCACGCCTTACCGCTTAATACCTGTCCGGTCTCCTCACACAGATACCGTCTGTCCGGTGCAAGTCCGTGAAGCTTCACGGTTATGCTTGGCATATTGGCCGTAGCAAGAATCCGAACAAATGTGAACAGCGCTTCGCTCTTATCCTTTGCAACGAACATCCAGGCGTCATAGCAATCATCCGAGAAGGGATTGCCGAGACGATACTGGTCACCGGTACGAACAAGCGGATTGAACCGATGGAACTTTGCAATCTGCGCAGGGATTCGGTTTCGATCCTCCTCGGAAATCCTGGTCACATCAAGCTCATAGCCGAAGGTTCCGACAAGCGCAACATCTCCTCTTGTGTCAAAGGGCGTCACTCTGCCGACCGCATGATTCGGGCAATCGGAAACATGCGCTCCCATTGCCGATACGGGATAACACATACTCGTTCCGTACTGAATCTTCAGACGCTCTATCGCGTCCGTATCGTCGCTCGTCCAGATCTGCGGAGAGAAATAAAGCATCGCCGGATCGAAGCGCGCACCGCCGCCGGAACAGTTCTCTAACAGAAGCTGCGGATAATCCGTTGTCAGACGGTTCATCAGCTCATATACTCCAAGTACATATCTGTGCCAGAGCTCACGCTGGCGCTTTCTCGGAAGCGTTGTGGAGCCAACCTCGGTTAGCTGACGATTCATATCCCACTTTACATATTCAATATTGGCGGAGTCCAGGATGCTACGAAGCATTCCGTACACATACTCGCGCACCTCCGCATTCGAGTAATCAAGCACATACTGGGCTCTTCCCTGCGTCAGCTCACGGCCGATGATCTGAATCGCCCACTCCGGGTGCTCCCGATACAGATTACTGTCCTCGCTCACCATCTCCGGCTCAAACCAGATACCAAACTTCATACCGAGCGCATTCACCTTATCGACAAGCGGCTTAAGACCTCCCTTCAGCTTCTCCTCGTATACTACCCAGTCGCCAAGGGAGGAATTGTCAAAGTCACGATGCCCGAACCAGCCGTCATCCATAACAAGCATCTCGATTCCAAGCTTAGCCGCCTGCTCTGCGATGCCGAACAGCTTATCCTGATCGAAATTGAAGTAGGTAGCCTCCCAGTTATTGATCAGTACCGGTCGCTTCCGATCCTTCCATTCGCCGCGAATCAGGTTCTCACGGTACAGATCATGGAAGGTACGGGACATCTTGCCGATTCCCGCATCCGAATATACCATAACGGCTTCCGGCGTAACAAACTCCTCATCCGTACGAAGCATCCAGGAGAAGTCGAAGGGATTGATCCCCATAACCACTCTCGTATTGCCGTGCTCGGTAATCTCCGCTTCCGCGAAGAAATTACCGCTGTACACAAGGTTGAAGCCGTAGGCCTCGCCGCTTTCCTCGGAAGCATCGCCGCTTACAAGCGCAAGAAACGGATTATGCTGGTGCGAGGATTCGCCGCGTACGCTGTCGATAGACTGCTTGCCGGCATGAAGCGGCACGCGTGACAGAAAGCGCTCTCTTGCCCATGCACCGTTCAGCGTGATCATATCATATGCACTGCCCTCAAACTCCACGCAGGTCGAAAGGGCGCGCAGTATTCTCGTATCGTTGTAGCTGTGATTCGTGATGCGCGCAGCACGCGTCACGGCATTCTTATGACGGAAGATCGTATAATATAGCTCCACGGTAAGTCCCGCATGCGCATCCTCCATCGTAACAATCAGGGTGTCCGCCTCGTTCTTTCCGGCAAATGTGGCCGGCAGGCAGCTGACGCCCTTCTGACGAAGCTGCGGCTTCCCCTCCGCAATCCGGTGGCTCTTGTAGCGAAGATCCACCGCCGACATCCCGTCCGCATCCATAAGCATCAGGCACGGCTCGCGAAAATCTCCGATACCGTGACAGGGATATTCAAACGGTCTTGTTCCCATGAAAGCAAGCTTCTCTCGAAGATGGTGGTGCGGCGTGTAAGGGCTCTCCGCAATCCGTAAAAGATACAGAATATCATCCTCGTCGGCAACCCGGCTTCCGAAATAAACATGCATCAGATAGCCTTCCTCGCTGACCGCCATTGCATAAGTAATCTCCTCGTTGTCAAGGCGAAGAACGCGCATCTTCTCCTCGCACGTAACCCCCGGGTTACTCCAGGCATTGTAATGAACCGCAGTCTCGTACTCTCGAATCATAGTTTCCACTCCTTGCTTACTGTATATCTCTACTGTACGGCGATGATCCTCCACTGATTCTCGTCCGCATTATATACAATTCGTACCAGCCGCTCCGTACCAAATACCGAAATCTTACAGTCAAAGGTCCGGATATGACCGTGCACGGCTATCCCGTTCGGCAATGTGTAATCTCCCTTGCCGGACAGGTCCTTGTATCCGATAATCATATACGTCTGCAGCTCGCCGTATTCGTCCGTAAGCCGTATCTTGATCGGCATGATGGTGCGGTCGCGGTTGTGCTGACATATGACATCGATTCGATTGTCTTTCTCTCTCACTGTTCCCATATCCATACCCTCTTTGTACAGATATATTAGAACATTTGTTCGATTTTGTAAAGAGGCAAATGTTACAAATCTTCGGCCTCGTGCCGTTTATAGCCCTCGCCGAACACCTCCGTCGCGGAGGATATGACCATAAAGGCGTTTTTATCCTCCTCCGCAACGATCTCACGCGCCTTCGAAAAATGATGCTTCTTGATCATGCAAAGCATCACCCGACGCTCCTCGCCCGTGTACGCACCATGCCCCTCCAGGTAGGTAACGCCCGTGTCGATTTCCACTAAAAGCCGCTTTGCAATCTCCCGATAACGGTCGCTTATGATGAAAAACATCTTCGTCTCATCGCTTCCGTACAGCACAAGGTCCATGACCTTTGCGCTGATAAAGGAGCCGATTCCCGCATAAAGCGCAGCCTCGATATTCTGAAAGACAAATGCCGAGCATGCAATGATGAGGATATCCGTAATCAGATACAGAATACCGGTCCGAAACTGCTTATTTCGTACGCGGATAACCTTAACGATAATGTCAGTGCCGCCCGTTGAGCCGCCGGCGCGCATGACGATTCCGATACCAGCGCCCATAAAAACGCCGCCGTAGACTGCTGCCAGTATCGGTACATCCGTCAGCTGCAGCTGAAAGATTCCCTTTGCCGCAAGCGTGTTTAACACATCGGAAACACCTGCGATGATCATCGTCGCCATAACCGTGTAGCACATGAATTTCCTGCTGAGGCATACGATGCCGAGTACGAGAATCGGAATATTCATCGCAAAATATACGACACCTACGGGAATCTTATGATTCACGTAATGGATCATGACCGCAATACCGGAGACACCTCCGGGCGCCATCCCGTTCTTCTGCATGATACAGATTAGCGCGGACGCATAAACGGTGCAGCCGACGAACATTGCAAGCACCTCAAGCACAAATCTGCCGATTCTTCTGTTCATTGTTCTCCCCCTATTCCCGATTTTTGAGCGCCTCCGAGCCGGGAATTCTCCTGATTTTGCGGACAAGCACTCCGCTGATGGTAAAATATGCCGCGATACCGATCAGAACAATCGAGGGTACAAGGTACCACGGTGCATAAAACGGCAGGTATCCCTCCATCAGTATAAGTGCATAATACATAGCGCCCTTGAAGGCCAGGAGTTCTATCGGAATACAGATGATGAGGGAAAGAATAACGACCCAGGCATTTGCGTTCAGATAGATTCTTCTGATCTCACTGTCATTATAACCAAAAACCTTCAAAAAGGAAATTGAAATTGCATTTTTCTCAATGACAACCTTCGTGAGAAGGTACATCAGAATCATATAGACCGCAACTGCGAAAATATTGACATATAATATTACAGTGTCGAAGGAATCCATCATTCTGTCGACCGCTCCGGTGATGTCGGCACGCGTCAGCTGCTTTCCCACAAAGCTGTCGGGAATCGAAAGCTTCTCGTTCGAGATGTAGCAGTTATAATAGCCGTCCGGAAGTCCGAGCAGCCGGTTAAGCTCCTCTTTTTTAAGAAATACCGCCATCGTAGCCTCATAGTCGCTCAGTGCGGAGACGGTAAATGTGTACTCCCTTTCCTGCAATTCGTCCTTAAGCGTGATCCGGTCACCCTTCTTCAGACCGAGCTTCTTCGCTACCGGAAGAGAAACTGTCAGCTCGCCGCTTCCCATAGGAAGCGTGACGTCTCCGAAGAAATCACTCTCCGTACCGACACCGATAAGACTGATTTCCATATCCTTTTTCGCGCGGGCAAAATACGTTTCCATCGAATAAACGGTTGTCCGCTCTCCGCCATCACAGTTGTACGGAAGCTTAAGAATATACTGGTACTCGTAATTCAGCTTCCTGTCCATCTGCTCGCTGTAATGTGTGACAAGCGGCTTGATTCCCATGCCGAACATCAGCAGAAAGCTCGCCAGGAAGACGCCGAAAAACAGCATGCAGTAATTTCCCTTGTTCTGCAGAATAACACGCAGACGGAACCTTGAGGCGAAGGAAAGCTTCGGCAGCCTTACGGCGCGCTTCTGTCCGCGCTTCTTAAGATCTCTTCTTAAGAACTTAAGCGGTGAAAGCGACAGCTTTCTGTAAAGCATTACCGCATTGACCGTAATCATGATAACCATCGGCAGAACGGTCGTAAGAAGAAATGCCCCCGGGTTGAACCGTATCTTAATCGGCGGCATGCTGTACAGCATATAATACATGCCGGTAAAGGGCTTAAGCATCAGCGTATAGCCGAGCACATTACCGATAAGCGATGCGGCAACTGAAATCAGTACATTTGCCGCCATATAGTGCCGGATAATCTCCCACCGACGGAAGCCCTGCGCACGAAGTGTTCCGATCACCGCAGCCTCTGCTTCAATCGTATGATTGGTCAGCACCACGAAGACAAATGCCAGTACAACGATGAAGATATACACCAGAATTTTCATCATCGGGCCGTCCTTGCCCATATCCATACGGATGAACTGAATGCTCTGGTTATTCTCCGCAGAAAGAAACTCGGAGACCTGCACGCCTCCCGCAAGGAGTCTGCTGCGAAGCTCCGCATCGGCCTTAAGGTGCTCCGCCTTCGTCATGGAGTCGTCCTCGTAAATGTAGGAATAACGATATACCCTGCCATCCGGGGAAAGCTTCGAAAAGCCCTCGTCGGAAACCATGGCCACACCGAAATTCATCGTATCCATCATCAGATCGCTGTTACTCTTAAAAAGCGACGAGTAATCCGAGAAGGCCGCTGTTCCGCATACAACATATTCCTGTCCGTCAAGCGTGACCCTGCTGCCAACGGGGGCGTTATGGTTCTTCGACACCAGACGGTCAAGAAGCACCTCGTCGGCCCTCTCCGGCATATGTCCCTCGAAAAGCCTTACAAGATCCACCTCGCTCCGGTAGCGAAACACCTTAAGCTTCGCACCGCCGTCGAATTCATTCTCCACATAGTAAAAATTCTCATAAACGCTGACCTTCTCCCCGGCAAGTACCTCCCGCACCAAAGCGGTCGCCTCTGTTCCGGTCTCAAAATAACCATCCTCTACATTGCAGGTCTTAAAGACATCGTCAAGTGTTTCCGAGGCGCTGTCGCATACGACCTGAAAGCCTGTTCCCACCATGATCGTAACAACCAGAATCAGAAACATACCGAAATACCGGCCGAAGTTCGTCTTAAGCTCCCTCGGAATTCTTTTCATCAAAGGATTCTTCATCATAACCACCTACCATTCCAGGTCACGCGCGGCGATGACGCTTTCGTTCACATAGTTGCGCACGATTCGCCCGTCACGCAGCTTCAGCACGCGATGTGCCATTCCCCTGATTGCTTCGTTGTGGGTGACGATGATGACAGTGTTATGGTATTTGGCGTTAATACGCTCAATCAGCTCAAGAATTTCCTTCGAGGTCTTATAATCCAGAGCTCCTGTCGGCTCATCGCAAAGAAGAAGTGCCGGATTCTTCACGAGCGCACGTCCGATTGCGCATCTCTGCTGCTGTCCGCCGGACACCTGCGACGGGAGCTTGTCAGCGTGTTCCGAAAGTCCGAGCGTCTCCAACAGCTCGTCGATATCTAACGCCCGTCTGCTTAAGTAGGCGCACACCTCGATATTCTCCCGAATGGTAAGATTGGGAATCAGATTATAGAACTGAAAGACAAAGCCAAGATAGTTTCTACGGTATTCGGTCAGGTGTGCCTCGTCAAGCTTCTCAATCCGTTCGTCGCCGATCTCGATGCTGCCGCTATCCATGGTTTCGATGCCGCCGATGATGTTAAGAAGCGTTGATTTGCCGGAACCGGACGGTCCGAGAAGGACGCAGATTTCGCCGGAGCTCACCTCGCAGTCGATTCCCTTCAGGACCTCGATGCGGCTCTCCTGCTCGCCGTAGAACTTGTGTACATCTCTGATGCGTAGATTCATAAGTGTTTCCTCCGTGATATAAGATTCTCACATATGCCGCCGCGAAAGTCCTTACAAAAAAGGCAGGTACCCGATGTGTACCTGCCCTGAAATGCAAATAAAAAAGAGACCGGTACAGCAAGCATATGCCGTACTTAAGTCTCACCAATTAAGATAAACCAGATTCCGAAACGAAATCATTATGTTGATTTATCACACTTACGTGTCGATTACTCCCCTAAGAACAGGTTCATTCTATCACTTCCTGTTCTCTGTGTCAACCCCGCTTCCGAACAAATCGAAAGCGCCGTGGCGTTCTGAAAAACACTCTTACCTTTTTCGCGCCATTGTGCTACAATAGGGCGGAAAATGTATCACTCACCCGGAGGGAATCTATGAAAACGAAGCCACAACCGAAAACTTCCGCGACCGGACTTCTCCTCGTGCTCACCGCAGGTCTTCTGTGGGGCTCAATGGGAATCTGGGTACGAACCCTCTCCGATGCCGGACTGTCCGCGATGGACATCACACTGCTTCGCTGCATCGGCATGGTCACGCTGCTCGGTCTCTACGGACTTCTCGGAAACCGTAAGCTCTTCCGCATCCGCCTTCGGGACCTCTGGTGCTTTCTCGGCACGGGAATCGTTTCGATTCTTTTCTTCAATTACTGCTACATGACAACCATTACGAGAACCTCTCTGTCGGTTGCGGCGCTTCTGCTTTATACCTCACCGACCTTTGTGCTTCTTTTCTCTTCGCTTCTTTTCAAGGAGAAGTTCACCCTCCGAAAGGGGATTGCACTTCTGACGGCATTTGCCGGCTGCGTATGCATCTCGGGAATCTTCGAATCCGCTTCCGGTATAAGCCCCTTAAACCTTGCCATCGGCATCGGCGCGGGCTTCGGCTATGCGATGTATTCTATCTTCGGTCATTATGCGCTTGCACGCGGCTATTCCGGCGTGACGATCTCTTTCTACACCTTTCTGATTGCCGGCATCGGTCTTGTACCGCTCAGTAGCCCAAAGAAGGTGCTGCGCGTCCTCACAACGGATATGAGACTTATACCGTATGTGCTCGGTCTTGTCATTCTCTGTACGCTGATTCCGTACTTAAGTTACACGGCCGGCCTCCTCAGAATGGAAACCGGCCGTGCCGCAATTATAGCCTGTATCGAACCGGTTGCTGCCACACTCGTCGGCCTTCTCGTCTTCGGCGAGACGCTGTCCTTAAGCGAGCTGCTCGGTATTCTCTTCGTACTCGGCTCTGTTGTCATCGTTAATGTCTCTAAGCGCTAAGCCTACAGATGCATACCGTTCGTCATAGCGATTGCAACCATAACCCCAAGATCGTCCGTCACCTTGATCTCGTAAAAGCAGCTGCGCTTTCCGTCCTTTACCGGCTCTGCCGTTGCCGTAAGGATATTGCCCTTAGCGGCGGAAAGATAGCTGATCTGGCTGACCGCCGTTACCGTATGCTTCTCCTTGTCGTTGGTTGCTACGGCAAATGCGAAATCGCACAGTGTGTAGATCGCACCGCCCATTACCGCACCGAGTGCGTTGCGATGCTCATCCGTCAGCTTAAGGCTGCATACGGCGCGTCCGTCCGTCTTCTCCAAAATCTCAATTCCCGTAACCTTCGTTGCAAAGCGGTCTCCCGCAAAATACTCTCTTGCTTCCTCTGTAGTCATCTTACCTTCTCCTTTACTGACCAATATTATTCACATCATAAGGCGTTGCCTGATATACATAGTAGTTCACCCAGTTTGTATAAAGGGTATTGGCATGCGCCCTCCAAAGAAGCGACGGGGTCTCCGCCGGGTCATCGTTCGGATAATAGTTCTTCGGTATCGCTATCGGAAGTCCCTTGGAAAGATCGCGCTTATACTCCTTATCAAGCGTCACGCGGTCATACTCCGGATGTCCCATGATATAGATCTGACGGCCGCCCTTAGCCATCACCAGAAATACACCTGCCTCTTCGGATTCCGCCATGATTGTAAGCTCGGGATTGGCTGCGATTGCCTCCCGGGAAACGGTTGTGTGACGACTGTGCGGCATAAAGAACGAATCGTCAAAGCCACGCACCAGCGGCTCTCTTCGGTTCATTACCGTATGGCGGAACAGTCCGAACAGCTTCTCCTTAAGCGGAAGCTTCGGGATGCCGTAATGGTAGTAAAGGCCCGCCTGTGCACCCCAGCAGATATGCAGTGTACTTGTAACATTGGTCTTACTCCAGTCCATAATCTGCTTAAGCTCCTCCCAGTAGGTTACCTCCTCGAATTCCATCTGCTCCACCGGCGCACCCGTGATAATCAGACCGTCGAATTTCTGCTCCTTCACATCCTCAAAGGTAAGATAGAACTGATCCAGATGGCTCTTCGCCGTATTGGTTCCCACATAGGTTGCCGTTGTTAAGAAGGTAAGATCAATCTGTAAGGGAGTGTTCGAAAGGCTTCTCAAAAGCTGAACCTCCGTATCCTCCTTTAAAGGCATCAGATTCAGAACCGCAATGCGTAACGGACGGATGTCCTGCGCCATGGCTCTGTTCTCATCCATAACAAAAACATTCTCATCAATCATAATCTGTCTTGCCGGCAGATCATTCTGTACTTTAATCGGCATACTACTCTTCCTTTCCTTCACAAAGCGCAAGGAAATCCTCCTCCGAAAGAATCGGAATTCCAAGCTCCTTTGCTTTCTTATTCTTCGACGAACCGCTTTCCCGGTCGTTATTAATCAGATAATCCGTCTTCGCGGAAACCGAACCCGCAACCTTACCGCCGCGCTCCTCAATATAGCTCTTGACCGCGTCACGGTTCGGAAAATGCATCACCGAACCGGTTATAACGAAGGTCTTGCCGGAAATCGGGGATTCCTGCGCCGCTGCTGCCGCCTCAAAGCTTACGACCGAAAGAAGGTCTGAAAGCTGTCTATCATTCTCGGCGTCCGCCATATATTCCGTAAAGCTTCCTGCAAGCACCTCGCCGAGTCCGTCGATAGAAAGAAGCTCTTCTCTCGCAGCCGAACGAATCGCCTGCATATCATACGAAAAATGTCTGCATATCAGCTTGGCATTGGCTAAACCGATTCCGGGAATACCTAAACTATACAGGAATTTCGGCATACTGACAAGAGAAGCTTTTTTCGCTGCCGCAAGCAGGTTCAGAAAGGACTTCTCTCCAAAGCCCTCCATACTGGTGAATTCAGCCCTGATCTCCGGCGTATCCATTCGAAAGAAATCCGCAGGCTCCTTCACAAAGCCCTTTGCGATCAGCTTCTCGATTGTCATCTCGGAGAGTCCCTCGATATTCATCGCGTCGCGCGAGGCAAAATGACTGAACAGCTTGATCTTCTTCGCAAGACACTTCGGGTTTCCGCAGTAAAGTTCCTTTGCTTCGTTCAAGGCGCGCACCTCGGTTCTGCCGCCGCACACCGGGCAGGTTTCGGGAATCGGCATATTGCCGCTTCGTGTCAGGTTGTCCGCAATCTGCGGAATGATCATATTGGCCTTATAAACCGTAATCTCGTCACCGATTCCGAGCTGCAGCTCCTCCATAATGCTCAGGTTGTGCACACTCGCACGGCTGACAGTCGTTCCCTCAAGCTCAACAGGCTCAAAGATTGCCACCGGGTTGATAAGCCCGGTTCTCGAAGGGCTCCATTCGATCGAAAGAAGCCTCGTTGCTCTCGTTTCGTCCTTCCATTTGAAGGCAATGGCGTTACGCGGGAATTTCGCCGTTCGTCCGAGGCTTCGGCCGTAGGCGATATCGTTATAGGTGAGCACCAGGCCGTCCGACGGAAAATCATTTGCGGAAATCGTATCTGCGAACCACTGAATCGTCTCCGCCATCGTCTCACGGTTCACCACCTTATAATCAACCGGTTCAAAGCCAAGCTCCTTCAGATACGAAAGCTGCTCCGTTCTTGTTGAAAAACCGTCCTCGCCGTCCATACTGATCAGGGCAAACGGAAACAGGTACACATTTCTCTCCGCCGTGATGCGGTTATTCAGCTGTCTTACGGTACCGCTGCAGAGATTTCTCGGATTCTTGTAGCGATCCTCGTCCTTCGGGATTGCAGCATTGATCTTCTCAAAATCACTGTAACGGATAACAGCCTCACCACGGAGCACAAGCTCACCCTTGTAAGCGATTTTAAGCGGTATATTCTTAAACACGCGGGCATTGTTCGTGATGACCTCACCGATTTCTCCGTTCCCCCTTGTGACAGCCTTGTAAAGCTCACCGTCACGATAGGTAAGCACCACGGTAAGACCGTCAAGCTTCCAGGAAAGGATGCTGTCCCGCTCGCCGGTCCAGGCCGCAAGCGCCTCGCGGTCCTTCGTCTTATCAAGGGAAAGCATCGGACTTTCGTGACGTTCCTTCGGAAGCTCCGAAAGAATCTCATATCCGGCATGCTGTGTCGGACTGTTCGAAAGAACGATTCCGGTCTCCTCCTCCAGCCTACGAAGCTCATCATACAAGGCATCGTATTCGAAGTTGGACATGACCTCACGGTCCTCCTGCTCATAAACTCTGGCGGCTTCGTCAAGGATTCTCACCAGCTCCGCAATTCTCTCTTTCTTATCCATAAAGGCTCCTTAAAGCATCTTTCTAAGCTCCGCAAGCTCCTTCGGCGTCACCTCACGGTATTCGCCGCTCGGAAGCTCCCCGAGAAGAATATTCATAACACGCACGCGCTTCAATGCAACGACCCGATACTCAAGGTATTCGCACATGCGTCGTATCTGTCGATTCATTCCCTGAATCAGAACGATTCGGAAGAAGCATTCTCCGATCTGCTGTACACGGCACGGCGCCGTCTTCTTGCCAAGAATCGGAAGTCCGTTTGCCATCCGGTATAAAAACTCGGGAGTAAGCGGCTTGTCCACGCGCACCAGATATTCCTTCTCATGATTCTCGCCGGCCTTGGCAATCTTGTTTGCCAGGTCGCCATCGTTCGTAAGAAGGATCAATCCGCTCGAATTCTTGTCCAGTCGGCCGATCGTATAGATTCGCTTATTATACTTGATATAGTCGATAATATTGTCCGGATTGCTTCGATCCGATGTACACTCAACACCCCGTGGCTTATGAAATGCGAGCACGACCTTGTCGTCCTTCTTTGTAAGGCTAACCGCCTTGCCGCGCATCGTAACGGACTGTCCCGGAAGCACCCTGGTTCCGACCGATGCTGTCGTCCCGTCTACTGCAATCACGCCCTCTTCAATCAGGCGGTCCGCCTCTCTTCGCGAACACACCCCGGCGTCGCTTAAATATTTATTCAGTCTGATTCCATCCTGTTCCATTGCTTATTCCTTTTTGATTGTAATTGTATAAACCGTCTCGGTTCCGTTCTGCGCTTTTACCTTCAAGGTACGGGTGTTCTCGCCCGGATTAAGCGTCCATTTGCCGGTTCCCTCACTTACCGACGAAAGCTTACTCACCGGGGAGCCGCTTATCGTAACACTCTTCACGGTAGAAGGAACCGTAGCTGTGTAGCGTAACGTACTGTACAAAAAGGTCGGCTTCAGGCTCACGGTATTCTCTGCATCGGTCTTAATCGACAGTGTCTTAAGATAGCCGTTCGGATTCAGTAAAAGTGCAGGCTCCGGCACGGCCTTCTCCGGCATATTGTCGAAAACCGGGATGGAAAATGTGATCGTCATATCATCATAATCTTCCATCGCCTTATATGCAAGATAAACTTTGTACGCTTCGGATTTCGGCGCTTCGGCATTACTCATATACTGATGAGAATAGGTACTTCGGCCCGTCACATTATATTTCTGCAGATATATCGTGTTCTGTCCGCGGTTGATATAGCTGTTTCCGATGTAATAGCCTCCGCCGACCAGCGCACTGTAGCGGTTGTTCCATGGAATCATACAGCTCTTGTTAAGCGCTGCGCCGGTACCGCCGTATTTTGCAAATTTCAGACCGTTCTTCACAGCACCCATACTTGCCGTGCTGTTGTAAGCACCGATATTATAGTAATTGTAATAGCCCTCAAACCCTGCAACCTTACCGGTACAGCTGCTGCTGAATGCGGTGGCGCTGACCACAACCTCCTGCTTTACACGGGATGCCAGGTGGTACGGGCTGACACCCGAATATGCGGCCGCCTCGAGAAATGCCTGTGAGTACAAAACCGTTCTCGTCTTCCCCTCAGCGTCCTTATAGCTCAGGTTCGCTTTATACATCGGAGTCCCTTTCAGAATACTCTCGACGCCTTCCTGCGTCTGATGTGTCTTATCGTAGGACAGTTCCTCGAACATGAATACAGACTCTTCCTTGAGCCAGTTTCTCGGATCCATAAAATACTGCAGACCGGCAGTGGATATCGTAACCCAATAGCTGCTGTCATATGGTACAAAGGTATCGGTTCCCCAGTTGTAAGCACCTGTTTTAAAAGAGAGCCAGCGGATGGCCTTGTCGTTATGCACAAGGTTCATTCCCACCTTGTCCTCGCCTTCGATTGCCTGCTTCCAGCTAAGTCCGGTTCGGTATGCATGAAATACCCAGTTCGGATGCTCTCTATGGAGCTCCGAAAGATACGGAATATAGCTTTCCGGGAAGCCCTCCGTACGCATCATAGCTGTGAAGTCCTTATCAATCATAATCGGTTCGAACGGCGGCGCTGCGGGAACGGCGCTCAAGCATATCGCCTCTGCCGGAATATAGCCGCGGACAAGTTCATTCTCACACCGGGCAACCACCTTCATATATCGATTCTCCGCATTAACCATAGTCCCGATTACATAAATATCCTGCCCCTTTGCAAGCTTCACCGAAACACCGCTTAGCGTCTTCACCTGTGCAGCCGTCGCGGACGGTGACGCCCGCAAAACATTCGCCTCCAAAGACGACGCCCAGATTCCCGCACCGCTGTCAACCGACAGCTCCACATATAAACCGTAGGCGTAGCCCTCCGTCATTCTGCCGTTCACTTCAGTCATGACGCGGTACCAGACCCTACCACCCTGTATGCTTTGCCCGAACACATATAAAAGCTGCCCGTTTGAAAGCTTCGCAATAGCGGTATGACTCGTGGACGGTCCGGAACGCAGGTTCATTGTGCTCGCACTGACCACAGCGGAATAATGATATTCCGACTGCTGCAATCGGTCCGGAAGCGCTTCACCGGGCTCATTTGCCTCAGTTTTCATCTCCTTCGTAAGCGTGACATAGCTTGCGAGCAAATATCCCTCGTAGGAAGCATCGTTCACCTTGACCGTTACCCGATACCAGAGTGCTCCGTCTGCCGCATGGGAATATCCTTTTGCAACCAGCTTCTGGCCCTTTGACAGGGTTGTAAGCTTTGAAAACTCCGTTCCCGCTCCGCTCCTCAGGTTAAGTGTCGAGGCATTCACGGTTCCGTCGATTGCGTATGTACCATTTGCCGGGACCGGTTTCTGTGTCGGCGTGTTCGTCGGCGTCGGGGTACTTGTCGGCGTCGGTGCATTCGTAGGTTTCGGCGTACTTGTAGGTGTCGGCGTACTTGTAGGCGTCGGCGTGCTCGTTGGCGTCGGCGTGCTCGTTGGCGTCGGCGTGCTCGTTGGCGTCGGTGTCGAAGACGGCAACTGATCCGTCAATGTAATATAATTACCAAACACATAAGCTGTATAGCTATCCCCTCGATACGAAAGCGTCACCTTTCTCCACAGATTACCATAGCTGTCCTTTGCGTCGGCAAGTACAGTCATTCTGTCACCTTTCGTAAGCGAAAAAAGCTTTGTATATTGCGTTCCCGGTCCGCTTCGAACATTGAGCTGCGCTACATTCACAACACCGTATTGCAGCTTCGGCGTCGGCGCCCCGGTCGGAATCTGCGTAACGGTCGGCAGTGCCGCGTCACCGCTTCGACTCACATAAGCAGCCAGCATATATCCCTCCGTCTGCTTTCCCGCAAGGGTGACACGCACCCGGTACCAAAGAGCTCCGTCTCCATCGTTCCTGCTTCCAAGAACAGTAACCTTGTCCCCTTTATGAAGCGTACCAAGCTTCGCATAAGTAGCACCCGCACCGCTTCGCACATTCAGTGTATTGGCGGTTATAATCCCCGTGCCCGCAACCGGCTGCGCCGTCGGCGTCGCGGAAGGCCCTACCGTCGGCTTTGGAACAGGCGTGGGCGTTGCTCCGAGCACCCCAGGCTTTATGTAACTTTTATAACAATATCCGTTCACGGACTTCCCTTTAAAGGTGCAGGAAATACGGTACCATTCTCCGCTTGTGCCAAGAATCGTAACCTTGTTATTCTTCGTCAGATATACTTTGTCTCCGTTCAGGGTAAGGATCGCATAAGAAGTACCCGGACCCGTACGGACATTCAGATATTCCGCCGTACAATATCCGGTATTATCAGAAGCCAAAGCCTGTCTCGCTTGCACAAGCAGCCCCGGCACAGATTGTAAAATCAGAGCAAGCACCAACAACCTTGCAATCAAACTGCGATATTGTTTCATATATTACTCCGGCCAAGAGAAAAAAGCTCTGCGGTGCAAAACACTCCTGCCCCGCATTTATAAAATATTATACTACAATTGGTAGTGTATATGCAAGAAAAACAGCACTATTTGTGCCTTGAATATGTTCACACCTTCCTACACCGCCGACTTATCCCACATCAACCAAAAAGGGAGACATCCTCGAACCAAAAAGGCTCATGTCTCCCAACCAAACGTAATAAAAATCAGTCACCCCCGGCTATCAGGGGCAACCACTTTTCTTAATCGGAAGCAGTATCCTCTACTTTTCCGTCCTTTTTTCCACACGCCGTAGTAAACAACATAACCAGAAGAACTGTCCAGCTCACAGCCCTGTATATGTATTTTCGCATTATCACCGTTCTCCTCCATACCAAAAACAGAACATACACATACTATAAATAGTTAAGCGATGTTCTGTTCTCTTATTATTCTATGACATAAAGACCCGTAACCCGTTTGCATGCTGCTTGTTATAAAGTGTCACCTCACGCCTTTCTGGATACGGAACTCGAAACCCTTGCCTTGTCAAAGTCCTTCTCACTGTCTTTAGGCAATGCGTTATTTTTTATAATCCTGCTTTGAAACTATTATTCCTTTGCTGCAATATACTCTGCCAACTGTGTGTTAAGCTCCTGTACCAGTGTTCGTATATCTTCCCGTTTCAGCGTTCCCCGACTTCCCCAGCCTTCAAATCGGAAATTATTTCTCAAAGACCAGCTATCATTAGAAACATTGTAAACAAACATACCTTCACTTTCAAGCGAACTGAAGATATTGGAATACTCATTAAAAGCCTTTTTCTGCATCCCGCTCAACACAGGCAGAAAACCGGTCAAGACGGAAGGCTGCTCCGACAACATCAGTTCGCGCCTTTCTTTCCAGGCATCAGGACTTGCAACCGACGGGCACAGTAAAGTTGCAATTTCCGGATTGGAATAGCAAGCAGTCACAATTCGCAGAGCAAGCTCCTTCTGCTTTGAATCACGAGCAATTCCGACACTTCCGCCCAGCAAAGAATCATAAGATGCCGGGCTCATTTCAATCTGATAAAAGCCATCCGGAACAGTTGAAATTCCTACTCTGATATACGCCAAAACACTTTTAGATATATCTTCTCCGGACAATTCCGGATTCAACAGAACCTCATTTTTCAAGTCCGTGTATATCAAATCAACCGCGGTACTCAGTTTGCGCTGTTCCTCCACTTCGGCAAAATCAACAATACATTTTCTGACCGGATCATATGCCATCTTACCACTATATGTCTGATATCCCATGCAAGCAAATAGAAAATATCGCGACAGAAGGCTTCCGTCATCAGCCATAACAACGGCTAAGGAGTTATCATTAAGCTGACAATAGATGTCATGTATAAACTGATATGTGCCATCAAAGTCAGCAAACATATCCCTGTACCCTTCATTAACCAACAAATACACCCCGCGGTTATACTTCTTATCGCTGATAATCCACGGAATCGTATAGATATTCCCCCTTACAGCACAGGCTGCCCAATCAACCGGCGCAAAAACATCATAGAGTTTCTTGCCTTCTTCCGTCATCAGATATTCATCCAAGGAGAGGCAATACTGTTCTGCATAATCAGCCACTGCCGGAATGGTTGACCAATATCCGACATTGATAACATCCGGCGAACCGTGCTCCGCTGTATAGTTCAACAGCCATGCCTCATTCTCTTCATCTGTTGCAACTCCAATCTGTACAAAATCAATTGCGCAGTCGTATCCGTTTTCATATAAAAATGAATTGATCTTTTCCTGACTTTCTGCCGACGGGGTTACCCCACTAAACGGCAATGCCCAGGTGATTCGATCAGACACAGATTTTGAATTCGGAGCTTCGGTTATCGTAACCGTTACGGTAGCTTCAGTCGGTGTCACTGCCGAATCCGGCTTAGTCTTCTTACCGCATGCAGTAAAAAAGCACATTAACAATGCAACAAATGCAATCAACAATTTTCTCATATGTCCCCCCCTAAGTAATGCCGTTCTTATACCCTTTACGGGAATACCTGATTTACCATATCTCGGCGACTCAAATTCAGGCTGTGATAATACACGGTATGAGTGGATACAACCTTATAAAAATATTCTGAATTGTACCTCGTGCAACTAACACCACACTGCGTGAATCCACCACTGCCGTTTCCAATCGAAGATGCAACCCCCGAATCAGTGTCAATGTAATAGAATGTTGCAGAAACAGAAGTATTTGCGGAAGATTGATCTGTAACCGTCTGGGCATAAGCATACTGCCTACTATCCGAAATTGAACTTTTAAAAGTCACATTGCAATTGCCGTCCAATACAGACGATGTGCTTACCACATGACTTGCAAAAGCTGTAGCACACATTCCCACAGTAATCAGCAGTAGAACGGAACACATAATAATACATTTTTTCATAAACACCTCCAAAACGTAATACGCATCAATAGTTTCAAGTTTATCACATTACATCAAATATTTTCAAGAGAGGATTTCTCAATCATTACCACCAGCTTAGCTGGTGGTAATGATTGACCATATTCCATCGGCTGGAAACTCCAACTTTTTATAAGGATATCATATTCCCAACGACCTGTCAAACACAATGCCAGCTCATAATCAGACACAAAAATCCATTCAGTATCGTGTGCAGTAATCCCGCAAAATCCCTTCGCTTAATGTTATACAAAGAACCAATTCAACACCCACGATGCCGTAAAGCCATACCCCGCCAGGCATAAAAGAAGCGGCAGAATCAGGATGCCGATACCAATGGCTACTGCAATAATAAAGCTCCTCGTTCGCATAACCGCCAGGAAGGCTACTATAGAAGCTATCAGCATGCCGACGAAGCGTCTTATCCCCAGCAAAATAATCCGATCACGAATAGACTGCCCTCTCGATACTTTGGCAAAATCTCTTATGCTGTTAGCCTGCTCCAGAAAATGCGGTGTCCCGTATGCACTTGTCACAGCAAAAAAGTAGCGCACATAAATCAACAGAAAGCACACAAGTAATGCACATACAAGCCAGACGATTTTCCTTATCAGAACACGTCCTCTTCCTGTGTAAGACACACGAATCATATCATCCATACCGGAAGCCAGCTCGCTGTAATACATCGCCACCCCGCACAGAATTGCCAGAATCATCGCTATGCATCCTAATATGACATTCATTTTTAAATCCGTATACATAAGCGAATAGCCACGGCTGTCAACTGCCACAGCCCCGGGTTTCGTATGAAGATAAGCAATATATTCTTCAATATTCACAAGTGCTGCCTCCTTTTTCGCAAAGGACGGCTCACCGCCATGCTGCAGCCGCTCGTCTTCAAGCGCGGCTCGGAATTCGCCCGCCAAGGTGTCATACTCAGCCGAAGACACCTTATCTAACCTCATCAGATAAGCGACATAGTATCGCTCTTCCAAAGACGTAAATGACTGCTGATACGGCCGTAGAAGCATCAATGAGCCCACCGCAAGAACCACAATAACCATGCCGATTTTGTTGAAACGGAAGTATTTCGTAAGCTCATGTAGGAAGATATTCGTATGATGCCCGGAAAAGTTCGCAAATCTCCCCTTGCGCCGGGTAACAAGACGTCTTTCAGTATGCCGCGGCGCAAACCCATAACCGTTATCCAGTATTCGGTAAGTACACGAAAACAGCACGATGATTGCTCCCAAAGTCACTATGAGCAGCAATAAAAGATGCGATACCGGGGTTCCAAACAGGTATTCATTGCGGTACTGTCCCAGACATTTCGGTGCATCAGCCAGCGCAACAAGATTCATCCTTTTCCACGCGGAACGATAATCGAGTGCATCTATTTTCAGATATAAAACCCCTTCAATTCCTACAAGCAGCGAAAGAACAGCATACACTCCCATAGAAGAAGAGAACATTACAGACAAGAACACCGTCAGCAATGTAAAAAACACAGATACCATCACAGCCCACAGATACGCAAGTATCAGGAACTGACCAACAGAAACCGGAAGAGCTGTCTGCTGATATCCCACGAGGGTCTGAACCGGTTTAGTCAGTAATTGCTTCTCAGGAAAACCATACAGAAGGCACCCGGCAAAAATAGTACTGCCGTACAGAAGCAGGTTGACGATAAGTATCCCGATTAAGGAAGCTATTACCTTCGCAAAATATAATCTGCCTCGCCCATATTCCATAGAGGCATACAACGGCAGCGTGTTCTGCTCTTTCTCCATGGTAAACAGAAGCATCGGAATCAAAACCGCGAAGAATACGGAAAGAAAGAGCATGCTCGGAAGGGCAAGCGCACTGCTGATGCCGCGTGTTCTGCCGTAATGCAGCGTAACCCCCGTAAGCTGCGAATAATCCTCGCAGGTCTTCTTTACATTCTTCATTTCGCGCCCATCCGCCCCGAACAGGGACTGCATCAGGGTAAGCTTCTCGCTCTCGGCAAGTATTCCGCGAATATAATCCGGGTAACCGATCACATTCTCGTATTCCATCGCGAGCGACTGATAGAGATTCATCTCCTGCAGCAGGTTCTTCTCGTACTTCGGGTAGCTCCGCTCTACCGTATGCAGACTATCCTCATCTCCCATCATCGTGAGCAAGGCATTTCGTTTCTCGGTATTCAGGTACTCTAATGCTTCGCTCTCTCCGAGGTCCTTCACATCTTCCGTAAGCTTCTTATATCCGCTCGAAGAGAAGGAATCATTTCTGCTGCAATACCAGAAATACAAAGCGTTCAAAATCAGTATCCCGAGGAGCCCAAGAAGCAGCTTCCGATTCCCGAATAGTTTGTAACACTCGTTTCGAATCATTGTTCACTCTCCATTCCGAGCTGCATGTAAATCTGTTCCACGGAAGGATCCGAAAGAACGTTTTTGTAACGGGCATAAAGTTCCGGAATCGTACCGCTTTCCACGATATGTCCATGATTCAGAAATATTACCTCTGACGCAAGTTTCTCGAGATCGCTGACGATATGCGTCGCAATAATAATCGTTTTATCCTTTGCGATATCCGAAACAAGATTTCTGAAATTAACCCGCTCCTTTGGATCCAAGCCTACCGTCGGCTCATCCATCACAACAATTCCGGGATTCCCAAGGATTGCCTGTGCTACAAGCACTCTCTGCTTCATGCCTCCGGAAAATGTTCCGATTCGGTCGTTCCGTACCTCCCACAGATTAACTCTTTCGATAATCTGCGGGATCTCCCTATCCGCCTCCTGCTTCTTCATTCCCTTCAATGCCGCAATATAATACAGGTATCTGCTCAGAGAGAACTGCTCATACAGCTTCTGGTGCTGCGGCATGAAGCCGATTACCTTTCGGTAGGACTTCCCCATGGTTCGAATATCCGTTCCGTTCAAAAGAAGTCTCCCTCCTGTGGGCTTCAATCCTGTAGTAATCATGCCCATAAGTGTCGTTTTTCCGGCACCGTTCGGTCCGAGAAGGCCATATATACCGGGACCGAATGTATACGAGAAGGCATCCAAAGCCCGCTTGCTTCCGTATTCCTTTGTCAACTGTTCTGCAGTCAAGATCATACTTATTCCTCACCTCCGATGATTTCAGCCTTGTCCCAGGCACCGTTCCAGAAATTCTCTTCAGATATGAAGGCCTCATGACTCTCACCGTCAGGATAATTCACCAATACATAATAGCTATTCCCGATAACTGCCTGTATACTGTTGATTCCCAAAGCGCTCCCTCCGCGTTCCACATGTCTCAGCACCTTATCGTTCACAACATCGTACATTTCAAAAACCTGATAATGCTTCTTCTCATCGCGTAAACGATATATCGAAACGTTGTCTATTGCCAAAACAGTTCCAGAGGATATACGGATTTCCCTGTCGCGAAGCTTTCCGCCGGTCAAATCAAACCACTCCGAACTCTTCTCTTCCGAATCGTAAACACATAGAAAACCATTACCGAAGAAACCCTCTTTGAAAGATGCTTCCTTTTCAACCAGACATACGGTCTCTCCACTGGTAAGATCATAGGAATACCATTTCTGCACTCTGTATTTACGGTTTTCTTCCGTAATCGCATTCCAATCCGTATCCTCATCCGAAGCCGACAATCCCGGAGCAATGTAGGGCTTCGTCGAATAAGTCAATCCAAAGTACAAATGATTATTGTAGTAGAACCCCCCGCGGATATTCGCATCATATTCCCAGAAACGGCACACATATTGCTGTTCTCCCGTTTCCAGCGATATCCTGTAAATCCCCACCTCCGGCTTCTCAAGGCGTTCACCGGGAAGCCAATATTCATTGCCGTTTTTATCCTTCTCCTTGGTATACTCATCCGCCTGTGTATACACAAAGAAGAAGTCCTTGTCCGTATAAATCATGCCCCACGGAAGGCCCTGTGGTATTTCAAGCGTTGCTATCGTCTTGCGGTTCTTACCCTCACGATCTCCGCGAATCAGCTCTGTTCCGGTGAACCATATCGTGTTCTCTCCATGAAGAATCGGTGTTTGCTCGAACTTATACGCCGGACAGCCATCCTGCAAAAGTTTCCCCGTGAAGTCCCAAATCGGTGCCTTATGGGTGCAGTTCGGTTCAAAGCAATAAGGGATATCCGTTTGCGTTTTCACATCAAAGATGCGATACATTCTGTCCGAATAATACAACAGGTAATTCTCTGCCATTGCGCCGTTACCGGCGAAAAAGAACGGGCTGAAATACACTTCCTCCGATGTCTTCTTCACAGCAGGCTCATGCTTCCCGCAGGCCACAGCTAACAGCATACTCATGATTATAATTATTCCCAGTGCCTTACGTCTTCCTAAAAGTCTCATTACAATAACTCCCTCCTCATATACCAAAACAGAGCATCCCCTCATCTCAAAGTTTCTGGCAATGCTCTGTCTTTTATATATTACTCTTTCGCGGCATTGTATTCCGCTAATTGGCGATTATATTCTGCAATCATCACCTTCACACTGTCGCTTTCAAAAATATCTCTTCCACTCCAGCTCTCGTATTGAAACGAGGATCTCAATGACCAGCTGTCCTGAGCCGGGTTATATTTAAACATTCCGTCGTCATTCGATATTTTCATAACTGCCTGCTTATACAGATCATATGCCTTCTTACTTTCCCACGGCAACTCAATAACCAGGCCTGTCAAGTCGGTAGCCTGCTCTCCCTTCATCAATTCCTTTCGCTCCACCCATTTCTCTGCTGTCTCCATATGAGGGCACAACAATACAGCTATCTCAGGATTGGAATAACATGCCGCAATAACCTTCAGCGCAAGCTCCTTGTTCGCCGACTCGCGAGAAACGCCATAGCTTCCCCCGAGCAGAACAGAATACGAATCCTCTGCCATCACAAGTCGGGAATAACCATCCGGCGGAGAAGCAATTCCACAGTCAATATACGCTAAGACTTCCGCGTCATCCCTGTCTTGCGAAAGTACCGGCGACACCAATATACCTTCTTTAAAGTCGTTAAAAATCAGCTCAAACGTTGACTTCAAACGTTCCCGATAAATCTCCTCCGAGAAATCCACAAACTGTCGGCGAATCGGATCATACGGAATTGACGCGCCATGACATTGGTAGCCCATAGCTCCAAAAAGAAAACTTGTCGGAAGTAACGAGTCCTCATCTGCATATTTGATACACAATCGGCTGTCACCGATTGCCTCATAAATATCATGTAAGGACTGATAAGTCCCGTCATAGGTTGAAAAATAATCCGCATACTTCTGATTAATATGAAGATAGACGCCCCGATTAAACTTTTCGGCTCCCGGCATCCACGGAATTGTATATGTATTTCCAAAGATGCGGCAAGCTTCCCACTCGACCGGCGCAAAAGACTCATACAGAAGCTTACCCTCCGAAGAATTCAAATATTCATCCAAAGGGAGGAAATATTTCTCCGCAAAATGAGCCGGGCCACTCTGTTCTCCCCAGGTACCCACACACAACACGTCAGGCGCGCTTCCATGCTCAGAAACATACTCCTGAAGCCATCTCTCATTCTCAGCATTATCAACAAGATCCATGTACACAAAATCAATCGTACAATCATATCCTTGTTCGTATAAATAATCATTGATTTTCTTCTGGTTATCCGCCTCAGGCGTCATCGGCCTCCAGAAGTAGAGTGCCCACGTGAGCCGATGGGTTGTTGTCCTTTCCGGCTCACTTGTCGGCACAGCCGTCGGCGTCAAAGTAATATCTGCTCCGGTAACACCTGTACCGGAATTATCCGCACCGGGACGATTACCGCATCCGGTCAGGCAGCAGCAAAGAATAACGATCAATCCCCAACACGCTATGTTCTTCATAATAACTCCTTCCAATGTGGTACAGTCTGATTTCACGAGACATCTAAAATCGTGGTATATAATATAATATAATATAATATAATATAATATAATCGTCAACCATTAATCCGTGAGTCAGAAAGCGTGTAATTTAATCGAAATAGGCTGCCGCAATTCTGCGACAGCCTCTCTTTACATTCACCATCTTTTGATTGATCACTCTGCGGCATCAATAGCCTTACCGATATCGTGACGCATATACTTATTTGCAAAGGATATCCACTCGGTCGCCTTGTAAGCCTCGGCACGAGCACCCTTCAGCGTACTTCCCTTTGCAACAACTCCAAGTACACGACCACCGTTTGTAAGAACCGTACCGTCTGCACCGGCTTTCGTTCCGGCATGGAATACATAATAACCGTCCTTCGTCTTAAAGGTATCCAGTCCGGAAATCGGAAGTCCCTTCTCATAATGCTCAGGATAACCTGCAGATGCCAGGACAACACAAACAGCGGCGCCGTCATCGAACTGCAGATCAATATCCTTAAGCTTGCCGTCAATACAAGCCTCGAATACATCGACAATATCCGACTTCATGCGTGGAAGCACAACCTGTGTCTCCGGATCGCCGAAACGTGCATTGTACTCAAGTACCTTCGGGCCGTCCTCAGTAAGCATAAGACCTACGAACATCACGCCCTTGAACTCTCTGCCCTCTGCCTTCATAGCAGCCATAGTAGGCTTATAAATATTCTCGATACAGTAGTTCTCGATATCTTTTGTGTAGAACGGGCTCGGGGAAAATGTTCCCATACCGCCGGTATTCAAGCCGGTATCACCGTCACCTGCACGCTTGTGATCCTGCGCACTTGTCATCGGTGCAATATCCGTACCGTCACAGAAGATCAATGCCGAAACCTCACGTCCGGTCATAAACTCCTCGATTACCATCGTATTGCCGGCATTACCGAAGTGCTTATCAAGCATGATTTCCTTCACGCCTGCCATTGCCTCTTCTCTCGTATTGCAGATCAGCACGCCCTTTCCGAGCGCAAGCCCGTCCGCCTTCAAAACAATAGGCATCTTCGCTGTCTTCAGATACTCCATCGCTGCCTGCGGGTCTGTGAAGTTCTCGTATGCAGCAGTCGGAATATTGTATTTCTTCATCAGATCCTTAGAGAAAGCCTTGCTACCCTCTAAGATTGCGGCATTGGCACGAGGACCGAATACGCGAAGTCCCGCAGCCTCAAATGCGTCCACGGCACCACCGACAAGCGGATCGTCCGGTCCAATAATCGTAAGGTCGATCTCTTTCTCCTTAGCGAATGCCACGAGCTTGTCGAACTCCATCACACCAATCGGCACGCACTCTGCAATTTCTGCAATTCCCGCGTTGCCGGGGCATGCATAAATCTTATCTACTCTCTTACTCTGACTAACCTTCCATGCAATGGCATGCTCTCTGCCGCCACCACCGACAATCAGTACTTTCATGGGAAACTCCTTATGTATTAATCTTCTACAAAGAAGGAACCGTCAACTTCCTTCACCTTACCGTTCGCAATCGCATCGATTGCCTTCGGAAGTATGATCCATTCTGCTTCCTCCATAACTCTTCGCTGCAGAACCTCCGGAGTATCACCGGGCTTAATAGATACAGCCTTCTGCAGAAGAATCGGACCGGTATCGGTACCGGAATCGACAAAATGAACCGTAGCTCCTGTGACCTTCACACCGCGTGCGAGCACCTTCTCATGAACATGAAGTCCGTAGAAGCCGTCGCCGCAGAAGGATGGTATCAGAGACGGATGGATATTAATAATCCTGTGGGAATATTTCTCAGTCATCTTCGCCGGCAGAATCACAAGAAAGCCTGCCAGAACGATAAGATCAGGCGTGAAGCTGTCCACTGCCTGTAAAAGTGCCTCCTCAAACGCCTCGCGCGTCTCATAAGCCTTACGAGATACACATACCCCCGGAATTCCGTTCTCAGAGGCTCTTGTAAGTGCATACGCATCCTTTTTATTGCTGATAACCGCGGAAAGCTCTACATTACGAATCTGTTCGGACTTCACAGCATCAATAATTGCCTGCAGATTCGTTCCGCCGCCCGAAACAAGAACCACAACCTTTAGCATACGGTAATTCCCTTCTCGCCGTCAACGATATCACCCACTACGTAAGCAGTCTCGCCGGCAATCTTAAGTGCTGCAAGCGCACTGTCTACCTGCTCGGGAGCAACTGCGATCATCATACCGATACCCATATTGTAGGTGTTGTACATCATATGCTCCTCAATGTTACCGGTTGTACGAAGCAGCTCGAAGATCGGCGGAACAACGTAGCTGTTCTTGCGAATACGTGCATGCTTGCCCTCGGGAAGCATTCTCGGAATATTCTCATAGAAGCCACCGCCGGTAATATGGCTGCAGGCCTTAACGGTAACACCAGCCTCCTTCACAGCTGCAAGTGCCTTCACGTAAATCTTGGTAGGAGTAAGCAGTGCCTCGCCGAGTGTAGAACCAAGTGCCTCACTGTAACGGTTCAAGGAACGCTCGCTCAGGTCAAAAACCTTACGAACGAGGGAATAACCGTTACTGTGAATACCGGAGGAAGCGATACCGATTACCACATCTCCTGCCTTAACATTCTCACCGGACACAATGTTCTCGGCATCTACGATACCAACGGCAAAGCCGGCAAGATCGTACTCATCAATCGGATAGAAACCGGGCATCTCCGCAGTCTCACCGCCAATCAGCGCACAACCGGCCTGCTTACAGCCCTCGGCAACACCCTTTACGATGGTTGCAATCTTCTCGGGATAGTTCTTGCCGCAGGCAATATAGTCAAGGAAGAACAACGGCTCACCGCCCGCACATGCGATATCGTTTACACACATGGCAACACAGTCGATACCGATAGTATCATGCTTGTCCATCAGGAAAGCAAGCTTCAGCTTCGTTCCTACACCATCCGTACCGGAAACCAGCGTCGGATGCTTCATCGTCATGAACTTATCAAGGGAGAATGCGCCGGAAAATCCGCCGAGACCGCCAAGTACCTCGGGACGCATCGTCTCCTTAACATGCTTCTTCATCAATTCAACAGCCTTATATCCGGCTTCGATATCAACACCTGCATTCTTGTAATCCATAGATGTTCTCCTTAATCACTCTAAAATAATCAATGCGCAAAAGCCTTTCGCAGCCCGCGCGTATTCATAAAGCCGTGGCAACTTACCACGGCTTTAAGTGTACCACATTTTCCGAAAAAAGTATGCAATGTTTCTTACATTATTCCTTAATCCGTTTTATTAATAATTCTAATAAGTTTATTAGTTAGCCATATATTCCTGATAGCCAACACGCTCAATCTTGTCCTTCTTGGCCATAACGCCCTGCTTCAGCTCTTCCTTGTAGGCTTCAATCTTAGAAAGAAGCTCCGGATTGCCGATAGCAAGCATCTTCGCCGCAAGAATGCCGGCGTTTGCGGCACCGTCGATTGCTACGGTTGCAACCGGGATTCCGGAAGGCATCTGTACGATGGAATAGAGAGAATCCACACCGCTAAGCGTCTTCGTATGAATCGGAACGCCGATAACCGGAAGCGGAAAGATTGCCGCGCACATGCCCGGCAGATGTGCTGCACCGCCTGCGCCCGCAATAATTACATCAAAGCCCTTCTCCTTCGCGGTTCCCGCATAATCGAAGAACACATCAGGCATACGATGTGCGGAAATAATCGTCATCTCATAATCGATTCCAAACTTTTCAAGCATGGCAGCAGCCTTGCTCATTACCGGCAGATCGGAATCACTGCCCATAACAATTCCTACCTTCATGATAATACCTCCAAATTAATATATTCTACGCTCCGGGCTCATACCGGGGCCGTATCAGTTCTTCTTCATAAGCGCATCCAGCGGAACATTCAAAGCCTCGGTTCCCGGAACTACGAAACGCCCGCCGCGAATAATATCATAAGCACTTCCGTCTTCAGCATGCGCCACGATTTCTCCGAGCTCATCATACGGAATGGTAATATCCGTATGACAGTTCAGATATGCCTCCGCCGGATTCTCCTTGCGAAGTGCACTTACCTCGTTATCTCTTGCAATAATCTCCTTACCGTCCGGATTGAATACCGCAATATCCTCGGAATGGCTGTAGCAGGTATCACCTACCGCAAAATGAGGTCCGGTCTTCTCCGCAATCAGAATTGGAAGCTTCGCCTGAATGTCGAAGTCGATACCCATCTTATAAGCGGTTGTATTGGTTCCGATGGCAAACTCACCAATCGGCAGCGTCTCATGGAAAAACAGAATGTTCTCGCTGATATAGTTGTCATTTTCCTGCTTCGTGGGGAAGTTCGCGCAGGAGGATTCCGTGATTCTTCCGTCCTTGAAGCGAAGCTCAAGATCAAGGAACAGATTGCCTTCAAGGTATACCTTGCTTACATGAAGCGTACCTTCGGTTCCGGCAAGCACCGGTGAGGTAAATACCTCTCCGACCGGAATGTTGACATCCGCCGTGCAGTTCTCGAAATTGGTCTGCTTCGACGGGTCCGTAAGGGGATGTAACATAATCTTCAGGTCGGTACGATTGCTGCCGCTTCCCTTCACTGTTACATAGCTTGCTTTATCAAGTACGTCGATAATATGCTGCTGAATACGCTTGTATTCGTCGTTGTCAAGCGTATTGACCAAAACGGTTGCATCAAATATCTCGTGATAACGCGGTCCGATGGAGGGCAAGGGATAGTCGATGATGGTAAAGCTTGTCTCCTCCCGGTGCAGATACTGCTGGGAAAGCGTCCGCATCTTTACGCCGTGCTCTACCAGAAGCTTACTCATCTTAGCATCAACGGAAACAACCTCAGCCTTATTCACCGGTTCGAAATCTGCCTCACCGTATGCTTCCTGTACGGCAGGTCCCGCATAAAGCGCTGCCTGCTCCTTATAGCATTCGTATGCCTTCTGCATCGCACGGTAGCGATTCTCGGACAGACGACGGTTCATGAAAAGATACAGATCGTTTCTGTGATCATATTCGGCCTGAACGCTGTCACCAAGCCACCTTGAACCGAAACGTCTTGTCGCAATCATCCCGCTTGCGGTATTCACCAAAACGCGCTTGCCAAGCGCCTCAAACTTCTCGATTGCCTTTCTTGTGATTCGCTCAAAGCCCTTCTCGGTGCGAAGATCAATATACAGCTTCTTCGAAAAATCAACATTCATCACGCGAAAGCCGTCCACATAGCCTCTGACAAATGTCTGTGCCATTGCGTCAATGGACTCCTCCGGAAGCGTCCTCAGATATTCTGCAGTCTTAAGCATATTGTCCGTTACCGGCACACCATAGGTGTACAGATAGTCGGTTCTGTCAAGATCCGCATGCATAACGATATCGTACTCCTCGGTATATTCACCGCTCAAGGACTCATAAACGCCCGCCTCGCAAAGCTCCTCGGCATAATCATGCAGATAATAGAATATCGCACGCTTCACGGCATGAGCATCCGCACCGTCCTCTAATAACGTATATACCTCCAAAAACAGCTCCGTGACGTACAAAAACAGCTTATTTGCCCCACGATATACCATCGGAATGATTGCAATGATTTCGGAAAGAAGTGCCGAAATCAGACGGCCCTTCGCACGTCCGAGCGCGCGTACCGCATAAGTCGGATTCAGATAAGAGGTCTCGTAAACCTCGGGATCTGCACACATATAAAGCTTACGGTTATATACCTGAAGCTCTTCGGCAGTCAAGGAAGCAAGGCCCGCGCCGTTCACCGAAGCGGAAAGCTTGGCCATAGCAAGAAGCTGTGCCGCAGCCTCCTTACCGAACTCAATATAGGCGGGCGAACCTTCGTCCGTCTCTAAAGAAAGAATCTCCGTCAGACGCCCAAGCGCAAGCTCGAGACGCTCTGCTTCGAATTCCGTCCATTCAAATAAAACAGGTGTTTTCATAAAATCAATCTCCTACCTGCCTACAGCAGGGAACCGCTTAAAAACAGGCTGAACAGCGTAGCCGCCAGCGTGGTACAAAGGATTACGCCGGAAAGTGCGGAGCGATAGAATACATTGCTCTCCCGAAGGCCTCTGCCGCCGAAGAAAATCCCGAATACGGCCAGCAGCATATCCATCGCACCGATTGTTCCGATACGCATCGCAGCGGGATCAGCGGTTCTCGATTCCCAGACAAGCGTCAGGAAGATAACCCAACCGATCGCACCGATACCAAGAGCGAGCCTTCCCATCGCGGAATGTTCTCTTCCGCGATAGCGAATTCTGCTCTCTTCTTTCAACGGTTTATCAAAAATCGGATCCATAATTACTCCAACCAATTACTGACGAAGCTCGATATCCAGCTTAGCGAGTGCACTAAGAATCTTGCTCATAGCTGCGCCGATTTCCTCATCGTTCAAGGTGTGATCAGCGGCACGGAAGGTGATGGAATAAGCCATTGACTTATAGCCCTCCTTGATCTGTGCGCCCTCGTAAATATCGAACAAATGATAGCTCTCCAAGAATTTGCCTGCATTCTTGCGGATGATTTCCTCAATCTGACCTGCAAGCACTTCCTTCTTCATAACCATACTGATATCACGGGATACGGCAGGGAACTTAGCGAGTCCCTTGTATTTGACGTCAAAGCTTGCCATCGGAACGATTACCGGCATATCCAATACGGCGATATAGGTCTTCTCGCCGATACCGTAATTATCGGAAACAGCGGGATGTACCTCACCGAAATATCCGATTACCTTACCGGTATAGTAGATATTTGCCTGACGGCCGGGATGCAGGAACGGATGCTCCTGCTCGTTCTTGTAGGTAACAACCTTCTTCATACCGATGTGCTCAAGATAATCCTCGATAACACCCTTTAACATAAAGAAGTCTCCCTCACCGTAGAAGCCGAGGGTAAGCTCGGTACGCTCATCGGTGTAATCACTAAGCGGAAGCGACTTCGGCAGATAAATCTTTGCAATCTCGTAAAGCTTGCAGTCCTTGTTTCTTCTGCTGAAATTGGTAGCAAGGCTTGTAAGCATACCGTTGATCGGCAGGGTTCTCATGATGGAATAATCCTCTCCGAGCGGGTTCTGAATCGTAGCAACCGTGCGAAGTGCGGAGTCAGCGGGGATCAGAAGCTTATCAAATACCTTCGGGCTCTCGAAGCTGAAGGTCATTGCCTCGGAGAAGCCGTAGCTCTCTGCAAAATCTCTCGCCTTGTCCTCGATAATCTGCTCAAAGGAGTTGCCACCCATGGTAGCCTCACCTCTCGGCAAAGTCATCGGAATGTTATCATAACCGAAGAAACGAGCAACCTCCTCGTCAAGGTCTTCCTGACCGAGCACGTCCTGTCTCCAGGTCGGAACGATTACCTCGTCCTTCTCATAATCATACTTAAGGTCGATCTTCTCGAAATAGCCGATCATCGTAGCCTTGTCGATGTTTGTGCCGAGTACACGGTTGGTTCTCTCCCAGTCAAACTTCACGCGAGTCTCCTCACGCTTAACCGGATATACATCAACAGCGCCGCCGACAACCTCACCTGCACCAAGCTCCTCAACAAGCTGGCAGGCACGGTTGATTGCCTCCATTGCGGTATTCGGGTCAAGACCCTTCTCGAACTTAGCCTGTGCATCGGTACGCATACCGAGCTTCTTACCGGAAAGACGGATATTGGTGCCGTCGAAGCAGGCTGCCTCAAAAAGCATCGTCTGTACGTTATCGGTAATCTTGGAGTTCTCACCGCCCATGATACCTGCGATTGCAACAGACTTCTCCGCATCGCAGATCATCAGCATGGAGGAGTCTAACTTTCTCTCCTGTCCGTCAAGAGTAACGAAGCCCTCGCCATCCTCGGCGCGACGTACGATAATCTTATGTCCCGCAAGGGTATCAAGGTCAAATGCATGCATCGGCTGGCCGAACTCTTCCATGACGTAGTTGGTAATGTCGACAATATTGTTAATCGGACGAATTCCGTTCGACTGCAGGCGTCTCTGCATCCAAAGCGGTGACGGTGCAAGCTTGATATTCTTAACAACTCTTGCAACATAACGCTTGCAAAGATCTGCATCCTTAATCTCAACCGAGATGTAATCGGAAGCCTTCTCGTTGTTACCGGTTTCCTTGATTACCGGCGGGCAGAAGGCTTTGCCGAAGGTTGCTGCTGCTTCTCTTGCGATACCGATCACACCGAAGCAATCCACACGGTTGCTGGTGATTTCATACTCAATGTTGGCATCATGAAGACCAAGTACCGAAACCGCATCATCACCGGGCTTAACATCCGGATACATGTCCTTTGCAAAGATGTAGATGCCGTCCTCTGCTGCCTCGGGGTACATCTCCTTAGAAGATCCGAGCTCTTCGATGGAGCACATCATACCGCAGGACTCTACACCGCGAAGCTTGCCCTTTTTGATTTTGATACCCTCTTCGGGAAGCGGGCTTCCGTCGTGACCGCCTGCAACCTTTCCGCCGTCTAAAACAACCGGAACAAGGTCGCCCTCGGATACATTATGCGCACCGGTAACAATCTGTACCGTCTCGCCGTCAGCCGAAATCTGTACCTGACATACGATCAGCTTATCGGCATCCGGATGACCGGTGATGCTAAGAATCTTACCTACAACGATTTTCTCAAGATTTTTATCAAGAAGCTCGTAGCCCTCAACCTTGGAGCCGGAAAGTGTCATCGCATCGGTATACTCCTGTGCGGTGCAGTCAAGGTCAGGAACATAAGCCTTAATCCAGGATAAAGATGTATTCATAGTCTGATTCCTCCTTAGAATTGCTTCAAGAAACGTGTGTCATTCTCGTAAAGAAGACGCAGGTCATCGATTTCATACTTCAAAAGCGTGATACGCTCAAGGCCTACACCGAATGCAAAGCCGGTGTACTCCTCGGGATCAATACCGCTCATACGAAGTACTCTCGGATGAACCATACCGCAGCCAAGAATTTCTATCCAGCCGCTGCCCTTACAGAAACGGCAGCCCTTACCGCCGCATTTGAAGCAGGATACATCCATCTCTGCGGACGGCTCGGTGAACGGGAAATGATGCGGGCGGAACTTAACCTTGGTGTCGGCGCCGAACAGCTTGGTTGCTGCTACCGCAAGCGTACCCTTCAGATCGGAGAAGGTAATGTTCTTATCGATAACAAGGCCCTCTACCTGATGGAAGCACGGGGAATGCGTCGCATCGATCTCGTCGGAACGATATACGCGGCCGGGGCAGAGAACACGGATCGGCAGCTTGCCCTGCTCCATAACATGTGCCTGTACGGATGAAGTCTGGGTACGAAGAAGCATCTCAGAGTTGAAATAGAAGGTATCCTGCTCATCCTTGGCCGGATGGTTTGCGGGAATGTTCAAGGCCTCGAAATTGTAATAATCCTTCTCAATCTCGGGACCGTCTACGATCTCGTAGCCCATACCGATGAATACCTTTTCAAGCTCTGCAAGTGCAATATTGTTCGGATGACGATGGCCACGCTGACTCTTCTTCGCGGGAAGGGTGACATCAATCGTCTCAGCCTTCATCTTCTCTTCTCTTTCCTTCGCAGCAAGTGCACTTCTTACCGCCTCAAGGCGCTCCTCGATTGCTGCACGGCAGTCATTCACAAGCTGACCAACCTTCGGACGATCCTCGGGTGCGACATCCTTCATGGACTTCAATACACTCGTCAGTTCACCCTTCTTACCGAGAAATTCCACACGGATTTCATTCAGAACATCCATGCCAACAGCTGCTTCGATTTTCGCAAAGCAAGCTTCTTTGATTGCCTGTAATCTTTCTTTCATACTGACCTCCTGAATATTAACTTAGGGATATGCGGAGCATCCCTGAAACAAAAAAAATACCCCGATCCCTCTTACAACAAAGGGACGGAGCAATAAAGCTTCGCGGTACCACCCGATTTCCTGCATACGCAGGCACTCTCACGTGCGTAACATGCACGACTCGTCTCTTCCTACTGTGGTTCAAAAGAGAAGCTCCGGTGGGAAAGTAAGATATTAAAGGAACGGAAAGGAGCTTACAGCCGATGACTCCCTCTCTCTGGCCGAAATTAATATCCTGAAACACCATCAACGCGTTAATCCTATATAGATTGATTGTAACATAGATTCCGGAAAAGTCAAGCATTTGCCTTCTGTAAAAAAGTACTCTTAAAGAAGCGCTCGAAGAAGCCCGCCTGTTACATAAGCTTCTGCCGTTTTGCTACTGAATTCCGGAATTACGACTTCTCGTACCAATTCAGGACAAAAAAGGACCGATGGCTTCACATCGATCCTTCCTGATACAATACTACTTACACTTTTCACAATAACCTGCTACATCCTACCTGAAGCTACGCATGTAGGAAAGGAAGCTGTTCACATCACGGACATCCATAGTGAAATCCGCGCCGCCGTCTACCGACACAAGGTATACGGAATCATTGCAGCGATAGAAACTGATGCAGGTATCCTTGTGGGCGTCGTCGCTGACCGCTACCGAAATCGTCATGACCTCATCGCCCATCTCCTCGCCGGTCGAAAGACCGCTGTACTTAAGGCGCATAATCTCAACGCTCAGATCGTTCAGCTCGTCGGTCGTCAGCCTGCGGTCGTTCAGTGAGCAAATCGTATGCTCCTCATCGACATGCATATTCTTAATCACCCATTGCTCGGACGGGGTTTGTATCGTAATCGTTTCCATCAGATTCACACCCGGAAACAGCGCCGTCTGATAGATGCAAGGGAACAGATTCACCTGCCGCCAGCTGTTGGCTACCGCATCCTCTATGGCGAACACCCAGTCACTATCCAAAAGCTTTGCATAGCTTGTCCCGTCACCTGCGGAAGCGCCGATCATAAGCGTATAGCTCTGTAACGTTCCTTTGTTCTCATCGGTATAGTGCACAATAATCTTCGTGCAGTCATCCGTAAGTCCGTAACGCTTGTAGTCGGCCGGACGAAAAGCAACCAGCTTACTGTACGTCACCTGCAGGTACCGCTGCTCCTTCGTATACCATCCGTCTGCGTTAAAGCCTGCATTGACATGCCCTGAAAGCGGCTCGAGAAAATACCACGGAAACATATTGTTTGTGGAATAATCGTACGGATTGCTCTCGTCATAAATCGCATGAAAGACAGTTTCCGAACCGTTAAGAATCTCAACCTCACGAAGCTGTGTGCGGTCTGCAATCTTCGGAAGCGTGATTGTCTCCAAAAGGTCTGCGCGGTCATGCACAAGATAATTATAATAGTTCTCGGAGCAGATGTAGATACTGTCATCGCCCGAAACCTTAACATAGTACCGATTCGTCGTCGGAAGCTTATTGCCGACTAAAAGCTCCAAAAGAAGGCTGTTGCCCGCATAAAGCTTTAATACAGCACTCGGTGCATCAAGTCCGTACTCAGCAATACCGGCAGGATTCTGCACCTTCTCGAAGGCATTCAGATTGGCCGCAACGATGGAAATGATACTCTTAATCGCCGTCTGCTTTACCGGAAATACTTCCTCTCCGGTCCGCACCCAGGTGTCCTGTTCAAGTGTGAATTCTCCGTCAAAATTCCCGGATTTAAGCCCGATACGGTCGATTGTTTCAACCGGCAGCTTCGTGATCACGATATAGGAAGGCTTCTCCGGCTCGGGAATCCTAGAACCGTTATCCCGAAGCAACAGATAAAGCGTCAGAAGTCCGACAGCCAGAACGCCCAAAAGTACAATTGAAATGATATTCTTCTTACCCATTATCTTCTCCGTTTGATTACCATAGCGATGCCTAACAGAAGGATGATGCCCGGAATCACACCGACCAAAACGATAAGAATCATATTCTTCTGGTGTGTCGTCATCTTAAGGCCTTCCTCAAACGCATCCGTGTTCGGAACGGTGATGACATTACTCTTCTCACAAAGCTCACCGAGACATTTCGTAAACACCTCGGCATTGGCATAGGCAGAGGTTCCGATACAGTTCTTATGCACAAAAAGATAGGTATTGAATACATACATGATACCCGTCTTATTGTGATAGGTCTCGGAAACCTTGGTAAGAAGGGAAAATGTTCCCCGAAGGTTTCCTTCCTCGTAAAGAAGCGAGGATACGTCCTTTCGGATGTATGCCTTATCGCTTGTCGTTACTTCCCTCGAAACCGTCAGCGAATCGCGAAGATTCGGCAGTACGGAAACGCCGGCACCGAGCGGCCAAAGCACATTCTTTCTGCCATAAGCGGACAGCACATAATTCGGCTTACCGCTTGATGTGCGATTGGTATCGCCCTCGCACAAAAAGCCATCCTCCATCTTGAGTCCGTAGTAGGAAAGCAAAGACTCCTGCACAGGTCTTCTCACGCCGGTATATGCCAAAAACCATACCACCTTACCGCCGTTCGTCATATAATCCTTGATCTGCTCGCCTTCCTCCTCCGAAAAATCAGCAACCGGTCCGATCAGAAGAAGCGCGTCGCAATCCTCGGGAACGGTACTTTTCTTCAGGTCAATGAAGCGAACCGAATAGGAATTCAAGGCAAGCAGATTAGAGAGATCAATCGTCAGCATCTGCTCGGTGCTTACTAACTGCTCCTCATGTCCCATCGCAACATAAACCGTCGACTTCTCCGTCTCGGAAACCTTCACAAGCGCCTTCATCAGTTCTGCCTCGGCGCAATAGCCGATGGTCGTCTCCTTAAAGGTGCTCACATCGACCGACTTCACAAACATGCGGTCGGCGTCAATATACACATAGCGGTCCGGATCGTTTCCGTTCACAACGATAATACTGTTGTTATGAATCTCACCCATGTCGTTGTACTGATAGACAAACTGCGGATACTGCACCGGATCCTTGTAGGTAAGATTGATCTGCTTTCCGTTTAATGCAAAATTCTCGGCAGTGCTTGAAATAACAACACTCTCCTTGCCCATCTCGCTGATATAATACAGCTCAATCGGGGTATCGTAATCCTTCAGGAAGGAAAGCGTATCCTCCTTCAGGGAATAGGTTCCGGTATTGGTAAGATCCTTCGTATGTGCTACGCCGGAAACTACAAGGTTAATAAGGAGTAACAGGAATATTACAAGTGCCGAAAGAACGGTCGTATAAGCGCCGCCCTTAAATTTTCGTGTCTGAAAACCGGTATTCATCTGCGGCACCTCCTTAACTCCATCTCCGCTTTTTGATTGCCTGAACCGTCAGGAATACAAAAAGGAAGACGATACTGAGATAATATACATAGGCTGCTACGTCGAAGAGGCCGTACTTGAACTTGTCAAAGCGGGATATCAGAGAAATCCAGCCCAGCATCTTCGTAAGGAAGCCGTCATACAGGGTTTCTTTCCAGAAATACAAGCCAAACAGAACCGCATAGCCGACAACCAGAAGCCCACCGAATACGAACCAGTTCTTCATCATCAGAAATGCAATGCCTGCAAGAATGAACACCAGAACCGCAAGCACCAGAACAGAGATTGCGTGATCCGAAGGAATCATTCCCTTCAGTGCATCGGCAAGTAACGTAAACAGAATGACGATAAAGGTAAGAATCGCCGCAACGATCTGGCTTTCCGTCAGTGCAGAAACGAACAGACCGATTGCCAGATAGGCACAGCCAAGCAGGAAGAACGCTGCAATATTGCTGTATGCCACCTTCATATTCACCGTTCCGTACCGCGCAAGAATGTGCGGATAGACGCTGATGATCAGCATGGCAATCAGAAGAATGGAAACGAGCGCAAGGTATTTGCCGATAACAATTCTTGTCACGCTCACGGGAGATGTGAACAGAAGCTGGTCCGTCTTCTGCTTCTTCTCCTCGGAAAGAATACGCATGGTAAGCATCGGAACAAGTAACAGAAAGAACATCGTGACGCTGTTGATGGCATACGCAATGCTCGCATATTCAAGCTTCAGGTTAAAGGTATATACATAGAAACCGACAAGTGCCAGAAGAAATGTCAGAAACAGATATCCGAACATCGAGGTAAAGGCACCGCGCAACTCCTTTTTATAAACAGCTAACATGTGCCCTCCTCTCCGGTCAGTGCAATGAACACTTCCTCCAATGTCTTTGATTCGGTTCTAAGCTCTAACAGAACAACATTTGCATCGGCAAATGTGCGGAACAGCTTCTCACGAATATCCGCCCCCTCCGTCGGGAACACGGAGCAGGCAACAACACCGTCCGAGGGCGCTGCCTCGGCGCGTACATGTGCCACCTCGGCAATACTGCCGATCAGCTCATTCATACGCTCCGCAGTCGTCTTAGCGGCCAGATATACGCCCTCCGTACCGCCGATGGTACGAATGACATTGTCCGGGGTATCCATAACGATCTTCTTACCGTGATTGATGATAAGGACATGGTCGCAGATCGCACTTACCTCGAACAGAATATGCGAGCTGAGAATGACGGTATGCTCCTTCGCAAGGCTTCGGATGAACTCACGCATCCAGGATATCTGCATCGGATCAAGTCCAACCGTCGGTTCGTCTAAGATGATTACCTTCGGGTTTCCGACCAGTGCCTGCGCAAGACCGACTCTCTGGCGATAGCCCTTACTGAGATGCTTGATTAACTTCTTCTGCATATGGTCTACGCGGGCAAGCCCCATCACGCGGTCAACCTCGGCCGCCTTCTGCTTCGCCGGAATCTCCCGCAGATCCGCAACAAAATTCAGATACTCCCGCACACGCATATCCGGATATACCGGCGGAATCTCGGGAAGATATCCGATACACTTCTTCGCTTCCTCCGGCTCGTCGAACATACTGTGTCCGTCGATATAAACGTCGCCGCTTGTTGCGGAGATATAGCCGGTAATCATATTCATCGTAGTCGATTTGCCTGCACCATTCGGACCGAGAAAGCCAAGAATCTCGCCGTCCTCAACGATGAAGGAAAGGTCGTCGACGGGTGTAAAATCACCGTATTTTTTCACCAGGTTTTTTACTTCAATCATATAACTTCTCCATTAACGAAAAGAAAGGGCTGTCGACACAAGCGGTCAGCCCTATTCTTCCTATTCACGCATCTACTGTGCATCAATTGCATCCTGCATATTATACATACCGGGGGCGCGTCCGGCCAGGAACTTTGCTGCCGTAACAGCTCCCTTACCGAAGATTGCCTTCGAATAAGCCGTATGCTTGATCTCGATTACTTCATCCGTGCCGGCGAAGATAATCTCATGCTCACCGACAATCGTACCGCCTCGTACCGCGGAAATACCAATCTCATCCTTCGGTCTCTGCATTCTGCGGCCGGAACGATCATACACATACTCGTAAGTGCCGGGCAACGCTTCATCGATTGCATCGGCAAGCGCGAGTGCGGTTCCGCTCGGTGCATCCAGCTTCAGGCGATGATGCTTCTCAACAATATCAATATCAAAGCCCTCAGCAGCCAGTACCGCAGTTGCCTGCTTCACAAGCTTCAGAAGAACATTGATTCCAAGCGACATATTGGCGGAACGAAGAATGGGAAGCTCAGCAGATGCCTCACGAATCTCATCGATCTGCTCTGCCGTATATCCTGTGGAGCAAAGTACTAAAGCCATGTCCTTCTTCTTCGCATCCGTAAGAAGCTCCGTAAGGAACTTCGGCGTGGAGAAATCAATCAAAACGTCTGCTTCTTCCTTCACCGCCGCAAGCGTTTCGTATACCGGGAACGGGCGATCGCTCTGCCCGGTCACATCAATACCGGCAACAATCTCCGCATCCTTATCTTCAGCCACCAGACCAGCAATAACACGTCCCATATGGCCATTACAGCCACGCATAATAATTCTAACCATATAAACCTCCAGCGACCATTGATTTATTTAACAATGTCAAGCTTACGAAGCTCGTTCCAAAGAATCACCTGATTGTCCTCTTCCATCTCGGTAAGCGGTGCTCTCATAGTGCTTCCGCAGAAGCCCATCATCTGGCAGGCTGCCTTGGCGGGAATCGGATTCACCTCACAGAACAAAGCCTTGATAAGCGGAATATATTTGAGCTGAAGTTCCTTTGCACGCTTAACATCGCCGTTCAAAAAGCTCATAACCATCTCGTGCGTCTCCTCAGGTGCACAATGTGCAAGTACGGAGATAACACCGGAACCGCCGAGTGCAAGCATCGGTACAATCTGGTCGTCGTTACCGGAATACAGGGAGAACTCCTCGTCAACCATAGACATCAGCTTCGCAATCTCGCTGAAATCGCCGGTTGCATCCTTTACGCCGACAATATTCGGAACATCCTTGTAAAGCTTGGCAACGGTATCCGGAGACATCTTGCAGCCGGTTCTGCCGGGAATGTTGTAAAGAATGATCGGCTTCTCGGTGCTTCCCGCAATCATCGTAAAATGATTAATAAGACCCTTCTGGGTTGCCTTATTGTAATAAGGGGTTACCACGAGCATGGCATCGGCGCCGGCCTCATCGGCAGCCTTCGTAAGATACATCGCCGTCTCGGTGCAGTTACTTCCGGTACCTGCGATAACCGGAACTCTTCCGGCAACACGCTCTACACAGAAGCGAATGCACTCAATGTGCTCCTCGTGCGTAAGCGTAGATGCCTCACCGGTCGTACCCATAACCACGATTGCATCGGTCTTATGCGCGATCTGATAATCAATCAATGCGCCAAACTGTTCAAAGTTAATACTGCCGTCGTTGTTGAACGGAGTAATGATTGCAACTGCAGAGCCTTTAAATACTGCCATAAAATAATACCTCCGATAGCTGTCGTATTTATCTGATTCGGACCTTGTCCGAACTTTGTGCTGTTCGATTCCCTGCGGAATCCCGCTTGGGGAGGGGCACTCCTGCCCATATTTCCTCTTATTGTACCATTATCTCCGTATGTTGTCAATCTCTCGAACATTGCTTTCCACGGAATCCGGCGCAAAACGAATCACCGAAACAGAAACACGGTTTTGAATACAAAAACCCCCAAAGCAGCTTCGGTTTACACCTGCCCGCACCACGTTCAGAAAGAGAGGGTCCTCGAAGCATTGAATACTAATATTATATATATCGAGAGTCAACCCGAAGTGCAAAAAATGCACCAAGAGCGCCCACATTTCCCGTAGATTTCTGTATATATTACTCATTGTAATTCGGAACGGATATGATACAATAGAATGGTTATGTGACATACTGTAGTTTTAACCGCACAAGCATATTCTTTCGGAGGTTTTTATGAAGCGGGATAATATCAGAAATATTGCAATTATTGCTCACGTTGACCACGGTAAGACGACGCTGGTCGATGAGCTTTTGAAGCAGAGCGGCGTGTTCCGTACCGGTCAGGTTGTCGAGGAGCGCGTTATGGACTCCAACGATATCGAGAAGGAACGTGGTATCACGATTCTCTCTAAGAACACAGCAGTTAATTATAAGGGTATCAAAATCAACATCATCGACACCCCCGGTCACGCCGATTTCGGTGGTGAGGTTGAGCGTGTTTTAAAGATGGTAAACGGTGTTGTACTCGTGGTTGACGCCTTCGAGGGTCCGATGCCCCAGACCAAGTTCGTATTGAAGAAGGCACTGGAGCTTCGTCTTCCCGTCATCTGCTGTATTAATAAGATTGACCGTCCTGAGGCAAGACCGAAGGAGGTTATTGACGAAGTGCTTGACCTTCTCATCGATCTCGATGCCGACGAGGAGCAGCTTGAGTGTCCCTTTGTCTTCGCTTCCGCCAAGACCGGTATTGCCATTCTTGAGCTGAACGATAAGCCTGTCAGCATGGAGCCCCTTTTCGAGACAATCATCGATTATATTCCCGCACCGGAGGGTGACGAGGAAGCCGGCACGCAAGTGCTTATCAGTACGATCGATTATAACGAATATGTAGGCCGTATCGGTGTCGGCAAGGTTGATAACGGAACAATCCGCGTCAACCAGGACTGCGTCATCGTAAACCACCACGATCCCGACAAATCCCGCAAGGTTAAGATCAGCAAGCTCTACGAGTTCGAGGGTCTTAAGAAGGTGGAAGTACAGGAAGCCACCGTCGGCAGTATCGTAGCGATCTCCGGCATTGCGGATATCAAAATCGGTGATACGCTCTGCTCTCCCGAGAATCCTGTAGCGATTCCGTTCCAGAAGATCTCCGAGCCGACCATTTCCATGAATTTCATCGTAAACGACAGCCCGCTCGCCGGACAGGAAGGCAAATTCGTTACCTCCCGTCACCTTCGCGAGCGTCTGTTCCGTGAGCTGAACACCGACGTATCCCTTCGTGTAGAAGAGACCGATACCACAGAGGCCTTTAAGGTTTCCGGTCGTGGTGAGCTGCATCTTTCCGTTCTGATTGAGAATATGCGCCGTGAGGGCTTTGAATTTGCCGTAAGTAAGGCAGAGGTTATCTATCACTATGATGAGAACGGCCATAAGCTTGAGCCGATGGAGGAATGCTATGTGGATGTTCCGGACGATTATACCGGAACCGTCATCCAGAAGCTTTCTACCAGAAAGGGTGAGCTGAAGGGTATGAACTCCTTCGGTGCCGGTCATACAAGACTGTTCTTCGTTATCCCCTCCCGCGGACTCATCGGATATCGCGGCGAGTTCCTCACCGATACCCACGGTGAAGGCATCATCAATACGACCTTCTGCGGTTATGAGCCTTACAAGGGCGATCTGAGCTATCGTTCTCAGGGAAGCCTGATTGCCTTCGAGAGCGGCGAAGCTGTAACCTACGGTCTGTTCAACGCACAGGAGCGCGGTTCACTCTTCATCAGTGCAGGCGATAAGGTTTACGCAGGTATGGTAGTCGGTCAGAACGGTAAGACCGAGGATGTTGAGGTTAATGTCTGCAAGAAGAAGCAGCTTACCAACACCCGTTCCTCTTCCGCTGACGAAGCACTCCGTCTTGTTCCTCCGGTTGAGATGAGCCTTGAGCAGTGTCTCGAATTCATTGACACCGATGAGCTTTTGGAGGTTACGCCCAAGAGTCTTCGTATCCGTAAGAAGATTCTCGATTCTCTTATGAGAAAGAGATCCAAGCGTTAATCTTAAGGTAATCCATGCAAATATGGACGTGACTGGCTTTCCAATCACGTCCTTTTTCATTCGTCGCTTCTGAGAAATACATAAAAGTCCCAACCGCTCAGCTATTGATGCTCCTATGCTGAACTGTTGGGACTTTTTTCACGTATTCCTTAGAACGGATTCACACCCAAATGTGAGAACCACTTGCTGCAAAGCTTAGAATCGGTGTCCGCCGCCGTGGCCACGACCTCCGCCTCCGCCAAAGCCGCCTCTGGAGCCGCCTCCGTGGCCGGAACTCGACTCAATAACTCTTGTCGTTTTCGAAAGGATATCAACCTTCTGATTCAAAAACTTCGTCTTGCCGGTATTGGAATACCGGTAATCGATATTCGTTACCTCTCTCTTACGATTCAAAGAAAGAAGAACGATGAAATTAATCACAACACCGATCAGAATTGCCAAAGCAGCATTGGAAGCAATCTTCATACCGGAAAGGAAGGTGCCTCCCTCAAGCGTAAGCTTGCAGTACCGAAGCGCCTCAGAAGCGCATTTTTCGTATTTGCCGGCACTCGCAAATTTATAAATCTTACCGGTAATCTGTCTTGCCTTTGCAGTGGAAATATTGTCACCGATATAGCCATCCACATAAAGATAGATCTCACGATTCCCCATATCGATCAAAAACAGTAATCCGCTCTGATCTCCAAAATGTGCAGTATACTGACTCCGTGCGTATACTTCAGCGGGGGTTGGATTGATGGTGGCCTTTGCTTCGACCGTAGCAACGAAGATGTTACCATACTCCTTCAGCTCCTCCATCTGTGCTAACAGCCTCTCCTTCGCGGGATTCGACAGCAGACCGGCTTTGTCTTCGATACGGCATTCACCGGGTTCGGGAGTGCTTGAGAAACCGCAGCCGCCAAGGGAACAAAGCATTACCAGTGTCACAAGTAAAAACAGTACTCTTCTACGCATTGTCCTCACCTCCGCTTCTCTGGAACTGCTTCGGTCTCACGGACGAAAGAATATTATAGCCTTTAATCAGACCTGCCACCGAGAAACATACAGCGGCTACTACGGAAACCGCAATCGTATAATATATCGAATCCGAAGCCGGATTGATAAAAAATGCAATCATAGAGGCGATCGCAACCAGAACGAAAAGCAGGTTGGTCGGCAGAATCCTGACATCCTCAAGGCTTGAATATCTCATCTGCATACGAATCAGTCGAATCAGGAACCATACAAAACAGAAGCCTGCGAAAAGTGCCTCTATCATCGTCCATTGGATATAGCCGAACAGAAAGCTAAAATTTTCGAATACCTCCAGAAAAAAATCGACACCATCTCTTATAACAAAGACTAAGATAAGCGCAAATGTGCTTCCAATTCCGGATATAATCTTACTGCGAATATCCTTTCGTTTCTTCCGTTTTCGATACGCAACATGATATTGCCGCATATGAATCGCATCAATCTCCCTCTCATAAAAAAGTGATACGAAAAATGACGAAACAACCGCGCAGAACAGAACAAAGGACGGCATCGCAGTAACGAACAGGTTAAACAGAAGAAACAACGGCACTGCGGTAAGCAGTGAAAGAATGAGGAATTTAAGCGGCGAGGCCGGAAATTCCGCATAGATTCGCCCCGTCTGACCATTTACCGTTGCATAGGAAATTCGACCGCCGTGGCGATATGACATAAACCAGACCGGAAACATGGCGAGCTCACTTTTCGTCTGCACGGTTGTTCTGGTGGGGTCCGCAAGATATACGTCGATAGAATCACTGTTGATACCGTAAAAGCAGTACTGTCCGTCAATACTTTCCGCTACAAGACCACGCTCGACCTTGAGCATCGCTTTCTCATATTCCTGATCGCCTTGGTCGGCTGCATCACCGTAGAAACCGTTCAGATAGCAATCATCAAAAGGACGTGATTCCTTCATCCAGAAGGGAACCACCTTCTCGCTTACCGTATCGTCAAATGATACCGAGGCATCATGTGCGAGTCCCGTATACCTGGACTCCAGATTGCCCGCTATAGAAAAAAGCGTCGTAGTCTCGATGTTTCCAAGTGTTTCTACAGTCTTTCCCTGGAAGGCGAAGCTGCCCTCACGCTCAAACTCATACACCCAGAAGGGCATATAAATACCGCGAAAGCTGTCGACAGTTCCGTACTTCGTAAGACTGGAGGGAGCGTAAATCTGCTTTTTTGCGAGCTCTCTGTATTTCTCGATACACTGCTCTTTCGTAAGCTTAAAGGGAATCACCCTGTCGGGACGTCTGATTCTGCCAAGTCTGCTGCTGAGCGTTGCCGGACTTCCGCAGTAGCTGCACCAGGTAACCGCAATATCCTGATCGGCGATGATTTCCGCACCACACTGCGAGCAGGTATATATCGTAACCTCCATTCCCTCATCAACGCTTAACGGATCATCAAGTGCAGGGTGCTCCTCCGCGCTCTTTGATCTGGAAGACACTGCCGAAACCGGATATTTCTGACCACAATAGGAACATTTCATCTGCTGCGACGCAATATCAAATACAAGCTTGCTGCCACAGCCCTTACAACTCACCATAGCTTCATCCTCCACACAATATTGTTATGACCGAACATACCCTCTTAAATCAAAGCCCCCAGAACACCGTAGCTTACAACACTCATAATCACTGCCGCAAGAAGAATTCCTAAGAATATTGCAAGCGATGCGCGCTTAATATCAAAGTCGAAAAGTGCCGCAATCAAAGAACCCATCCACGCACCGGTGCCCGGTATCGGAATTCCGACGAACAGTAGAAGGAATAAGAATTCGCCACGGTCCACACCCTTGGACTTTCTTTCCGCACGCTTCTCGAGATACTCGATAAAGCGCTTCAGAATATTATGCTTCTTCATAAAGGCGAAAATCGTCTTAATGAACAGAAGGATAAAAGGAATCGGAATAATGTTTCCGATAATACAAATCAGATTGGCTCTAAGAAGCGGAACCCCGAGAAGCTTCGCCACCAAAACGCCGCCTCGCAGCTCAATAAGCGGCAGGAGCGAGATGAAAAATATGAATAGCTCCTTCGGAATCAGCTGTCCGAAGGAGTTGTTATACCAATTCGCAAGTGCATCAGCCACGATTTATGCCTCCGTGATGCCGAGAATTTTGCGTACTTCCTTCTGCATATCCTCGGTTGCACATACCGTATTGTGACGAATCGGAGCCGTACGAATCTCACCGATTGCCGGAGGCTCTGCCACATTGGCCTTTACAGAAAGCTCGTCAATGATTTCAAAATCATCGCGGGTATCGGTAACACCGTTCACAGCGCTCATAACGCTTCTTGCAAACTTGAAGGGGCTTGCGGTCGATACGATAACTGTCGGTGTCTCATCCCCGCTCTCTACCCGATACTTACGATATACATGTGAGGCAACAGACGTATGGGTATCGATAATATAACCGGTACGATCATACAGCTCATGAATCTCCTCGGCCGTATCCTTCTCGGAAGCAAAGCCTGCAACGAAATCAGCAAGCTCAGCCTTCATATCCTCCGTAATCGTGTATGCGCCCTCTGCGGAAAGCTTCTTCATAAGCTCTGCGTTCTTCGCAGCATCGTTGCCGGTGCTATGATAAATCAGACGCTCAAGGTTACTCGAAATCAGAATATCCATCGACGGAGAATTCGTCAGGATGAACTCTCTTCTGCGGTCATAGGTGCCGCTCTTGAAGAAATCGTACAGAACCTTGTTCTCATTCGATGCGCAGATCATCTTCGCAACCGGAAGACCCAGCTTCTTTGCATAATAGCAGGCAAGAATGTTACCGAAGTTACCGGTGGGAACAACGAAGTTCACCTCATCGCCCGCCTTGATACGCTCCTCGGCAAGCAGTCTCGTGTAGGCAAAAACATAATAAGCGACCTGCGGTACCAAACGTCCGATATTGATGGAGTTCGCAGAGGAAAATGTCATGCCGACCTTACTCATATCCTCACGAAGTGCCTTGTCACCGAACATCATCTTAACACCGGTCTGGCAGTCATCGAAGTTGCCGGTTACACCGATTACGGTCGTGTTGTCGCCCTTCTGCGTAACCATCTGTAGCTCCTGCACGCGGCTTACACCGTTCTTCGGATAGAATACGATAATGCGAGTGCCGGGAACATCGGCAAAGCCTGCAAGAGCAGCCTTTCCGGTATCGCCGGAGGTGGCCGTCAGAATCACAATCTCATCCTTACTGTTATTCTTACGTGCAGACGTTGTCAGAAGATGCGGCAGAATGGAAAGTGCCATATCCTTGAAGGCAATCGTCGCGCCGTGGAAAAGCTCCATATAGTAAGCATTGTCCGCATATACGAGCGGTGCGATCTCGGCATTGTCAAACTTGGCATCGTATGCTCTCTCGATACAGCCTCTCAGCTCCTCCTCGGTGAAATCGCTGAAGAAAAGCTTCATAACCTCATAGGCTACGCCCTGATAATCCATTGCCGCAAGCTCGGTAAGAGACTTGTCAAGCTTCGGATAGGAGGTCGGAACGAAAAGTCCGCCGTCGGCTGCCAATCCCTGTAAAATCGCGCGGGAAGCGGTATACTCTCCGCCCTCGCCACGTGTGCTTCTGTACATGATGCTCATAATAATCTATCTTCCTTTCATCCCCCGAAGGGGTCATATATTCAAAAAACTCCGAATATAATTCTATCACATCTTCCGTATTCTTGCAATAGGAAAAGGTAAAAAATATTTACATTTCAACATTTTATGTAGCCTGGAAAGCTCGGGCTTTGATAAGATACTCCCAGGTTTTGGTACGAAATCGTCTACTTTGGAAGTTTCGTACCAAAACTGCTCCGGCGATTTGGTACGGAATCGACCATTTCCGGAATTTCGTACCAAAAGAAGCCTGGGAAATTGGTACGTAATCGACAATTTCCGGAATTCCGTACCAAAACCGCACAAAATCATGTGACGAAACGACCGAGTGCCTCAGATTGACTCTGATACACTCGGTCGACTTATTCATCAGGGGTATTCACAGCCCCTTTTCGATTTACAAAAAAAACGAGTGACGCTGTAAGCCGGGTTCTGTCGAGGATGATCATCTTTCTTGGTTGCATGTTACCATGCAACTCCTCTGTGCCCTTACAGGCACAGAACGCAACCTACCCGGAAACACGACGGGCCGCCGTATAGTTTCCTGTCTGGTCTTGCTACGAAGTGGGGTTTACACAGCCTTCGGCGTTACCGTCGAAGCGGTAGTCTCTTACACTGCCATTCCACCCTTACCGTCCGAAGACGGCGGTTTCTTTTCTGTTGCACTGGCCTTGGAGTCACCTCCACCGGACGTTATCCGGCACTCTGCCCTATGTAGCCCGGACTTTCCTCACCGGCTGAGCCGGCGCGATCATCTACATCACTCGTTTTTTGATAATACCATCTGTTGCGGGAAATCGCAATAGAAACTCTTACACATCAAAGCAGCTTCCGCCGACGAATTCACGGGACAGGCTGTTTCGCGGCATTGCGTCATCCGGAATCGTCAGAAAATAACTGAAGAATTTCAGAAGGCGCTTTGCCTCCGGGTACTCCGGGCAATCCTTCGGGATGCCGAACAGAAGCGGCTCCGCATAGACCTTCAGCACCGCAAGCTCATAGATGGATGCGGAGTTAAACATATAATCCGCCTCCTCCTGATACGGGAAGATATACTCCTCTTCGCCCGCACGTACGGAGCTCCACATCGCAATGGTCTCCTGCGCCGAGGTACCTCTTGTTCTTGCGTCACGAACGATTCGACGAAGCAGACGTCCGTCGGTCGTCGGAATACGATTGTGACGGTCTACGTTCAGCTCGGTAAGCGCACTGATGTAAATCTTATATTTGCACTCCTTCGGAAGGGAGTAGGAAAGCTTATCATTCAAGCCGTGGATGCCCTCGATTACAAGAATATCATCCGCTCCAAGCTGCAGATAATTGCCTTTGAACTCCTGTCTGCCGCTCTTGAAATTGAAGCTCGGGAGCTCCACACGCTCGCCATTTAAAAGCTGCAACATCTGCTTATTGAACAGCTCGACATCGAGCGACTCCAGACACTCAAAATTGTAGGAGCCGTCCGGGTTCTTCGGGCAGTCCTCACGGTTCAGATAATAGTTATCAAGACTGATCATATACGGCTTCAGTCCCTGCGCACGAAGCTGGATGGAAAGTCTGTTTGCAAAGGAAGTCTTACCGGAGGAGGACGGTCCTGCGATCATGACAAATTTGCGTGAGCGGTCATTCGCTACCCGAAGCGCCATATCGGCAATCTTCTGCTCCATAAGAGCCTCCTGCACCAGAATCAGCTCTTCTGTCCTGCCGGCGGTAATCAGTGCGTTCAGATCGCCGATGGTGTCAACCTCCATCGATTTGCCCCAGCGATTGGCCTGTTGCAATGTTTTGTAAAGCTTCTCGCGGGCAACCGGTGCAGCGGGAACGGAAGGGTCCTCCGCATCCGGAAGCATCAGAAGGAAGCCCTCATGGTAGGACACGAGGTCAAAAACCTTAAGAATTGCCGTGGAAGCCGGCATAAAGCCGTAGAAATAGTCGGAATAGCCGGAAAGGCTGTAGACATTGGTCTTGGAATCGAGACGATAGGAAAGAAGCTTCACCTTATCCTCCATCCCGGCCTTCTCAAAGAGGCGAATCGCAGTCTGCGTGTTCATCGCACGCTTCTCGATCATACGGTCCTCCTTCACAAGGGCACACATCTCCCGTTTCAGAGTCTCAAGAAACTCTGCGCTGATATCGGTCTTACCTTCGATTTCACAATAAATGCCCTGTCCAAGGCTGTGCTCCACACGAAGATTGTTGCACTCATCCTGTCCGTACAGACGGTAAAGCGCGGCAAGCATCATAAAGATCAGTCCTCTTTCGTAGGTCTTGCGGCCGGGCACGGTACGAATATCCAGAAACTCCACCGTGCAGTCGTGGCCAAGCTTTTTGAACATTTCCTTAAGCGTGCCGTCAACATTGGCAAGAATCGGCTCCCCGCCGCAGGAAAGCTCCTTATACACATTCTGAAGGGTTACTCCCTCGGGGAATTCCATAACGCGTTCCCCTACGCGAACCTGAATCATTTCCATAAAGCTCCTCCCATAAATCTTAAATCAAAAATCAAAGCAGTGCACGCAGCTGTGCAATTTCCTCCTGTGCGGAGGGAATCCGCTCCCGCGCTGTATCGGTTTCCGCCGCAAGAAGCCCCGAAAGCATCCGCTCTCTTTTCTCAAGTTCTGCTGCCAGATACCTAAGATACACCGCATCCTTCCTCGCCGGAAGAATCCTGCCATACCGATATTCCGCCTCCGTGTAGGGGCGTTCCTCCGTCCCCGGCTCACAGGAGAAGCAAACGTAGTATTTGCCGTCCTCATAGCAGGCTCGTTCATCGACGATGCAGTAACCATTATCGTGTACTGCCTGCCTTACAAGCTGCACATCCGACTGCGGCTGCAGAACAAGCTGGCTCGCCATCTTTACGCATTCACGCCCGCGGTGCAGAATATCACTCATCAGAATGCCGCCCATTCCGGCAATCACGATACGGTCCGCCTCGCCGGGTCTAAGCTCGTTCATGCCGTCCGAAAGCCTCGTTTCGATCTGCTCGTCCTTGTGAAAGAACCGGATATTCTCCTTTGCATGCATAAGCGGTCCATCGCGAAGGTCCATCGCAACAGCACGGCTGACGATTCCCGTATCCACAAGCCATATGGACAGATACCCATGGTCGCAGCCGATGTCGGCAAGCGTCTCTCCGGGCTTAACCAGATCGGCGACCATACGCATTCTTTTCGATAATTTCATAATCTTACTCCAGATAATCGCGAAGCTTTCTGCTTCGTGAAGGATGACGCAGCTTACGAAGCGCTTTCGCCTCAATCTGACGGATACGCTCACGCGTTACGACAAATTCCTTGCCGACCTCCTCAAGCGTACGCTGACGGCCGTCATCAAGACCGAATCTTAAGCGGATAACCTTCTGCTCTCTCTCGGAAAGCGTACCAAGCACCTCATACAGCTGCTCGCGAAGCATCGAATAGGATGCGGCATCCGCAGGCATCGGCAAATGCTCGTCCGGCAGGAAGTCACCAAGATGGCTGTCCTCTTCCTCACCGATCGGCGTCTCAAGCGATACCGGCTCCTGAGAAATCTTCTGAATCTCAAGCACACGCTCTACCGGAAGACGCATCTCCTTTGCAATCTCATCGGGGCTTGGCTCACGGCCGAGCTCCTGCAGAAGCTGACGCTGTACGCGAATCAGACGGTTGATGGTCTCCACCATATGTACAGGGATACGAATCGTTCTTGCCTGGTCCGCAATAGCACGGGTAATTGCCTGACGAATCCACCAGGTTGCGTAGGTCGAGAACTTGTAGCCCTTCTTATAATCGAACTTCTCAACAGCTTTAATCAGTCCAAGGTTACCTTCCTGAATCAGATCCAGAAACTGCATGCCTCTTCCCACATAACGCTTTGCGATGCTGACAACCAGACGAAGGTTGGCCTCCGAAAGACGCTTCTTCGCGGCCTCGTCACCGTTCTCCATTCTTCTGCTGAGCTCAATCTCCTCATCGGCAGAAAGAAGCGGCACCTTACCGATTTCCTTCAGATACATACGAACCGGATCCTCGATGCTGACGCCCTCCGGAACGGAAAGGTCGATGTCCTCAAGATTCTCAAGCTCCTCAATCGACTCAAGCTCCTCACCAAGCTCATCGTCGTCAAGAATCGGGATATCCTCAATCTCCGCCATCGTCTCCTCACGAAGAATATCGACGCCGGAGCTTTCGAGATAGTCATAAATCTTGTTCATGCTTCCGGGCTGCAGTGTCATATCGCTGAAGAAATCAACGATTTCCTGATACTCGAGCATGTTCTTCTTCTTTTTTGCGAACGCGGTCAATTCCTTCAGCTTCTCCTGAAAATGAATCATTCCCTCGTCCTTCCCCTCAATCGGTTCGATATCGGCAGCCTCATCCTCGAGTGCGGTCTCCACAAGCTCCGCCGACATGCCCTCCTCCTTCTTCACTGCGGCTTCCTTCTCCATAGCCTGTGCGTTCTCTGCTTCCTTTTTCTTAGCCATAATATTACTTCCTTTCCCCAATAAGTTTATAAGTTTATTACTGCATCAGTTTCTTCTTCAGATTGCCAAGGTCATTTCTCACCTTTGCGATTCGAATAAGCTCCTTCGAATTTTTCTCATCCGTAGCAATCTTCTGCTGCCGTTCAAGGCTTTCCCCAAGCACACGGCACAAGCTGTCGGCAAATTCCTGCTTCGACTGCGCATCGCTTGCATTCTCTATCACCAGTCCCGTATTGCAGATTTCCGCAACAAGACTCTGGTCCTCCTTCGCCTCAAAACGGCTGATAATTCCGGACGGGTCAACCCTTCCGCTTCGCTCATACTGCGAAAAGAATAATCGCGCAACCTCCCGGTACGTTCCCTCCTCGAAATCCTCAGGCGTTAAGTACTTCTTAAGGGTTTCAAAAAGTGCCGGCTCTTCGCAACAGCGCGTAAGAAGAATCCGCTCCGCCTTTCTTGCGCCGGTATCCTCCTTCTGCCTTGTACGAGCCTCCTCCGTTCCTGTCTGCATCGTCTTCTTCTCGTATGCCGCAAAATCCGCCTTGGCACCGAGTCGGTTAACAAGTGCCTGAAAATCCTTGAAATCAAAGCCATAATCGTCGCAGAAGGCCTTACTGTAATTGGTCCGCTCGATGGCATCCTCAAATCGAAGGATACGCTCCGCAACGCGCTTCTGAAACTCTGTCTTCTCCTTCGGATCCGAAAGATTCGCGCCATTTTCAAACACCTTTACCTCAAAGCGGAAGCTTGTCGATGCCTGCGCGATCCGCTCCTCGTAGGCCTCTCTGCCGAGCGCCTTTATAAACTCATCCGGATCCTTATACGGCGACATATTCACGACTCTCGTTCGGATACCGACCTCCGCAAGAATCGGGATGGCACGATTGGCAGCATTCTGCCCCGCACCGTCGCTGTCGTAGGTAATCACCACATCCTTCGTGTATCTCGAAAGAAGCTTTGCCTGCATGCCGGTCAGTGACGTACCAAGCGAAGCAACGGCATTGTCAAAGCCTGCCTGATGTAGCGCAATCGTATCCATATACCCTTCACACAAAAGCATATACGGCTGCTTCGTCCTTCTCGCCACATGAAGCCCGTACAGATTTCTCGATTTATCAAAAATCAGCGTCTCGGGCGAGTTCAGATATTTCGGAAGTCCGTCTCCGAGCACACGACCACCGAAGGCAATGACCTTGCCGTTCGCGTCGAAAATCGGGAACATAACACGGTTGAAGAATTTGTCATTTACGCCGCGCCTTTCGTCAAATGTGAACAGCCCGGACTTTGCCAGGAAATCGTCCCGATAGCCCTCCTCCTTCAGATACCGGTACAAGGAGCCGTCACTGTAGCCGATACCGAAGTTTCTAAGCGTATCCGCGCTGAGTCCTCGGCCGACGATATATTCTCTTGCAAATCGCCCCTCGTCCGCATAGAGCTTCCGGTAATAGTGCGTCGCCGCCTTCTTATAAAGCTCTAAAAGTCTGACGCGCGTATCCGCCTGCCGCCTCGCCTCTTCGCTCATCTCCGTCTTCGGAAGTGTCATTCCGACACGATCCGCAAGACTCTGAAGCGCCTCCGGGAAGGAGAAATTCTCATATTCCATCACAAAGGTGATGACGTTGCCGCCTTTGCCGCAGCCAAAGCATTTGTATGTCTGTCTGCTCGGACTGACGGAGAAGGACGGTGTCTTCTCACTGTGAAACGGGCAAAGCCCCTGGTAGTTGCTTCCCGCACGCTTCAAGGTCACGTACGAGCCGATCACGCTAACGATGTCGTTCCGGCTCCGCACCTCGTCAATTAAACTTTCTTCGTAATACATTAATATACTCCCCAGGCCTTCGGAATCGAAAGGTCCATAAATCTGGTAACCGCGAATTTGTCTGTCATACCGGCTACATAATCGGCAACCACACGGTCAAGCGATTCGCCGTTTTGCAGAAGCCTTTGATATTCTGCGGGCAGCTGCGTCGGATGCTCCTTATAGAAAGCAAAAAGGCTTTCCACCATTGCCTCCGCCTTATATTCCTCCCCCTTCGCGGTCGGGTTCGTGTAAACATGCGTAAACATAAACTCCCGAAGGTCCTTCATCGCCTGCTGCATCTTTGCGGACATGATGATATCGTCCTTATCATAGCTTTGCATGACAACATCATGCACCATCGTATTAAGCCGCGCCTTCAGCGAATTGCCAAGGTAGCAAACAAGCTCCTTCGGAATATCCTCGCCCCTTATAATCTGTCCGCGGATTGCATCATCGATATCGTGGTTGTAATAAGCGATCTTATCGGCAATGCGGACAATCTTTCCTTCAAGCGTACAGGGATTGCCTTCTGTCTGATGGTTCCGGATGCCGTCAAGCACCTCGACTGTCAGGTTCAGTCCCTCGCCGTCCTTCTCAAGTAAGCTTACCACACGGACGCTCTGCTCATTATGCTCAAAGCCTCCCTCACACACTCTTGCAAGCGCACGCTCGCCGGCATGCCCGAAGGGGGTGTGCCCGAGGTCGTGTCCGAGTGCGATTGCCTCCGACAGATCCTCATTTAAGCGAAGTGCCTTCGCAATCGAGCGGGCGATCTGCGAAACCTCCAAGGTATGTGTCAATCTCGTACGGTAGTGGTCCCCGTTGGGTGTCAGAAATACCTGCGTCTTGTCCTTCAGCCTGCGGAATGCCTTGGAATGGATGATGCGGTCACGGTCTCTTTGAAAGACCGGTCTGATATCGCATTCCGGCTCCTCGCGAAGCCGCCCCTTTGAGCAATCGGAATAGGTCGCATATTCGGAAAGCATCTCATGCTCACGCTTTTCGAGCATTACGCGTATATTCTCCATAATCGTCTCCTCTCTTCTGCAGGTACACAAAAGCCTTACAATATAGTATTCCGCAAAAAAAGGATATTTCCTTTTTTTCGGTGGGGTAAATTCTTTGTTTTTTCACATTTTTTGTGGTATAATGCTCTCACAGGGAGAAAAATGATGAACGAATTTTGTAACTGGATAAAACAGACTGTAGATGCAAACCCCGGATTTACGGAAGCGTATACCGGGGTTGTTCGCATTGTCTTTCCGATTATTGCTGTTCTCATTCTTGGTGCCGCGCTTCTGTCCCTTTTTAACATTCCGAAGCGCCCGGAGGTCTTCGCCCGCATTCGGATGGCCGACGGCCGTAGCATTCGCTTAAAGCACTGGGAGAACATCATCGGTCGCTCACACTCCGCAGACGTAGTTGTCGCGGATCCGACCGTTAACAGGCTGCATGCCGTTTTATCAAGGGATAAAAACGACCGCTGGACACTTTACGACCTTGACACAAAATACGGCTCCGTTGTGGACGGTGCAGAGGTGGAGGAAGCCGCGCCGCTTCGCTACGGAAGCGAGGTAGAGCTTGGCAATACCACATTTTCCTTCCTGCCGATCAGCGAGGAGGAGCGCCAGGATACCTACAACTCCCGTAAGCTGATCCGGCCGATTCCGCCGTGGACACTTGTGATTCTCCTGACGATTCTGCAGGTGCTTTTATGCTTCCAGCTTGTGATTGCCAAGCAGGTGCCTGCTGCCCCTTATATCATTCCGACCTTCTTTCTTTTCACGGTCGTTATGTGGGTATATTTTCTTGCGATGCATTTTACCGGAATCATCGGCTTTGAGCTTGAGATTATTGCCTTCTTTTTAACGACAATATCGCTTTCGGTTACGACCTCCTGCAATTATACGCTTCTTTTTAAGCAGCTTGCGGCGGTTGTGTTCGGTATTGTCATCTTCCTTGTGCTCGGCATCATCTTAAAGGATCTGACGCTTGTGAAGAAACTGCGCTGGTTTGCGGCTGCCTGCGGGCTTGGTCTCATGGCAATTACCCTCATTCTCGGCAGCGCCAAATACGGCGCAACCAACTGGATTCACATCGGCTCCTTCAGCTTTCAGCCCTCGGAGATAGCAAAGCTTTGCTATGTATTTGCCGGCTCTGCGACACTTGACAGATTGTTCCGTAAGAGAAATCTCGGTCTTTTCATGGTACTGACGGCGGCGATTATGCTTTCGCTTGCTCTGATGAGCGATTTCGGAACCGCTTCTATCTTCTTCATTACCTTCCTGGTCATCAGCTTCCTGCGTTCCGGCGATTTCGCAACCATCATGCTTTTGTGCGGCGGCGCAGCGACGGGAGGGGTGCTGATGCTGATTGCAAAGCCTTATATCTGGCAGCGCTTCTCTACCTGGCGCCATGCCTGGGAATTTCCTTCTGCCGGCGGTTATCAGCAGGTTCGTACGATGACGGCCATTGCCTCCGGCGGTATGCTCGGCGTAGGCCCCGGCAACGGCTTTTTAAAGCGTGTGGCGGCCTCCGACACCGATCTGGTATTCGGTCTTGTCTGCGAGGAATGGGGCCTGATTACGGGCTGCCTGACGGTCGGCTGTATCATCGTGCTCGCCGCATTTGCCATTAAATCCTGCGGAATGAGCCGTTCAAGCTATTATACCATTGCGGCCTGCTCCGCCACCTCTATGATCGTATTCCAGACGGCACTTAACATATTCGGCTCCGTTGATATTCTGCCACTTACCGGCGTTACCTTCCCCTTTGTCAGTAACGGCGGTTCCTCCATGATGTTCGCTTGGGGTCTTCTTGCCTATCTGAAGGCAACCGATACAAGACCTCGCGCAAGCTTTGCAACCGCACTCTATTACCGTCTGCACAAATCGACAGAGGAAACCATTCCCGAGGAAGAGGAGGACGATATCGATGAAGAAGATTGAGCAGCGTGTACGCCTCTGTACCTTTATTCTCCTCGCATTTGTCGGCGGTATTATATTCTTTTTAACCAGATATGCAAAGGAAGCCGATAACTGGTATATTCAGTCCTTCAACAAGCATCTGTATTCCGCAAGCGGTGAGCTTCTGCAAGGAACGATGACCGACCGTAACGGACTCCTTCTTTCTACGGTACGGGACAATATCCGTGTCTACTCCTATCGCCCCGAGATTCGTATTGCTACCCTGCATACAATCGGCGATGCTAAGAATAAGATCAGTACCGGTGCGCTTAATAATCTTAGAAGCCACCTGGTTACCTACAGTAAGAAGGAAGGCGCCGCTACCGATACCCCCGGCAATACCGTCATCCTTTCCTTAGATGCGGAGGCCTGTGTTACCGCCCATAAGGCGCTCGGAGATGCTGTCGGCTGTGTCGGCGTTTATAACTACCGTACCGGCGAGATTCTTGTCTTGGTTTCGACGCCTTCCTATGACCCGGAGAATATTCCCGAGGACCTTGAAAGTAACGAAGCGTACCAGGGTGTGTATGTGAACCGTTTCTTCCATTCCACCTTCACTCCGGGCTCCGTATTTAAAACGATTACCCTGCAGGCAGCGATTGAGCAGCTCCCTGGCGCAGCCGAACGCACATATCTTTGCGAGGAATCCGTGAAGATTGGCGACAATTATGTGACCTGCACCAAGGCACACGGGGAGCAGACGCTTAAGGAAGCCTTTGCCAACTCCTGTAACTGTGCCTTCGCAACACTCGCATCCGAGCTTGGCGGCGATGTTCTCTCCGCCTATACAAGAAAGGCCGGGCTGATGAATCCCTATCGAATCCACGGTTTCTTCAATGCAAGAGGCTCTTTTGAGCTTGCCTCCGCCTCAACCTATCAGCTTGGCTGGGCCGGTGTCGGGCTTTACCACGATCTTGTCAATCCGTGCTCTCTGATGATTTATTTCGGTGCTTTGGCGAACGAAGGTCGGGCCGCGATTCCTAGCTACCTGAAGGAAGTTCGCAATCCGGACGGTCAGGTCATCTACTCCCCCGAGGTTCTTTTAAGCGAGGAGCTTGTTGACGGCGGAACCGCACGCGTTCTCAAGAATTATCTTAAGAATAATGTGCAAAGCATCTATGGTGCGGAGCGCTTCCCTGCGCTTTCCATCGGCGCAAAATCAGGAACCATAGAACAAAAAACCGGCCTCTCCAATTGCTGGTTCGCCGGTTTTATCGATTCGGATGAATATCCTTATGCATTTGTCGTATTTATGGAGCAGGCAGGCTCAGGCAGTCGTGTCGCCGGAACAGTTGCCGCCGATGTTCTTAAGGCGCTCATTCCGCTCCCGTAGGCTGTACACACAACCACAATAATCCTGGCGGTATAACCCGTATTCCTTCGAAAGCTCGATGGAACGCAGGTAGCCGCCTTTTTTCTTGAAATCAGAAGTGAGATACGGTACCGGACCGGCAACCTCCTCGCCGATTGTATTCAGCAAAAAAGCGTTCTTCAAGGGGCTGATGCTAAGTGTCGTCGTAAAATAGTCAAAGCCCTTCTCCGCCGCAATGCCAGCTGTATAGGAAAGCCGCATTCGGAAGCATACCGCACAGCGCTTACCGCCCTCAGGCTCGTTCTCAAGCCCGCGAACCGCATCGAAGAACCGTTCCGGCTCATAAGGAGCGATCCAAACGGTAATCGGATGCTTTACGGGCATCTCCTCGATCAGCCTCTTCTGCTCCCTCGCGCGCTTCATAAATTCCTCCTCCGAGGTGATATTCGGGTTATAATACAATACCGTGATCCGAAAATACTCCGAAAGGTAGGAAAGCACATAGCTACTGCAGGGTGCACAGCAGCTGTGTATAAGCAAAGAGGGCACGCGGCCCTCTTTGGTAATCGTTTCTATCGTTTTGTCTAACTCTTTTTGATAATTTCTTATCTGCATTGGTCAATGATCTCCCGAAGGGCACTGTACAAAGCCTCCATCTCCTCATCGGTTCCGACGGTGATGCGGAGGTAATTGTCGATGCGCGGCTTTGCAAAATACCGTACATAAATACTGCGCTTCTTAAGCTCCTCCTGCAAGGTCTTCGCAGGAACGCTTTCATGCGTTGCGAATATGAAATTCGTCTTTGAATCGGGGAAGGAAAATCCAAGCTCCGCAAGTCTTTCCTTCGCACGCTCTCTCGTTGCAACCACCTTTGCACAGGTCTTCTCAAAATACCCTCTGTCGCGCACGGAAGCCACGCCTGCGGCGATTGCCGTCGTATTCAGGGTATAGGAGTTATACGAGTATTTTACGTCGGAAATAGCCTTAATCAGCGCCTCCTGACCGATTGCGAAGCCGATACGCATACCTGCAAGGGAGCGGGACTTCGAAAAGGTCTGGGTCACAAGAAGATTCGGGTATTTTTCTACAAGCGGCAATGCACTCGTTCCGCCGAAATCCACATACGCCTCATCAACTACAACAACGCACTCGGGGTGACGCTTCACAAGCTCTTCTACCGAAGAAACGGAAAGCTCTAACGAGGTCGGCGCATTCGGATTGGCGATGATGATACCGCCCTTCTCTCCGTCGTAATCGTCGATGCATACAGAGAAATCCTCGCGCACGGGAATCGTTTCGTAGGGGATGCGGAACAGCTCTGCCCACACATTATAAAAGGAATAGGTGATGTCCGGAAAAGCAATCGGCTTCTGTCCCGCAAAGCAGGTAAGAAATGCCATACCGATGACATCATCAGAGCCGACACCGACGAAAACCTGTGAGGGCTTCACGCCGTATTCTGCCGCAAGCTCCTTAACAAGTGCCCCGATCGTCGGGTCCGGGTATTTACGAAGAACATCCGCGTCGGAGGCTCTCAAAACCTCCTCTACAGCCGGAGCCGGCGGGTAGGGATTCTCATTCGTATTCAGCTTTATCACTTTACCGGCGGGCTGCTCTCCGGGAACATACGGTACAACCCGTCTGATATTATCAAGATACGTATTCATAGCATTCTGCAAAATATGCAATCCTTTCAAGGGCTGTGGTATTATTTCAGACCGAATTCCTTTGCCAGACTCTCAAATGCGGGCAGGGAACGAACGATCATATCATAATCCACGCAGTAAGCAATTCTTATATAACCGGGGCCGCCGAAGCCGCTGCCGGCAACAACCAGAAGATGGTACTTCTTAGCCTCCTGAACAAAAACCTTATCATCTCCGCCCGGAGCCTTTACAAAAAGGTAGAAGGCACCCTGCGGCTTGATGCAGGTATATCCGTACTCGGTAAGCTTTGTGTAAAGAAGCTCACGGTTTCTGTTGTAAATCTCCACATCAACGCTTGCATCGAGACAGTTCATAATCGTACGCTGAATCAGTGACGGTGCATTGACAAAGCCGAGCACACGGTTTGCAACCGCAGCACCGGGGATAATCTCCTCTGCGTCGTCAAGCTCATCGGGCATAACCAGATAACCGATACGCTCACCCGGAAGGCTCAGAGACTTACTGTAGGAATATCCAACGATTGTATTCTTATAATACTTCGTGAGATACGGAACGCTCACTCCGTCATACACAAGCTCACGATACGGCTCATCCGCAATCAGATAGATTGATGTACCGTACTCCTTCTCCTTAGCGGAAAGAACCGCTGCAATGCTCTGAATCGTCTCCTCGGAGTATACAACGCCGGTCGGATTGTTCGGGTTATTGATGATCAAAGCCTTCGTCTTCGGCGTAATTGCCTCTAAAAGCTTCTCGGCAACAGGTGTAAAGGTCTCCGGATCGGTCGGAACGGTGACAAGCTTACCGTTAAAATTGTTGACATAGTTACGATACTCACCGAAGAACGGGGCAAATGTGAGAATCTCGTCTCCGGGATTCACAAGCACCTTTAAAATAACATTCAGTCCGCCTGCCGCACCAACGGTCATCAGAATATTTCTTGCCTGAAATGCAGTACCGAAATTCTTATTTAAATGCGCAGCAACAGCCGCACGTACATCCTCATAACCGGCATTGTTCATATATCCGTGGACAGCGTTCGGCTCCTCGCTTGTAAGTACGGAAAGCATTGCTTCCTTAACCTCCTTCGGGGGCTCAACGCTCGGATTGCCAAGGCTGTAATCGTATACATTTTCCTTGCCAAACTCCTTGATCATTTTGGTGCCTTCCTCGAACATGGCACGAATTGCGGAACCGTTACGGTTCAGATTCAGAACAGACTCGCTGATCATACTATTTGTCCTCACCCTTCTTTAAATTCTCCTGTCCGTAGCCGTAGGCATCGTATTTCTTGCCGTAATACTTGCCGTAATAGCTCTTCTGCAGGTAATACTTCTTGTAATCCATCTTGTTGAGCGCTACACCGAGCACCTTGCAGCCGCTTCGGGATACCTGCTCAATCATCTTCTGCGCCAGATGGTACTTGACATTACCCTGGCTGATCACATATACAACACCGTCACTGTACTGTGCCAGTGCGGACGCATCGCTCACGTTCGACATCGGCGGCGTGTCAAGAATGATATAATCGTAATGCTCCTTGAGCGCATTGATCATCGCGCCAAAGCGCTTCGTGTTGAAAAGCTCGATCGGGTTCGGCGGATATGCACCGCAGAAAAGCACATAGAAATTCTTCAGATCCGTTTCGCAGATGCAGTTCTCAAGCGGCTGCATACCGGTCAGAAAATGTGCCAGCCCGAAAATTCTCGATTCGGACGCGAACTTAGAAAGCGTTACCGACTTTCTCAGATCACAGTCCACATAAATCGTCTTCTTGCCTAGCTCGGCAAAGGAGCGGGCAAGCTCAAGAGAAGTCGTTGATTTGCCTTCTCCGGGGAAGGTGCTTGTCAACATGACAACCTGCACGTCGGAACCGCAGAACTGGATATTCATTCTGAGCTTCTTCATTGCCTCGGTTCTCATGAAATTATCGGATTTTTTTGCGATATACTCTACAGACTGCATGCTTATCTTCTTTCCTTTCCGGAATACAAACGCCTTACATTTTTCATCTCCGCACGATACTCGGAGCGTTTCTTCTTCGGAGCCTCTGTTTCGTCAAGCGGAATCGAACCGAGCACGGGAACACCGAGATGATTCTCAACATCCTCCTCACTCTTGATGGTATCGTCCGAAATAAAGCGGATGAACACCCACGCAGCCGCAAGCAGAAAACCGATTGCCGCACCGACTACCGTGTTCTTCTTCACATTCGGCGAAACCGGTCCGCCGGGCGTTACCGCCGTATCAAGAATCTCCGCTTCCGTCTTCATCGTCTTGGTAATCTGCTCAACCAGGGCCTTCGAAACCGCATCCGCAAGAAGCTTTGCATTGTTCGGATTCAGGTCGCGAACGCTAACAACAAGCATTCTCGAATCCTTCGGTACGGAAACCGATATCTCTCGCTTCAGCTCCGCATAGGAATAAGACGGCTTATCCGGTCTTGCCTCATCGTATTTCAGATCAAGGCTTTCGATAACCTGATTAATCACGGTACGGCTTCCTGCCAGAATCTCGTAGTCCTTTAACAACGCGTTACTTGCGGAAATATCCGACGAGGTAAGCGAGTTGGAATTATTACGATTCAGTACAAAAAGCGTACAGCTTGCAGAATACTGCGGCGCGATGAAGAACTTGCTGTAGCAAAATGCGCACGCGCCGAACACTGCGGTCACGATGAAAAGAAGCAACCAGTGCGAAAGCATCGCATATACAAGCTCCAACAGATTAATTTCGGTTCCCTCATCCCTAGCGGAAGAATTTCTATCCATCCGTTTCCTCCTTTGGATTCCCTTTCGGAAATCGTTTAAATTCTAACATTATCAATGATGCATTTCGGGTTACGATACAGAAGCTTCTCCACATACTCTGTCCCAAAATGCGTCTCCAGGTATTCCGCACATACGGAAAGCACCGGTTTTCTATGATGTGCGCCGTGCGCATCGGTTGCGACAAATGTCACGATATCCTCGCTTAGCATCTTCCGTGCAAGGCGCTTGATTCTTGTGCCATAATCGCCGTTAATGCTGTCTGCGTTAAGCTGCAGATAGCAGAAGGAGGCAATATGGAAGCGATAATCCTCATTCTCAAAGGCCGTATATCGCTCGGCATGCGCCACAATCGGCCAGAAGCCGGAGCTGACGATATCAAGCAGCTGGCGCTCCATCACATCTCCGGGTGTTTCCGGAGAGAACTCGACCAGCATGTATTTGCTGTTCGCAAGCGTTCCGCAACCGCCTCTTCGAAGGTGCTCCGTCAGGTTCCCGAAGGCTGCATAATACTCACAGCCCTCCCAGATACGAAGCCCCGGGAAGAATTTCGCCGTCACCCCTAACAAATGGCTGACGCGAAGCTCACGCTCCGCCTTGCCGGTCTCATACGTTCCCGGCAGATAATGCGGCGTGCAGATAATCTCCCGAATGCCGTCATCATATGCGATCTGCAGCATTTTCGCGGTCGTCTCGGGATTGCGCGCACCATCATCTATGCCGGTCAGCATATGATTATGTATATCGATATAATACATGAAAAACGAACCTTTCTAGTCCTTTATTCCGACACGTACTCGTTGTTCTCGAAGCGTCCTTCCTTAATCTTGCCGTTCCGATAAACCATACGACCGTAGCCATGTCTGTTATTCTGAGACCATTCTCCCTCGTAATAATCACCGGTCGACCAGGTAAATGTGCCGATACCGTCGCGAAGTCCCTCACGGAACGAGCCCTCGTAGCAGCTTCCGTTCACGTAGGTATACACACCTACGCCGTCGGGAAGATTCCGCTCATTCACTTCGCCGTCATAATGGTTGCCGTTCTTATAGGTAAATGACTTGATCTCGCGAATCGGCTCCGAAGCAGCTTCCTCGGTTGCTTCCTCAGAGGCCTCCTCAGACTCTTCGTCTTCGGACTCGGCATTCTCTTCAGATTTAGCAACTTCCTCGGTTTCTTCGGATTCGCCGGCCTCGTCAGACGCAGAAGCCTCCTCAGTTTCTTCAGCCTTTGCTTCCTCGTCAGCTTCCTCTTTCGTTACTGCTTCTTCGCTCTCTTCGGATGCTTCGGTTTCCTCAGCTTCTTCGGTTTCCTCAGTTTCTTCGTCCTCTTCGGTCTCCTCGGTCTCTTCTACAGCTTCTTCTGCATTTTCCAAAGCAGTTGCGGAAACAGTCTCTTCTACGTTCTCAGAAACAATCTCCTCTACCTCTGCCGTCGTATTCTCTTCGGCAGCTTCCATCGTCTCGTCAACGGTTTCTTCGCTAGCTAAAGCATACACCGCACGACCGGAAAGCTTCACACCGTTCTCCCAAACCTGGAATTCCTGTGAACCGTCGGCGTAGGTCATAATACCTTCGCCGTTCTGACGATTGTCCTTCCATTCGCCGTCGAAAACATCGCCGTTCTCGTAACGAACAAGTCCGTGACCGCAAAGCATGCCGCCGCTGAACTCACCCTCGTAGCTCTCGCCGTTGGCCTTGGTGAATCGGCCGTAACCGGACTTCAAACCATTCTCCCAGGTGCCTTCGTACATACTGCCACCGGCATAGGTAAGCGTACCCTTACCATGGCGCTTTCCGGCGAAATACTCGCCGTCGTAAATATCTCCGTTCGGATAGATCATAAAGCCCTGTCCCTGACGTCGGCCGTCATAGAACTCGCCCTCGTAAATCTGTCCGTTCTCATAGCTTTCCGTAAAATACCCGGTTCTGCCAAGCGGTGCCGCAGGAACCTCTTCCGTAGCTTCCACAGTTTCTTCCGAAGCACCTTCGGTAGCTTCTTCCGAGGCTTCCTCTACAGTCTCTTCAGTAGCCACTGCAGTCTCTTCAGTAGCCTCCGAAGCCATCTCCTCCGAAGCATCGGCCTCGTTCATCATCTCGTCAGGTACTTCTACGTAAATATCGGAAACCTCCTCATCGGAAACAAGAATCGTCTCCGCAGGGGACTCCGGAGCCTCATCGCTATCCTGCGTGGTCTCCTCTACGAGTTCCTCAGAAATCTCCTCTTCGGTCTCTTCGGTCTCTACGGTATCATCCATTTCCGGTTCGCTCTCGTTCGTCTGCTCCTCGGACGTAACGCTTTCTTCAAATTCCTCCATCGCAAAGATCTCGAAGGGCTCCTCCTCGGTCTCAGGCTCCACAACTGCGTTTGTAAGATTATTGCCTCTTACATACGCTTCCCAGATGGAATCGTCCTCCTCGATCTCTTCGGAAGCATCTGTAAGCGTTCCGATATAACCAAGCTCCTCACCGGGCTTATACAAAGCGGTCTCTAAGAAATCGCTTTCTGCCGGGTTATCATCATATGCAGACGGAAACATCTCCCGCTCATAATCGGCCGTTCCGCTCGTCTCTTCTTCATCACTGACAGGCATTGCATTCTTCGCCGCGGTATTGATTTCTTCTTCTACCTCGGAAAGCGGCTCAGCGGCATAATACATCTCACCGCTCTCCCGTTCTCTTGCCTGCTGCTCGCGAAGCTGCTGTACCATACGGTCACGCTTCTCCTTTGCAAGACGGCGACGCTCATTCTCCTCCGCAAGCATCTCCTCTTCCTGACGCGCAAGCTCCTCCTGCTGCTGTAAAAATCTTACGATTTCCTCATCGCTGGGCTTCTCACGGAAGGCACAGACACCGTTAATCCAATATCCCTCCTCGGCATGACCGTCATGGAAGAACATCTTGCCCATACCATTCGGCAAATCATTGCTCCACTCACCATCGTACTCGCGGCCGTCACCGAAGAACACATGACCGCTCAGAAGACGGCCCTGCTCATAATAGCCCTCTAACACATTGCCGCCCGGCAGCGATTCCTCGCCGTAGCCGTCGTATTTGTCATGAACCCATTCCCCATCGTAGTAGGCATCATTGCGAAATACGAGCTTGCCCTTGCCGTGGCGCATACCATCCTTAAACTCACCGCGATAAAGCTTCCGGGAGTCGTTCTCGTTATATGTCAATTCCCCTCGTCCGTTGGGAATTCCGTTCTTGGTCTTACCGTAATAGCGTCCCTCCGGGAGCAATAACTCCTGATCCGAAAGCGATGTGTCGGCATGCTGTGTATTCTGCTTGAAACGACACTTTACGCACAAACCGTCCCCACCGGCTTTGTTCTCATTACATATTACACATAACAATTCCGCCATATAGTAAACCTCCTTCTCTTAGGCACAATTCGCCTATCTATCATAATAGCAAATTCAGCCCGAAAATTCCATAGGAAAATACAAAAAAATCGGAAGTCTTTCGACTTCCGATTCTCTATTCAGCTGATGGCGGGAATTGAACCCGCGACCTCTTCCTTACCAAGGAAACGCTCTACCCCTGAGCCACATCAGCAATCACGATTGATATATTATCACACGCTTCTCATTTTTGCAAGCATAAATTTCATCTTTTTTGAAAAACTTATTGCCGCCTAAGAAGCTACAGATTGAGCCCCTGTGTTTTCTTTCGAATACGCTGTAATGTATTATCGATGGACTTCGGTGTTTTGCCAAGCTTTTCGGCAATCTCCCGATAATTGAGCCCATGCAGGGACTCTCGGAATACCTTCTGCTCAAAGGCGCTTAACACCTCTAAAATCCGCTGCTCCATTACGCCCGCGGACTCTCTATCAATCACCTGGTTCTCCGGATTATCATAACGGCCGACACCGTAAAGCGCACTGCCGTCCTCGTTCTGAAAGACGGGCGAATCAAGTGATACGTAATCCTCCATCGCAATATGCTTCTTGCGATTGGCAGCCGTCACGGCATTCAACATCTTGCCGCGAATGCAAAGTCTGGCAAATGCGGCAAAGCCTGCCTTCTCCTCCGAACGATATCCGCGGATTGCCTGCAGCAGACCAATCATCCCCTCCTGCAGAAGATCGTCCCACTCTCCCCAGGAGAGATAGAGATTTTTCGCCTCGCTTCGCACAAGCTCCTTGTATTTTACGAGAAGAAATTCCTCTGCATGCGGGTCCGAAAGGGCCTGCACGCACAGCTCCTCATCGTTATAGATGCTATAATCCGTCATTTGCCACCCATTCTCTGACGAAGAATCTCGTAGGAAAGTACGCCCATGGCTACCGAAGCATTCAAAGAATCGATATCGCCCTTCATCGGAATCGATGCGGTGAAATCGCAATGCTCTCTTACCAGTCTGCTTACGCCGCTTCCCTCATTGCCGATCACAAGGCCTATCGGTCCGGTAAGATTCGTTCTATACATCACATCGCCGTCCATAGCGGCACAAACGAACCAGATTCCGCGCTTCTTCAAATCCTCCATCGTCTGCGTCAGGTTGGTAACCTTCGCTACCGGCGTATAGTTAAGAGCGCCTGCCGATGTCTTTGCAACCGTTGCGGTAAGCCCTACTGCGCGATGCTTCGGAATGATAACCCCGTGCGCGCCGACAAGATTGGCGGTACGGATCATTGCTCCTAAGTTGTGCGGGTCCTCAATGCCGTCAAGCAGGATGAGAAAAGGTGCCTCGCCCTTCTCTTCGGCAAGCTTCAGGATATCCTCAACCTCGGCATACTCATAGGCTGCCGCCTGCGCAATAACGCCCTGGTGCTTTCCGGTCTCGCTCAGGCGCTCAAGGCGCTCCTTATCGACGAAATTGATGATCGTATCACCCTTCTTCGCCTCGCGAACGATCGACTGAATCGGGCCGTCCTTGCAGCCGTCCAGAATATACAGCTTATCGATTGTCTTTCCGGAACGAAATGCCTCCAGTACGGCATTTCTTCCCTCTATCAGAAATTCGTTGTAACGTTTCTCTTCCATCATTCTTCCTCTCCGGGCTCCGTTGCCCCGGCAAAAATCAGATCCATGATCCGCTCTGTCTGTCCGTTCAGATACAGATATCCCATCAGCGATTCAAAGCCGGTCGCGATGCGGTAATCATTGACCGATGCGTTCTTTGCGACCGAATAGGATTTGGCGTTTCTGCCCCGTTTGAATACGGTAAGCTCCTCCTCGGTAAGCTTCGGCAGCATGGAAAGCATCAGCTCCTTCTGCGCCTGTGCCTTCACAAGGTCGGCGGACTTCTTGTGCAGATGATTCACAGTGCGCTCCTTCTCGCAAAGTAGCCTTGTGCGGATCATCAGCGAATATACCGCATCACCGACGAAGGCGAGCGCAAGCGGTGCATACTGCTTCGCATCCTCCTCCCGATAGCCGAATCGCTCCCGGATCAAAGCGGTCAGATCTTCTCCCATACTACGCCCTCTCTGGTGTCCTTAATGCGAATGCCGTTACTCAAAAGCTCGTCACGGATTGCATCAGCCTTTGCGAAATCCTTAGCCTTCTTCGCTTCGGCACGCTCCGCAATCTTAGCATTAACATAAGCACTAAGCTCGTCATTGCCCTCTTCCTTCTTAGGCTCTTCCTTCTTCGCATCGCAAAGACCGAGGCCGAGAACACTGTCAAAGCTCTTCACAAGCGCAAGCTTGCTGCCGTCGGAAATATCCGCCTTCAGCATATCGTACAAAACGGTAATTGCGGAAGCGGTATTGATATCGTTGCAGAGGCAGTCGGCAAATTTCCGGTTGAACGTAGAAACTGCTTCCTCGTCAACCGCTGAATTAGCATCTAAAGAAGCAATTCTTCTTACCAGCTTATCGTAGGCTGCCTTCATCTGATCAAGCACCTCATAGGAGAACTCAAGCGGCTTACGATAATGGCTCTGTAAGCAGAACATACGGTATACAAGCGGATTGTAGCCCTTCTCCTCAAGAAGCGAAACCGTCAGGAACTCGCCCTTAGACTTACTCATCTTGCCGGACTTGTCGTTCAGATGATGCACATGGAACCAGTAGTTACACCATTTGTGGCCGGTGTAGGACTCACTCTGCGCAATCTCATTCGTATGGTGCGGGAAGATATTATCCACACCGCCGCAATGAATATCCATATACTCGCCAAGATGCTTCATACCGATGCAGGAGCACTCAATGTGCCAGCCGGGATAACCTACGCCCCACGGGCTGTCCCACTTAAGGGCCTGATCCTCGAACTTGGATTTTGTAAACCAGAGTACGAAATCGTTCTTGTTCTTCTTGTTCGTATCGATATCCACGTCATCACGAACACCCTCGAGAAGTGCCTCCTCGCTGTGGTTCGTAAGGACATAATAATTCTTCAGCTTCGAGGTGTCGAAATACACATTTTCCCCGGCCTGATAAGCAAAGCCCTTCTCAAGCAGCACCTCAATCATATGGATGAACTCAGCGATGCAGTTCGTCGCAGGCTCAACCACGTCCGGTGTCTTGATGTTCAGCTTCGCACAATCGGAGAAAAATGCATCCGTATAGAACTTTGCAATCTCCATAACGGTCTTATGCTCACGCTTTGCGCCCTTGAGCATCTTGTCCTCACCGGTATCGGCGTCGCTCGAAAGATGACCAACGTCCGTAATATTCATGACACGCTTTACATCGTAACCAAGAAAGCGCAGTGTCTTCTCAAGCACATCCTCCTCGATGTAGCTTCTCAGATTGCCGATATGGGCAAAATGATACACGGTCGGGCCGCAGGTATACATCGAAACCTTGCCGTCCTCACGCGGAATAAAGGGCTCCACCTTCTTCGTCAATGTATTGTAAATCTGTAAACGATTCTCCATCTTATTCCTTCCTCTCTTTCAGCTCGAGCGCCTCAACACGGGCGATCAGCTCGTTATTCTGCTTCTGCAGCTCACGAATATCATTCAGCACGGGATCGGGAAGATTGATCTGGTCCAGATCCTCCTGCGGAATTCTCACATTGTCACGCTTTACAACACGGCCCGGAACACCGACTACCGTAGAGTTCGCGGGTACCTCATGCAAAACGACCGAGCCGGCACCGATCTTACTGTTATCGCCGACGCTGAAGGAGCCAAGCACCTTCGCGCCTGCACTGATCATAACATTATTGCCGATCGTAGGATGACGCTTTCCGTGCTCCTTACCGGTACCGCCGAGCGTAACACCCTGATACAAAGTCACATTGTCCCCAAGGATTGCGGTCTCACCGATGACAACGCCATGTCCGTGGTCGATGAAAAGCCCTTTGCCGATTGTTGCACCGGGATGGATCTCGATGCCCGTAAAATGCGCGGACACCTGCGAAATCAGTCTCGCCGGCAGATACAGCTTCTTTTTGTATAAGGCATGCGAAACCCTGTGCCAAAGAATCGCATGAAAGCTCGGATATAAAAAGACCTCCAGGTCCGTATGAATCGCCGCATCGCGCTCACGGATTACCCGAATCTCTTCTCTTACATACTCTATGATTCCCATTGATAGCTCCTTTTATTTCATTGCAGCGTAGAAATATTTGCCCTCCGTCTCCACCAGGATGCCTCGTAAGGCTTCCTCGGAAACCGAATCCGGCAGATAACACGAGAAGCCGTTGTCACTACCATGCTCGGTCTTTAAAAGCTCTCGCTCATAAATCGGAAAGGCCTCATAAAACTCTCTGCCGCTCTCTCCATCCGCTACGACAAATGCGCGGTATTTGCTTCCGAGATAGCGGGGATCGATCATACCGTAAACATGCAGATAACTACCAGAAGGCTCCGTAACGATCTTCGTTCTGCTACTTGCCATGTCATAAGCATCCGTAAGCGAAAGCTCCCGAGCGGGTGCGGGCATCATCGGTGCCTTCTCTGCAAGATTGATCAGATTACGCTCAACAATTTCCAAAATAACGGTGTCTGCCGAAAGACGCTCGATTGCATTGATTCGATAGGGAACGGAGCGCTGGAATTCAGCCGTGGAGAAGCCCTCGGCGAAATATCTCCAGGTCGTGTTGCCGAAGGAGTCTCTGAACATCAGAAGCTGTCCCTCTCCCGCACCGTTCATCGTCTCAATCACAAGTGCTTCGTCCGAAACGACATCGCCCTTAGTGATAAAACTGTATGTAATATTCGGATATACCTGAATGTCGTCATCCTTGGCATTCGGATATACCATGTTTACAAGGTCTGCGTCCCAGTCAGCTCTTTCGGTGAAGGTCACCTCTTCTAAGAGACTGTGCTTTCCGGAAAGCCTGCCAAGAATCGTACGGTAAGCAAGCATACCGCCCTCGTAGGTCCAGTGCGAATCTCTCGCCTGATAAAGCACGCGGTTCTCGGCAAGAAATGCTGCCTTCAGATCGGCATAATTCACGCCGTAGCGTGTAAGTGCCTCCGCTAATACATCAAGATTACTCTTACCCTGCACCTTCAGGTAACGGAAGGGCATTTTATCTGCGTAAAGCGTATTCTTGTTCGGCGCTACGGTGAAAACGAACTCCGCGCCGTTACTCTTACAGTATTCCTGAACCATCAGAAGCGTTCTTGCGACATTCTCGACATTTCGCTCCGTGTAGGTGCGGACATTACAGAAATCGTCGGCCGTCTTCTCATAGAACAGCCAACCGTCCGCACCGAGGATAACCGAGCTCTCCGCCGACTCGAAGAATATCTTCTCCTTCATCGTCGCCTGCGCCTCAACGAGAAGCGAACGTCCGCCCATATGGTCGGAGAACCAGGCATCAAACTCATTGAAAAATGCCGTGTTGATTACGCCCTTTTCGTTCGTAAGCTTCGGAAAGGCACTCAGCTCTCGCTTCTCGGCAGAGGAAGTATCCTGCGCTAAGAAGACCGTACAGAGCGGCACCAGACAGACAGCGATGTAAATTATGATAAATACGATTTTCTTCTTCATAAAACCTCAAAATCTTAGAATCGGAAATAAATGAACGGGTTGTAGCTCTTAGCGGCAAGCGCCATAAAGGAAAGCGCCAGCAGAAGGAAGCAGTAAAGCATACCGGCAAGGTCGGTAGCCGTCTCCCCGTGCTTCTTCGCGCGAAGCTTCATCACCAGGTTATTCATAAGCGGCGTACAGCCGATAAGGGCGCACACAAGCATGAAGATCGTATACGGCGAAAGCAGTGCAACTGCCTTCGTATAGCCGAACGAACGATTCACTCCGAAGCCGAACATCGCAGCGATCATATAGCCGCCCTGCGAAAGCGTATCGGCACGGAACATCACAAAGCCGATGGTAACCATCAGCATCGTATAGATGTGGTTGAAAATCTTCCATCCCTTATGCACGGGAATCCAGTGCTTCTCTTCCAACATCTCAAGAATTCCGTGGAACATACCCCATGCGATAAAGGTCCAGTTCGCGCCGTGCCAGATACCGGTACAGAAGAATACCACGTATTTGTTGAAAATCTTACGTGCTCTTCCTTTACGGTTACCGCCAAGCGGGATATAAAGGTAATCTCTGAACCAGGTAGAAAGGGATATATGCCACCGTCTCCAGAACTCCGTGATGCTGCCCGCAATGTACGGATAGTTGAAGTTCTCCTGAAAATGGAAGCCGAACATCCGTCCAAGACCGATTGCCATATCCGAATAACCGGAGAAGTCGAAATAGATCTGGAACAGATACGCAAGACCGCCCACCCAGGCTGACAGCGTTCCGATATAGGAAAGCTCAAGCGAATAGATGGAATCTGCGATAAATGCCATCGAGTTTGCAATCAGCACCTTCTTGCCAAGACCGATGCTGAAGCGGATGAGGCCGCCGTAGATGCCGTCAACCGTAACCTGGCGGTGATTAATCTCACTCTCGACGTCATGGTATTTGACGATAGGACCTGCAATCAGCTGCGGGAAGAAGGAAACATATAAAAGCAGTCTGAAGAAGCTCTTCTGAATCTCCACCTGACCGCGATATACGTCAACAACATAGGAAAGCGCCTGGAAGGTATAGAACGAAATACCGATCGGAAGTGCGATATTCGGAACCGGGACCTCCAACTCCTTCGGCAGAAGGCCGTTCAGAACGGTTGCGAAAAAGCCAGCGTATTTGAATACGATCAGCAATCCGATATTTACAATAACCGAAATTACGAGAATCGGTTTCTTCGCCTTGCCCGTCACTCCGAGACCGAACAGGTAATTAAGCAGGACCGAAATCAGGAGAAGTACGATATATACAGGTTCCCCGTAGGCATAAAACAGTAAGCTTGCAACCACAAGCACAGCATTTCTGAGCTTACCGTTCGGAATGACGGTATGCAGCAGAAATACTGCCGGGAAGAAGATACATAAAAATGTTACGGAACTGAAAACCATGTAAACTACCTCAATAGGGGATTCTATCGTCTTTTCGAAAAATGCGGCGATTATTTGCCGTCGTGATAATTTCCGTAGGGATCCTTATAGCCATAGTAATAGCAATGCGTACCGCCAACCTCCGGTGTAGGACCGTGACCGACACTGTAGTTGAACTTCTGGGCATCAAGCTGCGCCTGGGTCAACATATACACATTATCACGCATCGCATCAATATAAAGCCACTGACCGCCACTCTGCACGGCTACCCACTGATGCTCACCGTAGGTATGTCCGCCGCCCTTGATAACAATTGCATTATAGCCTGCCTTCTGAAGCGTATAGGCAAGAAGACCCGCATAGTGCCAGCATGCGCCACAGCCCTTATTCAAGGCCTCAACGGAAAGTGTCTTCAGACCGACACTGCCGCTTCCGTAATAGGAATAATAGCCAACCTTTTTACGAACCCAGTTATAAATCGTACGAATTTCCTTGTTGGCCAATTCATTATTCAAAACATAAGTGAGGTATTCATCGATGTTGTTCGTTGTAATCGGTTTAAACTTCTGCGACGCAACACCGTTCGCATCCACCTCATAGGTGACGCCCGATACGGTAATCGTTGTGCTCACCGCAATCTTTCCGCTCGAATAAACATAGCGAAGCTTGCCGCCAACCTTCTGCAGACCTTCCTTCGTGATGAGAATTCCCGCATCACTGAAGGCATGCAGCGCACCGTCAACACGTACGACACCGGTCGCAATCGTACCGTCGTTATAAACATACATTTTGCCGCCGTCCGTGTGCCAGCCGGGCGTCAGGAAGCCACCTTCCTTCGACAGATAGTAGCGCTTTCCGTTGATGGAAACACTACCGTGCAACATAATACCGTCCGGACCGAAATAATACTTCTTCTCTTCGATCGTCTTCCAGCCGGGCGTAGCGATACCGTTTGCGTCATACGCTGCGAGCAGACCGTTCACCTTCTGAATACCACCGGTCGGAATACCTTTATCATTCAGAAAATAGTATTTATCCTCAATCTTCGTCACACCGGTCTGCAGATATCCCTTATCGAAATACTGATTGCCTTCCTCAGACAGAACGAAGCCGTCATAATAAGCACCGTCCTCAGCGAACATGTACTTCGTGCCGTCAATCGTCTTCTCACCGATATAAAGCTCACCGGTCTCCGCGAAGCAGTACGTCTTCTCTTCAATCTCCTGCCAGCCGGTCACCATTGCGCCCTCGTCATCGAAGAAATACCGATTCTCGCCACGCATGATCCAGCCTCTTGCCAGGCGGTAGTCCTCCTCAAAATAGTACGCACGTCCGTCAATCACCTGCGCACCCTGATACATACCGTCCTCACCGCAATAGAAGCGGCCGCTTTCGTCCTCGATCCAGCCATAGACAAATGCGTTGTCCTTAAAGTACCACGCGGTATCGTCAACCATACCGACACCGTTCAGAATCTGACCGTCCTCGGTAAGATAATATTCCACTTCATCAACCATCAGGCGCCCGAACTGCAGCGCACCGTTCTGCTCCTCGCCGTAGAAGCAGGTATTGTCCGTTCGCAGAAAGCCCTTGCCGACATAACCGTTCCAGTCGAAGAAATACTGCTCGCCGTCAATCTCTCGGAAGCCGACCATCATCGTGTTGTCAGACGATGCAAAATACCGCATGCCCTCTCCGATATCGGTCCATCCGCTCAGAAGCCGTCCGTCCTTCGCAATCAGATAGATGCTTCCGTTAATCTCACGGATACCGTCCTCAACAAAGCCGTAGGCGTTACGGTAATAGGTTACGCCTTCCTTTCGGAAGAAGCCGCGATTCAGCGTGCCGTCCTCCTCGCTGAAATAATACTCCACGCCGTCAATCAGAACGGTTCCCTTTACGATACCGTTCGCGGTTGAATAGTATATGCTTCCGTCGATTTCGGCAGGACCCTCGATAATATAGCCATTATTATCGAAAATGTAAATCTTTCCGTCAATCTTATTAAGGCCGGTTACTCTTCCGGTCTGCGTCAGATAATAGCGTCCCTCCGAAGAATCATGCCAGCCGCTGACACTTTTGAAATAAATCCATAACACGGTTCCGGCAATCAGCAGTCCGGCAATTCCAAGCATGGCAACAAGCTTGATCGTTCTGCTTCGTTTCTTCGCATGGAGCACCGCACGCATCTCCTCTTCGGTCAGCTGCTTCTCGGGTGCCTCGGCCGGCGCGGCTTCAGCCCCTGTGGGCGTCTCCGCAGGCACAGCTTCAGCCTCAACGGGGGCCTCAGCTTCTGCAGGCGTCTCCGCAGGCGCTGCTTCAGTCTCAACAGGTGCTTCTACGGGCGCAGTTTCAGCCTCTACCGGCGCCTCAGTCTCTACAGGTGCCTCAGTCTCCGAAGACATAGCTTCAGCCTCAGCAGGTGCTTCCGCAGGAGCCTCTGCCGCAGCTTCTGCCTCTGCGGGCACCGCTTCAGGTGCCTTACCGTTTGCTTCCTTCAGTTGTTCAGATCTGTTCTGTTCCGAATTCATGAAATAATAATCCTTTAAATCTTGTAATTCGCAAAGCCGTAATTCTTGATGCAGGGGAATTTCGATACATCCGAGGACAGCTCGAAATGCCACCACTCCTGCTTTGCTTTGAGGGGAACAAGGCCGGTGCCGGTCGTCATAATGGAATACAGCTCATTGGCAGCCTTGTTGTTATAGGTCATATCGCAGCGGTAATCGAGCGTATGCATCTTCGTCTGCATCTCAAGCTCCTTACCGAGCTTTTCAAGCGAGTCATACCCCATAATCGTAAGATCAAGTGCAATTCCCTTGTTGTGATTGGAATTGTTCGCAATAAAGTATGCCTCGGTGTAATTCTTATTCAAAAAGCCGTTCGCAAGCGTACGCTCCGACTCGATGATCTTAAAATACTCATTGCCGGTCATCGCGTTGTAAACAAGCTTCGAGGTTGCATTCGGGCGGTATGCCTCATAGATCAGAAGGCAGCGTCCCTTCGCAAGCGCATTGCGCTGCGCGGTAAGTAACTGGATTGCCACATCCCAGACTGCAGGCATCTGTTCCTTCGAGCCGTAGTTCGGAAGTGCTTTGCCGGTTACTTTATCGATTTCGTTATAACCGGTCACCTTCAAGGAAGCCGCACCGTCCTTTGCCTTAAGCGGTTCAACACGCGTATCTGCTTCGGACTTAAGATCCACCTTCTGGGCGTCTCCGCCGCAGGTGAACAGAGACTCGTAAGCATTGGTTCGGTCATAATGAATCGAATACAGATTGCTCTGCGGGAATATCATGGCAAGGTCAACGAACAAGGCATTTGCCAGTGTCCAGCCTTCCTTCTTCTCTCCGCCGATGGTCGTCGAAACGTATACGCTGAAGCGATTCCCCTCCTGCTCACATACGTAACGTCCCTCCGGATCGAGAGTAATATCCATCACAGTACCGCCGGGAACATCGCCGATGCTGTGCGTTAGTGCCACGTCGGAATAAAGCGCCGTCTTGAACTGCGCCCAGCAACGAACGCCAAGACAGCCGTTCTTCGCGGTATAGGAAACCGACTTGACCTGATCGCCGACACGCAGAAGCGCATACGCATTGATGAACGGATCACCGAAATCGGTACCCTCCGGCACAACCGTGGCGATTTCGGAACGAAGTGTCGCAAAATCCTCCTTATGAGCTTCCACCACAACATCGTACTGCTTGCCCTTCACGAGGCCGCCGATGGTAATCTTCGCCTGTGTAAGCGGAAGAACGTTCCACTCCTCATCGTCCGTAGCCTTGTAGCTGAAGGTATAATCCGCACCTTCTCTGGTAAGTGGCCAGCTGAAGGTAATGGACGAGCCGTTCTTCGCATCCACGCGGACGGTCGGTCTGACTGCCTCTGCGGAAACGACGCCTTCCTGAGAATACGGTCCGTAATCACCGGTGCGGCTTACGGAACGAACCTTAACATGATAAGTAAATCCGGAATTGATCGGAATAAAGCAATCCGTCTCACTGGCGATTACCTGCTGCCAGTCTCCCTCCTCGGAGCGGAAGCTTACTTCATAGCCTGCTGCACCGCGTACTCGCTCGTAGCTTAACGACATCACCTCAGAGGTCGCGATAATACGGGTAAGCTCGGGAACCTGATTCGGATCCCAGGGCTCGGGTGTCGGCGTCATAGTAACCGTAGGTCTTGTATCATCCTCACCGCTGATCGGCTTCTCACCGAATACGTTCGAAACGAATCGAACGAGCAGACTGACTCCCACAGCCATTACGATTACAAAGATTCCGCCGAATATGGCAAGCGTCATAATCTGTTTTCTTTTTCTGCTTCTGTAACTCACTTTCATCCCCACTTTCAGTAAACAATACAAGCACGAACAGCGCGGATGCAAACCGCGCTGAAAAAACTATTTTACACTCGTATCAACCAACATAATCTCTGATACAACCTCTCCGGAGATATAGAAGGTCATCTGGCGATTTCCGCTCACATAGATACGCCTTGCTTCCTCGTAGATGCTCGGCATTCCGTATGCGGTCTGCAGATCCTCTTCTCTCGAGCCGATCCGGATTCCCTTCCCGGTCTCAAAATCTCCGCTCTTAAAATCGGCACTGTATACAATCTGTCTGCCATCCTTCGAGAATGTGCAGACATTGTAGCCTTTGTAATAATAGTTGATGTCATAGCCGACATCGAGACAGGACACACCCTCTAGCTTCTCAACAATCTTACCGAGTGCGTCTTCCTTCCCGGTAAAATCCATTCCCGGTCTTACCTTGACCCCTGCGATAACGATCTCGCAATCGGAAGCGGTAAATGTTCCGTCCTTAACAACACCCGGTGTAACGGACACCGACGGCGTGATCTCCGGTGTAACGGAAAGCTCGGGCGTCGGCTCCACGGTAGGTGTCGGTGTCGCCTCTACGGGAGGTTCATCGGTATCGATATACGGTTTACTTTCGGCAATCGTATTGCCGATTCCGAGAACGACCTTGCGTGCGCCGTCTCCCGTAACCATACTCCTTTGTTCCGCACAGGCCGTCAGTCCCGCTGTCACTATAAGTAGCAGCACCAAAGCCCGAATCCGTCTATTCATACCGTAAATCTCCTTCAGGTTCTATCGAACCACCTTATAATATAACACAGATTCCCGTAAAAGGCAAGATTCCGCTATTTTCCGCCAAGTCCCTTCATGGAAAGCTGAATCCGCTTCCGCTTAAGGTCTACGGAAAGCACCTTCACCTCTACGATATCGCCGATTTTTACGACATCGAGCGGATGCTTCACGAAGCGGTCGGAAAGCTCACTGATATGCACAAGACCGTCCTGGTGCACACCGATATCGACAAATGCGCCGAAATCGATAATATTTCTGACCGTTCCCTTCAGAATCATATCGGGCTTCAGATCCTCCATCGAAAGCACATCGCTTCGAAGAATCGGCTGCGGTGCATCCTCACGAGGGTCGCGGGACGGCTTTTCAAGCTCGTTTATGATATCATTTAACGTAATCTCACCGATGCCAAGCTCTGCGGCAAGCTTCCGAACATCGCCTGCCTTCTTACGCATGCCCATCGCACCGCCGCTCTTTACATCGGCGGTATTGTAGCCAAGCTTTGTAAGCAATGCATTGGCTGCCGGATAGCTCTCAGGATGTACGCTTGTATTGTCAAGCACGTTTCGGCCGTCACGGATACGAAGGAAGCCTGCGCACTGCTCAAAGGCCTTCGGTCCAAGCTTCGGTACCTTTAAAAGCTCTCTACGGTCACGGAAGCTACCGTTTGCTTCCCGGTAATCCACAATATTCTTCGCGAGCGTCTTGTTAATACCGGATATGTAAGAAAGAAGGGATGCCGAGGCGGTATTCAGATCGACTCCGACACGGTTTACGCAGTCCTCAACAACGCCTGAGAGGCTCTCTCCTAACTTCTTCTGGTTCATATCGTGCTGGTACTGTCCGACACCGATTGCCTTCGGATCGATCTTCACGAGCTCTGCAAGCGGGTCCTGCAATCTTCTTGCAATGCTTGCGGCACTTCTCTGTCCTACATCGAAATTCGGGAACTCCTCGGTGGCAAGCTTACTTGCGGAATACACAGAAGCACCGGCCTCGTTTACGATGGCATAGCTTACCTTCTCGGGAATCTCCTTCAAAAGCTCTACAATCACCTGCTCGGATTCTCTTGAAGCGGTACCGTTTCCGACAGAGATCAGCTCTACGCCGAATTTTTTGATTACCTGCTTTAAGATACGCTTTGCTTCCTCAACCTTGTTCTGCGGCGCGGTCGGATAGATTACAACCGTATAAAGCACCTTACCGGTCGCATCTACGACAGCGAGCTTACAGCCGGTACGAAAGGCGGGATCCCAGCCAAGCACAACCTTACCGGCAATCGGCGGCTGCATCAGAAGCTGCTCAAGGTTTTTGTTGAATACCTTGATGGCACCGTCCTCGGCATTTTCCGTAAGCTGGTTACGGATCTCTCTTTCAATAGAGGGTGCAATCAGTCGCGTATAGCTGTCGGCGATTGCCTCGCTAAGAAGCGGCTTTACCGCCTCGTTCTTACGGGTAATCACCTTCTTTTCCAGATAACGGAGGATATCGTCGGCCGGTGCCTCGATGCGAACCGAAAGCACCTTCTCAGCTTCGCCGCGATTGATTGCCAGCACACGATAGCCCTGCAGCTTACATACTGCGGAGCTGAAGGCCTTATACATATCATAAACGTCGGATTCCTCCGACTTGCCCTCGGAATATAATATTCCCTTGTCAAAGGTAAGCTTACGGATATAGGTACGGAAATCAGCGGTATCACTGATCTGCTCGGCGATAATATCCTTCGCTCCCTGCAGCGCTTCCGTTACATCTTTTGCGCCCTTCTCTGGATCTACGAAGGCCTCTGCCTCCTTCTTCGGGTCATCGGTTTCCTGCAGAAGAAGAATATCTGCAAGTCCCTGCAAGCCCTTATCTCTTGCATCCGTAGCTCTCGTTCTTCTCTTCGGACGGTACGGGCGGTACAGATCGTCGACCGCAACCATCGTTGTTGCTGCCTCAATCTGCGCGCGAAGCTCGTCGCTAAGCTTGCCCTGCTCCTCGATAGACGCAAGCACCTGCTTCTTCTTGTCGGCAAGGTTTCTAAGATACTCTAGTCTCTCAGAAAGGTCACGCAGCTGCTCATCATTCAGCTGTCCGGTTGCCTCCTTACGGTAACGGGCGATGAACGGAATAGTATTCCCTTCATCGATAAGCTTCACCGCTGCCTCTACCTGCCAGAGCGCAACCTTCAGTTCCTCTGCAATCTGTCTTTCAATCATATCATTCTCCCCCTAATTTCTTCCGCAGCCACTGCAGCCATTACAGCCACCAAAGCCGTCAAATACAGGAAACTCCGGCTTTGTAATCAGGCATACCGCCTGCGAAGCGATGCCCTCGCCAGCCCCCGTGAAGCCAAGACCTTCCTCCGTGGTTGCCTTGACGCTTACGCGGTCTGTTTCGATGCCGAGATCCGCTGCAATATTCTCACGCATCTTCGTAAGATACGGCATCAGCTTCGGTCTCTGGGCAATGATCGTCGCGTCGATATTTTCCACTACATAACACTGCTCGGCAAGCATATCTCTCACCTTACGAAGAAGCACCCTGCTGTCGATTCCCTCGTAGCTTGCATCCTTGTCCGGAAAATGCTGTCCGATATCGCCAAGTGCCGCCGCTCCGAGAAGCGCATCCATAATCGCATGCAGCAAAACATCCGCATCCGAGTGCCCCAGAAGTCCCTTCTCATAAGGGATATTGACGCCGCCCAGAATGAGCGCTCTGTCCGTTACCAGTCTATGTACATCGTATCCGCTTCCGATTCTCATGTCCGCACCTCCTAGTAATCCATAAAGCGCTGAATGAACATCTGCTTCTCTTCATTCACAATTGTCTCGTAAATCCTTGAAACGCTCTCCTCGTAAGAGGGGCCTGCAAGCTGGCGAACTCTTCGCATCAGAAGGTCCTCACGCATCTGATCGTATAACGGAAGCCCCTGCGCCTTCTTCGCTGCCGCAAGCTCGGCGGTAGCGTAGATTCTCCTTGCCAGAAGCTCCACAAGCTTTGCATCCAGTTCGTCGATTTCCATTCTGCTTTCTTCAAGTGTTTTCATGCTTCTCCCTCCGTACCGGTCAAACTTTTCGTGCTCCGAGATACCTTTCCGCGGATAAATGCTTCCGCAAAATCACCGGGTGACACTCCCTCTCATTGTACCCAAGGAAGGAAGCATTGTCAATGTAGGGATTTTGTGTTAGAATGTAGGAAAATGATTTCTAAGATGAAGAGGCTAATATGAAACCGAATACGAAAAAACTGATTTCCACCGTGGTTGTCTTCGTCCTTCTGGTCATCATTGCATTACTGATGCAGAAGTTTATGGACGCTCCCGCACCGGGGACGGATGAGGAGAATACCACGACCTTAGGCATTATAACACCGACCGAGGATGCGTCACCTGTCACGAATACGCCCACAGAAGCGGATACCCAAACGCCAAGTGAAGCCCCGTCACCTACGGAAGCGCCGACTGCGACGCCTACGGAAGCGCCGACTGCGACACCTACACCTACCGAGGCACCTAAGCCCGCAATCGATAAGGATGGCTGGTATTACTCTAAGGACGAGGTTGCACTTTACATTTACACCTATCAGTGTCTCCCTTCCAACTACATCACCAAGAAGGAAGCTGAGAACCTCGGCTGGACCGGCGGCTCCGTACAGAAGTACAAAAAGGGTGCAGCCATCGGCGGCTCAAGCTTTGGAAACTTCGAGGGCATTCTTCCTACGAAGAAGGGCCGCAAATATTATGAATGTGATATCGATACAAACGGAGCCTCCTCGCGTGGCGCCAAGCGTATCATCTACTCAAATGACGGTCTGATTTATTACACCGACGACCACTATGAGACATTTACTCTCCTCTACGGAGAAGAATAGGAGGCGTACAATGAAAACAATCGTTTTGGACGGTGCCTATATGACCGAACGCGAAGCGACCTATGCTTATCTTGCAAAGCGCCTCTCCTTTCCGCCCTATTTCGGCAAGAACCTTGATGCGCTTTACGATCTTCTCACCGAGCCCTGCGAGCAGCGCCAGCTTGTGATTTACAACAAGGAGCTGATGCTTTCGGGCCTTGGCTACTACGGACAGCGCATGCTTGAAACGATGAAGGATGCCCTTCGTGTTAACGGCAATCTGTATTATGTCGAGGATGCCGAATAAGCAAGCATTGTTACCAAGCTAAAAACTATGAACAACCCTGAAATAGATGACCGAGTGGTTCAGAAGCAATCTGAGCCACTCGGTCATTTATGTTACAAAAATAGCTACCGTTTTGGTACCGAAATATGAATTTCCGGCTTTTCATACCAATCCAAACTACAGAAGAAGCCAGGTTATAAACGGCATCGTTAAGATGCTAAGCATCGTCGTAAGAAGTACCACATTGGCGGAAAGCTCCTGCTCGCATTCATGCAGCTCCGCAAGCGTTTCGATAACCGCTCCCGCCGGCGCTGCGGCCAGTACGATAATCGAGGTCTTCATGGTCGGCTCCAGAAAAGGAAGCCATCTGACGCACAGAAAGACAAATGTCGGGAACATCAGAAGCTTCATCGCACAGGTCACATAGATGAACGGTCTCGTAAAGATTGCCTTAAGGCTTACGGCAGAAAGCCTGATTCCAAGGATAATCATACACATCGGCGTCACCATTCTTGCAAGCAGGTCAAGCGCACCGAGCGCCGCATCCGGAAACGGAACCTTAAGAACATAAAGCGGTACCGCGATGAAAAGGGATATGCTTGTCGGATTTAAAAGCGCATTCCGAAGCGAGATGAATTTTCTATCGTTCGTGATTAAAAATACGCCGAGCGTGAAGACAATCAGGTTCATGGACATGACATTGACCGTACTGTAGCAGCGCACAATCGGCTCGTTCGGAAACAGTCCGTATACGACCGGCATGCCAAAAAAGCCGACGTTGCCAAGTACACTTCCGACCGTCAGAATGCGGAATCTTGCGTCCTGATAGCGCTTTGCCAAAAAGGCATACAGAATTGCCATAAACATAAGCTGCAAAAGAAGCGTGACAAGAAATACCACGCCAATCCGTTTCGCATCCGATGGATTAAACGACAGCTGCACAAAGGAATTGATGATCATCGCAGGACTTAATACATACAGTAAAAGCCCCGAAAAGCTTTTTGCATGCTCAACCCGAACCTTCTTCGCCTTGCTGATTGTATAGCCTAACAGCATGTAAACCAGAAGCAGGCTTACATTGGTCATAATTGTTTCAAACACCGGTATTCCACTCCGTTCCAACATACAGGAGGCTGTCCGTCGGACCGCCTCCTGCTCGTTAACTTACTATTCTATCGTTCTTATCTTCAAAAAGGATCTGCTTTACAAGATTCAGTGACATCGGCTTTCTGATATGGGAATCCATACCTGCCAAAAGACATTCGTTCACCGCATCTGCCGAATAAGCTGCGGAAAGTGCAATAATCATCACCGTCTCCGCCTCTTTCGTTCCGAGCTGTCTGATCGCTCTGGTCGCCTCGTAGCCATTCATTACCGGCATCTGCACATCCATCAGAATCGCATCGAAATGATACCTTCCGCCTGCGAACATGTCAAGTGCTTCCTTGCCGTTCGTGGCCGTACGAACGATTGCACCCTCGCCCTCCAAAAGCTCCTTCGTAATCTCACGATTGATATCGCTGTCCTCAACTAAAAGAATCTGAATATCCTGCAGGCTGCTGATTGCACGGGCCGAAACCGGCTCCTGGTCACAGTGAAGTGCCTGATGCACCAGCTTATCCTTACATGCCAAAAAGCTTTCCTTCATCTTATCGGAAAATGCGCCGCATTTGCCAAAAAGAATCATATCGTAAGCCGCATCAAAGGAGATTGCCTCCTTGTAAACACGCTTTGAAGTGAGTGCGTCAAAGCAGTCCGCAACCGAAACAATCTGCGCGGAAATCGGAATCTCATCGCCGGATAGACCGTTCGGATAGCCGCTGCCGTCCCATTTTTCGTGATGGTTCAGACAGATATCGGTTGCTACGCGCTTATACTCCTCGCTCCAGCCAAGCGTCATCTTCGAAAGGACGTCGCAGCCCTTCTGCGAATGTGTCTTGATGACCTCGTACTCTTCGTCGGTCAGGCGATCCGGCTTTAAAAGAATGGCATCCGGAATCATAATCTTACCGACATCATGCAAAGCACTTGCGTTGGTAATTGTATGAACATCCGCCTCCGTAAGACCATACTCCGGATAATGCTCCATCACATAGCCGGCAAGAATCTTCGTGAAGCCCTTCACGCGCTTTACATGCTCGCCACTGTCGGCATCCCTTGCTTCGACGATATTGCCGACGGAATCGACGATTTCCTCGTTCAGGTGGCGAAGCAGCTTGTTCTTCTCCATCAGCTCGGCCGTACGCTCCTTCAAAAGCTGGGCAAAGCGTGCCTCCTGGTTCTTCTCGAAAATCTTCTCCTCCTCGATACAACGAAGACCGAAGACAACCTCGTTCTCGGTATTTCTTACAAACTTAACCTGATAGGGAACCTCTCTGTTCTCAACAAGAAGCATCGTTTCGAAGAAATGTGTCCTGCTTCGTTTGAAGCTCTCCACCAGACGCTTCCTTTCGGACATTTCGATAAAGCCTGCGCGCTCACTGTCCGAAACATACCGTTCCGCGAACAGGCGAAGCTTATCGTCGTAGGCATAAATCTCATTATATTCCGTCTCAAAATCCCGGAAGACCTCATTGATTCGATACGGACGGATGAAGTTACTGTTGATATCAACATAAGCAACTACGTCGAAATCCTCCGCCAGTGCGGAAATGACCGACAGCTGCTCATTCTTTCTTCTGACAGCCTGCTGGTACTCCTCGTTCTGCCGAACCTTGATACGTTCCTCCGTATCGATGCTGTGTCCGCCGGTCAGATAGGCATTCGGGGCACCGACAGTCGGCATCTTCACGAATTTCGTCTGATAATAGATCAAAACGCCGTTCTCAATAACACGATGATCGATGAAGAACGAATCCTCCTCATTGAAACGCTCAACAATCTTCTCCTGCGCCATCTCCTCAAGGAAGCGCTGACGGTCGAGCGGATGAATCAAAGTTTCTGCGAAGAAGTTCTGATAGGTTCTTGCGTCCATGCTCTCGGCATAATGGCGCCAGATTTCATCTACACCGCGGGACTGGATTACCTTCTGGCGTCCGGAGTCCGGATCAATCCAGAGAATCATATTAAAGTCCGTGGCAAATGCCTGTATCATCGAAGAAATCATCGACTCGGAGAATATCTGCGGCGGCCTCTCCGGAAGGATTGGCGGCCTCTGTGCCGTCATCTCAGGCTTTTTGAAGGATGCAATCAGATTGTCGATTGCAACCGCGTTCTTGCTTGTTTTGGCAAGTCTCAGCTGGCGCAGTACATCCTCGGTCTCGATATTATCCTTGTCGTTATATACGCAGCCCATACTGATGGAAACCTTCCACCCCGGAGCCTCCTCAAACTCGAGCGCAAAGATTTCCTCGCGGATACGCTCCATCTTCGTAAGAAATACCTCACGCGGAATCTTGTCAAAGGCAAGTACAAACTCATCACCGCCGTAACGGATGAGAATATCCACATCACGAATCTGCTTCCGAATGGCCTCTACGACCTTCTTCAAAACGGTATCACCGAACGAGAAGCCGTTAATATCGTTCAAAACCTTAAAATCATCCAGATCAATGATGCAAAGTGCATCCGAGGAACGGATGGCAAGCACATAATCCTCGAAATAACGGCGATTCATCGCACCGGTTAACGGATCCACATACAGCTTACGATGCATCGAATCGAGCATTTTCAGTACCGGGCCTTTGCCGAGTGCACCAAGCAGCGTATTGTCCTTGATTGGCGTAACAATTTCGAGTGCATAGGCTCTCCCTTCCATATCGATTTCGGAACAGTCGATATGGAACAGATTCATATCCATAAACTCAATGGTCTCCGCTCTCTCATGCTGCGAGCACGCCTTAGCCGCAACACAATCCGAGCAGTAGTCCTTTTTGCACATGGTCGCAAAGCACACCTCATCGGAAACCACGGGCTCACCAAGCTCATTAAAGGTAATGAGCTGCTTTCGCTCGGGGTCGAGAAGACGTACACTGGGGTATACTCTTCGAAGTGCATCGATTGTCTGTCTGACTTCTTCTCTTCTCATGCTCTGTGTCCTCATATAACAGTCAGATTGGTATACATAGCCCGCACGAATCCGTTCGAGCTATGCATACAGAAGACGAAACCTCGAAAAAGACCTCGTCTTCTTTCGTTATTCATTGTCAATTACTTTAGCAAGAATCTGCAATACCTTATTGATATCAATCGGCTTTGCAAGATGTCCGTTCATACCACATTCCGCAGAACGCTTCTTGTCCTCGTCAAAGGCATGTGCGGTCATCGCGATGATCGGAATATTCGAAAGCGAGGTTTTCTCTAACTCACGAATCTTCTTCGTCGCCTCATAACCGTTCATACGAGGCATCTGGATATCCATCAGGATTGCGTCATAAGTGCCGGGCTGCGAGGAGCATACCTTCGATACGGCGATATCACCGTCCTCTGCTTCCTCCGTAAGAAGGCCTGCATCCTGCAGCAGATCGCCGATAATCTCACGGTTCATCACATTGTCCTCAACGACCAGAATACGGCGTCCCTTAAGGCGCTCAACATCTCCTGCCCGCTCGGTAACCATAGGCTTCACATCCTCTGCCTGGATACGGAAGGGAAGTGTCACCTGAACCGTAGTTCCTACGCCAACCTCGGAATCAATCTGAATGGTTCCGTCCATCAGGTCAACAAGCTTATGCACGATGGCCATACCAAGACCGGTACCCTCTACGCCGGAAAGCGTAGTATTCTTCTCGCGGGCGAAGGCATCAAAGATATGCGGCAGGAACTCCTTCGTCATACCGATACCGTGGTCACGAATCATGAAGGTATAATTGCCGAAGCCCGGTGCCGAACCTGCCTCCTCGCTGACGATGAAGAAGATGTCACTGTTGGCCTCGGAATACTTGATTGCATTATTCAAAACATTAATCAGCACCTGACGTACATGGAAATCATCCACATAGGCAAGCGGATGCGAAACGCCGTCTGCGCTGCAATGGAGGGTAATCTGCTTATTTTCCGCACATACACGACAAATGTCGAGAATTCTGTCGCAGTACTCGGAAATATTAACAGGCTTCGGATCGATTACAACCTGGTTGGATTCAATCTTCGACATATCTAAAACGTCGTCAAGAAGCTGCTCCAGATGCGTGCTTGAGATTGCAATCTTATTGAGGCAGTCCTCCACACGCTCCGTATCGGAAAGATGTGAAAGCGCAAGCGTGGAATAGCCCTTGATGGCATTCATCGGGGTACGGATATCATGCGACATGTTGAACAAAAAGTCCGTCTTCGCCTGGCTTGCGGACTCGGCGATCGAACGCGCCTCCACCAGAAGGTGATGCTGCAGCTCGAGCTCCTTCTTCTGCTCGGCAATCTTTGCGTTCAGCTCCATCTGGTCTGCTGCCATATGGTCGATTCCCATGAAGGTAACAATAATAGTGGCCGGAACGCCATCCTTTCTCTCTACAACACGAAGGATTGCACGTCTCCACGGGTGCTCAAGATGGCTGATACGGTATACGATCTCACGGAAGTCCTCCTCAGCAAGGAACTGCTGGCATTTTCTCGGACTTGCAATCTGCATCATCGTATTGAAGTCTTCCTCATCCACTTCCTTGGCAAAGGACTCTACCACCTGGTCATAGGGACCTGCGATGAAGCGGCCTACCGGCATGGAGGTGGACTGCTTGTATGCGGTAATATAGTTGTTCTCAAGATCGGCGAAATATACGGATGCGTACTCATCAAGAAGTCGCTCGTTGATGAAATCACCGATAATCTCGTTATTAGCGGAAACCAGTGCAACGGAAACTGCCGTAGGCTCCTCGTTAATGTCGTCCGCCTTAATGAAGCGAAGCTTTCTGTACTCCATTCCGGTCGGCACGAGTACACGGAATACAATGTCAATGCTCTTACGCTTTCTGAGCTTTTCGAGGACATTGTCGAAGCGACCCTCCTGAAGGATTCGCTCACGATCTGCGGTATATACGAACTGGTTCACCATACGGCCGAATACCTCGTCGATATCCATACCGTTATTCTCGTCCGCCACCATAACAACGTGGTTGCTTTCCGGGTTCTTCGTATAGGAAACGACCTGACGATCCGAAACATTTACGTAAAATACAGCCGAGTACTCGGTAGCAAGCGTCTGAATAATCTTCGCATTACGCTCGGTTGCTGCCTGCAGACGCTTTTCCTCGCGGTACTGCTTATCCTTCTCGGCAAATGCAACGACAACCGCAGTCGGGTCGGAATCCTGATCGTCAATCTTAACGATCTTCATCTCGGTATACAGATACTCGTTCTCATAGGCACGGCGGAAATAGCAGCTGAAGCTCTTCTTATGCATAAGCTTATGACGGATGGAAGAAAGTATCTCCATCATCATCGGCTTATCCTCGGGATATACCGAAGCATCAACGAAAAGCTCGAATGCGGAGGCACCCTGACGAACCTTGGTAACAAGCTTACCGGTATCGCCCTTTATTCGATCGTTCATCGAATAAAGCTCGAACTGGAAGGTCTTCAGATCCACATAATAAAGTGCCGTATATTCCGAGGTAAGAATGTCACTTACCGTACGAATCTTCTGCTCTCTTGTTACGGCCGCAAGCTCACCGTTCTTGTTGCGGAAGCCAATCAGCTGGATGAAGTAATCGTCCTCCGGAATCGGCACATTGCTGTCATAGAAGGAGCGGCAGATCAGTGCCGTAGAGCGGATAAAGGTATACATAATCGTACACGGGTCACTGTTAACCAAAAGACCTGCGTCGATGGAATCCTGAAGCATCTGATACATGTTGCTCTTCATAAATTGCTCACGCATCATCTCCATTGCCTTCGCCGGAACATCACGGGTTGAAAACAGGGAAATTCCCATGCCGAAACGAAGCTCCTTATCGTTAATCGCTTCCGTCTTCAGCAGATTCACCGTATAGCGGAATACATCCTCCGCACTCGTTACATCCTTAAGCTCCTCAAGGAAGAAATCGATCAGATCCTGAACAACCTCTAAGAACAGCTCCTCCTTGCCGCCGAAACGCTGTGCAAGAAGTCCGGGCGAAACATCGCTCAATCTTGCGATCTCCGTGACACGCGCACCCGAAAAGCCCTTCTGGGCAAATTCAATCATCGCGGCATGCAACATACGCGCCGTACTGTTCTCTCTCTGTTGCAATTTTGTCGTAGCCATATATAGCCTCCCCTTATGCTAAATTTGCTTTTACTAAACAATAGTATATGCCCTCATCCCCTCTTTTGTCAAATCAAAAAAATCCCCTTTTTGAGGGGATTTCGGCAAGTTTATATGATAGTACAAAAAATGACAATATATGACGAAAATAATGACAATGATTACTGCGGGCATAAAAAAAGTAGCGAAGGGGGGATTCGAACCCTCGACACCACGGGTATGAACCGTGTGCTCTAGCCAACTGAGCTACTTCGCCACAAATACGGTACAACGACCGTACTTTTGTAGTATATGCAGAAACCATGCTTTTGTCAAGCAAAAGTTTTACATTTATTTGGAAATCTTATCTAACTCATGTCCGAAGGAATACGGCAGAAGCTCACTTAATGTAAGTTCGCGATAACTTCCGTCCTCCGTTCCGAGAAGAACCAGGAATTCCTCCGGCTCGGCAAACTCCGTCATCACCTGTCTGCAGCTTCCGCACGGTGTGCAAAGCTCGGTTGCGGGCTGCCCCTCCGGAGCACCGACTACAGCAATTGCCGCAAAATGCCTTTCTCCTCTGCTGGCCGCCGCAAAGATTGCGGAACGCTCCGCGCAATTGGTTACCCCAAAGGCTGCATTCTCTATGTTGGCGCCGCGCGTTACCGTTCCGTCATCGGAAAGAAGTGCCGCACCTACCGCAAAACGGGAATACGGGCAATAGCTGTTCTTTCTGGCCGCAAGCGCCTCTCTGACAAGCATCGCCTTCGTCTCTTCATCGATTACCGTTCTGTTTGCAGTGTCCATACATCCCCCTTAGTCGAAAAAACGCAAGTCCCCTTCACATCCGTTCGCAATATCTGTACGGAGAAGGAATTCAGAAGCCTAAGCACCTCGTCATCCGGCATTCCCGGCTCATCGTCGCCGACTACCTCGCCGCACGTGATGACCGCATAGGAAGGCGCTATCATCTTCACCGTCTTCTTCTGCGTCGCATCCGCTTTTCCGTGGTGCCCGACCTTCAAAATATCTGCCTTAAGCACATATCCCGAGTCCCGAAGCTCTTTCTCGCTCTTTGTAAGCGCATCCCCCATAAAAAGAGCGCTTCGCTCTCCGTAGGTGTAGTGAAGAACTACCGAGGATTCATTGTCGCTTCCCTCAGAAAGCGCCTTCGCGCCGGGTGCAAGTACCGTAAGGCTTCCCTTACCGACCGAAAGCTTCTGTCCCGGTTCCGCGAAGCGGTACGAAACGCCCGCACCATTCATTGCCGTAACCATTGCACGATATTCCGAGGATTCCTCCCTCTTTGGAGAAAGAAGCATCTCTCCTACGGAAAATGCCTTAAGAACCGCCGGTATTCCGCCGATATGATCCTTATCCCCGTGCGTTGCCACAAGGTATTTCAGACGGGTTACACCCTGCTTCTTCAAATATTCAACAATCTGCGTGCCCTGCTCCGCATATCCGGCATCAATCAAAGCGGCCTCTCCGTCCGAAAGAATCAGGATACAGTCTGCTTTTCCGAGGGATAGAATATGAATCTCGGTTCCTTCCTTACTCTCACCGATATCCGGCGTCTGCTGCCCGGAAGGCTTTCTGCCGCAGCCAGTAAGAAGCAGGCTAAGAAGAACGAACACGGCGATTGTCCTCATAGGTAATCTACGCATAAGTTCCATTACTTCAAAAAGCCGCTGATAATCTGCTGTTCGGCCTCTTCCTCCGTAAGCGCAAGCGTCATCAGCTTGATAATCTGGTCACCGGCAATCTTGCCGATTGCAGCCTCATGGATCAGGGAAGCGTCCAGATGGTTCGCCGTCAGCGAAGGCACTGCGGTCACAACGCCTCTGTCCATCAGGATCGCATCACACTCGGTATGTCCGGTACAAAGATTGTTACCACGGATAACAGAAACAAATTCCTGCTTCGAATCATCTCTTGCTACGGAACGGGATACCACATCCGCACCGCAGCCCTCACCGTCAAGATCTACGGTGAAATCCGTCTTGGCATACTGTGAGCCGTGGGTCATAATCTTCTCACGAATGACAAGGTTCGCACCGGCCTTCAGATCAGCCTTTGTCACACGAACGGTCGAATCAACGCCCTTGATCTGTACCGTATCCATCTCCAGTCGGCCGCCCTCATCCACATGCACGATTGTCTGGGGATTCAGGATGCGTGCACCTTTGCCGTCTCCTTCGCCGTAATGCTTCTCGACATACTTTACTTTGGCATTCTTTCCGACGAAGAAGGTATGAATACCGTCATGCTCGGAAGCCTCGTCGCCGCTGTTATGAATACCGCAGCCGGCAATAATAGTAACATCACTGCCCTCTCCGATATAAAAATCGTTGTATACGCTTTCCTTCAGGCCGGCCTTACTTAAAACAACCGGAATATGTACGCTTTCGTTTTTGGTTCCGGGCTTGATGATGATATCGATGCCCGGCTTATCGGTCTTTGTAACGATATCGATGTTCTCAGTCGTCTGTCTGCCGGCGCCCTCACCGTTCACACGAAAATTATACGCACCGGCCGGAACTCCGTGCAGGTCCGCAATCTGCTTAAGCATTTCTTTTTGTATCGCATCCATTGTCTGTTTCCTCTGTTATTTCTGATAATGACATTCCATCGTACGGTCAAGAATCTTCGGGAGAATCTTGGCACTGGCGTCCTCGGTAAGCACACTGCCGTCCGCAATCACAACGATACGGTCCGCAATATTCAGGATACGCTCCTGATGAGATATGATGATAACGGTTCCCTGCTGCTCGGTATGAATCCGCTCGAAGATGCGGATCAGATTGCCGAAGCTCCACAGATCGATGCCTGCCTCCGGCTCGTCAAATACGGAAAGCTTTGACTTTCTTGCAAGGATCGTTGCAATCTCGATACGCTTCAGCTCACCGCCGGAGAGGCTTGCGTTAACCTCACGATTGATATAATCTCTTGCGCAAAGGCCAACCTCGGAAAGATACTCACACGCACTCGAGGTGGAAAGCTTCTCCCCTGCCGCAAGCGTGATCAGATCCTTAACGGTAATGCCCTTGAAGCGCACCGGCTGCTGAAATGCAAAGCCGATTCCGAGCTTCGCACGCTCCGTGATACTCATATTCGTGATGTCGGTTCCGTTATACAGAATCTGACCGCTCGTGGGCTTTTCGATACCGGCAATGATGCGGGCAAGCGTAGACTTTCCGCCGCCGTTCGGGCCGGTGATTGCCACGAACTGGTTGTCCTCTATCGTAAGATTGATATCTTTAATAATGGTCTTCTCGCCTGCCGTCTCATCGGACACGCGGAAGGTTATATTCTTCAACTCTAACATATTATTGCTCCATTTCTCTTCTGCGGAAAATCTCTGTAGAACCTCTTCAGGCCGCTATTTATTATTATAGCACAAATGTGCAGACAATTCTACTATATTTTCGAATGCGGTCCGATTTGACAACCACCCGGAAAACCGTTATAATTATTTGCTATTAAGAAACAAGGAGCGTGATTTTATTTTAGACCCTGATGCCCGACTTATTTTGTTGATTATATTCCTGCTTCTGCTACTGTCCGCGTTCTTCTCGTCAGCAGAAACGGCACTGACCTCCGCAAACCGGATGCGTCTTCGTGCACTCGCAGAGGACAATAAGAAAGCAGCCAAGCTTGTACTTCGCCTGTTACGAAACGATACGAGAATGCTTTCCGCCATTCTGATTGGCAACAACGTCGTGAACCTCTCCGCCTCTGCCCTGTCCGCGAAGTTCGTGGATATGCAGTTTGAGAACAGCTATCTGACGCTTGCGACCGGCATTCTTACATTTCTCGTTATTATCTTCGGTGAGATTCTTCCGAAGACGATTGCGACGCTTCACGCCGACGGCATGGCAATGTTTTATGCCCCGATTGTCTACAGCTTTATGACAGTCATCACCCCGTTAATCTGGCTTGTGAACGGTATCGCAAACATTCTGATGTTTCTGCTTCGCATCCGTAAGGAAAAGCCTGCGGTCATGACCGAGGACGAGCTTCTGACGGTTGTCGATGTGAGTCACGAGGAGGGCGTTATCGAAAGCGATGAGCGTGAGATGATTGCCAACGTGGTAGACTTTGGCGATTCCCTCGCAAAGGATATTATGGTTCCAAGAATCGATGTGGATTTCATCTCCGTGGATGCCGGTTATACCGAGGTTGCGGAAGCATTTCGCGCGAACAACTACTCTCGCCTTCCGGTCTATTCCGGGACCAGAGACAACGTTGTCGGGATTCTGTTTCTGAAGGATTTCTTCCGCTACGACGGTGCCAGGGAGGACTTTGCCGTAGGCCCTGTTATGCGAAAGCCTTACTTTACCTTTGAATTTAAAAAGACCTCCGAGCTCCTTGCAGAGCTTCGAAAGGCCTCTGTTACAATCGTTGTTGTTCTGGATGAGTACGGTGCAACCGCCGGAATCATCACGCTTGAGGATCTTCTCGAGGAAATTGTCGGCGAGATCCGTGACGAATATGATGCCGACGAAGAAGACGACATCCGTAAGCTTTCCGATGTCGAATATCTCGTGCACGGCAATGCAAGACTTGACGATATCAATGAGACACTTGGTTTGAACCTTGTGTCAGACGATTACGATTCCATCGCCGGTCATATGATTCATCTGTTAGAGCATCTGCCCTCCGCAGGCGAAAGCATCACCGAGGACGGCATCATCTATACCGCAGAGCTGGTTGCAAAAAACCGTGTGGTTCGCGTAAGAATCGTTCTTCCTAAGCCTGCCAGTGAGGAAATCCGTGACGAGGCTTAAGCCATCAGGTTTGCACCGATTGCAACGATTGCACTGATTGCGGAAACCCAAAGCATCAGCTCCGGACCGACTGCCAGCACCAAAACCGTACCGCACAGAGATGCGAACACCATAACATTCTCGCTTCTCTCCTCGTCAGCCTTCACCCAGTTCATAAGCTTTTTCATAATCATTACCTCCCGTTCGCGTATGCCGCTTGACTCGCGTCTACCGCTTCTTTCTGAGGTTAATCTTACGAAAAATTCTGTACTATTTATCGGACTGTAAATCGAGCTCGGACGGACGGATGACAAGTTCGGACCACGAAGACGTCAACCGGCTCGGGCAACTAAAAAAACAACTGTATATACAACCCAAGCACAAAAACGGCTGTCACGAATTGCTTCGCGACAGCCGTCTTTCATTTCGTTAGTTGATAAACTGTCCAACGCTGTTATTCAGTACCTGTGCACTGTAAAGGAACAGCACATCCGCGCCGTCGAAGGAAACGAAACGTCCTGCGATCATCGGATGAATGTAACGGATATCGATCAGGGTAACCGTCTTATATTCACCGGCAAGAAGCGGTGCCATACTGCTTGAGAAGGAATCTCTGAAGATAATCAGATTCTTCTCCGACTTTGCAGCCGGATTCTCGATGGTGATGAGTGCCTTTGAACCGGAAAGGAAATACTCATACATATCCTTACCGTCAAGCTTCTCCTGATTGTATACGCCGATATCCACCGGCTTTCCGGTATCGAGACAGCTTACCTTAAGGCCGTCAATGTAGCTGCCGGTCGTATAACGAATCGGATCGCATCTGACGGGAATACCGAGCTGTCCGTAGTAGACACCCTTGAAAAGCTTTCCACTCTCCTTGATATCAAAGGAGTAATCATAGGTACCGCCCATACTCTTAATGATATGCGCTGCAGTCTCCTGTAAGGACTCCTGTCTCCAGTGCGTATCGGTCAGGTAATAATTGTCAAGCGTAAGCACCTTGCTAAGGTCGATATACTGCGCATACTCTGCGGTTCCGTCACGGAACAGCTTCGTAAACTTCTCGAAATCGAAATACGGATATCCGCTTTCCTTCTGCAGGTAATAATTCTTATCGGGAATGATTGCCAGGTACACATTGCTGTTTGCAAGGAACTGATCCTTGATTAACTGAAAACGATTCAGCGACCAATCGACCGATTCCTGATGAATCTCATACTCCAGCTTTGCAATATAGCCGTCCGACAGATAGAGGTTGTTATTCTCCTTCTTGCCAAGCAGATATAAAGACGAGATGGAATTGAGTGCACGGAACGATTCTCTCATCGGGAACTGGTCCGCTGCGTATTTTTCAAACTTATCCATAAAGGTCGGAGTACCCTTCAAACCAAGAAGCGTCTCCTTACTGATCTTCGGAAGCTGTTCGAGCGGTCTCTTCTCGGCAACCGACATCTCGGTCGGCGGCTTTAGAAGAAACCAGACGGCGAAACCGAAGACAATGGCTGTTGCCACAATAACATTCACTATTTTCTTCATATCGTCACCGCCTAAAATCTGAAATACAGGAACGGATTAAACGAGCCGTTAACCAGGAACGCTGTGCATACAAGCAGAAGCACTGCAATGAATACAGGCTCCAATACATCCATCACCTTCGCACCTGCAGCAGTCTTTTTGATGCGAAGCACCGCTCTCTTCGGCAGACTGGTTGCACCAATCATGGAAACAAGCAGAATAAAGCAATAATCCTTCAGGTAGAATACACTTTCCACTGAAGAGAACTTTGCGCCGGAAAGACCGAACATGATTGCAAGTCTGTGTGCACCCTGTGCCATATCCGTATTATCGAAAATCACGAAGCTGACAACAATCAGAAGGACAAGATAGATATGATTCCATACCTTCGCTTCCTTCAGATACTTGCCAAGGAACTTCTTCTCAAGAATCAGAAGAATTGCAAAATACAGTCCCCACAAAACAAAGTTCCAGCTTGCGCCGTGCCAGAAGCCGGTAGCCATCCATACAACGAAGATGTTGAAGAACCAGCGAAGCTCCTTCACTCTGTTGCCGCCAAGCGGAATGTAGAGATAATCACGGAACCAGCCGCCGAGCGTCATGTGCCATCTTCTCCAGAACTCCGTTACACTCTTTGAAGTATAAGGGTAATTGAAGTTCTCAGGGAAGGTAAAGCCCATAATGCTTCCAAGACCGATTGCCATATCACTGTAACCGGAGAAGTCAAAATAGATCTGAAGCGCAACCGCTGCCGCATACAGCCAGGAGAACAGAACCGTCTGGTTTCCGGAAGCACCGAATACCTTCGAGATCTCTCCGAGCGTGTTCGCAAGCAGAACCTTCTTTCCAAGACCGACTGTAAAGCGAAGAATACCGTCGGAGATCTTCTCAAGGCTGTGCGTTCTCGTCTCAAGCTGCTCTGCAACATCCTTATACCGTACAATCGGACCTGCGATGAGCTGCGGGAACATGGAAATATAGGCCGCAAGGTTAATCAGATTTCTCTGTGCCTTTACGTCCTCACGCCATACATCAATTTCATAACTAAGCATCTGGAAGGTATAAAAGCTGATACCGATCGGCAGCGATACCTTCAGAAAGGGAACCGAAAGTCCCGTGGCTTTATTGAAGTTATCAATGAAGAAGTCTGCATACTTGAAATATCCAAGCATACCAAGACTCACAATAACGGAAAGAGCAAGCATCGCATTGCGAAGCTTGCCTTTCTGAAGTTTTTCAATCAATAAGCCAAATACATAACCGAGCAGTATGCTTGCAACCATCAGTATCACATACTTCGGCTCGCCCCATGCATAGAACACAAGGCTTGCAAGAAGTATCGTGCTGTTCTTCAGCTTACGCGGTGATACGATGTACAGAAGCAATACGATCGGCAGAAATACATATAAAAAGCTCAGGCTTGAAAAAAGCATATAAAGTTCCTCGATCAGAAATAATAATCGAAATTAGTTCTCAAAATTCTTGTCAGCAAGAAGTGCGCCGCCGTTAAGAGCTGCGTAGCGCTTCATCATATCGTCAACGAGATCTGCTGCGCCGAATGCATATACAACATAACCGTCAACGGAAGCAATTGCGATCTTGTCCGGAATACCGCATACGAACTGGGTTCCGAGGAAGCTTGCCTCAATCTTAGATGCTACAGTCTTAGCATCCATACCGTCAACCTTGATTGCTGCGCTTGTGTAGGTGTTAGCATTCATCATGTGGGTAAGAGAAGCAACATCAACAAGCTTATCCTGTACGTCTGCAGGAATCAGAAGGTTGTTGGTGAAGGTATCCTTTTCAGCAAGGTCGATTGCACCGGGTGCGTTATCAACAGGGTTCATAAAGGAACCGCCTACAGCTGCGAAGCCCTCGTCATCGCTAAGGGTGCTCCATACAGCATCAAGTACTGCTACTGCGTTTGCATAAGCGGGCTTAGCATCCTCGGTAGGGGTAGGGGTATCGGTGGGCTGTGTTGCATCGGTAGGGGTGGCCGTAGCGCTAGGAGCCTCAGTAGGCTTCTCGTCGTTCTTCTTGCCACATGCGGCAAATGCTGCCATCAGGCACAATACAAGTGCCAGAGCTGTTAACTTTTTACTCATAGTAATTCTCTCCTAGATAAAAATAAATATTTCACACCTTAAAAGACGGGGCTGTCTTCTAAGTGCGAGCTCATTATAGCATAGCCCCAAGGGCATTTCAACGGCTTTCACACCGATTTCACAAAGACTGTACTCTGCTGTTACATCGCCTTAGCAGAGTGCCGAAATGCCTGAAGCTTTAGCGGGTCACGCGAATCAGGTAGGTCGCGTACTTCTTCTTATCGTTGGCCGGAATCACCTTCTCAATCTCGCCAAGCGTAAGAAGGATGTCAAGGTTTGACTCTAACTTCGTGTAATATGTTCCGCCAATGCTCTTGACCGTCTGGTAATCCGTATTCTCGCCGACTGCCGCCTGCGAGTAGCCGAATACACTCTCACACTCGCCGACATAGATATAATCGACGTTGTATTTGTCCAAAACGGCACGAATCTCAGCAGAGTTCTGTGAGGAATATAATGTGCGGATGTCCGCTTCTCTCTCGGGAATCTCCTCCGGGATATCAAGCGTACCGGAGCATCTCCAGAGCCACTCGTGCGTTCTCCAGCCGACAATGGTCGGATTACCGGTAAATACGGACACACGGTTGAAGTAGGTATAGCTCAAACCGCACATCTCTGCGATGACAGGCTGTCCTTCGATGTTATCGTTGATGTAAGCAATCATCTCGGCATCATCCTTGTTCTGACCGGAAAGGAAGGCCGAAGCGTCAAGCGTTGAATATCTGCCGGTGAACCAGGAATTAAAGCATTCGTCAAAGTAGCCGGTCGTCATGCAAAGAAGAACCAGTGCCACGCAACCGAACCCCTTCTGGAAGCGCGATTTCGGCAGGTATATAAACCGACAGATGATATACGCCATGCTCATGCCGAACATGATATATGCCTGGTAGGTCAGCTTAAACATCGTATTCGCACGCTCGTAGGCGCCGGAATAGATGTCTCTTACGTAGATAATCTCCGGCAGCAGCACAAGGCCTGCGGCGCAGAGCGCAATCGTCATAAAGAACAGATCGGAAACATGCATGCTTGCAAGGAAGCGTGCGATAAAGGGACGGTTGTTGTCCTTTCTTCTGTTCTTCCTCTCCTCCCGTACGGAAACGATGAAGTAGACCAAAAGGCAGCATAACGGCAGACCCCAGAGGACGAGCATTTCCCGTAAAAGGGTATGTCTGAACGTGATGCCGATTCCCGTTGAGATGCTGTCAAAGGTAAGCGTAAACGGAAGGCTTACAACGATGCCGGTAACGATAAATACGGCCGCCTGGTATGCAGTAACAATCCATGCCGATGCCGTGAAGGAATAGATCAACAGGTTACTGAACAGAAGGATTGCACCGGAAACTACGAAATAAATCGGGAAATCCCAGTAGTTCGTCATCTTGAACATACCGATCAGAAATGCTGCGGTAATGATGGACGGATGGAATATCTCGGTAATCCGATTGGGCATATCCGCCATCGTTCCGCCCATTCTCATGCTGTCGAGTCTTTCCTTTCTTCGTAAAAGCACGGTGAACAGAATGGCGATAACGGTCATAACGAAAATCGTATTGAATACATGCGCATGCAGATCGCCGAGCACATAGGAATATAACGGAAATTCGTGAATCGTCTTATCGTCTCTTGACGGAAAATACCCGATGTATCTTGTTGCATCCGGGAACCAGTATTTGTAAATCTCCTCCTTACCAAGGATCTGCTGGAACTTCGGCACGATATATTTATAAATCGGATAATGCATATTGCTCGAAAACGCAACCGCAGCGCCCGCCAGAACACCGCCGAGGGCAGGTCTGTAAAAGGGCTCTTTCTCCCCGAGCGCCTCGCCAAGCTCAGCTGCTCTTCTCAGCTCGGAAGCCCCAAGCACCTCTGCCTGTCTGTCGCAAAGACGCGTCTTAATGACATTGCAAACGATGGAATACGGCATACAAAAGCCAAATGCCGGCAGCATCATCATCGCAATATTATAGCCGTGCGTAACCGGCACGCCGGAAATCTTAGCAAGGAAGGCTGCCATGTACTGTCCCATGTAATAATAATTGATACTACCGCCCGCAAACCAGATGTCCTTCGGCGGCATATAATCGCTTTTGAAGATGCTTAATACAAAGCCATAGTCCATAAAGCGCTCTGTACCGAAGGCTGCGGGGTTGATACCCTTCAGGTAACACCAGAAGGTAAATACCGCAAAGAACATAGCCTCCGATGCAAACATCGAGCAAAGACGCTTTCTTGTATAAAACGTTGCAAAGCGATAGGAACGGTTCTTCTTAAGAACGAGAAAATAAAACAGCACCATTCCGATTGCAAAGCATAAAAAGCCGACGAAGAAGCATGCGGTTCTTGTAAACTTCAGAATGTGGATTGAGGAAAGAAACCACATAAGCCAGCCGCATACGGCAACACCGAGTGCCTTTGCAAATACCCAGCCGCCGTCGTGGAAGCGTTCAAAGATTACAATCGTAAGCGGCTGCATGATCATACCGAGCACCAGAAGGATTGCCCACCACATCAATACATAGGTGAAATCCACCGTGCCGAGAAAACGCATGCCAAGATAGCTTACTAAAAAGAACGCAGCCAAAGACCATAGAAGCCTGCGATATATCGCCTCATTTTCCTTTCGTTTCGCCTGTGTTGCCATTACTCTACTCTCCCTTCCGTATAAACCTTAAGACGCGTATCATAGATATGCGTGGAACCATCATTATAAACCAGACCGTAGGTCCGAAGAATATTATCCTCGTTGACCGTGTACTCTTCACTCGTGCGAACCGCCGTATCGACGACGATAAATCGGATACCGCAGGCTGTCGCCAGCTGATCAAGCATCTCCGGGGTTGCCGCCTCATACATGCTGTGCACATATCGCTCGCGCAAATAGGTATCATAGCCTGCGGACCAGGCGTAGTACGGCCAGCCGTAATAAAGCATCGCACCGCCGAGCACGAAATTGTTGAGGGAATACCAGTCCGTAAGGAAGATATCCTTTGAGCTTGCGTTCTTCATCACAAACTGACAGATATCGGAATTCTCGTCAAGCTCCATCACATTGCCGTCCTTCGGGTCATTTCGCTTCATCACAACGCGAAGGTCGACAAAGCCGCTTATCGTAAGTGCGAAAACAAGAAGAAGCGAAAGAAGCTTCACATAAAGCCCCTTCATCACATAAAGCTTCCGAAGCAGATATGCTGCCGGGATGCAAAGAAGCATAACGCCGATCATTACGTATTTGTGGTTGACCGTGATATCTATGGTAAGAGAAGTTGTAAAGGCAAGAATCACGGGACCGAGGAAGGCAAAGGTCAGGTATTTGCCGGTCTTACTGAGAAATGCAACCGCCGCTAACAGAACGAACGGCAGGATGCCAAGAAGCGTAAGCAGGTATTTTACAACACCGAATACGGTCTTCTGGTCCGCAAGGAAGCCGAAGAAATAGTTCGGACTTACAGCGGAGCCGGATATGAACAGCTGTGTTGAGGCAAAGGAAAGAAGCACCGCAAGCGCTGCCGTAAGCGCATACTCCAGTCTTCGATCGGACACCCACGCCATGAGAAACAGAACCGAAAGACAGCCGATTACGCATGCGCCGTTGAAAAAGCTGCATAAGCCAAGTAATATTCCGATGGCAGCAGGCTTGATAAGGCTTGCGGGCTGCCAGCCCTCTCTTCTGAACACCGATTCGCGAATCAGATGCTCTGCGCGCTCGCCGGGTAAAAGCTCCTCCTCCGGGTTCTCCTGAAGGATGGTAAGAAGCTTCTCGTCGGCCGCCTGCTTCGCACGCCTCGTGCCATCATATAAAAGCTTTGTAAAATAAATCAGCGCCAGCAACAAAACGGAAAGGCCGATTGCCAGATGTCTCTGATTGCAATATACATTCAGATTCCAAAGTCCCCAGTCCTCGTGCTCCGTCGTTCCGATGAACTCCGTGTTGGCAAGAAGTGTCTTAAAGAAGTCCTTCTTCGGCGAAATCGAAGCCGCATAATCAAGAAATGCCTGCGAGCTTCTGAACGTAAGAAGAAGCCCCGTCAGGTAGCCGACGCTTCTGTGCCCGGTAAGCTTCACCGCATAAAAATACAACAGGCTGTAGGTGCAAAGCATACAAAGAATGCTCGGCAGGTTGAACGCCCAGTCAAGCCGCATGCCAAGATAATTCAGATTGCCCACAAGGAACTGAAACATGAAGTGGTATTTGATATCAAGACCCGCAAAATGAGAATAAGAGGTCGGAAAATTATTGCCGACCGCAAAGGAGCGAATCATGCCGATATGCGGGGCAAAATCGCTCGCAACGGACCAGCCCACATAGAGCTTGTCGTTTCGGCTGAACAGCGTCCAGAACATCAGAAGATAGAAAAAAGCAAGCACCGTCGAGAAGAAAAGCACCTCGCCCGGTGTAACTGTCGAAAAATACTTTCTAAGCTCCGGCTTCTCCCGCTTCAGAAGATACCGTAAGCCAAGAAACAGAAGCACCGCAAGAAGCGGCATAACAATCAGATTCGCGTAAAGAAGCGGATGACGCTTTGCGCCGAATATGCAGGCAATGCCGTAGGTAAGCCACGTAACCGGCAGCGTACCGAACAGAAACCACGCCGGAAGACACAAAAACAAGGGAGACACCTGTAACGGTTCTCCTTTGTAGGTCTTCTCGCCGAATCGGCACATGTTCGGGAAGCAGAATCGGCAAATCAGATAACCGGTTCCGACGCATAACAGCAAATAAATCAAGCCTGCCATACCCACACTCCATTTCCAAAATCGCTCTTATCAGTATACCACAGTTTCGCTGCTTTTCGCAACCAAAAGATTGTACTCTGCCTCCGCCTCGGCATCGGAAAGAAGGGCTACATCCTCCCTGGCAGCCTTCAACGAATCGGCATCTCTTACGACGTCCGCAAGCATAAAGCTTAACGAACCGCTCTGCCGTATTCCGAAGAAATCTCCGGGTCCGCGAAGCCTGAGGTCCTCTTCTGCGATGGCAAAGCCGCTTCTCGCCTTTAATAAAACGGAAAGTCGCTGCTTTGTCGCCTCATCGGAATTCCCCTGGAACAGAATACAATAGGACTGCTTGCTGCCTCGTCCGACACGTCCGCGAAGCTGATGCAGTGCCGACAAGCCGAAGCGCTCTGCGTTCTCAATCACGATTACGGTCGCATTCGGCACATTGATCCCGACCTCGATTACCGTCGTGCTGACCAATACACGGATCACGCCTTTCGCAAAATCCTCCATAATCCGGTTCTTCTCCGCTCCGCTCATCTGGCCATGCAGAATCTCGATGCGAATAGAAGGCTCCAGTACGGTACGAAGCCGTTCGGCGCAGTCGGCTACATTCTCCCCTTCTACGCTTTCACTGTCCTCAATCATCGGGCAGATCACATATACCTGCTCTCCGGCCGCCAGGCGATCCCTCAGGAAGCGGTCGGCCGTCGGGCGATAGTTCTCCTCCACAACACAGGTCTTGATCGGCAGACGGTTCGCCGGCAGCTCGTCAAGAAGCGAGATGTCCATATCACCGTAAAGCATCATGGCAAGCGTACGCGGAATCGGCGTCGCACTCATGATAAGAAGATGCGGCGTTGCACCTTTTCCGATCAGCTGTTCCCGCTGCTTCACCCCGAAGCGGTGCTGCTCGTCAACGATTACAAGTCCGAGACACTTGAAGCTTACACTCTCCTGAAACAAGGCGTGCGTGCCGATGGCAATGGCACTCTCCCCGTTCCGAAGCTCCGCAAGACTCTGCTTTCGCTCTGCCGCGCTCATCGAACCGACAAGCAGGCTCACCCGGATTCCAAAGGGGGCAAGCATTTCCTGAAAATACGTAAAATGCTGTCTCGCGAGCACCTCCGTAGGCGCCATCAGGCAGCCCTGAAAGCCCTCCTCCGCACACATGGAAAGCGCCAAAAGCGAGACAATCGTCTTGCCGGAGCCTACATCACCCTGTAAGAGTCGCTGCATCGGATAGGCGCCGGAAAGGTCGTTTACGATCTCCGCCGTTACACGCTTCTGCGCGTCGGTCAGCTCGTAAGGAAGCGCGCCGAGAATCTGGTCCGCAATCGTATGCTTTCTGATTAAAAAGCCGTTGGCCTCCCGAAGCACCGAGCTTCTTAGTTGTCGCATCGAAAGAAGGAAGCGGTAGAACTCCTCATAGGAAAGCCTGCGAATGGCCTCCTTTGTAATATCCTCATCCTTCGGGCAATGAATCTCCCGGTAGGCATCCGAAAGCTTCATAAAGCTGCGCGCTTTGCGAAGCTTCAGGGGCATACGCTCCGGAATATCCACCTCATTCAGTGCTACGGAAACTGCCTTCGAAACGGCATTGCCAGTAATTCCTGCGGTAAGGGCATAGATTGGCCGTAGGGATCTTCTTCGCTGACGGTATGCCTCCTCGGTATAAATCTCCGGCTGTATTAACTTAAGAAAGCGCCCATTTGCGCTCACTTTGCCGCGAAAGACAAGCTTTCGCCCTACAGGCAGCTGCTTCATAATATACGGACTGTTGAACCAGCAAAGCTCCAGCTCGCCGCTAAGATCTCGCACTCTTGCAACAATCATACGTCTTACGTTGCCGGGGATCGGCTTAGCGGATGCGGTAAGCATTCCCTCGACTGCACATACCTCTCCCGCCCGAAGGGAAGAGATCATAACCGGCTCGTCATAGCGCTCATAGCCTCTCGGAAAATGGTTGATAAGTTCCCCGACCGAATGTATGCCAAGCTTTTCATAAAGCTTCGCGGTCCGTTCACCGACACCCTTCAGTTTTACGATAGAATCCGTTAAAAGCATACTTACCTCACATGTAAAGCACTTACAGTTTACCAGGCAAAAAGTGCGCCCGGGAAACAAAAAAGGGCTGAGGTTACTCAGCCCTTCAATCGAACAATTTATTCTACGGAAAGTACATAGTAGTAAATCGGCTGTCCACCGAAATGGGTCTCAACATCCAGATCGGGATGTGCCTCTGCAATCGCATCTGCCAAAGCATTGGCATCCTCCTCCGAAGTCTCTGCACCGTAGTAGATACTGACAATTGCGGAATCCTCATCCACAAGTGCATCCACAAGCTCGCAGGAAACCTCATGAATTCCCTTACCTACCGCAAGAATGCCTGCGTCGGCAATACCCATGATGTCACCCTCGTGAATATCCTTTCCGTCATAGCTGGTATCACGAACTGCATAGGTTACTTCGCCGCTCTTAACTGCGCCGAGTGCCTCAACCATCATCTGCTCGTTCTCTTCTGCGCTAAGCTCAGGCAGGAAGCTTACCATTGCGCTGATACCCTGCGGTGCGGTCTTAGAAGGAATGACGATAATATTCTTGTCCTCTACCAAAGACTTCGCCTGGGTAGCTGCAAGAATCACATTTCCGTTGTTCGGAAGAATGAATACATTCTTCGCATTAACCTGATCGATTGCCGTGAGCATATCCTCGGTGCTCGGGTTCATCGTCTGGCCGCCCTCGATTACGTAATCAACGCCAAGGCCGCGGAAGATCTCATTCATACCCTCACCGATGGAAACAGCGATAAAGCCAAGCTCCTTAGCAGGTGCCTTGGGTGCTTCCTTAACCGGTGCCGGATTCACATCGGCACCACTAGCCGTAATAACACGCTCGTTGTGCTCTTCACGCATATTGTCGATCTTCATTCTGGTCAGCTGACCATAGGTCAGTGCCTTCTGGATTGCAAGTCCCGGATCGTTCGTATGAACATGAACCTTAACCACATCGTCATCGGCAACACATACGATGGAATCACCGATAGAGGAAAGGAAGGTCTTGAAATCCGTCTCGTCCTTAATATCGAACTCCTTCTCAAGAAGGATGATAAATTCAGTACAATAGCCGAACTTAATGTCAGCGGTAGAAATATCATTGGAGCCTGCGCCGGTAACACGACCGCTTGCTGCTTCGGGCTTAGCCGCACCAAATGAGCTGAGATCGATCTCCTCACCGTTCATGCCAAGTCTGGCACCGCGCATAACCTCCAAAAGGCCGGTACCGCCGGAATCCACAACGCCTGCTTCCTTCAAAACAGGAAGAAGCTCGGGGGTGTTATCAAGAGCAATCTGCATACGCTCAATCACGCGGTCAAGAAACTCCTCAACATCCTCTGTATACTCCTGAAGCTCTGCAGCTGCCTCAGCACCTGCTCTTGCAACGGTAAGAATCGTACCCTCCTTCGGCTTCATAACTGCCTTATATGCAGTATCCACTGCCTTGCCGAATGCCTCTGCAGCAACCGGAACGGTAAGCTCCTCGCATGCGCTGATACTCTTACAGAAGCCACGGAACAGCTGGGAAAGGATAACGCCGGAGTTACCTCTTGCGCCCTTCAGGGAGCCGGAAGAAATTGCCTTTGCAAGTGTCTTCATGGAAACCTCCTCCAAAGAGCCAATCTCCTTCACTGCAGACAAAATCGTCAGCGTCATATTCGTTCCGGTGTCGCCGTCGGGAACCGGGAATACGTTCAACTCATTAATAATCTCTTTCTGTGCTTCAAGACTCTTCGCTCCTGCAAGGAACATCTTCTTCAAAAGCGAAGCATCTACTGACTTAAGTGCCACTTTTACTTCCTCCTTCTTGCCAAAAACCCGCCATGCGGGCCGGCGCTTTCATCATTAATCAATAACGCGGACGCCGTCCACATGAATATTCAGCTTTTCGACATTCAATCCGGAGAAATCCTCTACACGATACTTTACATTCTCGTAAAGGTTCGCGCATACTGCCTGAATACTTACTCCGTAAGACACAATAATGTGTAAGTCAATGGTAATACGGTTATCGTTGATCTTCACCTGTACGCCGTGATTCAGGGAATCCTTTCGTAAAAGCTTAGACAAACCGTCCTTCATACTGACTGCTGCCATACCAACCACACCGAAGCACTCGGTTGCGGCAGAGCCGGCATATTTTGCGATAACATTGAGATCAATGTAAACATCACCGTTTTTATTAGCCAATGTTCCGTCCATAAAAACTCCTCCTGACATTCTGATATACAGAAACTCATAGTCATTTGATATTGTATCATCAATTGGCAAAAAAATAAACACATTTTTCGAAAAAATGTGTTTCACTCGCTGTTTTTGTGTATTCGCACGCGCAAAGAGCGCCCTCCCGCAGAAAGAAAAAAGGGTACTGCCCAAGGGCAATACCCAAAACTTACTATGCTCTTTCCACTTTGCCGGAACGGAGGCAAGAAGTACATACATGCATCTTCTGCGTTCCACCGTTAACCTTAACACGTACAGTCTGAACATTAGATTTCCACATTCTATTAGCTCTTCCGGAAACCTGACTACGTGTAATACTAATCTGTCTGCCGAAAAGTGCGCCCTTATCACAAATCTCACATTTTGCCATGATACAAGCACCTCCTTCACTTGTAAATTGGTTGCAATAACCGAACATTGCCATAATAACAGAAACAAGTAACAAATGCAAGAACTTTTTTCATTTAATCGAAAAAAATTCCAAAACCTGCAAATTACTGCTCCAAAAGCTCCTTGGCTGCCTCATCGACCTTGCTGTCGTCTACGCTGGCCTCGCCCTTCTTCTTTCCGAACATACCAAGGACACGGTTGATAACCTCCGGAGCCATGTCGAATACTCTTGTGAGCGTATCGGTATCCTTTACGCTTATAAGGCGGGTGTTGCCGTCCTTAATCACCAAAATCGCAGAGGGGGTCATCTTACCGCCGAGGCCGCCTGCAACACGGTCGCGAGTTACATTCTTCTTGCCCTCTTCCTTCTTCGCATCCTTACCGAATGCGCCGGCACCGATACCAAAGGCTACATCCACAAGCGGAAGAAGAACGGTTCCGTCATCCATCTTAATTGCCTCGCCTACTACGCTCTTCGTAGTAACAAAGCCCTCAAGTCCCTTCAAAAGCTCCTGTACTGTCTCATTCACATTAACCATAATTCAATCTCCTTCCTTTTATGCAGCTTTTCCGAGAAGCTCCTTCGCTTCCTTCGGTGTTTCCATAATCGTTTCCTTCACCTTGTTCGCTTCCCGAATCACCTTACGGATATTCTTGTCGCGATACAGGCGTAATGCTCTCAATAATATGCCCCACAGACGAATCCGCCCCTTCAGGTAGATATCGCCGCTTACAACGAGCCGGTTCTCAAAAGCCGGTTCCAAGCGAAGATAATCCGAAACATACAGATAAAGCGGTGCGGCAGCTCCGAAAATCTCGCCGGTCAGTGCCGGATCATCTAAGCCAAATGTAAGTCCGCCGTGATATTTCTTCGGTGCAATATGCTTTAATACCCAAAGCAGGTTCACCCAGGCAGTTTTCACCGCCTTTAGCGTGGACTTCTTCTTCACATATTCCTCTAAAAGGCCTTCCTTTCTTCGGAACAGTTCAAACATGGCAACCGCCGAATCCCACAGATCGTGTACCTTTTTCTTAAGTCCGTCGTACTTATCCTTGATCTTTTGCTTGATCGAAGCAAGCTTACCCTTGATTCCCTTCGGCTTCTCTTCCTCGTCTGAAGCTTCGCCATCCGCATCTATTTCCGCATCACCTTCGGGTTCGGTCTCGCCGTTTCCTTCGCTGTCTTCCTCGGAAGCGTTCTCCGCCTGCTCGCCTTCCGGCTTGGCGGTCTCCTCCGGTGCCTCATCACTAGCAGGCTTTTCGCCCGCATCGTCCTTCGGCTTTCCTTCAGAAGCCTCCTCCGTCTTCTCTTCTGCGTCCTTCTCCGACTTCTCTTCGGTCTTCTCCGAAGCTTCGTCAGCCTTTTCCTCCTCCGAAGTCTTTGCATCCGTAAGACGCCTCAGAACAGGAATTCCGAACACGCGAAGGATGAATCCGTTCTTTCCGCCGGTATTCATCAGATATTGGAAGCTTACAATCCTTAGCAGCCAGCGCACCTTCGCATTCACATGAAGCTCAGGTCCGTCCTTATCTCCCTCTGCCGCCACCTCATAACGAAAGGCGGAGAACAGAAGTGCGGCAAGAATCAGAAGCACAAGGCAAAGCACGGAAAGCAGAATGATTCCGAGTATTTTCAGTATCAATAATACAATATGCATCCGATTCCTCCCTTCTTATCAGGTTCTAAACCCTGCTTACTTTAAATAATAGCTCTTCACATCAAAGCCGCCGGTCTCACGGTACACCTCGCCGAGCATCTCTTCTACAAGCTTTACGGCGTTAGCACGTCCTTCTGCAACTGCAAATACCGTGATATCATGCGCCTTCGCCTCCAAACGAAGGGCAAATACCGGAATGACCTCTAATACACTGCCTTCCGTCTGCGGCAGTGTTACGCAATAAAGGGTTCGCATGGACGGGCGCCATTTCTTCAGTTGCGAAAGCATCTTCTTTCGCTGTCCCTCCTGCTCTGCGGGTACCCTTAATTTCTCACTGATTGTTATCATCTGCGTCCCCCTGTCTACAAGAATCTACGGTGTCCCGCAGCTTCTACTGTGCGCCGAGCAGATCCCAAAGCATCGCAACAGCGCCGCGCTTTTCACCCTCGTTACTGCAGTTATGAAGAGACTGCAGCACATAATTCATAACCTCTGTATGGGAATTGAAGAATACCGGAAGCTCCTTCAATACCGATGCCATTACACATCGATTGTATGCCTTCGAGCGTCCCTTCATGCCGCTCTCCAATATAGAAAGCGTCTCGGCGGTCAGCTCGTTAAGCTTTGCCTTATCTACCATAACAACCATCGAATCGGAAAGCTTTGCAAAGGTTGAGGTGGACATCAGCTTCTTTACAAGCATCGTCACTCTTCCCTCTTCGCTTTCGGCATAAGCCTTGTCATTCTCGCAATAAGCATCCACTCTTGCCTCATCCTTCATCACGCGCTCCGAAAGCGGCTCAAGGCGGCCCTCCATATAGTGGAAGGCAGGTCCGAGCGGTCCTTCCTCGATATCTGCATTCTGTCCCGCAAGTGTCGAGAAGCCGTATGCCACGATAGAACCGATTGCCGGAAGCATCACAAGCTTCGCATCGGCATCCGTGTAAGTCCCGTCAATCAATGAAAGGGTATAAAATGCATTGATACATTCCTGTACGGCAAGCAGGTAATCCGCATCGACTGTCAGATTATCCCCGGCATCTGCGATGCGCTCCTCCCATCTGCTGCACTCCTCAAGCGACATTCCGTCCGTATCGAGCTCTTTCAGTGCATCGAGTAACGCGGTATACTCCGAAAATATCTCGCCCGCAGGCTTTTGCTGCATTGCTGCCGCAGAAATAATTCTGTACTGATACCCCTTCAGTGCATCCACATCGGAGTTCTCATAAATCGAAAAGCTGTCCTTGATCAGATCAAAGAAGCGATTCTTCGTAATCCGCACCGGAAGCTGCGAAACCATCAGCTGAATCCGAAGATTGACCTCCGTCGAATCCTCGGAAGCGAAAATGGTGCGAAGTAACTGTCTTGCCTCCTCCTCGTCGTCAAAGGGCTTCTCGCCGACACTGAAGGAATACTCCACACGATTCAACAAATACTCATAAATCTGAAGCGAATCACATAATACCTGTACCTGCTCGGAACGCTCCACAACCTTCTCACGAAGTGCCGCCACGCCTGCCGCAACCTCCGAAGAAGAAGCATTGCCTTCATCGGCATACTTGCGAATCAGGGTAAGAAGCTGTCCGTAGATTCCGTTCAGTTCCTCCTGCAAGCCTCCCTTTTCCATCCCGTAACGCCCGTCACGGATGCTCTCCGTCAGGTTGTAGAGATTGGCCGTCAGGTTCATCCAGGCAAGAGAATCATAGGCCTTATTCAACTGTTCGATTGCATGACTGTCTTTCTTCATAAAACTTATTCATCCTTTGTATTGTTCGTATCGACCTTCTCCCGCACAACATGCACATGTGTATAAAGATGATCCATACAGTATTCAAATTCACCCTCGCATTTGGAGCAGAAACGAAACTCAAGCTCAGGGTCATCAAGCTCCGTGCGACCGCAAACCATGCAGCGGTGTCTGCTAACTACACTTCTGCCCTCCGCATTGACGCTCGTCTGCTTCGCCTCACGCTCTCCCCTTCGTACCTCCGTCACATAAGTAAAGCGGCGCTTTGCTTGCTTCACAGAGCCCTTCTTCAGCTTTCTTGTACTGAAGAAGAATATGATAAAGTTCAACATCGCAACCGTAAGTGCAATCGCCTCATAAACGCCGAGTGCCTCGCCCGAAAACAGAAGCTCCAGGATACTGAAGATGTGAAAAGCCGCATACACGATACCGATATACTTCACCTTAACCGGCAGGATAAAGAACAGAAGCAGGCTTACCTCTGAAAACTCCACGGCAAAGGCTAAAAACAGCGACAGATTGATATAATCTAACGTCACCCATATGGAAACACCGTAGCCGTATATGGAAAGAGTCGCAAAATAGGTAATAAATACCGCTATGATATTAAAAAAGATTCCGGAGAAATAAAACAGGTTGAACCGAAAGCTTCCCCATAGACCCTCTAAGGTACGTCCGATGAAATAATACAGGTATAAAGAGATCAGCATGAAAAGCATTCCCATGCCGCCGCCCGAGGAAGCCTCTACCGGCTGAATCAAAAAGGTCACAAGTCTCCAGACCTCTCCCTTAAGCACCTTATTTACATCAAGGCTCAGCCAGTTGATGTAAAAGCCGGGGCTCAGCACAGAGATCAGCCAGCCAATCACATACATGGCCGTAACATAAACCATCAGGTTTTTGATAGCAAATCTGCCGAATTTCTTTTCAAGACGATATAACATATATTGGATACTCCACGAATCATTGTCATTCATTCTGAACTGTTCGGATCTTCTCCTCGGCGCTCAGGAAGTCCCTTCCCCCACCGTTCACAGATATTCTATTCTATTATAAAGATTTTCGATAGCAATGTCAAACAGATTGTGATATACTGTAGCCGGGATATATCCCGAAACGTGTCTTTTAAGGAGAATGAAACCATGGCATTTGACGGCATTACGCTTTCCGCACTTGTATCCGAGTGGAAGCATAAGCTTTGCGGCGGACGGATTACCAAAATCAGTCAGACCGAAGCAGACGAATTATTACTGACGATCAAATCGGACGAAACCTATCGTCTGCAGCTTTCCGCCAGTGCTTCGCTGCCGCTTGCGTGCCTTTCTGGCGAGAATAAGCCCGCTCCGCTTACGGCCCCGGCTTTTTGTATGCTCCTTCGTAAGCATCTGTCGAGTGCGAGGATTCTCGATATCCTGCAGCCGGATCTTGAGCGTGTGGTTCTGTTCCGTTTACAGCATCTTGACGAGATGGGGGACACCTGTGTCAAATACCTTATCGTCGAGCTGATGGGCAAATATTCAAACATCATCTTCACAACCGAAGACTATCAGATTATCGACAGCATCAAGCGTGTATCGTCCTTTGTCAGTTCCGTTCGTGAGGTTCTGCCCGGACGCCCCTGGTTCATCCCGAAGACAAGCGAGAAGCACTCTCTTCTTACGGAGCCGTTATCCGATCTAAGGGGACTTCTTTCCGCCTACCCGGTGCCGGTTGCAACCGCATTATATCAGTGCTTTACAGGCCTTAGCCCGGTGATTGCGCAAGAGCTTTGTTTCCGTGCAGGTCTGAATCCGGAGCTTCCCGCATCTGAGCTTACAGACGATGCCGCAAATGCACTTACGGCAATTCTTCTCTGGCTTAGAAAGCAGATTACCGAAGAGCTCTTTCAGCCCACGATTTATAAAAAGGACGGCGTCCCGGTTGAGTTTGCACCGGTGATGCTTCGCACATTTTCCGATTATGAAGAATATGTTGTTACGACCTTAGATTCCATGAGCGCGGTCGTTCTTTCGTACTATCACGAGAAGGATACCGTCACACGCATGCGTTCCAAATCAGCCGATTTGCGCCGTACCGTGCAGACCGCTATCGAGCGTACCGCGAAGAAGCTTGACCTGCAGAAGAAGCAGTTTGAGGATACGAAGAAGAAGGACCGCTACCGCATCTACGGCGAGCTGCTGACTACCTACGGGTACTCGGCAGTGCCCGGCAGCAAGTCCTTCACCTGTGTCAATTATTATGACAATGAGGAGATTACCATTCCGCTTGATCCGACGCTTTCCGCGCTTGAGAATGCGAAGAAATATTTCGACCGCTATGCAAAGCTTCGTCGAACCGGCGAGGCGCTCACCGAGCATCTCACGGCAAGTGAACAGGAGCTTGCGCACCTTCTATCCGTCCGCGAGTCACTCTCCTACGCCCGTGAGGAGGCCGACCTGAATCAGATCAAGGCTGAGCTTACCGACTGCGGCTACCTGAAGTTTCATAAGGACAGCTCCGGCAAGAAGGCAAAGCCCGCTAAAAGTAAGCCCTATCACTACATTACCCCGGACGGCTTTGAAATCTACGTCGGGAAGAACAACTATCAGAACGACGAGCTGACCTTCGGCCTTGCAAACGGCGGTGACTGGTGGTTCCACGCCAAGGGCATCCCCGGCTCACACGTTGTGCTTCGAACCGGCGGCCGTGAGGTTCCGGACGAGGTCTTCAACCGTGCCGGTGCTTTAGCCGCCTACTACTCCTCCGGTCGCGATGCCGGCGGAAAGATCGAGGTTGACTATTTGCAGCGAAAGAATGTGAAGAAGCCCGGAAGTGCCAAGCCGGGATTTGTCGTATACTACACTAACTATTCCATGGTCGTTACGCCGGGCATTGCAGAGGATCTGACACTTGCCGATTAGCTGACACCTACGGAAACGAACGGAGGCTTATATGATTACCGCCGATTACCATACCCACACCGCATATTCTACCGACAGTGATTCGCCTGTCGAGGAGATGATCAAAAGGGCGATTGCGCTTGGCTTAAAGCACTACTGTATTACCGATCATATGGATTATCTCTTCCCGGAGGAGGGACAGTTTGAATTTGACGTAGAGGCTTATTTTAAGGAGCTTCGCGCTTTGCAGACTACCTATCGCCCGCAGATTGACCTTCGCATCGGCATCGAGCTCGGGCTTCGTAACGAACCTGACGTGCGTGATGCGGTAAATGCCAGGATTCAGGCACTTTTACAGAAATATCCTTTTGATTTCGTAATCGGTTCTGTGCACGTGATCGAGCATCTGGATCCGTACGAATCGGTTTACTGGGAGCGCTATTCCGTAAGCGAGGGGGTACGGCTGTACCTCGAATCGCTCCTCTACGGAATCCGCAATTATTCCGGTTTTCAGGCATGCGGCCATCTCGATTATATCCTTCGCTATGTACCGAAGGGTCATATGGTCGATATGTCGCAGTTTCAGGACCTGACCGATGAAATCCTTCGGGAATTGATTGTAAGAAACATTGCCTTAGAGGTTAACACTTCTATCTTGGCAAGAGGCGGTACGGAACCGAATCCAAGCCTTGCTATCCTCTCCCGCTATCGTGAGCTCGGAGGTTCGCTCATTACACTCGGCTCGGATGCACACGTACCGGAGCGAATCGCAACACATTTTACCGAGGTCCGGAAGCTGCTTCTGTCCCTCGGCTTCACACATTATGCAATCTATCGTAAGCAAAATAAAAGTCTCCGGAGGCTCTAAGTCCCGGAGACTTTCTTTTTCTTAAATTCTAAGCTTCTTAATATCTTCTAGCCGCTCGATATCTTCTAAGCTTCTTAGTATCTACTAGGCCACTTAATATCTTCTAAGCTTTTTCACGGTTTCCGCAAGTGTATCGACGACGTATTCTACCTCCTGCATCGTATTGTCTTCCCCGAGCGTAAATCGGACAGTGCCCGAAAGATACGGCTCGGTAACACCGATTGCAGAAAGTACCGCGGACGGCTTATTCTCTGCCGATGAGCACGCGGAACCACCGGATGCGGCAATTCCTGCGAGGTCAAGATAGACAAGCACCGATGTAGCCTCAACCCCTTTGATGCTTACGCTAAGACTACCCGGAAGACGGCTTGTCGGATGCCCGTTTACCAGGATATCCGGAATCTTCTCCTTAAGGCGCGTCTCCATCTCGTCACGAAGGCGGCGAATCCTATCCCAGTCTACCGCTTCGGAAAGCGAAAGTGCCTTACTCATTGCGATGATTGATGGAACATTTTCCGTACCGGCACGGCGTCTTTTCTCCTGCGGACCACCATGCAGAAGCGGTTCAAGCTTCGTACCGCTACGTACATACAAAAAGCCTACCCCCTTCGGACCGCCGAACTTGTGACCGCTTGCCGAAAGCATTGTTACCGGAAGCTCGGAAAGCTTGATTGGAAGCTGTCCGACTGCCTGTACGGCATCGGTATGAAAAGCAATGCCCCGTTCCTCTGCAATCGTACCGATCTCCGCAATCGGTTCAATAGTTCCAATCTCATTGTTAGCATACTGTATCGAAATGAGTGCGGTATCCGGACGGATTGCCGCACGAACACTTTCCGGAGTTACAATTCCGTTCCCGTCAACCGGCAGAACCGTGAGGGAGTAACCGTTTCTTTGAAGAAACTCACAGGTACGAAGTACGGCCGGATGTTCAATCGCGGATGTAATGATGTGCCTTCCCTTCTCGGGACTAGCCTGCAGATACCCTTTGATTGCCCAGTTGTCGGCTTCTGTACCACCGGAGGTGAAGTAGAGCTCGTTCATCGAACAGCCAAGAATCACAGAAAGCTGCTCTCTTGCTGTCTGCATCGCACGCTTTGCCGCAAGTCCTTCCCCATGAAGGCTGGACGGATTGCCGAACTGCTCCCGAAGATACGGAAGCATCGCCTGCAGTGCCTCTTCCTTCACAAAAGAGGTGGCAGCATGGTCCATATAAACTGTCATCGTTCTACTCCTCCTTTACTGAAAAAAGGGAGACAGCTTACTGTCTCCCTTTGAAATAACCTGATAAAGCTTAAACAGGATAAGCCTTGGTCTTCGTATCAGCCTTCGTTACGTCAACACCGGTCTGCTGTGCTTGACGATACTTGAAGAACTCGGTAGCAACCTGCGGGAACAGTGCGTAGGAAAGAACATCCTCTTCCTGCTGTGCCCACTGCTTGCACTCCTCTCTGAACTTCGGAAGCTGAGGCTCGATAAGATCTGCGGGTCTGCAGGTGATCGGCTTAACATCACCGATACACTTCTTCTGAACTTCCTTGTTGAAAGGCTTAATGGTCTGACCGAACTCACCGGTAAGAATCTTCTTGGACTCCTTGGTAACCATCTTATAACGCTCGCCCTGAAGTACGTTCAGAACAGCCTGTGTACCAACGATCTGAGAAGAAGGGGTTACAAGCGGAGGCTCACCAAAGTCCTTACGAACTCTCGGAACTTCCTCAAGAACTGCCTGGAACTTATCCTCCTGGCCAGCTTCCTTCAGCTGAGATACAAGGTTACTGAGCATACCGCCGGGAACCTGATACATAAGAGTATTGATGTTAACGCCAAGAACCTTGGTGTTAAGAAGGCCGCTCTTCAGAACTTCCTCACGGTAAGGAGCGAAGTACTCACTGATCTCCTTCAGGAGTGCAGCATCATATCCGGTATCGTACTGGGTACCGCGGAAGGTCTCAACCATAACCTCGGTAGCCGGCTGAGAGGTACCAAGAGCAAGAGGGCTCATAGCACAGTCAACTACATCAACACCAGCCTCAATAGCCTTCATGTAAGTCATTGCAGCAACACCGGAGGTGTAGTGCGTATGAAGCTGAATCGGAAGCTTGGAGCCCTGCTTCAAAGCAGTTACAAGCTCGCTTGCAGCATAAGGAGTAAGAAGGCCTGCCATATCCTTGATACAGATGGAATCAGCACCCATCTCCTCAATGTCCTTAGCCATCTTCTTCCAGTAATCAAGGGTGTAAGCATCACCCAAGGTGTAGCAAAGTGCGATCTGTGCATGACCGCCTTCCTTCTTACATGCATCTACTGCAGTCTGAAGGTTACGAAGGTCATTCAAGCAGTCGAAAATACGAAGAATATCAATACCATTTGCAATAGACTTCTGTACGAAGTACTCTACTACGTCATCTGCATAATGGTTGTAACCGAGAATATTCTGACCACGGAACAGCATCTGGGTCTTGGTATTCTTAATACCAGCTCTCAGTTTACGAAGTCTCTCCCAAGGATCTTCCTTCAGGAAACGAAGGCAGGCATCGAATGTAGCGCCGCCCCAGCACTCAATTGAGTGAAATCCAACCTGATCCATCTTATCCAGAATCGGAAGCATCAAATCGGTTGGCATTCTTGTTGCAATCAAAGACTGATGTGCATCACGAAGCACGGTCTCAGTAATTTTTACACCCATTGTGTTTTCCTCCAATTATTTATCATATGTCGAGCTAAAAAATGCTTAACGTCTTCTGCTCTTATACTCCGAATACTGCCATGAATACACCGGCCGCAACAGCGGTACCGATAACACCTGCAACGTTCGGACCCATAGCATGCATCAACAGGAAGTTGGACGGGTCTGCCTCAACACCAACCTTCTGAGAAACACGTGCTGCCATCGGAACTGCGGATACACCTGCGGAACCGATAAGCGGGTTAATCTTGCCGCCGGACAGCTTGCACATCAGCTTACCGAAGAGAACACCTGCTGCGGTACCGATTGCAAATGCGATCAGACCGAGAGCAACGATCTTAAGGGTGTCAAGCTTCAGGAATGCTTCTGCGCTTGTCGTAGCACCAACAGAGGTACCGAGCATGATAACAACGATGTACATCATTGCATTGGATGCGGTCTCCTGGAGCTGACGAACAACACCGGACTCACGGAACAGGTTACCAAGCATGAGGCAACCGATCAACGGAGCGGTATCCGGAAGAAGTGCAACTACAACAACAGTAACGATTACAGGGAAGAGAATCTTCTCAAGCTTGGAAACGGGACGAAGCTGTTCCATCTTGATCTTTCTCTCCTTCTCTGTCGTGAAGAGCTTCATAATCGGGGGCTGAATAATCGGAACAAGGGACATATAGGAGTAAGCCGCAACAGCGATTGCACCCATATATTCAGTCTGGCCGAGCTTACCTGCAAGGAAGATAGAGGTCGGGCCGTCTGCACCACCGATGATGGAAATTGCAGCAGCAGCCTTATCACCGAAGCCCATCAGGATTGCGAACAGATATGCGGCGAAAATACCGACCTGTGCAGCAGCTCCGAGAAGGAAGCTTTTGGGGTTTGCGATCAACGGACCGAAGTCTGTCATTGCGCCGACGCCCATGAAGATCAGGCACGGAAGAATGGACCACTCATCCAGCTGGAAGAAATAACGAAGAAGACCGCCTGCTCGATGAGACTGCTCCGTCTTCGTGCAATCCTTAACATCAAAATTAAAGAGCTGGCCCTCTTTTACATCGTATTTTACGATCGGATTACCGTCGTAATAGTACTGATAAGTTACAGTATCCATGAAATGATACTGATTTACGTATGAAAGTACAGCCTCCTGGCTGTCGGTATCAACGTCTGAAGGAATCGAAACGCTGTACGAAACGGTGATCTTATCCTTATCCGGATATACAGCACCCTCGCCCTGATAGAAATCAACGATACCGTCGGCAATGCTTACCATCTGTACATCATCCTTATAGAAGGTGTACACCTTATCTGCGGGCTCCGCCATGATGGACGGATACAGATTTACAAGAAGCATACCGAAGGAAATCGGTACCAGCAGGAGAGGCTCGTAACCTTTAGCGATTGCTAACCAAAGGAAAAACAAAGCGACAGCAATCATCAGCAAATTGCCCCAAGAAAGGGATGCAAATGCAGTAGCTTTCACCAAGTTTCCCAAAGTGTCAATAATATATTGCATTTTGCTTTACCTCCCGGTTCTAGTGTTATCCTTGAAAAAATCTTCTGAAAATTAGTTCAAAGAAACAAGTACTTCACCGGACTCAACACTCTGACCAACAGTTACATTAACGCTAGCAACGGTACCATCCTGAGGAGCGGTAAGGTCGTTCTCCATCTTCATTGCCTCGAATACAAGAAGAACATCACCCTTCTTAACAGCTGCGCCTGCAGCAACATTTACCTTCAAAATCTTACCGGGCATGGGAGCGCTAACCTTTACACTGCCCTGTGCGCCTGCCGGAGCTGCCTTGGGAGCTGCCTTGGGTGCTGCCTTCGGAGCAGCTGCTGCAGCTACGGGTGCGCTTACAGCACCGTCAGCCTCTTCAACACAAACCTCATAAACATTACCATTAACAGTAATTGTGTAATTCTTCATAATATCCTCCTAATCAGGCTTTCTGCCATTTTGATTTATTTACTTTGCGAATGGAACGAACGACCAGGCTGTCCAGGGAAACGTCATTGCCCTGTGCCTGCTCATAAGCACAAATGGCAGCCGAAATCACCGCTATCAGTTCCAAATCATCTGTCTTCTCCTCAACAGGAGCAACATTAGTACGAGTCACCGGTGCAGGAATCTCCTCCTTCTTGCCGGCACGGTTTACCAGCTTCAAAAGGGAAATGATAAAGCTGATCAGAACCAGCATCGTGAATACAACGCCGATACCGAGTGCCGTATTGAGGCCTGCTCTTGACATGACATCGCTGCTAATGCAGAAATTCATCATTGCCATATTTCATTCCTCCGATTACATCGAACCATGCTTCTTGGTGGGTCTAACTTCTCTCTTGGTGCTAAGCATCTCAAATGCGTAAATAACCTGTGCACGAACCTCGGAAGCATCGATAATGGAATCAACATAACCGCGCTTTGCTGCGTTCTCGGCACTGTTAGCCTCCTTAGCATACTGTGCAGCCTTCTCCTTAAGCGCCTCCTCGGTCTTAACCTCATCAGCGTAAACAATCTGAGCTGCAAGCGTAGCATCCATCGTACCAATCTCGGAGCCGGTAAGAGCAAATTCCATATCAGCGCCGATAGACTTACTGTTGAATGCTGCATAAGCAGTACCGTAGGACTTGCCGGTAACCACATTGATCTTCGGAACGGTTGCATTTGCAAAAGCAAAGGTCATCTTTGCTGCCTCGGTTGCGATGGACTTTGCATCACAAGGGCAGTTCGTATAACCGGCAACGTTAGAAAGTGTAAGAACCGGAATACCGAATGCATCACAGAAGTTTACGAAGGAAGCTGCCTTACGACATCCGTCGGAGGTAAGCGTTGCATCAAACTTCTCCTTGCTCTTCTCTCCCTTGATGGCGGTACGGTTAGCAACAGCACCAACGGTAGCACCGTTCAGCTTAATAAAGCCGGTAACCATCTCCTTAGCATAAGCGCCCTTAACCTCAACGAAAAGACCGTTGTCGGAAAGATCGGAAAGAGCCTCAGCAGGATTAGCAATCTCATCATCATAAAAAGCGGTAGGTCTGTTCAGGTCATCGTTGCAGGTATCTACACACTCATCCTCGTTATTCACAGGAAGAACGTTTACAAGCTCACGAATCTTGTTCAGTACAGAAACCTCATCCTCGCCGACATAATCAACCGCACCGGACTTCTCCATGTATGCAGCTGCTGCGGTATCAAGCTTTCCGACATTGTTGCCGGCAATCGCGTTCGGGGAGGTAACAAAAAGCTTTGCGTCCTTTGCCATAAAGGTGAAATCGCTCATCTCGGAAAGAACTGCAAGTCCGCCGCCGCACTCACCAAAGATAGCGGAAATCTGCGGAACTACGCCGGAAGCCATCGAAGCTGCCTTGTAAAGACGACCGAAAGCGGTCAATGCATCGGATGCCTCCTGAAGACGAATACCTGCACAATCAATCAAACCGATAACGGGAGCACCCGTCTTCATCGCAAGGCGATAAAGGTTAACGATCTTCTTCGCATGCATTTCTCCAATCGTACCGTTAAGTGCAGCCGCATCCTGGCTATATACATAAACCAGACTGTCGTTGATAACGCCGTAGCCGGTAATAACACCGTCTCCCGGAGCGCTCATCTGCTGCATGTTAAAATCAGTGCTTCTCTTCGTAACCATAGCACCGATCTCAACAAAACTGTTAGCGTCAAGCAAAGTATAGATACGATCCTTTGCCGACAATTTTGCTGTACTACTCATGTTCAGCCCTCCATCTCATATATTCCTAAAGGGTTATCAAAAAACGATAATCCCAACTTACACCAAGTACTATTATACATATATTCCCGTAAAATGCAAACACGAACATTGTGAAAAGCACAGTTTTACGAAACTTTTACCTGTGAAAGCGGCAAAATTCCTGTTTTCAGGTGTAAAAAAGCAGCTGCTCCGCCCCTAAGGGCCGAACAGCCGCATATTCTTTCCAAAAATCAACACCGGAAACAGACTCCCGCCGAAGGTTCCACCAAAGGAAAATCTCATTCGAAAGCTTCCCGGAAGAAACCTCAATCAAGTGTATCCCCGAAAAGCCTCAGTCGAAGGCTTCCTCGGACGCATCCTCAGTCGGATACTCCTTCAGAACCGTGCGAATCGTATGATACCCGAAGCCCTTTCGAAGAAAGTAACCGTAATATTTCTGCTTCTGCTCTTTCGTAAGAGCAACCCCTTCGGGCACCTTCTTATGCATAAGCTTTAAAAGCGTCTCAAGCTCCATTGCTTCATCGGAGAGCTCCGCATCGCCATTCATAGAGTCCGCGTCCGCATCGTCTTCGCCTAAGCGCTCAATGCTTTCCGAACGAAGCGCACGATACTTCTCAAGTGCTTCCTCGTAATCCTCTTCGGAAACACCCTTCTCGGAAAGCTTCCTTCGAATCTCAAGCATACTGCACTTACTTCCCTTTGATTGCATATAATTCAATGCATAGCGAACATCGTCCAGATAATGGAACTGCTTCACATATGTAAGCACACTTTCGATAACGGAAGCATGATACCCATCCTGTGCCAGTCTGACGCACAGCTCCTTCTCGGTTCTGTCTCCGGCAAGCAAAAGATCCATTGCCTTCTTTCGTCCGCCCGGAAGGACATACTCCGAAAGAAGCAACTGTAGCTTCGTATCCGAAAGCTCTCCCTCCTCGGGAATTCCGAGAAACGAAAGATCATGCTTGCGAACAGGCGCCAAAGACTCTCCGTCCAGATATACAATCGACACGGTCTTATTCTTTGCAACCAGCTGTACCTGTGACATACCTCACCTCTGCAAAACCACGTCGGACTTAAAACTCCTCAAGCGGCTCCTCTTCGTCATCCTCGCTGATGATTACCTGGCTTGCACCGACATGCAGCGTTTCGCGCACGCGCTTCTCAATCTCGTCACGTACCGAAGGATTCTGCTTCAGATATGCCTTGGTATTCTCACGGCCCTGGCCGATCTTCTCCCCTTCGTAAGCAAACCAGGCACCGCTCTTGTTGATCACATTGCAATTAACGGCAAGGTCAAGGATATCGCCCTCCTTGGAAATACCTTCGCCGAACATAATATCAAACTCAGCCTCCTTAAACGGGGAAGCAACCTTGTTCTTAACAACCTTCACACGAACATGGTTGCCGACAACCTCACCATTCTGCTTCAGAGACTCTACGCGACGCACATCAAGACGCACAGAGGAATAGAACTTCAATGCGCGACCGCCGGTTGTTGTCTCGGGGTTACCAAACATAACGCCAACCTTCTCACGAAGCTGGTTAATGAAGATAACAATACAGTTAGTACGGCTGATTACCGCAGTAAGCTTACGCAAAGCCTGAGACATAAGACGTGCCTGCAGACCGACATGCGAATCACCCATATCGCCGTCAATCTCCGCCTTCGGAACAAGGGCCGCAACGGAGTCTACAACAACAATGTCAACCGCACCGGAACGAACGAGTGTCTCCGTAATCTCGAGTGCCTGCTCGCCGTTATCGGGCTGGGAAATGTAAAGATTGTCAATATCTACACCGATATTGGCTGCATAAACCGGATCCAGTGCGTGCTCTGCATCAATAAAGCCTGCGATGCCGCCTCTCTTCTGTACCTCGGCAACAGCATGAAGCGCAACGGTCGTCTTACCGCTGGACTCCGGTCCGTAAATCTCAATAATACGTCCCTTCGGGAAGCCGCCGATGCCAAGCGCAACGTCAAGGCTCAGAGATCCGCTCGGAACCGCCTCCACATTCAAACTTGCGCCCGAGCTTCCGAGCTTCATAACTGAACCCTTACCAAATGATTTCTCAATCTGTGCAAGAGCGGATTCCAATGCCTTCTTCTTATTCTCGTCTGTAGCCATATCGATTCATCCTTTCTTAAAGCGAACAAATGTTCTATTCGTATAATATACTTTTCTTACTGGTTTGTCAACAGGAAAATATGATTCCTTCACGAAAAATCCTATCCCTCGTCGCAATAAAAGAATACCGCACATTTTCCGTGATTTCCATTGACGAAAGAAACGAAATCGAGGGGTGAATTTATCCGTTTAAACGAAAAATGCGGGGATACATGCTAAGGGCTTTCGCTGTATCGCACATATTCCCGCCGTATTTTTGTCTATTCTGCCGCAAAGAGCGCTTCCACGTAAGCATCCGGATCAAAGCGCTGCATATCGTCAATGGATTCACCAACACCGATATACTTTACCGGAATTCCAAGCTCCTTCTGGATGGCAATGGCAATTCCGCCCTTGGCGGTACCGTCAAGCTTTGTGATAACGATACCCGTGATGTTGCAGATTTCGTTGAACTGCTTCGCCTGCGCAAGCGCATTCTGTCCGGTCGTTCCGTCAAGAACAACGAGCGTCTCACGCTTTGCATCAGGATATTCTCGGTCAATTACGCGGTTAATCTTTCCAAGCTCGTCCATCAGGTTCTTCTTGTTATGAAGACGTCCCGCGGTATCGCAAAGAAGTACGTCCGTCTTTCTTGCCTTAGCTGCGGAAAGCGCGTCAAATACAACTGCCGCCGGGTCTGCGCCCTCCTTTGCCGCAATAATGTCACAGCCCGCACGGTGCGACCACTCCACAAGCTGTTCCGTCGCTGCGGCACGGAATGTGTCCGCTGCGCAAAGAAGTACCTTTCTTCCTTCCCGCTTCAGAAGGCCCGCAATCTTACCGGTCGTCGTTGTCTTTCCGACACCGTTGACACCGATCATCATGACAACAGACGGTCCCTTTTCGAAATCATAAGCATCCTCGGGAACCTCCATCTGCTCGCGGATAGACTCCATCAGAAGCGTTCTGCATGCTTCGGGCTCCTTAATGTGATTCTCCTTCACCTTCTCACGAAGATTCTCAAGAATCTCGCCGGTTGTCGCAACGCCGATATCGGCCATGATAAGGATCTCCTCAAGCTCCTCGTAAAAATCCTCATCGATCTTGCTGAAGCCATGGAAAATACTGTTCAAGCCGCTTGCAATGCTTTTTCTCGTCTTCGTCATACCATCCACAAGACGTCGGAAGAACCCTTTCTTCTCCTGCTTCTCTTCTATCATTTCCTCCACTTTCTTCTACCTCTTCCATTCATTTTACAAATCCGACTATTTGTCGAGCTGATTCTCAATCAGATTCACGGATACGAGCGTCGAAACACCCTTTTCCTGCATCGTGATTCCATAAAGTGCATCTGCTGCGGACATCGTACCGCGTCTATGTGTGATGACAACAAACTGCGTGTCCTTCGTAAGCTTATGCAGATACTGCGCAAAACGGCTTACGTTGCTGTCATCCAAAGCTGCCTCGATCTCGTCGAGAAGACAGAACGGAGACGGCTTCAGGTCAAGGATTGCAAACAGAAGGGATATCGCAGTCAATGCCTTCTCTCCGCCGGACAGCTGCATCATGTTCTGCAGCTTCTTACCCGGGGGCTGTGCGATAACGGAAATATCCGCCTCTAGCACATCAACGCCCTCCTCAAGCTTCAAGGTACCCTTTCCGCCGCCGAACAGCTCCTTAAATACCTTATCAAAGCGCTCCTGCACCTTACTGAAGGTATCCGTAAACTGCTTACGCATCTCGGAATCGAGTGTTGAAATGATCTCCGAAAGTGACTGCTCCGCGTTCATAATATCATCCCGCTGTGCGGTCAGGAAATCATATCGCTCCTTGTTCTCCCGGTAATCCTCAATGGCGTTTACATTGACATCACCAAGCGAACGGATCTTATTCTTCATCTCATAGATGGCTTTACGATTCAGGGTCGGATTATCGATTTCCGTATCGCGAAGCTCGGTAGCCGCGGTATACGTCAGCTCGTATTCCTCCCACATATACTTCGTCTGATACTCTAGCTGCTCCGCCATCTTCTCCTGCTGATTCTGCAGACGGAAAAGCTCCTTATCAAGGCCGGACATTTCCGTAGAAAGGGACTCTCTTCTTTCGAAGAAGCTCTTATTCTGACCGGTAATCTCCTCGGCAAGTCTTGCGGTTTCATCGATTTTTGCTTCAAGCTCGGAAAGAAGGGCACGAATCGAAGCCTGCTCTTCTTCAACCGAAACGATTGCTTCTTCCTTACGGTCAATCTCTTCACGCATCGACTCACGGGTTTCATAAAGTGACGCCTTCTCGGTCGTCAGCTCACGAAGCTCGATGGAAAGACGCTTCGCATTCTCCTTCTGATAGGTAACATTCTGCTGAAGGCCGGAGTACTCGGAAAGAACGCGCATGGCCTCGGCACTAGCATCATCCTCGCGAAGTCTGGTCGACTCCATCTTTGCGTGAATCTCCGCCGCACGCGCCTTCTTCTGCTCACTCGCCTCCGTATTAACCAAAATCTTAGCGGAAACCTCGGCAATTGCCGCCTTCGCCTCGCGAACACGCTCCTCGGCAGCTGCGATTTCCTTCGTAAGAGACTCTCTCTTTCCGAGAATATCACTGTTCTGCGAAACGATATGATTCAGATTCAGCTTGGCGGTATTCTGCGAAACGTAATACTCCTGCAGCTCTCTTCTGGCACTCTCGTAGCTTGTACGAAGCTCCTCACGGCGCGTCCGAAGGGCATTTAACTGCTTCTCGGCCTCACTTAAGGTTTCCTTCTCGTTCACAAGTGCCTGCTCAAGCTCTTCGGCCTCACGACGCTTTCCGAGAAGGTTGCTGTTGTTTCTGAAGGAACCACCGGATACCGCACCGCCGGGCTGGAACAACTCGCCCTCAAGCGTTACAATCCGAAGCTTATAATGATTCTGCTTCTCAAGAGAGATCGCATTGTCAATCGTATCCACAACAAGGAAGCGGCCGAGCAGATATCTGATTGCCTCACGGAATCGTTCCTCGGTATGTACCAGATCGGAAGCGATACCGATAACGCCCTTCTTTGTGAAGATACTGCTTTCAAAATCATCCTTTTTCGCGGAGATATCCGACAGCGGAACAAATGTCGCACGGCCGAAGCGATTAGCCTTCAAATACTCAATCATCTGCTTCGCGGTATCGGTCGTATCGGTAATAATATTCTGAATGTTGCCGCCCAGTGCGGTCTCAATTGCGGTCTCGTACTCGGAATCCACCTGAATGATATCGGCTACTACACCGAAGATGCCGCGCTTCTGCTTCTTCTGCTCCATGACCTTCTTTACGGCATTGCCGTAGCCGTCATAGTGCTCTACCAGATCGCGAAGCGTTTCTAACTGCGAGCTCTTCTGAATCACTCTCTCCTGGGAACGCTCATAAATGCGCTTCTTCTCCTGGATTGCATCGGTCAGTGACTGAATCTCATCCTCGCTCTTTTTTACCATCTCGGAGTGCTCGATTACATGATCACACGCCTCCTTCAGGACGCGCTCCGCCTCCGCAACCTGCGAAACCGCAGCATCTGCCTCGGTCTTAAGCGTCAGCAGACGCTGGTTGATCTCGGCACGCTGAATATTTTCATGCGAAAGGATGGTATTATATCTTTCAAGTTCGGTCTGCAGACCCGTATTCTCATTCAAAAGGGCAATGTGTGCCTCATTGCACGCCTTCTCCTCGGAAAGCATGGCATCAATGCCAGCCTTCATCTCGCCAAGAAGTGCCTCCGCCTTCTGCTGCTCGCTAAGAAGCTCCTTAAGCTGAAGGCTCTGTTTCTCCATATTGCTCTCGTGCTCGGCTAAGGACTGCTTACGGTCCTCAATCTGCGTCTTCAGGCGAATATCCCGCTCCTCGAGCTCCTTCGCGCTCTTTTTCAGCACGCCTACCTGCTCGCTTAACAGATTCTTCTCGCCGGTTGCCTTCTCGGCGGCAAGCTGCTTCTCTGCATACAGCTCCTTCGCCTCCTGCAGATCCTCACGGTATTTTTCGAGCTCGTTAAGAAGGCGGTCATACTCCTCCTTCGCCTCCTCGAACTGCTGCTTTGCGTTATTATAATCCTTCGTGGCTACCGAAATCTTCTCGTCAAGCTCCTGCTTTACGGAAGCGCTCTTTTCGTACTCGAGAAGGAACTGGTTAACCTCCATCTTCTTGAGCTCTTCCTTGTAGCCAAGGTAAATTCTCGCCTTCTCACTCTGCTTTTCAAGCGGTCCGAGGCGGGTTTCGATTTCTCTTATGATGTCAACGACGCGGGACAGATTCTGACGTTCTTCCGAAAGATTCTTCTCGGTCAATGCCTTTCTCTTTTTAACCTTGGTGATACCGGACGCCTCATCGAAAATCTCGCGGCGCTCCTCCGGCTTTCCGGACAGAATCTTATCGATCTGTCCCTGTCCGATAATGGAATAGCCCTCCTTACCGACACCGGTGTCATAGAACAGCTCCTGCACATCTCTAAGACGACATTCCGCACCGTTAATGAGGTACTCGCTCTCGCCGGAACGATATACTCTACGGCCGACAACGACCTCATCGTATTCAATCGGCAGCCAGTGGTCGGAGTTGTCGAGTGTCAGCGCAACATAGGCAAAGCCAAGCGGCTTACGTGTTTCCGTACCTGCGAAAATAACATCCTGCATGTTGCTTCCGCGAAGCGCCTTCGCACTCTGCTCACCCAAAACCCAGCGAACCGCATCGGCAACATTGCTCTTACCGCTTCCGTTCGGTCCGACGATTCCGGTGATACCCGGCTTGAACTCAAAAATGATCTTATTGGCAAATGCCTTAAAGCCGTGGACTTCAATGCTTTTCAGATACATCGTTGCCGCTCCTTTCACTTAATATTCTGATGGCTTCCCTGGCAGCCTCCTGCTCAGCAGCCTTTTTGGATGGTCCTTTGCCGGTCGCAATAGTCTTACCCGCAAGCCTAAGCTCGAACGTAAAAAGCCTGTTATGCGCAGGGCCCTCCATCCCGATTTGAACATACTCGGGCGTACAGTGATAACGCTCCTGCGTGATCTCCTGCACATGTGTCTTGCTGTCTCGAAACAGCTCTGTCTCCTTAAGACGCATCAGAACCTTTTCACGGATGAACCTGCCCGCAGGCTCCAGTCCGCCGTCAAGATAAATCGCTCCGATTGTTGCCTCAAAGGCATCGGACAGAATCGATTCCCGATTTCTGCCGCCCGTCATATCCTCACCTTTTCCGAGAATCAGATAATCACCGAGCTTAAGCTCTCTTGCGCAGATGGCAAGCGAGGGCTCGCAGACAAGGCTCGCACGAAGCTTCGACATACTGCCCTCCGGCATATCCGTATGCTTCTCGTAAATAAATTCACTCGTCACAAGTTCAAGAACGGCATCCCCGAGAAACTCAAGGCGTTCATTAAACACGACAGACTGATTGTGACGACTGAATTCATTTGCATAAGAGCTGTGCGTAAGCGCGGTCTTAAGAAGCTCCTTATTCCGAAAGGAATACCCGATGGCCGACTCCAATTCCTTCCATTCCATCACATTACCTCCTCTTATCGATAAGTAAACCGGCGCTGCCGGCTTATAGCCTAGTCCCGGCAGCACATTTTTGGGAAATCCTTTCGGAAATTCCACGAAAATAACCGCAAGCCTTGTCTAATAGACAAGGCCAAGCAGTTCAGATACACGATTATATAATGCACCGACCGTCTGCGGATTGTAATCGCTGAAGGCGTCACTTACCTCGACGGAAAATACATCCTCAATCTCTGTTATAATACGATATACATTCAGGGAATCCGCACCGAGATCCTCAGAGAACCTCGAATCCATATGAATCTCCTCGGCGCGAATCTGCAGCTCCTCCGCAACGATGCTTCGAATCTTGTCCCATTCCATGAATCGTTACCTCCGTTAGTTCTCGTCTCCCTCGCCCGCAGAAGCGCCAAGCTTCTCACGAATCTTACCTTCGATATCCTGGCTTACAAAGGTGATACACTGAATCAGAGAGTTCTTGATTTCCTTTGCATTGGAGTTGCCGTGAGACTTCACAACAAGGCCGTTAAGACCAAGCATCGGTGCGCCGCCGTGTTCGGATGCGTCGAACTGCTTCAGTGTCTTTTTGAGTGCCGGCTTAGCAAGTGCGCCGCCAATCTTACCGCGCGTCGTGCTCATCATGCCCTCCTTGATCTTAGAAACCAGGGTGGATGCAAGACCTTCGTAAAGCTTCAGAATAACGTTTCCGACAAATGCATCGCAGACGATGACATCCGCAGCACCGTGAGGAATCTCTCTTGCCTCTACGCTACCGACGAAATTGATGTCCTTCATCTCCTTCATAAGCGGGTAGGTATCCTTAACAAGTGCGTTGCCCTTCTCCTCTTCAACGCCGACATTTACAAGGCCGACGGTCGGATTCTTGATGCCGACAACATTTTCCATATAGATGGAGCCCATGCGTGCGAACTGTAAAAGCTGAGAGGGCTTTGCGTCTACATTGGCACCGCAGTCGATCAGAAGGGATACGCCCTTCTCGGTCGGGATGAGCGGAGCAAGCGGCGTACGCTCTACGCCACGGATACGCTTAATGTAAATCACGGCACCAACCAGAACCGCACCGGTGCTTCCTGCGGAAACAAATGCGTCTGCCTGGCCGGTATGTACCAGATTCATTGCAACTACGATAGAGGAATCACGCTTCTTACGAACCGCATAAACCGGAGGCTCATCACAGGAGATGTCCTCTGTCGCATTCACAATCGTGATACGGTCCTTCGGGTAGGTCTGTCCCTCAAGCTCCTTGCGGATCAGTTCCTCCTTACCGACAAGAAATACGGAAAGCTCTTCTCTTTCATTGACCGCAAGAACGGCACCCTTAACAATCTCTCCGGGAGCATTGTCGCCGCCCATTGCATCCAAAGCAACTCTTACCTTATCTGCCATAACGTAATCCTCCGTTTATTATAATCTAATTTCTGCACACGCGCCGAGCGCGGTCACGCAGTGACATCTTCCTCTCGCGCGAGTGTGCATAAGTCGCACTGCCTCTCGGGAACCCCTTCATTCGAAATGCCGCTTTCGGCATTTCGGCGCCGAGCGCGGTCACGCAGTGACATCTTCCTTTCGCGCGAGTGTGCATAAGTATGCTTTTTCACATTACCAAGCCTTCGGCTTGTAATGTGAAAAAAGCACAATGGGAAAATCCCATTGTGCTTCAGTTCCCATGTTAAATCATTAATTATTCAGCGTCTGCGTTAGCCTCGGTCTCAACAACCTCGTCTACCGGCTCTTCCTCAAGAGCTCTCATGCTGATGCTGATCTTGTGATCCTCAAGCTTAAGATCAAGAATGGATGCCTCAATCTCCTGGCCGATGCTCAATACGTCAGCAGGCTTCTCAACACGCTTGTGAGAAATCTGAGAAACATGAAGGAGTGCATCAACACCCGGATAAATCTCTACGAAAGCACCGAAGTCGGTCATACGAGCAACCTTACCGGTAACGATGGTGCCGGGAGCGAAACGCTCTTCTGCGTTAGCCCAAGGATTCTCGTCATCGAACTTCTTAGAAAGTGCGATCTTATCATTCTTGATATCCTTAACGTATACACGTACAAGGTCGCCGGTCTTGAAAAGCTTCTTCGGGTTGCCGATACGTCCCCAGGACATCTCGGAAATATGAAGAAGACCGTCTACACCGCCGATATCTACGAAAGCACCGAAATCGGTAACATTCTTAATGGTTCCCTCAATAACATCGCCAACCTGAATGCGAGCAAGTGCTGCCTCCAAAGCTGCCTTCTTCTCTGCTGCGAGAAGATCTCTGCGGTTACCGATAATGGAACGCTTCTTCGGATCGTAATCAGTAATGGTGAAGGAAATCTCCTGGCCCTGATACTTGGTAAGATCCTTCTCAAAGCTATCGGAGAAAAGGCTTGCGGGAATGAATACGCGGCACTCGTCAACCAGAACGGTAACGCCACCCTTAACAACCTCGGAAACCTTAGCGCTAAGAACAGTCTTGTTCTCGAAAGCGTCCTGAAGTACCTGGCTGCTGCGATCCTGTGCAAGCTTCTTGCGGCTGAGAAGCACCTGGCCCTCACCGTCATTCACCTTCAAAATCTTAACGGAGATCTTATCTCCCTCCTTGACAACCTCACGGAGGTCAGCGATCGGCTGACTGGAATACTCGTTCTTAGACAGAATGCCGTCTGCCTTGTATCCGATGTTAAGTGCGATCTCGTCTTCTTTAACACGAATAACAGTGCCCTCTACTACCTCTCCGTTATGTATTGTCTTAAATGATTCTTCCAACATCTGTTCAAAATTCTCTTCTGCCATCTTATTTTGAACCTCCTCAATAATATTTCTTGGGGTGGAAGCCCCGGCTGTAATACCTACGCAACGAAAAGATGTAAACGAATTGAAATCCAGATCTCCCACCGACTGCACATAAAAGGTTGACGGGCAAGCCTGCTTGCAGATTTCGAAAAGCTTTCGCGTATTAGAGCTGTTTCGACTCCCGATCACGACCATTGCGTCGCACTCTGCTGCCAACTGATGTGCCTCGGTCTGTCTCTCTTCCGTGGCATTGCAGATAGTATTAACCACACTATCGTTCTTATCATACCCTAAATGTGCAAAAAATGCAAGAATTGTTTGAAATTTTTTAAAATTAAAAGTCGTTTGCGCAACAATACAGACGGATTTCTGCAGAGTACCTGCAATTTTTGCGGCTTCTTCGACAGATGAGATGACAAATGCGGGTGTTTCGGACCAGCCGACGATACCCTGCACTTCCGGATGCGCCGCGTCTCCGCATATGATAATCTGCTTTCCTGCCTTACTTGCCTCGAAAACGGTCCGGTGAATCTTCTTCACGAAGGGACATGTGGCATCTACCAAAGAGACCGCGCCTGCATTTTCACAGACATTTGCCTCCATCCGCTCCTGCACTGCCTTTGAAACGCCGTGCGAGCGAATGACAATGGTTCCCTCCTTAACCGTATCGATCATTGTCTCATCCGAAAGAATCTCCACACCGCGTGCGGAAAGCTCCGAAACGACATCCTCGTTATGGATAATCGGGCCGAAGGTATAAACCTTCTTCCCCTGATCGCTAAGAGAACGGACGGTACTTACTGCTCTCTCAACGCCGAAACAGAACCCGGCTGTCTTCGCCAGACGAATCTTCATCGTACCGTCACCTCCTTACGCCTCCGAACCGTAAGTTCGGGCTGAATCGTTCTATCAAAGTTATCTGGAAAGCTTCTCCGAGATAATCGAAAGCATCGCATTCTCCACTTCCTCGATATTCATCTCTGAGGTGTCCAGTAAAATGGCATCCTTTGCCCGCATAAGCGGTGCATGCTCACGATGCATATCGCGGTAATCACGCTCTTCGATATCCTTTGCAACTGTCTCGAAATCCGCAGCAATCCCCTTTTCCTCGTATTCCTTCACACGACGGCGAGCACGCTCCTCTATGGATGCGGTAAGATAGACCTTTACCTGTGCGTTCGGAAGTACATTGGTTCCGATATCACGGCCGTCCATTACAACGTCCTTCGTTGCGGCAAGCTCGCGCTGCAGCTCGGCCATCTTCTCTCTGACATCCTTGTTTACGGAGGATGCGCTGGCCATATTGCCGACCTCCTCGGTACGGATGAGACCGTTCACATTTTCCCCGAACAGAAGCACCTGCTGCTCACCGTTTACATAATCGATAGAAACCTCTGCCTCGCGTCCGGCCTTAGAAATTGCCTCCGTATCCTCGGCAGTGATGCCCTTTCGGAGAAGATACAGCGCAAGCGCACGGTACATCGCACCGGTATCCACATAAATATATCCAAGCCTTGCGGCAACAGCCTTCGCTATGGTACTCTTGCCGGCACCCGCAGGTCCGTCAATGGCAATATTAACACTCACTCTCTTCTCCTCCTTAGTCTCCTTGATCTTACCGGCAAGAAATCCCGTACTCCAGGCAATCTGCAGGTTAAAGCCGCCCGTCAGTGCATCGAGGTCAAGTACCTCACCTGCGAACCGAAGCCCCTTTACTAAGCGGGACTCCATCGTTGAAGGATTCACCTCGTCTACACATACGCCGCCCTTTGTAACCACTGCCTCGTTGTAGCCGCCCATTCCCGTTATGGTAACGGTAAAGCTCTGAAGAGCGCGTAACAGGGACTGACGAAGCTCTCTTGTAATCTCGCCCGCCTTTCGTTCGGGATCAATGCCCGCATACGAAAGCAGCACCGGTCCCATCGATGCGGGAACGAGTGCGCCGATCAGATTCTTCATCTGCTTGCCGCGGCCGTTCTCAAGCTCACGAACAAGGCGCGCATCCAGCTGTTCCGTGCTCAGGGCAGGCTTCAGATTGATGTGAAGCCTTGCGCCAACGAGCGCATCGGAGCATTGGCCGGTAGCCGAAAGTACCACCGGTCCGCTGACACCCTTATGGGTGAACAGAAGCTCTCCGAAATCCTCATAAAGCGTGCGGTCGTCCTTTTCGAAGCGAACGGATATGTTTCTTAACGAGAGGCCGCTCATCTCCGCGCAGAAGCTTTCCTTCGCAGTCAGCGAAACCAAAGAAGGCATCAGTCTTTCCACATGATGACCAACACTCTTTGCGAACCGGTAGCCGTCGCCCGTCGAACCGGTTGACGGATAGGAAAGGCCACCCGTTGCGATGATTACCACGTCACACGCAAGCTTCTCTCCGTACGCAGTCTGCACCGCCCGAACGACGCTTGTATAGCTCTTTTTCTTCTTACCGGTTGCGCCGTCAGAATACGGTGCGGTCTCAATTCCGCTTACCTCTGCGTGCAGTCTGACATCGACGCCGAGTCGGCGAAGCTCCTCCGAAAGCGCCTTTGTCACGTCCGAGGCGTGGTCCGAAGCGGGAAATGCCCGCTCGCCCCGCTCCACCTTGGTCGGCATGCCAAGCTCCTCAAAAAGCGCTATGGCGTCATAATTGGAAAATGCGTGAAAGGCGCTGTATAAAAAGCGCTGATTCCGCATGATATTCTGCATAAAGGTCTCGCTGTCACACGCATTTGTGAAATTACAGCGCCCCTTGCCGGTAATATAAATCTTCTTACCGAGCTTCTCATTTTTCTCAAGAAGAACGACGCTGTGGCCGATCCTTGCTGCCGATATCGCAGCAAGCATTCCCGCAGCGCCGCCTCCGATTACTACTACTCTACTCATTGTCCTTCCTGTCATGCAAAACGGAACGGTTCTGCCAGATGTATACCACAAGGCTGGCAACCGTCAGCACAAGGGCAAGCCACATGGAAATCTTACCGAGCACATTGGCAACGCGGAATACAAGGTATTTGTCGTATTCCGGATTCGCCGTGAACAGAAGGAGCATACACATTACCATCTGCACAACGGTCTTAATCTTGCCAAGCCAGCCTGCCGCGATGACAACGCCCTTATCGGAAGCAATCAGACGGAAGCCGCTGATGATAAAGTCACGTGCCATAATGATTGCTACGATAACCGCAGGAATCTTGTTGAACTCGATCAGCATGATCAAAGCGGTGCACACAAGAATCTTGTCCGCAAGCGGATCCATAAACTTACCGAAGGTGGTTACCAGATGATACTTTCTGGCAATATGTCCATCCAGGAAATCGGAAAAGCTTGCAATCGCGAACACGCCGAGCGCGATGAAATTGTAGTACGGAATCTCCGTAATCATCAGAAGCAATACAAAGACCGGAATCATAAACACCCGGAACATAGTGATCTTATTCGGCAAATTCATCTTCAATCATCTCTCCTATCAAATCATATTCGTTTGCACCGGTTATCTTAACCGGCACGATACTTCCGGACAATAACGAACGGGCGGACTCTACATATACCGAGCCGTCGATTCCCGGAGCGTCCATATAGGTACGTCCGACATACACATTTTCCTCGGGAAGGAAGCCGTCAATCATCACCATAAAGCGCTTGCCGATATTGGCCTTCCCGTAGGCGGCGCAAATCTCTCTCTGAAGCTTCATGATTCGGTTGCGACGACTGAGCTTCACACGCTTTGGCACCTGCTCCTTCATCCGTGCCGCAGGCGTGTCCTCCTCCTTCGAGTACGGGAACACACCGAGACGGTTGAATTTAAGCTTTGTTACAAAGTCCACAAGCGTCTGTGCGTCCTCCTCGGTCTCCCCCGGGAAGCCCGTGATGAGTGTCGTACGAAGCGTAATATCCTTCATGGCCTTACGAAGCTTTGCTACGACCTTAGCGATATCTCTGCCGGTCGTCCGTCTGCCCATCCGCTTTAAGATGCTGTCCGAGGCGTGCTGCACCGGCATATCTAAGTAATGACAGATCTTCGGCTCCTCCTTCATCACCGCAATCAGCTCGTCGGTGATCTCTTCGGGATAGCAATACATCAGTCTGATCCACGCGATTCCTTCGATTTCGCACAGCTTAGAAAGCAGCTCGGGAAGCGCCTTATAGCCGTATAAATCGACACCGTAAACCGTTGTCTCCTGCGCCACAATCAGAAGCTCCTTCGTGCCCTGCTCCGCCAGATAGCGGGCTTCGGCAAGCAGTCGCTCCATCGGAACGGAACGATACGGTCCGCGGATTTTCGGAATGATACAGTAGGTACAATGCTTATCGCAGCCCTCAGCAATCTTGAGCGGCGCCGAATAGCTGTCTGCTGCCAGAACACGCTTCGTGTCAGGCAGAGGCAAATACTCCGGAGCCCTTTTTGATACATAGAATCCTTCTGCGGAAAGTGCCGCCGGCAAATCCTCGATGGCGTTAGTTCCAAGAACCGCATCCACCTCGGGCATCGCGCTGCGGATCTCATCCGCATAACGCTCCGCAAGGCAACCGGTAATCACAAGCCTCTTAAGTCTTCCGGTCTCCTTGTACTGCGCCAGATCGATGATGCACTGCACACTTTCCTCCTTGGCGTCATGAATAAAGCAGCAGGTGTTAATAACAATGGCCTCTGCTTCGGTCTCATCATCGGTTATCGTATGACCGTTGTCCGTAAGAAGACCGAGCATGACCTCGCTGTCCACCAGATTCTTATCACAGCCGAGGGAAACGAAATATACCTTCACAATACCTTCTCCTTCAAATTAAGCGTTGCTCTTCACAACGTTGCACATCAGCATGGCAATCGTCATCGGTCCTACACCGCCGGGAACGGGGGTGATTGCGGATGCAATCGGCTCAACGCTGTCAAAATCAACATCACCGCAAAGCTTGTTGTCTTCATTTCTGTGAATGCCGACATCGATGACAACGGCACCCTCCTTCACATACTCAGCGGTAATGAACTTCGGCTTGCCGATTGCTACAACCAGAATATCCGCACGCTTCGTAACCTCTGCAAGATTCTTCGTTCTTGAGTGACATACGGTAACGGTGCCGTTCTCACGAAGAAGCATGGCAGCCATCGGCTTACCGACGATATTGCTTCGACCGATAACAACACACTCCTTACCGGCAATTTCGATGCCGGAGCGCTTCAGAAGCTGGATGACACCTGCGGGTGTGCAGGACTCATAGCCCTCCTCACCGATCCAGAGTCTGCCGACGCTTACCGGATGGAAGCCGTCAACATCCTTATCCGGATTGATTGCAAGCAAAACCTTATCCTCGCAGATATGCTTCGGAAGCGGAAGCTGTACAAGAATACCGTGTACGTCACTACGCTCATTCAACTCCTTTACGATCGAAAGAAGCTCCTCCTCCGTCGTCTCCTCGGGAAGCTCGTAGGCCAGAGAATTCACACCGATATACTCGCAGGCCTTCTTCTTATTGCCTACGTAAACACTCGAAGCCTTATCGTTACCGACCTGGATGACCGCAAGCGTAATCTCCTTGCCCTCGGCCTTCTTCTTTGCAACGATTTCCTTAAGTTCGTCCTTGATTTCTGCGGAAATCTTCTTTCCATCAATCAACAATGCCATAATGAATCCTCCGTTTTATTATATTTTTCTAACCCCTTAAGCAGTAAAGGAGATACAAAACCATCGTAAGCAGGCCCACACAGAAGGTTAACAGGCCGTAGGAAAGGCTTCGGGATACAAGCTTTACCGTCTCACTTACATCGTCAAAGCCGCGGTTGACGCTTTCCACATAATCCTTACCTGCACCTTGGTGCTTATGCGAGAATTTGCGGGCAAAGCCGGCGATACCGTTACAGATTCGCCCGATCACATTCGCAATCGCACGGGAAAGCGGCACGCTGGTCGTCTCGCAGACAGGCTTCAGAATCGTTCTTCTGACTGCCGTAACGAGCATTTCCGTCAGCTTATCGAGAAGGCCGAACAGCTTCTTGCATAAACCAAGCAAAAAGCCCATCAGAATCGGCCGATAGATCAGATTTTCCATATCAAGCCGCTTCGGGAAGCGGTTTACATAACGGGTCTCCTTCGCAGAAACCTTCTTAGTGATGACGATTCGAACAAAGCACCAGTAGAGAAGAAGGCCGATGCATACCGAGATAAGGCCGCCCTTCATATTCTCAAGGGTAAATACCTCGAATGCCTCCGGCGCCTCCTCGTAGGCGGTAATGGAGGCTGCGGTTGCTGCGATTCGGCTCATCGTATCCTTCGGGAAGCTGCCGAGAATCACAATGAGGGCCGCAGGAATCGAAAGCGCAAGCTTCATTGCTACGGGCAGATACGTCTTATGCTTTCTGTTAAAGCTCTGCACCTCCTTAGAGGGCTTCGCCACAAAAAGAACCATGAACAGCTTAAGCATATAAGCAAGCGTGCAGCCGCCGGCGATCAGGAACAGAATCTCCGCAACCTTATAAACTATCATTCCACTCTCATGATAACACAAAACAATCGCCTCATGAAGCATGGATTTGGAAACAAATCCGGAGAAACCGGGAATTCCCGCGATACCGAGTGCCGCGCACAGATAAAGTGCCATAAACCAGGGCTTGCCGACACCGAAGCCACGGATAACATTCAGATCTCTTGACTCCAGATTCTTAACAATAACACCTGCTAAAAGGAATAGAACAAGCTTGAAAAGCGAATGGTTCACCATGTGAAGAATTGCGCCCTGTACCGCAAGCCACTGCTCTTCTTCGAGGATGCACATGGCGCCCGCACCAACTAACATAAAGCCGATCTGGGATACGGAGGAGCAGGCAAGAATATGCTTCATGTCGATGGAGAAAAGCGCAAGGACGGCTCCTACAAGCATCGTGCACACCGCAAGGAACAGAAGAATCTGTCCGAATAACACATCGCCAAGGAACAGGCGTCCGGTAAGCAGAAGCACGCCGTACATTCCGGCCTTCGTCAGAATACCCGAAAGCAGTGCCGACGCAGGTGCCGGTGCCACGGGATGCGCCTTCGGAAGCCAGATATGAAGCGGGAAGCTACCTGCCTTTGCGCCAAAGCCGAACAGCAGGCAGAAGCCGGCAGCATAAAGAACCGTCTTATCCGAAGCTGCTGCGCTCAGATTAGTAAGCTCATCGTACTGAAGCGTGCCAAAGGAATTGTAGATCATAAAGATTCCCATCAGCATCACAAGGCCGCCGATAATTGCCACCGCAAGATAGGTCTGCGATGCGCGAACCGCCTCCGCATCTTCCTCTTGGATAACCCAGACGTAGGATGCAAGCGACATAATCTCAAAGAAGATAAAGGTCGTATACAGATCGACCGACAGAAACACACCGAGTGTCGCGCCAAGCGTCAGCAGTGTGTAGAAATAATACCGTCCGCGGTTCTCCTCGCCCTTTGTATACCAAAGCGCGAACAGGGACGAAACCGTCCAGGCAAATGCGGCAAGTATCACGTAAACAACGCGAAAGCCCTCCATCCGAAAACCGATTCCGCGTCCGCAGATCTCAGGGATCGAAAGTGCGACCTCGTGGCCGTTTTGGGCATATACACCATAGATTATCGCCGTCACTAAGGTCAGTGCGGTAATGCCGAAGAAGAGAACCTCTCCGCCTCTTAGCCATCCTTTGTGTCTGCTTCGCTCCCCTGCTCCGTTAAGCATACGGCTCACAAGTCCGCCGAACATCGGCAGCAGAACAAGCAGCAATAATCCGATTTCACCTTTCATAAAATCAACTCCCGGTTCAAAGTAAATAGTCCGTTCACGCAGGCTTAGATAAGGCCAGACGCGATACGGGTGAAAAATGTAGCAAGCGTTGTGGAACAGAAACCGAATGCCACAATCAGAATCGCAAGAATTACAAGCGGTACGCACATCTTCGCACCGGGTCGCTCCACAGGTGCGGAACCGATTCCGGTCGTACTTTCCCGATCAGGCATCCACGCCCGAATGATCAGCTCGAAGATATAAGCCGCGGTCAGAAACGCCGATATAATCAGCGCACCGAGTCCGATATAAGCACTCACGCGCCCGTTTTTTACAGCCGCGGTGGCAATGTACCATTTGCTGATAAAGCCGCAAAACGGCGGTAAGCCGATGAGGGCAAAGCCGGCGATGGTATAAACCGTCATAATCAAAGGCATTCTTCGTGCGATGCCGTCCATCTCCCACAGGTATTTGCGTCCGGTCTTCACCATAATCGCACCGATGACATAGAACAGGGTAATCTTCATCAGTCCGTGGAAGATCAGATGCAGAAAGGCTGCCGTCAGGCCGTCCTTTGTCATAAGCGCTGCCGCGAAGATAATGTAAGACAGGTTGCTGACCGTCGAATAGGCAAGTCTTCTCTTACAGTGCTGCTCTTTTACGGCCTTCGAGGAACCGTAAACAATGGTAATAGCAGCAGCAATCAGAACGACATCCTGCGCCCACGTTCCGCGAAGGAAGCTCGTACCGAAGCTGTAATAGGTAATACGAATGATGGCAAATGCGCCCGCCTTTACGACCGCAACCGCATGAAGAAGCGCCGTAACCGTCGTCGGTGCAACCGATGCGGAAGGAAGCCAGCCGTGAACCGGGAACAGTGCAGCCTTAACGCCGAAGCCGAACACGGCAAGCGTGTAGATCAGAAGAAGGAACTGCCCGTGCTCCGCAATCGCCTCCTTACCGAGTACGCCGCCAAAGACGAAATCAAGCGTGTCGCCAAGCGAAAGGATGCCGATGAAGCCAAGGAAGCCAAAGGCTGCACCACCGAAGGAATACTTCATGTATTTTCTTGCGGCAACAACGGATTTGTGGTCGAGCTCATGCATCACAAGCGGAATCGTCACGATGGTCAGAAGCTCATAGAACATGTACATCGTCATCAGGTTTCCGGCAAATGCGATACCCGCCGTAACACCGTAGGTCATCGTATAGAACGTGAAGAAGCTATTCTTGTTATGCTCCATATACTCAAAGGCATACAAAACGGCAAGCGGCCACAGAAATGCAATCAAGGCAGCGAAAACCATACCGCAGCCGTCCAGACGGAACTTGATCTCCAGTACACCTGCAAGCGGCAGGGAAAGGGAATCCGTGGGCGGATTCCAAAGAATCGCGCCGATCACAAGCGAGGTCAAAAGCGTCACAATAAAGACGAAGACCTCTCTCCTTCTGTCTTGATGAATTGGGTTAAGTCCCAGCCATGCGCCACAGATAATGGGCACAAGCACGGGAATCAGAAGAAAATAAGCACTCATTGGTACACTCCGAAATCAGAGTAATCCGGTAAGACACTCCGTAATAAAGTTCGTAAGTCCGTTCGGAAGAATTCCGAACATCACACAGGCAACCGCAAGAATCACAAGCGGTACTAAGAGAAGACCGCTCTTCTCGCAGTTCTTTGTATCCTTCGCTCCTTCATGACCGAAGAAGGCAGCCGCCGAAACGGTAAGCAGGTAGCCGGCCGTCAGAAGGGCGCTAAGAAGAAGCACCACCGGTGCCAGATACGAAAATACCGGCACCCCTGCGGAAAGTGCTCCCGTTGCCAGATACCATTTGCTGACAAATGCATTCATCGGCGGGATGCCGACAAGCGCAAGGCCCGCAATGGTGAAGCACCACATCGTAACAGGCATTTTCCGCCCGATTCCCGTAAGCTCGTCGATCCGGGTGCGTCCGGTTCTCACGATAACCGCGCCGGCGCAGAGGAACAACAGGTTTTTAATAATCGAGTGGAACACCACATGGAGAAGTGCTCCGACAAGGGCTGTTTCTGAAAGGAGAAAGATTCCCGTCAGACAGTAGGAAACCTGGCTGACCGTAGAATACGCAAGTCTCTTTTTGAAGATTTTCTCGCGGTAAGCAAGCAACGAACCGAGAAATACGGTGATGACCGAAAGCGTAAGGAGCACGGTCTGCACCCATGTGCCTTTGATAAAATCCGCGCCTACGGAGTAGAAAAGCACACGGAGGATGAACAGAACGCCCATCTTCGTAATATTACCGGAAAGCAGTGCCGACGCAGGCGCCGGTGCTACCGGATGTGCCTTCGGAAGCCAACCATGAAGCGGGAACATACCCGCCTTGCAGGCGAAACCGAGAAGCATCAGAAATACGACAGGAAGCAGGACCTCCTTACTCGCATCGGCCTTCAGAAAGCCGCCCGGGATATACCCTAAGATGCCGCCGGGGCGTACTGCCTCGTCGGCATTTGCATATAAGAAGAAGATGCCGACCAGTCCGAGAAATGCACCCGCAACCGAGTAGAACAGATAGGTCATACCCGCGGAAATCGCCTCCTTCGTCTGCTCGTGCATAACGATCGGGAAGGTTGCAAGCGTCATCAGCTCATAAAAAAGATAGGTCGTAATCAGGTTTCCGGAGAAGCATACGCCAAGCAGTGCGCCGAGCGCAAGCATCGAAAACATCTGGTAACGGTACTCCTTCTCCTGATGGTCCATATACTTAAAGGAGAAGACCGTCGACACAAGCCACATCGAAGCCGTCAGTCCCGCAAAAAGCTTTGCGATTCCGTCCACACGAAAATATAGCGGCAGCTTCGGCATGAGCTCAAAGGCCGTCCATTCCGTCGTATCCTTAAGAATCAGCGCAAGCGTCATAAGACCGGCTGCCAGAACGAAGGACACCGTGCAGATGCGCATCGCAGGCTTTGTGAACCGGCGTCCGCAAAAAAGCAGGTACAACGCACCGCAGAACGGGATCAAAACAGGAAGAATAATCATCCAATCCATCACACTACTCCAATCATGAAAACTCCGTAAGACCACGCTCGATCCAGTCGAAGATCGGGTTGCTGAATACGCCGAGAATCATCACAATAACGACAAATACCACAACGGAAAGGCGATATACCGTTCCCGTACGGAACCGCTCGTCCTCGTACTCTTCGTTCATCTTCGGCGTAAACACGCTGATGGCCATACGAATAAAATACATTGCATTCAGAACCGTACTGATAGCAAGCGCTATCAACGTAATGATTTCCTTCGTCGTAACCGCATTCATGGCAGCCTTGGCGAAATAAACCTTTGACGTAAAGCCTGCGAAAAGCGGGATGCCGACCATGGACAGCGAGCCGACCACGAAGGCCGCACCGGCTGAGCGGTTTCGAAGTCCCGAGCCACGCAGGTTACGGTAATTCATACTTTGTCCGGATACTTCCGCAAGTCCGTTGGCCGATACAAAAAGCATCGACTTCGCGGAAGCATGTGCGAGGATATGGAACACGGCCGCAACCATGCCCGCTTCCACGCCGAGTCCGAAGCCCATGTAAATATAACCGATCTGTGCGATCGAGGAAAATGCGATCATTCTTCTCATATCGGTCTGCTGGATTGCGTCAACCGAACCCATGATCATACCGACGATACCGAAGATAAACAGCACATCATCCGCACCCGATAAGCGGAACACATCGGTGCCCACAACACGGTAGATGAATTTTAAAAGGAACAGAATGTAGCCCTTCGATACAAGCGACGAAAGAATCGAGCTTGAGGAGCAGGTCGAATAGCTGTACGCATCCGGCAGCCATGCATGGAACGGAAACAGCGCCGATTTGATGGCGATACCGACGGAGAAAAGACCTACCGCAAGCATCAGAGGCTCCGTATAAGTGTCCTCCGCAACAATCTTAAGAACCGCCTCATGCACATTGTGCATCAGAAGGTGTCCGGTAATTCCGTAAATGATGGAAACCGAAATCAGTACAAGACCGGAACCGAGAAGCGACATAATCATGTATTTGGTCGCCGCAAGGATATTTCTTCCCCAGCCTCGAATCATAATCAGTCCGCAGGCAGAAATCGTATTGATCTCAACGAATACATAACCGGTGAAAAGGTCATTTGTATAAATCAGTACCAGCAAGGAGGCAAGCAGAAGGTTGATCATGATGAAGTAAAGATTCATCTTCTCCTCCGGCACATCCTTCACCAGATACTTTAATCCGCCTGTCAATGAAAGAAGCATAATCAGGCAGAAGGAGGTCGCCATAAAGGCCTCCAGTACGCCGACTCTGATCTCGTTACCAAACGGTGCCGGGAAGCGTCCCATCGTGTATACGAACGGACCGTCAAGATCAAGCGTATAATAAAGCGTCGCAATCGACAGAATCTCGCATATGGTTACAACCGAAAGGCTCAATACTCTCGCCTTCTTACCGGAAAGCACCGAGGAAACGGGGCCGGATACCATCGCAAGCATAATACAGAAGAAAGGAAAATTACGAACGAATTCCATCACTCGTGCTCCTTTCGAACCATTGTTGTAATCTCATCAATATCAAGCGTATGATAACGCTCATACAGCTTGACCGTCAGGCCGAGCATCAGCGCGGATACGCTGACGGAAACGACGATACCGGTAAGCACAAGGCCGGACGGGATCGGATTGATGTATCGGGACGCCTCTAATACCCCATCGGAGGCAATCGGCGCCAGCTTTCCCTGAATGTAGCCCATGGAAGCAAGGAACAGATAAACTGCCGTATCCATGATATTCAGTCCGATGATCTTCTTAATCATGTTGCGCTGCAGAAGCAGGTTACTGAACCCGATTCCGAACAGGATCATCGCCGCAACATCGATGTAGTTATTCCAAAGATTTGCAAGCATCCTACAGACCTCCCTTTCTGAACAGCGCATAGAAGGCGTACATCGTGCACGCTACCTCTATGCCGACCAAAACATTGATCGGAAGGATCAGTCCGGAGCTGATGATCGCCCCTACCTTACCAAGCGGAACCACGGAATCGATTCCGTTGGCGCCTGTGAACAGGTAATAGATGATCAAAAGGCTGTAAAGCCCGAGAGAGCCGACCTTCAGAATGTCATAGATCTTCTCATTAAAAAATCTGGCGGTAGACGTAAAGCCAAATGCCGCGGAATACAGAATCAGTCCCGCGCCGATGACCGCGCCGCCCGAAAAGCCTCCGCCCGGAGACAGATGACCGTTCACCAGTACATAAAGACCGAACAGAAGAATCATCGGTACCAGAAAACGGGCAATCGTACGAAGAATTACATCGCCCTCGCTCTCCTCGCCGTCAACCTCCTCGGGAATCTCCTTCTTGCCCATACGAAGCAGAATCATCACCGCAATCGTTGCGATGAAAAGCACGTGCGTCTCACCGAAGGTATCAAAGCCTCGATACTGCAAGATCAAGCCTGTTACCATATTGACAACACCGGTCTCCTCCTGCCCCTTCTCAAGATAACGCTCCGAAACCTCGTTGTTGGTCGGCGCATCTGTGCCGCCGAAAGCGGGCATAAAGGCAACATTATAAACCATTGCGCCGATAATGCAAAGGCAGAGCGCAACGGACATTACTACATATAATCTACGGAACCATTTCATGCCGAGCAGCTCTGCGTGGAGCTTGGCATCTTCCATCGGGTCCTTAAGCGGCGGCACGAGATAATGCTCGGTCGCACGTTCGTCCTCTTTCTTCTCTTCCGCAATCTGCTTTTCGAACATCGGCATGTAGTCGATGCTCTTCAGGTCCTCTTCGCCTGAAACATAACGGCGAAAAGCGGCACGGCGGGAGGTCTCATAATCACTTCTTATCTTGCTCACGACGCTCCTCCTTCTTATCCTGCGCATCAATTGCGTTGATTCTTCTGAGCGTTGCAAAGAACAATACCGTTGTGACACCGGCACCTACCGCAGCCTCGGTAATCGCGAGGTCCGGTGCCTGCAGAAACACCCAGATAATAGACATAATCAGGCTGTAGGACATGAATATAATGATGGAAACCAGCACATTTTTCGTAATGCTCGCACTAACGGCGCACACAATCAGAAAAAGCACCAGCAAAAGAAGAATTACCTTCATCATACCTTCTTCACGTCCTTTCCTCTTTCGTCCTTCTCGATCTCACAATACTCCTCAAGCTTTGTCGAAGTTGTTACCTCGAGATAGGCTAACAAATGGCTGGAAACGGGGCTTGCGCACCACAAAAGCAGAATAATCAAAGCAAGCTTCAGGGAATCAAAGGAGAAGCCGCTGACTGCAATCAGCCCGAGAAGAATTAACATAATGCCGAGCGTGTCGCACATCGCCGCAGCATGCATTCTGTTAAGCGCAAAGCGAAACCGAAACAGTCCGAAGGCTGCAATCGCTGCTACCGCAATACCGCTTACAATCAAAATCGCAGCACACCAGAATATAATCCAATCACTCATGCTCTTCCCCCTTTCTTCTGGCACGTTCCCGATATACGCCGAGATAAATTCTCGTCAGAATCACCACTGCCAGAAAGGAAATCATTGCATAGATAATAGAGACATCCAGAAGATATCCCTGCTTCAGCCAAAGTGCAAGAATGCAAATGATCATAATGGTCAGGGTACCGAGCATATTGATGGCAACAATACGATCGACGATTTCCGGACCCTTGACCGCTCTTACGAGCACGAAGAGCATAATCAGCGCAAGTACGATGATTGCGCCCCAGTATAAGATTTCATAGGCCTGCTCTATGTTCATTGTTTCGCCTCCAGCTCCTCAAGCATATGAACGAATACGGAATCCTCGATTCCCTCCGCCAGCTCGACATCTAACGCGTGTACCACGTATTTGCCGTCATCAAGACTTACCGTGATCGTTCCCGGAGTAAGCGTGATGGAATTCGCAAGAAGTACCGCATTCAATTCATTCTTAAGCGGCTTTCGAAAATGCAAAAGCACCGGCTCCGGCTCCAGTCTGTCGGACAGAATCAGGCGGATAACCGCGAAATTAGCCTTGATGATCTCGATCAGAAGGACGAACAGATACTTGATGTACCAGGGGATGCGCTTAATTAATCCCCACTCCTTCTTCGGCGAGAATTTCATTACAAGACAGAAGAACAAATATACCGGAACGTCCAGAGCCAGGCCGAGAAGTACAATCTCGGGAGTAATTCTGCCGTTCAGAATAATCCACAAAATCAGGAATACAAAAAACATACCTAAACCAGCTTTCTGCCATTAAGCCATAATCGGTCATATCATAGCACATTCCCTAAAAAATGTCAAAAAAACTGTCGGCGCTTTTTTACGCCGACAGTCGGAAAATGCATAATATTTTCAGGATATTATTTCTTGAGATCAAACTTCTCAAGATTGTCCTCGCCTACAAGGATAACACTCCACTCGTCATCAACCTCAACGAACAGATAATAATCAACGTAGGTCTCCTTATCATCGCTACCTTTGAAGGTGGAATTGTTCTTTACAAGGTAAGCTGCGGAGATATCTACAGACTTCTTGAATACGGACTTGAAGGAATCGGAAAGCTCCTCTACATCCTTAATCTTCTTCGCAGAAACGATTTCCTCGGAAACCTTGATATCGTCGCCGACCTTAGAAACACCGTTATCCTCATCGGAATGCAGGTATTTTACGAAATCCTTTGCATTGTCAAGACCGTATACGCTCCATACGAAATCACGAGCGTAGGAAGGAACGCAGTCAACATAATCAGCTGCCTCGTTCTCAGCGATAGCCTCGTCCATGGTCTTTACGATCTTCTTGAAGATCTTCTGCTCGTTCTCGGACATCGGGATGGAAGCCCCGGTCTTCTTAAAGTCAAGAGCGGAAAGCCACTCCGGTCTATCCTCTTCAGATGCAAAGAAGGTCTCATATACAACCAGACCGCCTGCTGCAAGAAGGAGAACCAGAAGAATAATGGTAATAATGAGCGGAGCCTTGGACTTCTTCTTCGGCTGCGCTACCGGCTGCTGGTACATAGGCTGCTGATACTGCGGATATACCGGCTGCTGATACATCGGCTGCTGTGCCGGCTGTACGGGCTGCTGGTACATAGGCTGCTGTACCGGCTGCTGATATACGGGCTCTACAACGGGAGCTGCCTGCTCTACTACAGGTGCTACCTGCTCAACAACAGGTGCTGCTACCTGCTCAACTACGGGTGCTACCTGCTCAACTACAGGTGCTGCCACCTGCTCTACTACATTCTCAACCTGCTCAACTACGGGTGCTACCTGCTCCACTACAGGTGCTGCTACCTGCTCAACAACAGGAGCTACTGCCTCCGTGACAGGAGCAACAGGGCTTACAGGGCTAGCCTGCTTCGTACCACAGAAGGTACAGAATGCTGCACCGTCAGGAATCTGATTTCCACAATTCGGACAAAACATGATGTCACTCTCCTTTTCTTAGTTAAATTATTGCTATATATTATATACTATTTAGCTACGCATTTCAATAATCGGCGCGCCATTTCCCCGGATATAATCCGCAGTGATGGTTACTGAACCGATGTAGGAATCCTTCGGAATCTCATACATAATATCAAGCATGAACTCCTCGAGGATTGAACGAAGCGCTCTGGCTCCGGTTTCCTTAGTGAGTGCCTTCTCGGCAATCAGGTCTAAGGCGTCGTCCGTGAATGAAAGCTTCACCTCATCCATGGCGAAAAGCTTCTGGTACTGTTTGATGATTGCATTCTTCGGCTCACAAAGGATTCGCTTCATTGCTTCCTTATCTAATCCCCGCAATGCATAAATCATCGGAAGTCGTCCGATAAACTCAGGAATCATTCCGTATTCGCGAAGGTCCTCCATGGAAACCTTTGCTAGAATATCCTTGTCCTCATCAAACTGATTCTTCAAATTGGCATTAAAGCCCATCGTGAAGGATTTCGTCAGACGATTCTTCACAATCTCGTCAAGTCCGGGAAATGCTCCGCCGCAGATGAAAAGGATATTCCTCGTATTCATCTTCGTTGTGGGCACCATACCGTTCTTACTGGAGGCACCGATAGGAACCTCAACCTCCGCTCCCTCAAGAAGCTTCAGAAGGCCCTGCTGTACGCTCTCTCCGCTGACATCACGGCTGTTGGTATTCTTCTTCTTGGCAATCTTATCAATCTCATCAATGAACACGATACCGTGCTCTGCGCGATCGACATCGTTGTCCGCATTGGCTAGAAGCTTGGAAAGTACGCTCTCCACGTCATCGCCGATGTAGCCGGCCTCGGTAAGTGAGGTCGCATCCGTGATTGCAAGCGGTACATTTAGAAGTCTTGCAAGTGTCTGCACAAGATAAGTCTTTCCGCAACCGGTAGGACCAAGCATAAGCATATTGGACTTTTCAATGACCACCTCGTCCTGAAATGCCTTCTCATCCTGCCTTTTCACACGTTTATAATGGTTATAAACGGCAACGCTTATGACCTTCTTGGCATGATCCTGGCCGACAACATACTCATCAAGACGTGCCTTAATCTCATGTGGTGCCGGAAGCTTCTCGATGTTCATCACATCCTCTTCGACCTTCTGCTCCGCCTTCTTCGGCTTCACCTGCGTCTGATTCCCCTGCATGCCGCCGGGAAATACGAACCGGATATTGCCAAGCAGTGAATTCGGATCATCCATATTCATGCTCGACATCATATCGAAGGATTTCTGCAGGCAGCTCTCACAGAGGTATATATTCGGCGGCATGCGTAAAAGCTTACCGCACACACTTTCCGGGCGACGGCACATGGCACAGATATTCTCATATCCGTCCCGGTTATCATTCCTGTTCTGTTCGTCCATATTACTCCATTCATCGAGGTGTTAAGGCCTCGAGCCCGTATGCCTGCCGCTGTTCGAACGAGAACCCGACGTCACAATACATGCATACACTGTTATCATAACTCATTTTCGTCATTTATTCAAGAGATAAGTTTGGTCTCTTGGGGACGGGGTTCAGGGCTCATTTTTGCGCGCAAAAATGAGCCCTGAACCCCGTCCCCAAGCCACCAAAATTAAAAACTTACTTCACAATATCAACACAAACATTCGTTATTGTATATACAATATAAAAGTACCAGCTGCTTTAGCATAGGAGGAATATCGCTTTTTATGAAAACGCTGAAGAAAATCATGGCAGGGCTTCTCTTCGCCGCCCTCGCCGGTGCTATATTCTACGGTACAGTTTGGGGCTTCGAAAACGGATGGTCGTTTAAAAAAGCCATCACCGCAAGTGGGGAATCTCCCACCGCAGGCGGCGCCACCCCGGTCGTACGTACCCCTTCGAATAAAACGAAAACCGAGCTCAACAAAACGGACGTGATCCGCTTCACCGACAAGGCCTCTGTTCAGCTTCTTGAGGATATCGATATTGAAAGTATTGTAAATAAGGTACTTCCCTCAATCGTTTCGGTACAATGCACTGTCCGTACCGAGAACATCTTCGGACAGTACTCTACCGGCGACGTGGAGGGCTCCGGAATCTATCTCGAGTGTAAGGATGCCAACCTTTACCTTGTGACCAATGCCCACGTTGTGGAGGGTGCCACAAGCATTAAGGTAACCTTCTCCGACGGAGAATCCTATGATGCGGTTCTGAAGAACGAGGATTCCTTATACGACCTTGCAATCCTCACGGTGAAAAAATCCCAGTTAAAAAGCTCTACCCTGCAGACCATTACCCCTGCGACGCTTGCCGAAAGCAAGGAAGTCCATGTCGGTGAAATGTCCATCGCCGTCGGCAATGCGCTCGGCTACGGCACCTCTGTCACCGTCGGCTATATCGGCGCACTGAATCATCACTACTCCTCTGATATGAAGAAGGTTTCCCTGATTCAGACCGACGCAGCCATCAACCCCGGCAACAGCGGTGGCGCACTTGTAAACATCGACGGCGAAGTAATCGGCATCAACTCCTCTAAGCTTGCAAGCACCGAGGTCGAGGGAATGGGCTTTGCCATCCCGGTAACCGTTGCCATTCCACTCATTCGTGAGCTCGAGAAGAAGGATCTTGTCGCAGCCGGTGAGGAAGGCTACCTCGGCATCTACATCTCCGAAATCACCGACGAAGAGATCAAGCTGTTCGGCTGGGTCAACGGCGTCTATGTAAAGGATATTGTGGAAAATGGTGCCGCTGCGGAGTCACAGCTTCTTGCAGGCGATATCATCACTGCAGTCAACGATGTCCCCGTCATGTCTACCGAGCAATTGCAGTCAAGAATCACCTCCTACCGCTACGGTACAACGGTCATCCTGACGGTGCAGCGCTTCAACAACGGCGTATTTGAAGAGCTTCAGATTCCCGTTAAGCTGAAGGAAAAATCATTCTGATTCCTATCATTTGTAATAAAAGAACCACTTTAACCGGGCCGCAGAGTATTCTGCGGCTCGTCCTTTTTTATAAAAAAAGCCGCCGCCCGAAAGCAACAGCTCTTAAAATCAAAAACTATCAATCCATTTTCAAAAACAATTAAAGCTCTTTCGCTGCAAGGCTAAGCGCCGAAGCAAGTACCTTGTCCATATCATAATAGCGATACTCGCCGAGACGACCGCCGAAGATCACGCCCTGCTCCTTCTGCGCCAACTCACAATAGCGTGCATAGAGTGCAGCATTCTTCTCATCATTTACCGGATAATACGGCTCCTCGCCCGGCTGCCATTCCGCAGGATACTCCTTCGAAATAACCGTCTTCGTTGTCTCAAGCCCGCGATAGAAATGCCTATGCTCAATAATTCTCGTGTAGGGAATCTCTCGCTCGGTATAATTCACAACCGCATTGCCCTGGTAATTATCACACGAAAGCGTCTCATGCTCAAAACGAACCATCCGGTAAGCAAGCGGCCCGTAGCAATAATCAAAATACTCGTCAAGCGCTCCTGTGAAAAGCACCTTCTTCGCAAGCCCTCGATAGCTGTCCCGCTCCTTCAGATAATCCACGCCGGTCCGCACCGGAATATCCTTCAACATATTGGCAACCATAGCGGTATAGCCCTCTGTCGGAATGCCCTGGTAGCGGTCATTGAAATAATTGTTGTCGAACGTAAAACGTACCGGAAGTCTCTTAATGATAAATGCCGGCAAATCCTTGCAGTCACGTCCCCACTGCTTCTCGGTATAGCCCTTCACTAACTTCTCATAAATATCCCGTCCCACCAAAGAGATTGCCTGCTCCTCGAGGTTCTTCGGATTCTCATAATGCTCCTTTGCCTTCTGCGCTTCAATAATCGCCTTCGCCTCCTCAGGCGTCTTAATATTCCACATCTTCGAAAAGGTGTTCATATTGAACGGAAGGTTATAAAGCTCGTCCTTGTAAACAGCCACCGGCGAATTGATGTAGTTATTGAAATCCGCAAAACGATTGACATATTCCCAGATGCTACGATCGCTTGTATGGAAAATATGTGCGCCGTAGGTATGTACCGGAATGCCCTCTACGTCCTCGCAATACGCATTGCCTGCGATATGATCTCTTCGATCGATCACAAGGCAGGAATATCCCTTATCGGTTGCTTCTCTTGCGAATGCGGCACCAAAAAGTCCGGCACCGACAATCAGATAATCATACATGTTCCTTCTCCTTTCGCCGACGAAGAATCGCTTCGCCGATCATCAGATCCGTCGGACCTGTTATCTTAATATTCTCTCCCGAACCGGGTATGATGGATACCGGAAGTCCTTTCCCACGATAGATACTGCATATATCGGTAAATGCTCCGAGCTCCTCTTTGCTAAGCGATGCAAGAATCGAGCGAAACTCCCCGAAATATACCGTCTGCGGTGTCTGCACCTGATACAGGCTATCCCGCCTCGGCACCTCGGAAACATGCGTACCGTCCATTGCGCATAGAATCGTATCGGTCGCAGGAATCGCAGCCGAACAGGCTCTTACGCCGGAAAGCGCCCGGATACTGTCACGAATCATCTCTTCGGTAACAAACGGCCTTACCGCATCATGTGTAACGAAAATATCTCCGTCACCGATACCAAATTGCGCCTCGCCGCATGCCATCAGACAGGCAAGCGTTTCGTTTCGGTTGCTGCCGCCGACACAGACATAGAGGCGTTTCTCACCTTTAAGCTCCTCATGCGCTGCAAGCAGTTCCTTTGTATAATTGACCCAATCCGCAGGCACACCGACCACAATCCCATCGATTTCCGAAACCGACAGAAATGTGCGCAATGTATGAAGAAGGATTGGCTCACCCGCAAGCGGCAGAAACTGCTTGGGAAGTGCGCTTTGCATCCTCGTTCCGGTGCCTCCTGCCACTATTCCGGCAAGAATCATCTCTTATTCAATACCAAAGCCGTTCTGCACAGCCTCGGTAAGCTCCTTCAAAATAGTTTCCTCTCCTTCGCCGTCACAGACAATGGTAATCTCCTCATTACATTTGACCTGTGCACTCAGTATGCCGAGAACGCTCTTTGCATTCACCTCATACTCACGAACCTTGAGATACACCTTGCACGGCATGGAAAGCGCAATCTTGCTCATAGCGCCCGCCGGCTTGATGTGTAAACCCTTGACATTAATTACTTTGACACTCCCCTGTACCATATAAGCCCCTTTCTCAGTGATGCTACTGTGCCTCTGTAAGTGTGATTTCTACTGTAGAACCTGTTGTTACAAGCTGCGCATCCGTTCCGAAAAGAACCGGAAGCGTATAGACGCCTGCCGTGTGAATCGACCCCAGATCCACATACGGCTTAAGCTCCGTATACGAGCCGATGCGCTCAATATCCGGCTTAAAGCCCTCGATCAGAATGGAAACATCTCCCGTAAGCTCCTCTACCCGAAGCTCCGTCGAAAGATTACTGATTGTAAGCTGCGCCTTCGGGAAGGTAAATGTCCGCTCGCCGTATGCTTCCACAACAATATTGGAGGAAACCACGGCATTGCCGGACTTCAGGTAGACACCCTCCGGCAGATACTTTGTAATATCAAAATCCCTGGTAATCGGCTTCATCCCCTTGATAAGCGGAATCTCCGTGTCGTACGGGATGGTGATTTCACGCAAATGCTTTAACGTATCCTCCTCCGCCGCAACACGAACCGTTACCGGACTGTACTTGACATCATAAATTCCGAAGCCGTTGACTACCGGTGTCTCGGAAAGATCCACATTGACCGAAACCTCCTTAACGGGAAGCAGCACGATCTCAACCTGCACGGTACTCTGCGACAGCTCTAAAGAATCTGCCTCAATCACATTGCCGTCCTGATCCACAGGTGCAAGCGATACATAGGCTGTCGTACCGATCATACCGGATACATCGACCGTTGCCGTAAGTCTGCTGACGGTCTCGATCAGCTGCTCCGGACCGGTTACCTCTAGAAGCTTAGAGCTTACGGAACGACATACAGCGTAGCGGTTCTCGGGAACCTTCTCCACATCGATTACGACGTTAATCAGCTTGGTCTTACTCTTCACAAGACTCACCTGTAATACAGGCTTTGACTGGTAGGTAATCTCGATATTCTTGCCATCATCCTTCCGACGCGTCTCGACATGAATCGGAATCGAATTGACGCCGATTTCGTCAAAATCCGCATAAGCGATGAAGTCGCTCGAATTCAGATTCTCCAGGTTGGAACGACTGCCCTTCACCTTGATGGAAAGCGTTCCGCTTGTCAGAACCTCAATAGAAAGGTTCTTATTCTCTTCCCGATTGTTGAAATCGTCTCTGTGCTTTGTTTCAATCGGAATTCCGTCGATCCTTTTGGTAATCTGCGGATCCGAAATACTCATAATAATGATCCAGACCAGAAATGCCAGAACGAAGGAAAGAAGCTTCATTCCGATGTTTCTGGTGAACACGGCTTTAAGCTTTTTTCTCATTCTTCTCACGTTCCTTTCTGAATTTCAGTCTGTTCTGCGGTGTCGGCTTGTTCTGGAACTCCAAAAGCTTGTTGGAAAGATATTCCTCGTCCACGCCGCGAATCAGCTGTCCCTTCTGTGCGATGGAAACTTTACCGTTCTCCTCGGATACGATGATGACAAATGCATCGGTCACCTCACTGAGGCCGACACCCGCACGATGTCTCGTACCGAGATCCTTCGAAAGACGAAGATTCTCGGAAACCGGAAGAATACAGGTCGCAGCGGCCGCACGGTTGCCGCGAACGATTACCGCACCGTCGTGGAGCGGTGTATTTTTCTCAAAAATATTGATCAGAAGTGCGGCGGAAACAACCGAATCCGTCGGGATACCGGTAATCTCGTATTCCTCGAGACTGACCATTCCCTCGATACAGATTAACGCACCGGTCTTCACCTTAGCCATCTCAAAAATACCGGTGACGATCTCGCTTCTCGTTGTATCGGAGTAACGTTCCTGGGAGTTTGCGGAATCGGCGAACAGGTTAAACAGGGTTCGCTGACCGAGCTGCTCGAGTGCCCGGCGGAGCTCCGGCTGAAAGATTATGAAAATCGCGATAATACCGACATTAATCGTATTCAGGAATATCCACAGAATTGCGTTGAAACGGAGAATCGAAGCAACCGCCCAAACAATAACGAGAATTACAATACCCTTTACAAGGTACCAGGCTCTCGTTCTCTTGATCCACTTGATCAGGTGATAGATGACAAATGCAATCAGCAATATCTCCACAAGATCAAGCAGGTGAATTCTCGGAATCAGCAATCGACTGAAATATTTCGCAAGAAATTCCTTGAGATTATCCCACACGGCGATATCCTCCTTTACTCGTAATCATCGTCCCCCTGCGCCTCTTCAGGCTTCGAATTGGCCTTGAGCCGTTCTCTGTCGGCGCTTTGCTTAGCGTATGCTTCATACGCCTCGTCCTCTTCCTCGTCGTCCTCTTCGGGCATGACGGGTGCCTTCGGCTTTCTTGCGGGCTTCTTTGCAACCATAGCCTTAAGCTTATCGAGGCCGTCCTTTACGAACGAAAGTGCATTCTTACCGTCCCGATTCTTCGGTCCGGTGATGACAACCTCATCGTCCTCGTCCTCATCATCGATATAGCTTTCCGTTCTCTTCGGGGCCATATCGTTTCGTACACGTCTTGCCAGACTTCTGGAAACCGGCGCCGCGTTCGGTCTGTCCTTACGCGCAAGCATCGACTCCATTGCCTCAAGCGCTTCCTCTTCGTCCTCATCCTCCACGGCATTGGCCTCTGCCTTACGCTGCGTCAGAATCTTGCGGATGGCTTTCTTCGGAGAACCTGCGGTAATCTTCGGAACCGCCTTCACATAGTAATAATACTGCTCATCCTCGAACTGTACATGCTCTGCGGCCGCATAACGAAGTACGCGGAAGAAGAACATACAGAAGAAGGTGATAGCCATTGCAAAAAGGCTTCCGAACAGCATGCCGGGAACCGAGATTCCCATCTCATACTTCAAAGAACCGATGATAAATGCAAGAATCATCACACCGGTGCCGACACCGAGGCTGATTTCAAAGGAATAATCCATCTGAATGGTACGAATCACAACGATGGTCACAATAACAAGCGCAAAAATCGCCATCATAACATACATCGGCGGATTCTTCAGAAGGTTATCGACCACATTCATATACATCGGCAGCGCCTCATCCTTGGCCTGCTTCAGCTGATCAAGCGTAATAATATTGTTCTGCACAACACGGAGCAGATAGAAAGCAACCACACCACAGCATGCCGGCACGATGGAAAGAATATTTCCGAAGATGCCTAAGAACAAGGGAATCGCATACGGAAAGCCCAGGGAGCAAAGAAGCGGTGTTGCGATAACCGTGATGCCCTCCTTCGGGGTAAAGCGAAGGAAGAACAGATAAAGCACCAGGAAAATCATCGTTACCGTGAGTGCTATAAGAATCGAGGCCGTCATCAGCTGAATGAAGATGTAAGCGACCGCAACGAAAACCATCAGCGAGGACGGTAAGAATGCACATACCGCGGAAATCATCACAACCATCGCGCTCTTCGAAAGCGACGAGCTGTAGCCGATTACCTTGCAGACTCTTGACAGTGCAAAAAACATCAGGGCAAACTTCAGCAAAGCCTTGATGACAAAATCATATTTCTGATAGATTTCCGCAAGCTTGGCGCGGATTTCAAAAAGAAGCATCATGCCTGCAATTCCTCCCAATTCTCTTCTTCCAGTTCTCTCTCATGCTCCTGCTCAATCGAAATCTTCTTGATACGGCCGAGCATCTTGTAGTATTTACTGAGGCGCTTGTGCGAGCGCAGATAGACGATACCGTAACGGCTTAACGCAATCACGATGTAAATCACCAGGATCAGAAGATAATAGCCGAGGATCTTCTTGCCGAACATCTTATAATTCAGGTTCAACGCATGCGCAATTAAAAACTCGGAATAATAGATGATAACCATTCCGAGAATGATCAGATACCCGAGCGTGATGGCAAGGATCGTCTTCAGCATCTCAAGGCGAATGAAATCCTCCTTGAAGAAGCCTGCTATCTTCAAATCTTCGACGCCCTCGTGCTTCCGATAGATCGCACATTGCGTCATCAATCTTGTCTTTTTTGTATTGATCATCAGGAAAACTCCTCCCAAACGATAGTTCATTTTATTATACCATACTATTCCCATAAAAGAAAGATGGCAAATGTTAAGAATTCCTAACATTTGCCGAACTTTTTGCAAAGAAAATGTGTTTCCGCCTTCCCTCTCTTCCGCCCCTTACACGAACGAAAACGAGTCCCTAGACGCCCCTCGCTGAATAAATCAACCGAGAGGTAGAACCGTTCTGCGCTACTCACATATCGCAAAAACTCCTGCAGCTTTTGCGCTGAAACTGCAGGAGCCTGCAATTCCGTATCAAAAAGAGGCATTGAAACACGACAACGCATTTCACTGCCCCTTGTATGATTCGGTTCGTATATGCACGGAACTATACCACATAGGTATTCCGCTATTCTCTCCGACCGTATGTAAAGCCGGTGTCACCCTCAAAGCATCTCTTCTTCAGCTCTGCATAAACAACACCGTGCGGTCTTACCGTCACATCAAAGCCAACCTTGCCGCGGCTCTTTGTGAGAATGTCGCTTTCGCAGAATGGATAGGCAAATCTTCGGATGATTTCAATCTCAGATTTGGAAGGATTTCTCGGCTCGCCGAGATCATGCCAAGCCTTCAGCGGATTCGTGGTAACCTCATCGACAGTCTCCTTAAGAAGTGTATACTCCTTATCCTCTGCCGGAAGCTTCACCTGAATGTCCACCTGCTCACTATCGGACAGATTCCAGAAGATTCCCTGATAGCCGCCGTCCTTCGTTTCTACAATGACGCCGTTTCTGCCCTTATAGACGCAGCGCTTTGCCGCATCCTGCAGGCGCTTATAAAAGGCAAATGTCCAGAAGGTAGGCTTAGGAATATTGCCGTGTGCCACAAGACCGAAGCCGCCGTGGAACAAAGTAAACGGAACGCCGCGCTCTTCGAATACATCGCCGAAGGTCCAGTAGGAGTAAGAATAGGAGGTCTCGCCGAGGCGTTCGAGCTGATATGCAAGATATGCCGCATTTTCATTCGTATCATGTAACGGGCAGTTCGGAATATAGGAGGTGTTGAACTCCGTCAGATGCATCTCCATTCCCTTAAACTCCTCGAAGGAATCGATAATATCTCTCGAGGACTGCAGGTTCAAAAAGCCGAGCTCGGGATTGGAAAGCTGCTGGTAGCCGTAGTGTCCCTGCGGCTTCGGAAGCTCCGTCGTATAGTGATGACGGGTCGCAAAGTCAGGCTTAATTCCCTCCTTCTTACAGAAATCGAAGAAGGCCTGCATCCATTCCTTATCGCGCACACCGCAGATTGCCGGTCCGCCGATACGAAAACGCGCATCCAGCTTCTTGATAGCGAGGAAGGTTTCCTTAAAGAGACGGAAATACTCGTTCATATCGGCATCCTTCCAGAAGCCCGGAAGATTCGGCTCGTTCCATACCTCGATCGGCCAGGAATATACCTGCTCACCGTAGCGCTTTACAAGATGCGAAAGCGTTACGGTAACCATCGTCGTCCAGTCGTTATAATCCTTCGGCGGCGTGGTATTGCCCTTCCAGTAGAATACGCTCTGGGTTCCGCTTGCCATTTCATTCGGCATAAAGCCAAGCTCCAAAAACGGAACGATATTACGCTCCAGATATGCATCCATGATACGGTCAAGATACGTAAAGTTGTATTCTACGGTTACCTCACCCGTGAAGAAATCCTTACGCTTATGATAGATTGCCAGATCATCCGTGAAAAGACCGTGACCGCGAATGTGCTTGAAGCCGATGATATCCTGCACGAAGGAAAGCTCCTTCAGGTATTCCTCCGTCAGCGCCAGTCCCGCACGTCCGGTACCCACGCAGAAATCCACATTGTTCCAAAAAGCGATATCCTCTGTCCCCTTTACCGAAATATTCAGTTTCATAAATTCTCTCCTTCTTATCTGGTAAACTGCGAAATAAACTTCCAGGCATTCTCATTCGTATGTCTTCTGCATTCATGCACCTGTCCGCTCACACTGGCAAATGCCGTACGACATACACCGTCCTCACTGTCATAATAACGAATGGTAAGCGTGCTGCCGCGTGACTCGTCGAATACCTTCTCCTCACGGTCCGCCTTCATTCCGTACATCGGATCCTCCCAGCTCTCCCGCTCGTCGTAATTCACATCAAAACGCTTCTGAAGGCGATTGACCTCAGCCGCATACTGAATGCGCTCAAGACCGCTTGCCGCCTGTACCGGGAGCTCCGGCAGATGCGAGCACTCGCCGCCCGAATAAAAGATCGGTACCGAAACCGTCTTGTTCAGCTTATCACCAAGCTGCTTCCCGAAGGGATTGTTATATACCGGGAACAACGCACTTGCCGGTGCAAGTCCTGCAAAGATTGACGGATATTCCTGGTACATATCCCATGTCTTGCCGCTTCCCATCGAGAAGCCGGAGGCATAGATACGATGCTCATCGATAGCATAACGCTCCTTCAGGTGCGCAATGACCGAAACAACCTCGGTCGCGGTAATATTCTGATGATTCTCAAGTGCTACGTAGAGGAAACCGTACTGATGCGCTACCGCATACCAGCCTGAGACAAAGGTAAGAAACATCGCGGAATCCCCGCCGCCGTGGAAGCCAAGAAGAAGCGGCGCCGGTCCCTTGTCAAATGTATCCTTGTTGTAGTATGCAAAATACCCCACCTTATGGGTTTCGGTTCCCTTGTAAAGGCCTGCATTGTCCGAAGAGGTCGGCACGGTAATCACACCGGTCTCCTCAACCATATTCATTGCCTCGAAGTCCGGCTCGATTTCCATATTGCCGCACCACATCTTGAATTTCCGAACAAATGCCTTAAAATCGGCTGCATAATCGGCCGAAGCTTTGATCAGAAGATTCTCACAGCCCGTAAAACCGGCATTTACCGCGTCGGAATTGCCGACACTGAGAATACCGATATCCTTTCTCTCGGGGCTCGGAATAACGCTTAAACGCTCCATCGAGCACATAGCGGGTGTAATCTCACCCGGTCCCCACAGGTATTCACCCTGAACTGTCTTAAGAAGATTTTTAGCGATATAGTCCGCCGAAGCACCGAAGCCGTATACATCGGCACGGAAGATTGCACCGCGGATGTTGTAGCCCTTAAATTCGCGTGTGAAGAAATCCGTAATCTCCACAATACCGTCCTGATAGAAGGGATTCATCTTCACTTCCGCAATGACAGCCGCATAAAGACCCTCATCCTCTGCTGCCCAACCGCCCTCTTTGGTCGGGTAAATGTATAAAACAGCGCCGTCCGCTGCGGCCGCAACATCGCGGAGACCGTTCGCATCAGCCCAGGCAACTGCCTCCTCCATCGTCATCGGCTTCTCTTCAAGAATCATCAGGAGCGGTGCACGAAAGGTATAATTGAGTGCCTCTCCGTCAATCTCCGACGCCGGTACATAAGCCTTCAGCTGAAATCTCTCAAAGGTATGCTCCCAACACACACCGCCGTTTGCAAGCTTTGTAACCGCCGGTCTTTCCATCATTCCCATAATAAATCCTCCAATACGTAATATTGTTCCGAACAGAATAATTATATCACAGTTCACCCCAAATTGATAGCCTTTTTTCGCCCATTTTGGTCCCTTGGGGACGGGGTTATGGGCTCACCCCCGAGACAAGGCTAGTGACGAATGGTCCCTTGGGGACGGGGTTAAGGGTTCACCACCCGGAGCAAGACCACATCCCCCACAAAAGCATCCCCCGCGAAAGCATCAAAAAAGCGTATGAAGAAAATGCCCGCGGCACTCTCCATACGCCCTTTTAGAAACTCTTTAGTTTTCGCCGTTTCTGATTGCTTCGGCATTCGCAGCCTGAATCTGCGGATCATAGGAAACAAGCGGCTCTACATCGACGCCCTTAAAATGACGATCCTTGTAGTTCTTCGTAATTCGATATACAAGCGGTGCCATCGCTACCACACCGATCAGGTTCGGAATCATCATGAAACCGTTGAAGGTATCGGAAATATCCCATGCAAGGGAGGAAGTCATAACCGCACCGGATACCGTCATCAGCGTAAAGAAGATGCAGTAAGGCTTCACCCACGCCTCACCGAACAGGTACTCGATTGCCTTGCTGCCGTACTGGGACCAGCCAAGAACGGTCGTGAAGGCGAACAAAAACATTGCAACCGCAACGAACATCTCGCCGGGGTTACCGAAGTATTTGCCGAAGGTTGCCGCAACAAGCGTAGCATCATCGGTTCCCTCCGCAACCAGGCCGGTAGCAAGATCGATTTTACCGGAAGCAAGAACAATAATTGCAGTCATCGTACATACGATAATGGTATCAAAGAACACCTCAAAGATACCCCACATACCCTGACGAACAGGCTCTTTAACATTGGACGCGGAATGAACCATAACCGAGGAACCAAGACCGGCCTCGTTCGAGAACACACCACGCTTAAAGCCCTGCGAAACAACCGTTTTGATAAATGCGCCAAATGTACCGCCGGCAACTGCCTTCAGGCTGAACGCATACTTGAAAATCGCACCGAAAATCGCACCAAGCTTGCCAAAATTCAGGCAAATGATTACGATACCGCCAAGCAGATATACAACAGACATCAACGGAACAATACGCTCCGCAACCTTTGCAATTCTCTGAAGACCGCCGACAATAATAATTGCGGCAAGAATCAGAATCACAAAGCCGATTCCCCAGTTAATCAAAGAAACGCCGGCAAATTCGGGAGCCTTAACATTCGCAAAAAATGCCGACTTCACATTCAGAACGATCTTATTGACCTGTCCCATATTACCGATACCGAAGGATGCCAGAACCGCAAAAATCGCGAAAAGAACGGCAAGAACCTTTCCGATATACTTCATGCCCGGCTTAGCGCCAAGACCATCCTCCAGATAGTACATTGCACCGCCGCACCATGCACCCGCAGCATTCTTTCTGCGGAAATAGATTCCGAGCACATTCTCAGAGTAGTTCGTCATCATACCGAAAAATGCTGCAAACCACATCCAGAATACCGCGCCCGGACCACCGATACAGATTGCTCCCGCTACACCGGCAATATTACCGGTACCGATAGTTGCGGACAGCGCCGTACAAAGCGCCTGGAACTGAGAGATTGAATGAAGATCAGCTTTATGCTTAGCGGTAGCGCCGCCGCCGAATACGCGGCCGATCGTTTCCTTCATCCAGTGACGAAAATGTGTTACCTGGAAGAACAAGGTAACAATTGTCATAAAAATACCGACGAAAATCAACAGATATACACCGAACTTACTCCATATGAAGTCATTCAGTGTTCCGTTGATTTCTTCCAATTGATTCAAAAAATCCGACATACTGGTACTCCTTATAGGTTTCTGTCGCCGAAAAGCTTCCCTTCCCGGCGTCTGTCACTTTAACACAGCACTGTGTTATCAAATTACTGTAACAGTATATAGTATTCCAAAGAAAAAATCAAGAAAAAGGAACAAAGAATAACAGAACCTTCGTATCTTTCTTAGCTGTCACGAAGTCTCCCCTCCTATCATGCCTAAAAAAACACTCCGTTGATTTGGTACGAGAAGCAAAACATTCGGAATCCAGTACCAACCAAAGTCACAGAAGTTTGTGTAATGAAAAGACCGAGTGGCTCAGATCAATTCTGAAACACTCGGTCGCATGATTCATCACGGTTATCTCACAGCCCCAACGGAAACTATTTCTGTAACATTTGAGTCAGAACACATTTCCCACTACATTTCACCGTCCCCACAACAAAAGAACCGGTAGCGATGCTTTCGCGCCGCTGCCGGTTCTGAATCCTATCATATATAGAATTATACTATTTCTCCTGAAGACGCTCGCTCTGCTTAACGGTTGCAGTGTACTGCTTCTCGAAGCAGGCGAAGATCTCCTCGGTCTTCTCCTTATCCTTCTTAGTGAACGCACTGACAATCGGAACGATGATCAGGCCACCAACCATAGCGAATACACCGGAGTGAAGAGATGTCTTAAACATCAGACCGAAGAACGGTCCCCATGCTGCTACATCAATCTTCATCATTGACACTACAAACTGGAAGATTGCAAGACCGGTACCCCATGCAAAGCATACAACGGTTGCTGCCTTGGAAACACCCTTCCAGTACAGACCGTAGAGGTAAGGCGCAAGGAATGCACCAGCAAGACCGCCCCAGCTTACACCCATCATCTGTGCAATGAAGGTAACACCCGGGTTAGCATCCTTTACCACCGCGATAACAGCAGAAACCAGAATGAAGAATACGATGAAGATTCTCATAACAAATACCTGCTTCTTCTCGGTCATCTCCTTCTTGCTTGCAGGCTTGATAACGTCAAGCGTAAAGGTGGAGCTTGAAGTAAGTACCAGCGAAGAAAGCGTGGACATCGATGCGGAAAGAACCAATACGATTACGATTGCGATAATAATCGGTGCAAGGGTAGAAAGCATGGAAGGAACAATGGTATCAAAAAGAGGCTTGCCTTCCGGACTGAACTTGATCTTGTCTGCATACAGACGACCGAAGCCACCGAGGAAGTAGCAGCCACCGGCTACGATAATAGCAAATACGGTGGAAATCACGGTACCCTTATGGATATCGTTCTCGCTCTTGATTGCATAGAACTTACCAACCATCTGCGGAAGACCCCAGGTACCAAGAGAGGTAAGCATAACTACGAACAGAAGGAACAGCGGATCCGGTCCGAGGAAGGAGGTATATGCACCGCCGGTCCAACCCTCTGCGGGAATTGCAGAAAGCTTCTGTGTAGCCTCAAGCAGACCACCGTTCTGGTTAAGAACTGCAAGAATAACTGCGGTGATACCGATGAGCATGATAATACCCTGAATGAAGTCGTTGATTGCAGTCGCCATATAACCGCCAACGATTACGTAGATACCGGTCAGAACAGCCATGATTGCGATAACTACCCAGTAAGGAATATCGAAAACCAAACCGAACAGGGAGGAAAGACCGTTATACAAAGATGCGGTATAAGGAATCAGGAATACGAATACGATGATGGAAGCCGTAACCTTAAGCGGTACGGAATTGAAACGCTTTCCGAAGAAATCAGGCATCGTCTTCGCATCAATGTGCTGTGTCATAACACGGGTTCTTCTACCAAGAATATTCCAGGCAAGAAGGGAGCCGATAAAGGCATTACCGAGTCCTGCCCAGGTAGAAGCAAGACCGAACTGCCAGCCAAACTGTCCGGCGTAACCTACGAAGATTACAGCGGAGAAATAAGAGGTTCCGAAGGCAAATGCGGTAAGCCACGGGCCTACGCCTCTGCCGCCGAGCACGAAACCGTTTACATCGGCAGCGTGCTTTCTGGTGTACATTCCTACGCCAACCATGATAGCGAAGAAGACAACCAGCATTGCGATAGTCATCGGGATCATAAAAATTCCTTTCCGCTCCAAACTGTTACAGTTTAGAGTCTTAAAGTTTTGTTTTATAAATATCTGCCGTACGACGCCGCGCACGGCAGGCATTTTCTGTAATTACGGCACTTACTTAATCTGTGCCTCAACCAGGCTTCCGCCGCAGAACTGTTTCCGAAGCTTCGGCTTCTCAATCTTTCCGGTAGGATTTCTCGGAACGTCCATGAATACAATCTTCCTCGGGCGCTTATATCTGGGCAGATTCAGACAGAACTCGTTAACCTCATCCTCAGTCATAGTCATGCCTTCCTTCACCTGAATGACAGCAAGCGTAACCTCGCCGAGACGCTCATCCGGAACACCGATTACCGCTACATCGGCAATCTTTCCGTTGGCGCGAAGATAATCCTCAATCTGAACGGGATAGATATTCTCGCCACCCATGATGATAACGTCCTTCTTGCGGTCAACGAGGTAGTAAAAGCCCTCCTCGTCCTGCTTTGCCATATCACCGGTATAAAGCCAGCCATCTTCCGAAAGAACGGCAATGGTTGCTGCCTCATCCTTGTAATAGCACTTCATGACGCCGGCGCCTCGAACCGCAAGCTCACCGACCTCACCTTTCTTTACACTCTTCCGGTTCTCGTCTACGATATCACACTCCCAGCCATATCCGGGAACGCCGATTGCGCCAACCTTGTGAATATTCTCTACGCCAAGGTGAACACAGCCAGGTCCGATGGACTCGGAAAGACCGTAGTTCGTGTCATACTCATGATTCGGAAAATGCTCCTTCCAGCGCTTGATTAAACTCGGAGGAACCGGCTGCGCACCAATGTGCATCAGGCGCCACTGGGAAAGATTGTAATTCTCCTTCTTCAGCTCACCGCGGTCAAGCGTGTCAAGAATATCCTGTGCCCACGGCACAAGCAGCCACGCAATGGTAGCCTTCTCTCTGGAAATCGTCTCCAAAATCCACTCGGGCTTAACGCCGCGAAGCAGAACCGCTTTGCTCGCGCTTACAAGACTTCCGAACCAGTGCATCTTCGCACCGGTATGATAGAGCGGCGGAATGCAGAGAAATACATCGTCTCTTGTCTGTCCGTGATGCTTCTGTTCACAATCGCAGGAATGCATCAGTGCACGGTGTGCATGCAGAATCGCCTTCGGGAAGCCTGTGGTACCGGACGAAAAGTATATCGCAGCATCATCGTCGTCCGTCAGTGCGATGCCCGGATTCTTCGAGGTACAGTATGCGGAATATTTCTCATAGCTGTCGGCAAATGACGGGCAGTCCTCACCAACATAGAACAGCTGCCGTACCTTCGGGATGCGCTCAACAATATCCTCGATACGTCCGGTAAATTCCGGTCCGAATACGAGAATCGAGCAGTCCGCAAGATCCAGACAGTATTTGATTTCTTCTGCTGTGTAGCGATAGTTCATCGGAACGGCAAGCGCACCGGTCTTCAGCACGCCGAAGTAAATAGGAAGCCACTCGAGACAGTTCATCAGAAGAATCGCAACCTTATCACCGCGCTGCACGCCGCGGCTTAAAAGAAGGTTGGCAAAGCGGTTGGATTTCCGGTCGAAATCCTCCCAGGTCATCTCTCTGCGATACTTCTCATCGCGATCACTTTCTATTAATTCATACTCACGCCAGGTTCTGCTCTTCTGCTCTGCGGGGTTAATCTCAACCAGGCAGACATCATTCGGATACAGCGCGGCATTTCTTACCAGATAATCAGTTATCGGCATATCAAATCCTCCTCCGTAAATCCCGTTACAGTGTTTGAAAAGTGGCCATTCGAAGGCCTTCTTCGAAACATCTGCAATGTATAGATTTTAACACTTCGACGCAATGAAGTCAAGCGCATTTCGGTTGATTTCCGCTACGAACACATGAAAAAATGCCCCCTCGAAGCGCTGTCCGAAGGGGCATTTCATAAGTCATGTTTTATTTTTCGAAGCTCCAGCTATTCCACTCGTATCCACTGCCTGCGAAGATGAAATATACATCGTGCACGCCGGTAACCTTAGAAAGGAATGCCGTCGAAACCTTGCCGTCCTTTACAGGAAGGTAAGCCACATCGGTTCCGTTCATACGATCATCGATACGAACACATACTGCACCGTCTTTTGTACCATTTGCAGTGAAGCTACCACTGAAGGTGCCGGCACCGTCCTCACCGAAATCAACGCCCGCAACCATCATCCAGTCACCGTTATCGATATCGCTAACTGCCATAACGCCGGAGCCGTATTTCTTCGCATTCTCATCCTTAGGAGCGGTGCTGATACCCCCCATCGTGGACATCGTAGCTGCAGGTACCTCACGGTACGGATTGAAGCTCTTCAGCTGTGCAATACCCATCTTCGTTCCCTTGCCCATAGCAATGGAGCCGTCCTCTTGAAGTTCAAGCGGATCAATGTGGGTACAACGGTATCCACCGCCGGTATGAAGCGGTGCATCAAGAATCTGGGAATGGTAGGTAATATAATACTTGCCTTCAAACTCGAAGATACAGTGATGGTTGTTTCCGCCGGGACCAAAATAGCTTCCGGGGTTCTTAAGAATCGCACCCTGATAAGTGAACGGGCCGTAAGGACTGTCGGAGGTCATGTAGCAGATCTGGCCGTTCGCAAGGTTGTATTTGCCGGCATTCTCATGTCCGTCAACATTGAAGTTACTGCAGTAGCTGTAATAGTATTTGTCTCCGATATGATTGATTCCGGAATCCTCGAAAAGGAACGGCGGATCAATAGAAACAGGCTCACCGACGATAGAAATCATATCGTCTCCGAGCTTCACCATTCTTGCGGTACCGGGATGCTCAAACTGGTTGTTCGGAACACCGCCGCCGAAATAGATATAAGCCTGTCCGTCATCATCCACCCATACCGCCGGATCGAAAAGCCATGCAACGTTTGCACAGTTCGGTGTTGCACGGGAGATCAATGCCTTGTTGATCGGGTCGGTAAAGGGACCAATCGGGCTGTCAGCGCTCAGAACGCCGATGCCGTTACCGCTGTTCGCGAAATACAGAAAGAACTTCATCTTGCCGTCAACTTCCTTGCAGGCTGCTGCCGGAGCCCAGGAATTGCCGCCCCATTTTGCCGCACCCTTGGCACCTGCTGCCAGAATGGAGCCATGGTCGGTCCAGTTTACCATATCGTCCGATGAAATAACATTAAGGGTATTAATCTTAGCATAGCTGTTCGCCTTCGGCTGGCCGTCTGCTGTCGTCTCAATCACATCGCCTGTCATATACAGATATACGCGGCCGTCATATACAAGGGCATAGGGGTCTGCGCCAAAGCGCTGCGTCATAACCGGGTTATGCATGGCCGGTGCCTTTAAGGTCATGGAAAGAGACATATTTCCGAAAATCTCGCTCCAGTTCTTCGCTGCCTCCGCCGTCGGAGTAACCGAAGGTGTAACAGTGGGTGTTGTGTCATTCATTGTCTTATCCTCCCTGCAGCCGCACAATAAAAGCGCGGTTCCTATTATTGCTATTATACTACATATTTTCCAATTTTTCATTCAAAAAATCCTCTTTTTCCAAAAAGCTACGCAAGAAGACTCCATTCGCTGCAATCGATCACTCTGGTCGCAAGTCCCTCATAGAAATCAGGCTCATGGCAAACCATGATAATGGTTCCCTTGTACTCCTTCAGGGAACGCTTAAGCTCCTCTTTCGCATCAATATCGAGATGGTTCGTAGGCTCGTCAAGTACCAAAAGATTACTCTCCCGGTTCATCAGCTTGCAAAGGCGAACCTTCGCCTGCTCGCCTCCCGAGAGGACTCTGACCTGGCTCTCGATATGCTTCGTGGTCAGACCGCATTTGGCCAGAGCGGCACGAATCTCATAGTTTGAGTAGCCCGGATATTCATCCCAAAGCTCGTCCATACAGGTCTTAGCACCGTCTCCGGAAAGCTCCTGCTCGAAATAACCGATTGCCAGATAATCTCCGAGCGTAATCGTTCCGGAAAGCGTCGGAATCAGCCCAAGAATGCTCTTAAGAAGCGTTGTCTTACCGATGCCGTTGGCACCGCGAAGCACAACTCTTTCCCCGCGCTCCACATGAATATTAAGTGCGCGCGAAAGGGGTCTTTCGTATCCGATTACCAGTCCCTCCGTTTCAACAACGACACGGGACGGCACTCTTGCATCCTTAAAATGAAACTCCGGCTTCGGTGCCTCCTTCGAAAGCTCGATGACATCCATCTTATCAAGCTTCTTCTGACGGGACATCGCCATATTACGCGTGGATACACGTGCCTTGTTGCGGGCTACAAAATCCTTAAGCTCCCTAATCTCCTGCTGCTGACGGTTATAGGCTGCCTCGAGCTGCCCCTTACGCATCTCATAAACCTCAAGAAAATGGTCATAATCACCGGGATAGCGCTCAAGGAGTGCATTCTCCACATGATAGATGAGGTTGACGACACTGTTCAGAAAAGGCATATCATGGGAAATCAGAATGAATGCATTCTCGTAATCGATGAGGTACCGCTTCAGCCACTCGATATGCTGCTCGTCAAGATAATTGGTCGGCTCGTCCAGTAGAAGGATATCCGGCTTCTCAAGCAAAAGCTTCGCAAGAAGAATCTTCGTACGCTGTCCGCCCGAGAGCTCAGTGACGTCCTTATCATACCCAAGCGCATCCAGATCAAAGGCATGACCGATTTCATCGATCTTCGTATCGATATTATAGAAGTCGTGCTGCTCAAGCATCTCCTGTAGAACGCCCATCTCCTCCATCAGCGCATTCATCGTGTCCTCATCGGCCTCGCCCATACGCTCACAGATTGCATTGACCTCCTCTTCCTTCTCGTAAAGCCAGGAAAATGCGGAGGCTAACACGTCGCGAACCGTCATACCGGGCGTCAGCACCGTGTGCTGGTCCAGATAGCCGACACGCACATTCTTCGCCCAGGTAATCGTTCCCTCATCCGGCATCAGATGCCCGGTAACAATGTTCATGAAGGTACTCTTTCCTTCGCCGTTGGCACCGATAAGCCCGATATGCTCTCCCGCCAGAAGGCGGAAGGACACATCACGAAAGATAGCCCGGTCGCCGAAACCGTGCGTCAGCTTGTCCACTGTCAAAATACTCATATGTCAAAAAACAGGGCCGAGCATCCCCGGCCCCTTCTCCTTAGCTTAATTTGTGAATGAAAAGACCGCTTCGCAGCTTGGGTTCAAACCAGGTGGACTTCGGCGGCATCAGAAGGCTTGCATCCGCAACCGCGAACAGCTCGCTGATCTGTGTCGGATACATCGAGAAGGCAACCTCCATATCCAGTCCGACACGGCGCTCAAGCTCCTTAAGGCCACGAATTCCGCCGATGAAATCGATTCGCTTGTCTACACGCGGATCACCGATTCCAAGCACCGGTCCAAGCAGATAATCCTGCAGAAGTGCTACATCAAGAGAGTCAACCGGATCGGTAATGGCAAGCATCTTCTCGCTTGCGGCGAGGGAGTACCATTTGCCGTCAAGGAACATACCGAAGGTACCCTTCTTCGTCGGCTGGTACGGCTCATTGCCTACCATACGTACCTCAAAGATACCGGAAATCTTAGCAAGAAAAGCATCCTTTGTGTAGCCGTTCAGGTCCTTAACGACACGGTTATAAGGAAGAATCATCAGCTGATCCTCGGGGAACAGCACGGAAAGGAAGAAATTGAATTCCTCGGTTCCTGTGTAGGATGGGTTCTCCGAACGACGCTTGAAGCCAACCTTTACGGCACTAGCCGCACGGTGATGTCCGTCCGCAATATAAATCTGACCGATTCCGGCAAATGCCTCACGAATCGCAGTAACATCCGCCTTGTCGGCAATTCTCCACACGTTGTGGGTGATTCCGTCGTCAGCGGTAAATGCGTAGAGGGGCTTTCCTGCCTTGTAGCGATTCATCACTGCGGAAATCACCTCATTACTTCTGTATGCAAGGAAGATCGGACCGGTCTGCGCGTTGCAGGTGTCCACGTGGCGGATACGATCCTGCTCCTTCTCCTCACGGGTATTCTCATGCTTCATAATAACGCCGTTAGCGTAATCGTCGATAGATGCGCATGCTACGATACCGGTCTGGGAACGCCCGTCCATGATCAGCTCGTAAACATAATAGCAGTCCTCGCTGTCGGTAATATAGGTACCGTCTGCGATTCTTGCCTCGAGAAGCTCCTTTGCCTTCTGATACACACGCTCGTCGTAGGTATCCACATCATCGGGCAGATTGCTCTCGGCGCGGTCAATGTTCAGAAAGGAAAGCGGCTCACGAAGCGCTGCCTCTTTCGCCTCCTTACGGTTGTAAACGTCGTACGGAAGTGCAGCAACACGGGATGCCAGTGCCTCGGTAGGTCTTACACAAACGAAGGGTTTCACATTTGCCATAATTCTATCTCCATTCTTTTTAAATTCAAAAAATCAGGTGTTCCAGTTATGCTTCGCAACCGACTGATGCGTGAGCACAAGGAATAAAGCGGTAAAGCCTGCCTGAATTCCGGCGCTCGCAAGATGCTCTGTATAACCGTCTAAGCTCGATGTAAACATCAGGTTCAGCTTGATCATAAAAACGCCTACGGAAATGACGATCAGCGCCGTCATAAGTCCGCTGTAGCGTCCTCTCGTAAAGATATTGTAGGCCCATGCGGAGCACAGAAACACAAGAGCGATAAAGGAAGCCGCAATCAGAATATATTCAACCGCAGAAGCTAACACCATCGGCAGGGTCTGCTTATCCGGGAACAGAAGCAGCCGGATGCCCTCAAGACCCTCGCGCTCATTCGGAAACGCATTCGAAATCCAGAAGATGTCTAAGACAAGCATCACCACATAGCAAAGAAACGGTATCAGAAAGGCTACGGTATAGATACCGGTAAGCCCGCCGAGAAGCGTGCCGCGGTTGAAGCCTTTAGCAGCCCAGATTCCGTAAAATTCCTTCTGTTTCAGACCTTCGAGAAATGCCTTTCCGGCCGTTCCGATCAGAAGCACCGCCATCAGAAGCATCACAACAACGAACATCTCAATAACCGTCGAAACGAGCGACGCTCTGCCGGAAATAATACCAATCGCCATGAAAACCTCCAGGACGACCAGCGATACAAGAAACATCACTACTGTCGGAACGATCTTCTTAAGGTTCCGAATAATCAGTTCTTTCATGCGTACTCTCCTTAGCCCTCGGGAAGCCGAACCTGCGGCAGCCCTTATAAAACGCTTGGGTGTGGTTTCCCACACCCAAGATATCGATCCGGATTGTGCCCGAATTACAATTCAATTAAATTCTTCTCCGCAAGCTTGTCCTTCTTCAGGAAACGAAGATCACGGCCGAAACGAACCTGGATAACATCGGAATCGGTGTTGTCAATAACCTCGCCCTCGCCGTACAGCTTATGCGTGAAACGGTCATCGGGACGAAGGGCATCGAGCTTGCCGCGAAGAATCTCCTCCGGTGTCGGCGCGTCGTCCTCAAAATAGTTGCCAACAAGCGGGCTCTCGTCAAGAATGCTCGACGCGCTGCCTGCACCTGCAATTGCACTGTTAGAAGGTGTCTCGGTCTTCCCCTTCAAACGGTTGAAATAAGCAATATCCTCATCGGAGAAATCAGAATCGGAGCTGCTCTTCTTCTCGCTTACATCCGAAGCTCTGCTGGAGCGGAAATCATCGACAACCTTTACATCGTCGTCGGAAAGATCCATTCCGTCTTCCTCGTAAATATCCTCCTTCGGTGCCTTCTTCGCGGAACCGAGTGCCACATCCTTCTCGTCGAAATCGTCATCGAATACGCCGCTAAGGTCAGGCTTAATATCAAAATCATCGTAGTCGTCTTCCACACGATCAGTCTTCACACCATTCGGACGACCGATATTCATACTTGCATAATACTGCTTCTTAGCGGTATTGAAATCGTCCTCGCTCTCACCGTCGATACGCTCCATCGGTCTGTGAGACTTGGAGAAACGCTCCATCTCCTCCTCAAGCTTCTTCTCCTGTACTCTCTGGAAGATCGAGTAAATCGCAACAAGCGCAATCAGAACAAGACATACAATCAGAATCGGAATCCAATGATTCTTCTTAGGTGTATTCACAATCTCGTTCATGTTAGGCGGAAGCGTCGGGGTAAGCGTCGGGAAGGTCGGATCCGTCGTAATCTGCGCAGGCTCATCCGTAATAACCGGAACAGGCGTAGCCGTCGGCTCCGGAGTCGGCGTAGGCGTGAAGAGAATCTGGGTATTCTCTCTTGTTACACGACCGATGTAAAGATAACCCTCAATCTGCTGTCCCTTAAACTCAGCGGTAATATGGTACCAGACATCAAGGTCTACGTCCTTGGTCTCGCCCCATACAAATACCTCAGTACCCTTCGTAAGCTTAACAACCGTACCGTCATCAAGCTTCAGCTCGGGATATGCCTTAGAGCCCGGACCCGGACGAACCGTAGCCGTATCGCTCTTAATGTAACCTCTGTAGTAACCGTTCAGGTACTGCTCCTTGTTGACATAGTCCTGAATCGGCGTAGGCGTAGGCTTGTTCTCAGCCTCCGCTGCCTGTGCATTGTTGACCGGTGCTGACGGAATCAGAACCAGGATGAAAGCCAGTGCCGTAAGAATTCCAAGGCAGGCTCTGAAAATTCTGTCCTTCATGTTCATTTCTCCTCTCTCATCATAAAACGAAAGTCATTCGTCGCATATCTTCTACATTCTGTCGGGTGCCTCAAAGGCAAGCATGGAAATACAATCATTCAGAATTGCCAGTGTCAGCTTCAGCAATACGATCCATTCCGACTTCTTCGTCTCATCGGACTCGGAAAGAATCTTATTCGCATGATAGAAGCCGTTAAAGCAGTTGGCCAGATCGTAAATGTACTGACAGATTTTCATCGGGGAAAGCTCTGCTGCCGCCTTCTCGACGCTGTCCGCAAATCTTGAAAGCGTAAGAAGCAGATTCTTCTCCTCCTCGCCGTAATCACGTCCGCTCGGCGCCGATACCTCCACATCTCCGGGAAGCTTCGAAAGAATGGACTTGATACGAACCATCGTATAAAGGATATACGGTCCGGTATTGCCCTCGAACGAGGTGAACCGCTCCATATCGAAAATATAATCCTTGGTGGACTGGTTGGAAAGATCGCCGTACTTTAACGCCGCAAGACCGATTGTCTTAGCGATGCTTCTGCGCTCCTCCTCCGGCATATCGCGGTCCGCCATCTTATTGTAAACCTCATCGGCAATATTGCCGACAAGCTCCTCAAGTCTCATAACGCCGCCGTCTCTTGTCTTGAACGGCTTGCCGCCCTTATCGGTCATCGTACCGAAGCCGATATGTACGAACTCGGTTTCGGGGCGAACAAGCTCGGTCTTCTTCGCGCAGCGGAATATCTGCTCAAAGTAAAGTGACTGACGCTTATCCACAACATAAATAATCCGGTCGGGGTCGAACAGCTTTCTTCTCTCTACGATTGTTGCAAGGTCGGTCGTGTTATAAAGCGTAGCGCCGTCGGATTTCAGAATCATGCACGGAGGCATCTCCTTTGTGTCGGTCTCTTCCTTGACATCGACAACCAATGCGCCCTCACTGATTCTTGTATAGCCCTTGTCCTTCATCTCCTGAATCATGTCGGGAATGTAAGGCTGTGCGTCGCTCTCCTTCTTCCAGAGATCGAAATTCACGCCAAGGCTTTCGTAGTTCTTCTTCAGATCCATCATGGAAACCGTCATGATGTGCTCCCATAATGCATAATAGCCTCTGCGACCGTTCTGCAGCTCAAGAATAGCTCTTCTTGCGTCCTCACGGTAGTCCTCGTGCTCCTTGGAGTAACCGCTTGCAAACGGATAAATCTCCTCAAGTTCCGATACCGTAAACGGCGGCTCCTTCGGATACTCGCCGGTATAGTCGGGATCAAAATACACAAGCTCCGGCTGTCTTCTTCTGATCTCCGTGATGATAAGGCCGATCGGGGTTCCCCAGTCGCCAAAATGTGCATCACCGATAACATTGTTGCCGGTATAACGGAGAATTCTCTTCACCGCCTCACCGATAACCGCCGGACGAAGGTGTCCGACATGAAGGGGCTTGGCAACATTCGCTCCGCCGTAATCCACAACAACGGTCTGAGGCTTCTTCGCAAGCTCAAGTCCGAACTTCTCCTCGTCCTTCATGGCAAAAACATATTCCGCAAGATACTGCGCGGAAACGGAAATATTGATGAAGCCGGGTGCCACCGCTTCGCAAAGCGAGAACATCGGGTCGCCGGCAAGTCCCGCAACCACCTCGTTAGCAATCATGATCGGTGCCTTCTTATACTGCTTGGCTGCTGCCATCGCACCATTGCACTGGTACTGACACAGGTCGGGACGATTGGAAACCGTAACCGCAGCAAACCGCTCTTCATAGCCCGCAGCCACAAATGCAGCACTCATCTTCTCTGCAATCGTGGAAATAATCTTATTCATGCGTCTCTTCCTTTCGCTGAAAATGTATTGAAGCCGTCCGTGCCGCGTAAAGCTTATGCTTTCGGGCAAATTCCGGCATTTTGTCGAATCTTCAAAAGGGGATAGCTCCCCATTCAAACCCAACTTATCTTACCATAATTAAGCGGAAATGTAAAGAAACGGAGCAAAAAAACTGAAAAGGCACAGTTTTTTCACATTTTCCCTTGATTATTTACAAAAAAAGTGTATCTTAAAAGTCAGTGGTATTATATCTATAATAAAAAGGAGCCAAGGAATGATAAAAGTAGTTAAATTCGGCGGCAGCTCTCTTGCAAGCGCCGAGCAGTTCATGAAAGTGAAAGACATTATCGTATCGGATCCGGACCGTCGTTTCGTAGTGCCCTCCGCACCCGGAAAGCGTTACAGCGCAGACACCAAGGTTACCGATATGCTCTACTCCTGCTATAATCTCGCCGAGACCGACGCGGATTTCGACGATACACTGAAGGCAATCGCAACCCGCTATCAGGAAATCATCGACGGTCTTAAGCTGACCGTAAGCCTCGATTCGGAGTTCGAGAAGATTAAGGCCGACTTCAAGGCACATGCCGGTCGTGAATATGCCGCCTCCCGCGGTGAGTACCTGAACGGTATCCTTCTTGCAAACTATCTCGGTTTCGAGTTCCTCGATTCCGCAGAATACATCTTCTTCAAGGAGAACGGCACATTTGACGCCGAGAAGACGAACGACGTTCTCTCCGCAAAGCTTCGCGGTATGAGCAATGCCGTAATCCCCGGCTTCTACGGCTCTCTTCCGGATGGCCGTGTAAAGACCTTCTCCCGCGGCGGTTCCGACATCACCGGTTCCATCGTTGCAAGAGCCGTACAGGCTAACCTTTACGAGAACTGGACGGACGTATCCGGCTGTCTTGTAACCGACCCCCGCATCGTTGAGAATCCGAAGGTTATCGACGTTATCACCTATCGCGAGCTTCGTGAGCTTGCTTACATGGGCTTCAACGTTTTGCACGAGGATGCTATCTTCCCGGTAAGAACCGCAGGTATCCCGATCAACATCAAGAACACCAACGCTCCGAAGGATCCCGGTACGCTCATCGTTGAGAACACTTCCCGTAAGCCCGGCTTTACCATCACCGGTGTTGCCGGAAAGAAAGGCTTTACCGCCATCAACATCGAGAAGGATATGATGAACGCCGAGATCGGCTTCTGCCGTCGCGTGCTGCAGGCCTTTGAGGACAACGGCATCAGCTTCGAGCATATGCCCTCCGGTATCGACACCATGACGGTTGTCGTTCATCAGTCCGAATTTGAGACAAAGGAGCAGACCGTTCTTGCAGAGATTCGTAAGCTGACGAACCCCGATTCCATCGATATCTCCACAGACATTGCACTTCTTGCAGTCGTTGGCCGCGGTATGAGAAGCAATCGTGGTGTTGCGGCGAAGATTTTCAGTGCCCTCGACCGCGCTTCCATCAACATCCGCATGATTGACCAGGGTTCCAGTGAGCTGAACATCATCATCGGTGTTTCGAACAACGATTTCGAGGATGCCATCAACGTGATTTATCACGCATTCGTACAGTAAATGTCACACATTTTCCGCTAAAACAGAAAGGAGATTTCTATTATGGCACAGAATCCTATTGTTACCTTCGTTATGGACGACGGCGGCATCATGAAGGCCGAGCTCTATCCGGAGGTTGCTCCCAATACCGTTAACAATTTCATCTCCCTCGTTCAGAAGGGCTTTTACAACGGACTTACCTTCCACCGCGTTATTTCCGGCTTTATGATTCAGGGCGGCTGCCCTCTCGGAACCGGTACTGGTAACCCGGGCTACAGTATCAAGGGTGAGTTCTCTCACAACGGTGTAAAGAACGATCTGAAGCACACTCCCGGTGTTCTTTCCATGGCAAGATCGATGCATCCGGACTCCGCAGGCTCCCAGTTCTTCATCATGCACGAGACCTCTCCGCACCTTGACGGCGAGTACGCAGCTTTCGGTAAGGTTATCGAGGGCCTTGACACCGTAGATGCCATCGCAAGAGTTCGTACCGGTTGGGGCGACAAGCCGGTTACTCCCGTAATCATGAAGGAGGTTACCGTCGAGACCTTCGGCGAGACCTATCCCGAGCCGGTTAAGCGCTAATGCGGCTTTTAGGTATCACAACCGAATACAATCCGTTTCATAACGGTCACGCATATCACATCCGGGAAGCGAAAGCACGTACCGGATGTGATTCTGTTATTGCGCTTATGAGCGGCGATTTTGTACAGCGCGGGCTCCCCGCTTCCATCAGCAAATACATCCGCGCCCGTGCCGCACTGCTAAACGGTGCCGACCTGGTGCTTGAGCTTCCGGTATACAGTGCAACCGCCAGTGCAGAGCGCTTCGCAGACGGCGCCGTGCGTGCCTTCCGCGACCTTGGCGTTGACGCAATCTCCTACGGCATCGAGGCCGATACCTCCGCTTCGGATGCAGCGCAGGCGATTCGAAATTCCGCGCATTTCTTCTTAGAGGAATCGGATGCTTATCAGGCCCTTCTCAAAGAAGGGCTTTCTAAAGGGCAATCCTATGCCGCTGCGCGCTGGAATGCATTTCTTACGCTCTCTAAGGACGCAGAAGCGATTTCTTCTACGCCGAACAATATTCTCGCTATCGAATATGAAAAGGCGATGCTTCGCCATTCTGTGCGCTTTGAAAGCGTGATGGTTACAAGGCGCGGCAATGCTTATCACGATTCCGCAGCAGGCATATATGCCTCCGCGACCGGAATCCGGCAGGTATTTGCCGACTACCGAGGCGCAAAGGGTGAAACCTCCGAGGCTGTATTAAAAAGCCTTTCGGAGTCGGTTCCCGCAAATGTGCTGCCGCTCTATGAGTCGCTCCTTCCGTATACCGTAACGGCCGATGATCTGAGTACCGCCCTGTTCCAAAGTCTCTACGGGAAGAATGCAGACGAGCTCGCCGGTTACTTCGATGTTTCAAGGGAGCTTGCCGCGCGCATCGCTTCCGCGGCCGGTGCGCCATACACCTGGAGTACACTTGCCGAACAGGTAAAGGACCGCTCTCACACCCGTTCTCACGTCGACCGTGCGCTCTGCCATATTCTTCTTGGTATCACCGAAGGTGACGAGGCAAAGTACCGAAGCGCACCGAGCCTTCCTTATCTTCGAGTACTCGGTATGAAACGCTCTGCCGCACCGCTTCTTTCTGTGCTTTGCGAGCGTTCCACCGCACCGCTTTTAGTAAGATTAGCGAAGGATCTGTCTACGCTTACGCCTAAGTCCCGCGCGCTTTACGACGCAGAGCTTCGTGCAACCGCCCTGTATCAGAGCCTTCTCTTTTCAAAGGGACTGACAGACACCGAGGAAAGGCGCCGCCACTTTATGATTGTAGAGGACACACCTTAGTACCAGGCTTCAAAACTGATGACAATACAAAATAGGGGCATGAAAAATGATACACATTTTTCACGCCCCTATATTATGCCGGTTAACTCTCTCCCGGCTTATTATTCATTCTGATTACTCGTCGATATTCTCAAGGAAGGTATCCTCGTCGAATTCAAAGTTCTCCTCGTCATCGTCGGTGGTAACGGTAGCAATCGGATCGTCATAAACGCTTGCTGCCTCCTGAGGATTCAGCTGCTGGTAAAGCTCCTGACGGTTTGCGGAAACAACCTCATAGCTCTCCTTCAAGGTAGAAATCATACCCTCGAAGTGATCTCTTGCGGAGGTATAAGCATTGTTCAGAATCTTCTCCATATCGGTCATAATATCATTGGCATAGCTCAATGCACCGGTACGAATCTGGGTTGCATCGTTATTAGCACTCGAGAGCATCTCCTCGGCCTCACCGCTTGCGGAAGCAACCATCTCGTTCGCTCTTGCATAAGCCTGCTGCATAATCTCGTGCTCGCTCACAAGCTGTCTTGCCTTAGCGCGTGCCTCCTCAATAATCTGCTCAGCCTTCTCCTCTGCACTTGCGATAATGGAATCGCGGTTTGCGATAATCTTCTGATATCTTCTGATCTCATCGGGAGTTCTCTGCTTCAGCTCATCGAGCATCTCAAAAAGCTCCTCCTTGTTAACGGAAACCTTGCCGGGCTGAAGCTTAATCGGCTTGCATCCCTCCAGATATTCATAAATTCCATCAATCAACTGCTCAAGACGATTTACCATTGTTCTCTCTCCTTTTATTTCGCTAATTTATCGACAATATCCTTCATAACTTCTTTCGGTACAAGCCCGCTGATGTCTCCGCCGAAATGGGCGATTTCCTTTACGATGCTCGAGCTCAGGTACGAATACTCCACACTCGTAATCAAAAAAATCGTATCAATATTCGGGTTCAGCTTGTGATTCACCTGCGCGATCTGCAGCTCATATTCAAAGTCGGTTACCGCACGAAGTCCTCTCACCAAAAGGTTCGCATCCATCCGCTTTGCAAAATCAATCGTTAAGCCGTCGAAGGTCTCCACCACAACATTCGGAATGTCCTTCGTAACTCTGCGAATCAGCTCGACACGTTCCTCTGCGGAAAATGCCGGGGTCTTACTTGTATTATTCAAAACGCCGATTACCAGACGGTCAACAATATGTGCTGCCCTCTTAATGACATCCAGATGTCCGAGGGTAATCGGGTCAAAGCTTCCTGCATAAATTCCGGTCTTCATCTATTCTCCTTTGCGGGACAAAAACCAATGCTGGTTGGACTTATATTGCTTGATTCGCTCAACCGTGTAGCCCAGTCCGTCAATCTCCTCAATCATTGTCTTCATGGATGCTTCGACAATGATCAGCGCATCCTCCGCAAGGAGCTTCGCATCCGCAAGGTACCTGAGCACCTCAACTTCAAGCCCGTGGTCATAGGGCGGATCCATGAATACAATATCAAACCTGCGATGCTCTGCCTCCATGCGAACCAGCGCACTGAGGTAGTCCGATGCATATACGGTCGCGTCATCCGCAAGCTTTGTATGATTCAGGTTATTCTTGATACAGGTAATTGCCTTTCTCGAATTATCGACAAAGCAGGCATGCTTCGCACCACGGCTAAGTGCCTCGATTCCGATTCCGCCGCTTCCTGCGAAAAGATCCAAAAAGCATGCACCCGGAAGTTCCGGCTGAAGCATATTGAAAAGGGTCTCCTTTATCTGATCGCCGGTCGGTCTTGTCTCCAGGCCTTCAGGCGTTTCCAACAATAATCTTCTTGCCTTTCCGGCAATTACTCTCATAGCATTTTCCTCAACCTAAACATATACTATTATTGTAGTATAACCTGCCTTTATTTGTCAATAGGCAGTTGTTTTGCTTCACAAAATATTAAAAAGAATGGCGCGTTGCAGCTTCGATTTTTATAAATATCCGCCCCAAAATGCCCATCTCACAAAAGGATAGCGGTTTCGGAGGCTCCACTCCATAGAAAAACCGCCGAAGCACTAAGCTCCGGCGGTCGAACGGCACTATGCAAGTGCCATCTGGTTTTCAATCGTTTCAATCATCTCATCGAGCTCGGGCATCGATACTTCCTCAACCATACCCTTGTCTACAAGGCCGGCAGCCGCAGGCACGATCGGGAGCTTCGCAAGCACTCTCGTTTCGTACTTAGAAGCAACCTCCTCGATATGGCTCTCGCCGAATACAGAAAGCTTCTCCCCGCAATGACCGCAGGTAAGATAGCTATAGTTCTCAACGATTCCGAGGATCGGAATATTCATCATCTTCGCCATATTGACAGCCTTGCCGACGATCATCGAAACAAGATCCTGCGGACTTGTAACGATTACGATTCCGTCAAGCGGAAGTGACTGGAACACAGTAAGCGGAACATCGCCGGTTCCGGGCGGCATATCAACGAACATATAGTCCACATCGCCCCAGATGACATCACTCCAGAACTGCTTAACGGTTCCTGCAATTACCGGTCCTCTCCATACAACAGGCATATCCTCCTGATCCATCAGAAGATTGACGCTCATCAGACGAATACCGCTTGCGGTTACAGCCGGAACGACACCGTCATCATCCGCATAAGCGGGTCCCTTCACACCGAAAGCCTTCGGGATGGAAGGTCCTGTGATATCCGCATCCAGAACAGCCGTCTTTCTGCCGCGCTTCTGCATAATGGATGCAAGCATGGAAGTAACGAAGGACTTACCAACGCCTCCCTTGCCGCTCACAATGCCGATTACGCGCTTGATATTGCTGAATTTATTCATCGGCGCACGAAAATCCGCAGGATTGCTCTCACGGGAACTGCAGTTTGCGCCGCAGGTAGAACAGTCATGGGTACATTCCTGCTCATTCTTAATCTCATCACTCATATTCTCTCATCTCCTTGCTGCTGTATCATACAGCCATCTTCAGTATAGCACATATATAGAAATACGCAACAGAAGAATCCGTAAAATGTGAATCGTTCCATCTGCCGAAGGCAAAGCTTCGTTTTAGCGAGCTTCCTCCTCTTCACGAAGAATATCCTGATCGGACTTTTCGGTATCAAGATCCTTCTCCACCGGGACTGCACCGGAAAGCATCCGTTCCAGCTCCGGAACAGCCGAGGCTTCCGAAAATGATCATTTTCGTATCAAAAAGGGGCTATGAAAATGCCTACACATTTTTCATAGCCCCTTCAACACATCTTAAGCAATGCAGAAAGCCTTGTCGCTTCCGGCGAATTCGTTATTTTTCAAGAAGTTAATAAACTCATTACCGGGAATCGGCTTTGAGAAAAGGTAACCCTGGTAGAAGTCGCAGCCAAGCTCGCGAAGCGCTTTCGCCATACGAGAATCCTCGACACCTTCGACAACACACTGCTTTTTAAGATCCTTAAGAAGCTTGATGGTGTTTCGAAGAATGGAAAGCGCCTGCTCGTTCTCCATCGCACGCCAGAGAATGGATTTGTCAACCTTAACGATTTCAACCGGAAGATCAATCAGACGGTTCGCTGTCGAGAAGCCGGTACCGTAATCATCCAAAGAGAAGCCGACGCCGGACTTCGAAAGGCTTTGCATATTATTGATGATTGCCTTCTCATCAAGCGATGCGGCCGACTCGGTAATCTCAAGATTGATATGCTTCGGATCGATGTCGTGACTCGCCATTATCGTACGAAGACGACTGGAGAGGTTATCCTGCATGCACTGGATCATCGAAAGATTGACTTCAATGAACTCCACGCCAAGCGAAGCAAGATTGTTCTCGTTCCAGAACCGGCATACCGATTCGAAAACAAATTCTCCGATTTCTACGATCATACCATCCTTCTCGGCAATCGGAATAAATTCATCCGGACGAATGAAGCCAAGCTCCGGATCCCGCAATCGAAGCAGTGCCTCTGCCGAAGCAAAGCATTTGCGGTCGCCCTCGAAAATCGGCTGATAGAACACCTCAAAGGAACGGTCATGCAATGCACGGCTCATCGCATGACGCACCTTGTCCTCGCGCTGCTTGTGCGCAAGAAGCGTTGCGGCTGCGTTCAGCGAATGCTTTCCGGCAAATTCAGCCTTCGAAGTGAACGGGAAGGTTACGCACTCGAAAATCTCCTCGGGCGTTCCCTCAAAATCCTCCGAACGAAAATGTACGAAGAACGGAATCATAGCGATATCCATACCGGGAAGACGGAACTCATGTGCGAAATACCGCTCGATCTCCGTAACGATATCCCCGATCTCCGGTGCTTTGTCGTTTGTAAAGATGCAGAATCGGTGCTCACCCAGATAATAAACCGATTTCTGCGGATAAATCTTTCGAAGATAATTCAGTGTCGTCTCGGTCAGACTGTTTCTGCCGATGCTTCCGACATACTCCTTGAAATAGTTGAAATTCTCCAGTGAGAATACGGTAAATGCAAACTCCTGTCTGCGCTCCTGCTTTCCCTTGACATTCTCAAGAAACGCCTTGTCATTAAAGCAATACGTGTTCTTGTACATATAGTCGGACGGATTCTCAAGAAGAATACAGATTACCATCAATGCAAGTGACAACGCAAAGCTCTCCGTATGCAGCCCGACGATCCAGAACTGAAGCGACTGTCCGGAAACAATCAGAATCGCACAAAACAGCGCCCCGAGCGACTGATAGAAATTCATCTTCTCGCGCTTGAATACAAAAAGCAGAATGGAATAGCCGATTGCCACCACCTCTGTCAGAAGGAGAATCCAGAACAGCTCTCCACGAACGAATCGACCTGCCTCCACACGAAAAGCCCACCCATTGGCCGGTGCGGAAAGAATCAGAATCGAATATACGGCAATGATTCCCAACAACAGTGCACGCTCCGCCTTGATCGTCTTACCCTCTCGAACGAACAGGCCGGCATACAAAAGAACCAAAGCACCAAGACTGAATCGGGTCCACAGAACGAAGATATGCAGAAACGTTGCCAAACGATCCGATAGTCCGACCATCTCCACAAGCGTGTAAATCGTGATATCCGTAATCGTTGAAAGCGCATTCAGGCAAAGAATCATAAGAAATACCTTATGCGCTCGCGTCGAATAGCTCTTCCGCACGAAATATACGGCAAGCAGAATGAAAAGTAAAGTAACGGAAGCCAAATCAATTCCGAGATTAACCCTAAGCATCACACAAAACCTCCTTTCGCATAGAATAACCCTGAAAAGACTAACCCTTATTATTAATATAGCATAACGCCGCAGGTCCTGTGAGAAAAATTCTCCCCATAACTGCGACGTTTTTGCGAATTTTCAGATATTATTACAAGATTTTTGGAATATTTTTTGTCATTTTTCGAAGCAATCTACAAAGCGCTCGCAAATTTTCAGACAGTTTTCATGGAAATTCTCAAAAAATCAGTCATTTGCCGAAAGAATCGCCGAAACGATATCGGCAGGAAGCTTCGGAAAAGGTACGAAATCCGCCTGCGGACAGCCCGGTGCGTTCAGCTCCTTCTCCATATCAATCTTATCGTACCAGCGACCGAACTTATAGCCGCAGCTATGATACGTCGCAACGGTCCGATAGCCCATCGCCTCATGGAACTGCTCGCTTCTTCGTGTCAGGTACGGGTCATCCTCCACCCGCGGCACGGCAATCGCCGCATAGGCACCGACAACCCTTTGCAGCCTTAAGATTGCCTCAAGCTTCTCATACAGGCGTCTTCCAAGCCCAAGTCTATGATACGCCTCTCCGATATAAACCGAGGTTTCTGCGCTCCAGTCAAATGCCTTACGCACCCCAAGCCGCCCGGCGTAGATATACCCGGCTACACTGCCGTCCACCTCCGCAACAATATAGGGATAGCTTAAAAGCGTGCGGCGGATTCTCTCACGGAACTCCTCTGCCGTAGGCGCAACCCACTCAAAGGATACCGCTGTATTGTTCACATAATAGCTGTAGATGGCGCAAAGTGCCTCCGCATCCTCTTCTACAGCCAAACGAAAACGAAGCTGCATACTGCCTCCTAGGAATCAAAGAATACCTTGCCCTTTTCCGTAACGATGCGCTGCGCCGTCGGATAGGTAAAGCAGGGATTCGTCTTCAAACGCTCTGCATACTGCTTCGCCTCGTAGCGTGCCATGTTCAGATCGTGCAGAAGATAGTTTCCGCAATTCACCGCCGTCGCTCCGGGAACCTCGCCGGTATACGCTGCAAGGTGCTCAAAGGCACGGATCATCAGCGGGCAGATTTCCTCCGGTGTCGGATGTCCCTTCACAATCAGATAGCTTCCGGTAAGGCAGCCCATCGGTCCCCAGTAAATGATTCGATCCTTCCACTCCTCGTCATTGCGAAGGAAGGTTGCAATTACGTGCTCAATCGTATGCATGGCATTCGGATGAATGACCGGCTCCTTGTTCGGGTATTTCATACGGATATCGAAGGTGGTTGCGTACCAATCTCCGAGTGTGTCAAGTCTGGATTCGTAAATGCCCGGTACTATCAGGGTATGATCTACCTGAAAGCTCGGAATCAGCTGGTCTTTCTTCTGTTCATTCATCGTATATTCCTCCCAAAATCAAAAATCATATTGTTTCATAGCTCTAATGCGCAATCATTAAAGCGTCTGTAACAGTCTTTCGTAAAATGCAACGGTCGTAAGCAGTGTCTCAATCGGAATCCGCTCATCATTTCCGTGAATCATACCGCGCTCGGCCTTACTCATACGCATCGCAGAGAAGCGGTAGACATGGTCGCAGATGCGGCAGTAATGTCTCGAATCCGAGCATGCCATCATCAGATACGGTGACACAATCGCTTCGGGCCAGGTCGCATGAACCACCTCGGAAAGCCCCGTCCAGGCCTCTCCGTCTGTCCTTGCGCACGGGGAAGGATTCATGCCGTTCACCAGATGAATGCTGATGCTGTCGTCTGCAATCACCTTTCTTAAATATTCCGTAGCACTGTCGATGGTATCGCCCGGCATCAGTCGCATATTGATACCGAAGGAGGCCTTCGGCGGCAGCACATTATAAGCCTTGCTGCCCTCCATTCTCGTCACGGCTACCGTCGTACGCATCATTGCATTCAGCTCGCCGCCCGACTTCTTGCAGATTTTGTCGAGAAGTCCTTCAAAGCACCAGAGATTCGCAAAAATCAGCTTATAGGCAAATGTGGAATATCTTCCGAGCGTATCGAACATTTCCGCAACCGGTCTTGTCAGTCTTCTGCGGAAGGGATGTGCTTCGATGCGGCATACTGCCGAGGAAAGCCTACCAAGAACCGTATGCACGGGAGGCGTGGAGGCATGACCGCCGGTGGAATCCATCCGGAATTCCATATTGACGCTTCCCTTTTCCGCTATACCGATTAACGCGCACTCACCGGAAACACCCGGGAATACCTTCTCTACAACCGCACCGCCCTCGTCTAAAACCATCGCCGGACGGATACCGTTCTCTTCCAGATAGGTTACGATTGCCGGGCAGGAATCGCCGTCAATCTCCTCCTCACCGGAGAAGGACAGATACAGATCGTTCGCGGGCTCATAGTCCTTATTCAATAGAACCTCCAACGCTTCGAAGATACCGCAAAGCGTTCCCTTCGTATCAAGCGTACCGCGCCCCCAGATGCAGTCCTCTTCGATCAGTCCGGCAAATGCAGGCTTCGTCCAGAGCGCCTCCTCAACCGGAACAACATCGTAGTGTGCCATCAGAACATTCGGCCGATCGGATGATTTGCCCTTAATCATATATAAAAGTCCGGTCTTTCCAAGCTCCTTCCGCACTGCCTTCTTATGCACCGTCGGAAAGCGCTCCGCAAGAAGGCTCCGAAGCTTCTCGAACTCTGCGCGGTCCACAAGCGCTTCGTCTCTGTTAGAGACGGTCTTGCAGCGAATCAGATCCACCATATCCTGTACGACCTTGTCCCGCGGGATCTCTACAGGAAGCTCCCGCTCCTTCGGCAACGGATGCGGCCGAAACAGGCAGGCACGTATCACAAGTACCAATATAAAGGCAAGCAGAACGCCGCCGATTATATAGCCAATCATCGTCAATTCCTCCCAATGCTAAATCATCTGCTTCTTGTAAAGAATTCTTGCCACACCGATGGAAATCAGCGCACCGACGGGAACAAGGATGCCGACGCTTGCTGCAAGAGAAGGCACAAGCAGGAATATAGCAACCATGAATACAAGCGGCGCAACGGCGATTTTCACGTTCTTACTTACATATACGACCGCAAGTCCGCCGAACAGTGCCGGAAGAATGTTATCAAAGGCAGGCTTCAGCGCCGGGGAATCTAAAAGCGGCTGAATCGAGGACAGAAGGATTACACCAAGAGCAATCACAAGCGTCGTCACAATGGAGCTTGTGGCAATCGCAATCGTAGAGATTACCTCGCCCTCCTCCGTCTCAGGCTTCACGCCCGCATTCTCCATAGCAGTCAGGGCACAGGGTGCCTTCAAGCCGGACAGATTACCGGTAACGAATGCCAGATAAGAGCCACCGGTTCCGAGCATCGGCGTGTAGGTAATAATCTCGATAATGCCGACAGTCCAGTAAATCGGAGCCACACCGAGGAGACCCTTTAATACCGCACTCCCCTCCGGCCATGCACTGTAGTAAAGGCAGGCGGAGCACGGAACAAGAAGTACTACCACAACAGCGGTCCAAATCCATAATTTTCCGTAAAAATGAGTCATATCCTCATATGATTTCTGTGTCTTCATCCGTCTACCTCCTTACACGATTGCGGCAGTAATGAGGCAGGCGAAGATCATCGCCCCCACCATACTGATTGACATGGCATACGTCTCAAGCCACTTTAAGCCGCATTTTTTGATCAGTAGACCGCATATTCCCATCAGGAGCGCGGAGAACAACAGCACGAACAGCGGGATAAAGCCCGCAAGACCGGTTCTTATATCCGAGAAAACAACGCCGAGGAAGGCGGAAATCATACCAAGAAACATCGCCGTCATGAGATGCTCACTCCATTTGGCGTCCTTATCCTTAATCTTAAGCATACCCTTCTGTAACGGCTTAAGAAGGATCGGGGTTCCCACGATACTCGGAAGGATACCAAGCGTCATAACCCAGGCAATCGCGGTGAACACTCTCGGGTCGCGAATCGTCTCGGACAGAGAGATGCCGAGCGCCTTTGCGGTAGAGCTGGCTGCCGGAAGCTCGTAGGTAATGGCACCGATTACACTCATACGAATCCAGGGAAGCGGAATTCCAAGGAACTTGGAAAGCGTGATGACACCAAGCAGAATAGATACCGCCGGTGCAACGGTAAATACCGCCGAGGAAATCACCGTCTTTCGAAGAACCGCCTTATCCATGCCGATTGCCTTTCCGTGCCGGTATGCCCGAATCAGGAAGAATAACGACTGGGCGATGACGAACAGAATGACCGCAATGGCCACGCCGAACAAAAAGGTACTGTTAACTGAAAAACTCATATACTATCGCTCCTTTCCCGTAACGGGATCTATCTTCACAGCCCGGGAGGGGCTATGTTCTACGCTGTTATCTCGCCAAGGCGCGGGACACTGAAAGGGCATACATGGCGCGCACCAGGTTCGTAAGCTCGTCCTCAACGCCCCGGTCGCATACCATCGCAATGTAACGCATTACGGGATATTCCATCTCCTCCCAGGCCGCGTTCTCTGCTTCGATTCGCACATTCTCGGCTGCTTCTAACGTAAAATAATCGATGTCCGGGCACTCCACATAAAGAAGCTCGCCTTTCCTATGCGTCGTAAGCAGACCGCCGTCCTTTTGGAAGCGGTAAGACCCGTTAACAAAGCCAGACTCTGTGGTGAAGTAGTGTCTGATTGTAATTGCGGAATCAAGAATCAGGCTTGAGCCGTAATAAAACAGCCTACCGTCTCCGTACGGCCGGAAGCTTCGATAGCGTGCAAGCACCGCATCATCGATTGCCGGAATACTTCTGTCCGCTTCGCTTAAAAACGAGTTCGCGGGACGCTCCGTATTCTTTTTGAAATAGGCCTGTGATGCCGCAGCAAAATTCATCATGGCAACGGTCATATCCCGCACCTCACGATAAGCGGGATCGTTAATGATCAGTGCCGCGTACTCTGCACCCGAAACGCTGACTTCATCCAACAGCTCGTTACCTACGGAAAGAGAAACATAGATATCGGCGGAAAGCTCGCAGGCGGTAAGCGGAATCTGTAAAAGAAACAGCTCCTCGCCGCTTATAACACTCGGCGTTCCAAGCTCCGAAAGCACTCCCGTAAGCGAAGTCTCACTGCCCTTAACGGCATAATGAACCGTATATTCCGCGGGGGAACCATTTATCGCTATATAGAAATTCATTCCAAGCCTTGCATCGGCATACATCGAAAGACTCATACCGCGAATCAGACCGGAAAGCGAAGGCTCCTCTGCTTCCTCCTCGGTAAGAAAGGCTTCGACTCTTACCGTTCGACCGTCCGTATTCGCATCCGCCTTGATGGCGTACAGAATGTCTCTTCCGCTTCTCGAAAGGCCGTAGAGATAGCCCTGCTCGCTCTGCGGATCAATCGTATATACCGTCTCCTTCGCGCCGGTCTGCGGATCGTATGCAACGACCGAGGTCGGCGTGCTGTAATAAATCCGGCCGTCCCAATAGAAAAGCGCGGAGAAATTCCTTGCATAATAAGAGTTTGCACCGAAGACATAGGTACGGGAAAGCCCGACAAGCGTTGTCTTCGCACCGGTCTCCATGGAAACGCTTTTCAGGCCGTCCTTCTCCATAAAGTACGCCTGATTGTCGAGTAAAAGAATCCTGCTCAACGCGCCGCCGTTCGAGCCCCACCAGAAGGCATTATCGTATTTTGTTGCATTGCAGGCAACTAGCGATTCCCAGCTGTGGTGATTCTTCGTTCCGCCGCGCACCTCCGTGAAGGCCGAATCGCTGACAAGAAAATATCCGTGTCCGATGGCGCCGGGATATCGTCCTGCGCTCGTGTCGTCCCAGGTAATATCCACATGATAGCAGGCTCCGTCAAGCTCTACGGCATTCCACTCATGGTTCATCGCTGTCGAATCCACAAGATAGCATTCCATCCCCATGGTATGTAACAGATACGCGTACAGATTGGCATACGCCTGACAGACGCCGGTATCGTTTAAAAGCATATAACCGCTGTAGTGACTTTCCGGAATCAGACTGTAATCATAACTGCAGGTGTCGGCGATTTCGTCATGAAGCAGAAGAAGCTTCTCCATATCGTTTCTACCCTTAGCGGCTGCCTGTCTGTAATACGCGAGCTTCTGATCAATCCGCTCAAACATCTCCGTAAGCTGCGCCTTAGAAGCATTGACCGTAAGCTCGATGCTATAAATATAGACAGGGTTTGAGCCGGTAATGTAAACCGTTGCCTTGACAAGATTTCCGTCGATGTACGGGCAGTAGCTGCGGATTCCAAGAAGGGTCGGATAATCGTCCTTAAGAAGGGAATACGGAAGTAGATAAATCGTCCGCTCGCCCTCAAGTAAGGCCTCTTTAATCATCGAGGACACCTCAAGCAGGATATCCCGCTCCGAAGGCTTCAGTCCGTAAAGGCTGATTCCGGCGGGAAGCTCGCCTCTCGGCACATCAACCGTATATACCTCCGGCGCTTCAAGTCCGCCCGTCGGGCAGGACGTATCATCCGGTACGTACGACTGCTCCGCCGCCATCGCGCCGCAGTTCATCACAAATGTAAGTAACGTAACAAGAATAACACCCAATCCCCAATATCTGTTCTTCATAAAACCACCCCGATTTCTTTGAACAAATGTGTTATATAACCCCTCTATATTCACCTACTCTCCGAACAGAGAAGTAGAAAAATATCTCTCAGCCGTATCCGGAAGCACGGTCACAACCGTCTTGCCCGGTCCGAGCTTCTTCGCAAGCTTCAGCGCTGCTGCCACGTTGGTACCGCTTGAGATGCCGCACATCAGGCCCTCTTCCTTTGCCAGGCGCTTCGCTGTCTCAAGTGCCTCACTGTCCTTGATGATATAAATATCATCGTAGATATTCTGGTTCAGAATATCCGGGATAACGCCGTCGCCGATTCCCATCTGGATGTGTGTGCCGATGGTACCGCCCGCAAGAATCGCCGCATTTTCCGGCTCAACTGCCCAAATCTCGATGTCCGGGTACTGCGCCTTCAGCACCTCTCCGATTCCGGTAATGGTTCCGCCGGTACCGATGCCCGAGCAGAAGCCGTGAATCGGTCCCGCAACCTGCTCCATAATCTCGAGCGCGGTATGCTTCTTGTGTGCCATCGTGTTGTTCCGGTTAGCAAACTGCTGCGGTACGAACACTCTCGGGTCCTTCCTCTGCATGCAAAGCGCGGTCTGCAGGCACTCGTTGATGCAGGCGCCGATATCGCCGGCGTCGTGAATCAGCTTCACCTCGGCTCCGTAATGACGTACCAGCTTTCTGCGCTCCTCGCTGACCGAGTCGGGCATAATGATGATCGTGCGGTATCCCTTGACTGCTCCTACAAGCGCAAGACCGATTCCCTGGTTGCCGCTTGTAGGCTCAACTATGATCGTGTCCTTATGAATCAGACCCTCCTGCTCAGCCTCTTCTATCATATTCAGCGCGGTTCTCGTCTTAATGGAGCCGCCGACATTCAGCGCCTCGAACTTGACAAGAATCTGTGCACTGTCCTTATCCACAAGCTTATTGAGGCGAATCATCGGGGTATGTCCGACCGCCTCCAAAACATTATTGTAAACCATATCCGTTCCCTCTCTTCTTTCCGGTCATCTCTGACACATCACAACCACTCTTATTATACAAAAACTCAATAAAAAAGGAAATACCAAACCGTCAAATGGCATTCCCTTTTTGAATATTCCGAAGAATCAATCCTTCAAAAGAGGTCTTGCCACCTTTTTGTTGAAAAACTCAATCAACGGTCCCATGAAAAATGCGGTGATAATCGTGCCGATTCCCGCAATCGTCGGTATCGCACGGAAGCCTCCGCCGCCAAGTAAGAAGAGACCGACACCGACTATGACACAAACCAGATCGGTTGCGATACGGATATACTTGAACTGTCCCTTCTTCCAGGTATTGCTGATAATCAGGGCAACTGCATCGTAGGTAGATACACCGAGGTCCGCCGTCATATAAAGCGCCGAACCGAAGCAGATTACGACAATACCGATAATCAGGCAGGCAATCCGAACTGCGGCGCTCGGGTTCGGGAGAACCTTCGAAAGAAAATCAAAGGTGAACTGGGTAACATACCCAAGGAAGAACAGGTTGATAAAGGTTGCCAGGTTGATGTAATGTCTGTCGAAAATCAAGGCAAAGCTTAAAAGCACCGCATTGGCAATCACGTAAAGTGTGCCGAACTTAATGGGAATCAGCTTGTCAAGGCCGGCCATAAAGGTCTGAAACGGGTCAACACCGTATGCTGCGGTCTTAAAAATTGCCACACTGATGCCGCCGATGATAACACCGAGGACGGACATAATAATTCGCTTATAAATCTTCTTCATACATATCCCTTTCTATGACGTATTTCACTGATAACCGATTATACCTTGTCTTACGGCAAATAACCATCGCATTCCTTATCATTTCCCGGCAAATATATGTAATATTCTTTCCAAGTAGCGAAAGCTTTCTATGAGAAGCAAAAAAGGTGCGCCGAAGCGCACCTTAAAGTCAATATTATCTTGCATCGCCAAGGAATACAAGACCAAGTGTTCCGGGGCCGGAATGAGCACCGATGCTCGGTCCGATCGGCTCAATCACATACTCCTGATAGCCGAAGCGCTTCTCAATCATATCCTTAAGCTGCAATGCATCCTCCTCGCAATCGCCGTGGAGAATACCGATGAATACCTGCTTGTCCTTATAGGAACCAAGCTTAGCCTCCATATTGTCAAGCATAGCTGCAAGCGCCTTCTTACGGCCTCTAACCTTAGCTACCGGTACAAGCTTACCCTCGTCATTGATGTGAAGCACAGGCTTCAGATTGATGATTGTTCCAAGAACCGCACTGGTCTTAGAAAGTCTGCCGCCGCGGTACAGATACTCCAGATCGTCAACGGTAAACTGAATGCTGATATGCGGGCAAAGCTCGCGAACTGCATCGGCAATCTCATCAATGCTCTTACCCTCAGCCTTAAGGTCAGCTGCAACCTTAATCATCAGGCCCTCACCAAGGGAAGCGGAAAGGGTATCGATTACGATAATCTTACAATCCGGATACTCCTCCATAACCTCGTTCGCGCCGTTAATGATGTTCTGGCATCCGCCGGAAAGTGCCGAGGAGAAGCTGATATGAATAATATCCTTACCCTGCTTAGCAATCTCGGTGAACTTCTCCAAGATGACAGCGGGGTTGCTGGCAGCAGTACCAACCTTCTTGCCGGCTCTCATCTCGTCATAGAACTCCTTGATGGTCAGGCAGTTGCCCTCTTCGCCGTAAAAGGTTTCCTCAACATTGTAGTAGTGAGGGATTACAAGAATGCCGTTGTCCTTCAGAAATGCCTGCGACAGATCGGAATTGGTTTCGGTCGAAATAACAATATCTCTCATAAAAATATCCTCCTGGATAGAATAAAGTCACCCCGACGATGTGTGAAATACCGAAAAACTCTGCCGTCAACAGCTTCGTGGGACTTCTCGGATAGTATTATAACAAAAAACGTACAATCCGTAAACAGGTTTTGTCCTATTCTCTCCATTAATTGAAATAGTTTCATATGGCGGTTGACAAGCACCGTCCGCTCCCTTATGCTTACTGTAATAAGACTACGGAGGATGCTATGAAAAACAGACTTGATTCGGTAAAGCTTGCCATGCTCAGCGTACAGCGCTATCCCTGGGAGCAGGGCGTCTGCATGCAGGCGATCTATGAAAGTGGCGATATCACGACCGCCATTGCTATGGCGCACGACGCGGTTCTTCGGCAGCAGAAGGACGGTCGATTGGCTGTCATCAATGATAACATTGCCGTAACCGATCCCGCCTCTTCGGGAATCATGGTGCGAAAGGCGTACGAAATCACCGGAGATGCCTTCTACAAGGAGGCTGCGGACCGTATGCTTTACTACCTTCTGCACATCGCACCAAAGACACGAAAGCACATTCTCTGCCATAACGAAGTAAGCCTCCATGAGGGCTTCTCGCCCAATCAGATCTGGGTCGACTCCATCTATATGGCACCGCCCTTCTTAGCTTATATGGGCTACCCGGGCGAGGCTATGACGCAGATTGAAGGTATGGTTTCCTACCTGAAGGACCCCGAAACCGGACTTTTAAACCATATCTATGACGCCGGAAGCGGCCGCTTCGTTCGTGAGAAGCTTTGGGCTACCGGCAACGGCTGGGCACTTCTTGGCATCGCTTCCGTAATCGACATTGCAAACGACACCCTCGACACTGAGCCGATGCAGCTACTGTTTCGTAACATTCTGGATGCGATGCTTCGCTATCAGCTTCCGGACGGACGGTTTCATGACATCTTAAACGAGGAGGATTCCTTCGTTGACGGTGCTTCCGCCATGATGATGGCTGCCGCAGTCTATCGGGGCTGCCACAGCGGCTGGCTTTCTAAGGACTATCTTCCCTGCGCCGACAAGGTCGTTGCTACGATGGATCAGTATGTGGACGATTACGGTATCATCCACGAGGTGTGCGGCTGCCCGCATTTTCTCTCGGTCGGCACCAGTGCCGAATCGATGGCAGCCTACATCATGATGCACAGCTGGAAAAAAGCCGACGCCCTTTCGATGGACGAATAGCGTTAAGCGCATAAAGAAATAACGGGTTCCGACAATGCTTTTCATTGTCCGGAGCCCGTCTTTTTTACAAATGGATACTACTCGTTAAGCATCTCAAGGATTGCGCTCTTCGGCTGAAGGCCACGCATGGAATCCACTACCCTGCCGTCTCGAAAGTACGACAGTAACGGAATGCTCGTAACGCGATACTGCTCCGCAAGCTCCATGTTCTCGTCAACATTTACCTTGCAGACCTTAATCTCCGGGTGCTCCGCAGCAATCTCCGAAAGCACCGGTGCAAGCATCTTGCACGGACCGCACCAGGGTGCCCAGAAATCCACAAGCACCGGTCTATCACTGTGCATGACCTCTTCCTCAAAGTTCTGTGCATATAAAATTACTTCTGCCATTTCTATTCCTCCCTCAAAAATATATTGCTATCAGCCCGAATGAGCCGACAGGCTATGCGCGATAGGCGCTTAAGCCCCTCTTCTTCGCCATGCTCCGCTCAGAAAGAAGCTCCAGGTTACCAAGAAACCGATTCCGAAGCCGAACAGGCCGTTCCACCATATGATCGTGTAGCCAAAGAACGAGCTGTAACGAAACAGATATGTTACAAATACTCTGACACCGAGCGCGCAGCTTGCGACAATAGCCGGAAAGCCGCTGTGCCCCGTTCCCTGAAAGACACCGAACAGGGGAATGTACATCGAAAGAATAATATTAATAAAGACAACCGTTTTGATATGCGGCAGACAATATTTCATCGCCGCATCGCTAAGGCCGAACCAGCCGGCCACCTTGTCCGCCGAAAACCATATCACAACGGAGATGACAATCGTTGCCGTAACGGAAAGCAATAATCCCTGGTGCGCCCCCTTCGTCACGCGCTCCTCCTTACCGGCACCGACATTCTGTCCGGTGTAGGTTGCAAGCGTTGTCTGGATGGCGTTGCAGGGAAGGTTTATGTACTGCTCGATTCGATTGCCGACCGTAAAGGACGCCGTCATAACCTTTCCGAACTCGTTCACGGCTCTCTGGATAAAAGTAAGTCCGACCGAAACGATTACAAGCTGTAGGGAAATCGGCATACCGATTCGAATCGTCTTCATAATCGCGTGCCAGTCCCAGACATACTCATGCAGTCCGAAACGGAATATCGGATAACGGCTTCGCATGTAGAGAAATGCTGCCGTAAGCGAACCGATCTGCGCGATGACCGTTGCCGTCGCCGCACCGACTACACCCCAGTGGAAGATTGCCACAAAAAGGTAGTCAAGCAGGACATTGACAACCGAGGAAATCAGCAGAAAATACAAAGTCGCTTTACTGTCTCCCACTGCCCGAAGAATCGACGCAAAGATATTGTAGCCGTACTGAAAGACAAGTCCGAGCGCGTAAATCGAAAAATACTGTACGGTCTGATCTAATATGCTGTCCGACACGGAAAGAACATGCTTGAACGCGGGACGCGCAAGCAAGGCACCTGCCACTGCTGCCAGAACACCAAGCGACAGCAGGAACAGAATTCCCGTCGAAGCATTGTGTCTGACACCCTCCTCATCGCCAGCGCCGTAATGCTGTGCGATAACAACACCGTTGCCGGCCGAAAGACCGAGCGCAATTGCAAGGAAGAAGAAGGTAAAGGTACCGGTAGTTCCGACCGCCGACAAGGCCTCTTCGCTCGAGAACTGTCCGACGATGATCGCATCGACCGTATTATAGAGTTGTTGTAACAATGATCCAAGCAACACCGGAAGCGCAAACCTGATAATATGCTTCCACGGTGCTCCGCTCGTCATAGCCTGTTTCTGCAAAGGCTTCCTCCTATCCGACGATCTGTCTTGCCACATACACGCCGCTTGCGGACGCGTGGGAAAGCGAATGCGTGATACCGCTTCCGTCTCCGATTACGTAAAGACCCTCGTGACGTGTCATAAGATTCTGATCCACGGAAACCTCCATGTTGTAGAACTTGACCTCGACACCGTACAGAAGCGTGTCGTCGTTGGCCGTTCCCGGCGCAACCTTATCAAGTGCGTAAATCATTTCGATGATACCGTCAAGAATTCGCTTCGGAAGCACCAGACTCAGATCTCCTGCCGCTGCCGTAAGCGTCGGTACGGTAAAGGATTCCGCAATACGCTTTTCGGTACTTCTCTGGCCGCGCACCAGATCGCCGAAGCGTTGCACGATTACACCGCCGCCAAGCATATTGCTGAGCCTTGCGATGCTCTCGCCGTAGCCGTTCGAATCCTTAAAGGGCTCCGAAAAATGCTTCGCCACCAGAAGGGCAAAGTTCGTATTCTTCGTCTGCTTCGCAGGATCCTCGTAGCTATGTCCGTTAACGGTAACGATGCCGTTCGTGTTCTCATTAACAACCGCACCCTTCGGGTTCATACAGAAGGTTCTGACAAGATCCTCATACTTTTCGGTACGATATACGATCTTACTTTCGTACAGCTCATCGGTCAGATGTGAGAATATATCTGCGGGAAGCTCAACGCGGACACCGATATCCACGCGGTTCGAATTGGTTTCGATCTCGAGGTCCTTACAAACCTGCTCCATCCATTTGCTTCCGCTACGACCGGCCGAGATAACACATTTGCCGCCTTCGAAGGTACCGTCCGTACAATGAAGGCGATAGCCGGAGGTAAGCTTCTCCACCTTCTCTACCGCACAGTCAAAATGAAACTCCACCTTGTCCTTCAGGTAATCATAAAGATGCTGCAGCACAATGTAATTGATATCCGTACCGAGGTGACGAACCGATGCATCTAAAAGGTGCAGGCCGTTCTGCATGCAAGCCTTGCGAATACCGGTTCCGGCAGTGGAATAAAGCTTCGTTCCCTCTCCGCCGTAGCGAAGGTTGATTTTGTCAACATATTCCATCAGCTCGATGGCGGTCTTCTTGCCGATGTACTCGTGAAGCGTGCCGCCGAAGTCGTTGGTAATATTGTATTTGCCGTCAGAAAAGGCACCTGCGCCGCCGAAACCGCTCATAATCGAGCAGCTCTTACAGTGAATGCAGGACTTCACCTTATCGCCGTCAATCGGGCACACACGCCTCTTAAGCTCGTGTCCCATCTCAAAAACGGCTACCTTAAGACTGCTGTTTCTCTCCATCAGCTCGTAAGCCGTAAATATACCTCCGGGGCCTGCCCCGATAATCAATACATCGTACATACTATTCCTCCCAAAAGGCTCTCCGCAGATAGCGGTGCGGACCATATCCGCAAGCCTCAACCGCTTCCATTGTAGCATAAAATAGCAGAGTTTTCAAGGGAAAGGGCGGCATCTGCTCCGCTTCCATGCGCAGCCTGTGCCGCCCGTTGCCAGAAAGAATATACAGTTAAATGTGCAATCAAAGAAGCTTCAGCAAGGCATCGTGCGCCAGCTGAAAGGCTTCGAAGCCGAAACAACGTGCCGGTCTTGCCCAGAGCATGCTTGCGAAGGGACATACCTTTTATCGCAAATCGGTTCATATTCTGTAAAAAAGGGCTGTGTTTCCACAACCCTCTTCTGTCCTTAATCGGCCTATTTCTTCTCGCCCTTTTCGTCCTTGTCCTTTCTGCTCTTCACTACAATCAGGACAACAACAATCAATACGACGATGATCGCAATCCAGATGAATAAGCAGATGCCAAGCGGCTGCACGGGGCAGATGCCGCATACCTTGCATTTGTCCTTCTCAGGTTCCGGCTTCACGGTCGGTGCCTCTGTCGGCGTGGGCGTCGGCTCCTCAGGCTTCTCCTCGGTCGGAGCAGCCGGTGTGATTTCAGCCTCCGGCTTATTGCCAACAATATTCGACCATTCGGAAACAGTTCCGTCCATGGCGCTGCATACGATCCTCACACGAATCTCCACCACGCTGTCCATCGTAATCTCAACCTCATTGGAGTCGGTCGAACGATAACCGCCACAGAGATCGGCTGCATTGGCCGTGTAGGTGTCAACCCACTCACCGTTGTTCACACGAATCTGCGACTCGATGTAGAACGGCTCGAAATAGTCCTCAACTGCGGAGAAATACTTGATGCTGTCATAGGTGCCCTTCGTGAATTCCACATAGTAACGGGCCTCGACACCGTTGTCTTCATTCTTGATCAGCTTAAAATCAGACAGAACCGGCGCCTCAACCTTCGCAGGCTTTACAAGCGTCTCCTGTGTGCCCTCACGTCCGATAGACGCAGCCGGCGACCAGTCGCTCGCGCACCGGAAGGGTTCCTGTCCCTCGTCAAGATCGTCACCGTTGTTGGTATACACGATGAATCGAATTCGATAGGAAAATGTGTGATTCTCCGTGTCAAGCTGATATCCGATATCATCACCGTTTTGGAAGGATCTCAGATAGGGCTGCAGAAATGCGTTGTTCTCATTCTCTACCTCGTTGTAAACAAGCCAGCTCTGCTCAAAATGGAACAGCTTGCTGGTCTCGTCCATATATCGACCGATCTCGAGACGATAATTCAGATTGGCGCATTCCATATTCTCGCCGTAATCAAAAGCATCCCAGTTGCCGCTTTCGGAAAGCCACGGGCCGTCGTCGAATCGGGTATCAATCTGGATGCAGGAGCGCAGAGCCTCACGGTACCCACCGCGCAAAGCCGTGTGATACTTCTCGCAAAATGCTTCCTCTCCAAGCAGAGCATACTCCGCATTTAACGAAAGCAGATCTTCCGGAACGTCGAAGAACAGCTGCGTGCTTGCAATCTTGGGCTCTCCGTCATCATACCGGTCCTCATAAACCACATACGGCGCGCCCGGTGTGCTGATCTTTCCGTCCGGAAAGAAGGTCTCGCCGACACCCGGCTCCTCCGCCTGTGCAAACATTGCCATCATGGTCGCTAACAGTGCCACCACGGCCAAAAAGGTCATAGTTTTCTTCATTGAAAAACACCCCCTGTAATTGATGTTATGCTTCAAAAATCATTATCGCAGATTCGCGGGAAAAATACAACAGGGTTGTGGGAAAGAGAACTTCTAATTCTCAACCCCTCCCTACTCATACGCCTTAAGTATCCTTTTGATCGTATCAAGGTCTTTGAGCTCTTCTTCTCTGCTGTAGGTATAGTTGTCGGGTACTGTGTCGAAAAGCTCAATCTTCGCCATTTCGCTTTCGGGCAGCTCACCAAGTGAATGCGCGATTGCAACATACACCCTGCCGTTATTGCGGCCGATTCCGTCGTCCCAGATCTGCTCATAATCCCAAAGCGGAATCATCTCGCAATCCGTGATTCCGGTTTCTTCATACAATTCACGCTTTGCCGCCTGCATCGCCGTCTCGCCGGCCTCCACATGTCCGCCGGGATGCTCAAAGCTCTGTCTGCGCTTGTGCCAGCAGTACACCCATTTGTCCTTGTACCTTGTAAATATAACTACAAACGCAATGTCCTCAAGCTGCCCGAGGAAATAATTCTTCTTATTCATAATACCTCCTGCCACCATTATTCACTCAATCAGTGGTCCCATTGAATGCCATTATACACCACGCAAAGCGAAAATCCAACTCTACATCCGGTTCTGGGTCCTGCATTTACAGCAACTATTGTTCTCATAGACTCTTCTCCTCCTTTTTCCCTGACTGCTCCTCCGCTACTTCAAAATCTTATTCTCATTAATAACCTTGTTGATATATTCGAATGTCTTTTCTTTTATATGAACCTGATTAGCAATTACCCGGAATTCGGCAATTGCCGCTTCAACTTCACTGATAATATCTTTACCTCGACGTGCCTTTATTCCCATTTTGTTACCAGCCTCCATCAAATCCGGATAGCCTATTCCCAAAGTCTTTCCATTTACTGACATCTGATGAGCCCTAAGCCATTTATTTGTAGGATTGTACGAAAAGGTAATATCATATGCCGGTGAAAGTGACCATTTACCGGTTCTATCCATAATAAACGAGATATTCTTAACATGATCATCCTGGTTAACAGCGAGACAATTAAAAACCATCCTACGATAAAACTGTTCAATCTCTTTATAAGAAATGCCCAGTTCCTTCATGTACATAGCAGCCAGCTCGTATCCGCATACTCCCGGCTCCTGATAGCTAATGTGTGCCAAAGCACCCAGAGACTGCATATGAAGCTTTTTGCCATCCACACGATCAAAACGCTTTGTCATAAAATGATGATCCCCTTCGCTTTCATATATCCTGCACTCACTCATTGTTATTCCGGCCTTTTTTGCCATAAGATAATAAGCGTATTCTATTAAAGTATATTCCGGCTTATCTTCAAGACCATGATCACCATTTTTTGAAACATTATCAAACTTCATTAGCCAATAATCATATCCCGCACCCACCTGTGTTTGTCCGGACCTTACTTCGTTAGTCTCCTCATTCCAGGCAATAACTGCTTTTGCTCTGGCTCCTCCTGCGGAGCTTCCAACCTGCACAAGCTGTGCATATGTTAGATTATCATCTGCCTTCAAAGATATATCTTCTCGATTAGCTAATATATCTGATGCAAACTTTACCATCTCTTTCACATTGATACTTTCATCTATATCCTTTATATCAGTACTTGCCGGTACATATTCCAGTGCGCCCATTCCGCGCTTTCCCGTATAACATAACCTATCGATTGCTGTAAAATCAGATAATGATTTTCCTAATGACATAAGCCACTGTTCTATCACTGCGTTACCGAATTTATCAGGAAGCGAATCTGCAACAAGACCTGGCATTCCATAAAATGGTTCGCCGACCATTCCGGGGAATTCGTATATATTTCCGGCAAGCGGCATGCGAAGCGGAGCAACTTCTATTCCACTTTTTACAAAGTCCTTATCATATTCAAAAGAAGCATACGACTTTGCAATATCCTGATGAATAATTCCTATTCGTGTCCCCCACAAATACACTTCTGCTGTAGTATTCACTGTTCATCCCCCCATTTAAACTCGCTTTTTTCAATTTTTTTACGGACTCTTTTCGGTTTATCCGCTGTTTTCTCAAGATAAAAACTTGGTCTTTTCGTTTGATCCGGAACCAATAATTCTATATTATCTCCAAGCTCTAATGCCAAAAGTATTTTGAACAAATTATCAACCTGAACAGATTCTCCTTGTTCTAATCTGGATATGCTTCTCTTAGAAACACCTGTTTTATCCTCCAAATCCTGCTGAGACATTTCTTTCATGATTCTATATGCCTTTATTTTTTGACCTAATTCTTTAATATATTCCCGACAATCTTTTTTGTTATTCATAATATCACGCCATTTCTGTCTTTTTAGTGCTTTTATTATATATCAATATGCCATATTTGTCTACTTATTTTTTAAAACTCACTCATAAACTTCAAAATTTCAAAATTTTATTTTCATTCATAACCCCGTTGATATATGTCTTTGTTTTTTGACCTAATATAACAATGCCACAAACCAAGAATTGTTGCTGCCATGTTCTCTCCATAAAAAAATACCGCCTGATAAACTCAAGCGGTATCGCACCAATTAGTACTCGTTATAAATATTGTTAATTGCCTCAGCAAACATCGAACGAGATTTTCGATCAGGATTGGTATTATGATTTTTCAGATTTTTATACATATTTTTCACTTCATCCCACAAATCATTATTCTTTATCCACGCTATTTTTTCTTCGAGCTCATCCGGATCTGGCATCAGCTGTTTTTCATAATATTTCTTATCCCCATTTTTTCGACATTGTATATACCAAGGAGCTTCATATTCATCATACAATACAATTGCCATATCACAGCTATGAAGTATTTTGCTGTTTTCTCTATCCTTAACCTTGAGAGTAATTACCCTCGTACTATCTTCGCAAGGACTATATCCATACTTGGCTGCTAATTTATTAAATGCCTTTGTGATTATCGTTCGCAATTCTTTTGGCGAATACTCATCAAAGCCTACATTCGGATAAAGGTTTATATCAAAATCGTAACCAACATTACTCTTTTTATCACGCGTAATCATATTCCTGGATGAACTTCCAACAGGTACAAACTGAAACGTAAAATAGTCTTTTCTTAAGTCTTTCTGAACTTCATGAATCATGTTCCAGAGATGTTCTTTAACCGGAGAATATTCCCGTTTTGAAACGTAATGAAAATCATGCTGCATACAATATATCCTTTCTTCGCCCATGCCCTTTCATCTACCGGTCGTCCGATAAATCATTATAAAATATCAGATATTCCTATTTATGTCAAGGGAAAAATATTTTGATCACATCGATTTCAAAAGAACAAACAGAAAGCCTATATCCATCTACGAGAATTATTCCATTTACCTATCGTCTTAATCTATCACATTCGTTGTCAAATTGTTGCATTTGATAATTTTTGTTGTCAGGTTCCGCGAAGGTCCCTTCTTCAAAAAATGTAAATATTCCACCTATATATTTTGGTTCTTTTTTGCTTTGGCGGCTTTCAAAACATCAGCAAGCTTATCGCCATTAAGTACTCCCGGATAATCCTCTTGAAATCCGACTAAAACATCTTTATTCTCCTGTTCAAGTTCTCTACACTGCTTGTAAAATGCATGCAAATTTTCTTTCTTGTATACAGACGCAATAACAGTTCTAGGCGCTTCTGGTATCTTGTCATATGAATCGTATAAATCGACTACAGCCTTCTGGATTTTTTCAAAGCTCAGTGGCTCATCTCGTTCCTCCTGCTCAATCAATACCCCAACGATATCAGATAAATCATTCTTATATTGGCGACCCGCCATAAGTTTCATAGCTACCAAATACTCAGCATATACTGTTCTTATCTGCAATATATTCGAAAAGGACTTATAGTACTTTGAATGCCCCTCCGAGGAGTATAATCTCCGCAAGCATTCTATTTCCGTTCTTTTTACGAAACTCCTTTGCCAGTTCCTTTAGATAGCTATCCAGATTTTCTTTTGTAAAAGGCTTATCAGCAGACATTTCGCACCTCACTTTCTACAATATTAAATCGTATAAATTCAGGGATAGCATCTGCTAATGCCTTTTCTTTTATGCTTTCATCTCCTGTTGCTGCATATGATACTACAACACCGGCAGGGAAATATGGTTTCTCAAGTTTCTGAGAACGAATATCATTGTAATTCGTGCAGATGGGAATACCATTCATTCTGGACAAGTAATCAAGCATCGCCAACAAATATAATGCTTCTCTATACCAGCTGCGCTCATAAAGCTTACGTACCGCATCCGTCTCAAGCGTTTCAATAATAAAGTCAAGGTCACCCATATCCTTCACATGATGACAGGTATTACTTTTAAAGGTTTCAAAGGAACACCTGTAGTCCGACTTTTCTGCCGCGTTATTCTCAAGTATGGAATCAACCGACACCCTTAAAACCTTAGCAATCTTATGCAAAGTACCCGCTGCACATTTATCAATATCTGCTTTCCCACTGCAGATATCGGTAATAGTAGTCATTGCTACTCCGCTTTCTTTGCTTAAGCGATATCTAGACATATTCTCTTTCTCAAGTAAGTCATTTATAATCATCAAGTTCCCCTCCTTTTCTATAAATATATCGGTTGACCGAACTAGTGTCAATAGTGTTCGCACAAAAAGCGCCGGTTCAAAATCGCAAGGATTCCGAACCGGCGCTCGTATTCGGTTCTATTGTTACAGAATTAGGTGGAAATGCTAATCAACCCTGTCATATGCAATAATCCAGGACCCAAGGAAATCCGTAACCTTCGTTACCTTCACTGTGATTACGTCTCCCTGCTTTGCCTTTGCCTTCTTCTCGGTTACAAAATTCAGATGCTCGCCTGCAGTGATATTGTATCCCAATGCGCTGTCCGGGATGATTTCACCGCAGGTTATCTTAGCGGTCTTTCCTACCACATCGGTTCCGCCATTCAGCGCAGCCTCCAACGCGGCAGCATTATCATAATCGGCCTTCACATCGCTGGATGGAACTCGGCTAAGGTTCCATCCATATCAACAAACAAATGCTGCCTCATGATCTCCTCCCAAAAATAAAGGCGAAGTCATAAAATTTTGACTCCGCCTAATCCATTCATATAATACTGTATCTATCCTTTTTGTAAGTATTCCAATAATGAATTTGCAACTTCCCTGATTTCATTATCGTAGGAATACAGCATATAAACCTTACCATTACTTGCTTGAAGTACAACAATTCCATCAATGCCAAGATTCTCGACAACATACATATCTGGCAAGATACAATCGTTTTCTTCCCGTTGCTTGATTGTACAATCAACTACATTTAATCGTTTTGATCGAATCAAACCAGTGAGCTCATGCCCGTCATAAGACACAGCACCATACTTCCGAAGATATGATTTATATTCATCTGCAAAGGGCGCTCTCAGAATATTCTCCGCTTCTGAAATACTGTCCTCATCTTTACCCCCGGACATAACAAGACCATCCTGCTTTTCCAAAAAGTCACAAAATTTCATCTGTAGCTCACCCCTTTCCCAATATGGCGCTTGCAGATTTCCAAAATTCTTTTCTAACTTTGGCAAACTCAGGTCTGTCAATCTCAGAGGTCAATTTGAATCCATGCAAAGCCGCGTTATCATGCTCCTTTTTTGTTAATGTTATTAATGTAGCATCACTGCTTTGACCTATATGATGTAATTCGAAAGGAGTACCTGTAGAATCCAGTGGTGCCAATCCCTGTTGCATACGTGCCAAATTCGTCCTTCCATAGTCGTCAAGAAGATTCAGGTCAATATCTTGCCGTAACAATGCTGTTTTTCCATTAATCATTATCGGTTTTGCATTAGCAACTTTCAAAGCCTGATATTCATCCATAGTATGGATTTCACCGATAACATCAAGCGGATACTTTGCTTCTTTTTGAATCATAGCCGCTTCATTCATCGTCAATCCACTCCTTGTTGCTTGTTTTAATCCAATAGCCTCATTTGCGCCACCGGAGACAGCACCAATAATAGCACCCCATTTGAATCCTTCTGATCCCGATAACGCTGCAGCCTTGAGCGCTTCACTCATATCTTGTGTCTTTATACCGGTTACTGCTCCAGCTGCAATACCACCGAGGGCTCCCATACTAAGTGCACAGATAGTACCAGTCTTCGCTGATGCCGCAAAAATCATGCTTACAGCAGGAGCTCCTAATCCTCCCGACACAAGTGAGATAGTTGCACACACCAAAATAACTCCACTTCCTATTGCTACATTCTTAAGAGCTTTTTCAAAAGTATCGTCATATCCCTCAAATGCTTTTACCGTAGTTTGTCCATCTTCTCCAACGGTAAACACATATTTCTGCCCCTGAAAATACTCGTCCAATTCTGCCAACGTGAAGCCAAAAAAGATATTCTGTCGCGAATTATAGTCGAGTTCCTGTATATATTCTTTCGAAATGTAAGTAATCTCAATTCCTTCAATAAAATACTGGTCACTGTCTATAGCATTAACCATTTCATTGTACAGAGAATCATGAACATAACGTTTTAAGCTCTCATCATTGAGTGATGCAAACTCCACGTGATATTCATAAGGAGTATCGTCTCCCATTTCTTCAGCCGGAATATCCTTCTGGTTCACTTTTTCTTTTGAATTGTTTCGCTTTGCGCTATTGTTAGCGCCTTGCGGAGCACAAGCTACCAATAATATAGAAAGCGACAATACTAATGCAACAATCTTTTTCATTCGTTTTGTCCTCCTTCCGTATTGTCTTGCGACACTATCGGCGTACTGCTTTCTTCAGTAGCTGCATCTATTGCCTTTTTTCGTTTTAGTGCCTTCCAAACACTTCCCCCGACACATACCAATACGGCAATGGCTATTAATATGAAAATAATCCATCCGGAGGTATTTGATGTTTCAGAAGAATCAACTTCACTACTATCACTGTCTTTATTGATATCTCTTTGACTGCCTCCATTCTCAATATCCGGATCGGACTGCTCAATAACAATTGGGGTTACGGTCTGAAGTGGTTCTACCAGTGTACCGTCTTCAGAAATCGTATAGCCTTGATCCATTCTCTGCTTAATCTCATTAAACGATATTCCTGTTACTACATGCGCCTTCACCACCTGATTTGTTCCAACATAAATCACCTTCGTGGTTGTCTGGTTCGTAAACTTGTTATAAGCAGTTATTGTGTATATACCTTCATCAGTAAACTTTTCGCCTTCTTTTGCCGGCTTGTTAAAGCGAACATCCTCGGTTAGTCCATCAGCTCCGTCAGCATATACTTCCCTCTTGATATTCATGTCCAGATAATGAGAATTTGCGAAATCCAAATAGAACCCATTCTCTGTGTATGCACTATTCGTCAATTCTCCTCGTGTATTCACATCAAACGGATATATCATACAGTTTCCATTCCGAAC
>JAKSPO010000010.1 GCA_024404675.1 Lachnospiraceae bacterium
ATATACCAAAAGAGCGAAGAGGTGGTAACCCCTTCACTCTATATATTACGAATTCTTATTTTATAGACGATGACAAATCGAGTTTTAAGGAGAGATATTAAATGGATCTGAACAAGATTATTTCAAAAGTAGGCTCATCAATTGTAACTGTAACAGTATTTCTGTTTGCATTGTTTCTGATGATCAATTTTCCTACGGGCTACTTCTTTGTCTGCCTGATTTTACCTATAGGTTTTATCATGATGACAGCAGGTATTCAAAATGAGTGTGAAGGTGACCGCAAAGTCGCCGCGAATATTGGTTTAATCCTTGCAGCGGTGTACGCCACGTTTATCATGCTCGTCTACTTTCCTATATAAGTTTAATCGCTACCGTACGGATCATGGCGCACCTATAGGTTCGGCTCCCAGGTAAGGGAACGTTCTGATGAACTGAACTATGCAATTTTCAAGGTTCAATTTCGAGGTCTGTGAAATATCCCTCTAATGTATAGCCATCGAGAAAGGCCATTTTGCTACACCCCCTGCAAAAAAAGTTGAAAAAATTTTATTTTGGCATGATTTTGTGTGACTTGACCGGCAGATTGGTTCATCCTCCATTCCAATAGATGAACCCATAAGAATATACGAAATAGAAAAGATACGACGGAAGCCCTTCCGGAGATCACTCTGTTTCGAGCATAAAAAAATGACGCCCCGCAGATCATCTGCAAGACGTCAATTGGTTCTCATCTGATATAAAATTTATGTAGAAATATGCACTGAAAATCGCACTGGAAATTGTCCCAAAAATTGTCCCATTTGCGAAAAAATGGGGGTTCTGACCACGCTTTGTCCACCGAATTTCAGGCAATTTCGTAACAAAATGGATGATTCAAAAACAAAAGAAAAAGTCCCGAAAACCCAGTGTTTTCGGGACTTGTAAGCAAATATTATCTCTTAGAGAACTGAGGTGCTCTACGAGCTGCTTTGAGACCGTACTTCTTTCTTTCCTTCATACGAGCATCTCTCGTGAGGAAACCTGCCTTCTTGAGTGCAGGACGATTCTCGATGTCTGCCTTGCAAAGTGCACGAGCGATACCCTGACGGATAGCGCCTGCCTGACCGGAGAAACCGCCGCCGCGTACGGTAACGATAACATCATACTTGTCAGCAACACCAAGGAGTTCAAGAGGCTGACGTGCGATTACCTTAAGGGTATCAAGGCCAAAAAAGTTGTCAAGCTCTTTCTTGTTAACAGTGAAGTTGCCCTTACCAGAAAGTAAATATACTCTGGCAACGCTGCTCTTACGTCTACCTGTTCCATAGAATTTGGAAGTATTCTTTGCCATATTCGTAAATCTCCTTTCTAATATTAGAACTTAAGCTCTTCAGGCTTCTGTGCTGCATGAGGATGCTCAGCTCCTGCATATACATGAAGCTTGGTAAGCATGCTTCTGCCAAGAGGTCCCTTCGGAAGCATACCCTTTACAGCAAGGGTAATAACATCAGTGGGCTTCTTTGCAAGCATCTCGCGGAGAGAGGTCTCTCTCATTCCGCCCGGATAATCAGAATGTGCATAGTAAATCTTCTGATCCATCTTCTTACCGGTAACCTTAATCTTCTCTGCATTGATAACGATGACATAATCACCGGTATCGATATGAGGGGTGTAAATCGGCTTGTTCTTTCCTCTCAAAACCTTTGCGATTTCGGAAGAAACACGACCAAGGGTCTGACCAGCCGCATCAACAACGTACCATTTCTTTTCTACATCAGCGGTAGCTGCCATAAAACTCTTCATAGGTTTACCTCCTATTAGTTTATCTTTTCGTTCGACTTATTTCAGTCACTTTCCGCATTATACTTGACGGAAAATGATATGTCAACAGAAGTTTTCGGATTTTCCGGATATTTTTCTGCATTTTGTCATTTTATATGTGACTTTCGGTATTATTTTGTTTTATTTGTAGCGAATAAAGCAAAGTTTCAGACCGCAGGCCGGTGCTGTCGGTCCGGCGAACGACCGATCCTTCGCCGAAAGAATGTCTGGCATCGATCCGGCATCGATTCTATGCAGTCCTGCAGCAAGCAGCGTCCCCGCAAAAATCCGAATCATATTATACAAAAAGCCGTCACCTTCAACCGCAATCACAATATGCCCGTTCTGCTCGGTAACCTCCGCAAGGCTCACCGTACGAACCTTACTCTTCACCTGCGCACCTGCCGCACAGAAGCTCGTAAAGTCATGCTCGCCGACGAAATCTTCGGCCATCCGTTTCATTGCCTCAATATCAAGCTTCTCCCGAACATAGTGCGCATATCGCGTCTCTAACGGATTGGCTACCGGTCCGGTTATGATATGATACTCGTAACGCTTGCTGTGCGCGTCAAACCGCGGATGGAACTCCGCCTCCGTCTCCTTCGAATCCATAACGCGGATATCCTCCGGCAGAAACGAATTCAAAGCGGGAGTATACCGCTCTCCGGGAATCGTTGCATTTGTGTCGAAAACAGCCACATTTCCGAGTGCGTGCACTCCTGCGTCGGTGCGGCTTGCACCAATCAGCTCCACACTCTCCCCGGTCAGCTTCCCGATAGCATCCATTACACGCTGCTCCACAGTTGGCATCCCCTCCTGCTTCTGCCAGCCGAAGTATGCGGTCCCGTCATATGCAATTGTTAACATAATTCGTTTCATATCCACCTGCGCAATACAATAATCAAAGCCAAATACACGAAGAGGTAGGCAAATGCCAGATAATCCCTCATATGAAACTGAAGCGGATGCAGCTTTGTTCGCCCCGCACCACCGTTGTAACAACGCGCTTCCATCGCCATCGCAAGGTCAAATGCTCTCCGGAACGCAGATATCAGCAGCGGAACGAAAATCGGGATCATTGCTTTAGCTCTCGTAAAGATACCGCCGCTCTCAAAATCCGCACCACGCGCCTGCTGCGCCTTCATGATCTTATCGGTCTCCTCTAAAAGGATCGGTATGAAACGAAGGGCAATCGACATCATCATCGCAATATCGTGAACGGGAACCTTGACCCATTTTAGCGGCTTCATCAGGCTCTCTAAGCCATCCGTCAGCTGCATCGGCGTCGTCGTAAAGGTCAGAATGGACGAACCGAATATAAGAAGGATCAGACGAAGTCCCACGAAAGCACCGCGGTACAGACCTTCCTTTGTGATCTTAAAGATCCAGAACTTCACAAGTATATCACCGGGTGTCAGGAAGAAATTGAAAAGGACGGTGAAGCACAGAAGAAAGAGAATCGGCTTCAGACCTCTTAGAATATATCGAACCGGCACCTTCGACAGAAATACGATTCCGCCGATAAAGGCAATCGCAGCAATAAAGCCGTAAAATGTATCAAACAGGAACAGACTCACCAGATAGACCATCGTGCCGACAAGCTTGACACGCGGATCCAGTCTGTGAATCAGAGATGCGCTTGGATAATATTGTCCGATCGTAATCTCTCTTAACATGCTCCTTAGAAATCTCCTTTAAGTGATAATGCCCGATACACCTCTGATACGGTGATAAACTCCGACTTCGGTGCGCTGGCCTGCGGAAACAGCTCCCGCATAATATAAGTTACCTGCGGCGCACCAAGTCCGATACGCTCAAGCTCCTCCACATGGGTAAAAACAACGCTTGGCTTACCCGCATATAAAAGCGAGCCCTTATCCATAACATGGACCCAGTCCGCATAACGCGCCACATCCTCCATGCTGTGAGAAACCAAAACAACCGTGATTCCTGCTTCCTCATGGATTCTTTTAATCTCCGCGAGAATCTCGTCGCGTCCCTTCGGATCAAGTCCTGCGGTCGGCTCATCGAGAATCAATACCTCCGGGCGCATCGCAAGAACACCTGCAATCGCCACACGCCTCTTCTGTCCGCCGGAAAGCTCCATCGGAGAGTCGTTCCAAAGCTCCTCATCAACATGGGTAAGTCTGAGGGCTTCCTTTGCGCGAAGTAACTGCTCTTCCTCGGAAAGCTTCTGGTTCTTCGGTCCGAAACATACATCACGAAGAATCGTCGATTCAAAAAGCTGGTGCTCCGGGTACTGAAATACAAGACCGACTCTGCTTCTTAAAAGTCGTCTGTCGTACTGCTCGCCGTTAATATCCTCGCCCTTAAACAAAACCTTACCGCCAGTCGGCTTCTCAAGACCGTTCAGAAGCTGAATCAGGGTCGACTTGCCGGATCCGGTATGACCGATCAGGCACACAAACTCACCCTTTCTGATCTGGAGCGAAACATTCTTCACGGCCTGCTTCTCATACGCCGTATTGGGTGAATAGGTATATGAAACATCGGCAATCTCGATAAGCGGAGCCTCATCCTCGGAAAGCTTCGTAACGGAAGTCTCCACCTCTTTCGGAAGCCTTTCGTACGGATCTGTCACACGATACGCTTCAGGAAGTGCCCTGTAAGCCTCTACAAACTCCTCTGCGGAAAGAATTCCCTTCGGAAGGGGAATTCCCCCCTCTCTCAGCTTATGCGCAAGAATTGTGGCTTGTGGTGCGTCAAGGCCAAGCTCCGCGAGCTCATCGAGTCTCGAGAAGATCTCCCGAGGCGTTCCCTGCATCGCAATACGGCCGCGTTCCATAACAATCACACGGTCAGCCTTTGTAACCTCGCTCATATAGTGCGTAATCAGAATAACCGTGATGCCTTCCTCGCGGTTCAGTCGCTGAACGGTATCAAGCACCTCTTTACGTCCCGTCGGATCAAGCATTGCCGTAGGCTCATCAAGGATGATACACTCCGGCTTCATCGCCATAATGCCAGCAACCGCGATACGCTGCTTCTGCCCGCCGGAAAGCTTGTTCGGCGAGTCCTTCCTGCGATCGTACATCCCTACGGAGCGAAGGCTTTCCTCTACACGCTTGATCATCTCCTCACGCGGAACGCCAAGGTTCTCAGGGCCAAATGCCACATCGTCCTCCACAACGGTCGCAATAATCTGGTTGTCCGGATTCTGGAATACCATACCGGCTGATTTGCGGATATCAAAAAGAAGCTCCTCGTTCTTCGTATCCATACCGCACACAAGCACAGTTCCCTCTGTCGGCACTAAAAGCGCATTGATATGCTTCGCCATCGTGGATTTGCCGGAGCCGTTATGACCTAAGATGGCTATAAACTGCCCTTTTTCAATATCGAGGTCGACCTCATCGATTGCACGCTTTGCACCGATCGGATCACCGTTCTCGTCGTGACGCTGATACTCATAGATCAGCTTCTCTGCAGATACGATACCCATAATAGCTCCTTTCCCTTTTATCGCGAGATGTGAAAACAGCGTAGCCGTTTCCGGCTACGCTGCTGTAATAATCAAAGAATTCTATACAAGCTCGATAAGAACTTCCATAGCTGCGTCACCCTTACGAGGGCCAATCTTTACGATTCTGGTGTAACCACCCTTACGATCAGCATACTTAGGTCCGATCTCATCAAACATCTTAGCAATAAGATCAACTTCCTTGATTGCCTTTCTTCCCTTCAGCTCGGTATCCATCTTGGTAACCGGGTAGAAGAAAGCCATCATCTCTCTTCTGGCATGAAGTCTGGAAGCCTTGTCCTTCTTGATGGTCTTCTGTACTTCATCAAATACATCAACCTTCTTACCGTTAACAACTTCCTTTACTCTCTTGCCATCTTTATCCTTACGAGCAACCTTGCCGGTAACCGTTACAGTCTCGTAATTGTCCTTCTCCTTAGCTGCAAGAGTAATGTACTTTTCAGCAATTCTGCGAATTTCCTTAGCTCTGGCTTCGGTGGTAACAATCTTACCATTGGACAAAAGAGCGGTAACCTGGTTTCTCAACAATGCTTTTCTCTGACTTGAAGTCTTTCCAAGTTTTCTGTAGCCTGCCATGTTAACCTCCATCTGCCGTCAAATGCGGCACCTATTTAGTAATGACGAATATTATTCATCGCCTAAGTTCAAAGACAATCCAAGCTCTTTCAACTTGGAAAGTACTTCCTCAAGAGACTTACGACCAAGGTTACGAACCTTCATCATGTCCTCGGAAGTCTTGTTTGTCAACTCTTCAACAGTGTTGATACCAGCTCTCTTAAGGCAGTTGTAAGAACGAACGGAAAGCTCAAGCTCATCGATATTCATCTCAAGAACCTTCTCCTTCTCGTTGGTAACGCTCTCAACCATAACCTCAGCGGTCTTAGCACTCTCGGACAAGTCAATAAACAGATTCAAATGCTCACTGAGCACTTTTGCAGCAAGGCTTACAGCCTCATCGGGAGCAAGGGTACCGTTGGTGTAAACATCAAGGGTAAGCTTGTCGTAGTCGGTAACCTGACCAACACGGGTATTTTCAACCGTAAGGTTTACTCTCTCTACAGGAGTATAGATAGAATCGATAGCGATAACACCAATCGGTGTATCCTCTTTCTTATTCTTATCGGAACTGATGTAGCCTCTGCCCTTTGTGATGGTAAGCTCAGCATAAAGCTTGCTGTCAGCACCGCCGTTCAGAGTTGCAATAACCTGATCGGGGTTCATAATTTCAATATCGGAATCAGCGTGGATATCGCGTGCGCAAACCACACCTTCTCCGGAGAACTCAATGTAAGCGGTCTTGGGCTCATTCGAATCACTGCTGTTCTTAATTGCAAGACTCTTAATGTTCATAATGATTTCGGTTACATCCTCCATAACACCGGGGATGCAGCTGAGCTCATGAACAACGCCGTCAATCTTCACCTGACTTACAGCAGCGCCGGGCAGGGAAGAAAGCATAATTCTTCTGAGAGAATTACCCAATGTTGTACCATAGCCTCTCTCAAGAGGTTCAACAACAAAACGGCCATACTTCTTATCTTCGGAAATCTCTGCAATTTCAATCCTAGGCTTCTCAAAATCAAACATTTGCGCCCCTCCTTCTGGGTATAACCGTTATATTCCGTATTATTTGGAATACAACTCGACAATAAGCACCTCGTTAACCGGAACATCAATCTGATCTCTGGTAGGATAAGCCTCAACAGTACCGCTAAGGTTCTCAGCATCAGCAACAAGCCATGCCGGAACTGCTCTGCCGGAGGTTACCTCAAGGATGTCCTTGAATCTCTGAGCAGCCTTTCTCTTAGCCTTCTCACAGATAGCAATGGAATCGCCGGGCTTTACGGAATAAGAAGGAATGTTTACGCACTTGCCATTAACCAATACGTGCTTGTGGTCAACGATCTGACGAGCCTCCTGACGGGTTCTTGCAAAACCAAGACGGAAGATAATGTTATCAAGTCTGGTCTCAAGAATGATCATCAGGTTCTCACCGGTCGTACCATTCTTCATCTTCTTAGCTTTCTCGAAATTGTTGCGGAAAGGCTTCTCAAGTACACCGTAGATGAACTTAGCCTTCTGCTTCTCACGAAGCTGCATACCATATTCGCTAACCTTCTTGCCTGCTCTTGCATTTGCACGGTTAGACTTCTTATCAATACCGATTACGGAAGGTTCAATACCCAGTGAACGGCATCTCTTTAAAACAGGACCCATCTCTCTAGCCATAGTTTATATTCCCTCCTTAATCAGACTCTACGACGCTTAGGCGGTCTGCAACCATTGTGCGGAACCGGGGTAACGTCCTTAATACTCGTAACATCAATACCACATGCCTGAAGAGCACGGATTGCAGCCTCACGGCCGGAACCGGGTCCCTTAACCATAACGTCAACGGACTTCAAACCGTGCGGTACAGCTGCCTTTGCAGCGGTCTCAGCTGCCATCTGAGCAGCGTAAGGGGTAGACTTTCTGGAACCACGGAAACCGAGGCCACCAGCACTTGCCCAAGAGATTGCGTTACCTTCTGCATCAGTCAGGGTAACAATTGTATTATTAAAGGAAGACTGGATATGTGCCTGACCGTGATCAACGTTCTTCTTGACACGCTTCTTAGCTCCCTTTTTCGCCGCAGCTACTAATTTCTTAGCCATCACGAAACCTCCTATAAGTTTTCACAAAGTTTAATTATTTCTTCTTGTTTGCAACAGTACGCTTCGGACCCTTACGAGTTCTAGCATTGGTCTTGGTCTTCTGTCCACGAACAGGAAGTCCCTTTCTGTGACGTACTCCTCTGTAGCAACCGATTTCCTGAAGTCTCTTGATGTTCAGGGCAATTTCTCTCTTCAAATCACCTTCTACCATCATTGTTTCATCAATGACAGCGGCAATTCTCTTAACCTCATCGTCAGTCAAATCACGAACACGAGTATCCGGATTAACCTCAGCCTGAGCCAAGATGCGATTGGAACTTACTCTACCGATACCATAGATATAAGTGAGACCAATCTCGACACGTTTCTCTCTCGGTAAATCAACACCACTGATACGAGCCATGTACTAAATTCCTCCGTAAATAATTATTCTCTGGGCTTAATGCCCGGGACGTATGTCCCCGGGAGTACTCTCCCTGCCGGCCTGAACCGGCTCAGCCGCTTTAAAATGTGACAGCCCGAATTACCTCGGAACCGAAAGCCTTGCGTATAATGACCGCCAGACTAAAGCAAAGTCGTCTCTCCTGACGTGACGCTCCTTGCCCACACTATCACAATTTGTGCCGCTTCTTTCAAAACGGCGAGTCATCTTATGGGTTAATAAGACGACGATTGTAACACAAAAAGCAAGTGCTGTTCTATAGAGCACAACAATACTCATACGAACAACATATCAAGTATTGTTGATATTAGCCTTGTCTCTGTTTGTGTCTCGGGTTCTCACAAATGATCATGATGTTCCCTTTTCTCTTAATGATTTTGCACTTTTCGCAAATGGGCTTTACTGAAGATCTAACTTTCATTAGTTCATACACTCCTTTCCTCGAAAAAAGTCCGTTTACTATTGTAGCAGAGGGTTTGGCAAATTGCAAGCGTTATTTTCCATAAAAACTAACGTTTTTTAAGGTATTTTGTTGTGTTTTTGCATTTCCCGGAACTCTTGCTCTTAAAACCACTCAGAAATCGCTTCCAAGTCAGTTGCTTACGCTTCTATCCATCCAAGCTTTCGAAGCACTGCCTGCCCGAGGCGGCTCCATATTACGACAAATGCGACAATCGTTCCGGTGAAATTGAGCATCACATCGTCAACATCCATCGTTCCGCGCATCGTCAGATACTGCATAACCTCTACGAGGACAATCATCAGAAGAAGAAGCCCTGCGTAACGTAACAGTTTCCTTAGCTTCTTAAATAATAGCGGCAGAAGAAGCGCCATCGGCATAAACAGGATGAAGTTCCCCATCAGATTGGAAACCACCGCAGAGGTCTCGATTGCTCCTTTTTTATATGCCTTCAGAAAGCTCTTCGTCGTATGGAACGGGCGAAGCGACAATCTCGCATCGCCGACACGGATGATGACCAGGCGGTCACGATTCCCAAACAGTGTAAAAAAGAGCGCAAAGAAATAGACAATCAGAAGAATGCTCAGAACAAATGTTACGATGCCTCTTCGCTTCTCCTTCGGACTCGCCGACAGAAGAAGCTGCAAGCCCGTAACGGCGCAAAGAACGAGCGCAAGGCAGACAGGAATGATCTCCCCCGGATTATCAAGCGCTCCGTTTAAAAGCGCGACGAAGAACAAGCCGGATATAATAAGTGCCGCGGCAAGAAGTAACACAGCCGTAAGCTTCATAATTTTCTTCATTAAATCAGGTCCCCCAGAGAGCATTTTCCTGCATTATACCACACATTTTCCGTTCCGTCATCACAAAAAGGCGTCCTCCGAAGAGAACGCCTTTTAAAGAACAATAGAAAGCTCCGGAGATTATTTATCTCTCCAGATGATACGACCCTTTGTGAGGTCATAGGGAGAAAGCTCCATGGTAACCTTGTCACCGGGTACGATCTTGATATAGTTCATACGAAGCTTACCGCTGATATGGGCAAGAACGATATGACCATTCTCAAGCTCAACACGAAACATCGCGTTCGGGAGCTTCTCTACTACAGTTCCTTCAATTTCAACAACATCAGCCTTAGACATGCAAATCCTCCGTTTTATTCCTTAATCATTGATAAGATTTCCGGCTCACCCTCGGTGATTACGATCGTATTCTCGTAATGTGCTGCGAGAGAACCGTCCTCTGTAACAATCGTCCATTCATCATCCAATATGCAGATCGGCCAGTCACCCATGTTGACCATCGGCTCGATTGCAAGCGTCATACCGGGCTGCAGGCGAATGCCGCGGCGCTTCTGGCGGTAGTTCGGGATGGACGGATCCTCGTGCATCGCAGTTCCGATGCCGTGTCCAACCAGATCCCGTACGCAGGAATATCCGTGCGCAACTACATAGTCCTCAATCGCTGCGGAAATATCATGCAGATGATTTCCGGCCTTCGCGTATTTAATTCCTTCAAAAAAGCTTTCCTTTGTAACCCTGATCAGGTCCTCTGCTTCCTTGGAAATCTTGCCGACACCATATGTTCTTGCTGCGTCGGAATGATACCCCTGGTAAATAAGGCCTGCATCGAGGCTTACAATATCGCCTTCCTTAAGAATCTCCTCTCTGCTCGGAATGCCGTGTACAACACGATCATTGACCGAAATACAGATTGAAGCAGGATAACCGTTATAATTCAAAAACGAAGGGATACATCCGAAACTGCGAATCATCTTATCGCCGATATCATTCAGCTCCATTGTGCTGATGCCGGGCTTAATGTGCTTCGCCATTTCTTCATGAACCAAAGCAAGCAATCTGCCTGCCTCTCTCATCTTTGCAATCTCACTTTTCGACTTAATAGTAACCATAAGGCACCTCTTTAAGCATTAAGGATATCCTTAATATCGTCGAAAACCTTATTAACATCCTGCGTACCGTCTACAGACTTAAGAATGCCTGCTGCGGTATAGTAGTTGATAAGGGGCTGCGTCTGCTCATGATATACATTGAGACGCTTCTGAACGGTCTCAGGCTCGTCGTCCTTACGGATGCTGAGCTCGCCGCCGCAAAGATCACATTTGCCGGCAACCTTAGGCGGGTTGAACATGATGTGGAAGGTACCGCCGCATGCAAGGCAGGCACGTCTGCCGCTCATACGCTCAACAATAGCGCTGTCCGGAACATCTACATCAATTGCATAATCGAGTGCATCTCCTGCTGCCTTAAGGCTTGCAGTAAGTGCCTCTGCCTGCGCGATGGTTCTCGGGAAGCCGTCAAGAACATAACCGTTTGCACAGTCAGCCTTGGTGAAGCGATCCATAATCAGTTCAAGAGTCAACTCATCCGGAACAAGAAGTCCCTGGTCCATGAAAGCCTTAGCCTTCTTACCAAGTTCGGTGCCCTCCTTAATGTTGGCACGGAAAATATCACCGGTGGAAATGTGAGGAATCTCGTAACGAGCGGCAATCATCTTAGCCTGTGTTCCTTTACCTGCACCGGGTGCTCCAAGCATAACAATCTTCATAATGAATTCCTTCCTTCTGCGGTACAGAAATCATTCTGCATACGCAAATGTAAAATGAGAAAAAAGGGTGAAGCAGCGAAGCCTCACCCTTATATTCCAAAGTCAAAGCATCACTCGCTGAGGAAACCTCTGTAGTGACGAGTCAACATCATAGATTCGAGCTGCTTAAGTGTCTCAAGAATAACGCCAACAACGATGATCAGTGAAGTACCACCGAAGCCGAGGTTACCGGTCTTAAATACACCCGTGCAAACAATCGGAATCATTGCAACAATCGTCAAACCAATTACGCCGATGAAGATGATCTTATTCAGAACATCGGTAAGGAAATCGATTGTAGGCTTTCCGGGACGAATACCCGGAACAAAACCGCCGTTCTTCTTCAGATTACCTGCAATCTCAATCGGATTAAAGGTAATGCTTGTGTAGAAGTATGCGAAGAATACAAGCATTACGATGTAGAACAAAGCAAATGCTGTATACTTCAGATAACGAAGGTTATTACTGAAATCAAACCAGCTTCCCATGTTACAGCCGTAAAGGATCTTCTCCCAAAGCTTACCCTCTCTGTTGGCGGAAACGCCGAAGAAGGAAGAGATAATAACCGGGAACTGATAGATGGAACCGGCGAAAATAACCGGCATAACGCCTGCGGTGTTAACCTTAAGCGGAATGTAGGTGGATCCGCCGCCTACGGTCTTCTTGCCAACCATCTTCTTGCTGTACTGAACAGCAATTCTTCTCTCACCGTCCTGAAGATATACAATCAAAACAAGCGTTACAAGAATGATTGCTACGATAAATGCAGCTACCAGAATCTGGTATACAAGCTTAGTCTGAGAACCAACCTTGTTCTTGAACAATACACCGAACTCCTGAGGGAACTCAGATACGATGTTGATCAAGAGGATGATAGAGATACCGTTTCCGATACCGTACTCGGTAATGTTCTCACCAAGCCACATAAGAAATGCGGAACCCGCAGTAAATGCAACAACAACGAGAATTACGCCAAGCCAACCATCCTGAATCGGAGAAGGATTACTGTTCTTGAAACCGATTGCCATTGCAGTACTCTCAATAAGAGCAAGTAATACAGTCACATAACGGGAATACTTAGTAATCTTCTTACGACCGCTCTCGCCATCCTTCTGCAACTCACCGAGTGCAGGAATTGCGATGGTAAGAAGCTGCATAATAATGGATGATGTAATGTAAGGTGTAATACTCAACGCGAAGATTGACATCTGTGTAAGAGAACCACCGGTAATCATATCGATGAAGCCCTTACTATCCTGGAAGGTTGTTGTCAACCATTCTTTTGCGGCTGCGTTGTTGATTCCCGGAGCGGGAATCAACGAGCCAAGACGTACAAGCACCAGACAGCCAAATGTGAAGAGAAGTCTTCTTCTGATCTCTTTGACCTTAAATGCGTTGATAAACATCTTAAACATATTAGATCACCTCAGCACTTCCACCAAGAGCCTGAATCTTCTCTACTGCAGACGCACTAAAGGCATTTGCCTTAACATTCAACTTCTTGGTAAGTTCACCGTTGCCAAGAACCTTGACACCGTCCTTCGGGTTGCTGAACAAGCCGATTTCTACCATGGACTCGATGGTAACCTCAGCACCGTCATCGAAACGATTCAACATAGAAACATTAACGGAAACGATTTCCTGGGTGTTTCTATTCTTGAAACCTCTCTTAGGAAGACGACGGTACAAAGGCATCTGACCACCTTCGAAACCGGTTCTCGGAGCTCCGGAACGTGCTTTCTGACCCTTATGACCCTTACCGGCAGTCTTGCCGTTTCCTGAGCCATGACCACGGCCTCTACGGAAATTATCGCTATGCTTAGAACCATCAGCGGGCTTAATATCTGTCAAATTCATCGTGTGCACCTCCTATCAAATATTAGATTTCTTCTACCTTAACCAAATGCTTAACCTGAGCAATCATACCTCTGGTTGCAGCATTGTCAGGCAATGTGTTGAAGCTGTTCAGCTTGTGAAGGCCGAGCGACGCAACAACTTTCTTATGCTTCGGAATTGCACCGATTGTGGACTTAACCAATGTAACTTTCAACTCTGCCATTTCGTAATTCCTCCTATAAATCGCTTACGGAGATGCCACGACGAGCAGCAACTTCCTCAGGTGTCTTCAACTCGCTGAGACCTGCAATGGTAGCAAGAACTACGTTCTGCTTATTGTTGGAACCCAGAGACTTGGTACGGATGTTCTTGTAGCCTGCAAGCTCAAGTACGATACGAGCAGGACCACCGGCGATGATACCGGTACCAACGGAAGCCTTCTTAAGAAGAACAGAAGCACTACCGAAGTTTCCGATGTAATCGTGCGGTACAGAACCGTTCTCGTCGATCGGAAGAGCTACCATCTTCTTGAGAGCATCTTCCTTAGCCTTACGGATAGCTTCCGGAACCTCGGCAGCCTTACCAAGACCTGCACCTACATGACCGTTCTTATCACCAACTACAACCAAAGCAGCGAATCTCATGTTACGACCGCCCTTTACGGTCTTGGATACACGCTTGATGGCAACAACCTTATCTTCAATCTCCAACTTGCTTGCATCAATAATTGTACGTTTCATATTCTACCTCCCTGACTAGAAGTTCAGACCAGCTTCGCGAGCTGCATCTGCTAATGCCTGAATTTTGCCTGCATATATGAAACCGCCTCTGTCGAAGACAACATCGGTAATACCGCACTCAATTGCCTTCTTTGCAATTACAGTTCCGAGATAAGCTGCAGCTGCAACATTGTCCGTGTAATCAAGCTCTGCCTTAACATCCTTATCAAGGGTGGAAGCAGCAGCAAGAGTCTTACCGCAAACATCATCGATGATCTGTGCATAGATGTGCTTGTTGGAACGGAATACAGCCAGTCTGGGTCTTTCAGCAGTACCGGAGAAACGATTACGAATCTTCATGTGCTTTTTAACACGGATTTCAGATCTACATTCTTTATTAACCATGATTAATTTTCTCCTTTCTACTTCTTACCAGTCTTGCCGACCTTACGTCTGATAACTTCATCAGCATACTTAATACCCTTGCCCTTATACGGCTCCGGTCCTCTCTTGCCTCTGATCTCAGCAGCGTACTGTCCAACTTTTTCCTTATCGATACCCTTAACGGTGATCTTGTTCTGTCCCTCAAGAACAGTCTCGATACCCTCGGGATCGATCATGATAACGGGATGAGAATAACCAAGAGTAAGGTTAAGCTCCTTGCCCTGCTTTGCAGCTCTGTAACCAACACCGTTGATCTCAAGAACCTTCTCATAGCCGTTGGTAACACCAACAACCATGTTGTTAAGAAGCGTTCTGGTGAGACCGTGAAGAGACTTAATTCTCTTCAGGTCGTTGGGTCTTTCAACAATAATCTCTGCACCCTCAATCTTAATGCTAAGCTCAGGAGCAAGATTTCTTTCAAGGGTACCCTTAGGTCCCTTAACAGTCACTTTATTATTTTCTGCTACATCAACAGTTACACCTGCCGGAATAGCGATTGGCATTTTTCCTATACGTGACATGCCCGTACCTCCTTATAAATGATTACCAGATATAAGCAAGTACTTCGCCGCCAACGCCTGCGATTCTTGCTTCCTTATCTGTGATAACGCCTTTGTTAGTGGAAAGAATTGCAATACCGAGACCGCCCAATACACGGGGAAGCTCTTCCTTGTTTGCATAAACACGAAGACCGGGCTTGCTGATTCTCTTAAGACCGGAAATGGTCTTCTCGCTCTTATCTTTACCGTACTTAAGGGTGATGTGGATGTTCTGGAAAGCACCATCCTCCTGCATCTCCCAACCCTTAATATAACCTTCCTTAACAAGAATGTCAGCAATTGCAACCTTCATCTTGGAAGCGGGAACATCTACGGTATCATGCTTTGCAGTGTTTGCATTACGAATTCTAGTAAGCATATCTGCAATCGGATCACTCATCATTGATATGTACCTCCTATAATCTCTGTAAGACAGGCTTACCAGCTTGCCTTCTTAACTCCAGGGATCTGTCCCTTGTATGCCAACTCACGGAAGCAAATTCTGCAAATTCCGTACTTTCTCAATACAGCGTGCGGACGACCACAGAGTCTGCAACGGGTATATGCTCTGGTGGAGAACTTAGGAGTGCGCTGCTGCTTAATCTTCATTGATGTCTTAGCCATGAAATTATCCTCCTATTTACTTAGCGAACGGCATGCCGAACAGTCTCAGCAACTCACGTGCCTCTTCATCCGTCTTAGCGGTAGTAACGAAGATTACGTCCATACCACGAACCTTGTCAACCTTATCGTACTCGATCTCGGGGAAGATAAGCTGCTCCTTGATACCAAGAGCGTAGTTACCTCTGCCGTCGAAAGCGTTCGGGTTAACACCACGGAAGTCACGTACACGAGGAAGAGCGAGGTTGATCAGACGATCAGCGAACTCGTACATCTTCTCACCACGAAGAGTAACCTTACAACCAATAGCGAGACCTTCACGGATCTTGAAGTTTGCTACAGACTTCTTAGCCTTAGTAACAACAGCCTTCTGACCGGAAATGGTTTCCATATCCTTAATAGCGGACTCGAGTGCCTTGGCATTATCCTTTGCCTCACCAACACCCATGTTAATAACAATCTTGTCGAGTTTCGGAATTTCCATTACATTCTTGTAACCGAACTTGCTCTGCATAGCAGCCGAAATCTCATTTACGTAAGTATCCTTTAATCTAGCCATATTTGAGACCTCCTCTCCTATTTGTCGATTACAGCGCCGGTAGCCTTGGCAACACGAACCTTCTTGTCACCATCCATCTTAAATCCGACTCTTGTAGCCTTACCGTCAACAACAAGCATTACGTTGGAAGCGTCGATCAAAGCCTCGGCCTTTACGATGCCGCCCTTCGGGTTAGCCTGACTAGCCTTCTGATGCTTGGTTACCATGTTGCAGCCCTCAACCAAAACCTTGCCGTCTTCAACACGGAGAACCTTACCCTCACTACCCTTATCCTTACCGGTAATGATTTTTACGATGTCACCTTTTTTAATCTTATTCATGCTGACACCCTCCTATAATACTTCCGGAGCAAGGGAAACGATCTTCATGAACTTCTTATCACGAAGCTCTCTTGCTACGGGTCCAAAGATACGAGTACCCTTGGGGGTCAAATCGTCTTTAATGACAACAGCTGCGTTCTCATCGAAACGGATGTAAGAACCATCCTTACGACGAACGGACTTTACAGTACGAACTACAACTGCCTTTACTACGTCGCCTTTCTTAACAACACCACCGGGGGTAGCATCCTTAACAGCGGCAACAATGATATCACCAATACCGGCATATCTTCTGGTAGAACCACCCATAACACGAATGCAGAGCAGCTCTTTCGCACCGGTATTATCAGCAACCTTAAGTCTGGTTTCTGTCTGAATCATAGCGAAAATCTCCTTTCGTAATCTCTTCGGGATCTCCCGAAAATGATTATTTTGCCTTTTCTACGATTTCAACAAGTCTCCATCTCTTGTCCTTAGACAGAGGTCTTGTCTCCATAACCTTTACACGATCACCAATCTTGCATTCGTTGTTCTCGTCATGAGCCTTAAGCTTATAAGTTCTCTTAACGATCTTGTTGTAAAGGGGATGCTTTACGTTGTCGACAACAGCAACGACGATGGTCTTGTCCATCTTATCACTTACGACCTTACCGGTACGTACTTTTCTCAAACTTCTTTCCATGAGAATTCTCCTTTCCAAGCCGACTAGTTAGCAGAATTCTTAGCGGTGATAACCGTCTGAATTCTGGCGATGTTCTTACGAACTTCCTTAATTCTGCTTGTGTTCTCAAGCTGATTGGTTGCGTTCTGGAATCTCAGGTTGAAGAGTTCCTTCTTGGCAGCAACCAACTCGCTGTTAAGTTCTGCTACGGACTTGGAGTTAAGATCCTCCAAATAGCTCTTAGTCTTTGTTGCCATTAGTTCGCACCTCCCTCAAGGTCTGCCTTGGATGCAATCTTGCACTTGCAAGGCAACTTGTGAGTAGCAAGACGGAGAGCCTCTCTAGCAGCCTCCTCCGGTACACCGGCGATCTCGAAAAGAACACGGCCGGGCTTAACAACAGCTACCCAGTACTCAGTAGATCCCTTACCGGAACCCATTCGGGTCTCAGCGGGCTTAGCGGTTACAGGCTTGTCCGGGAAAATCTTGATCCAAACTTTACCGCCACGCTTAATGTAACGGGTGATCGCGATACGGGCTGCCTCAATCTGATTTGACTTAATCCAGCAAGGCTCGGTAGCAACAATACCAAATTCACCATTGGAAATGAAATTGCCTCTCAGGGCCTTACCCTTCATGCTTCCACGAAACTGCTTACGCCGTTTCACTCTCTTAGGCATTAACATTACTTATCCGCTCCTTCCTTCTTGGTTCCCTTAGTAGGGAGAACTTCACCATGGTAAATCCAAACCTTAACGCCGACTTTACCATAAGTAGTATCTGCTTCAGCAAAACCATAATCGATATCTGCACGAAGAGTCTGCAACGGGATGGTACCCTCACTGTAAGACTCGGAACGAGCGATATCAGCACCGCCAAGACGACCGGAACAGGTGGTCTTGATACCCTTAGCGCCGGACTTCATGGTTCTGGACATGCAGGACTTCATAGCACGACGGAAGGAAATACGGTTCTCAAGCTGCTGAGCAATGTTCTCAGCAACAAGCTGTGCACAATTGTCAGGTCTCTTGATCTCTTTGATCTCAAGGTTCAACTTCTTAGTTGTAAGCTTCTGAACTTCAGCCTTAAGCTTCTCGATCTCCTGGCCACCCTTACCGATTACAACACCGGGCTTAGCAGTATGAACGATAACCTTCATCTTATCGGAAGCGCGCTCAATCTCGATATCGGAGATTGCTGCAGCTGCCAGCTTATTCTTCAGGAACTTTCTGATTGTCTGGTCTTCAACAAGGTTGTCTGCAAAATCAGCTTCTGCATACCAACGAGAATCCCAGTCACTGATAACGCCGACTCTCAGGCCATGCGGATTAACTTTCTGTCCCATACTCTTCCTCCTATCTCTCGTTCAACACCACAGTGATGTGACTCATTCTCTTCAAAATTCTGTATGCTCTGCCCTGAGATCTGGGATGAATTCTCTTCATCGTAGGAGCCTCATTTGCAAAACACTCAGCAATGTAGAGCTTCGTAGCATCCATGCCGTTGTTGTTCTCCGCATTTGCAATTGCGGACTTGAGTAACTTCTCAACTAATCTGGAAGCATATCTGGGGTTATATGCCAAAATACCAAGTGCTGTCTGTACATCCTTGCCTCTGATAGCGTCGAGAACGAAGCAAGCCTTCTGAACAGAAACACGAGCAAATGACAACTTTGCTGACGGTCTGGTGTCCTTCTTGGCATTTCTCTCACGCTTAATTTGGGATCTATGTCCTTTTGCCATCGGATGTTTACCTCCTTTAATAAATTAACGGTTCTCCGTTAGTAAGTCTTCCTGCGCATTGCGCGCACAATTTATATTGTGGGATGAATTATCTTCTGCCCTTCTTCTCGTCCTTACCGTGACCGCGGAAGGTTCTGGTAGGAACGAACTCACCAAGCTTGTGGCCAACCATATCTTCGGTTACGTATACCGGAACATGCTTTCTTCCGTCATATACAGCAATCGTATGGCCAACAAATGCAGGGAAAATAGTGGAACGACGAGACCAGGTCTTAAGAACGCTCTTGTCTCCGTTCTTATTCATTTCATCAACCTTGTCAAGCAGATACTGGTCTGCGAAAGGTCCCTTCTTCAAAGAACGTGCCATTATGGTTACCTCCTATTATTTATTCTTAATTACGCTGCCATCTTTTCTACGGATGATGAGCTTGTTGGAAGCCTTCTTCTTATCACGGGTCTTAAGACCAAGAGCAGGCTTACCCCAAGGAGTGCTCGGACCGGGACGACCGATACCACACTTACCTTCACCACCACCATGAGGATGGTCATTCGGGTTCATTACGGAACCACGAACAGTAGGACGAGTTCCCATATGACGGGTACGACCAGCCTTACCGATATTGATAAGCTCGTGGTCGATATTGCCAAGCTGGCCAACGGTTGCACGGCATACGATCGGAACCATTCTCATCTCACCGGACGGGAGACGAAGGGTTGCGTACTTGCCTTCCTTAGCCATCAGCTGAGCGCTGTTGCCGGCTGCACGAACAAGCTGTCCGCCCTTACCGGGATAAAGCTCAACGTTGTGAATCATAGTACCAATCGGAATGTTCTGAAGAGGGAGGCAGTTGCCTACTCTTACCTCGGCCTCAGCACCGTTCATAACGGTCTGGCCAACCTCAAGTCCAAGAGGTGCAAGGATGTATGCCTTCTCGCCGTCTGCGTAGCAGATCAATGCGATGTTAGCGGTTCTGTTCGGATCATACTCAACAGTCTTAACAACTGCCGGAATGCCGTCCTTCTTTCTCTTAAAATCAATAATTCTATACTGTCTTCTAGAACCACCGCCGATATGTCTTACGGTAATCTTACCCTGGTTGTTACGACCAGCGGTCTTCTTAAGAGATACACATAAGCTCTTCTCAGGGGTGCTGCAGGTGATTTCTGCGAAATCAGAGCAGGTCATGTTTCTTCTGGAAGGTGTATATGGGCTAAACTTTTTAATTCCCATTGTTGTAACTCCTTTCGATTATCCTACAGACCAGTGAAGATTTCGATATCTGCGCTGTCTGCTGTCAACTGTACGATTGCCTTCTTCTTCTGAGCAGTCTTACCAACTACCATACCACGTCTGCGGTTTTTACCGTCAAGATTCATGGTGTTAACCTTGGCAACCTTGGTGCCTGCGAACATCTTCTCTACAGCTTCTGCAATCTGATTCTTGGTAGCATCGGGATTAACATAGAATGCGTACTTCTTCTCAGCCATGGAGTTCATGCTCTTCTCGGTAACTACCGGCTTCAAAATGACGTCATAATACTTAAGGTCTGCCATTATGCATACACCTCCTCGATCTTAGCTACAGCATCCTTGGTGATTACCAGATTGGAATACTTCAGGATATCGTAAACATTAATTGCATTGGATGCTACGGTACGAACCTCAGGAAGGTTTCTTGCGGAAAGGATAACGTTCTCATCCTTATCTGCGGTAACAATCAATGCCTTGGTAAGAGAAAGCTTGTCAAGTACTGCCTTAACCTGCTTTGTCTTGATGGTCTCGAAGGAAAGATCCTCCATTACGTAAATCTTCTCTTCTGCAACTCTGGTGGTGAGGGCGGACTTGATAGCGCCTGCCTTCTCCTTCTTGTTCATCTTTACAGAATAATCTCTCGGCTTCGGTGCAAATACAACACCACCACCGGTCCACTGAGGAGAACGGGTTGAACCCTGACGTGCATGTCCGGTTCCCTTCTGTCTCCAGGGCTTTCTTCCGCCGCCGCTTACTTCGGCACGGGTCTTTGCGCTCTGTGTTCCCTGACGCTTGTTTGCAAGCTGACTAACAACTGCAAGGTGCATCAAATGGGTATTTACTTCAACGCCGAAGATGCTGTCATTGAGGTCCATAGTACCTACTGCAGCGCCTTCTTTATTATAAACTTTAACGTTTGCCATTGATTTATTCTCCTTTCTCAAGAATTACTTGCCGCTCTTAACGCTTTCCTTAAGAATAACCAGGGACTTCTTAGCTCCGGGAACAGCACCCTTAACGAGGATCATGTTGTTCTCAACATCAACACGAACGATCTCAAGGTTCTGTACGGTTACATTAACATTACCCATCTGTCCGGGCATGTGCTTTCCCTTGAAAACACGACCGGGGGTAGTTGCCGGTCCGTTGGAACCTGCATGTCTGTGGTACTTAGAACCATGTCCCATAGGTCCTCTGGAAAGACCGAATCTCTTGATTGCGCCGGCATAACCCTTACCTTTGCTTACGCCGCTTGCATCAATCTTGTCGCCTGCGGAGAAGATGTCAGCCTTGATTTCCTGACCAACACTGTACTCAGCTGCGTTCTCGAAACGGAACTCCTTGAGAAATCTCTTGCTTGCAACATTTGCCTTAGCAAAATGTCCCTTAATCGGCTTATTTACCAGTTTCTCTCTGATGTCACCGAAACCTACCTGTACTGCCTCGTAGCCATCCTTCTCGGTTGTCTTAACCTGAACAACAGGGCAAGGACCTGCCTGCAATACGGTAACCGGAATGAATGCGCCGTCTTCGTTGAAGATCTGGGTCATTCCGACCTTAGTAGCCAAAATAGCTTTCTTCATTTTGTTACCTCCTGTTAAATCTACAGCGGACCCCTTTCAGGGTCATTCTAAATTACAAGATGATTTATTTGGTGATCATCTTGATGCCGATAAATACACCGGCAGGCATCTCCAAACGCTGAAGAGCCTCAACGGTCTTCTCGCTCGGATTAATGATATCAATCAATCTCTTATGCGTTCTCTGCTCGAACTGCTCACGGGAATCCTTATACTTGTGAGTAGCACGGAGGATGGTGATGATTTCCTTCTTCGTCGGCAACGGAATAGGTCCGCTCACCTTAGATCCGGTCTTCTTTGCATTCTCCACAATCTTAGCAGCAGATGCATCAATCAACTGATGATCATAAGCTTTCAATGTGATTCTCATTACATTGTTTGCCATAAAAATAGCGCCTCCTTTTCGCACTTAATAATGGATAAAGTACAACAAGTGGTGCCTGTACACTCAACCGTGTGTTTCCAGTCTCGGTTAAAAGAATACCAAGCATCGCTGCTTGGTTCTGATACCGTACAACATTCGTTTCACACGTCTTATCTGCCTCAATGGCAGAAAATGTTGTTAATGGTACAGTGACTTGTCGCCAGAATCAACTCATGACATTCGCTCCACGGAAAACTCAATCTTGCGATTGACAACCTCACGCTTCACAGCTATCACGTCACAGCACTATAAACTATAACACACCGGAAATCAAATTGCAAGAAGAAAATTTATTTTTTTGAAAATATTTTTCTTCCCGCAAAATCATCTCCAAAGTGGTCTGAATTCCTTCTGCAATTCCTCCGGAAGCCGCATTCCCTGCACCGTCGTCTTATGGTCAGGACTTGACTTCTTATCATAGAAGCGAACCGTCAGATAAACCTTCTCTTCATAAAGAAACAGCTCGTACACCGGATGGTACAAGGCCTCATCCTCGGTAAATGCAATAATCTCTCTTCTCTCCCCGAGATTCTCTGCGATCGCACTGCTGTTGACCGATACATCGACATGCGGACTTTCGGCGTATTCTATAAGGATTCGCATCCCCTCCTCGGAAACCCTTACCATATCATCAAAACGCTTACGATATCTTGTTACCTTATATATAGGAAAGGATTCAAAAAGGCTAAGCCGTTCGCGTTCGGCCTCTGCGTCCTCAGCTTTTACGTAAATATTGCCGGAGGTGTCCATAATATACTTGCCATTTGCATCGTTTTGTACTTTATAGATTACGGCAACCGGCATACCACCCGAGGAAACGGAGGCGATTCGCTCCCCGATCTGCGCACGAATCACATCTGCTACCTGGGAGCCGATATACGCATCCGTCTGCATGTCATTCACGACTTTATAGCGAACGCCGTCGAGTTCAAGCTCGGAACCGATTTCGATGAATTTGCCCCTGTCATCCTTCGGTTTCATCGCAAGTGCTGCCCAGATGATTCCGCCGACAAGCACAATCGTGACAGCAAGAAGCAACGACCATTTTTTCAAAAACTCAAGCATAATTCTACCTTTCCCATCTGCAGGCCGCACCGCACGGAAGTACCAACCCCGTGTCGCTAACCGGAAGTCCGATCTCATCACCCTTAACCGTTCCGCCGTATTGCGGCACCAGAAGAAGTCCTGCAATGTACGCCATCATCGCCGGCTGCAGTCCGGTTGTATAGGAATTAACAAGGAAGAAAAGCGGCTCCTCACTGAGTACCTCTGCACAAAGCTTAACAAGCTCGTAGATTGCATCCTCTATCTTCCAGACCTCACCGTTCGGTCCTCTGCCGTAAGAAGGCGGGTCCATAATAACGGCATCGTAACGGTTGCCTCGGCGAAGCTCTCTTTCGACAAATTTGCGGCAATCATCTACAATATAACGAATCGGCGCATCGGAAAGTCCGGAAGCTGCCGCATTCTCCTTCGCCCAATTGACCATACCCTTAGAAGCATCTACATGCGTTACCTGTGCACCGGCTGCTGCGGCTGCAAGCGTAGCACCACCCGTATATGCAAAAAGATTCAGCACCTTAACGGGTCTATCCGGCTGTTCTTCTCTTCTCTTACGAATCAATGAAGAAAACCAGTCCCAGTTCGCTGCCTGCTCCGGGAAGAGGCCGGTGTGCTTAAAGCTGAAGGGCTGCAGATTAAAGCGAAGACTTCCGTAGGAAATCTGCCATGCCTTCGGCAGGTTAAAGAACTCCCACTCACCACCGCCTTTGTTGCTGCGGTGATAATGTGCATTCGGCTTCTTCCAGCCGTAATGCTTCCGCTCCGTATTCCAGAGCACCTGCGGGTCCGGGCGAATCAGCATATAATCCCCCCATCGCTCTAACTTTTCCTTATCGGAGGTATCGATGACCTCATAATCTTTCCAGCCGTCCGCAATCCACATAACTTTCGCCTCGTATGCCTTCCCGGGTACATTGTCCCAAAATCTTCTATTTATTATATAATAAAGGAAGTAATTTCACAAGTGTAAATATTTTTTACCCTTTACTACTTGACGAACTACCGTAAATATAATAAAATAAGAACTGTCGGGACAACCGAACGAATACGATTTTTTGGAGGAAGAAAGATTATGGGTATTTTATCCAGATTCAAAGATATTATGTCTGCGAATATCAATGCACTTCTTGATAAGGTAGAAGATCCGGAGAAGATGATTGACCAGTGCCTTCGCAATATGAACAACGACCTTGCTAAGGTCAAGCAGGAGACCGCTTCTGTTATGGCACAGGAGAAGGCTTGCAAGCGCCAGGTTGATGATTGCCAGGCTGATATCGATAAAATGCAGAGTTTCGCCGTTAAGGCTTTGACCGCAGGCAATGAGGAGGACGCTAAGAGATTCCTTGCTGAGAAGGCTAAGTTCTCTGCTAAGCTTGCTGACCTTCAGGCTAACTACGCAATTGCTCATGAGAATTCTCAGAAGATGCGCGATATGCATGACAAGCTCTCTTCCGATATCAAGGAGCTTGAGGCAAGAAAGGAAACCATTAAGGGTAAGCTTGCCGTAGCAAAGGCACAGGAGAAGATCAACCAGATGACCTCCAGTGTTACAAGCGCTAACAACTCCATCTCCAGCTTCGAGCGTTATGAGGCTCTTGCTAACAAGAAGCTCGACAAGGCACAGGCTGTTGCTGAGCTGAATGCATCCAATCCTACTAACTCTATCAAGGATCTTACTGCTAAGTATGTAAACGATCCGAACGTAGATGCTGAGCTTGAAGCACTCAAGGCAAGCCTTGGAATGAACATTCCGACTGAATTGCCGCAGTAGTTTTACAGGTATTCAAGGGCTGTTGTACGATGTGCAACAGCCCTTTTCTGCTGATTATGTATGAAAAGGAGCCCTTACCATGCAGCCCGAAGCACTGATGCTTTACAAACTGATCGTTTTATATATTCTGGACCGCGTTGATTTTCCTATGACCAATTCGCAGCTTGCGGACTTTATCACCGAGAAGGAGTATACCAATTATTTCAATGTACAGCAGGTGCTTAACGAGTTAGTGGACGATGGGTACATCTCCCTGCAGGAGGCCGCCAAGAACAGCTACCTCTACCGGATCACCAAGGATGGTAAGGAGACACTCTCCTTTTTCTACAAAAACATCTCCCGTAATATCCGCGACGATATCGATATGTTCCTCACCGAGAAGCAGTACGCACTCCGCGAGGAGGTATCCAACATTGCCGACTATTACGAATCGAAAACCAACGAGTATGTCTGTGAGCTTAAGGTCATCGAGCGTGACACCGTCATCATCGAGATCCGGCTTACAGTACCTACAGAGGACAATGCCAAGACCATATGTGCGCACTGGCGCCAGAATAACGCCGACATCTACGCATATGTGATCAACGTTCTGCTCAGTAACGGCAGCGCTCCCGGTGGGGAGGATCGCAGCTGAGCGACACTTAATTAAGAAGGAGGTATACTGTTATGGACATCTGGTTCTGGCTTGTGATGCTTGTGCTTTTGCTCGCAGTAGAAGCTGTAACGCTCTCGCTTACGACCATCTGGTTCGCATGCGGCGCCCTTGTTGCACTGATCCTAAGCCTCTTCTGTGACAAGCCGGTTGTGGAGGGAATCGTCTTTCTCGTCATTTCCCTGCTGCTTCTCTTAACGCTTCGCCCGTCAGCACTGCGCCGCTTCAACAACCGCCGTGCTCGCACAAATGCGGACTCCGTTCTCGGACGCACCGTGCTCGTGAAGACGAAGGTCGATTATGAAAGTAACTCCGGCCGTGTAACCATTGGCGGCATGGAATGGGCAGCAAGAAGCCTTTCCGAGCATATGAGCTTCGCACCCGGTTCAAAAGCAACCGTGGACCACATTGAAGGTGTAAAACTGATTATTAAACCCAAGGAGGATTAAACCATGATTCATTTTCTTGATACCGAAGTAAGCAAGCTGCCCGATAATGCATATATCTGGATTGCCCTCGGCGTATTGCTTCTCATTCTCTTCATCTCCACCTGCCTGAAGGTTGTACCGCAGGCAAATGCCTACATCGTTGAGCGACTCGGCGGCTACCAGGATACCTGGGGCGTTGGTATTCACTTAAAGCTTCCCTTCTTCGATCGCATCGCACTGCGCATCCTTCTTAAGGAGCAGGTAGTTGATTTCCCGCCGCAGCCCGTTATCACAAAGGATAACGTTACGATGCAGATTGATACTGTCGTATACTTCCAGATCACTGACCCGAAGCTTTATGCTTACGGTGTGCAGAATCCGATGATGGCAATCGAAAACCTTACCGCTACTACCCTTCGTAATATCATCGGTGACCTCGAGCTTGATGAGACCCTGACCTCCCGTGAGCTGATCAACGGCAAGATGCGTGTCTCCCTCGATGAAGCTACCGACCCTTGGGGTATCAAGGTGAACCGTGTTGAGCTGAAGAACATCATGCCGCCGGCTGCTATCCGTGATGCCATGGAGAAGCAGATGAAGGCTGAGCGTGAACGTCGTGAGTCCATCCTTATCGCAGAGGGTGAGAAGAAGTCCACCATCCTTGTTGCCGAAGGTAAGAAGGAATCCGCAATTCTGGAAGCTGAGGCTGAGAAGGCTGCCGCAATCCTTCGTGCAGAGGCTAAGAAGGAAGCAACCATCCGTGAGGCAGAAGGTCAGGCAGAAGCAATTCTTCGTGTCCAGAAGGCTAACGCCGACGGTATCCGTTTCCTGAACGAAGCTGCTCCCTGCGACCCCGTTCTTCGCCTGAAGAGCCTTGAAGCCTTCGCTAAGGCTGCAGACGGCCGTTCCACCAAGATCATCATTCCGTCTGAGATTCAGGGGCTTGCAGGTCTTGCAACCGGAATTACCGAGGCTGCCGGCAAGAACAATTTAACCGAGTAATCATCATTCTACGAATGTAGAAAGGGTATGAACTATGCGAAAGCATATTTCATACCCTTTTTTATTATGCATTGCTACTACTATAATTTAAGAAAGCTTATGCTTAAGCCGTGCCACTGCATCTACTGCTTCTGCTGTTCTACGGCGTCTTCTGCACCTGCATCTGCTGTTCTACGGCTTCTCCCGCATCCATTGCATCCACCGCTCCTACGGCTCCTACGGCTTCTACCGCATCTTTATCCGCCACTTCTGTTGCAGGCGGATAAAGGATCTGCTCCATCACCTGCCAAACCTCGTCATAACCCTGTTTCGTCTCTGCGGACCAAGGAATCAGGACCTCAGAAGACTTCATCTTCAGTGCTTTACGAATCATCGGGAGCTGCTGCTTCACCTGATTACGACTGAGCTTGTCAGCCTTCGTTGCAATCACGACCGGGGTAAATCCCTTTGCGACAACCCACTCATGCATCTGCTTATCTCCCGCACTCGGCTCGTGGCGAATATCCACCAGAAGGAATATCACGCGAAGCTGCTTCGAGTTTACCAGGTAACGCTCGATCATCTTCCCCCATTTGGCCTGCAGTTCCTTAGAAACCTTGGCATAGCCGTAACCGGGCAGGTCCACGAAATAGAACTCCTTGTTTAGCAAAAAGAAGTTGATTGTCTGCGTCTTTCCGGGCTGCGAGGAGGTTCTCGCGAGCGCCTTTCGGTTCACAAGCTTGTTGATCAAAGAGGATTTGCCGACATTGGAACGACCGGCAAATGCAAACTCCGGCAACAAATTGGCCGGAAGCTTACTGGTCACACCGCATACGGTTTCCAGATCCGCTGACTTGATAATCATCTCGCTGACTCCTTTCCTATCGAAGGAAGGCCTCTGCCACAACCTGCTCCATCGCAGTCACAAAATGCACTTCCATACCCGATTTGATTTCTTCCGATATCTCACTTACATCGTCCCTGTTGTCCGCAGGAACCAAAAGCTTATAAATTCCAACATTCTTAGCGGCAAGCATCTTCTCCTTCAAACCGCCGATCTTCAGTACACGCCCGCGCATCGTCACCTCACCGGTCATCGCCAGCTCGGAATCCACCGGAATCCCGGTAATTGCCGAAAGCACTGCGGTTGCCATGGTGATTCCCGCACTCGGTCCATCCTTCGGAACAGCGCCCTCCGGAATATGAATATGAATATCATGCTTCTGAAAATAATCCTCGGAAATCGCATACTGCTCAGCGATTGAACGAATGTAGCTGATGCCGGCCGATGCCGACTCCTTCATCACATCGCCCATCAGACCGGTCAGCTCAACCTTACCGTTTCCGGGCATGGTATTGACCTCAATCTCAAGCGTTGTTCCGCCAACACTCGTCCACGCAAGTCCTCTTACGATACCGACCTGCGGCTTACGAATCCGCTCCTCCTTACTAAAGCGATACGGTCCGAGAAGCTCCGTAAGATTCTTTCCGGTAACATTGTATCGATTGACATCCTCGGTACCTGCGTTCCGAAGAACAACCTTTCTGCACACCTTGCCAATCGCGCGCTCTAAGCTACGCACGCCGGCCTCCTTTGTGTAGTAGTTTATTATGTCGAGCACAGCCTTATCGGAAAATGTGAGCTCCTTCTTCGTCATACCGTGACTCTTAAGCTGCTTCGGAATCAGATAATTCTTCGCAATATGCACCTTCTCGTTGTCGGTGTAGCTGCTAAGCTCAATAACCTCCATACGATCAAGAAGCGGTCTCGGAATCGTTTCGGTCGTATTCGCGGTAGCGATAAATGTCACGTGGCTCAGGTCCACAGGAATCTCAATATAATGATCCACAAAACGACTGTTCTGCGCGCTGTCAAGAACCTCCAAAAGCGCTGCGGAGGGATCACCCTTATAGTCGCTTCCAAGCTTATCGATCTCATCGAGAAGCATCAACGGATTATTAACACCCGCCTGCTTCAACCCTGCAATGATTCGTCCGGGCATCGATGCAAGATACGTACGGCGATGTCCGCGAATCTCTGCCTCATCTCTGACGCCGCCGAGACATACACGGACATAGGTTCTGTTCATCGACTCAGCGATGCTTTTTGCAATGGAAGTCTTACCGGTTCCGGGCGGTCCGACAAGACACAGAATCGGCGTTTCCGCCGCCTGCACACGCGCCTTCACCGCAAGGAACTCAAGGATTCTCTCCTTGACCTTCTCAAGGCCGTAATGATCTCTCTCAAGAATCGAAGAAGCACGTTTGATATCGATGCTGTCCTCCGACGCTTTATCCCACGGCAGGCTTAAAAGCGTTTCCACATAGGTGCGAATTACCTGGCTCTCACCGTTATTGGCACCCATATTCATATAGCGACGAATCTCGGTTCGAATCGCCTTCTTCACATCCTCCGAGGCCTGAAGCGCATCGGTTTTTGAAAGAAATGTCTCACATTCGTCCTCAGAGCCCTCACCGAGTTCGTTTCTGATTACCTTCATCTGCTCGCGAAGCACATACTCACGCTGGTTCTTATCGATATGCTTCTGCACCTGAGAATCGATCTCGTTACGGATACGAAGCACCTCCATCTCCCCGACAAGAATCGCCGACAGTCTCTGAAACTGCGAAACCACATTCTCCGACTCCAGAATATCCTGCCGCAGTCTTACGGGAATCGGAATCAGAACGATTGCCTGACGCATCAGATTCCGAAGCTCGTTAATGCGAAGAAGTGTATTCTTAATCTCCTTCGGCAGCTTGGAATTCGCACTGAGGAAGCGGTCGATTGTATCACGAAGCGAGCGAAGCAGAGCCTCCTCCTCGGCAGGATTCAAGTCAACCTCCTCCATAGGAAAATGCTCAACCTCGACGCTCGGTCCCTCCGGACGATCGAACCACTGCGTGATGCGACCTCGAAATGCACCGCGAAGCATCAGTCTCGTCTGGTTGTTCGGAAGCCGCATCACCTGCGTCACCTCACCGACTGTACCGATACGTGCAACCTCGCTCTCTCTTACCGGCGTCTCGTTCACTTCCTTACGAAGCACAACGAAAACCTTCTTCTTTTCGCGAAGTGCGCGTCTTGCAGCCTCGGCATCTCTTCCGTCCGAAAGCTCAAGCTGCATCAGCATCTCCGGAAATACAACCATATTGTTCATTGCAATCAACGGGTAAATATCATATTTGTCCTGGTCAAAGCTGTCCATAATACTCCTTCTATCCATCGCTATACATGATAGCCATATGTTGCAAAGAGTCTGCCCGGTTGAGGCAGACTCTTTCATCATCTCTTTCGTTTGATAAGCCTACTGGTTCGTAGTGCGAATCAGTACCGGCTTCTCCGTTCCCTCTGCCGCTTCCTTCGTGATAATGCAGCGAACCACATCCTCTTCGGAAGGAATCTCGTACATCGGGTCAAGCATAATGGATTCCATAATCGCACGGAGTCCTCGAGCACCGGTCTTACGCTCATTGCTTCTGTGGGCAATGGTACGAAGTGCCTCCTCCTCAAACTCCAGTTCTACGTCATCCAGACGGAACATCTCCGTATACTGCTTGGTAATTGCATTCTTCGGCTCGGTAAGAATACGCATCAGCGCTTCCTCATCAAGCGTATCGAGTGCAACCGTTACCGGAACACGTCCGACAAATTCGGGAATCATTCCGAACTTCACCAGATCGTGCGGAAGTGTCTTACGGAACAGTTCACCGATATTCTCCTTGCGACTCTCCTCTACGGAAGCCTCGAAGCCCATGGACTTCTGTCCGATACGAGCCTCGATAATCTTCTCCAGGCCGTCAAATGCACCGCCGCATATGAACAGAATATCCGTCGTGTTGATGTGATACATCTCCTGCTGCGGATGCTTTCTGCCGCCCTGCGGGGGAACACTTGCATCAGTGCCCTCGAGAATCTTTAAGAGTGCCTGCTGTACGCCCTCACCCGATACATCTCGGGTAATCGACGTATTCTCAGACTTTCTTGTAATCTTATCAATCTCATCAATATAGATGATACCGTGCTCGGCGCGTTCGATATCGTAGTCCGCAGCCTGAATAATCTTCAGAAGAATATTCTCTACGTCCTCACCGACATAGCCCGCCTCGGTAAGTGCCGTTGCATCTGCGATAGCAAACGGAACGTTCAGAATCTTCGCAAGCGTCTGCGCAAGATAAGTCTTACCGGAACCGGTCGGTCCAATCATCAATATGTTACTCTTCTGCAAATCGATATCCAGATTCTTCTTCGCGAGAACTCTCTTGTAATGGTTATAAACCGCTACGGAAAGTGTCTTCTTCGCCTCATCCTGACCGATTACATACTCGTCAAGGAAAGCCTTCATCTCACGAGGCTTGATCAGATTAATCTGCTCCTCGGAGCCCTCGTGCTCGTCCTCCTCGAAGTAAAGCTCCTCACGAAGAATATCGTCGCAAAGTCCGATACACTCGTCACAGATCTTTACACCGTTCGGTCCAACAATCAGCTTTCGAACCTGATCCTGCGACTTACCGCAGAAGGAACATATGCTTTTATCATTTTTCGTCATTGAAAACCCCTCAATCCGGAACTAACGGCTGGTGATAACCTTATCGATCAAGCCGTAATTAACTGCCTCCTCAGCGGTCAACCAGTTATCACGATCGGTATCGGCAGCAACCGTCTCATAATCCTTGCCGCAATTCTCGGCAAGCATACGGTTCAGCTTCTCCTTCGTCTTGAGAATGTGCTTTGCAGCAATCTCAATCTCGGTAGCCTGTCCCTGTGCGCCGCCAAGCGGCTGATGAATCATGATTTCGGAATTCGGAAGTGCCATACGCTTTCCTTTGGTACCGCCTGCAAGCAGGAATGCACCCATGCTGGCAGCCATACCGATACAGATGGTTGCTACATCACATTTGATGTAACGCATCGTATCATAGATTGCCATACCTGCCGTAACAGAGCCGCCGGGGCTGTTGATATACAGGCAGATATCCTTCGTGGGGTCCTCTGCTTCAAGGAACAGAAGCTGTGCAACAACAAGGCTTGCCGTCGTCTCATTAACCTCTTCGCCAAGGAAAATGATACGATCCTTCAGCAAACGGGAATAGATATCATAGGAGCGCTCGCCGCGGCTGGTCTGCTCAATGACATAAGGTACTAAACTCATGGTAACCTCCTAACATACAAAACAACTTACTTCTCTACAGCATTCTCGGCAACAAGAGCTACAGCCTTCTGGCATGCAAGGTCAAGTGCAAGTGACTTCAGGTTCTCCTCGCCCATGTACTCCTTAATCTGCTCAACTTCCATCTTGTACTGCTCAGCCATCTTCTTGAGCTCGTCCTCTACTTCCTCATCGGTAGCGGTAAGACCCTCAGCCTCAACAATTGCCTCAAGAACGAGACGTGTATTGATTCTCTTCTCAGCCTGGGGCTTCATCTGCTCAAGGAAGGTCTTCTGGTTCAGACCGGTGAACTGGAAGTACTGCTCAAGGTTAAGACCCTGAGACTGGATACGATATGCGAAATCCTCAGCCATCTGCTCCTGTGTAGCCATAACCATAGCTTCCGGAATCTCCATGGAAGCATTCTTCACACAAGCCTCAACAGCCTGGTCTTCCTTCTTATTCTGTGCATCCTTGGTCTTCTTCTCAACAAGGTTCTTCTTTACATCTTCCTTGTACTCAGAAAGAGTATCGAACTCGGAAACCTCGGAAGCAAACTCGTCATCAAGCTCCGGAAGCTCCTTAGCCTTGATTGCGTTAACCTTGCACTTGAAAACAGCGGGCTTACCTGCAAGCTCTGCTGCATGATACTCGGTAGGGAAGGTTACATTAACCTCGCACTCTTCACCGACATTCTTGCCGATGAGCTGTGCCTCAAAACCATCGATAAAGCTGTGGGAACCGATAACAAGCGGATGATTCTCACCCTTGCCGCCCTCGAAAGCAACACCGTCAACGAAGCCCTCGTAATCGATTACTGCGGTATCGCCGTCCTGTACCGGACGATCCTCGATGGTGATCTCTCTTGCGTTCTGCTCCTGCGTCTTCTTGATCTCGGCATTGATCTCCTCATCGGTAACATCGATTACAGCCTTCTCAACCTCAACGCCCTTATACTGACCAAGCGTAACCTCAGGCTTCTTAGCAACGGTTGCGGTGAAGATGAAATCCTTACCGGACTCGATCTGCGTTACATCAATCTCGGGACGGGATACGATGGTAACACCGCAAGCCTTAGCAGCCTCTTCGTATGCACCGGGCATAAGAATGTTGGCAGCCTCCTCGTAGAACATCTCCTTACCGTACATCTTAGCAACAACGGCGAAGGGAGCCTTGCCCTTACGGAAGCCCTGAATGTTCAGTTTATCTCTGTTCTTCTGGAAAGCCTGCTCAATAGCCTTCTCGAAATCTGCAGCCGGACAATCAATTGTCAGCTTAATCATATTCTTTCCTAAATCTTCAATTTGATAACCCATAACGGTAATCCTCCTAGTATAAACTCACAAATAAATATTATAGCACATTATCCATTGAAAATCCAGTTATTTTTTCTTAACTGAGATCAATGTTTCAAAATCCTCCGGCGGCATCGGCGCACTGAGCCTTCTCTGCTCCATCGCAAGCAGTAATCTTGCATATCCGGGGTTCTGTTTTACCACACTCACAGGCAGATCCTTCGGCAGTGCATTCATCGCACAGCGCTCGAGATAGGAATCGATTTCCACATGGAAGCCCGCATTCTGAAGCTCCTGCAGAATTGCCATGGCGGCATTGAAGTTCTCCGTACTCATCTCTCCGTCCGGAATCACGATTTCAATCAACCCCTCAGGAATACTGTAGCGCTGCTGCAGGAAACGGGTCCGGTTCATAAAATCGGCACTGAACATATACTGCCACGAAAGCTGCATAGAGATACGCGGCGGCTCACTGCCTCCGTCGAGCCACTCTCTGATCAGGCGGCAGGTCTCCTTATGCACATAATAATCAAGCTCGGTAACAAAGCCGTTCTCCTCGAAGATCGGCTGGAAGGAGCAGGGTTCTATCACCTGTCCCTCGGCGGTAATCCAGCGGACCAATGCCTCCGCACCGATAATACTGCCGGTTTCGAGATCTCTCTTCGGCTGGAAGAATACCTTGAATTCCCGGTTGCTCATCGCATCGCGCATGGAATTTTCGACAAATTCCCGGAAGCTGTTAATGCTTCGAAGCCCCTCTTCAAAGAAGTTGATGGCAACAGTCGGCGGATCCTGCATGCTGCCGATACTTCTTGCGGCCAGCTTCGCACGGTCCATCGCCTCATTCACGCTGTCCTCATGGTTTACAAAGCGGTAGATACCACACCATACATTCAGCTTCATATCCGGATACAGGCGCGTCACGGAGGTATGCGCGGATTCCATCATCATGGAAAGCCTTGCTTCCGTTCGCTCACGGTCATCGTACTGAAGCATCAGCATGAAGTTGGCACCGTTGATTCTCGCGAAGAGCTCGTCGCTCTTCAAAAAGGAATTCAAGGTTCCCGCGAACACCTTTAGAATCTCGTTGCAGGCGTTGTAGCCCCATACATCATTCAGATCTCCGAACTGCGGAAAATAAAACGATACGAAGCACCGATTAAGCTTCGCATGCTCGGAAACGCTCCGGTTCGCCTCCTCCTCGAACTTTTCGATGGTAAGGCGCCCGGTCAAAGCATCCTTTGAGCGAACTCTTTCGACAAATTCGGTAACGTCCGACCAGCACACAAGCACATGGCTGTTCTCCTTCTCCTCCACAATGGAAGCCGTCGTAGATATCCAGCGCTTCTGCTTCTCGTAGTAGGACTCCGTCGTATAAAGCCTCGTCTTCTTGGTAAGTCCCGCAACCGGGCAATTCACGCAGGGCTCCTTACGTCCCATAATGGAGCTGAAGCAGGTCTCGCCGGAATGTGCCTTCGGATACTGCCTGCCGGTATAATCGCCGACATACACCAGTTCAAAGGTGTCCGGCTTAATGGCATAGTTTGTAATCTGGCGGTTCTCAATGATTGCACGGGCGTAGCGCACCTCTTCATCCAGAAGCTCCGCCGTCCTTGCACGCTCTAAGAAGATGCCGATCAGCTTACTGAGGTGAATCAGAATCTCCTGCTCCTCCTTCGTAAACACAGCATTGACTTCTTTGGAAAATGTCAGACACGCAAAGGTATCCTCACTGTTTATGACCGCATACTGCATCAGCGACGCATTCGGATATACTGCTGCCATCTCCGCAGGAATTGTCATCCCGAGCTGTGCGGAATTGGTGCATAAGAATACCGGTTCATTCGTAAAGCGGCCAAGCAGCTCCTTACGCTGGCTCTTAAGCATCGTTTCAAATGCTTCCACGTAAGGATTCTCACCGCCTTCCCAATTATAGCGGAGCCGAAGCGTCTGCTTCTTTTTGTCTATCATAACCGCGTAAATGCGGGAATAGTTGTAATATTTGCCGATCTCACCGAAGATATCGACAAGGTCGTCCTCCGACGTACCGTTCTGCGCCAGAATATTGAAAATCTTATTAACGATATATTTCTCTACGGGACCGTACTGCGACTGTCTGTCATCCTCGACGATTCGCTTCGACTCAGGAACCGGCTCCTCCTTCTTCTCCTCGGGAGCCGTATGATATACGCGGCGCTCCTCCATCGACTCCTCGTAAATCATGCAGTTGGTATTCGGATTCTTCTTCGCTTCCTCGAGCGCGATCAAGGCCTTTTTGTGAAGCTCCATATACTCGCGTCCGTCATTCGGGAAGATCGCAACACCCATATTGACGCCGACCGTACCGCCTCGCTTCAGCTCGATACGCTCTGCTGCCTTGCCGACCGCACGCGCGATCGCATAAACCTCGGCTGCGGTGCGAATCTCCTTTTTCAGCATCACGAACTCGTCATCCGCAATACGCGTCAGACTATCGGCATCCATGAATACGGAGCCAAGTCCGCCGGCAAGCTTCTCAAGAATGTACTCTCCGTAGGCATTGCCATAGGTGTCCGTGATGGAGCGAAACGCATCAATGTTCAGCGTAAAGAAAGCAAACCGGTCCGCCTCTCCGCTGTCGCGCACGCATTCCTCCAGCTTCTCGCGAAACGCATTCTCGGTCAGAAGTCCGGTAACAGGGTCCTTCTCCGCTTCCTTAACGGTAACCTGCTCGTCCCGTTTCTCCTGGTCGACATTCAGCGTACGTCCCATAACCTTGGCAGGATTGCCTTTGCTGTCGAAAACGGTATAGCCTTCATAGCGAAGCCATATCGTCTTGCCCTTGTCCACATACGAGCGAATATCGTAGGAAAATGCCTCGTCGCCGTTCGAAAGACTGGTGCAAAGTGCCTCAAAAACGCCCATGTCCTCCGGAACGATCAGCCCGGCACTTAGCATGCTCTCGCGAAAATGCGGGATACGCAAACGGTCCTTCTCGCCCATGCCCTCCCCAAGACGGCACTGCACAAGAATGCCCGTGGAAACTGTGTATTCCCACAAGCCGCATTTGACCATACCGGATATGATTCGGTACTTCTGCTTTTCAATCTCAAGCTGCTGCTCAAGCTCTTGTATTCTTTCTTCCCCATTCGCATTATTAGCCATAAGAGTTTCCTCCTGTTCTTCCCATAAGGTCCTATAGAAAGGGATAATACCTCAACCTTAATTTTACATCATATCGGTTGGAAAATCCATTGATTTATTCGCATTTGCCGAGGAAAAAAAGGCGGGAAGAGACAAATCGCCGTCTCTTCCCGCGGTATTCGCTTTTCATGACAAAAATCGTTGCATTTCTTATGCAAACTGAATCTGCTTCGCTACCTTCTTCGAGGTCTCCTCGTCAAAAATTGCCAGCAGCGTAAGTGCAAAAGGAATGGAAACGCCCATGCCCTTCGCGGTAATAATATTGCCATCCTTAACGACCGGCTCCTTAACAAGCACTGCCCCGAGAAGCTTATCCTCAAAGCCCGGGAAGCAGGTCGCGCGATGCTCCTTCAACAGACCGTTCATTCCAAGAACGCTCGGTGCCGCACAGATCGCAGCCAGGTATTTGTCCGCATCTCTATATGCAAACAGCAGCTCTCTGAGCTCCTCGTGCGCCATCAACGCATTGGTGCCGCGTCCACCGCCCGGAAGAACAAGCATGTCCGCATCCGTAAGCTTGTCCGCGTCAAACAGACTATCCGCACCGATCTTAATATCGTGCGCGCCGAGAATCTCGTGCTTGCCGGTAATCGAAACCGTCTCTACCTCTACGCCGCCCCTGCGAAGAATATCCACTACAGTAAGCGCCTCAATCTCTTCTACGCCGTTCGCCAGAAAAAGATATACTTTAGCCATATCATCGCCTCCTAAACCGTTCTGTCGGAATTTTCTGCAATATTAGCACACTCTTTCGGAAAATGCAATTGTCCTATCCTCTTTTTTCAATAAAACAGGACAAAATAGCACAAGCAAATCCATTAAAGATCAATTGAAATCCATTCTTTTTTGCGATAAAATAAGCATATTATCTAAAAAACGGAGGTACCCCCTGTGATTACGAAAAAGCTGCATATAAAGACTGCATCAAGGCTTGCACACATCAACAAGGAAATATACGGCCATTTCTCCGAGCATCTCGGCCGCTGTATCTATAACGGAATCTATGTCGGAGAGGATTCCGAAATTCCGAACACAAACGGTATGCGAAACGATGTCGTTTCGGCGCTTAAGGAGATGGCAATTCCGGTGCTTCGCTGGCCGGGTGGCTGCTTTGCCGACGAATACCACTGGATGAACGGTATCGGTCCTAAGGACAAGCGTGTGAAGATGATCAACACCAACTGGGGCGGCGTAACCGAGGACAACAGCTTCGGTACCCACGAGTTTATGGAGCTTTGCGACCAGATCGGCTGTGAGCCCTACCTGAGCGGCAACGTGGGAAGCGGTACGGTGCGTGAGCTTTCCGAGTGGATCGAATATATCACCTCTGACAACGTATCTCCCATGACCGATCTTCGTAAGCAGAACGGCCGTGAGAAGCCCTGGCATCTGAAATACCTCGGTATCGGCAACGAAAGCTGGGGCTGCGGCGGCTTGATGACGCCGGAGTATTATGCCTGTCAATACCGTCAGTATCAGCAGTTCTGTAAGAATTATAATGGCAACAAGCTTTATAAAATCGCTGTCGGACCGAACGGCAACGACACGAACTGGACGGAGAAGCTGATGCCTTACATGCAGCCTTCCTTTACCGATGCCATAAGCCTTCACTTCTATACCGTTCCGACCGGAAACTGGGACGACAAGGGCAATGCGACCAATTTCAGCGAAGAACAGTATCATATGACCATCAGAGAGACCCAGAAGATCGGACCGATGATTGAGGAGCATCTTGCCATTATGGACAAGACCGATCCCGAACACAAGATTGGTCTTGCAATTGACGAATGGGGTTGCTGGTACAACGTCGAGGAGGGGACCAATCCGGGCTTCCTCTTTCAGCAGAATACGATGCGTGATGCAGTCGTAGCCGCAATCAATCTGAATCTGTTCAACCGCCGTGCCGACCGTATCGTAATGGCCAATATCGCACAGGTTGTGAATGTACTGCAGTCGGTTATTCTCACAGAAGGTGCGAAAATGCTTAGAACGCCGACCTACTATGTATTCAAAATGTTCAAGAAGCATCATGATTCTACTCTTGTAGAAAGTACGCTTGAGAATACCATTCTTGCGCATGACGGCATCTCCTATGAGGATGTTTCCGTTTCAGCATCCATCTTAGAATGCGGGGATCTGTTCATCACACTTTGCAATGCCAATCCTGACGAGACCTACACAATCGATACCGCAATCGATGAGAGCTATTCTTGCTTCGAGGCTTCCATTCTGACCGGAGAGATGGGGGCGCATAACACCTTTGATGAGCCGGATACCGTGAAGGATTGTTCCTACGGCGGCGTGGCACTCATCGGAAGCCATGCTTCCATCACACTTCCGCCCTGCAGTATCGTAACGGTACAGCTGAAGCGATGAGCGATTATCGAATTCCCTGCAGACGTTGCCTTCTTGACGGGATCTCCCGTGAGGGCATCGAACGGAAAATAACCGAATACCTTTCATCACTTTCCGAAGAGGAACGAACTCCCTCTGCGCTCTATTCCGAGCGCCTTGCTGTATGCGAGTCGTGTGCTTCTCTTGAAAACGGACTCTGCCGAGAATGTGGCTGTTTCGTTCTCTATCGCGCCGGAAAGGCTCAGGCAAGCTGTCCGCTTATGAAGTGGTGATCTGTAAACGAAAAGGACACGGAAACTCCGTGTCCTTTTAATCATCATAGAATTATCAATGTCTTACGAAACGATCACGCCCGCATTGCGAAGGCCACCGACGAATTTGTTAATCTCGCCTTTGAAGAATTCCTCTGTGCCCTCATACTGCTCCATAAGCTTTGTAAGGAGGTCCGTCTCGGTGATTTCATTCTTCAGAAGCTCCATCATAATCTTGCCGCTCTTATTCATACGGATGATGCCGTGAAATTCCTCCGCATTGTCTCCTACTGCAACTGCTACGTAACGGTCCCCGACCTCACGAATGATAAATTCATATTTCAGTTTCATCTCGTACCTCCGCTCGATTCAAAAACTCCTCTTCCCTTACAGGACATCCTGTTACTATACTACCAAATCCTTTGCTACAATTCAACAACAACTTCGCCCGGCTATGGAGATGATTGACAACATCTCCCGACAATGCTACAATGAAACAGTTCCGTGCGGATATGGTGGAATTGGCAGACACGCCAGATTTAGGTTCTGGTCCGTGAGGGTGCAGGTTCAAGTCCTGTTATCCGCAAAAAAACCTAGTAAAATAAGGCAAAGCGAGAAATCGCTCTGCCTTATTTTTTATGTCATTTATGGGATTTCCCAAAATTTTTCCCCAAATTTCTGAAAAAAAGAAAAAACGCATCAGCCAATGCGTCTTCTCCGTTGTTGTAGGGCGGGCATTATGCCTCGCTCCAATATCATTCATTTAATACATTATAGCATGTTCGAGCGAGGGTGTCAGGCAATTTTCTTGACAGCAAAGAAAAGGAGCACGAATATGCTTATTATTATTGATTCATCTTAATGGGCGAGTTGTCGCATTCTGTCGCGACGAGGCTGACAGACGCTTGCCTATGAGCAACATTGGGAGATCGTGTGATGCGGAGCGTACTACTCTGCGTGCATCGGCATCCGGGGAGACTTGCCCGGAATAATCAAGGATGTTCGGCGCAGCCAATTCAATAAGTGTGCCCGGCGGGAACAATCAGACCATCATTGTGAACGTCGTCAGGGGTTGAAGAGCGGACGGATGACCTCGTTATGCCCGGTTTAGTAATACCGGGTTAAAACTAACCCGCGGGGGCTCCAGGGTGTCGTATGCCGGTACCAATACGAGGAGTCACGCCTATTGTCAGCAATGGCAAGCAAGCAGTTGCCCGGAGACGCTTGTTGGGGCGTGTGCACATAGCAGTGCAAGTGCAGATGGTCAGCAATACGGATACTTCGCCGATATACGGTGCCAGTCCAGTGCACTACTTGAAGTAGATGAGTGCAATGAACTTTGTCATGGCAATTGGATTGAAATCGAACGCAAAAGTAAATATATTCAATTACTCAAGGATCTATTATCCGAAAACAACATATCTTTTCCGGAAGAATACGAAATATAACATATTCTTTGGCAAAAGGGGTTGGGATTAATCCCAGACCCTTAAACCAGACCCTCACGAAGTACCCTCAATCCAAACCCTCTCCAAGAACCCTCAAAAAATTTGATTATCCAAAAAAAGACCCCTATACCATTTCTGATATAGAGATCTTCGTTATGTCATCTTAACTTAATGACATTGGAACAAGTTCCTACCCATTAATAATCCTACTCGCTAAAGAAAATTAAGCTTCCTTCTGCTCAACAACCTTCTTGTTGTATCTACCGCAAGACTGGCACATTCTGTGAGGTATCATCAACGCACCGCACTCCTGACACTTTACAAAATTCGGAGCGGTCATCTTCCAGTTTGCTCTACGGCTATCTCTTCTTGCTTTCGAATGTTTATTCTTCGGACCAATAGCAGCTTTTTCAAATTCCGGGGTTCTTCTCCGTCTTTTAAAGTCCGCCGGAGAAACTCTGTTGCCTGCCTCCCGGGTTAATCCACCGGATTCCGAATCCATACTCTCTTCCGAATCGGATTCAAATCTCTCTTCGTCTTCCTTGATCGCTGCCCCCAGATAGTCAATTCCCCTTCTTGGTCTAATGGACCTTACCGCCAATCGGAAAGAGCGGAAGATTTAACGTTGCCCCATACTCCACTAAGACAACATCCTCCAATATTACAGCTTCCAAAAATTCCGAAGCACTATTAGAAGATAGCAGAGCCTTAATGCCGTAAAACTTTCCAATCGTATCACAGGAATATTGTTCCGTCAGCACATCCGTGGAAAGTGTGTGAGATTCTCGATAATACTGTGGTATCGCCAGCGAACCGGTCTGTTTTATGGAATCGCACTGCCAGCCCTCGCTGATTAATTGCTGTTTCAATTTCCGATACTCTTCCGGGCTCATTTCAAGTCTCTGTCGCACACGTGTTAATGTATGCTCATCTTCCAGAACCACATATTTCTTATATTGATTAACATTTCGTCGAAAAGAAGATATCGGAATAAAATAGGATATAACACAGGAAACAAGTAAAATCAAAACCACAATGAAAACTATCATTATAATACGTTTTTTCTTCATCTTCCACGCCCTCCCGTCTATAATCCGCACCATTTGAGCATTGTACTAATTGAAATCGTTATTTCATTCATTTTTTTGATGGTAACCGTTGAACCATAATTACTTGACATATACGAGTACCACCCTTTTGTTGAAAATGTTATAAATGATCCCCCAATCATATGCATTACAGTACCATCTGCCGCAATCACCGTCCCCGCATTTACTTTTTTGCAAAAGGCCCTAGCAATATTACTATCTCGGGTTGCATAATGTCCACAATTGCATCCCAAAAGAATCAAAGCACCAATACTTTTTCTTGGGAGATTATTCACTGCATCTATCGGAAAGGATAAGCCATTTCCATTATTACCTAGCAACAGAAAGGCTTGAAACTCCCGATGTGATAAGCATCACAATCAGAAATAGGGCAGATATTCTTCTCTTCATTCTCTTCCACTCCCATAAATTATTGTCAGGGAGTTCCCTGACAACAAAAGTATACCCATTACCCTCCCACATTGTCAAGTCTTTTAGTTAAAGTGCTCATTTTTGGAAAAACGGCAGTGTTGTTAAAGTCCTATATAGTATTTCGATTTAATCAATATTTCATCTTCCCCCTTCCGTTCCGAACATCTCCATCTTATATTCCGGTGTCTGGATTAAAAACTTGTACCGTTCGTTGCCACACCGGAACAGGCATCTTGCCTTGGATGCGGTCCGGATTACCTTAAACTCGCACTCCTCCAGTTGCAGGAAATCACAGTACTCTGACTCCTCAATGGTTCCCGGATAGAAAAGGAAGCGGTGTGCCGGAATTGAAAGAAGGGTTTTCGTATAATCGCTCAAATACATGCTGATGCAGCTTCTTCTTTTCGAAATACTCCTGCACTCCCCCGTAACGCTCCTTCTGCTCCTGATACTTTCCGCAGAGCATCTTCTCATCCTTCTCGGTGATCTGCACCCCAAAGACATCCGACAGCACCACCGGCGCCATACAGGACATCAACGAGGATGACACCCAGACGATAATGATGATGAAAAGAAGAATCGGCAGGAACGGGACAAATGCGATAGCGAAAAGGCAGCCGCATCCCAGCCGTCTCGAATGGGTCTCTTCTTCCGTCTCCTGATTCTTCTTTCCGCCGATCAGGTTGAGAAGAAACAGGATGATTCTCCGTTTCAAAGGCATCGCTCCTTTCTTTTGGGTATGAAAAAAGAGCCGGTCCTATGCTCAATGTCATTAAGTAAAGATGACATAACGAAGATCAATCCACGGATACCGTTTCCACGATCTACGCCACTTCGCCGCGACTTATATAATAAAGCAAAGCGGCGATATCAAGCTGGCCCAAGAGATGCTCGGACATGAGCAGATTACGACAACGATGGATACATATGCGAAGTACACCACACAAGACATGATTGATAAGGTTAAGGCTTCTCATCTGTAAGGGATTTCTGGACATCCCCAAAAAATCCCCAAATCAACAAAAACAAGCCAGCCCTACAACCCATTACATTTCAGATTTTCGAAAAAGAAAATGCACAAGAAATCCTTATTTTGCTGGGTTTGCAGACATGTACAGACCGTCATCAATGACTACTAACATTTATACATTAATAAGATTTAGGTTCTGGTCCGTGAGGGTGCAGGTTCAAGTCCTGTTATCCGCAAAAAAGCAGGGTGGCATTTAATCATGCCCCCTGCTTTTCTATATCATCTTACTTCTCCTGAAATCCAACCAGATAATAGCAGCCAACCTTGTACGGATACTCAGACGCAACTCTGACATCAATATAGTAATCGCCTGCGGCCGGAACACGGAACGAAGCCGCCATCCATTCATCCTCATAATCACTGATGCTGATTAACGCCTCCCGCCCGATGGTATCGGTCGCCATCACACGACCATTCGCATCGCGAAAGCAAGCATACAGGTAATCATCGTCATCGTGCCAGTAAGCCATAAGATATACCGTAATCCAGTCGGCTTTATCGACACTGATGCGAAATACATCCACGTCCTCGCCCTTCACATAACCGGCCGTCCAATAGTCGTTCTGCAGGCGGTTCGCGGTATTCAGATTGTCGTTCGACTCATATTCAATACTCGAGGCAATCTCATAAACCTTCTCGCCCTCATCACCGGTTCTGACAACTGTATAGTGAGGACTGTAATCAATACTGGTTAGCTCACCAAAGCGTTTGATTGTAATCGATTCAGAGCGATCAATCTTACTAAGCTCGGTGATTGCTACCGCAAAATTCAGGTTCTGTCCCTCCTTGTACTGGAAGGTATTGACACCTAACACCTCACCGAACTCGTTGACAAGCGGTCCGCCGCTGTTGCCGCCGGAAATCGGAGCGGTAATCTGGATGCAGGCCACACCGTCCCGCTCACGACCTGCTGCCGAAACGATACCGTTTGAAAAGGTTCCGGTAAGTCCCTTCGAGCTGCCGAGCGTATAAACCGTTTCACCGGTCTTCGCTTCGCCCTCATAGAAGGTAACGGGCACAGTATCCTTCGCCAATGTCTTAATCACGCAGAAATCGATATTCTTATCGTAGCCCTCCACACGGGAAACCATATAATCGATACCGTCACTCGTATAAATACGGGCTGAATATGCCGCCTCCATCACATGAAAATTCGTGAGTACGGTTCCATCCCGATCGATGAAGAACCCGGAGCCAAGTGCGATGCCCTGTCCAACCTCATCATAGGTACGAATCTCTACAACGCTCACGGAAAGCTTCTCAAAAATCTCCTTGGCAGTCGGAATCACACGCTCCCACTGCGCGGTATAAACCATGGGCTCCTTAGCGCTCACAAGCTCCTTATCCCATCCGATAAAGCGATAGCCGTCTCTTGTCACGCGGGGTGCAACAGGCATCTTCCCTGCTGCCAGCTCCTGCGAAGCATTACCGCTTACAACCTCTCCGCCGTCCGGATCAAAAAGGATTGCAATCGCCGGCGTCCATTTTGCAAAGATAACGGTGTCCTCGGTGATATTCGTGTAATCATTATCCCAACCAACGAAAACATAACCCTCCTTCTCAACCTCCGGAGGGATTGCACTCTCGTTTTTCTCTACCGTCTGCACGAGGGCACCCTGTATGCGGTCTCCACCCTCCAGATTAAAGCGAACCTCATAAGGTCCCGTCTTGCCCGTCTTCTTCTCCTGCTTACCGCAGGCTGTCAGTGACAGGATTGCCAGAACAACAAGTAATGCCGTAAGAAACCTACTTCTCTTCATCGTCAGTTCCTCCTTGTTATGATTCTATCATTTATCGTCTGCCTCGTCCGAAGAATCCGCGGTATTCGCTTCCTCCGTAAGGCCGTAACGCTTCTTCTCTTCTGCAAGAATCGCTTCCATCGCCGCCGACGAAATCTCCCGATCCGCTTCCGCCACAACCGAATCATTGGCAAATGCGTTGAAGGTCTCCTTCTTCTCTGAAAGAATCTCCAGAATCCGCTCATCCACCGTGTCGGACATAAGCAGTCTGTAGACCATCACCTTGCGGCTCTGTCCCATTCGGAAGGCTCGACCGATTGCCTGCTCTTCCATCGAGGGCTTCAGCTGCGGTTCACAGAATATAATAACACTCGCTGCCTGAACATTCAAGCCCACGCCTCCGGCGATAACCTGGCAGACAAGCACGGATTTGTCATTATCCTTCTGAAAATGGTCCAGAAGCTCCTGCCTCTTCTCAAGCGACTTCGAGCCGTCAATCACACCTGCCGAGCGCTCTCCAAGCATCTCCGAAACAAGCCTGAGCGTATTGCGAAAGAAGGAAAAAACAAGCACCTTCCGCCCCTCTGCCTCCGCAGCGTCTACAATCTCCAGAAGACGCCTTGCCTTCGTGGATTCGCTGATACTTGAAACATTGAACGAAAGCTGCCGAATCTCCATAAAATTCCCGGTCTGAAGCGTCTCGCAGTACGCCTCCTTCTCTACGTCGGACATCACGCACCATTCCTGGATCTCCTCCTTATCGGGGAGCTCCTTAAGCACCTGCTCTCTGGTACGTCGCAGGTACACGGGTGCGATTGCCTGACGGAAACGCTCCGCATTGGCAAGTCCTGTATTTCGCTTAAGTTCCGGAACAAGCTCCGGCTGAAGACAGTCAATAATATGGATCATCTCGTCAACATGATTCTCAAGCGGGGTGCCGGACATCATCAGCACACGCTCTGCGCGCTCACAAAGGCGTCGTACCGCTTTGCTTCGCTGTGCGCCCGGATTCTTAATGTACTGTGCCTCGTCCACTACAAGCATGTCGATCACAATTCCGTCCGGGATGTCAAGCTTCTGCGCAGTCTCGTAGGTTGTGATTGCCGTTCCGCCCTGCTCTACCCAGCGCGTAAGCTCCTCCGCACGGTCAAAGCCGTAGATTTCATCCACCGGGATATCGCTGAACGAGGCAACCTCTCGCTTCCAGTTGACAAGCACACTTAACGGGCATACTACCAAAAAATGCGTCCCGCCCTCTGCCTGAATATGTGCCATCGCAGCGATTGCCTCTATCGTCTTGCCAAGACCCATCTCATCGCCAAGAAGCACCCTTCTGCCGTGAATAATATATTTCGTACCAAAATCCTGGTATCTTCGAAGCTCAGCCTTCAAATGCTCCTTCTTAAGGGAAATCGCATTCACCAATCCGACAAGCTTCTCCGGAATCCCGCCGTATTCGGTCTGCGCCTCCGTATTGCCGTCGACGACGGAGAACATTAATGCATAATACGGTGCAGCATTCTTACAAAAATCCTGCCACAGCTCCTCTGCGGTCAACCCCTGTGCCTTACGGTATTCTTCAATATGCTCACGTGCCTCCGCATAATACGCACTGTAAGCATACTCATGCAGCTCTCCGTAGGCAAGCAGCGCACGCTGCTTTTTCTCATTGCTGTTAAAAAGCCAGGTAATCGGATTGCCGATAATATCCGAAACCTGTAACCGGACCATAATACCGTCATGGCTTCCCTGATAGAGCTTATCCGCACCCTTGATAGCCTTACCCGCCCGTAACAGCTTACCGACCGCATGCACAAGCTTATTCTGTGCCGGGCGTCTGACATCGGCATCGATCTGCACACGAATACCGTGTCCCTTGGAGATTCGAAGCGCATCCGCATTGCGCTTTGCCTTGGCCGCCATCACCGGTCCTACTCCGGGGATAGACTCAAGCGCGCGTGTCGAAGCCTTCACGACGTCCGCAACGGTCTTAACGCCCGCACTGCGAAAGGCAGCTACACGAATGCCCTCCTTGTCGGTATTTAACACCTCAACATCGACCGACTTCAGCTGCTCTAACGAAAGAACACTTCGAAGCTCATCATATGCCTTCTGAATCTCGCTGATCAGTGCCGGCTCTGCAGTACTGATAGCATAAAGCGCTGCATCCGTTTCGCGTATCGTTTCCGCAAAGCTCTTATATTGTCTCCGTTCCTCTGCTTTCATGTAAGGCTCCTGTTTCAAAATGGATTCCAAAAGGGAAAAAGCGGGCTGCGTTACCGCAACCCGCCAAACAATCTGGGCCAGCTGGATTCGAACCAGCGAAGTGCAGGGATCAAAACCCTGTGCCTTACCGCTTGGCGATGGCCCAACGTGACTCGCAGCCTGTCCTTCGACGGCCGCAAATATGATAAAAAGCCTTTACTATATCACTAGAAAAGGCTTTCTACTAGGGTGGATACTGGGATTCGAACCCAGGGCCTCCAGAGCCACAATCTGGCGCGCTAGCCAACTGCGCTATACCCACCATATAAAATTATAAACGTTGGTTGCCCAACAATTGTGCCAGAAGGGATTCGAACCCCCGACACACGGCTTAGAAGGCCGTTGCTCTATCCAACTGAGCTACTAGCACACAGTCCAAATCCGTTTGACAGGTTATAAAACCAATCGGCACAGCCGATCTTATCAAAACGAAAGCGGGTGATGGGAATCGAACCCACGTGTCTAGCTTGGAAGGCTAGTGTTCTACCATTGAACTACACCCGCAAAATTATGAAATTGTAGGGGATTCGGGATGACAGGATTCGAACCTGCGACCTCTTGATCCCAAATCAAGCACCCTAGCCAAACTGGGCCACACCCCGTCAGCGTTATTTATTATATTATGCGGAATCTCAAATGTCAACAAGAAATTCCGCATAACACAAAAAAACTTTACTGCCCTATTTACGTCCCTGATTCGTCCTCACGGCGGATATAAAGCTGCCTGTACACATGCCGGTCAATGAGCAATAGCGCAATACAGCCAAGAAGCGTTGCCATAAGCACGCCAAGAATCATTATCCAGGCAGATACCGAGCCGAACTCATCGAATAGAAAGCCGGCGCCGAACTGCATCACATCGATGATGATTCCGGAAAGCACGCTGATGAAGCTGTTCACGCGGCCGCGATGACTGGCGGGAATACGCTCGGTGAGATATGCACCGCTTACGGTCGTCACCAGAATCTCACCAAGGGTGAACAGAAAGATTGCAAGGTAGTACATCGGAAGGATTCCGAGACCCTGAAGAAATACCGCATACCCCGCTATAACGAAGACGATTCCAAGAAGAATCTTAGCGGTCTTTCGAACTTTTTCGAGAAGCTTTGTCAGAATCGGCGTAAACAATACGACCTCGATACAGTTCAGGCTGGATACGGTGCCGAATATTACCGCACCGTCATCTCCGTGGACGCGTCCCATATCAAGCGGCATCAGGAACCCATACTGGTTATATGCACCCCAGAACATCGCCATCACAAAGATGTACAGAAGGATCAGCTTATTGCCGGATAAAACCTGCCAGATGGAACTACCCTCCTTGGCCTTCTGGTAAACCGAATCCTCACCGCTTTCCTCCATCGGCGTAATGTCCTTTATTAACAGGCCGATCAGTAAGGTAGAGACTGCGATGGAACAGCCGCACAGAAGAAATGAAAGCCAGAGAAATCGCTTGAATAATAAGCCTGCAATCGTCGGTGCAAGCATCAAGCCTAGATTATTGCCGAGATACTCTAGCGAGTAAGCCCTTTCCCGGTCCTTTGTCAGCGAAAGATCTGCTAAAAGTGCCTCGTAGGACGGTCCCTCCATCGCCTGCGCGGTCGCCGCAATCAGTATCAGCACAAGCGTTGCATAGGAAATCGGAAGTGCCGCTCCGATAAGAAACAGCACAATGGAAATCGAGTCGCACACCACGATAATGTGCTTCTTATTTCTTATGTCCGCAAGCTTTCCGCCAATCAGATTAAACGGCAGCTGAAACAGGCCGCATACAATCAGAAAGAGGGCGATGGTTTTCGCATCCATCCCAAGCTTTCTCGACATAATCAGTGTCATAACCGGCCACACCATCGAACCGAAATTCGTTACGATACGACCGATGAAAAGAATATAAATCTCACGACGCAGACCACGATACTGCGTAATGAGGCTCTTGATTTTGTTCATGTAGTCCTCCAGAAAGGGCGCAGGATATTCCATGCACGCCCCGCCCTACAGGATTCCTTCCTTCGTAAGAAGCTCCTTCATCGCACGAAGTGCACGTCCGCGATGACTGATGGCATTCTTCTCCTCTCTCGGAAGCTCCGCCGTTGTCATCCCGCATTCGGGAAGGAAGAATATCGGATCGTATCCGAAGCCGTTCTCCCCCGCCTGCCTGTCATGGATTCTGCCTTCCACGGTTCCGCGAATAACCCATTCTCTTCCGTCCGGAAGCACACAGGCAATCGCGCAGACAAATCGTGCGGTACGTTCCTCCAAAGGAACCTGCATTGCTTTATCAATTATATAGTGATTCTTAATGTCATAGGAGGTATCCTCCCCAAGAAAACGGGCAGAATAGATTCCCGGGGCTCCGCCCATACAATCTACCTCGAGGCCCGAGTCATCTGCCATCGCCATGATGGAAGCTGCCCTGCTCACCGCACGCGCCTTGATCAGTGCATTTTCCTCAAAGCTGGTGCCGTCCTCAACAATATCAATATCAATCCCGGCTTCCTTCATCGAAAGGATCTCGGGGATGCTATCACCAAGAATCTCGCGAATCTCACGCATCTTACCCTGATTACCGGTTGCAAAAACAAGTCGTTCCATAAATCCTCCTTACGGCTGCGTATTCTTCGGCGGCTTCGGCCCCGGATACTGGTAGAAATAGGTTTTAATCATACCGTTGTAGATCTTACGATTCTTCGCCGCCTGTCGGCCGATATGCTTCTGCGCATCCTCATAAGAGGTGATCAGATAGTAGGACCAGGTATCAAGCTTTGCAAAGGTGGCGCCGATGTCATGGTAGAGTGCCGGCAACGCGGACTTCTCCTCCAGTCGCTCACCGTATGGCGGGTTGGTGATGATGAAGCCGTATTTCTTCGGATGCGAAAGCTCCTGCATCGGGCGCACCTGAAAATGAATCTGCTCGGCAACACCGGCCATCTCCGCATTCTGCCTTGCAATCTTAATGGCGTCTCGGTCAATATCGAAGCCCTGAATCTGCAGCTTTACGTCATGCAGCTCCTGGCTCTTCGCCTCCTCTCGCGCCTCACTCCAGTATCTGGACGGAATCCGCTCGCGAAAGCTCTCTGCCTGAAAATGCCTGTTCACACCGGGTGCAATCCGCAGTCCCTTCATCGCCGCCTCGATCGGAATCGTACCGCTTCCGCAGAACGGGTCGACGAGAATTCGATCTTTATTCCACGGGGTCAGAGAAATCAATGCTGCAGCAAGTGTCTCGCTGATCGGTGCTTTGCCGACAAGCTTACGATAGCCTCTTTTGTGAAGCGACTCGCCGGATGTGTCGATGCTCACCGTAAAGATATCCTTCAGAACCGAAACACGAATCGGATACTCGTTACCGGTCTCCGGAAACCAAGCGATGTTGTAGCTTCTTCGCATGCTCTCAACGATTGCCTTCTTCATAATCGACTGGATATCCGAGGTACTGTAGAGCTGACTCTTCACAGAGGTTGCCTTCGCCACCCAGAACTTCGAATCGGCCGGCAGAATATCTGCCCACGGCAGCTCCTTCGTCTCCTCGAAAAGCTCTTCGAAGGAGGTGGCCTTAAACTCTCCCACCTTCCACAAAATCCGCTCCGCCGTTCTCAGAAATATATTGGCACGGCAGAAGGCATGCTCGTCTCCGACAAATGTGACGCGCCCGTCCTCCACCTGCGTAATCTCATACCCAAGCTCCGTAATCTCCTGTTTCAAAACGCTCTCAAGCCCAAAATGGCAGGGAGCCATAAATTCATATCTGCTCATATCCTTCTCCTTATTCGTCATTCGCGACGAAACACTCTTGATTGTAAGGGTATATGCAAAAAAAGTCAAGGAAAGGCGGAAAATCTGAAAAATACCTCTTGACTTTTTCGTAAAAGCAATATAGAATACTGATTGTTGCAAAGCAATGTGTGCATGTAGCTCAGCTGGATAGAGCACTTGGCTACGGACCAAGGTGTCGGGAGTTCGAATCTTCTCATGCACGCTACGAACCGGTTACCGCAAGGTGGCCGGTTTTTTAATTGCACACTTGTACCAAGGAGGGGCCCGCGCATTGTACCAAGGAGGGGCCCATACGAAGTATGGGAAGATTCCTTGGTACGAAGCGCACGCTTTCACCCCATCTCCCCTGCTCCGTCAGGGGAATGGGGTGATATTCATTCAGCGTGCGCTACCCGTAGGCCTCACCAAAGTGGAACTTGTACCAAGTATGGGAAGATTCCTTAGTGCGAAGCGCGATGGTACCAAAAGCAAGTATTCCGGAATTCAGTACCACAATATTTCAGGAACCATGGTACGAAATCTCACTTTCTCGGAATTCAGTACCACACATTCTTCAGAAAGGTGGTACGAAACCGCACTTTCCCGGAATTCAGTACCACAATATTTCCGGAATCGTGGTACGAGAATCTGATTTCTCGGAATTCAGTACCACGCACTCTTCAGAAAGGTGCTACGAGAATCTGACTTCTCGAAATTCAGTACCACACATTCTTCAGAAAGGTGGTACGAAGCCCATGTTTCCCAGAATTCAGTACCACGCACTCTTCAGAAAGGTGGTACGAGGATCTGACTTCTCGAAATTCAGTACCAGCTATTCTTCAGAAAGGTGGTACGAAACCGCACTTTCCCGGAATTCAGTATCACCGTATCACCAACGAAAGGGTACGAAGCCTCAGCAAGGATACAAAAACTCCCCGAAGCACTGTGCTACAGGGAGTTATCTATCAAGACTTCAATTTCTTTGAATCACAGCGTTCTTCGCATCACGAATAATCACCATTCTATTCCGCCTGCCCGCCGAGCAGCTTGAGAAGAGTCGGTGCAACCGAGAACGCCGCCGCGGCTCTTAAAACCTCTTCCATTGCCTGCTTCTTAACCGAAGGCGGCTGGAAGCATCTGACAGCGCGAATCAACAGATTCTTCGGCGTATGAGACATATCCACGAATTCAAGTACCTGCGCCTTATAGCCATTTGCGATAAGCAGGTTCGCACGAATCGCATCCGTGAGTAGTGCAGCCGTACGTTCCTTGATGATTCCATAATGCGTAAGAAGCGACAGCTCATTCGTCTTCATCTGCTTATTGAGCTCATGCTGACAGCACGGCACGGACAGAATCAGCGAGGCCTTCATGCGTACCGCATGATACAAAGCGTAATCCGTAGCGGTATCACAGGCATGCAACGTGACAACCATATCGATTTTAGTGTCGCTTTCGTACCCGTTTACATCCCCGACCTCGAAGTGCAGGTTCTCATAACCGTAACGTTCCGCTGCGCGGTTGCAGGCGGCAATCACGTCCGCCTTCAGGTCTAAGCCGACAATATGCACCTCTCGCTTCTTGATTTCCGTAAAATAGTAATACAGAATAAATGTCAGATATGATTTGCCGCAGCCGAAATCCAGAATGTGAATAGGTTGCTCCTTTGGCAGTGCATCAAATCCATCCTCAACCATCTCGACAAATCGGTTAATCTGTCGGAATTTGTCCTGCATGGAATTAACAACCTTTCCCTCCTTCGTAAAGACTCCCATATCCACCAGGGCCGGCACAACCGTCCCCTCCGGAATCAGATAATTCTTCACGCGGTTGTTCGTAAGCGACTGCGCCTTAGCCGCCGACTCAGTAAGCCTTCTTGTGCGCATCAGCTTACCGCTCTTTGAAATACGATATTCATATGCGTAGGTCCCGCCATCAGACAAAACACTCATATTCAGCTGCTTATACTTCGTTCCAAGAAGGCCGCTACAAAGCTCGGCCGCCTCCGCTTCGGAAAGATTCTTATGGAACACCTGCTTCTCTGTATAGCTCTCCTGCTGAAAGCCCTTGGCCTTTTTGACATAAACAATTCGGCGGTACTCTTCCCCGGAGAGCGGATTGCTTAAAACCGCCCTGACCAATCCCGCCGTAAAATGCTGTCTGATCTCATCTAAAAACTCATTCATCGTTCTACTCCTGTAGAATTACATATAATCATCATACTAAAGCTGATGCCGGCTGTTTCTTATACGCAGAAGAAACGAAACTGTAACAGCTACCACAGCGACCGAATAGATGATGCTGAATCCAATCCTTGCTGCAAGCGGTGTCCCTGCATCACTCCAAAGAACAATCAACCCGAGCGCATAAATCAACACAAGCGGAAGGAGCACAAGCCCAAGAAGCAGCGCCCAGATTCCTCGATCCGCATTAAACTCGCGGCATTCCCGGTCGTTTATGACAGAACCTTCGTCCGCAATAATAGCATAGTGTCCCTCGTTACATACAAGTGTTACGGATACATCTTCCTCGCCGACCGGACATACACTTCCCGTAAGCTCGGCATAAAACGGAGAAGGAATATCCAAGCCGTAGCGTATCTGTTTAGCGGAAAATGCCGAACGAAGGTACATCGCAAACAGCTCCCCGCGGGCGGGGCGAACGGTTCTGTCCTGAACGATACGAAGCTGAACCCTCTGCCCATCCGAAACCCGAATCTCTCTGCCTTCCTGTCCATCCAAGTATACACGCACAGAAGTTCCTGCCGGACAATGTGTATGAACCCTAACGATTCCCATATTCTTCTCCCTTCTCCATAAGGTAAAAAAGCGCCTCGGAACATTCCGAAGCGCATAATAGTCTGCCGGCGGCCGGGGTCGAACCGGTACAAGTATCACTACTCGCAGGATTTTAAGTCCTGTGCGTCTGCCAATTCCGCCACGCCGGCACATCTAAAGGGTTCCTGTATAAAAGGAAATGGGGCCTATAGGGCTCGAACCTATGACCCTCTGCTTGTAAGGCAGATGCTCTCCCAGCTGAGCTAAGACCCCATGATCACACATGTGAAACCTTTAAATTGTATTGCCTGACGAATCAAGCATTGCTGCCTTTCGGCAACGACCCGAATGGGGCTCGAACCCATGACCTCCGCCGTGACAGGGCGGCGCTCTAACCAACTGAGCCACCGGGCCAGATATATGATGTGGTTTGATCCCGAAAAAGCAATGGACCCTCGGGGACTCGAACCCAGGACCGACCGGTTATGAGCCGGCTGCTCTAACCGACTGAGCTAAGGGTCCATACAGCCGATGATCGGACTCGAACCGATAACCTGCTGATTACAAGTCAGCTGCTCTGCCAATTGAGCCACATCGGCACTATGTCAAGCTTCCACTTGATGACTCCAAGGGGATTCGGACCCCTGTTACCGCCGTGAAAGGGCGATGTCTTAACCGCTTGACCATGGAGCCGTAACATTGATTATTATAAATGCTCCGGCGCAAAAAGTCAACACATATTTTTCAATAAATCCATACTTTTATAAAAAACACTCCGTAAACCACTTTAGACACGGCTAAACTCTAGAACGATTCCGTTGAACTTCTTTCATTCTATCCTGATAGCGAATCTTCTTTTCTAATTCGCAAAATACTGATCCGTCGGTTCATTGTTTTCATATAATAGCCTGATCTTATCCAGGTTACCGGATTTGAAATCCTCGAACGTAAGTGTTGCACATGCCGGACCGTACTCCCCGTCTACCTTCAAATACAAACGTTCCCGAAATGCTTCCTTCATTGTTATATACCCAAAGCTGTTATACTCCGGAAATTCCCTGATTTTCTGCGTCGCTTTATCATAGATTCCCAGTATATTACCGCTTCGGGAATAATATATTTCATCCTCCGCAATAATTCCACTAAATCCGGAGCAATTATCAATGAGGAGGATATCATCTTCCCCCTGTACGGTTCCGAAATATATATCCTTCTGATAATTCTCATCGACAACAGCGTATAAATACCCATATAGATTAAAGGCTTCTATACTTCCTGCCAACGTTCTTAATAGTATTTCCGTATCATTCTTTAGATTGTATTGCCATATCTCCGTAACCATGTTCCCATTCTTTATATAGTCTAAAGAATAATACAGAAAACTGTCATCACACACGAATTGAGAGATTATAGCATCCCCTTTGGGAACAGACTTGCTGACGAGTTTTCGAGCCTTCCCGTCTTTCATGGAAACCATACTGATTTCAGCGATACGATCTTCAAGCGTTGTAATCCCCTGCTCTTCAATATTGCTGTAATCCTGAGAAATAACATAAGAAAGGAATAAAGAATCCTCATCTACCAGACAGTTTTTGAAAATCAACGAAGTATTCGCCCATGCGAGTTCTGCAACAATCTGCGGTTCAAACACATCAAATCCGGTTCTGACCAAATCTATTCCATGCCCGATTCCCTTAGAAGATTGTGATAAAAAGTATATACCATCACGATACACGCAAACCTTTGTCAACGCTTTGTTAACTATCTCCAATGCCGGACAACTCGTTCTCCAAGTACCATCTACTCTACGCCATTTGTGTTCACAGGAGGGATCGAAACACATCAGTCCTCTCTCCCCGGTAGCTGCATCCACATATTGTAGCGCTATCCCAGCATCCATGTAAACTCCGTCATAATATAACACTTCATCAAAAGTTGAAACAGAACATTCTGATTCCGTGCCAATTACATAGTGCCTTTCAGTATCGACCTTACTTTTATTCTTACCACACGCCACAGAAAAACAGCTTAGCATGGTGCATACCCCAACTATTACCACTCTCTTCATGAAGGCTCTCATCTCAATCTCCACCTCTATAGAATCAGGTCGGGTAAGCACTCCTTGCTCACCCGACCTTACCCAATCGAACTCACTGCTTATTCCACTGCTCATATTGATCTCTCGCTTTTTCTACGTAAGCATCAATATTAGCTTCTTTCATCTTCTGTCTTAATTGCGATTTAAAATATTCATATTCCGGTAATTCCCATATATTTGCATAATCGGAACATAAGCCCGAAAGAATACCGGAAGTCTCCATGTCCATCACGCCATTCGGAACAAACTTCTGATATGCAAACTCCATAAACCATTCATCAACGGAAGTATTCAACTCCCCGCTCTCTCCGATCAACACCTCTCTGGTTCCAATAAAAGACGTGTCTACAAGATGCTTCTCAAATCGTTCGACAGAGCTCATGCTTTCATCATCCTCTCCAAGCGGATCAAAAAACATGCCTTGGAGTTCTGTGTTTGTGTAAAAATCCATCAGAAAAGCAAATGCCAACTCCGGATTCTTAGAGGTACTCCATACACCGGCAGACCAATTGAGCGGCGTCCAGCCAAGCACATGCGGCGCTCTTCTTACCAAAACATTCTCGCCGCTAAAATCTTTTCTTGATGAAGATATCAAAATACCGAAATCCAAACCTTCATTCCACTCCACTGCGCTACTATCTTTACCCAGTGCCTCATATGCGGTTCTTAATTCCTTAAGTCCTCCGGTAATGTAACCATTACTCTTCATCACCGGGCCTTTTACCAGCCCGTCCATCGCATACCGATGAAGAATATCCAAGACATTCCAATATGTCGAATCATCTGTAAGCGCATTTATCCCATTAGTAGGAGAATAGACAATACTCCTGCGGACATAACTCCCAAAAGTGGAAAGCATGGTCTCCGGGTCAACATGAAAATACAGTGGACAAGAGACCTTCTGCTCTTTCAGCTCTTGAAGCACCGATTCCAGTGCCTCTAATGAAAGGGAAAGTCCATCCACCTGCTCCTCAGTAAAATACTTTCGGTTAAAAACAAAAAGCGGTCCATCCATACAAGTTCCGCCTAAAGCCGGTACGGAATAAATATTTCCGTCAATTCGAACAGCCTCCCAAAGCTTTGCACTATAATGCTTATAAAGTTCTGTACCATTCAGCCACTCGTCAAGAGGCAGAAAACAACCACTTTCAACAGTATTCCAATAATCTTCGCTGCCAAAAGAGGCAATATCCACTCCGTATTGCGTTATGCTGCTCGGATAATTCATAAAATCAGCCATAGAAAAAGCTATATGATACTCACGCCCCAACCGATCAAGCACCGTGTTCATCGCATCAGCTTTTTCCTTAAGTGCCGTCTCTGAAAAGAACCTCGGTAAGCACCAGTTCAAAGTGACTCCCGTAAAAGCCGGCGTTGGAGTAACCGTGCCGGACGGAATGCTCGTAACAGACGGAGCCCCCGCCGTAATATTAGGCGTTGGGCGCTTGTTCTTCTCAACTTCGTGCTTGTTTCCACAACCAACCACAAGGATAGCACTCATCACCATTAAGAAAGCAAACTTCAGATACTTTTTCATATTCCTCCCCCGAAAAATCAACCCTACTATCAATTAAGTTATCGATTCCTGTAACCAAGTGCCAAATTCTTAACGAATTGTGGTCATACTCGTGCGCCAAAACTGTCCCAGATATTCCACCGCATAACTTGTGATAATCTGAACAGTTCTACAGCTTCCGGGTGCTGTAAAATTTGCAGAGTAGCCTTGCTGCTGCGTTCCATAATTACGCTGTGAAGATACAACATTTGTGCTAGGATCAACATAATAGTAAGTTGAATCCAAACCCGCAGAAGCTTCTCGCTTATCAGTAGAAACTCTTGCATAACCGGTTGTATCCTCGACATTATTCTTCGCAGTAACATTACAATCACCCAAAGACGCCGTACGCGTGTGCGTTAATGCAAAAGCCAAACAGGTCATCAAAGAAATCATGGCAGTTAAAGAAACAAATAGCAATATACATCTTTTCTTCATTATTTTGTCACCTCACAAACATATTATATATTACACAATAACACATATTGGCACCAAAATCAAGTACCCGTACCGTTCCCGCCATACAGGCGTCACACTACTTCCTCTACCCTGTACAAAGCATCCTATCTACCACATTTTTGCCAACCACAACGGATTTAACAGAATATATTCACTTCCGCGAATAGAAAGCATCCCCATTAAAAGCGGAACCGCTAACAGCGCAGTCCCAACAGCAATCGTGACCGACAGTTTTTTCGCTTTTACAGAGAGTAGAAGAACAACTGCCATCGTGATTAACATGGCTATGTACCGAAGGATGCACACCAGGATAAGGTATGTCAGGATGCTGCAGGAATAATTCTGCAATGCCGGTATGCTGGATGCTTTTTCAAATATGCTTTGCGTGCCATAACATTGGAACACATTATAATAATACGATCCGTATGTGACGACATATAATATGGTGGATATGATCCACGAAATACCAACCTTGCAGCACACCGTATATCCCCGACCATAGCAGCACGTACGTATCGGAACAATCATTCCGGTTTCATATTCCACTCCATATACATAAGCCAGGCTTATCAGCATCATACAAGTAAGAAGCAATGCCAACTCCCAGGACTTTCCTTTCGCAAAAGCATCATCGTATATCAGTTGGTATCCCGTCTCATAGACAAATGCAGTCCCTTCTCTCTTCCCAAGATACTCTGCACGTTCTTTCACCTGTCGCAAAGCCTTGTCCTTCTTATCAAGAGACTGCATGCGAATCTCAAAAGAAATATCGAAGGGTGCATCCAAAACGCTTATACGCTCTTCCTGAATTCTATTCTCTTCTTCAGCAATCCAGGCTTCTTTCTCCGACGTATACGTGCCTTCTAAATGATGCATATAATAATAGTAATATGCGTCAGCTTCATCAAAAAAATAATGCCTGATGGGCTTATAGAAATACATAATTCCCGCAATATAAACTGTCAGAAACAACAGCACACGGCCTCGGATAAAAATCTTATAGCATTCCTGCAGGAACAGATTTCCTTTGTTTCCAAAAGAAAACTTACCAAACAATTTAATCCGTCTAAGCTTTATCCCGGTATAGCTTCCCATATATGCAAAGAGGACGATGCAAAGGCTTATCTCTCCTATCAGAACCAATATGCCAAAATACCAAAACAAGCTCTGATAATTAACCGGGGTATTGAAGACATTCAGATTGCGATAATCCTTCAAAAGAACATCTGTGTTGAGAAATGCAACAACATTTATATTCTTCAACAGAACACCGATTCCCCGGTTTGGAAGAACCTTGTACAGAAACAATTCCGCCCCAAATGCCCCCATTCCGAAAGCAAACAAAGTGATCGCATTTTTGCAAAGTATTGCGCCAAGCATAAGAAATAGCACAACACCGATGTATACTACGCACTTTCCAAGAATGAATAACCCTATATAGCCATATAAAGATATCGTATATTTGCAGGATTGATATGAAAAGATCGTATAAATCGGACGCGTCAAATCTCCCAAGCCATAAAGCATGCCGTAGATTATCAGATTCTCCGCATACAAAAGGGCAACAGTCAATATTGCAATTACGGCACTTGTTAAAACCTTAGAAGCGCCGAGAGGCATTCTTCCCATATCTGTTGTACGGATCAGCAGCAGCTGTTGTGTTTCCCTCTCCCGTATAAGCAATAACATGACCGCTGAGAAAAGAACGAAAACACCAAGTATATCCGTAAATGTACTATTGAATGCGCGCTCAATCCCCCGGCTCGGACCACCGATCTTCTCTATCACCTTAATGTTCTTCTTCAGGTCTTGCGCTGTTTTTATCACGTTTTGGTAGAGGAAACCGTTTGTATCATATCGTTTGGCAAGTAACTCCATCTTCTTTGCCGAATCCTGTATCTTGGCAAGATATTCCCCATAATGACCTGCTGCATCGTATTCACTTTTAATTAAATATAGCATTTCCCTTTCGGAATATGCATTGTCATTATAGAGCGGATACGTTCCGTTCCCATATCGTTCTGCAAGTACGGGATACTGCTCACCGAATTGTGCCATAAGGGTTTCCTGACTAAATCCCGCCAAAATACTAAAGGCAAACTCACTGAGGCGCAAGCGCTCGTCAACTGTAACCAAAGCCTCATCATATGTTTTTGGGGACAAATCCTTATGAATACTGCGATATGCCTTTTCTGAATAATAATTCTCATTCTTAATACTAAAAAGAGCAAAAATGCCGTTCACCAAAAGAGTTCCGAGTATAACCCATAACGCGGCTCGATTTCTGAAAACCTTCTGTAATTCACCTAATATAAGTTTCATATTATTCACTCAGTCAAAATGATAAAGATACACATCTTCCAGATCCGGGTTCGCAACTTTCGCATGAAGTTCCTGCGGAGGTGTGTCTGCGATAACCTTTACGAAAACCGTGTCCATTTCTTCTCTGATGCTGCTTATACGGTAGCTGTCCCGCACTTTTTCAAACATCTCCCGCGAAAGTGCCAACTCATAAACCTTTCCACGCTTTCTTTCACACAAATCAATCGGTCTTCCGGCATCAATAACCGTCCCCTTCTTCATCAATAGCACTTCCTTCGCAACAAATGAAATGTCCGTTACTACATGTGTTGCTATTAAAACAATGCGATCGAAGGCAACCTCGGCAATCAAATTTCGAACATTAATCCGTTCCCTTGGATCCAAACCTGCCGTCGGTTCGTCAAGAATGATAATTCTCGGATTCCCAAGTAATGCCTGTGCAATCAACGCCCTCTGTTTCATTCCTCCCGAAAACTCTCCAAGCCTTCTATGCAAACAATCCGAAAGACGAACCCGTTCTACAATTTCAGAAACAGATCTTTCTGCTTCTTTACGAGGAATCCCCTTCAAAACAGACATATAAAAGAGAAATCTTTCTAACGTATATCCGGAATAGACTCCCTGCTGCTGTGGCATGTATCCAAGCAGCTTACGATATGCTCTTCCCATATCAAAAATATCCTGACCATCGAACTGTACGCATCCCTCAGAAGGTTTCAAATTCGCAGTCAAAATATTCATCAGAGTTGATTTTCCGGCTCCATTCGGTCCTAAAAGTCCATAGATGCCTTCGGTGAAAGAATATTGAAAAGAATCCAACGCTTTCACACTTCCATAAGATTTCGATAATGACTTAACTGTAAGTTCCATACCAGACGTAAACTCCCCATTTTACAAATCATAATTCTGTTAAATAAAAAGCGAACAGAATCATAGCATATGAATCGTTTCATAATCGGATACAATAGCCGATTAGTTATAGAATACCATATAAAAACACAAAAAGGAACCAGGTTACTATAATAATCTGATTCCTTCCATCATACAATTATACTAGTTTATGCTTCATCGGCGAATACAGCCTTCAGATACCAGGCAAGCTCCTGCCAGGCAGGATAGCCGGAATATTCCTCGAGTGCCTTCAGGACTTCCTTATAATACCAGTGATGCTTCTCCTTATCCTTCATGTTAAAACGCTGCCATACCGCATCCCCAACCAGAAGATAATTCTGATAGGTCGCACGCATATTCGACAGCTTATCGGCAAGAGTTATCATCTTCACCGCTTTATCGTCAGTCGATTTCAGATGCTCTATGGTTTCCGCTTTACGAACGCACCAGGATTCCTCTCTTGATAACTCCGGATGCTTATTCTCGGATTCTGATGCAACAAGCGAAGCCACACGCGGACCGAAGAACTTATATATATCTTCGATTACAACATTCGTATCTTCAACAACATCATGCAATACTGCCGCAGCAAGAATATCGTCTTCATTCGTCATGGATCCGACAATCGCAGCAACCTCCATAGGATGCACGATATACGGTGTCCCGGAACCCTTTCTTGTGTAACCGCTATGCGCCTCAACGGCAAATTCAATTGCATGATTGAAATTACTCATATGTCACCTCATCATTTCTCAATAAATCTGACACTTCGGTTCCGCTTAAAAGCGTCCCGCAAAACATACATCGGTTTCTAACAGTATAACACACACACCTATCGCAATCAACGAAGGGTTACAGATTCTTTTCAAAACAATAGATAAATGTAACATTTATTTCCATAAAGTAACCAATTCGAAGCATCACCAGATTCTTTCAAAGTCATATAAAGTAAGCCTTACAAAATAAGCACAAAAAAAGACTATCGAAACATCGATAGTCTTAAGCTCCCCCAGTTGGACTCGAACCAACGACATCATGATTAACAGTCATGCGCTCTAC
>JAKSPO010000011.1 GCA_024404675.1 Lachnospiraceae bacterium
GTTGGGAACAGCAGCACATCTCTGATGGCCGGGCTGTTGGTCAGAAGCATGGCAAGACGATCGAGGCCGTAGCCGATACCGCCTGTCGGAGGCATACCGATTTCGAGGGCGTTCATGAAGTCCTCGTCGGTGGTGTTGGCTTCCTCGTCACCTGCTGCCAAAGCAGCCTCCTGCGCCTTAAAGCGCTCACGCTGGTCGATCGGATCGTTCAGCTCAGAGTAGGCGTTACACATCTCCCAGGTATTGATATAAAGCTCAAAACGCTCAACGTGCGTAGGCTTGTCGGGCTTTCTCTTCGTAAGCGGAGAGATTTCAACCGGATGGTCCATAATGAAGGTCGGCTGAATCAAATGCTCTTCAACAAATTCCTCGAAGAACAGATTCAAGATGTCGCCCTTCGTATGACGCTCCTCAAACTCTACATGGCGCTCCTTTGCAAGGGCTTTCGCCTCAGCATCGGATGCAACAGTATCAAAATCAATACCGGTGTACTGCTTAACGGCCTCAGTCATAGTAAGTCTTGCGAAAGGCTTTCCGAGGTCAATCTTATTCTCACCGTAGGTGATTTCGGTCGTACCGCATACCTCATTAGCAAGGAAACGGAACATCTCCTCGGTAAGATCCATCATGCCGTAATAATCGGTATATGCCTGGTAAAGCTCCATCAGCGTAAACTCAGGGTTATGTCTTGTGTCACAGCCCTCGTTACGGAATACACGACCGATCTCGTAGACTCTCTCAAGTCCGCCGACAATCAGTCTCTTCAGATAAAGCTCAAGGGAAATTCTGAGCTTAACGTCCTCATCCAGCGCATTAAAATGCGTCTCGAACGGTCTGGCTGCAGCACCACCTGCATTGGCAACAAGCATGGGGGTCTCAACCTCCATGAAGTTCTTCTCTGCAAGGAAACGACGGATACCGGAAATCATCTTGGAACGCTTTACAAAGGTATCCTTAACCTCAGGGTTCATAATCAGGTCGGTATAACGCTGACGATAACGCATATCGGTATTGGTCATACCGTGGAACTTCTCCGGAAGAACCTGAAGGTTCTTCGAAAGAAGGGTAATCTCCTCCGCATGAACGGAGATCTCTCCGGTCTTGGTACGAAAAGCGTAGCCCTTGATACCATAGATATCACCGATATCGGACTTCTTGAAGTCCGCATAGGGCTCCTCTCCGATTGCATCCTTGGCAACATATACCTGGATGCTTCCCTTAAGATCCTGGATGTTGCAGAAGGAAGCCTTACCCATCACACGCTTAAACATAAGACGTCCTGCGATGGAAACCTGAATCGGCTGTGCATCCATAATCGCACGTCTCTCGTTATAATCGTTATTGAGCACCTCTCTTGCCTGCTGCTCGTCAAGACCTTCGGTAACCGGAGCCACACGTCCCGCCAGAAGCTCAGCCTCCAAAGCGGTATAAAGCGCCTTCACATCATCGGTATGATGTGTCTGGTCATATTTAGTAATCACGAACGGGTCCTTGCCTGCTGCCTGAAGATCAAAAAGCTTCTGGCGGCGGATCTGTATCAATTCGCTGATATCCTCGTTCTGATTGTTGTTATTCTGTTCAGCCACTGCTATCTTCCTCCACGCACCCTTAGTTTGCCTTATGGATGCTCATAATCTTATAGGTTACAACGCCTGCGGGTGCTTCAACACTGATCTTGGAGCCCTTCTTCGCACCAATCAGCTCACGACCTACGGGAGACTCATTGGAGATCTTACCCTTCAGTGCATTAGCCTCAGTGGAACCTACAAGCTGATACACAACGGTCTTGCCGCTGTCTACGTTCTGAAGCTTAACCTCACAACCGATGTTAACGGTATCAAGGTCAATCTCATCCTCGTCAACTACCTCTACATTCTTAAGGAGCTCCTCAAGCTCATCGATACGAGCCTCAATCTCTCTCTGCTCCTCCTTCGCTGCATCATACTCAGCGTTCTCGGAAAGGTCACCCTGCTCTCTGGCCTCCTTGATCTTCTGTGCAATCTCTTTACGTCTTACGGTACGGAGATCGTCAAGCTCTGCCTCGAGCTTCTTCAATCCCTGGGATGTAAGAATCTTCTTATCGGTATTTTTCTGTGCCATGATAGGTACCTCCGTATAATATAAAATGACCTCCCCCTCCGGGAGGGAATTCGCATACTGCTACACCTTGCAAAGTATAGCCCAAATCAGGACTCTTTGTCAATCCTTTTCTCTTCCGCAACATAAGCGGAAAAGGTCATTCCCGCATAATGAACCCCGAAAACTTTCAGCATACTTATATATCAATATATCAAAAATCTGCGTGTGCTTCAAGCATTTTCTTTCCTTTTCCGGGCTCCTCATCATAGAGAGTAACCTGTCACCAAACGCAAAATCCCCGACGGCTTATCACCGTCGGGGTCAACACTTCTTATTACATCTCGATTACGATTTCGTTCTCATCCTTAAGGATTGCATCGCGAATCAGGATACCTTCAATCTTCGTTCCGTTCACGGTTACGGACTTTACACCGTGCTCGCTTCCGTTCGGGTTATTCACGGTAACATTCAGAACCTTACCGCGGAATACCTTGCGCATCGTGTAGCTCTTCCACTCGGAAGGGATGGAAGGATCGATTACGATACCCTCTGCCTCCGGGTTAAGTCCAAGGATACCCTCGGTCGTACCTACCATAACGGTCGATGCGGTTCCGGTAAGCCAATGAACATGTGCACGGCCTGCGAACGGGCTGTCCTTACCTTCTACAAACTGACCGTATACATACGGCTCCAAGGAACGAATCTCAATACGATCGTTATAGTTAGCCGGAGCTGCCTCGGACCAGTACTGATATGCACGGTTACCATGACCGAGCTTGGATTCTGCGAGAATCAACCAGCCCTGCGGCTGAGAGAAGATTCCGGCATTTTCCTTAACGCACTTGTTGAAGCAGGTCATCAAAGCACCGTTAAATGCGTGATTCTCGTATGCGGGGTACATAACCATTGCACCGTAAGGGGTGTTCAGCTCGCGCTCTACGGAATCCATAGCCTTCAGCTGCTGCTCCTTGGTACCGAAATCGGCGATTACGGACCAGGACTGCGGGTTCAGCCACATCGAAGCCTCGGGATCGGTACGACGACCGATAACCTCGCCGTCCTCCTTGTAGCCACGGATCCAACGATCCTCGTTCCAGCACTCCTCGAGAATCTTGTCCATCTTCTCGTTTACGGAATCGAGGTAAGCTACATATTCGGTATCGTTCTTAAGAACTGCATACTTACGAAGAATCTTAACAGCATATACAAGCTGGAAAGCAACGAAGGTGGACTCACCCTTCTTACCAAGACGTACACAGTCGTTCCAGTCTGCATGAAGGCCGGCAGGCATACCGTGGTTTCCAAGGTGTGTCATGGAGAAATCGATTGCTCTCTTCAAATGGTCGTATACGGTGCCCTTCGCGTCATCATTAGCATAGAAAATCTCCTCATCGAGGAAATCGATGTTACCACTCTCGGAAATGTACTTATATACGGTCGGGAACAGCCAGAGTGCATCATCAGCACGATAGCTCGGATGTCCGGTCTGCTTAGCATATACGGAGTTCTCGTCCTCCTCGTCAGGATGATTCTCCTTACCGGGGGTGTGATCGTATTTTACAAGCGGAAGACCTGCACCGTTAGTAACCTGAGCGGAAAGCATGAAGCGAATCTGGTCTACTGCCATCTCGGGAGCAAGGTGGATAATACCCTGAATATCCTGAACGGTATCACGATAGCCGAAGCCGTTACGAAGTCCGCAGTACTGGAAGGATGCTGCACGGGACCAGGTAAAGGTGATGAAGCAGTTGTATGCATTCCATACATTGACCATGTTATTGAAGCTGTCATCCGGGGTATGAACCTGAAGGTTGTCAAGCTTGGAGTGCCAGTAAGCCTTCAGCTCGGCAAGCTCCTTCTCACATACGCCGTCAGCCTCATAGCGGGCGATGATCTCCTTAGCTACTGCCTCGGGCTTCTGACCAAGGATGTAGGTAAGGCGCTTCGTCTCGCCGGGAGCAAGCGTAATATCGCTCTCCAGTGCGCCACAGGAGTTATCGCAGTAGTTCAGATCGCCCTTAAGGCCTTCCTGAATACCGATCGGGTTTGCATAGCTTCTGTAGTTTCCTACGAAACGGTCGCGGTCGCCGCAGAACTTGTCAACCTTAGCGCCTGCAAGGCCAAGGAAACGCTCCTTATTCGGATCGTGGAAGTTCTCGTTCTCCTTCTGAAGCACCATGTTGCCCTTGAAATACGTATGGGTAATGAACAGGGTATACTGCAGGTTAACCTGGTCCTGCTCATAGTTGTTGTCATTTACGAATTCGCAATAACCGGTTACGGCAAGCTTACGGGGCTTCGAATCGGTATTGGTGATCACTGCGTTCCATACCTCGTAGGATGCATCCTTCGGAACGTAGTAGGTGGTCTCTGCCTTAATGCCCTTGTACTCAGAAGAGATGACGGAGTATGCGGTACCGTGACGGCACTCACTCTTATAGCTCTCAAGAGGCTTGCAAACCGGAGCCCAGGAAGCGGACCAGTATTCGCCGTCCTCAAGGTCCTTAATGTAAACATAACGACCGGGCTGATCCATTGCCACACTGTTAAAGCGATAACGGATGATACGTCCGTTTGCGCCGGACTTCACAAAGCTGTAGCCGCCTGCGTTGTTGGAAATAATAGCACCGTACTCCGGGGAGCCGAGATAGTTCGCCCATGCCGACGGGGTATCCGGGCGGGTGATCACATATTCTTTGGCTTTCTCATCAAAATAGCCGTAATTCATAGTATCTGTCCTTTCTTTATTGCGCAGATTTCCGGGCAATGCCCATATATCAGTATTATTATAAAGGAGGATTCAGGAAGATTCAAGGGCTCAGAAGGCGTCTTGCTATGATTTTCCATTTTCCATAAAAAAATGACTGAAAAATGACATCAATCATAACATTCGATTTCGGCAAGAAGCGCAGGAAGCTCCTCGATGCTGCCGATTCGGTAATCGCTGTCCGCCTCGGCAGTTCCCACGTAGCAGGTAGGCGAGCCGATATTTCTTCCAAAGCGGATATCCGACGAGGGACTGTCTCCTACGACCAGGTAATGCTTCGGGTCGGCATCCCCGGTTTCACGCACCACCGCTTCAAAAAACTCCGGTGCGGGCTTGTTCACGCCCACATCGTCGGAGATGAACATTTGCCTGATATAAGGGGCAAATGTGCAGCCGGCAAGCCTTGCACGCTGGATGTAAGTGGTTCCGTTCGTGATGATGTATAGCGGGTACCGCTCCGAAAGGCGCTTGCAGGTCTCCGCGCTTTCCGGATATTCCACAATAGTCTTCGAAAGGTTATCCATATAGGCTTTGTTCACAAGGCTCACATCGGCCGTCTCGATTGCAAGCGTTGCCAAAAAATCGCCGAAGCGCCCTCTTTTTAACTGCTCCTTGTCGACCTCCTTCCGCTCAAGCTTCTTCCAGTAGCTGTCGTTGATTCGATTATATACCGTAACCTCCTCATCCGTCAGCTCCCGCGCGAACAGCTCCCGAAAGGTTGCGCGAAGTGCTCTTCGTTCGGTCTCCGTGAAATCCACCAGTGTGTTGTCAAAATCAAGTAAAAGATAGCGAAGCATAGTATGTCCTTTCTTCTAAAATATTCGTAAAATGGAAATAAAAAAATCACAAATCGGAAAAATCCGGAACACATTTTCCATTCATAATGGGAGTATCAAAAACAAGGAAGGTATCCTTTTATATGAGAAAATCAAGAATACTCCTCCCCCTTCTGCTCTCCTGCACAATGCTTTCAGGCTGCGGGCAGCAAGAGACGACGGGCGCGGCCAGAACACCTGCGACTACGACTCCTACCCCACAGGTAACGAATCCGATTACATCTATTGTCCCGGATGTGCTGCCGACACCCGGTGGCGATATCTTGCCGGATGGGGGCGACACATTGTCGGCGATTGACGACAATGTAAAGCTTTCCGGGTATGATACCCTTGAGAAATTTGCGGATATGCCCGAGGAGCGCACCACCCTTTCGGACGGAACGATTGAGATTACAAAGGAGGGTGTCTATCGCCTGTCGGGGACGATGAATGGTCGTATTGTCGTTACCGCCTCGGACGAGGACCATGTGTGCCTTTTACTTGACGGCGTCGACATCACCTGCTCCGACGGCTCTCCGATCTATGTTGAGAACGCCAAGAAGACCGTAATCGTTCTCTGCGAGGGTACTGAGAATACGCTTACAGACCTCACGAGTGAAAGCTTTGATGCGGAAAGCCATGCGGCAATCTTCAGTAAGGATTCGCTGACGCTGACCGGAACCGGTTCTCTCTCTTTGCAGGGTACGAAGAACGGTGTGACCTGTAAGGATACGCTTCGCGTCGTTGACGGCCATTATACGATCAAGGTCGACAACAATGGCCTGTCCGGCAAGGATTGCCTCGCCATCTTCGGCGGAACGATCACCGCAGACTGCGGCAACAAGGCACTGAAGGCCGGCTCCGACAGTGAGGAAACCGGCGGCTTTCTTCGAGTGATGGGCGGAACGCTTCGCCTTACCGCAAAGGACGATGCCATCCATGCCGATATGCTCGTTCGCATCGATGACGGCGTCATCAGCATTGCTTCCGGAGATGATGCCATCCATGCCGATGAGACGCTTCTGATTAACGGCGGCACAATTGATATTACCAAATCCTACGAAGGTCTTGAGGCAGTTGCCATCACGATTAACGGCGGAGACATCACGCTTACTGCAAGCGATGACGGAATCAATGCAAATAGCGGCAAGCTCAACCAGTCAAATGCCGGCGGATGGAACATGCCCGGCGGCTTCGGCGGCGACAAGGGTGACTTCGGCAGCCAGGATGGTTTCGGCGGTGATAGAGGCAGCTTCGGTGGTGATAAAGGCGGCTTCGGCGATGATAGAGGAAGCTTTGGTGGTCAGGGTGGCTTCGGCGGCGGCAAAGGCGGCTTCGGCGGCGACAATGCTAACCCGAATACCCTTCTTACTATTAACGGTGGTACGATAAGGGTCAATGCAGGCGGCGACGGCGTTGATTCCAACCGCTCCATCATCATGACCGGCGGCACCCTTTTGGTGAACGGTCCAAGCGATAACGGAAACGCAGCCATTGATTATGCGGGCGATTTCACCTACGAAGGCGGCAGCATTATTGCACTTGGCAGTAGCGGAATGGCACAGTCTGTAACGCCTACGGACGGCAACCACGTCGTGATGGTGAATTTTACGCAGACGCTTTCTGCGGGAGACCGCATTCGGATTCTTAAGGATGGTACGGAGGTCATGAACGTTACCGTTCAAAAGAAGGCCGGCAATCTTGTCTGGGCTTCGCCGCTTTTAACAGACGGCACCTACACGCTTTATAAAAATGATGCCAAGCTTTGCGACTTCCGCGTTACGGAAGCATCGACCAGTATCCAGTCTGACGGCTCTGCCTATAATGGTCGCGGCGGCTTTGGCGGCCAAGGTGGCTTTGGCGGTCAGGGCGGCTTTGGCGGTCAGGGCGGCCGCGGCGATAAAGGAAATCGCGGCAACCGATAGGCCGATTACGCTATACGGCATTTGACCTTGCTTTCATCTGATTCCCTTCCATGATATACGAAACGGCGTCCGGTAGTTTTCACTGCCGGCGCCGTTTTTTGTGTTTTCGGAAAATGAGCCCCTAACCCCGTCCCCAAGAGACCATTGGGTTATTTTGCGGGAAGGCCAAGGAAGCGGGCGATTGCTTTTGCATCACCGATGCCGAAGCTCTCGAGCTTTTCGTCTGTATTCCAGTACTGACGGTCCTTTCGGCTGTCGATATAGCAGTGCTCGATAATCGTTGCCGGAATCCCCTGTTCTGCCGTCAGGCGAAGCATCAGATACCCATCCATCGGTGTTCCGTCCTCATATAAGGTGATCGGACTGATCTTTCGCATGATGCCGTTGCTCGGCAGACCGCATTCGTCTATCTCTTCAAGCAAGAAGGTTGCCAGCTGACGATCCTTCTCATATACATTCGGCTTTCTGGGAATCAGCGCCATCGAGCCGCGCTGCACGCCGTCGTAGGCATTGTAATGCAGACAGACCACAACATCCGCACCAAGGTCAACCGCATAACGCGCGCGGTATTCAAGATCATCATCGGTATCGAAGGAGTCGAAATGGTAATCTCCGTTTCTCGTCAGATATACCAGAACATTATCATAATGGCTCATCAGATAATCGCGGCAATACTGCGCGGTCTTCAGATTAATATCCTTTTCATTCGTACTGTAGCCAACCGCGCCCGAATCGCTGCCACCGTGTCCCGGGTCCAAAACAACCACATAGACACCGTCTCCGTTACGGTCCTCAGTGACAAGTCTTTCGGTCACCTCAGAGCGCGGCACATGAATCAGATCCACCGGCATCGGTGTCGGCTTCAGATAGTCGCCGACCTGCGTTGTGCTCTGCTGCACATAGCCCTCGTAGCTCACGCCGTCAACCTCTGTTCGAATACCGTACCACGGCTCATTGAACATATTCGTGCAGGAATAAGTAATGCTCACCTGCGTTCCTCTCGGAATTCTCACCATACGCTCCGCCGTTCTGCCGGGCTCAGAGCGAAGATAATAGCTCATCTGCGTGATGCCCATCGTCGGAACCGGATATTCCTTCTCATTCTGCTTTATGATAGAAAGATCAATAAACCCAGCACTCTTCCACCCGGGATCGAGCGTCAGATCGTAATCCGGCATGATTACGGGCGTCGGCGTCGGGGTAGGCGTGACATTCATTGTCGGGGTAGGTGTCGGTGCTTCGCTTGGAACAAATATCGGAGTCGGTACCGGTGTCATCTCTGCGACAACCTCCGGGCTCCAAGTCTCCGGCGGGATAATATCCGCTCTTTTATTACCGTTTCTGTCGGAATACAAAAAAATGACCCCGATACATGCAATCGGAATCAACATCATTAAAATGTACTTCACCCTGTTTAACATATGCAACTCCCCAAAAGTCTCATAATGGAATAATTATAGCAGACAAATGAGCACTTGGCAATTGAAAACTGTGCAGATATTTTCCCTGTAATCTTTTTTGCGGCAAAGTGCGAGACTTACCGTCACACCATGTCCGGCCGCTCCTTCGAGCTACCGTACCCCGAAGTAACAGGAAAGCTTCCGATACACAAAAAAGACCATCGATTCTCTCGATGGTCTTAAGCTGGGCTACAAGGATTCGAACCTTGAGATGACGGAGTCAGAGTCCGTTGCCTTACCGTTTGGCGATAGCCCAATATTCTGCCATTTGCTTGGCACATCGGTTATTATACTGTATGTTATTCCAATTTGCAAGCATTATTTTCACTTTTTTGACGGAATTTTTCACGCACGGCGAAACCGCCCGAAAAAAAGCAAAAATATTCTCTTTTCTTTTCAAAGCATATTATGTATAATAGGATTTACCATAAAGCGTTTATAAAGAATGCCAAGTACGAAAGGAGATTATTATGAAGAATTTCACAAAGCTTGCAATTACCGCAACTATGCTTGCCGGTGCATATTACCTTTACAAGTCCCAGACCGAGAAGACCGCTCCGGCTGTTGAGGATGCCGATGAGGACGCTATCTTCGAGGGTGACTTTGTTGAGTCCGAGGCTTCGGCTGATGCAGAGGCACAGGCTAACAAGTTCGATGCATACAAGAAGAAGGTAGATGAGCTTGCTAAGAAGGCAAGTGAGAAGGCTACCGAGCTTGCTAAGAAGGCTGCTGAGAAGGCTTCTGTTGCTAAGGAGTTTGTAGAGAAGAAGGTTGAGGAGTATAAGTCCAAGGATGCTGCCGAGGTTACCGAGGAAGCACTTGAGGATGCTGAGGAGATCGCAGTTAATGTTGCCGAGGATGCTGAGGAGTTCGTAGGCGATGTTGCTTCCGATTTCGCTCCCGCTGAGGATCCGGTTGATCCCGAGGCATAAGCTGTCATAGAAAACCACAAGAGCTTCGCTTCTGCGAGGCTCTTTTTTGCGCTTTTCTTTCATAAACGAAGAACAGACAACAGGCGTCCCCGTTGTCTGTCCCTCTACCTCAAAGTTTCTAAGAGGCTTCTTTCCCTTTTTGGTACTACTTTATTTCCAGATAATGATCCATCAGACGATACCCTTCAGCAAAATAATTGCCGGTAAGCTTCGCTTCTTTCTCATTATAACTCTGGCACTTTGATACATCCGTCTTCGTACTGTCATAAATCAGATACGGAATCGGATCACTGGTATGTGTTCGCTTTGAAATCGGGGTCGGATGATCCGGCATAATCAACATGCGATAATCCTCGCCTGCCCGGTCAAGTCCTTCCTTCACAACGCGAATCACTCTCTCATCCAGGTATTCGATAGCCCTAAGCTTACGCTCTAAGCTTCCCTGGTGTCCCATCTCATCCGGTGCCTCCAGATGAACATAGACAAAATCATATCCTTCTTCGGTCAAAGCACGAACCGCTGCGCCAGCCTTACCTTCATAATTGGTATGCAGGCCGCCGTTAGCGCCTTCCACATCAATATTATGCATTCCCGCACCGACTGCAATACCCTTCAAAAGGTCTACGGCGGAAATCATCGCACCCTTCCTGCCGGTCTTCTCCGTAAAGGAGGAAAGACCCGGTTTCGTTCCGGCGCCCCAGAACCACAAGGAATTGGCCTTGTTCAGTCCCTTACGGGCACGCTCGATATTCAGCGGATGCTCATTCAATATCTCATAGCTTCTCTTCTGCATAGCAAGAAGCTTCTCATCGGACGGAAGATACTCTCCAATCCTACGTTCTAGTATATCATGCGGCGGCGTAAGGTCAACTACTTTTCCGCAATTCCATATCAAAAGATGTCGATAACTCGTTCCAACGAAGAAATGATATCCCTCCCACTCGAGCTGCTTACGGCATGCCTCTAAAAGGATTGCCGCATCCTCGGTAGAAATCTCGGAAGAGCTATGGTCCACCATCGTCTTCTCCTCATACGGGAGCGCATCATCGGAAACTGTTACAATATTACAGCGAATGGCGATATCCGTATCTGCCATATTTACCCCGATGCTCAGCGCCTCTAACGGGGAACGACCGGTATAGTAGCGCTTCGGATCGTATCCGAGCACTGCCAGGTTAGCCGTATCGCTACCGGGCTTCATTCCGGCAGGAATCGTAGCCGCAAGGCCGATCTCACCGTATTTCGCGAGTTCATCCATCATAGGCGTATCGGCATACGCAAGCGGAGTCTTTCCGCCAAGTTCAGCAATCGGCTCATCAGCCATACCGTCGCCAAGAATAACTACATACTTCATATCCGCGCCTTTCTCTTACGCCTCGTAACGAATGCGGCTCAACACCTGTACCTTCGCCTGTGCTTCCTCGAAGGCCTTCTCACTCATTACGCCGGTGACAAATGCGATCTCGGCATTCTCGTACTCAGGAAGCTTCAGCTCCTTCTCAATCGGGAACAGGCTTCTTGCCTTCTCGGCGTCTGCCAAAGCAACACGTACGAAGAATCTGGTCTCCATCTCCTCCTTGCTGCCAAGAACAAGCTTCTCAGCATCCCAGAGAATCGGAATATTGGTATTACGATGCTTTGCCGCATCGATAACATCGGAAACAACAGCGCTCGCCGTCGGAAGCTTACCTGCACCGCGACCGTAGCACATAACATCCTCAAGCATATTACCGCGAATCAGAATCGCATTGTATACGCCCTTAACCGGGTAAAGCGGGTTCTCCTCGCCAATCATACGAGGCGCAACCACAGCATAAACCTTACCGTCCTTCATATAGCTCTGTCCAAGAAGCTTAATGCCTCTTTTCATCTCCGTCGCATAAGCCACATCAATATCGGAAATAGCTACAATACCCTCGGTATAGATATCCTCATAATCCACCTGCTTTGCATAAGCAAGAGAAGTAAGGATTGCAATCTTACGGCAGGCATCATGTCCCTCGATATCGGCAGCAGGATTACGCTCGGCAAAGCCCTTAGCCTGTGCGTCAGCTAATGCCTCCTCAAAGGTAACACCCTTCTCACGCATCTCGGTCATCATATAGTTCGTAGTACCGTTCAGGATACCGCAAACCTCCATCACCTCATCTGCCGTAATGGAACGAATCAGCTGGCGAATAACGGGAATACCGCCGCCTACGCTTGCCTCAAACAGGAAGTTGATATTCTTCTCCTTCGCAAGAGCGATAAATTCAGCACCGTGCTTTGCAACAAGCTCCTTATTGGAGGTACATACGCTACGACCGGTCTCGAGCGCCCTTTTTGTGAACTCGTAAGCCGGATGGATGCCACCCATTACCTCAACGACAATCTCCACCTCGGGATCGTCGAGAATCTGATTCACATCATGCGTCAGATAAGGCTCAACCGGATTGCCCGGAAACTCACGGAGATCAAGCACATACTTAACATCGACCGGGAAGCCGACACGCTTTGCAATAATATCGTGGTTCTCCATCAATACGTCAAATACGCCGGAACCTACGGTACCATATCCAAAAATAGCAACTTTCATAATATATTCTCCTTTAAAGCCGAAACGAATCGAATCAGCCTACTCTATTCACTTCCAAGAATCTTCAGATAATGAACGCCCTTTACATTCCGCATCTCGGAAAGCAGCTCGTTCGTCGATGAGGTCTCCGGCAGAATCTCCACACCAAGAGCCACCGAAGCGATTCCGCCTGTCGGAATGCTCTGCTGAATCGTCAGAACATTAGCCTTACAGCCTGCAATCTTTGAAAGAATCGCAGAAAGGATTCCCTGCTTATCATCTACCTGAAGCATAACATTCAGTGTCTTACCACGCGCATTCTCATGAAAAGGAAGGATATCATCCTTATATTTATAAAAGGAACTGCGGCTTAGCCCAATCGCGTCAGCCACCTCCTGCACCGTCAGCGATTCATCACAGGCAAGTCGATGCTTCGCCTCTACGACCTTCAGAAGTACCTCCGGCAGCGCACGCTGCTTTACGATATAAAACTCATCAGAACCCACAAGCGTACCCTCCCGTAATCCATTTTTATCCTTTTCGCGACAAATGTTTGCGTGTCACATACATTTGTCCACGAACATAACGGAATTCTATCACACTTCCCCGAGAAAAGCAACCTTTTCTGTAAAAGTTACGAAAAAACAACCGGCATCACTTTCGTGGTGCCGGTCATTTCGTAGAATTCGCTTCAAAACAGATGCAACACTGATCAGGTCATGCCATCGCTTTCCTGACCATCCTCCCAACCATCCTGGTTGGAATCGGTAATCACATCGTTGTCCTCAAAAAGGACAATCTGAAACTCTGCTTCTTCAAAATCCAACTTCATTGTATCCCCCTTGGATAAATGTGTATTCACCATTTGCGTTTAACCCTGTACTTTAACAAGTGACGCAAACCAGTTCTTAAGATTCAATCTGTAGTAACCCCATACCGACTCAAGACCGTTCTGGTCAATATAGTATACGGTGATATACAGTGTCTCGTTGCTATATGCCTCGGACGGAAGCACAAGACGTACGGTTCTCATACCGTCGTAATCGTTACGGTACGGATCCTGCGGCAGAAGCTCCTGAATGGTCTGGGGAGCACGGTCCTTCGTTCCAACGAACGTGGTCTGAAGACCAATCGTGTCCGGAGTAGAAGGAACAGCCTGTGTATCATAGAAGATATAGTCCGTACTGTTATAGCCATACTTGGAAATCGTAATTCTGGTAGATGCTGCTCTCTCCTTATCTACACCAACGCTGATGGAAAGAAGCGAGAACATATCCTTGCCATATACGAGCGGATTCTTAAGGTCATTGTTATATCCATAAGGCTTGATATCGGTAATGAAGTGGTAGCCGCCATTCGTCGGATCAAAATAATCATCTGTTGTCAGACGATAATAGATATCCTTTCCGGGGATCGAGTAGTTACCGTTACGACCGATTGCGTAGTAGTTGATCCAAGGCTTCTGGTTCAGAACATCCTGACGTCTGACTACTGCCTCAAATACTCTGTCGGTATAATCAATATTCATCGGATTATACGGCTGATACGTAAGACCGGTATCGGTATCCTTCCATACAACACTATAGCCGTTGGGCACATTATTCACAATGTCATACGTACCAGGCATTCCATCATTTGCCGGACCAAACTTATCTACATACTTAGCACCGTCACTCTCAGAGAAGCTACCATACATAGGGTAATAACGCTCCGTACGCGTGCCATCCGGATTTACAACATAGAACAATGCATGGTAAATTCCGTGTGCGGTAATCGTACAATCAATTGCGGTATCATTACCTGCCTTAATGTTAATCGGCTCAAGCTTATAATCACTCGGTGTATCAGGAACCGAAATCTGGAAAAGTCCGTTATTTCCAAACATGGAAGTTGTACCGTCATACTGACGATTGGAAAGCGTTCCATCGGCTCTCTCCTGGTAAGAGAAGAGCGGAATATCAGGGAATACAAGCACATTCGTCTGCTTGTCATAATAAACCTGACCGTTTGCAAAACCGGAATACTCATTGCCGGTCTTTACGGTTTTGGTATTTGCATCAAAAGTCAGATCATATGTATTTCCGCCAACAATGCTCGGATTGCCGGAAGAAGCTTCCACCATCTCCTGCACGCGAACGGTAAACTCATCAGGGCGCTTGCCGGACTTGTCCGACTTATCATCCCACTGTACATTGACACTTACAGAAAGTGCCGGATAAAGAATGAAGTATACGTTACTTTCGCCAAATGTATAGGTCTCATTCCACTGGATGTTATCCTTCTTAGTCATCGAAGCGTATGTTGCCGGATTGGTAAGTGCTGCGCCGGTAACGGCCTCAGTCCAGTCCTTTCCGTCCTCATATACGGCAAGGGTGAAGTTAAAGCCCTTCTGTGCAAGCTCTTTATACTGCTGCGGCATACCGTCCATTGCACTGACAGCATTACGATTAGCTGCGGTAACCGCCGTCAGGGTATCCCCAACGGAATATGCAGAACCGAGAGAATCGCTTGCTGCATTCGGAGCAGCACCAATACCGATCATCATATTATACATCGTACCGTTCATCTCACGGATGGCTCTTTCGGTGGAGCCATATGCCGGAATATCATAGTACAGATAGTGTGCCGTGTAGCGAACAGCCTCGGAACGCTTCACAAGATTCGTATTGGACATGTCAAGCAGATCGGAAGGACCGGTAAATGCAAACTGACCCATCTCAGAATTCAGTCGAATTTCTTTCGCAATAATCTGACCATTGTTATGAGAACCGGGCGTACCGCATGCACCATCAGTTACTACTGCCTTCGGAGCAAGTATCGAACCGGTAGAAGAACTGTAAATATTAACCTCCTCGGCCTCGAAGAAGTTGAAAAGCACCTGGTTGTTCGTTTTATTATTACCGACAGCCTGACCGTTCAGTTTCATGCCGTTATAGATACCGATCGGGAAGGTAATAACCTTACCACCAACATTAATAATTACGCTACTGCTTTCCGGAACAGTGATACTCAAATCGCTGATAGAAGCAAATCTATCAGCAGGAATCGTAAAGATGTTGACCTTAGGATCGGTACCCTTCAGCGTCACCTGATAGCTCATCGTAACCTGTGCTGTAATATTCTCAAGGTCAGCCATCTGAAGGCTCAGTGCTTCAAGCCTAGTAAACTCAGCATCAAAATCAATTACGGAATTCTTCGGAACCTTAATCGTACGATCTACAATCTTGGCCTTCGTATCCGTATAAGCAGAAAGCATCTCTGTAACATCATCAGAGCAGACAAAGATGTGCTTCTTGCCTCCCGATTCGCCATAAGAAGGCTCCATATAACCAAAGCTTCCGCTTTCGCTATTGTTACAGATAATCGTAGCACCTACACCGATATACGGATTGCCAGCCGGATCTCCTGCATATTCCGGTCCCAAGCCCTGAATAGGGTAGCCGAACTTAACTGCACCCTGTGCATAAATATAACTGCTATCCACGCTGAACTCATCTGCAGCCACACGGCCAACCATGTCGGCGCCAACGCCGTTCGGTGCGATAACAAGCTTCTTTGCAAAAAGTCCGAACTGCGAAGCGGGGCCAAGTAGATAATCTGCAGTCGCGCTGTTAGGACCATAAATTAACTGATTACGATACTCATCCGTCACCACCGGCGAAGAATCCTCTCCGTCCGCCAATGCGCCGCCAAGTAAACCGGTGAGCAAAAGCACCGCGATCGACAGTGCCGACAATGCTCTGAAAGCTCTCCTCTTCTTCATATAAATCATCCTCCTTACATTACATACACCCTATCGGCGATGCAAATTCTCTCCACTGCACGCACGCGTATTACTACAATGGTAGAATTTTCCTTGTAATTATAATACATCGCTCCCTTTTTCGTGTCAACCGGAAAAATACACATTTTCCAACTTTTTCGGGCAAATGAATGCACAATTATCAATAGAAAGACAAGACATTTTACATATTTTACAAAAAGAAGCGAAATCTTGCGAATGCGGCGTTTATCAAGTGCAACACTATTGCAACACTTCTTCTCTTCTCTGGTGCTTCTGTAATCTAGTCCTTATCCGAAAAAGGTATTCGTTTTTTCTAAAAAAGCACATGCTTACATTGCGGGTGCGAAATGCTTACCAGGTCCTCCCGCGTAAATCCCGCAAACAGAAAAACCCGACAGCATATCGCTGTCGGGTCTGTTACAATTCATATTGTTACGGAAGAAGAATTACGGGTTTTCCCCCTCGCCGCCTTGGTTATCACCGCCGCTATCGCCCCATCCGTCTCCGGGGCTATTAGTAATAACATCCATTTCCTCAAAAAGGACGATGCTCCATTCTACCTCTTGAAACTTCTTCATCATTCTCCTCCTATCTCTGAATGGTCCAGTACTTGTTCTGAGCCATATTCAGCTTTCCGTATACCCAGATGCTCTCCTGTCCGTTCGCATCAATGTAGTATACAGTGAAATACAAGGTCTCATCTGCGTACTCCTCTGCCGGAAGCGCAAGTCTGAAGTAGCGCATGCCGTCATAATCGGCAACATAAGGATCGTTCGGAAGCAAGGTCTTCACCGTGTAGAGGGTGCTTGACTTAATGCTTCTGTAAGTATCGAGGATACCCTTGCTTGCTGCATCGGACTTAGCAAGCTTGCACTCATAAAGAACTTCATCCTCATATGCGTAACCTTCTTTGGATACGGTAACACGAGTGTATGCCGCACGCTCCTTGTCAACGCCGTAAGCGAAGGAGAACAGAAGGAACTTGTCATTCGCATATTCGCCACTCTGCAGGGCCTCATAAGAATAAGCGGTAGAACCATCAGCCTTCTGAATGAAGTTGAAACCAAACTCATCAGGATTCTGGGTGCCGTCCATCTTCATACGCTGCCAAGCCATCTTACCGGGTACGAAGTGACTTCCGTTATAAGTGATCAGGTTTACATAGTACCACGGGATATCACGAAGGGACTCGGTTCTTCTGATGATGGTTTCGAATACAACGTCCTCATAATCGAAGCTGTAGATTGCATAACGATCGCCGGCTCTGTAGGTCTTACCGGTTGCTACATCACGCCAGATTACGGTGTACTCGTTATTAGAAGCAGTCAGACCAAGAATATCCTCACGCTCCTCGCTGTTAAGCGTAGGAAGTGCGCCGGTCGTGGAAAGACCAAGATACATTCTGTAGTCATCTGCATCTGCATCGAAGAAGTTGTTCTTATAAACCTCGGTACGAAGACCGCTCTCATCTACTACATAGAATACAGCCTTGTACTCGCCTCTGAATACGATATGGAAGTTAGCTGCAACACCGTTCTCATCAACGATCGGTGCGCCCTCTGCCTTATCAACGCGAGTAACGGTTACATCCTTATACTCTTCGGGGATATCGTAAGCGATATCGAACAAACCATTCTCACCAAAGCTCTCGAGAAGGCCGTTATAGGTGCGACCGGTAAGCTTACCGTTCTCATCAGCCTGGGAACCAAGAAGCGGAACATAGAAGGTATATGCATCCTCGTAAACATCATAAACGATGTCCTTGTTGAGCGTAGCATCCTTCAGTGTCTTCTCAAAGCTCTTGCCGGAAAGAAGCTCGGCCTCAGCCTTGGTATCATCGGTAGTATTGTATTTTTCAACAAGTGCTACGGAGAAATCTCCGGGACGCTTGCCGGACTTGTCATGCTTATCATCCCAGCTTACGTCAACCTTAACCTTAGCCATGGGATACATAACAAAATATACGTTGGAATCATCAAAGGAATAGCTGTCGGAAAGACCGATATCAGCCTTTCTGTTCATGCCTGCAAGCGTAGCTGCTTCGGTAAGCTTGCTACCGTCAACAGCCCGGGTCCAATCCTTACCATCCTCGTAAACCTCGAAACGAAGCTCACAATCATTCTTAAGCATCTGTGCATAAAGCTTAAGATCTGCATCCTTCTCAAGGAGAGAAAGAATCTTGTTCATTCTTGCCTGATCGGCTGCCTTTACGCTGTCGCCATTCTGATAAGCTGCATCAATCTTAGCGTTAGCGGGCATCGGTGCTGCCTTTGCAGAGATAAATGCCTCATAAAGCTCTGCAGGAAGCTCCTTCATCTTACCGTCAGCAGTGTAATACATATAGTGAACGGTGTAAGCCTTCTTCGTAACCTCTTCGGTCTTCTTGGAAACATAAGACTTCGGCATGGTGAAACCGTAGTAGCCAACCTCGTTCTTAACATAAAGCTGCTTTGCGATGATCTGTGCAGCATCATGCTGGTATGCACATACATCCTCAACATATGCCTGCGGTGCAAGTACAGCACCACGGTTCGGTGCAACAAGCTTCACGCTTGTAGCCTCGTAGAAGTTGAAAAGCACTCTCTGGTTATCCGAAGAAGACTGAGAAAGCTGTCTGCCGTTAATGCTCAGGCAGTTAGCAAATGCATTGCCAAAGGAAACATTCTTACCTGCAACGTTGATTACAACATAGCTACCATTCGGAACTACGATGTTCAGGCTGTTGGTGCTGTTCCACAAAGACTCGCTAAACATAAAGAAATTCGCCTTGGCATCGGTACCCTTAAGGGTTACATTGCCGTAGCTGTTGGTAACAGTTCCGTTCGACATTGTTGCAAGCTCACGGCTCTTAGCGGTGAGTGCTGCAAACTCTGCATCAAAATTGATCAATGCATTGGTAGGAACCGTAAGGGTGTTCTGACGAATGCCGTCCTTCATCCAGTCCGCATAAGCCGGAGCAAGAATGGAGGAAACCTCCTCAGATACCACATAGGTATGTCCGCCGTTTCCTACGAAGGGGTTCAGGTTACCAAAGCTCTTGCTTGCGCTGTTATTGCAGATAACAGTAGCACCGCCGATTACCTTGTTGCTCTCCCCCGAGGAGGCCTGATAACCGACAACCGGATATCCGCCATTCGGACAATTCTCGATAACCAACTCATCTGCAGCGATACGACCTTCGCAATCTGCATTGCCGGCGAATTTAGCCGTCTTAGCAAATACTGCAAAATGAGCAGCAGTTCCGAGATAATATTCATTTGTGTCATTTCCGTACAAAAGCTTGCTGTAATCCTTCTCCGCAGCTTTCTTCAATCCGGCCTCATTCGCACCGGTTCCAACGCTTGCAACCGTACAAACGTTGATGGCAGTCGCATTCATTGCACCCCTGCCGCTTACCGTTGTCTGTGCAGACGCCCCGGTAAGCATCGACGAAACTACCATCGTTACGGTAACAACAGCAGTCGTCATCCTCTTCATAATCGATTTTTTCATATAAGCCTCCATGTGAGCCCGACCGAAGATTGCATTTTTGCACCATCTTCGTATCTCTCCTGTGTAAGCCAACAGCTATTCTTAGACAAAAAATACCCCTGTCGCCTCTTACAACACACTACATTTTAGCACTTAAAAACGAGATGTCAACCACTCCGGGCATATTGTTTGGTTTATCTTGCACTGAGTAGTAAATAAAAACTAACACACGTTTTAGCATGCCTTTTTTTCTGTTTTTTTACGGCTTTTCGTAGTGAAATCCGCTGTGTAGGTAAACAAAAATGCGCAGAAGTGCGCATTTTTGTATGAATGACATTTACATTTGTGTTATCTTGTACTAATTTGTGCTATCTTATACTCTTCTGCCACTACGGGAGTATTTAGTACATAAAATGCATTTTAGCGCGCATTTGCCTGAAAGGAAAGCAGTGAATCACACATATTAAGGAGCTTTCCGGCGAGATTCCGCTCTGTTTCCTTCCCGTTTCTGCCGGAAAGATAAGCATACCCCTCCACACCGGTCGTAACGCGGTTACTGATAACTGCACCATTCTTTTTAATATAGAACGTGAAGCTGTCTCTGCATCGAAGCTGTGAGATGCCGTCAAAGCAAACGCGGTACTGTCCGTTTCCGATTTCCTCCCAGTACTCGGTTGATAGCTCGATGACCTGTCCTTTTCCATCCGTAAGGACTGCCGACTCGTAAACCGGTCTGTCTGCGATTGCGACATAAAAGCATAAAGACGGGCTGCTTTCCAGTCTTAAAGAGGTTCCGTACACCTGCGCTTTCGCTTCACTGGCCGCTTCCTCTCGGTAGGAGGTCTCTGAAGCCTCTGCCGCAGTGGTTGTTCCGAGTGCAAGCTGTGCTGCAGAAAGACCGCTTCCCGCAGTATTCTTTATGTAATACGAGAAATAATTCTGTGCCTCACTTCCGTACTGAAGCATATCCACAAGCACACGCTTCAGTTCCGCGGATGTTCCTGCACCCGAAAGCATCTCAAGTGCATAGGCGCGAATGCTGTAGCTGTCTGCCTGATACTGTTCCTGCAAACCGTTACGCACACCGCAAAGTCTTGCGGAGATTGTCACGGACATTTCCTTTGCCGCGATACCGTCATAACGGTAGATTCGATAGCTTGTTCCGTCAATCGTAGTCTGATCAAAGCTACCAACGACTGTCTTCTCGGTTCTTACTACGGTCTCGCCGTCGTAAACAGGTTTCTCTACAAGAAGATAACTGCTATCATACGCCTCACAAAGGGCACTCTTAACATAATAATTGAGGCCAAAGCTCTCTCCAATCGTACAGGAGTGCGTTGTGATACCACTATTAGCAAGCTGCGTACCGGCACCGTTTACATATACAGAAACCGGACAGGACTGCCCGCCAAGCATCGCCGTAATAATAGCACTTCCCTCTCCGACTGCGAGTATTTGTCCCGCATCGTCACGTGCTGCAACTGCGCTGTTATCGGTACTGTAGCGGAAGCCCTCCGTCGAAAGCTCACAATAGCGTCCGCCGTCTACACCGAAAAATACGCGAGGCAGGATTCGTTCTCCGACACTTACGAAGCTTGGAATCTTATTAAAAATCGTAGCATCGGGGAGAAGGTAGCCGGCATAGCTAACGGGAACATCCCGCTTTACAGAACCGGTTTTCGGGAGCTTCCCATCTCCCTTTTCCTTACGGATGACAACAACCCAGTAGTATGAGCTACCGGTTTCAATACAGCCGATACCGATACCGAGATAACTCGTCTTCTTCAGATCCGCTGCGGCGAAATTTACCTGGTTCAATGCCTTTGCAAGCGCCTTGGGTTCAATCTGGCCGCTGTAAAGATATTCATTCACACCACCGTTATCGATGGACTTCGTCGCGCTTCCGTCAGGCCTTATCACAACCTTCTGATGGGTAGCATCGTAGTATACCGCATTCTCGGCTGCACGAAGCATCGCATATTCACAAAGCTCGGCGTCGATTACCAGACGATTCTTTACAACGGTAAGCGCCGAAATCTCGCGGTACAGCTCCTCCGCATAATCATAACGCTCCGATAGCGATACGGTGACCTTCCGCATAACGACATAGTTTCCGCCGATCGACTGAAACTGCTCCGGAAGCTTTGCCGCGATATCATATGAAAACGCATTGCCGGCAATACGAAGCACGCTGTCGGGAATTACGGGAAATGTAAGGCTACTACATCCGTCAAAGGCTTTACTTTCAATCGTGCTAACCCCGTCCCCAAGTGTCACTTCCTTAAGCCTTGCCGAGCCCGAAAAGCACTGCGTCGGAATCATCGGCGCGGATATCGATACCGTCGTCAGGTTAAGCATCTTTTCAAAGGCACGCGTTCCGATTCGTTGCACACTCGTAGGCACAGTCACAGACGTGATGAAGAAATTACCGGAAAATGCAGCGCTGTCAATCTCCTCAACCACCGAAGGGACCGTAAATGCCCCTGCATACTGTGCAGGCACCGCAACCAGTCTTCTGCCATCTGCGGAATAGAGAACTCCATCCTGTGCGGTATAAGCGCTCTGTCCTGCCGCGCAGCGGAATTCCGTAAGCATCGCGCAGCCGCTGAAGTCGCTTCCGTTAATCTTCGTCACACCTGCAGGAACCGTAAAGCTTGTAAAGCCGCAGTTCTCAAACACATTGCCCTCAAGCGTCCTAAGATGCTCACCGGTAATGCTTTGCAGTGAGGTGTCGGCAAATGCCCGAGCCCCAAGTGTTGTAACATTCTTCAAGTCAATCGTTGAAAGTGTATCAATTCCCGAGAACGCGTTCGCTCCGATTACCAGAAGGGAATCGGGAAGAACGATATCGCCCGCACCGGACAGGCCTGCAAATACGCCCTCCGCGATCTCTGTGATACCCTCTCCGATATAAATATGATTGATACCGGTACGATACTCCGGCTTGCCCCATGCGGCATAATCAATCGTTCCCTCCCCGCTTATGCGAAGGGTATACGAATAACGAAAAGTACTCGCAGAGGTAGCTATCTTCACTCTTTCGATCTCATAGCTTACATTTCCGTACCAATCGCACTCACCCGTTTCCACCACCTCGGCGGATTCGCTTGCTGCCGCACCGCTCAGGCTAAAAAGCAACGTAAGACCAAGCAAAAGTATCACCCGCAATGTCTTCTTCATAAATTATCCTCTCTTTACTGTATTACGCTTAACATTTATGCTATCATGAAATTGTTCTTACCATAGCATAAAAAAGGAGAAATCGCAAGTCCTGCAATTTCTCCCACAATCTTACTTCATCTCACCAATCAGGTATTCCACCGCCGCCTGAATCTGGTTATCTTCTTCAATCTCGATAGAGGCCTTACCGGCAAGTTCCGGGGAAAGCTCCACAAGAATATCCGGCTCAAAACCAACCTTATGAATATTTCTGCCCTTCGGAGAATAATACTTCGAGGTGGTAACCTTAACCGCCGAACCGTCGCCAAGCGGAATCAACGACTGCACGATACCTTTACCGAAGCTCTTCGTTCCAATCAGCGTTGCAAGACCGTAATCCTGCATGCATCCGCAGAATACCTCGGAGGCACTGGCACTGTTTCCGTTAATCAGAACCGCCATCGGCACATTCAGAGTCTTACTGCTTGTCGAATTGTACGAAGTCTGCTTACCGTCCTTTGTCTCCATATAAACTAAAAGATCACCCTTCGGAACGAAACGGCTGAGCATTCCGCAAACCGTTGTCAGCATTCCGCCGGGATTATCGCGAAGGTCAACAAGAAGCGCCTTCATACCCTTGCTTTCCAGATCGTCCACCGCATCCAGAAACTGCTTCTCGGTAACCTGATCGAAGGAAGAAACGGCAATATAACCGATTTTATTATCAAGCATCTGATACTCGACAGTCGGTACCTCAACCTTCTCTCGAACGATCGTCATTTCGAGATAATCATTGATGCTCTTACGATAAATCTTCACATGTACCTGCGTTCCTGCGGGTCCCTTGATCTTGGCAACGACTGCCTCAAGCTCCATGCCAAGCACATTCTCTCCGTCAACCTCGCAAAGAACATCGCCGGGAACGATTCCGGCCTTATATGCCGGCGCCCCCTTAAAGGGCTTTACAAACTCCGGATTACCGTCTGCGTTGGTCGTAACGGTCGAACCGAGTCCTGCGTAATTGCCGTTCGTGGAATCCGCAAAGTTCTTGTACTCGCTTGCCGTAAAATATACAGTGTAGGGATCTCCGAGACTGTTGACCATGCCGGCATAGATTCCTTCCATCGCCTTATCGTAATCAATCTCATCCATATAGTACTTTTCGAGAACGCCCATGATTTTCGAGAGCTTGGTCTTATAAGCCTCGGAATCGAGCGAGGTTGCCGGATTGATCACACCGGAGGTGATATCCGTCAGCTTATTCTCGTTATCCGGAAGCGAACAGGCTACAATAGTTGAAACAAAAAGTGCAAACAACAGGCCGGCCGCAATGCCGCGTCCAAAAGACTTCTTCATGACTTCTATTCCCTCACGATGTTTCTATATTAGTAATGCAGATACGGTGCCGGATCGATTGCCGTACCGTTTTTATAAAGCGCAAAATGCAAATGCGGTGCGGTCGAAATACCGGTGCTTCCGCAAAGGCCGATTACCTGACCCTGCTGTACATATGCGCCAACACTCGTCTTAATAGCGGAAAGGTGCAGATAGTGGGTCGAATAACCGTTACCATGGTCGATATAAACATGATTGCCGCAGGAATTGTTATAGCCAGCTGCGGTAACCTTACCGGCAAGAACGGCTACAATCTGCGCGCCCTGCTTACCACCGATATCCCATCCCTGGTGGAAGGAGCTTGCACCCGCACACGGCGGAACTCGAGGTCCGAATTTACTTCCTACACGGTAGTCACCGGGAAGCGGCCAAACCATCTTATTAATATTGGTCTCGCCGGTAAGCGGAACATCCTTCGCATTGTCGTAGCTTGTAACAGGCTTCTGATTCGCTGCTGCAGCGGCTGCTGCCTCCTGCTGCTTTCTGCGTTCCTCTTCCTGCTGCTTCCGCTTGATTTCTTCCTGCTGACGAATATATTCCTTCTGCTCTGCTACAGCCTGCTCATACGTCTTCTGCGCCGTAGCAAAATCAACGATGTAGTCCTCCAAAAGCTCTTCGCTTGCGCCGATCTTCTCCTCGTAGCGAGCCATAGCCTCCTTCTTGGCGCTGATGATCTGCTCGCAATACTTGGCATCCTGCTCGTACATATCCGTAGCAAGCTCCATCTCCTCCTTCTGGAGGCCGAGGATCTTCTTACGGTCCTCAACGGCAACGCGGTTAGCGGCATAATTTACTAAAAGCTTACGGTCGTACTGATTGATTCTATCAATATACTCAGAAGCATTCAGAATATCCAGAAGACTGTTGGACTCAAGAATCATCTCAAGCTTATCTACAGAACCGTTCTCGTAGATATACTGGATACGCTTCTTCATGGACTCGTACTGCTTGGCAAGCGCAATCTCTGCATTCTCTAAATCGATCACAGCCTGGTCGTACTCGATCGTAATCCGGTCAAGCTCCGCCTGTGCAGCCTCTAACTCAAGCATCGTCTCACTCTGCTTCTGATCCATAACGGTCAGATATTCAAGAATATCCTCTGCCTCACGCTTCAGCTGAGCGATCTCGTTCTCGACCTTATCCTTCTTCGCCTTAGCTTCATTACGCTTCTGCTCGGTTTCCTTAACCTTGTCGGAATACTTATCCTTCAAAACAATATTGCTGTTAGAAAGACCGACACCCTGCGCCTTCGCAGCCGAACCGTTCAGTCCGCTCAGGCGAAAGGTCAACGCGGGAATTCCAAGTCCGATTGCAAAAAGCACCAATGAAAGAATCATCAGTCTGTTTACTCTCTTCTTCATAATTACCTCCTTACAGACACCCCCGGATAGGGGCACCGTACAATGTTCGGTTCAGAAATCTCCTAAACCCTTACCTGTCATCAAAGCTGATGACGAATCTTACGCAGCTCTCTACCCATCGTAAAGATACTACCCAGTAAACCAAGTCCCAAGCCTACACCGACAATCATCGGAGAAAGTCTTGCAAATATGTCATAAATCGATACAACATCCATTCCGGAGCTCATAATTCCGGAGAATTTCGCACCGAGAAGCTCGATGACTTTATAGTATACAAGGTACAGAACAGCGAGCGGAATCGCTGCACCGATCAAGCCGAGTGCAATACCCTCAACAACGAACGGAAAGCGAATGAAGTGATCCGTTGCACCAATCAGATGCATAATGGCGATCTCATTCTTACGAACGGAAACGCCGACACTGATTGTTGTGCTGATGAGGAACAGGGAAATAACCAACAGAAGTATAATCAGCACACTGGAGCTGACACTGATCACACGATTGACCTTGGTAAGTGTCTTCACCAGCTGTCTGGTATCATTGACGTGACGAACCCCGGGCAGCACAGCAATATCGGAAACAAGCTGATCCTGCGCCTCTACGGTTTCAAAATAAACCTCGAAGGAAGCTGAATTCTCAAGCGGGTTGTCATCGCCGAAGGACTCTAAAAGCTCCGGCTCGGTAAGATAGGTCTTCTTAAAGTCCTCCCATGCGGTAACCGCAGACTTGTAATTGACCTGCTTGATTCCCGCCATCGCTTCAATCTGTCCCTTCAGGGAAGCAAGCTCTTCGTTCGCAATGCCATCCTTGAAGAATACCGTAACACCGACGTTCTGCTCTGCCTCATGAATCATAAAGCTGATATTGGTTACGATAAAATATACAATACCAAACAAAAACAGACAGGTTGTCATCGTAAGTATGGAGGCAGCGGAGAACATTCTGTTTCGACGAATATTCTTCAGACCCTGACCGATGTTATAAAAGAAGCTATCCACGGCCGTATCCTCCCTTCTTGTCCTCGACAATCGTACCGCCGTTCAGCATGATAACACGCTTCTGCATCTTATCAACGACCTCACGGTCATGCGTAACGATAACCACTGTCGTTCCGCGGCGATTGATCTCTTCAAGTAAGGACATGATCTCCTGCGAGTTCTGCGGGTCAAGGTTACCCGTCGGCTCATCCGCAAGGATGATCATCGGGTTATTGACGAGCGCACGTGCGATTGCCACACGCTGCTGCTCACCGCCTGAAAGCTCATTCGGGAAGCTCTTATATTTCTGAGAGAGGCCTACGAGGTGAAGCACCTTCGAAACCTCCTTCGGAATCTTTCTTCTGGGTGCGCCGACAACTCTCTGGGCAAATGCAACGTTATCAAAAACGCTGCGGTCAGGGAGCAGGCGGAAATCCTGGAACACAATACCGATATTACGACGATACTTGGAGATACGTCCACGGCGAAGCTTTGCAAGCTCCTTACCGGCAATATAAATCTTACCGCCCGAGGGGGCAATCTCTCTCATCATCAGACGAATCATCGTCGACTTACCGGAACCACTCGGTCCTACGATAAAAACGAATTCACCCTTATTGATGGAAAAGGATACATCGGTTAGCGCAACACTGTCCGCTACCTGTCCTTCATACTCCTTATGAACGCCCTCAAATACGATAACCGGCGGCTCATTGTCATAGCTTGTCTGCCCAAACACATCAGTGTTCATCGAAGGCATCTGCACGGGCGCCGTCTCAGAAACTGCCGGGCTCTCTAAAGCCGGTGCGACTACCGGTGTTTCCGTATTCTTTCCATCAGCATTCTTTCCTTCGGAAGGCTCCTTCTGCACCGTCTCCGGTTCAACAATCAGCTCATCCATGGCCTCCTCTTCAGAAAGGTCATCATCCTCTTCCGAAAGATCATCCTCTTCCTCGAAAAGTGCTTCTACCTGAGCGGATACCGCTTCTGTGGCCTCCACGGTAGTAGTAACGGTCTTCTCAACCAATGCCTCCGCACTCGCAGCTTCTGTGAATGCCACTTCCGAAGGCGCAGTCACTTCTATCTCTTCTGCCTTAGCAGCTACATCCGTAACATTCTCGGATGCTACCTCGGCCGGCACTGTAAACAGTGCTTCACTTTCTCTGTTGTCTGTCATCTTTCCTCCACTATGCGATGAAATCGCATATAATTAATTCTCAAGACTCTCCATGTACTTCATGTACTTGACAACCATCAGCGCAATCTTAAAGGTGATGGCATCATCGAATACACGCAGGTTCAGATTGGTGCTCTTCTGGAGCTTATCAAGGCGGTATACAAGCGTGTTTCTGTGGATATAGAGCTCTCTTGAGGTCTCCGAAACATTCAGGCTGTTCTCGAAGAACTTGTTAATGGTAACGATGGTCTCCTCGTCAAAATCATCCGGGGATTTGCCGTCGAAAATCTCACGAATGAACATCTTGCAAAGCGGCATCGGCAGCTGGAATATCAAACGGCCGATTCCGAGATTGTTATAGGCAACAACCTTGCGCTCACTGTAGAAGATCTTTCCGACATCAAGCGCCATCTTCGCTTCCTTGTACGATCTGGAAATATCCTTGATCTCGTTGACGATGGTACCGTATGCAACGTGCACCTTGCTCATCGCCTCGGTGTTCAGCATATCTACTATGATCCGTGCGGTATGCATCAGATTATCATACCCGTCACTGGGCTTCAGTTCCTTGACTATAATGATATTGCGCTCATCAACCGCGGTAATGAAATCGCGGGACTTGCCGGCGAAAAGCGTTCTGACCGTTTCAAGGGCATTGATATCCTTCTCGTTCTTCGTCTCAATCAGATATACGACACGTCTTGTATCGGTATCGATATGGAGCTTCTTGGCACGATTATAAATATCAACCAGAAGCAGATTGTCAAGAAGGAGGTTCTTAATGAAGTTGTCCTTATCGAACCGCTCCTTGTATGCAACCAAAAGATTCTGAATCTGGAAGGTCGCCATCTTTCCGACCATATAAACATCGTCGGAATCACCGCGTGCTAAAAGGATATACTCGAGCTGATGATCGTCGTAGACCTTGAAGAACTGACATCCCGAAATCACCTGACTGTCCGCCGGAGAGTTTGCGAAGGCCGCAACCATCGGCTCATACTCCTCCGTGTTGTTCATCGTGGAAGCAAGCGGCTTGCCCTCCGTATCCATCACACACAGATCAACGCGTGTGATCAGCTTCATTCCGTCAATCGTATTCTGCAAAATCTGATTCGTAATCATAACTCATCCAAGCCTTTCCCCTGATAAGGTCTTTTATGAACAGTCTTCTCTCGCAATATCGCGGACATCCCATCTCCGCAAAAATAACCAAGTAAACCTATTGTTATATTATCATTTCGAAATGCAATAGGCAAGAAAAAAATCAAAACATGACACATTTGTTACAAAAAATACACACCTTTTTCACAACCCGCAAAGCACCATCAGCTTCCCACTCCCGTAACGCAAAATACCCCTTGAAAAGGGGTATTTAAAGAATGTTTTCTCTGTGGAAATGCTTATAATCTGCTATCTTGCAATCAGAATGTGCTTCTCTTCGGGGTTACGGAAGCTTTCCGAAACACCCTCGTAGCCAATCTTCTTTCTTGTCTGATAATTAACCGTATCCGCTTTCGGATAATCCGCTTCATTCCAGTAATGCAGTGTCTCTGTCATCTGCTCTGCGGTCTCGTTGTAATATCTCGTCTTACTGCCGCTTCCCCAGCACGGATCGGTATAATACCAGTACGGTCCCAGCTTGACCATGTTCCAGCCGTGTGCTTCGCGGTCGTGGTTGGCGGTTCCCGTAACGGTGATGCAGGGAATATCACACATCGTGCAAAGCAACTGAAAGCTTGTCGAAAAGCCGGTGCAGATTCCGAGACCGTCAAGGAGCGCGCCGTAAGGATTGTTCGAGTTCAGCTTCTCGCCCTCAAGCGAATAATGCCCGTAATCATATGCGATATGATCCGCAACATAATTATACAAAAGGCGAACTGCATCCGCATCCGACAGTTCCCGATTCACAATCAGCTTAGAAAGAATTGCCTCGCACTTCTGATACAGCAATATATCCTGCGGTGCCGTCAGAAGATCGGGATTCTTCGTCTGATATGCTGTAACAATCAACGGATTGTAACCATTCTCATACCCTGCTCCATAGGAAACCGGCTCCTCATATGCAGGTGTTGGGGACATGATCGGCGTAGGCGTTTCCGTCACCGGAACCTCCGTTGGCTTATTGGTAGGCGGCTCTATCGTAAGCTCTGCTTTCCCCGCAATGACTCGCTCCAACGCTGTGAGTGTCGACTGCGGCTCATCGCATACAAGCATTACCACATATAAACCATAGGTCTCGATGCGTCCCTTCTCAACCTTCTTCACCTGCTCGGGTGCATATCCATTGAAAATCTCCTTGCGGGAATCCAGGCGATACCGAAATGCCTTCTTGATTGCTGCAATATCCGATTCGTCCTTAGCAAGTGCTACCGCTACCTCGTCGGCATTGGCTCCGGTCGAGCCAATATAACAGAAATCGCGTACAAGCTCGGTAAAGCTCTCGTTGTCATAACAGGAGCGAAAATACGCTTTCCTGCCGTCCATTCCGAAGGTTTCCATGCCGTCGCCGGCAAAGTCAGAAACACTCATCACAGCCATTGTGCCAAGCATTGCCGCAGGAATATCCTCCCGCCACTTCTGTTTCGCCTTCTCACGCTTCGTCTCTTTTTCGCCGCAGGCTGCAAGTGACAATACAAGCGCAAAGCAGAGGATAAAGCTTATCACATTTTTCGTTACTCTTCTCATAAGTAATCCCTCCCATCGATGCGCTATTGTAGCATAAAAACGCAGTTGTTGCAACAAGAAGCATCTTAACAGTACGGTAATGCATAAAGCGGAATCTCCGTAAAGCAAAAAAACAGGGGCTGAAATCAGCCCCTGTCGGAAAATACGATATAAGATTAGTGAACAATAATCTGCTCAGTCTCCTTATCGAATACGTGCATCTTGCTAAGATCCATAGCGATGGTAACGGTATCGCCAGGTCTAGCGGTCGTACGAGGATCAACACGTGCGGTGATGTCGTAATCGTCAACGGAGAAGTAAAGGAATACTTCGGCACCAAGAAGCTCGTATACACGAACGGTTGCTGCGAAGGAAGCCTCCGGATGAGCCATGATGAAGTCCTCGTTATCCTTAATATCCTCAGGACGGATACCAAGAACAACTTCTCTATCCTCATAACCACCATCAATGAGCTTCTTAGCTCTGTTCTCAGGAACAAGGATTCTGTTGGAACCGAAGTTCAAGTAAACATCGCTACCCTCTACAGAAACTACGCAATCAAGGAAGTTCATCTGAGGAGATCCCATGAAGCCTGCAACGAAGAGGTTGTTCGGCTTATCGTAGAGGTTCTGAGGAGTGTCAACCTGCTGGATAACACCATCCTTCATAACTACGATTCTGGTACCAAGGGTCATAGCCTCGGTCTGGTCATGTGTTACGTAAATGATAGTAGCCTCAAGTCTCTGATGGATCTTGGAAATCTCGATACGCATCTGTACACGAAGCTTAGCATCAAGGTTGGAAAGCGGCTCGTCCATAAGGAATACCTTAGGATTACGAACGATTGCACGTCCCATTGCAACTCGCTGTCTCTGACCACCGGAGAGAGCCTTCGGCTTACGATCAAGGAGCTGCTCAATACCGAGAATCTTAGCAGCCTCGTTAACGAGCTTCTCAATCTGATCCTTCGGAACCTTTCTGAGCTTAAGACCAAATGCCATATTGTCGAATACGGACATATGAGGATACAGAGCGTAGTTCTGGAATACCATTGCGATATCTCTGTCCTTAGGTTCAACGTCGTTCATCAGCTTATCACCGATGTAAAGCTCACCGGCGGTAATCTCCTCAAGACCTGCGATCATACGAAGGGTAGTGGACTTACCACAACCGGAAGGACCTACGAAGATGATGAACTCCTGATCCTTGATATCAAGGTTGAAATCCTTAACTGCAACAAATCCATTCGGATAAGTTTTGTTGATGTTAATCAGCTTTAAACTTGCCATTTGTTTGCCTCCTAAATAATATATGTGCGCATATTCACACAATCAAGCATAGCATAATAATACACAACACCCGCAAAAAATGCCATATCGTAAATAAACAAATTCGATTTCCGCATTTTGTTGAAAATGCCAAACTTTTATATAGCCACCCCTTTTGTTATGCTTTTTCCCCAATTTTAGCACCTGAAAATTAGCTAATATTGATAAAAAATGGCGTCCGATTTGCATTTTCCGACATTTTTTGCTAAACTGAAACCATCATTTTTATGGAGATTTTACGATGAAAACATATATTATTACCGGTGCAAGCGGCGGAATCGGCTCCGGAATTGCCAAAAGATTAGCAAAAGAAGGCTGTAATCTCGTTCTCTGCGGAAATAAGAACACGGAAGGACTTTTAGAAACCTACAAGGCATGTGCTCCCTATGCGGACTGCATGCAGCTTTGCGGCGATCTGAGCTCGGAAATATTCGTTCAGGATATCATGAAGGCGGCACTCTCCCGCTTTCAGCATATCGATGGGCTTGTACATGCCGCAGGAATCGCCTCGTTAGGACTTCTAACGGATCTGACACTTTCCGACTGGAAGCGGCTTATGGATACGAACCTGACCTCTGCGTATCTTCTCTGTAAAGCGCTTATGCCACATCTCATATCGAAGAAGGAAGGTCACATTCTTTTGATTTCTTCGGTCTGGGGCACAAGAGGTGCCTCCTGCGAGGTAGCCTATTCAGCAAGTAAGGGTGGTCTCAACAGCTTCACAAAGGCACTTGCCAAGGAGCTTGCACCAAGCGGCATTGCCGTCAACGCGCTTGCGCCCGGCATGGTCGATACAGCGATGAATCATATGCTCTCGGAAGAGGAAGTGCAGGCCGTTATTGACGAGATTCCTGCCTGCCGAATGACGACTCCCGACGAAATCGGCGAGATGGTTTCTCTTCTATTAAAAGCACCTTCTTACCTGACAGGGCAGATTATCGGCTTTAACGGTGGCTGGGAATAACTTATGTGAATAAAGCTACAGGGGCGTGAATAGGATTGCCATGTTCACGCCCCTTTTTCGCTTTTATAAAAAACGACCGGGCAATGCATACGCAGAATGCCCGGTCGTATCGTTTCATTCGATTTCACTCTTCTACTATTTTGTATAATGACTTTTCAAGAACTGATAGATTGCTTCGCCCTCGGCTGCTGCGAACTTCTTCACCGCCTCATCCGTTGCAAGAACGAACTTACAGTCATTCGCATTATCCATAAAGCACATCTCGAGAATAACCGCAGGAATATTGAACGTTGACCCGTGACGACAGATTGCGTAATAATCCACCGGTACACCATTCTCATCGAAGGTATCCTGGCTGTTCTTCTTCACGGTGCCACGGTTTCTAAGCCCAAGTCCCGCCGCGCCATTCAAAAGCGCATCGCCGAGCTCCTGGGAAATCCCGGTGATGTTCGGCTGCTTTGATATCAGCACCTCGGTTCCGCCGAGATTGTGCTTATCGGAAGCATTCAGATGAAGGCTTACAAGAATCTGCGCATCCACAGACTTTGCATACTCCACACGCTTTCTGAGGTCCTCCCCGAGATCGGTCGATAGAACATCCTCCGGGTCCTCTCTTGTCAGAAACACCTCGATATCATCGTGATTCTCAAGCAGATACTCTCTGAATGCCTTACACATTCTGACCGTCTCAATCTTCTCCACACGTCCGCTGTACATTGCACCGGTCCATTTGCCGCCGTGTCCCGCGTCGAGACACAGAATATACGGCTTTCTCGGAGGCTCTGTCGGTGTCGGGCTTGCCTCGAAGTCAGGGGCGATAACAATCGGATCGACCTTGCCGATATCAATCTTAGTATGATCCTGATAATCTTCCAATTCCTCACGCTTTTTAACGCATCCAAGCATCATCGTCCCAAGGATAATAAGCGTAAGAAAAAGCACTGTTTTCTTCATAAAAATCCCCATCCCCCATCTGTACGTGTCACGGCAAATGCATATGCATCCGCCAACCGTACCAAATAAATAAACCTCCTGTAGTATAACACAGCAGGAGGTTTATTACAATCATAAAATACAAAATATGCAATTGTCCTATACCGAAACAACAAAATGTAGTTAGTCTTCAATGGTACACTGTAAAAAGCTCATATCCTCCGGCTCATAGCCAAAATCCAGACGATCACCGGAAGCATTCCGAATGGTGAAGGCGGACTTTTCGAACTGGCCGCGGCCCTTCTTCGTCTTCGTTCCGAAGCCGAGAACCTCTGCGCCCTCGCAGTTCAGATTGATCTCCGAGGAAAGCAGACGAATGTTGGCAACACCGTCTCTTGTGCCGATGCCGACACAGGTCTTCGCCTTAGAAATCATCTGCATCTCCATTCCATTTGCCCGAAGATCAAGCTGCTTGCCCGCAAGACAGCCGATACCGACCTGCAGATCGCCGCTGGAGGTGTAGTTCAGTTTCACACGGTTCATCTTAATATCGCAATCTGCGGTCACGGAGCCAATTGCCGTCGCTCGATCCGCATTGGCCTCGATCTTCATCCGGGCATCCGAAATTTCAATCGGTACGACGCTGTTGCAGACGCCGATGCCGACGCCCTTCTCACCGCTGATTACTTCGTACAGATTCTTACATTGCTCAATGAAAAGTCCTGCCTGACTGTTGGAATATCCGCCGCCGATGCCGACACACTCCTTACCGTCGAGTCGGATGTTAATCTCACCGCCCATCGAAACGGTAATGCGACCGATCGTCTGCGTGGAGTCGCCGCCGATGCCGTAAGCCCGGTCGCCGTTTCCGTAAATCGTAAGCTTGCCTTCGCCCTTAATGGTAAGCCGCGAGCTTTCCGGTACACGAATACCCTTTCTGTTCAGAATATTGATGCCTTCAATCACAAGTGTTACATCACAGTTATTGCCAACCTCGATGCAGGCATGTCTCTGATAGGAATCAAGACTCACACGCTTCATATAGATTGTCGTCGTAACATTGTCCGGGATACGGATTAACGCATCGAGAGCAAATCTCGGGTTGCCGACAAGCGTCAGTTCTCTTCGGTTGACGATAAATTCCGTGTAGTGGTCCGAGGTTACAAGAGGCATCAGCATCAGCTCCTGCTCACGGTCCACAAGATAAGTCTTCTTCTGTCTGCTTTCGCCGTTCTGCATGTTAAGCGAAAGAATCTCCTCGCGGATGGATTTGTCGATCTCTTCGACAAATTCCTTCTGCGGTCTGGCGGTATAATAGCCCTGAATCAGATCTACGCCAAGGCGGATGACCATCTCCATCTCTTCCTTCGTTTCAACACCCTCCGCAAGGGAATGGAAGCCGTTCGTTCTGGCAAATTCTACGATGTTGGCTACAAAATACTGCTTCTTACTGTCCGTCTCGATGCCCGAAATCAGACAGCGATCGATCTTCACATAGTCAGGCATATAATTGAGAAGATTGGAAACGTTCGAATAACCGGTACCATAATCGTCGATGGCGATGCGGAAACCGTTCTGCTCGCTTCTTTTTCGAATCGTCTCTAGCTGCTCCTGATTCGGCTCCGTCTGCTCCGTAAATTCAACAACCATATGTGCCGGAACACCCGGATACTCAAGGATAAATGCCTTATAATCCTTGTCCCTAAGCGTTGCCTTCGGAATACTGTTCACAAAAAGCTTTCTTTCGCTGAACAAATTCTTATGGGAAAGCATAATCTTAGCCACATTGCGGAACGTAAGAAGCTCGATATCGTATAGTCTTCCCATAGCCTCCGCATGATTAAGAATCGTAAGCGGTGACATCGCTTCGTTCACCTCGGAGCGCATCAAAGCCTCGTAGGCGTATACCGAACCGGTCTTTGCATTCACAATCGGCTGAAAGCGATAAGTCAGGCGATTCTCGTCCAAAAGCGTACGAACCGCCTCGCGTTCCTCGGGATTGATCTCCTTCTTTTCAACCATCGCCTCGCTCGACAGTCCCTGCTTCATGTTCTTCTTCTTTGCGATGATTTCGTTCGTCAGGGTTTCAATCTGCTTTTCGTCTGTAATCTCCTCAGAAAGCGAGGTATAGACAACGTTGATGGTATACTGCTTTCCGCCGAATTCATTCACGGTTCTCAGACGGCTGTTCATCTCACGAATCGTGCTCTGCACATCGGGCTCTCTTTCGTAAATACCTGCTGCCAGAAACTCATCGTTTCCAAGACGTGCGCAGGCATCCCGGTCGTTCATCGAATTGCCGATTATTTTTGCAAGGGTACGAAGCGCCTCATTACCCTCATCACGTCCGAACATCTCATTGATGCTTGAGAGCCGGTTGATGTCAACGGCTACGATACGTAAGAAACGATGCTTCCCTTCCAGATGACGGTACTGCTGCTGCAGGGCGGAAAGGTAGCCTTTGTAATTGTATAGACCGGTCATGCCGTCACGCGTGGCATTTTCCGAATTGAAATCCATGAAAACAGTCTTCTGGCGCTGACACTCAAGAGAGGTCTCCAGGCGACGCATCCACTGCTGGAAGGAGCGGTTCAGGCCACAAACCTTGTCGCCGTAGCAGACCGCAACATAACCGAAGACACGATCCATAAAATGAACCGATGCGAAGTAAAATACGCGCGGATGGTCACACGGCTCGTAAAGGGCCGGCAACAGAGTACTTGTCGCAAAATACGTATCCATCGATACTTTTCGCTGCACGCTGTGGTTCAGGGCAAGCACCATACGGTCGGTGAAGCCTTTGTACTCTTCTGTTCTGTGCAGGGCAAACTCGTTTAAGCAGAGGTAGAAGGATTCGCACTCCTTCCCGAGGTAGCGCTCGTAATAATCCAGATGCCAAAGCCAGGTTTCCACACTGTCGGCACCGGCAATATCCTCTTCCATGAAGTTATAAGGCGAATCAAAGCTTCGATCCCTTGAAAGCAGCTGCTCGCGACGGATGCGGGAATAGTCGCCGAGGGCGTAGAATTCACAACCGCAGGTTGATTTCGGCACAAGACGGCACTCCGGCATATCGGTCTCAAGGGCGTATCTGTTCTCACCGAGGATGTCATTTACAAGGCTTCTTGCCGCATTGCGAGCCATCACGGTCGGATCACGGAAAATCGTCGTACAGGTCGTACCGCCGATCGTATCGTCGATATCAAGCTGATAGCCGCAGATCATAATGTCTCGCGGCACCTGAATACCCTTTTCCTCAAAGGCGCAGATGAAGCCGGACACGGACTCGGTGTTGCCGCAGATGATAGCCTCCGGCAAGCCGCCGTCCTGTCTGAGCATTTCCTCAACGAGGAGGATTTCGTTACCGACATGATAGTTGCCGTAATGAATGCTGTGGTCGGTGATAAAGATACGGTTACTGCGGAGGGCGTTCAGGAAATAATCCTCTAACTCCTTCTGCACGCCATTTCCCTCATCCTCGAGGGATATATACTCAATCCTGCTGGCATGATGTTCCTTTACAAGATGCTCAACAAGCATGGCGATGCCTTCCTCCTCACGAAAGGCAATCGTCGGGAAGTCATAATGCGGTCTTTCCAGACAGTAGACAGGCTTATGGTACTCCTCCTTCAGTCGCTTCAGAAAAGCCTCCTGCTCCTTCGGCATCTGGAAGGTGTCCGGGTACACGATAAAGCCGTCGAACATATCCAGTTCGATCAGATTGTAGATAGCACTTTCTCCCTCGATATACTTGGCTGGCATACCGGCAAGCGCGGTTGTCGTAAAGATGCACACATCGCAATTCATCGAAAGCAGTTCACGCTGCAGCTCCCGCGACGCATGTCTGTAGAACTGTTTGTGACTCTCCGATAGAATGATGCCCACAAGCTTTCGCTTATCCATATTCTTTTCTCCTCTTTATTCTGCTGAGCCCTTGGGGACGGGGTTATGGGCTCACCCAAGGCCGGTGACGAATGGTCCCTTGGGGACGGGGTTACGGGCTCATTTTCACTTTCGAAGCAACAACGCTTCGACAAATTCTGCTTCGACGCTTTCTACAAAGCAAAAGAACCCCATGAATACATCCTACCACAAGAACCTTAAAATAGCATAGCTATTTTCTTGTGTTAATCGTGCAAAAATCAAAGGGTTCTTCAAAAATGCATAGTAATGACAGAATGGCTGACATTTGCCTACCGCTTCTCCCACTTGGAGTACTTGTGACCGGGGCGAAGTTCGTCACCAATCAGCTCAGAAACAGTAACAAATACATAGCCTTCCTTCGAAAGCTCATCAATCGCAAGACAGAAGGCATCATAGCTGTTGTTGTAAATTTCGTGCATCAGGATGATACTTCCGTCACGTGCATTTCTCATGATATTGTTGTAAATGGTGCGCACATTCTCGGCGCGCTCCTCCTCGGTCCGGTTGCCCTTAAACTTCCAGTCGTTGGAATCGACCGACCAAAGAATTGTCGCATAGTTAATATCCGTCACCTGCTTATCGGTGAAATTACCGCCCGGCGGACGGAACTGCGTCGGACGCTTGCCGGTAACCTCCTCGATTATCGAAGCCGTTTTGGAAAGCTCTCCCTCCAAAAGATTCGGATTCTGGTCAAAATAGTAATCATGCGTCCAGGCATGAATCTCAATTTCCATTCCAAGCTCAGACGCACGCCTAAGCTCCAGACGGTTCTCGTCATTGACACGGTTGCCGACGATGAACCAGGTACCTTTGCCGCCGTACTGTGCGAGCTTCTCGGCAAACTTAATCGTCAGCCCGTTGTAGGCGGGACCGTCGTCGAAGGTAAATGCCACACGCTTTACGCCTACCGGAACAGGGGACGGCGTCGGGGTGAAGGTCGGTGCCGGAGACGGACTCGGGGTCGGGCTCGCAGAAGGTTTCGGGGTATCTACCGCATTCCAGTCTACAGGGCCGTCGGTAGCCGGCGGTGTATCCTTCAGATGCTCATTAATAATCATAATGAGAGAAATCATCATCAATATAATTGCAACGCAGAAAAGCCCGGCAAGCGCACGATTAATCATCACCTTACGGCGACGACGCTTCTTAGCTGCCCGCATTCGCTCGGCTTTACGCATCTTTTGTATCTCTTCAGCGGTCATGTAAAATCCACCTCACACAGCAAAATAAAAAAGTCACCCACGATATGGAAGTGACAGAAAATTTTGAACTCTTGGGGACGGGGTTACGGGCTCAAAAAAGGCCAGTGACGAATGGTCCCTTGGGGACGGGGTTACGGGCTCAAAAAAAGAACCGCACGCACCCTCCTAAACTACCTTACGGTGTAAGCAGGCAACGGGAATCGAACCCGCCTCCTCAGCTTGGGAAGCTGATATACTACCGATGTACTATGCCTGCAAGAAAAGCAACTGCCTATTTATTATAATAGGCAGTTGTGAAAAAAACAAGACCAAAATCGAAAACCGGCATTTACCGATAATTATCCGCAAAAACTACAGGTTTCCAAGCTCCTCGGAAAGCATGCGAAGGTGCTCAATGATCGGCAGATGCTGCGGGCAAGCCTCCTCGCAGGCACCACACTCAAGACAGTTGTTCGCTCTGCTCGAATCGTTCAAGTCGTGGCCGTACTGCCATTTGGCGCTTCCTGCGTTCTCATACATACCGTAGTTGTTCCAGATACTGAAGTTGCGCGGGATATCCACACCGTTCGGGCAAGGCATGCAGTAGCGACAGCCGGTGCAGCCATTTCTAACACGTGCACGAATAGCCTCCGCGGTTGCCTCAACAGCCTTCTCCTCTTCCTCGCTGAGCGGCTCGAAACCGGTAAATGTGTTCAGGTTGTCCGCAAGTTGCTCCTCATTCGACATACCGGAAAGAATCACGTGAACAATCGGACGACTTCCAACGAAACGAAGTGCCCAGGATGCAGCGGACACATCGGGACGAATCGCACGAAGTCCGGTCATAACGGCATCCGGAAGCGAAGCAAGCGTACCGCCCTTGATCGGCTCCATCAGAATTACCGGAATTCCCTTCTCAATGCAGATGTCCATACCGCGCTCGCCGGCCTGGTAATCACGGTCCATATAATTGTACTGAATCTGGCAGAAATCCCAGTCATGATAATGAATAATCTCTTCAAATACGTCAAATGCGTCGTGGAAGGAAAAGCCCAGATAACGAATCTTACCGGCAGCCTTCATCTCCTCGAGATACTCCACAACGCCGTAGGAAACCATCTCACGGAAGGAGTTCCGGTTCAGCGCATGAAGCAAATAGAAGTCGATGTAATCCTTCTGCAGTCTCTCAAGCTGATAGTCCAGAAGACGCTTAGCATCGTCAAGGCAATGAACCTCCCAGCAGGGAAGCTTGGTTGCCAGATAATAGGTGCTGCGGTCGTATTTCTTCAAAATCTCGCCGACAACAAGCTCGGATTCGCCGCCGTGATACGGATAAGCCGTGTCAAAGTAGTTCACACCCGCCTTGTATGCGGTATCGATCATGGCTGCGGTACGCTCGCGGTCAATCTTCCCGTCCTTTACCGGCAGGCGCATACAGCCAAAGCCAAGAAGCGAGGTGTCAATGCCAAGCTTCTTCATTCTACGTTTCTCCATAAACAAATACCTCCTTATATTCGCGCACTAAAGAATGTTCTTTATTAAGCTCCTATTCCAAACAGAACAGAAGCCCCAACGTACCCGGTCCGCAGTGACTCGAAATAACGGAGCCGGCTTCCGCAATATAAATATTCTCGAACAGATCGAGAGATTTTACATAATTATAGATTTCCTGAACGATCGCGTCATCAGTTGTATGGGTGATGAAAATGCGATCCTTTCTCGCCATACGAAGTCTGGGTTCAAGGTCCTTTGCATAATCCTTAAGCACCTTGGCGATCTTGCCGCGGTATTTCTTCTCAACGCCCATCTTGCCGTCCTTTACGGCAATCATCGGCTTCAGCATCAGTGCCGCACCAAGAAGTGCCGCAACACCGGAGCAGCGTCCTCCTCTGTGAAGATACGTAAGCGTATCGATGCAGAAGGACGAGCAGACCTTCTCGCGCTCCGCTTCAATAATGGCTACGATCTCCTCTGCGCTTTTCCCTTCCTTCACAAGGTCTGCTGCACGAAGGATCTGCAAAGCGATACCAGTGCTCAGGTTCATGGAATTGATTACATGAATCCGGTCAAACTCAATCTCCTGCGCCGCAAGACGAACCGTCTGCGCGGTGCCGGAAAATGCTTCCGAAATACAGAAGCAGATAACCTCATCGCCCGCATCCTTATAGGGCTTCAGAATGTCCATTACAAGTCCCATATCGGGCGTTGCGGTCTTCGGCGTTGATTTTGCTTCTGCCGCCCAGGCAAAGATATCCTTCGGTGTGATGTTCACACCGTCACGATAGGTCTTGTCACCCATTATAACATTTAAGGGAATCAGCGTAATATCATATTCCGCCGCAAGCTTCTTTCCGATATCACAAGTACTGTCTGCAATAATTTTAATAGCCATTTCAAATAACCCACCTTTTTAATATGTCATTCTCCCCTTCGGGAGTCTCATCGTCGCCAAGCCGTGAGGCCAGGCGCACATTTGCCGAAGTCCGAACCCAAACCAGACTAATCGACAATTCATCGTTGATTATACTGTCTTTCATTTGCCCCGTCAATGTAGAATGCTGTGAAAATACTTCAACAATTGCTGAAAAATACACAATACGACAGCTTTTCGCAGCATTCTGCCGTCTGTAACGACGCCCTTCTTTACGTACAAAGTGTATGCACAAGCATCGGAAAATGCTTTTCTTTTTCGCATTGGCGTGATAAAATTAGTTTAGCACATCCCGCTATGCGGGGAATATATAAAGGAGGGTAACTTTATGAAGAAGTACCTTGCCGAATTCATCGGCACACTTGTTCTGGTTCTGCTCGGATGCGGCACCGCGATGCTCGTCGGCTGTGACGCGGTAAATGGCGGCGGCTATGTTCTTACCGCTTTCGCATTCGGTCTTGTCATCATCGCTATGGCTTATTCCATCGGCAATATTTCCGGTTGTCATATCAACCCGGCCGTATCCCTTGGCGTATGCATCTCGGGCGGCATGAAGGTTAAGGAAATGATCTGCTACTGGATTGCCCAGTGTCTCGGTGCATTTGCTGGCGCAGGCCTTCTGGCTGCTATTTTCGAGGGCGCAGGCATTAAGGATATGACCGGCGGCTACGGCACAAACGGCCTTGCCGGCGTCAATGATTCCATCATGGTCGGCCTTCTGGTTGAGTGCCTTTTAACCTTCGTTTTCGTTACTGCAATTCTTGGTGTTACCTCTAAGAAGGCTAACCACGGCTCCTTCGCAGGTGTTGTCATCGGCTTCACCCTTGTTCTGGTACACATTCTTGGCATCGGTCTCACCGGCACCTCCGTTAACCCGGCTCGTTCCCTTGGTCCCGCTATCGTAAATGCTATCGTTAACAACGGCGACGCGCTGAAGGTTGTATGGGTATTCTGGGTTGGACCTCTTGCAGGCGCTGCAATTGCTGCACTTGTTTATAAGTTCCTTGAGAGCGAGAAATAAGCCGAATTTCTGCTTGCCAACAGAACTAACGATTAAAAGGAGAAGTCAAATGCGACTTCTCCTTTTTTCTTGTTCCTTATTTTTGAGCCCCTAACCCCGTCCCCAGGGACCACTATTTTGAGCCCGTAACCCCGTCCCCAAGGGACCAACGGGCGAGCATCTCGTCGTACTGCCGATACATATGCTGCACGCTGTTCTCCAGAAGATAATAGTGCGCAATATACGGAATCAGCAGGCATAGAAATGCCACTACCAAAAGCAGTGCACCGATACTCGGGCATAAGCTTGCATAGAAAATCGATGCTACGGTAAGGATGGCGAACAGAACGGTCACAATCAGATGAATCAGCCGCTCATGCATAAAAAAGCCGATCTGAATCAGGTGCCGCCGCATCTCCTCCTCATAATCAACATCCGCCGGCGGATTCGCAAGCAGCGCATCAATCCGCGCCTTATATTCTTTGATTCGCTCCGACATCGTTATTCCTCCTCTAACTTCCAGATATTTCGATCCCTTGCAAACTCATTGAAGCCAAAAAGGCAAAGCACCTCCGTGATTCCGTTCTCTCTGATATATTCCTGCACCGAGCCGTTAAAATAGCGAAGATCGATTGCATGTACCTCGTTAAAATCCATCGAAGCATACGGCAGGAAACAGTTCGCAAAGGAATCCTTAATCACTAACAGCTTCCCGCCCGGAACGGATTCTCTACGAATCAGAAGCTTCCCGTAGTTTCCGCCGAGAAAATATGTATACGCATCGTTTCTGCTGCCAAGCTTTGTCTCGTCAAAAAGCCCCGAAAGATTGCGTCCGTCCGCGGTAACGGTAAGCTTCCCCTTCTCACTAGGAGCGCTGTAAGCGTACACCTTATCACCCTTTATCCAGGGTAGCGGTGCCTTCGCGTAAAAGGTTCCAAAAAAGCCTTCGGATACCAGCGCTCGAGATAAGCTTTCTATCGGCTTACATGCAATGCCTCTCTTCTCCTGCCAGAACGCGTAAGCCTTGTATGCCCCCTCCGCACTCCAGTGATGGTCAGTCCGGTAGTAATCCGTCTCCTCCGTAAGTACCGTTGTCAGATCAAGATACGCCTCTCCCACTTGCTCCGTAAAGTACTGCCGAGCACCTGTCAGGTCATACATCGGAACCAATGCCGGAAGCTTACCGGATAGCATAGCTCCCGACGGCGGAACCGGCATAATATATACCGCGATTCCCGCTTCCTTCACTTCCGTGACAAAGGACGAAAGTGCCTCTACATTGGTTCGAAACAGGCTTCCGGAAAGCTCCTCTTTGGAAAGTACCTCCATCAAAAAGCCATCTTCTGCTGTGTAGATCCCCTCAATCCTACGCCTTCCGGCAGCATACGAGGTCCCTGCATAAAGCGAGCGAAATGCCTCGCGAAACGGCATATGATCCGTAAGCCAAAGCTCCGCCTCGTCCATAAACCGTCCGCTCAGTACCGACTCGCGTGTAAGCTCCGGCTTCTCAGAAAGATACCGCTTCTCCTGCTCCGAAAAGGTCTTCTTCGGAAGAAACGCCGTTAGAAGTAGCCCCGCATATAAAACCATAAGAAAAACGGAAGTATTAATCGCTGCCCGCTTCATCGTAGGACTCTCCTTTAACTGAATTCCACACATTCATAGCCGTCAATTACCGGCACCGTCACAGTGGCATAGCCGCCTTCACAGGTAACAGACAGCTTCTGTCCGCTTCTTAAAAGTGTCGCACAGGTATACGGCTTATCCGAAAGCACCTGCACTTCGGTCTGATAGATGGGAAGCCGTGTATCGACCACATCGATTGTCCTCGTTCGACGCTCCGGGATGTAGCTGATAATATGCACAAGCGTCCGCTCGACCTTTCTGCGAAGCGTTACCTCCGCACAGGTCGGTGCCTTCACCCGCATCGAAGGCTTCGGCATGAGCGACGAAATCAGATAAGAGATAATATCCCGAAAGACTCTGTTACCGTCAATCATGTAGTCCTCAAAAAGCGGGAAAGCGCAATAACCAATTGCATCATCCAGTAAGATTGCCGGATATTCCGACACCTTATTAAACGGAAAATGCCTATGCGACGAGAAGCAATCCGGGGTCCGGTTATAATACGGATCGCCGATATATGCCTTCACAGGAAGCGTGCTCTTTACGCGGGAGCCGCGGCGGTAGCAGACATACTCAAGCGCCTCCACGCCGGGAATCACACCCTCGTTAAGAACAATATAGGACGGTTCATACAGATCCTCGGAAATATACTCGATTCCCGGGACACAGCATGCGCTTTGATGGGTTGCAAGCACCTTGCCGCCTTCCTTAAGATACGCCGCTAGCTTACAGCGAAAGCTCTCATCCCCTGTAATCGTATCCGGAAGAATCACCAATTTGTAGCGACTAAGCTCTTCCGTCACGGGAATCAGATCGAAGCTGTAATGCAGCTCTTCGAGCATACGAAGTACACCCTCATCACTCGTTGTATCGCGCTTATAAAAGTCCGTAGAAACCACAACACCGATATCCGAAACCTTCTTACTGCCAATGCAGCTTGGCTCGAGCTTTTCAATAACCTCGTACACCTTTCCGATTCTTGCATAGGCAGCACGGTTCATCACGCCTCTTGGATGCAGCTGGTCGCCAACCGAGCAGGCGGCCCCGTTTGCAAGCATACGGAAGCACTCATACTCTAACGCCTCTTCATTCTTCAGGCTGCCGTGGTCACCCCAGGAAAGGTGGAACTTTCCGTTCATACCGATGACATCGCCGTCGTTTCGGTTATGATAATTTACAAAAAGCGGAAAATGGTTGTAGCCCCACTCTCCCGAAGGAAGCGATTCAATTTCCATATGATCCTGAAGCACGGAGCGGTGCTCAATCATAAGTCCGTCGGTGCCGGTGTTCGGAAGCCAGGACGAGTTATAGAAGGTCGGAATATGCTTCCCAAGGCTCTCTACATACTCGTTAATCTCCTTCTGGAACTTAAAAAGAACATAGTCGTCATGCCACAGAACATCCTTCTCGTTCGCAGGGTCTCTCATAAGTGCACGCATCTCCGCAGTACAGGTCTTACAGATACATTTCTGCTGGAATATGATATCAAACCAGAAGCCGTCAACCTCGTAGGCATCCGCAATCTCCTTAAGCTGGCGCTTGATATATGCTTTATATTCTTCGTTATTCAGGCAAAGCTTACGCCAGCTGTAATAGGAATTATCGTCCTTTTTCTTGTGTCCGGGAATCCCGTCAGGACCCATCTCAAGCCACTCCGTATGCTCAGCCGCATCCTCTTCCCAACCAATCGGAAAGTAGATCGGACACTTGATATCGTTCTTATGAAGAACCTCGATCATCTGCCCCATCAGGTCAAACTGAAGCGCCGGATGCATCTTCCCGACGCGTGTCGGATAATAGCACATACCGTGATGGCATTTGGCGAAAATATTAATGGAATTGACATGTGCCTCCTTTAACGTCTTCACGAACTGCTCCGCATCAAAATCTACACCGACATCGTTAATTACCGGTGCTGTATGAAAGTCAAGATGGATCTGTCTGTAGCGCATGGCTTGCCTCCTAAAATAGGTTTTTACGGACCATAGATTCCCTTCATTATAGCACATCAGGGAAGCATTGGCAAATAAAAGCGGATACAAAAAAGAGCGTGAACAATGATCTCTCATCATTCACGCTCCTGCGTTTCAATCTCTATAGGCGATTAGTTGATGCTTCTCTTTACATAAGAGCAATGCAGAATCTCGTGTGCCTTATGGCTGCCGGGCTCTGCGAAGTACTCCTCGTAAATCTTCTTGATGGAAGGATTCTCGTGGGACTTTCTAAGCGTCTTAGCGGCATCATTTGCATAGAGTGCATTCGCACGAAGGGCGCGCACATCAACAAAGTTACGAACCATAGAATCAACAAGCGGCTGACCGCCACCGTTGATACATCCGCCGGGACAACCCATAATCTCGATGAAGGTATACGGAGAAGTTCCTGCCTCGATCTGATCCATCAGAACCTTAGCATTCTTAAGACCGGATGCAACCGCAACCTTAATCTCGGTGCCGGCTACATTGTAGGTAGCCTCCTTGATACCGTCAAAGCCACGAACCTCGTTGAACTCGACCTTCTCAAGCGTCTCGCCGGTAAGCTTCTCGACTGCGGTACGAAGAGCTGCCTCCATAACACCGCCGGTAACACCGAAGATAACTGCTGCGCCGGTGGACTCGCCAAGCGGATCATCAAAGCTTCCGTCCGGAAGTGCGGTGAAATCGATATCGTGACGCTTAATCATGCGGGCAAGCTCACGGGTCGTAATGGAAACATCCACATCCATTACGCCGGGAACCGCACTCTGGTCTCTGGTAACCTCGAACTTCTTCGCAGTACAGGGCATAACGCCGACCGTGAAGATGTTCTTCGGATCGATTCCAAGCTTCTCTGCGTAGTAGGTCTTCGTTACTGCACCAAACATCTGCTGAGGAGACTTACAGGTGGAAAGATGACCGATCTGCTCCGGATAGTAGGTCTCGCAGTACTTAACCCAGCCCGGGGAGCAGGACGTAATCATCGGAAGCGCACCACCCTTCTGAACACGCTCAATCAGCTCTGCGGACTCCTCCATGATGGTAAGGTCTGCACCGAAATCGGTATCGAAAATCTTATCAAAGCCAAGTCTTCTGAAAGCGGTTGCCATCTTGCCCTCAACATCTGTACCGATCGGAAGACCGAACTCCTCACCGAGCGTAGCACGGATGGACGGAGCAGGCTGAACGATAACGAGCTTCTCGGGATCAGCGATTGCAGCCTCGATCTTAGCGGTATCATCCTTCTCGTAAAGTGCGCCGGTAGGACAGGCTACGATACACTGTCCGCAGTGGATACAGGAGGTCTCGCCGAGGCCCTTGTCAAATGCACAGCCGATGAAGGAAGCAAAGCCACGGTTGTTGGCACCGATAATGCCAAGGCCCTGGATGTTGTCGCAGGCACCTACACAACGACGGCAAAGGATACATTTGTTATTGTCACGAACCATATGAACTGCGGTCGTATCAAGCTCGAACTCGTTACGATAACCGTCATACAGCTTCTCATCGTCAACGCCGTATTCCTTGCAAAGCTTCTGAAGCTCACAGTTGCCGCTTCTTACGCAGGAAAGACATTTGCGCTCATGCGTGGAAAGAATCAGCTCGAGCGTTCTCTTTCTGGATTCCAGAATGACAGGGGTGTTGGTCTTAATCTCGGCGCCCTCATCCATAGCAGAAAGCGGGTACATACAGGAAGCCACAAGACCACGTGCCTTTGTGGACTCTACGAGACAGAGACGACAGTCACCGACCTCATTCGTGCCCTTCAGATAACACAGGGTGGGAATCTTAACTCCGGCCATATGTGCAGCATCAAGAATCGTGGTTCCGATGGGTGCTGCAACAGGGATGCCGTTAACTTTTACATTAACTAATTTCATTTCATCTGCCATAATCATTCTCACCCTTCTTATTGTTTAGTAATTGCCTTAGGTCTGCAGTTGCCGATACATACGCCGCACTTGATACACTTAGCGGAATCGATTTCGAAGGACGGAAGCTTATGTCCGGGAGCAACGTAATCGGTCTTATTCAGCGCATTTGCGGGACAGTTTCTTGCACAGAGACCACAGCCGATACATTTGTCCTTGTCGACCTTGAAGGAAAGCAGATCCTTACAAACGCCTGCGGGACACTTCTTATCAACGATATGTGCAATGTACTCGTCACGGAAGTAACGAAGTGTGGAAATAATCGGGTTCGGCGCCGTCTGACCAAGTGCACAGAGAGAACTCTTCTGCAGGTGAGCGGCAAGCTTTTCAAGACGATCCAGATCATCCATGGTAGCCTGACCCTTTGTGATCTTATCGAGAATCTCAAGCATACGTCTCGTACCGATACGGCAGGGGTTACACTTACCGCAGGACTCGTCAACGGTGAACTCAAGGAAGAACTTCGCGATATCAACCATACAGTTGTCTTCGTCCATAACGATCAGTCCGCCGGAGCCCATCATGGAACCGATTGCAATCAGGTTGTCGTAATCCATGGGAACATCCATATGAGAAGCGGGAATACATCCGCCGGAAGGTCCGCCGGTCTGTGCTGCCTTGAACTTCTTACCGTTCGGAACGCCTCCGCCGATCTCCTCTACAACCTCACGAAGGGTGGTACCCATCGGAATCTCTACAAGACCGGTGTTCTGAATCTTACCGCCGAGTGCGAATACCTTGGTACCCTTACTCTTCTCGGTACCCATGGATGCGAACCACTCCGCACCGCGAAGGATAATCTGCGGGATATTCGCCCAGGTCTCAACATTGTTAAGAACGGTGGGACGCTCGAAAAGACCTTTCACTGCCGGGAACGGCGGTCTCGGTCTCGGCTCACCGCGGTTACCTTCGATTGAAGTCATAAGCGCAGTCTCCTCACCGCAGACAAATGCGCCCGCACCGAGACGAAGGCCGATATCAAAGCTAAAGCCGGTACCGAAAATATTCTCACCGAGAAGGCCGCATTCGCGAGCCTGCTTGATTGCAATTTCAAGACGCTGTACGGCAATCGGATACTCCGCACGAACGTAAATATAACCCTGGGAAGCGCCGATGGTGTAGCCTGCGATTGCCATAGCCTCGAGTACTACATGCGGGTCGCCCTCAAGAACGGAACGATCCATGAATGCACCCGGGTCACCCTCGTCGGCGTTACAGCATACATACTTCTGTCCGCCGTCCTGTACGAGTGTTCTTGCCATAGCCCACTTACGACCGGTCGGGAAGCCTGCACCGCCTCGTCCGCGAAGACCGGAATCAAGAACCACCTGAATAACATCCTCGGGGGTCATCGTCGTAAGAACCTTGGCAAGTGCCTGATAGCCGCCGGTACCGATGTACTCACGGATGCTCTCGGGATCGATTACTCCACAGTTACGAAGTGCTACACGGTTCTGCTTCTTGTAGAAGTCGGTCTCGTGCATGGAAATGATTCCCTTATCGGTTACGGTCTTATCATACAGGTACTTGGTAACCATGTTACCGTTTACAAGGTGCTCGGAAACGATCTCGTCTACGATGGACACCTCAACATTTGCATAAAAGGCAGCCTCGGGATATACGATAACGATCGGGCCGAGTGCACAAAGACCGTGGCAACCGGTACGGATTACGCATACTTCCTTCTCGAGGCCGTTCTTTGCGATACCGTCCTTGAAGCGCTCGATAATCTCCTCACTGTGCGCGGAGGTACAGCCGGTACCGCCGCAGACAAGGACGTGACGCTTGTAGGTCTGTCCTTCCTTGGACATAGCCTTGATTGCAGCCTCGCCCTCACAGCGCATTGCAACAAGACCCTCCATCTCTGCTTTAATCTGATTTAATTCATTAATGGATATCATGTGGTTTCCCCCGTCTATTCGTATTTCGCAAGAATACCATCGAGCATGTCTGCGGTAAGCTTACCGTAAACCTCTCCATTGATGGTCATAACAGGTGCAAGTCCGCACGCACCGATACAACGGCAGGCATCCAAAGAAAACTTTCCGTCCGGTGTACACTGTCCACCCTCGATACCGAGTTTCTCCATCAGCTTGTTGTATACATCGCCGGAGCCCTTAACATAGCATGCGGTTCCGAGACATACGGAAATCTGGTTCTTTCCCTTCGGATACAAAGAGAACTGGGAGTAAAAGGTTGCTACTCCGTAGATCTTTTCAAGCGGGATTCCGGTCTCATCCGAAATCATAGTCTGTACTTCGATGGGCAGATATCCGTAGATATCCTGTGCCTTCTGAAGAATCGGCATCAAAGCACCTCTCTCATTCTTCAGTCCGGCAATCATCTCAAGCAGCTGCTGCTTCTGTTCTTCAGTTCCCTTGAAAGGAACTGCCTTCTTATCAGCGCCCATTGAACGTCCTCCTTTACATAATTCACTTATCGCGTTCTACTTAAGAAACGGTATTCCCGTTTTAAAGCTCAGCCGAAAGCTTCGGCGCAACGGCTTCCTTGACCTCCTCCTTCGGAATCCCTAACGCTATCGCCAGTTCTCCGTAGAGGCTATCCTCTGCCAGCTTGCAAAACTTATCATCGCTTGCGGTGGATTTCTTGCCCTGCTTAAGCCGCTGCTCCTTACGTTCCTCGATTGCCTTAATGATGCGAATCAATTCCACGCAGCTGCCGGTACGAAGGCCATCCCGATAATCCTGCTCCCGCTGCTTCTCGTCCTTGCAGACCATCGGGCGGATATTCTTCGCATCTTCAAGAAGCGACTCCGCTTCCGCCTTCGTCATAATGGGACGTAACAGCACCTTGGGACTCTCCACAGGCGAATAAATGGTGCTTCGCGTATAGCAGGTCGTCATCGTGTAATAAAGCTTGTCGCTTCCGGACAACTCCCCGGTGAGCGGACCGATTCCTTCGATTCTGCAGGCACCGTTGCTTCCGTGAATTACATAATCGCCAACCTTATACATACAAAGCTCCTTTCCGCCAAATGGCATAAGCATATCGCAAGCGACATACTTTTATTCTATCATACCACATTTCGTCCGGTAAAGTAACTGTTATTTTCATTTTTCTTGTAAATTGTCCGCAGGCGATTGGTGTTTTTTTTGTGAAAATTGACAGTAATATTTGCATTTGCCGAAGCGGAGTCGACCCTTGCCGAAGGCTTTCTTCTGTGATAAACTGTAGACAGATTACGATACTCCCGGAGGTCCTTCCATGCTCTATATCACCACCGCAATCTATCCGGAGGCAGCTGCCGTTTTAAAGGAGCTTCCGCTCAAGAAAACCGCCTCCCGCTACGGTGCGATTTATACCGGCCCGTCGGCGCACCTCATCGTTACCGGCGCAGGCACCGTTTCCGCTGCGCTTTCCGTATCGGAGGCACTGACGCTTTCCCCGCCGAAGGAAGAGGACCTTCTGTTAAATATCGGCCTTTGCGCCGCGCCGGAGGGCACGACCACCCTCGGAGAAGCTTTTTTCATCCATAAGATTACCGAGACCGCAACCGGGCGGGATTACTATCCGGATATGATGTTTTCTTCCGCCTACCCCGAGGCTTCGCTTATGACTGTACCGACCATCTGTAAGAGCCCCGTATGTCTTACGGACATGGAGGCCTCCGCCGTATACCAGGCAGGCAGAGCCTTCTTCTCCCCGGACAGGATGCTCTTTTATAAAATCGTCTCCGACTTCGGCGTTTCTAACGGTGAATCCGAAGAGACCTTTACCCCGGATAAGCTTACGGCGCTTCTTACGCCGCATATAAAGCCGATTTTAACAGAGACCTCGGCCTACGCTTCTACCCTTACAGGGGAAGAGCTTCTTTCGGAGGACGAGCTTTCCCTGACGAGGGAGCTGCTTCTTCGAATCGATGCCTCCGCTACGATGGAAGCAGAGCTTCGTCAGCTGGTCCGTTATCTTCGGTACCGGGACGGCGACGTTACCGAGCCGCTTCGGGCATTTCTCTTACACTACCCCGAACCGGTTCATCGAAAGGAGGGCAAGGTTATACTTGAAGCTTTTAGAAAATACTGCCTTACGTAAGGCATTCAGCCATATCTACATCGAGGAGGCTGCGGCCGCGCATCCGCGTACGAAAGCCATCCTTGCTCATTTTCCGAATGCGGCGAGAATCCCGATTGCGGATTACAAAAACGTATTCAACCGCCCGCGACAGGCCACACCGCTTCAGAAGAAGGCCCCGAGCCTGATTTTAGCGCTTGGAAAGCCGCCGTACCTTTACGAGGGCGCGCCGGTGTGCCAAAGCTTCGGCGAGGAGCATTTCTTCTACACCTCCTGCGTCCGAAACTGCCCCTACGACTGTGAATACTGCTATCTGCAGGGGATGTACCCCTCCGGCGATATTGTCATCTTCGTAAATCTCGAGGATACGCTTGCTGCGGTAGAGAAGGCCCTTTCGGAGCATCCGCTCTATCTTTGCATCAGCTACGACACCGATTTGCTCGCGCTTGATAATCTGACGGGCTTTCTTGCCGAATGGTTCGCTCTGGCGGCAAAGTATCCTTCGCTGACGCTTGAGCTTCGAACGAAAAATGCTTCGATAGCAACGCTTGCAAAGCTTCCGGTGCTTCCCAATGTCATCCTTGCCGTTACGATGTCCCCGGATGAGGTCATCCGCCGCTATGAGCACCGCACACCTGCCCTTTCCGAGCGAATCGCCCTTGCGAAGGCTGCGCTCACGGATGGACGCCCCGTACGCCTCTGCTTCGATCCGATGATTGCCGTCCCTGACTTCCGTACGTCGTACGGGCAGATGTTTCAGACTATTTTCACGGCTCTCCCGCCCGAGAAGCTTCGTGACATCAGTGTCGGCTCCTTCCGCATCTCCGTGGATTATCTGAAGCGTATGCGACGGAACCGCCCCTGCGCCGTTACGATGTATCCCTACACATTGACAGACGGGGTCTATCACTATGACGAGCAGCTCCTTTCCGATATGCTTTCCTTCGCCCGCGAGACGCTGCATACATACATCCCTTCATCCAAAATCTTCTATTGGGAGGAACAGCTATGAATCCAAAAATCGCCCTGGTGACCGGAGCTTCCTCCGGCATCGGTTATGAAACCGCTTTGAAGCTGCTTTCTGAGAATTACGAGGTATACGGCATCGGCCGAAGCTATCCGGATGACCTGCCGGAGGGCTTCCATCCGCTTGTCTTCGACCTTTCCGACACCCTGGCATTGCCCGCTTTTATAAAGGCCAATGTTCCGGCCGAAATCGATTTACTAATCAATTGCGCCGGCGTTTCGTATTACGGCCCGCACGAGACCCTTTCCGTAAAAAGCCTTCACGAGATGGTTTCGGTCAATGTGGAAGCGCCGTTAATCCTTACCAATCTTCTGCTGCGGGGCTTGCGTGAGCGTGGCGGAACAATTGTGATGATCTCCTCGGTGACCGCCAAGCAGAGCAATAACACATTTGGCTGTGCCTATGGGGCTACGAAGGCGGCCATGAGCCATTTTTCGGATTCCCTTTTTGAAGAGGTACGGAAAAGCGGTGTAAGAATCCTTACCCTGCACCCCGATCTGACCGATACCGCGCTGTACCGAAATGCGGATTTCCGTCCTGCCGATACGCCCGATTGCGTGCTGAGTCCCGCGGAGGTTGCAGACGCTGTGCTCTGGGCTACGAAGGCGCGTTGCGGCATGGTCGTAAGAGACATCACCCTTCGCCCGCAGCGAAACCGGATCGAACGAAGAAAATGATAGAATTACGAGGGGCAGTAAGATGCGTTGTCATTCTTACTGCCCCTTTTAACTGCCTTTTTTGGTACGAATTCGCCTGTTTTGGAAGTTTCGTACCAAAAAAGTTCCGGCGATTTGGTACGAAACTTGAAAATCTCGGAATCTAGTACCAATAGAACGAAGTGAATTTGGTACGAAACGTAGAGATTTCGGAATTCGGTACCAACGCCTCAGAAGTATATGCTGGTAAGACCGCGTGGCACAGATCGATTGACTGAACCGCTCGGTCATTTTGATGTATCAAGGTTATTTCCCGGCACCTGTTATGTTGCTATGTAGTTTCCTTTTTGCGATATTGCATAGATACTACATGGCAATTCGGACACTTCCATGGTACAATACAGCTATCATGAAAATCTGGAGGCACTATGAACGCTTTTCACACCGGTCAATACAGAAATATATTCCTTGAGCTCGGCCACAGCGAGGACGAGATTCAGGCAAGAGTACAGCAAACCTTTGATACAATCTTCTTCGGCTCCGAGGAGGAACGCATCTATCACGAGGTCGGCGATGACATGGGCTATGTCACCGATACCGGCAACAACGACGTCCGCACCGAGGGCATGTCCTATGCCATGATGATGTGCGTGCAGATGAATCGTAAGGACATCTTCGATCGCCTGTGGAAATGGGTTATGACCTACATGTATATGGATGAGAGCTACCCCGGACACGGCTATTTCGGCTGGTCCAACAAGCTCGACGGCACCCGCAATTCCACCGGTCCCGCCCCCGACGGCGAGGAATTCTTCGCCATGTCCCTGTTCTTCGCCTCCCATCGTTTCGGAGACGGTGAGGGAATCTTCTGCTATTCCGAGTGGGCAAAGCGGATTCTCCGTGCCATGGTGCATAATGCTGAGCCGATGTTCAATCCCGACAACCATCTCATCAAATTCATTCCGAACTGCGAGTTCACGGACCCGTCGTACCATTTGCCGCATTTTTATGAGCTGTTTGCGCTTTGGGCTTACGAGGAGGACCGCGCATTCTTCGCTGAGGCCGCTCGCGCAAGCCGCGCGTATCTGCAGACCACCTGCGACCCGAACACCGGAATGTCCCCCGAATACAGCTTCTATGACGGCTCGATGATCAAGTCGATTGACGGTCCCCGCTTCTTCAGCGAACACTGGCACTATTACAGCGACGCCTATCGCACCATCGCCAACATCGGACTCGACTGGGAGTGGTTCGGAAAGGATCCGTGGGAGCAGACCTGTGCTTCGAACCTGCAGCGCTTCTTCGCGGAAAATGCCGGCGATGATCTGAACGATTACCGCGTCTATCAGATTGACGGTACTATCGAGGAGGAGAAGGCACTCCATCCCTACGCAATCGTTGCCACCAATGCGCAGGCATCCCTTGCAGCAAATGGTCCGTATGCCATGGACTTCGCCGAGCGCTTCTTTGCGCTGCCGCTCCGTCAGGGCAATCGCCGCTACTACGACAATTGCCTCTATATGTTTGCGATGCTTGCCCTTTCGGGTAATTATCGGATCTGGTAAGCGGTCCCGCCCCCTCGTCTGAGGGTTTTCATTAACCTCAATTATCTGTAGCTAAAACAACAGCCGGTCTCGCAAAAGCGAAGCCGGCTGTTTTACTATGCAATATGATATCCGTTTTCACCCGGAGCCCATCACCATTTACGCCCGGGTCGGTTCCTTTCTCCGCATCCTGCTCACAATGCGAAGGACAATTACTGCAATCACATCCGCCACAAAGAAGCAGGATGCGATCGCCAATATCCAGGCCAGGTGCTTCGGAACAATGCCCTCTCTTCGAGCCTTGATGATTGCCATTAGCTGGGGTACCGTTCCGATTACCAGAAGGACATAGCCAAATGTTATGCAGGCAAACCAGGTGGAGGCGGTAAGCATCAGCCCAAGCACCGGTATTACCACCAGAAGCGTTGAGAACATCATGAGCACCATACCATACAGGTATGCCGGAATAAACCCGATCTTAAAAACGCTTGCCACCTTGGCATATACCCGGTGATCCAGTCTCTTCCAAAGAAGGAGCAGAAGCATCAGCAGAATGCCCCCCAGTATGAGACCTAACATCCCCATCCCCTTCGAAATCATCATGGCCGGGCCGTCATAATCATGCTTCCTCTCGTCATTGCTCACTATTCCAATGAGAAACGGAACATAAACGGAGATTACCACTCCAGCCGCCATAGCATATAAAAAGCCAGCTACCCTATTTGTCCTTTGATTCATTTTCTTACTCCTCAATTAAGCTACTGACAAAGACTGATTAAAAGCTTTACAATCTTCTCCATCGACACTAAGACGCAGTACTCAAAGCGTCCGTGATAATTGTGTCCGCCGGTGCAGATGTTCGGACAGGGAAGTCCCATAAAGGACAGGCGTGCGCCGTCTGTGCCGCCGCGGATCGGCTGAATGCTCGGCGTAATATCAAGCGCCTTCATGGCCTCTGCCGCATTGTCGATCAGATACAGATAGTCCGGTGTAATCTTCTCCTTCATGTTGTAGTAGGAATCCTGCATCACAACCTCGACGGTGCCCTCGCCGTAAAGCGTATTCAGAAAGCGGCCGATATTGTCCGCAAGTGCCTTCTTTCCCTCAAAGCGCTCGCGGTCATGGTCACGGATAATGTAGCTAAGCTTTGTCTCTTCAACACCGCCGTCAAAATGCATCAGGTGGAAGAAGCCCTCGTACCCCTCCGTAAGCTCCGGCTTCTCTGTTCCGGGTAGCATTCCGTCGAACTCCATCGCGATACGAATCGCATTCTTCATCTTATTCTTCGCCTCACCCGGATGCACATTGACACCGTGCACGGTAACCGAAAGGGAGGCTGCATTAAAATTCTCATACTCTAGCTCGCCGAGTCCGCCCCCGTCAACCGTGTAAGCAACGTCCGCACCGAACTGCTTCAGATTGAAGAAATCCACACCTCTTCCGACCTCTTCGTCCGGGGTAAATGCGATTGCAATCGGGCCGTGCGCAAGCTCCGGATGCGTGAGAAGGTACTCAGCCATCGTCATAATCTCGGCAACACCTGCCTTGTCATCCGCACCAAGAAGCGTCGTACCATCGGTTGTAATGATTGTCTGCCCGATATAGCGGCTAAGCTCCGGATATTCCTTCGGCGAAAGCACAATATGCTTCTCCTCGTTCAGAAGAATATCCCCGCCGTCATAGTTTGAAAAAAGCTGCGGCTTCACACCCTCGCCGGAAGCATCCGGAGAGGTATCCATATGCGCCAGAAAGCCGATGGTCTTCGTCTCCTTTCCGCCGTCCGTTGCCGGAAGCTTCGCATAAACATAGCCGTTCTCATCCATAACCGTATCTTCCGCACCAAGCTCTCGAAGCTCCTCTAAAAGCATCCGTCCGAGGTTCTTCTGCTTCTCGGAGCTCGGAAAATTCTCCACATCCTCAACAGACTGGGTATCCACCTTTACATATTTCAAAAATCTCTCAAGTACTGTCATTCGTATTCTCCTTTCTACACGCGTAGAATCGTCATTTTCCTCTGCTTGCGAACGCTCATGCTTGATCCGGGCGTCGCTTATGTTACAGTATACCACATAGGAGCCCTAAAGGGAACTACTTTCCCGGTACGAAGATTACAACAGGGAGGTCGCAGCATTTTCCTGTTTCATACCACGAAAAAGGAGCACGGTCGATGAGTGTACCGACCCCCAAAAGTTAGACCAAAATTCTAACGATTGGAGGTCGGTAT
>JAKSPO010000012.1 GCA_024404675.1 Lachnospiraceae bacterium
TGGATGAACAGCAGATGCAGGACAACGACATCAGATTAAAGGATGCATATAGAAAAAATGAAGGGCTTTTAACATCAGGACAAATAGGAGATATTAGAGCAAAGTATGGTATAAGCCAAAGCGATTTATGCATATTGTTAGGTTGGGGCGGTAAAACTATTACAAGATACGAAAGCCATCAAGTGCAGGATAAGGCACATGATACCATTCTTAAGAAAATAAATCAGGATCCAGAATGGTTTTTGTCGCTTTTAAATGGAGCGAAAGCGAATCTATCAGCAGAGTCTTATCAAAAATATTTAGCGGCAGCAACTTCTTTATACGAGGAAGATCAAGATGCCTATCTCAGAAAGGCAATTGAAGCAAGCTATGCCAAGTTTCAGGGAAATCAAATGTTTCATGGCAACACAGATTTGTCATTAGATAAAGTTGTTGAGGTTATTAGATATTTTGCATCATCAATCAAAGTGACAAGTCTTTATAAGGTAAAATTAATGAAGCTTATGTGGTATGCGGATGCTTTATCTTATAAAAGAAGAGGCTTTGCAATCACAGGATTAGTATATCAAGCACTTCCAATGGGAGCTGTTCCGGTGGGACACAATTCCATAATTGACTTAAAGGATGTTCCTTGTGAAGAAGTAGATATGGGTGAGACAAATGCTTATCATTTTTCTTTGAGCGGGAAACAAACTTTTTCCGAATTATCAGATGAAGAGAAAGATATTTTGGATGTAGTAATAGAGAAGCTTGGAAAGATGAGTAAGAATGAAATAATAAATTTTATGCATAAAGAGCAGGCGTATGTTGAAACTGCACCGAGGGATATTATTCAGTTCAAATATGCTGAAAGCTTACAAATCTAAATAGAAAAATTGTTGATGCGAGGATCGTGTAGAGATACATGGTCCTTTTATTATGCAAAAAATTAAGGAAGGAGGGATTCTGATGGCAGGAAGAAAACCAAAGCCTACAGCAGTTAAGAAGCTGGAAGGCAATCCAGGAAAGAGAAAATTGAATACGAAGGAGCCGGTTCCAGCAAAGGGAATGCCTGCTTGTCCTGACTGGTTAATGCCAGAAGCAAAGAAGGAATGGGAACGTTTAGCTGATGAATCAGATGGGTGTTCTTACAGAAGTTGACATGGCGGCGTTTGCTGCATATTGTCATTCTCATGCCAGATGGAAGGAAGCTCAGGAGCATGACAGAGGGTGTGTGGACTTTATCAAATGCACAAGAGATTTGTATAAAGATAAAAGGTTGTTAAGCTCTATATCAAAAATAGAGTTATTAACGCCTACGGTATTAGCTGCGAGTTCTTTTAACTGCAGAAACTGTTGAGGAGAGAATTTGCCTCTAGATAGAGAACGAAGTTTTTCATAAAATGCTGAATTCATACGAGCCATAGCAAGTACAATCCTCCAATGATCATCAGTTGATTTTCCTTGTTGCCCCCCTCCCCCCCCGGTGATGAAAAACCGGGGGCTTCTTTTTTATACACAATGCGTTTTGTGTTTGAAACCGTTGTTCTTCAGTGAATGCGAACTAATTGTAAATATATTCGTGCTTCTCACGGGTCTCATGCTTAAAAAGGAGCAGAGCGATTACGTAACCATAACAAGGGACGAAATCATCCTTACCGAGAGCGGCCGCGCCGAAAAGCTCGCGCTTTCGGACATCAGCACCTACCATCAGAACGCCGATAATCAGACACTTACAATCACTCTCCGGGACGGCCGCAGCCTCTCGCTTATCAGCGAGAACAACGCTCTCGGCGGCCGCAACACCGACTCCGAGGACGCAGCCTTCTTCGCGAGCTACTGGGGCGAAATATTCCGTAACGCCGGAATCTCAGCGGAGTGAGGTAAGGTCAGTTTCAGTGTGAGGGGAGAATATAACGGTACATAAATCCACCAGCCACTTTTTCGAAAGAAGGGGTGGCTGGTTTGCTTTCAGAGCCGCCTTGTTTTTCAAAATTGTGTTCCAAATGGGGCGAAGGCGTGGTATAATAAAGAGAATATTTATTGTTTCTAATGAGACACTAAGTGTAGAGTCTGCAATCGGAAGGAGAAAGCTTTGGAAGAGGTATACATTCAGGAAATTGATCAAGGACTGAAGGCTGCGTATATAAACGGTAATCTTGCTGCAAATCCGGAGTATACGCCTAGCTTTGTATCGAATAACCCAGGCGTTGGCAAGAAGGTTATTTCGGCAATCGAAGATGAATTACAGCGTTGCGATCGGTTCCGAATCAGTGTCGCTTTCATCACGATGAGCGGAATCACGCCGTTGCTGCAGACCTTGAAGGAGCTGGAGAAAAAGGGAATTCGGGGTGAGATTCTTACGACAAATTATCTTGATTTCAGCGAGCCTCAGGCATTAGAAAAGCTAAACGAATTAACGAACATTACTCTTCGCATGTATGATGTAAATGCGGCAAATACCGGCTTTCATTCCAAAGGCTATATCTTTCAAAAGAGCGAGATTTATCGGATTATTCTCGGTAGCTCGAATCTTACCAGCGCCGCGCTTACAAGTAATATAGAGTGGAATACAAAGCTTGTTTCGACCGAACAGGGCGAGATTGTGGGCGAAATTCTTCGCGAGTTTGAGAGCTTGTGGAACTCGGAATATACACTCGGCTTCGATGAGTTTTTCGAGATATATAAGACGCGATATGAGATTATCCGTCACCAGCGCGAGGAAGCGAAAAAGGACACGATGCCGTCCTTTGAAAAGTATCGCTTAAAGCCCAATTCCATGCAGGAAGAGTTTATTGTCAATCTCCGTCATATCATCGACAAAGGGGAGAAAAGGGCGCTGCTGATTTCTGCGACCGGTACAGGAAAGACCTATGCGGCAGCATTTGCCATGAGAGAGCTTGGGTTTAAAAAGGTCCTCTTTATTGTGCATAGGGCTCAGTTAGCAAGACAGGCCAAGAAGTCCTTTGGAAGAGTTTTCAATGACGCTGTATCCATGGGAATTGTGGGCGATGGACAGCATGAATATCATTGCGATTTTGTTTTTGCCATGGTTGAGACCTTGAGCAAGGAAGAGCATCTGTTCAAGTATGATAAGAAGGCATTTGACTGTATTATTCTTGATGAGGCACACCGGAGTACAGCCAATATCTATCAGAAGGTGATGGGCTACTTCGAGCCTAAGCTTTTTCTGGGTATGACGGCAACGCCTGACAGAAGGGATGACTACCTCGAGGGACACAATGTATACGAGCTTTTTAATCACCGGATTGCGCATGAAATTCGCCTTCAGAAGGCGATGGAGGATGATCTGCTTTGTCCGTTCCATTACTTCGGAATAAGCGACATCGCGCTTATTAATGATGATCTTTTGAAGCAGAAAGCTATCAGTGAGAAAGCATTTAACCTGTTGACGAGCGAGGAGCGAGTAGATAAGGTCATTGAACAGGCTGAGTATTACGGCTTCAGCGGCGATCGTGTGAAGGGATTGATTTTTTGTAGTAGAACACGCGAATGTGAAATTCTTTCGAATATGTTTAACGAACGCGGTTATCGGACGCTTGCGTTGAGCGGTGAAACGCCGCAAAAGGTTCGTGAGGTTGCTTTTGAAAGATTGGCGATGAAGGAAGAGGATGCTACAGCGGAATTAACGCCGTTAGACTACATTTTTTCGGTAGATATTCTCAATGAGGGTGTTGATATTGTCGAAGTCAATCAGGTTATTATGCTTCGCCCGACACAGTCGCCGATTGTATTCATTCAGCAGCTCGGCAGAGGTCTCCGAAAGGCGGAGGGTAAGGAATACATTGTTATTCTTGATTTCATCGGGAATTACAGCAATAATTTTATGATTCCGGTTGCATTGTCCGGAGATCGTTCCTATAACACCGATGTAATTCGGAGATACGTTATTAGTGGAAATAGCACGATTCCCGGCGCTTCAACGGTTCATTTTGATGAGGTTTCAAGAGAGCGGATATTCCAGGCGATCGATTCAATTAAATCAGGTACCCTGAGGGCATTGATTAAAGAGGGATATGCGAATTTGAAAAATCGACTTGGAAGAATTCCGAGACTGATTGACTTCTATGAGAATGACGAGATTGACCCGTTAGTCATAATTCGTGAATATAAAACCTACTATTCCTTCGCTATGCAGATGGAGAAGAAGGATACTCTGTTCACGCTTACAGAGCAGGAAAAGCTTACACTTGAGTATCTGTCAAAAACCATTCTAAGCGGTGTTCGACCTGATGAGCTGGCCATCCTGCAAATGCTGTTTACAAACGATGAGATCACATACGATGACGTCATCAGACAATGCAGGGAGCGGTACGGTTATGAGATGACGCCTAAGCGAATAAATGCTGCCTGTGAGGTTCTTGATGGTCGATTTGTAGGGAATGCGTCGGAGTTAGAGAAGTTTAGCCACATTTCGATTGTTAGCGACAATAAGCAGGGGTGTCTGAGGAGAATTCTCAGCTATCAGGAGCGGCTTTCGCACTCTGATTTCTATGACCAGGTTCGCGATATTGTTGCTGTTGGTCTGGCACGCTATACCGGCAAATACCAGGTGCCCTACAGGAAGGAGAATCCCTTCGTTCTATACGAAAAATATTCAAGAAGAGATGTCAGTCTTCTCATGGGAGCAGGCAAGGACATGTCATCCACAATGTTTGGAATGGCACATCTGAACGATGAGGCATTTATCTTTGTTACCTATCACAAGGAGGAGAACACGGACGCAGACAAGCAGTATGTGGAAGGCAAGCCGGATTATGCGGATGAATTTGTCGATAGTGTAATATTCCGATGGGATTCCCAGATTGACAAGAAAATAGATGGCACTTATATGAAAAAGGTTTTGAATGCAAAGAGGAAGCATCTTTTCGTACAGAAGAACGACTCGGAGAATAACTTCTTCTACATGGGAGAATTTGATGTGCTTGATGTTTATGAGGACACCAAGATGAATAATAGTGGCGTTCTTAAGCCTATTTGCAAATTGAAGTTTAAGATGCGTACCGCGGTTCGCGAGGATTTGCTTCGGTATCTGAAGAGCGGCAGCGCCGGGGAGGTAGGTTGATATGAAAACGATACGAGTTGTTGCGGCAGTTATCTGCGCCGTGAATGAGGAAGGACGCCAGATCATATTTGCCACGCAAAGGGGCTACGGAGAGTTCAAGGGCGGCTGGGAATTTCCCGGCGGAAAGATTGAGCCCGGGGAGACGCCGGAGGAGGCGCTTCGACGGGAGATCCGCGAGGAGCTCGAGACGGAGATTGCGGTCGGGGAGCTTATAGAGACGGTCGAATATGATTATCCGTCGTTTCATCTGTTGATGGATTGCTTCTGGTGTGAGGTCGTAAGCGGCGATCTGATTCTGAAGGAAGCGGAGGAGGCGCGCTGGCTGACAGCGGAAACGCTTGATGAGGTGGACTGGCTTCCTGCAGACAAGGGGCTTGTGGAGCGGCTCAGAGAGCTGCTGCAGGCGGCCGGGAACGAGAGCGTCGGAGGATTAATATGATTTTCTATTTTACCGGAACCGGTAATTCGTTAGCGGCAGCGAAGAAGCTGCTTGCGCCCGGGGAAGAGCTTGTGAATATGGCTACGGCAATCAAGGCGGAGCGGTATGATTACGAGGTGAGAGAAGGGGAGCCGGTAGGGATTGTGTTCCCGGTTTATTTCTATTCCCTGCCAATGGTTGTGATTGATTTTCTTGACAGGCTGCAGCTTAAGGCTGCGACGTATCTTTATGCGGTGATTACCTGCGGCGGAGGAATCTCGCAGGCGGGTGCGGTTCTTAAGAAGAAGCTTTCCGGAAGAGGACTTCAGTTAGATTATGTGCGGGAGCTTCTGATGCCCGACAATTATATTCTGCTTTATCCTAATAAGGCCGAGGGAGTTGCGGAGTGCCTCAGTAAGGCGGACGAGAGCCTGAAGGCAATCCGTAACGATATCGAGAGCAGGCGGAAGCTAAGGATTGGAAAGAATACCTTAATCTCCGATACGATGGCAGCAGTATACAGGCAGGCGCGGAAGACGAAGCGGTTCAATGTGCTTTCGAGCTGCATCGGCTGTGGGCTCTGCGAGAGGAACTGCCCGGAGGGCGTTATCAGTCTTGCAGGCGGCAGACCGGTCTGGACGAAGGAGAAGTGCACGCAGTGTCTCGCCTGCATCAATCGTTGCCCGGTTCGTGCGATTCAGTACGGCAAGAGAACGAAGAAGCAGGGCAGGTATGTGCATCCGGAGCTTAAGTGAATTGTTTGTGTATTTGGCTCGACCTTGCTTGACATTTGTCTTTGAAACAGTATAATTAAATATTAAGAATGATTACTGTTTTAATCGTCGGACAGTTTTTTATGGCGAAAACCGCTCCGATATATGCGAAGAAAGGTGGAGTACTATGGACAAGAAAGCAATGTATAAGCTTAGCTACGGGCTTTTCGTTCTGACTGCCAGAGAAGGCGAGCAGGACAACGGGTGCATCATCAATACTGCCATTCAGGCAGCTTCGACACCCAATCAGGTAAGCATCTGCGTGAATAAGGCGAATTATACGCACGACATGATCATGCGAACAGGTGAATTCACCGTGTCGGTCATCAGCCAAAAGGCGACCTTTGAGCTGTTCCGCAGATTTGGCTTCCAGTCCGGACGCGATAATGACAAGTTCGTCGGCTATTCGCAGTATGCGCGCGGCGCGAACGGACTTCTGTATATCACAGAGGGAACGAATGCGTATATTTCGGTTAAGGTTGCACAGTCGGTGGATCTTGGCTCGCATACGATGTTCGTCGGTGAAGTTACCGATATGGAGGTTCTGAGCGGTGAGCCCTCAGTGACCTATGAGTATTACATGAATAACATTAAGCCTAAGCCGCAGGAGGTTGGAAAGGATGCCAATGGGCAGACGATCTGGCGCTGCACGATCTGCGGTTATGAATATGTAGGTGAGGAGCTTCCGGAGGACTTCATCTGTCCGATTTGTAAGCATCCGGCAGCTGATTTTGAAAAGATTATTAAGAAAGTTGAGGAAACGAAGAGTATGGCTAGTAAGTATGCAGGAACGAAGACCGAGAAGAATCTGAGAGAGGCATTTGCCGGTGAGTCTCAGGCAAGAAATAAGTACACGTATTTCGCATCCGTTGCTAAGAAGGCAGGCTATGAGCAGATTGCAGCACTGTTCCTTCAGACCGCAGAGAATGAGAAGGAGCATGCAAAGCTTTGGTTCAAGGCTCTTGGCGAGCTCGGGGATACCCCGACGAACCTTCTTCACGCTGCAGAGGGTGAGAACGCAGAGTGGACCGACATGTATGAGCGTATGGCGAAGGAGGCTGAGGAGGAAGGCTTTACCGAGCTTGCTGCACAGTTCCGCGGCGTTGGCGCAATCGAGAAGATGCATGAGGAGAGATATCGTGCACTGCTTAAGAATGTTGAGGCTATGGAAGTATTCAAGAAGAGCGGTGTGACCATGTGGGAGTGCCGTAACTGCGGCCATGTTGTCGTAGGTCTTGAGGCTCCGGTTATATGCCCGGTATGCAATCATCCGCAGGCTTATTTTGAGGTTAGAAAAGAGAACTACTAAATTTTGGTCTCTTGGGGACGGGGTTAGGGGCTCATTTTCGTGAGAAAATGAGCCCCTAACCCCGTCCCCGTTGTCTCACCCTGAAGCGAACTAGCGCCGCTCCGACGGGGAGATGCCGAAGCGCCTCTTGAAGAGCTTCGAGAGCTGAAATTCATCATAGAAGCCGTAGCTTAAGGCGATGTCGTGGAGGCTTCGCCCGGGCGCAATCGGGAGGAGGTCGTAAATCATGTCGAGCTTCTGAAACAGCTGATACCGATGGACCGACATGCCGGTCTGCGCCTTGAAGCGACCGGAAATCGTTCGCACACTGACGTGATAATTAGTCGCCAGCTCTTCCGGTGAGAGGAAGCGCTCGGGCTCGCAGTGAAAGCGGTGGATGATCTCGGAAACGAGCACATCCGTCTCGCCCTGCGCGGAGCCGGAAAGCGCAGAAAGGCGCAGTAATAGCGCCTCGAGGTAAAGGCTTGTGCGAAGCTTCTTCCCCGGTAGCTCGGCCCCCCAGAAGGCGTCGATGACCTGCTCGAAGCCGTGGTGAAGCTCGGGATGATCGGCGGACTCGAACAGCTTCGGGACTGAAAGATAGCTACCGGAAGCTTCTATATCCCCCGGAACGGACGGCGAATCCGAGGGCAGATCGCCGGCCTCGTTTCGAAAATGAATGTACACATTTCTCATCATCGGCGTGCACCGCTCTGTGCTGTAGTGATGCTTCCCGGGCTCTAGAAGCAGCACGCTTCCGGGACGAAGATGATACACCGCCCCGTCCTCGATGATATCCCACTCGCCGGCCTGCATGTAAAGCAGGTCGTACTCATCCATCACGCGGTCCGGGTGCAGAATACCCTCGCGGCTGAAATTGTGGTTACAAAGGGTAACCTCCCTTCGATTGGTCAGGTTCAGTAATATGTGCTTATGTTCCATGGTTTACACTCCTTTTGCCGTATTATACATGAAAATGTCGGAAAAATCCATTCCTGATTCACACATTTTCCGATAGGATAGAAGTATGTTAATAAATGTCTCTTGTCAGGAGGAGCAGAAGGATGAGTGTGTTTGAAGGAATTGCCGATTTTTCCATGATGGATACGATGAATACGGATGCGCATTGCGTGAATGCGCTTCAGAAGGATGTGGATTATCTGAAGGCATTTGACACAGACAGATTGCTTGCGGGCTTTCGCGAGACTGCAGGGCTTGATACGAAGGGCGCGAAGCGCTATGCGGGGTGGGAGTCGACCTTGATCGGCGGCCACACGCTCGGGCATTATTTGACCGCAGCAGCGCAGGCGTGCGTGAACCCGGGCGTTTCGGAGGCGGATCGGACGCAGCTTCTTAGTATGGTGAAGACACTCATCGATGGGCTCTTAGCGTGTCAGCTTCATTCGCGTGGCAGGGAGAATTACCTCTTCGGCGCGGTTGTTCTTGACCCGGCCAATGTGGAGCTTCAGTTTGACAACATCGAGAAGGATAAGACCAACATCATTACCGAGGCCTGGGTGCCGTGGTATACGCTTCACAAGCTTCTTGCGGGTGTGTTAGATGTGTTCCGGCTTACCGGTTACGAGAATGCGCTTTCGGTTGCAAGGCGAATCGGCGACTGGACCTACGAGAGGGCGATGGGCTGGGATGCGGCTACGGCTGCACAGGTTATTCGCGTGGAGTACGGCGGGATGAATGAGGTTTTGTATGAGGTTTATGCGCTGACCGGGGAGGACAGATACGCCATCGCTGCACATTTCTTCGATTCGGAAGCGCTCTTCGAGCGGATTCTTGCAGGCGGGGAGGATGCGCTTAACAATCATCATGCCAACACGACGATTCCGAAATTTATCGGTGCGCTCAGGCGCTACACGGCTTGCCATGGCCGATGCATCGGCGGGGAGATTGTGGACGCTTCGCGGTATTTTCTGTATGCGAAGAGCTTCTTTGAAATGGTTGTGGCGCGGCATACCTACGTGACCGGCGGCAACAGTGAATGGGAGCATTTCGGGCGAGACTTCGTGCTCGATCGGGAGCGGACGAACTGTAACTGCGAGACATGCAATGTTTATAATATGCTTAAGCTTGCCCGCACGCTTTTCTGCCTTACGGGCGATGCGATGTATGCGGAGTATTATGAGAATGCGTTCTACAATACAATCCTTTCTTCGCAGAATCCGGAGACGGGAATGACGACGTATTTTCAGCCGATGGCGACCGGGTATTTCAAGGTGTTCGGGCAGCGGTTTGACAAGTTCTGGTGCTGCACCGGAACGGGCATGGAGAATTTTACGAAGCTGAATGACAGCATCTATTTCCGAAACGATTCGTATGTATTCGTCAACCTGTACTTAGATTCGCAGCTTACCTTGCGGGAGCAGGGCGGCAGGTTAACTATGCAGGCGTGCCTGCAGAAGTCGGATACGGTGCGGATTACGGTGGAGATGGAGGACGGTGCGGCATTGTCTAAGGGACTTGCTCTTCGAATTCCTGCATGGTGCGCGGAGGAGCCGGTGCTTACGGTGGACGGCGTGAAGACTTCCTATCAGGTGGACGGCGGCTATGCGCTTCTTCCTGCCGGGCTTGAAAGCGGCAGTGAGATCAGCTTTTCGCTTCCGATGAAGGTGCGTGTGTGCCCGCTTCCCGACAATGAGAGAAGTGTTGCATTTTGCTTTGGCCCGACGGTGCTTAGCGCGGATCTCGGGTGTGCGGATATGGCTACGACTACGACCGGAATGATGGTTACCATTCCTGCGGGGAAGGTCGGCGGGTACGATGATATCGTGCTTCCGAAGGACATCACACCGGAGATTTTTATGGCTGAGCCTGAACGCTTTTTGGTTCGTGTGCCGGAGTGCGAGGGTTTGGTCTTTCGACTTACGGTGAACGGACTCACATTTGCCCCGCATTTCAAAAGATATAAGGAGCGCTATGGAATCTATTTCAATGTGCGCACCGAGGCTGAGCTTGCCGAGGTGAAGCGCGCGAGGGAGCTGGCGCTTACGGAGAAGCCCGAGGGTGTCGTCATCGATACGGTGCAGCCGGGGTATGGGCAGTATGAGAATGATGAGTTACATAGGATGTACGACTGGGGCGGTTCGGTCGGTTCGACGGAGCAGGGCACGAGCAGATATGCGAAGCCGGGCGGCTCGTTCACGTATCATATGTGTGTGTCCGAGGCGGACAACAACTACCTGTCGCTGACTTTTTTGAAGGCGGACAGCGGGATGAGTATGAAGATTGCTTCGGGCGACGAGGTGTTCTTCGAGGAGGTGCTTTGCTACGAAGGGGCGGAGGATACGTTCGAGCTTCGTGTGAAGGTGCCGGAGTCGATCGTTAAGCTTGCTAAGACCGTGCAGGCGAACGGCGAGACGCACCGCGTGATCCCGCTTACCTTCAAGGGTAGCGAGGGGGCGCAGTCGGCGAGACTGTTCGGGTTTGTGTATATGATGAACTATTGATTTTGGTCTCTTGGGGACGGGGTTAGGGGTTCATTTTTGGCAGCAGTAGAGCCCGGATGGTCCCTTGGGGACGGGGTTGTGGGTTCATTTTCAGGAGAGAATAGATGCTACAAGCGATTTACAAGGATATTTTGAAGAAAAGGCAGTACTGGAAGGAATGGGAGGAGCAAAGGGACGCGAAGTTCGTGTTCCCTGATTCCGTTCTGTACCTGCCAGATGTCAGAATCGGCGACGGCGAGTTTGATTGGGTGGATGTCTATCGCCCGAAGGAGTCAGGCGGGGCTTTGCCGGTTGCGGTCAATATTCACGGCGGCGGTTTGGTGATGGGAACGAAGCATCAGAACCTCGGGCTTTGCATGTTCCTTGCCGAGCGAGGGTTTCTGGTTCTGGCCGTTGAGTATCCGCTTGTTCCGGAGGTGACAGTGTATGAGCAGCTGCGTGTCATGGCCCGCGTGCTAGACCTACTTGGCACGGTGATTGCGGAGCATGGCGGCGATCCGGGCAGGATTTCGCTGACCGGTGACAGTGCAGGGGCATTTCTCGCATTATACACGGCGGCAATACAAAAAAGCCGAGCCATATCGCAGGCGGCCGGTGTGGAACCGTGCACGCTTCCGATTCAAAGGCTCGGCCTTAGCAGTGGCCTTTTTTACAGCACGCGTGTGGAGTCGAACGGAATATTCCTTCTTCGAAACAGCTTTTTCGGGAAGGGGTGGCGGAAACAGGATTTTGCGCAATATCTGAATCCGGAACATGAGGAGCTTCTTGAGGCTTTGCCGCCCTGCTTTTTGTCTACCTCCGAGGGGGATTTTCTGAAATCGCATACGTTAAGATTTGCGAAAGCGCTTGCGAGGCATGGGAAGGAGCATGTGCTTTGGAAGGTGCCGGACAAGGTCGAGCACGCCTTCAATGCACTCTATCCCGAGTGGGAGGCAAGCCGGGCGACCAACGAGGCGATGATTTCGTTTCTTCGGGAGTAGTGGCTGATTTTGGTCCCTTGGGGACGGGGTTGTGGGCTCATTTTTGGCAGCAGTAGAGCCCGAATGGTCCCTTGGGGACGGGGTTGAGGGCTCATTTTCCGTGATGTGTTGACCGCGAGAAGTCATTCACGCGAGGTCCCCTGCGGCATTTTGCTTGCGATTCGTTTGATTGTTGACACCGAGACCGACATGAAGCGGGCGATTTGCCGCTGCGTCAGATGGGCGGCGAGGAGTACCTGAATACAACGGTTTCGTTCGGCTTTCGTCAGCTTTTCCGCGTCGGAGGTCGAGGCGAGCTGCGTGAGTGAGCGAAACAGCTGCAGCGCTTGTTCGTCTGAAAGATAGTGCCGCACGGGCTGGTGAAGTTCGGGAATTGGTGGCTTGGTTCCGGAATCGGAATTGAAAGAAAAATATTGAAGTAAGAGGTCCTTTGATCCGGCTACGTGGTAGGAATACTGTGGGTTGATCAGAGGATTTTTTTCGCCGTAAAATGCGTTGAAGCTGCTCCAGCGATATTCGGAAGCGAAGCGGCAGGCATTTGCGTTGACCGGATTGTTGTGGATGTAGGCGAGAGTCGCAAGATATTGTGCCACGGTTTCCACGGCGACACTATGAAAACGCTCCTGGAAGAGATGGCCGTAGCGGACGTATTTTCCGTTGTACCAGCGCACAAAACGGGTTCCGGTGCTTTGAAAATAAGAGGAAAGATGCTCGGCGGAAGCGCGAAGCAACAGGTGGATGTGGTTGTCCATCAGGCAATAAGCCAAAATATCAATTTCGTATTTCGATTTGGAGTCCGAGAGAATGTAGAGATATTTCTGATAATCGGAGGGCTCTTCAAAGATGATGCGGCCGTTGATCGAACGAAGAATGATATGGTATATGCCGGTGGAACTGATAGTTCTAGGTTTTCTTGGCATAATACTCCTTAGATAATAGATTTCGAGACGATCTTTCGTAGAAAGATTGTATTCGAATTGTAATACGAACAGTCGGAAAATGCAAGCGTCTTTGGAAAATGAGCCCTTAACCCCGTCCCCAAGGGACCATCCGGGCTCTACTGCTGCCAAAAATGAGCCCCTAACCCCGTCCCCAAGAGACCAAACTTGAAATCGGCCCCTGACTTTGGTATTATAGAGAGCAAAGAGTTTTTCATAGAAAGTGTGGCAAAGATTTGTCTTCAGATAAGAAACAGGAATTCATGACGAAAACAGCAGTGGTCTGGGTCGGAGCACTGATTTGCAGCGCTCTCTGGGGCAGTGCGTTTCCGTGCATCAAGCTCGGCTATCGCATGACAGACATCGGCACAGCCGATACCGCAGCACAGATTCTCTACGCAGGATTGCGATTCACCCTTGCAGGTATTCTTGCAATCCTCATCGGCTCCGTCTCCGCAAGAAAGCTGTTGTATCCGAAGCGGACAGCGTACACTAAGGTTATCGTTCTGTCGTTGTTCCAGACTATCCTACAGTATTTCTTCTTCTATATCGGCCTCGCCCGCACCGACGGCACCAAGGCCTCTATTATAGAAGGCATGAATGTCTTCGTAGCAATCGCGGTTTCAGGACTGATTTTTCGGATGGAAAAGCTAACCGCCCGTAAGATTTTCGGCTCCATCATCGGCTTTGTCGGCGTGATTCTGATTAATGTTTCCGGCAAGAGTCTTTCCGGCAGCATGACATTTACCGGCGAAGGATTTATCTTTCTGTCGACGGTTTCGTACGCATTTTCCTCAGTGATGCTAAAGGTGTATTCCAAAGAGGAGAACACGGTCATGCTGAGCGGCTGGCAATTTGTCTTCGGCGGCATCGTGATGACCATCGGCGGACTGCTGATGGGCGGACGGATTCATACCTTCCGCGCGGACGGCATCCTGATGCTTTTATATCTTGCGTTCGTAAGCGCTGTAGCTTACTCACTTTGGAGCGTGCTCCTCACCAACAATCCGATCTCGCGGGTTGCCGTCTTCGGTTTCATGAATCCGATGATCGGGTTCATTCTGTCGGCGGTGATGTTGAAGGAGTACGACGCCCTGCGCGCTACGGCATTTGTCTCGCTCGCCCTTGTGTGCCTTGGCATCTACATCGTTAACAAGGGGAAGCCGACTGAGCAGGCATAGATCAAAACAATACCTTTCAGGGGGAGAATAAGATGCATTTTGAAGAAAGAACCATCACGTTAAAGGACGGCAGAACCTGTCTGCTCGCACCGACCACACCGGAGTATGCACAGGAAATGATTGATTTTCTGAAGCAGACTGCGGAGGAGACCCCGTTTCTGTTACGATATCCGGATGAGATTACCTATACGCTTGATGAGGAGGCGGCAATTCTCGGTCGACTGTACGAGGAACCGCATTCGGTTATGATGCTTGCCATCGTAGACGGCAAAGTTGCCGGAAACTGCAGCATCGGCGGCGTCGGAAACAAGAGAAGAGTTTACCACAGATGCAGTCTTGCAATTGCGCTCAAGAAGGAATTCTGGGGCCTCGGAATCGGCACCGCGATGATTCAGTATCTGACGGAGCTTGCAAAGCGCATCGGTTACGAGCGCATGGAGCTTGACTTTGTCGACGGAAACGATCAGGCTAAGGCCCTTTACGAAAAATGCGGTTTCGTCCTTGGCGGTCGCCGCATCAAAGCCATGAAATACGATGACGGGACCTATCGGGACGAGTTTTTCATGAGTAAGGAATTGTAAAAGCCGATTCGCCGTTAAAGCTTGTAATCCGCTTTGCATTTCCCTTGTTTTTAGGCATGCTTTTGCAGCAGTTTTATAACATCGTCGATACGATCATCGTGGGCCGAGAGCTTGGTGTCGAGGCGCTTGCGGGCGTTGGCTCCACCGGATCTCTGAATTTCATGGTAATCGGTTTTTGCACAGGACTCAGTAGCGGCTTTTCGATTCCGATTGCGCAGCAATTCGGTGCGAAGAATGAGCGTGAGCTTCGTAGATATGCAGCTAACAGCTTGTGGCTCTGGCTGATTTACTCAGCCATAATCACCGTGACGGTGTGCTCCTTCTGCGACGCGCTTCTTCGGCTGCGTCCCGGCGATGGAATCCCCTCGCTTCTTCATATGGCCGAGCTTAGCAGACTGGCTGTGCCGATGGGGCTTCAGACGGTGATTACCGCGGTCGGACTTCTGATTGTGCAGGGTGCGACAAATGGCCTCGGGACCAAGGTGGTCGCGGGCGTTTCGGCGGGACTTCGCATCAATAATTTTCTGCAGGCGCCGTTAGATGCGGTTGCCCAGACGATGACGCCTTATGCGGGGCAGAACCTGGGTGCAGGGAAGTCCCGGTGAATCCGACAGGGTGTCGGCGCGGCGCTTTTGTGTGGCTTTGTGCTGTCGGCGGTTTTGCTTGGCGTAGCGGTGCTTTTTGGCCGGGAGGCAGCGGCACTTTTCCTTACGGAGAATGACCCGATGGTTATCACCTACGCCTATGAAATTGCGACGGCGATGGCCTGGGGCTATGGCCTTCTTGTCATTTTGAACGTGCTTCGCTTCACGCTTCAGGGGATGGGATTTACCTTTCTTACCATCCTTTCCGGTGTGATGGAGATGGTGGGGCGCGGAGCTGCCGGATTGGTTCTGGAACCGATTTTCGGCTTTAACGGCATTCGTTTTGCGCATCCGCTTGCCTGGCTGTTCGGAGATATTCTTTTGATTCCCGCATTTTTCTATTGCATAAGAAGGGTGCGAAGCCGTGAGAGTGTCGGCGGGGAATTGATTCGCTCGGAGGGGGATGCGATATGAAGCTGAAAAATGTGCTTATCGTCGTTAACGATATCGAACGCTCGAAAAGGTTCTACCATGACCTGTTCGGGCTAGACACGGTGCTTGATAATGATGGAAATATGATTCTGACGGAGGGGCTGGTTCTGCAGGAGCGAAAGTACTGGGAGCAGTTTCTCGGGCAGCAGATCGTTTCGAAAAATAATCACTGCGAGTTGTATTTTGAGGAACCGGATGTGGAGGCTTTCGTGGAGAAGCTTGAACGGTTGTATCCGGAAACTGAGTTTGTGAATCCGCTGATGACACACAGCTGGGGGCAGTGTGTGGTGCGGTTTTATGATCCCGATGGGAATCTGATTGAGGTGGGAAGCCCGTTTTTGAACCCTTGACCCCGTCCCCGATGGCTCACTTTTTTGAGCCCCTAACCCCGTCCCCGAGAGACCATTTTGGCCGTGGCAGCTGTCCAAAATGAGCCCCTAACCCCGTCCCCAAGAGACCAAAAGGAGGTTCCACCTTGAACGATACGAAGAAAGACAGATTTTACCGGAGAGCACTTGGTCTGACAGCGATTGGCGCTGCTTTGTTTGTGCTGCCGTTATTCTTCCTTCATCACCAGATTTTGTCCGGAGTTTTCGGTATCTGCGGACTTATTCTGATGATTTCCGGAGCAAGACTTGCGGCAAGCTGGAAGCAGGTGCTTGGCATCACAGGCATTTATTATCTTGCCTACATACTGCGATTCCTTACCGTATTTGGCTTTGGTTCTTTGATGCTTTCGTCGATTCCCTTGCTCCTTCTTTGGACGGTGATTTCGGGAAGTGGTTTCTTCATTGAGTTTGCCCTCGGCAGGGGGAAGCCGCACCTGTTTTTCGTGCTTCTGTTTCCCTTGACCTATACTGCTGCCAATCTGGTGTTCCTAACGACAAATATCGGCAACATCCAGAATATATGCAACTATGTGATCTGCATCCCCGGCATCAGACAGAACCTGCGTTGGTTTTCGGAAACGGGGCTTACATTTGTTATTATGGTGATTGTGTCGTTCCTCGCATTTGTTCCGATTATGCGTGGGCGGATGCGTGTCGTGGCAGCAGGCATTGGAGTTTCGCTTTTCGTTTCACTTTTTGTTGCCGGCGGGCTGACTGCAAGTAGAGACGCGGAAGCGCCTGTGCTTAAGCTGAGGGTTGCGCTCGGGACACTGAACAAGGTGCCTTTTTATGGGGGAGAGGAGTCACAGCTTAGCGAAGATGAGCAGATGACATTGTTCTTCGAGCAGATGCGGAAGGCATCCGAGGAGGGCGCGGACCTGGTCGTATTTCACGAGGAATATTATCTGATTGATGCCGAGCGTGAGGAGTTTATCCTTGAATATATCCGTGCCACTGTTACGCATTTTCAGATTCCTGTTCTGCTTCCGGTGGAGATTCGCTACAACGTGCCGAACCGAAAGGACGTGAACAAAGCGTACTTCTTCGACGCGAGCGGAAAGCTTTTGAATACTTATGTGAAGAACAATCTTGTTCCGATGGTCGAGGCCGGGGATTATGTTGACGGCCCTGAGCAGCCGGGAATCGTCACCTGTGATTTTCACGGGCAGAGCGTCAAGATTGCGATTATCATTTGCTTTGATGTGAATGATTCCTATTACCTTCGAAAGATTCCGAAGGACACGCAGCTTCTGCTCGTGCCTTCCTGGGATTGGAATACGGTAAATGAGGAGCAACGACGGATGTCTGTTCGCGCGATAGAGGTAGATGCGACGATGTTAAAGCATACCTATGAGGGCTTCTCTTATGTCGTGACGCCGCAGGGGCGCGTTGTGAAGGAGCTTGATAATCGAGGAGTCTATGAAAAGGTGCGGATGGTTACGGTTCCTATCTACGGAAAATGACCCCCTAACCCCGTCCCCAAGAGACCATTCGGGGCTTTGCCAGGGCGCCCAAAATGAGCCCCTAACCCCGTCCCCAAGAGACCAAAAGGAGCAACCTATGAAACGAATAGAAACGAATGGCATTACCTGTTTAGAAATCCTAAGAGAGGGTGAAGCGTGGTATTGCGGCACCGATTATGCTTCGGGAGATTTGTACGAGGCAGAGGAGATTTATGCCGAGACCGGTACAGTTCGGCCAAATCGCCTGATTTTCGTGCATCACCCGGACGGAGCGGTTTACGAACCTGCTTTGCTAGAAGCCGGACAGTATTTCGGAAGGCCGGTTTTTGTGGCAGAGAAGATTTACATTTTGCTGGTTGATTTTCGAAAGAAGCTGATTCAGATTCTTGAATGTGACACCGCTACCGTAGAGGTCAGAAATACGATTGAGCAGCCGCTAACTTCGGTTAAGGACTGCTACAATCTGCGTCTTGCGGGCGATCCGCTTATGATTACCAGACAAGGTGCGGAGGGCGGCTTCGAAATCATTTATCCCGCATACCGGGCTTATGAAACAGAGGCAAATGAGGCGTTTTTGTACCGGGAAGGCGAGCGACTGTATTTTTCGGTATGGTACGAGGACCCGGATTATCGCGAGGAAGTGATTGTGCGAGACATTGCTACCGGCGAGGTGGTAGAGAGGCTTCGGGGAAGTGTCTTTATCACACCAAGCGGCGAGGGCTGGGTGCTTGGGTAAAATGAACCCCTAACCCCGTCCCCAAGAGACCATTCGGGCATCGGCAGGGCACCAAAATGAACCCCTAACCCCGTCCCCAAGAGACCAAAAGGAGCAAGTATGTTAGAGAATTTTACGAAGAAATTTTGGAAGCGAAGCGGCATTATCATCCCGGTTATATTTATAGTTTTCTTTTTGATTGGCTTTGTCAGGGAATATAGCTATTATGAGAGATGGAAGGAGAGAATTGAAGCGGAGAAGAAGTCATCCCTTCAGATACTGACGGAGTACCATGAATCCTTCTTACAGCAGCACGGGAATCTCTCCACCGGCTATATTATAAAAAATAGCGCTATGACAGGCGCAGTGCAGGGAATTGTATATACCGCTTTGGTTTTATATGTGGTAGTATTGCTGACGTTTATGGTATCGAAGAACGAAAAGCTTCGTAAATTAGGCAGTATCCTTCTGATGATTTCCCTTGCCTTTGTCCTGATGTGGCTATGGTTTACGAGGAATTTTCATTTCGAATTTTAATTAGGAATCCCGCTTTTTGCGGAGTGAAGCTTACTTAGGGAGAAACTATGATAACACTCAACGACTATCTGTATTCGGGCGATACTGTTCTTAAGATTCTGCATCGCTATATTGCCGATCTTTCGGACTGCGCCGAGAAGGAGCAGAGCCTGATAGACCGGGTACATTGCGATATTTTATGCCAGATTCGTGATATTCTGGAGCATAACGATTTCCTTACCGCCCAGTCCCATCGAATCAAAGAGCTTTATATGTATATGACGAAGCAGTATCCGCAGCTTGCATTTACCTTCCGCGGAAGAATCAAATCGTTAATTCGCGCGGAGGAGAAGATTAACGGCTACATCGTGGAATACATCAGCGATTATTATCTTGCAAACGGTCGATTCCCGAGCGAGGAGGAGGTCAGAAACCGTCTCCTTTGCTTCCGTGATATCATCGCTTATCGAATCGTCATCTCCCTCCCGAAGTGTCATGTGGATGAGGACAAGGACGTGCACGAGCTCGAGATTGGCTACCTGTATGAGCTTGCCAATATGATTCCAAACTTTCTCACGGAGAGAGGCTTCTCTCCGGTGCAATCCGGATTCTCCGGTGCGAATCGGTCCCGGAAGATGGAGGAGTGTGTGAGCCCCTTCTTCCGGGATTATATCGTGAACCCGAGACCGCAGGGCTACCAGTCTTTGCACATCACTCTTTATGATAACATCTCCCGCTGCTTCACGGAGGTCCAGCTCAGAACGAAGGAAATGGATGATAATGCAGAAATCGGCAGTGCCAACCATTTCGGCTACGAGAAGCGTCAGGAGGAGGACCGCAATCGGCGTGCAGGCGTCCCGGTCGGCGTATGCCGTTGCTACGACGAGGCCTGCGAGAGACTTCGGCTTCTGCAGGAAATCAACCTGGCAGCGTTAGATGTCAATATGTTCAAGGCCTTTGATAATTATCGAATCAACGACGGCTGTGGCTTGTTCCGCGGGCGATACATTCTCCCCTTCGAGCATTTGTCGAGATTCCAGAGTGACTGATTGACGCCCGGGAAGGAGAGAATGGAAAATGCGTGTAAAAATGATATGCTGCGACCTTGACGGTACGCTTCTTACCTATGACCAGACCGCACTTTCGGAGCGTTTTCTTGACCTTGTAAGAAGGCTTCACAAAAAGGGAATTCTGTTCGTCCCGACAAGCGGGCGGCAGATTGTCAGTGTGATGACATTGTTTCGCCCGATCACGGAATGCTGTCGGTATATCTGTTCAAACGGTGCGGTTCTCTGTGACAGCAACGGTGCAGTAACGGATAGAATCGTGATGCCTAAGGATGAGGTAGTTACCATTGCCAAAGCATTCTTTGAGCAGTGTAACGGGCGCAGTGAAGTGAATCTTGCGGGAGCGGAGCGATGCCATCTTATGTGCAGAGACCTTGGTATCGAGGAGCGGCTTCGTTACATCGGAAACGACTGTGAGAGAATCAGCTCCCCTTCGGAGGTGACGGACGGAATCGTGAAGGTTTCCGCATTTCTTCCCGACGGTGCTGAGCACTACATCGCGTATTTCAAGGAACGCTTCCCTATGTACGAGCCGGTTATTGCCGGGGATTACTGGATTGATATTATGAATGCGCACAAGGGGCTAGGCGTGCAGAATCTCTGTCGGTCTCTTAATATTCTGCCGGAGGAGGTCATGGCCTTCGGAGATAACTATAATGACGAAACGATGTTGGACCTGGTCGGCATCCCCTATATCATGGATACCGCACCGAAGGACCTTTTAGAAAAATATCCGAACCACACCGCTTCGGTAGAGGATACATTAGAAGCGCTTTATGAGCAGTTCGAGACACTGAATTAATCCGGTGCTTATATTACAGTGGAATTGGAAGGGGGAATATGATGAGAAGATATACCATGCTTATTCTTTTGGTTCTGTTAAGCATCCTTTTTACAGGCTGCGACAATAGCTACGCGGAGAATGATTATGATAATGACGATAAGCTGACGGCTAAGGGGGATCAATGTAGCAAAGTCGGAGCCGTGCTCGAGAGCGTGAAGCACGGGTATTCCCTTAAGATGAAGAAATTCGACGGGCGGTACACACTTTGGTCCAAGTCACTTAAGCTGGATCGGGAGACCGACGTGGAGATTGAAATGTCTGCTTCTGCGGGCGTGATGAAGCTTGTCTACATTGACCGTCACGGCAACATTACAACGCTTGCGGAGCTTGATACGGCAGATGCGAAAAGCACTACCGTTACAAGCTCGGTTACCATGCCGAAAGGGAGAAATGCCATCAAGCTTGTCGGCTATGGTTGTGAGGATATTGTGCTGAAGCTTCTGCTACCCGGGATTCAATGAGTGCAGAGCTTTTAATAAAGCAAAAAGGCGAGGGAGAATTTTATGAGAAAAAAGTTTTTAACAGTAGCTGCTGTTGCACTGGCCATATCTGTGATGGCTTGCGGCAAGCAGGCACAGAAGCCTGGGGAAGACGCGAACACCCCTACGGTGAGCATTGAGGTTACTTCTACGCCGACGCCTACAGATATGGGGTTCATACCAACGAAGACCCCGACCGCTACGCCGACGCCGACACCCACACCGGACGAGAATTCCTGGGATGAGAACAATAACTGGCGGGATGCCGATGATAAGTCGAAATCGGAACTGAGACGCCTGCAGAAATTCCTGGAAGGCGAAAAATGCCGTTTCACTTCTCTTCCTGCCGAGGAAGCCTGGCCGGCGGAGTATGCGTGGAATTCAGCCATCGTAATCTATGCCCATGAGGGCGACAGCAATATGGATACGCTTTATATCCGAAGAGAGAAGGGTGGCACACAGACCATCTACTTCTTCAACTACGGACCTGATGCGCAGTATGAGGAGTACCCGGGTGTCAAGGAGCTTCCGGAGCATGCTATGAATCGTTTGGGGGTATCGCTTACGAAAGAAGAAAAGGAAGTAGTCACGGCACTGAACGCAAAGCACGGAACAGCTTATTTTCAGGGAAAGCAGGTCATCGGTCCTTACGCATCCTTTGACGAGGGAAGAATGCTTTACGTGGCGCAGCCGAACGGCTCATTTGTAAAGAAGGAAGCCGCACACTTGCAGCAGGACTTCTTCAACGCGTACGGACAGAATCATTTGGACTGGTTCACTGAGGTAGAAGATATCCTTCAAACGAAGGAATCGGAAGCATATCTGGCGAGCGGCTATAAGGCTTATAGATTAGAGGATTCTATGAACCGGGATGCGCAGTGGCTGTTCGTAGATGATGAGAAGGATGCATACGCCGTATTCCGGGTAAATTCCTCGAAGATTATGGAAGAGGTGCATCGGCACGGCCATCTGATCAAAAGCTTTGACAATCAGATTACAGAAGGTGTCAATCAGTACAACCTTCCGGTATATCTGGAAGGGGAGTTGGTGGCAGAGATAAGTGTTATCTATTCTTTCACCGAACAGAAGCCGGCGACGCAGTTTTATTTTTCGAAATCGGAAACAGCGGCAACCAGAGAGGCTAGAAAGCAGTATCTCTTCTCCGATACCGATCCGTTAGAAATCTGGCAGGAGATCTGGCAGAAGTACGTGGAAGAGAAGGCTGCATATCAGAGTACCGTAGTGGTGCAAGACGGTGACAATTCGGAGAAGGTCGTGCGGACAGAAATCTACGATGAAGCCGGTCACAAGCTGGCGATGACCTATGCGGAAGACCCGGACTATCCTTCAGCGGAGGTTGCTTCATATACCGTCGTTTATGATGACGGTGCCGGCATCGGAAAGCTTATTGAATATGTTGACGGAAGGAAAGAATTCCGTCCTGACCGTCATTATGAGCATCTGTACGGCTATGACAAGTCGAGATTCGTGCATTTACCGGAAGGTGGGTGCATGAGTTTTGTAGGTAAGCCGATCTTCGACGAGAAGGGCAGAGTGCTCGGCGACACGATGTCGGTGATTCATTATGGTGAGAAAAATCGTATCGTATCTATTGCCGTCGATGACGGTGTAACCGAGTATCGCTATGATGACAAGGGGCGCCTGTTATCCTATCACTTGGATTGTTGCATGCTTGAAAATTATCGTATTTACACCTATGACAAGGCAGGAAGAGTGCTTACGAAGACTGCGTATGAGATAGATCATCTTGGGGAAGGCGTGCAGAGCGAATCGAATCGCTCCGTATGTACCTACAGCTATGATGCAGCTGGCAGAATCAGCAGCATCGCCTACGAGAACGGTCCGGTAGAATTGTACCGGAACGAAGACCTGAAATGATGGTTGGATGTAACTAAATATTAAAACAAGAACGGACCAATGGCGCAGCGCGTTGCTGAACCATTGGTCCGTTTTTGTATATCGGCTTAAATAAAATGTCCGGCTGTTACCGAAACCACTTCGTTGTCTTACGGAATCACTTCGTGAGGCAGTGCTTCTTCAAGAGGTCAAAGGTTTCGTCACTGATATCATGCTCGATGCGACAGGCATCCTCGATTGCCACATCCTTGCTGACGCCAAGTTTTATTAACCAGTTCGAAATTAACTCATGCTTCTCTAACACCTTCTCAGCCTTCTTACTTCCCTCTTCAGTCAGGCTAAGATAACCATCTTCATCCATCAGAACAAGCCCCTTCTCGCGAAGACCCTTCATGGCAATGCTCACGCTGGCCTTTGTGTAGCCAAGTTCACTGACGATGTCGATGGAACGAACTTTGGTGCGCTTCTTTGAAAGAAGCAGGATGGTTTCCAGGTAATCCTCGATGGATTCGTCTGATTTATGTCTGATATAGCTCATGGTTTACCTCCCTTCTCTCAAACAATATAGCATGATTGGTTCATTAAGGCAAACTATTTTTCAAAGGTGTGAGATGGGCGGAGGAGGGCATTTGCCGAGAAGAGAAAAAATACAGAATTAGTCTTGACAAACCGAGTTAGATATATTAAACTCAAAAGCGGTTAGAATAAACTAACTGATAAGGCATGATGCAGCGGACAGAAAATGCGAGTCAGGAAAGGATGGTAGAAATGTATTTGAGTGAGATTAAGCCGGGCAAGGATGTATTGGTGAAGAATATCGATTCCGACGACGAAGAACTGAAGAGCTTTCTGTTCTCTTTGGGTTGTTACAGCGGAGAACGGATTACGCTGGTGGCTTGCAGAAGAGGTGGCGTTACATTAGCGGTAAAGGATGCACGGTACAATATCGATACGGAGCTGGCGCGGAAGATCGAGATTTGTCATGTGTGATTTCGGAGCGAGGCATCTATGCGGGAAAGGAGCAGAAGAAGATGAGAATTGCATTAACAGGCAATCCGAACAGCGGAAAGACCACAATGTTCAACGCATTGACCGGTCGAAGTGAGAAGATCGGCAACTGGGCCGGTGTTACGGTGGAACGAAAGGAGGGAGCAATCAGGAAGGCATACTATGAGGGGACGCAGGAGCTGATTGCGGTGGATCTGCCGGGCGCTTACTCGATGTCACCGTTCACCTCCGAGGAAAGCATCACAAGCACTTATGTGAAGAACGAGAGACCCGATGTGATTATCAATATCGTGGATGCGACCAATCTGAGCCGAAGCCTGTTCTTTACGACACAGCTTTTGGAGCTTGGGATTCCGGTAGTAGTCGCACTGAATAAGTGTGATATCAACGAGAACCGGGGAACGAAGATCCGGGTTGACGACTTGGCAGAAAAGCTCGGCTGTCCGGTGATTGAAACGGTTTCAACCGAAGCACGCGGGTTGAAAAATGTTATAAAGACGGCGATTTCGGTAGTCGGGGCTAAGCAGGAGGCGCCTTATGTGCAGGGTGCGATCAATCTGAAGGATAAGGTGGCGGTGGACGCGGCTGATCGCAAGCGGTTTGCATTTGTCAATCAAGTCGTTTCAGAGGTTGAGACGAGGAAGGTGCTTACTAAAGAAAGAAGCGCGAGTGATCTGTTGGATGAAAAGCTTACGCATCCAATCATCGGTCTTCTGGTTTTCGCAGTCGTCATGTTCTTAGTGTTTTACATCTCGCAGTCTACGGTTGGTACCTGGATCGCTGATTACCTTGTCGGCTGGATTGACAAGTTCAAGGAGTGGGTCGATGGAAAGCTTTCCAATGCGGCGCCGTTTCTCCGTGCACTGCTTGTCGATGGCATCGTCGGCGGTGTCGGTGCAGTGGTGGGGTTCCTGCCGCTTGTAATGGTTATGTATTTTTTGATTGCCCTCTTAGAGGATTGCGGCTATATGGCTCGTGCGACTGTTGTGCTTGATCCGATATTCAAGCGCGTCGGGCTTTCCGGCAGAAGCGTTATCCCGATGGTTATCGGTACCGGCTGTGGCATTCCTGCAATCATGGCATGTCGAACGATCAGAAACGAGCGGGAACGCAGGACGACAGCGATGCTTGCGACATTTATGCCCTGCGGTGCAAAGCTCCCGGTAATCGCCCTTTTTGCGGGTGCATTCTTCCCGGATGCTGTCTGGGTCGGACCGCTTATGTATTTCGTCGGAATCCTTTTGATTCTTCTTGGTGCTTTGCTTGTTAAGGCAATCTATGGCATGAAATACAGACGATCCTTCTTCATCATCGAGCTACCTGATTATAAGGCTCCGAGTCTTAAGTTTGCTGCTCTTTCCATGCTTGAGCGCGGAAAGGCCTATATCATCAAGGCCGGCACAATCATCCTGGTATGTAACACCGTGGTACAGATTATGCAGTCCTTTACCCCTATGCTTCGTGTAGTGGAGGAGGGAATGGAACATACCTCTATCCTTGCTACGATTGCAACACCGTTCTCGTACCTTTTGATTCCTGTTGTCGGTGTTGCAGCATGGCAGCTTGCCGCTGCGGCCATTACCGGTTTCATCGCAAAGGAGAATGTGGTGGGAACCCTTGCTGTATGCTACGCAGTTACGAGCTTCATTGACACAGAGGAGCTTGCGCTCGTCGCAGGCGGCAGTGAGGTGGCAACGGTGATGGGAATCACAAAAGCCGCAGCACTTGCGTACCTGATGTTCAACCTTTTCACGCCGCCATGCTTTGCGGCAATCGGTGCGCTGAATGCTGAACTGAAGAGTGCAAAGTGGTTGTGGGGCGCAATCGGGTTGCAGCTTGCGACCGGATATAGTATCGGCTTTCTCGTATACCAGGTCGGTACCCTTGTTACAAGCGGTAAGCTCGGCAACGGTTTCATCGGCGGACTTGTCGCAGTTATCGTATTTGCCCTGGTACTTGTCGCTATGATTGTCACCAACCGCACCCCCGAATGGTCCCTTGGGGACGGGGTTGAGGGCTCAAAAAGTGAGCTTCGGGGACGGGGTTAAGGGCTCAAAACGGGGCAACCCGTTTTGAACCGGAGAAAGGAGCAGGAAAATGATCAATTATATTATCGGTGCGGTATTGGCTCTCCTGGTTGGTGCAGCCTGCGCCTACCTATGGAAGGCGAAGAAGAGTGGCCGAAAATGTGTCGGCTGCCCGTGTAACGGAACGTGCTGTAAACGAAAAAATATTGGAAGTTGAAATATCCGGGGGGATTTGCTATAATCAGGATGTTGCCGGAGAAACTGCCCGGATGGCAGGCGGCGATTCAAAAATGAGCGCGGAATGGACGGTTATTGCCTGGCATCCGGCTCGCGCAATTGACAGTTTATGATTGAAGGGGAATGAGGTTCTCCCCAAGTATTATTACTTAAACCGCTTACAAAAAGCTGATGACTTCTGCAGAATACGCAGAAATTGTCGGCTTTTTCTTTGCAAATGATTTCTGAAAGATTGGAGACGGAACATGTTATTAAGTATCTCACTGATTCTTTTAGTCGGAATGTCCGCAGGGGCAATCTGCCGAAAGCTCAAGCTGCCGAGTCTGATCGGCATGCTTGCAACGGGCATCGTACTCGGCCCGTACGTGCTCGACCTGCTAGATGCAAGCATACTCGGCGTTTCGGCGGAGCTGAGGAAGATTGCGCTTGTCATCATCCTTACAAGAGCCGGCCTGTCCTTCGATTTCTCGGGGCTAAGGAAGCTCGGCCGCCCCGCACTTCTTATGTGCTTCGTGCCGGCAAGCTTCGAGCTTCTCGGAATGCTTCTGTTAACGCCGCGATTGCTTGGACTTTCCCTTCTTGAAGTAGCGATCCTTGGTGCAGTGCTTGCGGCGGTTTCGCCTGCAGTCGTGGTGCCGCGAATGGTTAAGCTGATGGAAGAGGGCTACGGCACCGAGGCGGGGATCCCGCAGCTGATTCTGGCGGGAGCTTCGGTCGACGATGTGTATGTCATCGTTCTGTTCTCCACATTTGTAGGCATGATGAAGGGCGAAGGCGCTTCCGTTATGCGCTTTGTGAATATTCCGGTCTCCATCGTGCTCGGCATCGCCATCGGACTTCTTGTCGGGGTGGCGCTTGCGTTCTTCTTTCAGAAGGTGCACATTCGTGACACGGCAAAGGTGCTGATCATTCTAAGCATCTCGCTTCTGCTGGTCGTTTGGGAGGATAGCATGAAAACGGCCATCACCTTCTCCGCGCTGATTGCAATTATGTTCATCGGCGTAGGACTTCTGTGGCGCCGCGAGGTCGTTGCCAGACGCCTCTCCGCCAAATACGGGAAGCTCTGGGTGGCAGCAGAGGTGTTTCTGTTCGTCCTTGTCGGCGCGACGGTCAATATCCAGTACCTCGGTAAGGTCGGCGGCAAAGCACTTCTGGTCATCGCAGGAGCACTCGTATTTCGTATGCTCGGCGTACTCGTCTGTCTGCTCGGAACGAAGCTTACCGCCGCAGAGCGGGCATTTGTCATGATGACCTATACCCCGAAGGCAACGGTCCAGGCAGCAATCGGCGGCGTTCCGTTAGCGCTCGGCTTTGCCTGCGGCGAGACGGTCCTTACGGTAGCGGTACTCGCAATCGTTCTAACGGCGCCGATCGGTGCATTTGCCATCGATCTGACGTATCAGAGACTCTTATGCAAGAAAGTAAGTGAAACTCAGGAAAATGAAGATACTACCGCTGTAGAATAGTGTGCAAAGCATCTTTAACAGCACACGCCTAAGACTACTTAAGACCACCAAGCAGCCCCTTAACGCTGTAGCTTTGACAGAAGATTAGCGCTATGGTATAGTTAGGGAAGCTTTTACATACTAACGCTAACTTGGGAAAGGAGTTCGTAGTGAACGGAGCTTTGGAAAAGGACAAGAATCTTTTAGGAAATTTCAAAATTGAGGATGCCATTGCGGCTATGTATAAAAGCCTTACGGCGGAGCATCTCGTTAAGGCGCTTACGACCATCAGAGAGCGGATGCAGGAGGGCGGACATCTTGTGGTGGCTGTGAAGCCTGGAAACGAGCAGGGGTTGGAGCTTCGGACGGTAAGCACGCCTGATGGGCAGAACTGGTTCGCTGCATTTACCTGTATGGAAGAGGAGATTAAGAAGAAGCAGGAGTATGTGTCGGGCTTTACCGCAGAGATTGAAAAGCTCCTTACCCTGACGCTTAATTCGGAGGAGGTTGTCGGAATTATCGTGAACCCGTGGGAGAAGCCGCTTAAGCTTACGAAGGAGCATATTCGGCTGATTGTGGGCGGACAGGCCTGAGCGTACCGTACATTCCGCGAATATCTGAAGGGCTACTTCAAAAATATGTTTGACAAAAAGTACAGTCTGTGGTAAGTTATTGCCATAAACAAGAGCAGAGACGTTCCTTAAGGGAGCGTCTTTTTGTATTATTGATAGAATTCGATGATGCAAAGACTCCTGATGTATACTGAATCCGATCTGGCAAAGGCGCTAATGTAGAAGAAACATGAGCGCTTTTTTATTTTCCGAATCGTGAAAGCTGCTTCGCCTGCCCGGTAGAGGACGGGACCGCCTAGGAAGCGGAGGAATCGCTTTTGTTCGCAGTTCAAATAAGGAGGACGAAACCAATGAAACAACAAGAACAACAGCTATTGCAGCACACAGACAAAATCAATGACTTGTTGGCCCGCTACGGAGTAAAATTCGGAATCTATAAGAACAACACCTTTAAGGAACAGTTATTCCCCTTCGATTCCATACCAAGAATCATAGAACACGCCGAATTTGAGATGCTCGAGCGAGGGTTGAAGCAGAGAGTTTTGGCCCTCAATCTGTTCCTTAAGGACATTTATTCGGAGAAGAAGATCGTGAAGGACGGTGTGGTTCCCGAGGATTTCATCTTCGCATCCTCCGGCTATATGGCAGAGTGCGAGGGTGTGCTTCCGATGAAGGGAATCTATTCCCACATATCAGGAATCGACCTTGTTAAAGGTAAGAACAACGAGTGGTATGTGCTCGAGGATAACTTAAGAGTTCCTTCCGGTGCATCCTATCCGATGATTGCAAGAGACCTTTGCCGAAAGAGCTCTCCGGAGACCTTCAGCAATACGAAGCTTCTTGATAACCGAAATTATGCAGAGCTTCTCAGAAAGACAATGGATAACGTAAATACAGGCGGACATACGGTTATTCTCACACCCGGCCGTTACAATGCGGCCTACTTCGAGCATTCCTATCTTGCAGAGAAGACGGGCGCGCATCTTGTAAGCGGCTCGGAGCTTTTCGTGGAAAATGACTGTCTCTATTTCATCGGTGCCGGCGGCGTGAAGGAAAGAGTCGGTGCGGTATACAGAAGAATCTCCGACGAATACCTCGATCCGATGAATTTCAATCCGGAATCTCTGATCGGAATCCCGCACATTTACGATGTATTCCGTAAGGGCAACGTTGCACTTCTGAATGCACCAGGAAACGGTGTTGCGGACGATAAGGGTATCTATTATTTCGTTCCGAAGATGGTTAAGTACTACCTGAACGAAGAACCGGTGCTTCAGAATGCGCCGACGTATCTTCCGTTCTATGCGGAGGATATGGACTATGTTCTTAAGCATTTTGACGATTTGGTGCTTAAGGATGTTGCGGAGGCAGGCGGCTACGGTGTTGTATTCGGTAACACGATGACCGCTAAGCAGAAGGAGGATTTCATCGCTCTTCTGAAAGCCGAGCCGAGACGCTTCATCGCGCAGGAGGTTATCGATTTCCAGGATCTGGACATTCTGGACGAGGGCAGAATCGTTCCGAGAAAGGCAGACTGGAGAGCCTTTGTACTGATGGCGGACGAACCGCTTGTCTGGGCCAGCGGCTTGACAAGATTCTCAAGAAATCCCGATTCATTTATTGTTAACTCATCACAAGGAGGAGGTTTCAAGGACACATGGGTATTATCTCAGTAGAACAGGTTGACCACCTTTACTGGTTAGGCAGATACACGGAGCGCGTGTATACGACCTTGAAAATGTTTGCAAAAAGCTTTGATAAAATGATTGATTCCGCCGATGCGGTATATCCCGAGTACTGTGATGCTTTGGATATCCCGAATATTTACGAGTCAAAGGGCGATTTTCTCAGACGCTATCCTTTTGACGCAGGGATTGCGGATTCGATTATCAGTAACCTGAACCGTGCTTATGATAACGCAATCGTATTGCGTGAGACAATCGGTTCGGACGCACTTTCCTATATCCAGCTGTCTGTTTATGCGATGAGCAATGCAGCGAAGAGTGAGTCGCCGCTTATCGAGATTCAGCAGATTATGGACGACCTGCTTTCCTTCTGGGGAATCGTAGACGATCAGATCGACGACGAGCAGATTCGAAACATTATCAAGGCGGGTAAGAGAATCGAGCGAATCGATTTATACGCAAGACTGGAGCTTGACAAATTCAAGCTTGAGCGTGAGCTTCATCGAATGATTCCGAGAGTGCTTCGAAGCGGTATTCGCTACAACGAGGCAGCGCTCAACAAGCTGAATACGCTTATCAATGATAATGCGATGGATTATGCCGGCATCATTTCAAGTGTTGAGACGATTGTGGCCTGATCCCTTAAGAACATAGGTTAGAAGGTGAAAATGTGGCTTTTTTGAATTATGAGTATCAAATGATAATCCGCTATTCCGAGCCGGTGGAGAAGTGCTATTTTACCATCAAATCCATTCCGGCGGACGATTTTAAGCAAAGGAGCATCTCCTATGCAATCAGCATGAGTCCGAACACGACCTACTCCCTGGGAAGAGATTCCTTCGGCAATGCGCAGATCATCGGAAGCGTAGCCTTTCCGCACTCGGAGTATATCTATACCATCAAAGGAATGGTCGAGACGAACGAGTCTCCCGTGACCGGCGGCGTGAACGAGGCCTTGGTCGGTATGTATAAGTATCCGCACGGAAAATGTGTTCCCGGTCCGAAGCTTACCGCCTTTTCAAAATCTATCAAGGCGCTGGTAGAGGGTTGCGCATCCGACCGCGACCGCTGCCTTACAATCATGCGAGAGCTTAAAAAGGTTATGACGTACGAGAAAGGCTGTACGGAGGTGGGAACGAGCGCCGAGGAGGCATTTGCCGGCGGAAAGGGCGTGTGTCAGGATTTTTCTCATATTTTCATTACCATGCTTCGAATATTCGGCATTCCTGCGAGATATGTCTGCGGCCTGATTGTCGGAGAGGGAGAGAGTCATGCCTGGGTGGAGGCCTGCATTGACGGAAGCTATGTGGCGTACGACCCCACGCATAACATAGAAATTTCCGATGAATACATCAAGCTCGGTGTCGGGCGCGATGCAGTCGATTGTGCCATCAACCGCGGCGTCATGTGGGGCGGCGGTGCACAGACGCAGGAGATTAACGTTCTGGTAGACAAATATTACTAGTCGAGGAGAAGACAAATGGTAGAAATCGTTACAATGGTCGGACTTCCGATCGACGAAAAGCTGATGATCAAAAAGAATCGGATTGCACCTGCGGGCGCCGATCCGAAGGGGCTTAAGCGAATCAGCGTGGTAACGGGAATTCACGGCGACGAGTTAGAGGGGCAGTATGTCTGCTACGAGCTGCAGCGGAGAATCAGCCTGGAAAAGGATAAGCTTACCGGAATTGTGGATATTTATCCGGCGATGAATCCGCTCGGCATCGATTCCATTACCAGAGGTATTCCGGCATTTGACCTTGATATGAACCGTATCTTTCCCGGCAACAAGGACGGCAATATGACAGAGTATCTCGCAGCCGGTATCATCGATGATGTGCGCGGCTCCGATTGTGTGGTTGACATTCATGCGAGCAACATCTATCTGACGGAGATTCCGCAGATTCGAATCAATGAGCTGCATGCCGAGCGTCTTGTGCCGCTCGCGAAGGCGGCAAATGTGGACTTTATCTGGGTTCACGGCGCAAGCACTGTTTTGGAATCCACCTTTGCACACAGCCTCAATAGCATCGGAACGCCCGTGCTTGTTGTGGAAATGGGTGTAGGCATGCGACTTACCAAGGAATACGGCAACCAGATGGTAGACGGCATATTCAGACTGATGCAGGAGCTTGGCATCTGGGGTGGGGAGACGATTCCCGTTCGGAAGCCGATGATTTCGCAGAACCCGTATGACGTCAGCTATCTGAATGCTTCGGCGAGCGGTCTTTTTGTGCCGAGCGTCAAGCATGGCGCGAGACTTGCGGAGGGCGAGCTGATCGGTCTGATTGTGGATCCACTCGAGGGACGGGTTCTCGATGAGGTCAGAGCGCCGCAGGCGGGACTTCTGTTTACGATAAGAGACTATCCGATTGTGGATGAGGGCTCTCTGATGGGAAGAATTCTGAAGGAGGAGGTCTGCCGGTATGCGTAAGAAAATCATATATGAGATTAAGGGAATGTACCGGGATGATTTCAGAATCACGGGATATGAATTCGGACAGGGCGAGAAGTCTGTCTGCATCATCGGTAATTCCCGTGGCAATGAGGTACAGCAGACCTATTGCTGCGCACAGCTTGTCAAGAAGATGAAGCAGCTAGAGGAAGAGGGAAGAATCAAGGACGGACACAAGGTTCTGATCATTCCGTCCATCAACCCGTATTCCATGAATATTCAGAAGCGCTTCTGGCCGACCGATAATACTGACATCAACAGAATGTTCCCGGGCTACGATCTGGGAGAAACCACGCAGCGAATCGCAGACGGTGTCTTCCGTGAGATTAAGGATTACGAATTCGGAATTCAGTTTACCTCCTTTTATATGCCCGGTGATTTTGTGCCGCATGTGCGATATATGAAGGAAGGCTTCACAACGGTGGAGGATGCGAAGAAATTCGGAATGAAGTATATTGTGGAAAGAGCCGTAAGACCGTATGACACGGCAACGCTGAATTATAACTGGCAGGTTTGGGACACTAAGGCATTTTCCTTATATACGAACACAACGACGCGAATCAGTAAGACCGGAGCGGGGCAGGCGGTGATGGCAATCATGAACTTCATGGCCTGTAACGATATCATCAAATACAGCGCCATCAGCGAGAAGAAGAGCCGGATGTTTAATGATACCGAGCTCATCTCCGTAAGAACCGCGAAGTCCGGTTTTTATGAGCCGCTTGTTAAAGCAGGCGATAAGGTGGAGGCGGGAACACCGCTTGCGGATATCGTGAACCCTTACGACGGCAGCGTACTGGAGACACTTTACGCACCGGTGCCGGGCGTCATATTTTTCATTCACAATGAACCGCTTACTTATGCTAACACCGCAGTCATCAAGATTCTTGCGGACGATATGGATTGAACGACCAAATGCATATATACCCCTCATCAGAAAGGACCAATGCGAACAGCAAGCATTGGTCCTTTTGCGTCTAATAAAATCAGTTTGTGGAGGCGTTTATGCCTAATGTATCCCGCCCGGGCTATTTTCGTATTTGGCGGTCAGGTCCTGTAGCTCCTGGTCGACCATAAGGGGCATGGAGTTCGGCAGAGTGATGTTTACGCCGTTCGCCTGCAGGAAACGGTAGCCGATCATAAAGGTGGCATCGTCAAAGCTTGTGAAGAAGCGCTGGTTGATTGCTTCGATGCACTGCTCGATTGTCGCAAAGCTTGCGATATCGAAGGAGGTGAAAACCTGGCGGTAGTAATTCAGACAGAGCTGCTTCTGATAAGCAAAATCAGTAGAAATATCCTGAACGTTGAAGGCCTTCAGGAAGGCACGAAGCCATCCGCGCGGACCGGCGAACCAGCTGTTTACGGAGGTATAGGTCTGATCCATGGCAAGTAACTCCTCCTGCCACTCAACCGATTGGAACGAACCGGACACGATGCTTTCAATCTGCTGGGGTGTGAGAAAAAGATTGTATTTTTCGTTGAATTTTTCCACAATCTTTCTGCGTCCGGCTACCGTCTTCGGAAGTGTCGAAGCGACGATTGCCGGCATATTCGAATATCGTGCGATGGATTGTGGCGCCGACTTTTTTGCGCGCATCTTCCCTACGATGGCAAGAATAAGATATACGGGAAGAGAGCAGAGCGTCAGTGCGGTAAGGATAAGCATCTCGTCATAGAATGCGCTTCCTTCCCAGCCGGCAAGGTCGGCGGAAACACCTAAAACGGTACCGAGGATAATCAGACTCGGAAAGAAACGAAATAACCGTTTGGAAAGCTTTCGCATGCGGCCTTCCTCCGGAAAGCGGGAGCCGATCATCCCGAGAATCGTATATATTAAAAAAGTCCACATAGGTATTGGTCCTTTACGTTTGATACTGAGGCGCCTGCGGGCATTCCTCATACTGCGCCTTACTGTGGCAGCAGACTGCGATAATGCAATCATAAGATTTACACCTTGGATTGTCAAGAAAATAGATTTTCGCGGAAGCATCCAGCCTCGAATCCCTTGAAAGGAAAGCGCGTATTTGGTATGATGAGAGGCAGGTAACAGAAACGGAAGGGAGGCCTTTTGTTTATGAAAATCTACGTTGATTTTGATGATGTGCTCTGTGAGTCGGGACGCTTCTTCTCCGAGCTTGCAAAGGAGATGTTCGGGATTGATGTGCCGTATCAGGAGGTGCAGTTTTTCAATCTTAAGAAAACCTTTGGGCTTGCGGACGCGCAGTATGAAGCACTGATGCAGACCGGGCATCTTCCGGAGAAGCTTCTTTCGTATGAGGAGACGCCCGGTGCATCGGAAACCATCAACCGTTGGGTGGATGCCGGCCACGAGGTGTCAATCATCACAGGGCGTCCGTTCGATGCCTATGAGCCCTCGAGAAGCTGGCTCGACGCACACGGACTTGCGCGCGTTCCGATGTTCTGTGTCGACAAATACGGCCGCGAGACCGGAAGTCACGGGAACAGCTACAATATGACGCTTGCGGAGCTGTACAAGCGCCGGTTTGACTTTGCGGTTGAGGACTCGCCGGCTGCCTTTACGCATGTGATGCATTTTCCGAATTGCAGGGTGGCGGTATATCACAGACCATGGAATGTGACGGCGGAATTCCCGAACGACAATTTTGTGAGATGTCATAGCTGGCAGGAGGTAGATCATTATCTGACTACGCTATGCGGTGAGGAAGCGTAAAATGTATGAGGTATTAAGAGCGGACAAGCTCTGGCAGCAGGCCGGGGCATATTATGTGCGAATCCAGGGCATGGGGAAGGCGCATCAGATCAGTCTTCGGGAGGAGTTTGATGAGCATGACGGTCCGGAGACAAAGTATATCGTTATTCTTGACGGTGTGACGCCGGTAGCGACCTGCAGAATCTATGAGCTAAGTAGCGGTGTGGTGATGCTCGGACGTCTGGTTGTCCTTCCGGAATATCGCGGGCAGGGACTCGGGCGAAGAACAATTACGGAAGCGGAACAGTGGGCGGTCGAACTCGGATATCAGAAGGCGTGCCTTGAAAGCCGTGTGGAAAAGGTTTCTTTCTACGAGAAGCTCGGCTATACGGTAATGGACGAAACAGTCATCCACGGAGGCACGTTCGACTGTATTGCGATGTCTAAAATGCTTGTTGAATAAAAACTAAACCACTTTTTATATTTTTGAAAAGAAACACTTGACTTCTATATGATGATGTAGTATCATCATATGTGTGGGATATACAGGGAGAATATACGGATAGAAGATTGTTAACGGGGTTAGTATAGCACCTTGTATGATTCCGCGCGGGGATGATACAAGGTGTTATCGTTTTTTTAGGAGGAAGAGGGATGCATAATTACGATGTTTGGTTAAAGCGTTTTGCAGTAGTTGTTCTCGTTGTGAATTTTTTCAGCTTTGTCAATAGTCTGATAATGATATCCGAGTATGTAGGATCTGCTTTCGTTATTGTGATTGAGAGCATGGTTAGTATCGTCATTATTCCTGCACTTCTTTATGGAGTCGGGATGATTCTTTCTTATGTGAAGGACCTTAAGGCTCGTGCTTCTTATATGGATCCTTCCTATCGCGAGGTGTCTTTAAAGGGAGCCGGAGATGAGGCTTATCCTGACTGGGCATGCTCCTGCGGCACAGTCAACGAGGGTGAGAGAAAGTTTTGCAAGGTCTGCGGCCAGAGTAGAAGATAACTGTAATCTATAAGTGTTTATAAGCCCTTCGGCATCGAGTGAAAGTTCGGTGCGGGAGGGCTTTTTGCTTGTGACGGCAGCGGGTTTATACTACCATGAAGGCAATGTATGCCTGTTTGAAGAGGAGATATAGCCGGGAATGCGGGGCGGCTTGTAAGGTGCAGGCGGTTTACAAATCGGGCGGATGTGTAAACCGGTTACATTTGGAAATGGGTGGAGCACATAAGTGAATAGAATACAAATGGCATTTTCCCATAAAATACAGGGCTTTGGTGACAATTGCTCCTTGACATTGCCACTTCGAAGCACTAAAATCTGTCTTAATATATATATTAAGCTATACTGGTATATAATGCGGTGGATTCGGTAGAATTCGGTTTGGCGTATTTCCCGCGATTAAGATATTTATAGGAGAGGAGCTTAGGCTATGAGCAGTAAAGTTCAGACAAATGATGCACCCGCAGCAATCGGACCTTACTCACAGGCAATTGTGACGGGCAACCTGGTTTTCACCTCCGGTCAGATAGCGCTTGATCCCGAAAGCGGCGCAATGGTCGGTAACGATGTTAAAGAGCAGACAGACAGAGTCTGCAGAAACCTGAAAGCAGTCCTATGCGCAGCCGGCTCGAGCCTTGAGAATGTTGTCAAGACCGTATGCTTCCTTTCCGATATGGCTGATTTTGCAGCCTTCAACGAGGTGTACGCACAATATTTTACTGAGAAACCCGCTCGCTCCTGTGTGGCTGTAAAGGCACTTCCGAAGGGCGCACTTGTTGAGATTGAAGCGGTGGCCTGGAAGGAGTAGATTATATGATGGATGCAACCAAATACCGCCCCGGGTATTATCCCGTAGACGCGCAATATAACAAATGGGTCAGAAACGACCATATCAATAAAGCGCCGATCTGGTGCAGTGTCGATATGCGCGACGGCAATCAGAGCCTTGTCATTCCGATGAGCCTTGAAGAGAAGCTAGAGTACTATAAGGTGCTCTTAGAGGTTGGCTTCAAGGAAATCGAGGTCGGCTTCCCGGCAGCAAGTGAAACAGAATATGAGTTTTTGAGAACGCTGATCGATAACAATATGATTCCCGACGATGTTACCGTTCAGGTGCTGACACAGTGCCGTGAGCATATCATCCGTAAGACCTTCGACGCGTGCAAGGGCGCTCCGAGTGCAATCATTCATTTTTACAACTCGGTAAGTGTGGCACAGCGTGAGCAGGTGTTTAAGAAGACTAAAGAAGAGATTAAGGAAATCGCCGTAGAGGGCGCGAAGCTTGTGAAGAAGCTTGCCGCCGAGTATGAAGGTAATTTCCGTTTTGAATATTCGCCGGAGTCATTTACCGGCACCGAGCCGGATTACGCCTTGGAGGTATGTAACGCAGTGCTCGATGTGCTTGAGCCGAGCGAGACCAACAATGTCATTATCAATCTGCCCGTTACGGTTGAAATGAGCCTCCCGCACGTGTATGCATCTCAGGTAGAGTATATGTGCGAGAACCTGAAATATCGTGAATATGTTACCGTATCGCTTCATCCGCATAATGATCGCGGAACCGGTGTTGCGGATGCGGAGCTCGGTATTCTTGCAGGCGCTGATCGTATTGAGGGTACGCTTTTCGGAAACGGCGAGCGAACCGGTAATGTGGATATTATCACACTTGCAATGAATATGTATTCGCACGGCGTGGATCCGAAGCTTGATTTCTCGAATATGCCGAAGCTTGTCGAGGCATACGAGAAGAATACGAGAATGTCGGTATACGACAGAGCACCTTATGCCGGTGCCCTTGTATTCGCAGCATTTTCCGGAAGCCATCAGGATGCAATCGCAAAGGGTACGAAGTACCGCCTGAAGAAGAAAATGCACGAGTGGACCGTACCGTACATTCCGATCGATCCGCAGGATATCGGACGTACGTACGATGCGGATGTCATCCGAGTCAACTCGCAGTCCGGAAAGGGCGGTATCGCTTATCTTCTGGAGCAGTCCTACGGCTATATTCTTCCCGCAAAGATGCGTGAGCATCTGAGCTATCTTTGCAAGGATATTTCCGATAAGGAGCATAGAGAGCTTAAGGCTGAGGATGTTCTGCAGATTTTCAGCGACCGCTATCTGAATAACAACTGTCCGATTTCGATTGCGGACTTCGACTTCGTCCGTGAGAACGATGTCGTGAAGATTGATATCACATTTGCCCGTGACGGTGTGGAGACCGAGCTTGAGGCAGAGGGTAACGGTTCTTTGAATGCTATCAGCAATGCTTTGAAGGCTTACACCGGTCGGGAATATATTCTGCAGGTGTTCACGCAGCACAGCATGCAGGGCGAGGGCGCAAGAAGTATCGCAGCCTCCTACATCGGTATCGAGAATGCCGAGGGCAAGCTTTTCTGGGGTGTCGGTACGCATACGGACGTTATTAAGGCTAATGCAAAGGCGCTTCTTTGTGCCTTCCACAATATGACTAAAGGAGATAATTGATATGGGAATGACCATGACACAGAAGATCCTCGCAGCACATGCGGGACTTGAGAGCGTGACGGCAGGACAGTTGATCAATGCGAAGCTTGATATTGTGCTTGGAAACGACATTACAACTCCTGTTGCGGTCAATGAGTTCAAAAAGGCCGGATTTGATAAGGTTTTTGATAAGGACAGAGTGGCAATTGTTCTTGACCACTTCGTTCCCAATAAGGATATTAAGGCTGCGGAGCAGTCGAAGACCTGCCGTGAGTTTGCCTGCGAGCACTGCGTTAGCCACTTCTATGATGTCGGAAAGATGGGTATCGAGCATGCGCTTCTTCCCGAGCAGGGTGTAGTTACCGCCGGTGACTGCATCATCGGTGCGGACAGCCACACCTGTACCTACGGTGCCGTCGGTGCATTCTCAACCGGTGTCGGCAGTACGGATATGGCAGCAGGCATGGCTACCGGAATGGCATGGTTTAAGGTGCCCTCCGCTATTAAGTTTAACCTCACAGGAAAGCTTCCCGCAAACTGCAGCGGTAAGGACGTGATTCTTTCCATCATCGGGCAGATCGGCGTGGACGGCGCGCTTTACAAGAGCATGGAATTTGTCGGCGAGGGCGTGAAGACGCTTTCCATGGATGACAGACTTTGCATCTGCAACATGGCGATTGAGGCCGGCGCAAAGAATGGAATCTTCCCGGTGGATGAGATTACCCTTTCTTATATGAACGGCAGATGTGAGCGTACCCCCAAGGTGTATGAGGCTGATGCCGATGCGGAATATGAGCAGACGATCGATATCGATCTTAGCGCAATCGTTCCTACGGTTGCATGCCCGCATCTTCCTGAGAATACGCATCCGGCATGTGAGCTTCACGACATCAAGGTGGATCAGGTCGTAATCGGAAGCTGTACGAACGGCCGGCTTGAGGACATGGAAGTAACCTACAACGTATTGAAGGGCAAGAAGATTGCAGACGGAATCCGCTGCATCATTATTCCCGGAACGATGCAGATCTATCGTGAGTGCATCGAGCGTGGCTATCTCACCGCATTTATCGATGCCGGTGCAGTCGTTTCGACACCCACCTGCGGTCCCTGCCTCGGCGGATATATGGGAATTCTGGCTGCCGGCGAGCGTTGTATCGCAACGACGAACCGTAACTTCGTAGGTCGTATGGGTCATGTTGACAGTGAGGTATATCTTGCTTCTCCTCATACAGCCGCTGCAAGTGCTCTGACAGGCTACATCACAGAATATAAGGAGGCGTAAGCATGAATACGGAAGGTAAGGTTTTTAAGTATCCCGACAATGTCGATACGGATGTAATCATTCCCGCGCGTTATCTGAATACTCCGAATGCGAAAGAGCTTGCGCTTCATTGCATGGAGGATATCGATACCGAGTTCGTTAAGAAGGTGGAGACCGGTGACGTTATGGTAGCCGGATGGAATTTCGGCTGCGGTTCGTCCCGTGAGCATGCACCGCTTGTTATTAAGACCTGCGGTACGGGTGTTGTTATTGCGAAGAGCTTCGCAAGAATTTTCTATCGTAATGCAATCAATATCGGTCTGCCGATTCTTGAGTGCGAGGAGGCAGCTGAGGAAATCAGCGCAGGCGATAAGGTAAATGTAAACTTTGACACCGGTGTGATCACCAATCTGACTACCGGCAAGACCTATAAGGCACAGCCGTTCCCGCCGTTTATTCAGAACATTATCAAAAACGGTGGCTTGCTGGCATCTCTTAAGGCGAATCAGTAGGAGCGAATACTATGAATATGAATATAGCAGTCATCAAGGGTGACGGTATCGGTCCCGAGGTTGTAACGGTAGCGATGAATGTCCTTGATGCGATATGTGAAAAGTTTGGTCATACAATCCACTATGAGCAGCTTCTCATGGGAGGATGCTCGATCGATGCGACCGGTGTTCCGCTTACGGATGAGGCGGTTTCTAAGGCAAAGGCCATGGATGCGGTGCTTCTTGGCTCCATCGGCGGCAATACCTCTACTTCTCCGTGGTACAAGCTTCCGCCGAACTTAAGACCCGAGGCAGGTCTTCTGAAGATCCGTAAGGAGCTTGGCCTTTTTGCAAACCTTCGTCCGGCGAATCTCTATCCGCAGCTGAACGGCGCATGTCCTTTGAAGGAGGAGATTGCAAAGCGCGGCTTTGATATGATGATGATGCGTGAGCTTACCGGCGGCCTCTACTTCGGTGAGAGAAGAACCGAGGAGATTGACGGTGTTATGACCGCAATCGATACGCTTACCTACAATGAGAACGAGATTCGTCGTATCGCAATCAAGGGCTTTGATATTGCGATGAAGCGTAGAAAGAAGGTCACAAGCGTCGATAAGGCTAACGTTCTGGATTCCTCGAGACTTTGGAGAAAGATCGTGAACGAGGTGGCGCTTGATTATCCTGAGGTCACGCTTGAGCATATGCTTGTTGACAACTGCGCAATGCAGCTTGTAAAGGATCCGGCACAGTTCGACGTAGTACTTACGGAGAATATGTTCGGTGACATCCTTTCGGACGAGGCTTCGATGATTACCGGTTCGATCGGTATGCTTGCTTCCGCATCGCTTAACGAGACGAAGTTCGGTATGTACGAGCCGAGCGGCGGTTCTGCACCGGATATCGCAGGACTTGATATCGCAAACCCGATTGCAACGGTTCTGTCCGCAGCAATGATGCTACGGTACACATTTGACCTTGACAGAGAAGCTGACGCTATCGAGCAGGCAGTGGTTTCATATCTGGACAAAGGATACCGTACCGGCGATATTATGAGTGAAGGCATGAAGAAGGTTGGCTGCAGCGAATGTGGCCGGCTCATCATAGATTTTATTAAAAAGGAGTAAGAGAATGATTCTTTCAGGTGCTGATATTATTGTCAGAGTTCTTATTGAACAGCAGGTTGAAACGGTCTTCGGTTATCCCGGCGGACAGGTTATCAATCTGTATGACAGCTTCTATAAATATCGGGACGAAATCAATCACGTACTGACCGCACATGAGCAGGGTGCTTCCCATGCGGCAGACGGCTATGCCCGTTCAACCGGCAAGGTTGGCGTATGTATCGCAACCTCCGGCCCCGGCGCAACCAATCTGGTTACCGGTATTGCTACGGCTTATCTTGATTCGATTCCCATGGTTGCCATCACCGGCAACGTTCCTACGACACAGATCGGTACGGATAGCTTCCAGGAGATCGATATCACCGGTGTTACCCTCCCGATTACGAAGCATAACTATTTTGTAAGCTCCGTAGAAGAGCTTGCGGATACCATTCGTGAGGCCTTGTATCTTGCCAGATCCGGAAGACCCGGCCCGGTACTTGTAGACGTTCCGAAGGATGTCCAGGTCGCAAAATGCGAGTATACCCCGGCCGCACCCGTTGGCGCTGAGGAGCCGCAGGCAGCGAAGGATATTCGCATCGAAGAGGCTGCAGAGATCATCAATTCCGCAAAGGCGCCCTTCATCTATTTCGGCGGCGGTCTTATTAACTCCGGTGCGCAGGAGGAGATGCTTGCGCTTGCCGAGAAGCTTGATGCCCCGATCGGCTGCTCTTTGATGGGCCTTTCCGGCATTCCCACCGATCATCCGAGATTCCTTGGTATGCAGGGTATGCACGGACATTATGCATGCTCCGTATCGATGCACCACGCAGATCTGATCATATCCCTCGGCGGTCGCTTTAATGACCGCGTTACCGGCAACAGAACCAAGTTCGCTGTCGGTGCGAAGATCGTTCACATTGATGTGGACGGCTCCGAGCTTTCTAAAAATGTTATTGCCGCTAAGGGCTTAAGAGGAGATATCAAGCTTACTCTTCAGAAGCTTCTGCCGCTTGTTGGTGAGAAGAAGAATCCCGAGTGGGCAGCTAAGGTTATGCAGTTCCGTGAGGAAGAGGCTGCTTCGATGGATAAGAGGGACGGCTTAACTCCTTATAATGCAATCAACGTGATGAATAAGCATCTTCGCAGCAATACCCCGGTTGCAACCGATGTCGGACAGCATCAGATGTGGGCTGCACAGTACACCAATCTGAAGACGAGCCGCAGATTCATTTCCTCCGGTGGTCTTGGTACGATGGGCTTTGGTATGGGTGCCGCAATCGGTGCTTCCTACGGAAGCGGAGAGAGAACCGTTTTGGTTACCGGCGACGGAAGCTTTGGTATGAATTTGAACGAGCTTGCGACCGCGGTGACCTACAATGTACCGCTTGTTATCCTTCTGTTCAACAACGGCGTACTCGGAATGGTAAGACAGTGGCAGACGCTTTTCTTTGATAAGCACTATTCCAATACGATTCTTGACCGCAAGACGGATTTTGTAGCACTTGCGAAGGCATTTGGCGCAAACGGCGAGTCCGTTAAGTCAGTTGAGGAGCTTGATAAGGCATTTGAAAATGCATTCAAGGCTGAGGGCCCGTACCTCATCGACTGTGCAATCGAGAAGGATGAATTCGTTCTTCCGATGCTTCCTCCGGGCGGCAGCATGGATGATATTATTGTGAAGGTAGGTGACTGATATGAACCAGTACACAATTGCAGTACTTGTTAAGAATGAATTTGGTGTTCTTAACCGTGTAACGAGTATGTTCAGACGTCGCCAGTTCAATATCAGAGCACTGTCTGTCAGTGAGACCGAGTCTATCGAGTTCTCCCGTATTACTGTTACCTTTGACGGAGAGGATATTAAGAAGCAGCAGTTAGTTAACCAGCTCTACAAGCTTCCGGATGTCTGCTCCATTAAGGAATTCACCATTGCGAATTCCGTTAGCTGCGAGCTCCTGCTCATCAAGATGAAAAATGAGCCCGAGACCCGTGATGAGATCCTTGCGGCGGTTTCCGGCTTTAAGGCTGAGACCGTTGAGTACTCAAAGGATTCGATCGTCTTCCGTCTGGCAGACGATTCTCGTAAGCTTGATGATTTCATCAACCTTATGAGAGATTACACTATTCTGGAAATTTGCCGAAGCGGCAGTGTCTCTTTGGAAAAGGGTGCATCAACCATTCGACAGATAATAAATTTATAAAAAAGAAAGAGGGAAGTATATCATGAAGAGAATTTTTTATCAGCAGGATTGTGATCTTCAGAAGCTCGCAGGCAAGACCGTAGCAATCATCGGTTACGGCTCCCAGGGTCACGCACATGCACTGAATCTGAAGGACAGCGGTGTTAATGTAATCGTTGGTCTTTACGAGGGCTCTAAGAGCTGGGCAAAGGCTGAGGCACAGGGCCTTAAGGTTATGACCGCAGCAGAGGCTACCAAGGCAGCAGATCTTATCATGATTCTTATTAACGACGAGAAGCAGGCAGCTCTTTACAAGGAGAGCATTCAGCCGAACCTTACCGCAGGCAAGACGCTTGCATTTGCTCACGGCTTCAACATTCATTTCGGTTGCATCAAGCCTCCGGCAGATGTTAACGTTATCATGATCGCTCCTAAGGGACCGGGTCATACCGTAAGAAGTGAGTACCAGGTTGGTAAGGGTGTTCCCTGTCTGATTGCTGTACATCAGGATGCTACCGGAGATGCCTGGGATCTTGGTCTTGCATACGCACTTGGTATCGGCGGCGCAAGAGCAGGTGTTCTTGAGACCGATTTCCGTACCGAGACCGAGACCGACCTTTTCGGTGAGCAGGCTGTACTTTGCGGCGGTGTATGCGCACTGATGCAGGCAGGCTTCGAAACCCTTTGCGAGGCTGGTTACGATCCGAGAAATGCATACTTTGAGTGTATCCATGAGATGAAGCTCATCGTTGATCTGATCTACCAGAGCGGTTTCGCAGGTATGAGATATTCCATCTCCAATACTGCTGAGTACGGTGATTACATTACCGGACCGAAGATCATTACCGATGACACCAAGAAGGCAATGAAGAAGATTCTGAAGGACATCCAGGACGGTACCTTTGCAAAGGACTTCCTTCTCGATATGTCCGGTGCAGGTGCACAGGTTCACTTCAATGCTATGCGTAAGCTTGCAAGCGAGCATCCGAGTGAGATTGTTGGTGCTGATATTCGTAAGCTTTACAGCTGGAGCGATGAGGATAAGCTCATCAACAACTAATTGATCATAACAGCATAGTAGCCTCTGGGGGCCTTCAAGGCTCCCGGGGCTTTTTGTGCATATTTGAGGAGTATTTAAGGAGAGAGACAATGAAGAGTGATGCTTTAAAGTTCGGCGTACAGAACGCACCTCATAAGTCGCTTTATCATGCGCTTGGTCTTACTGAGGAAGAAATTGAGCGCCCCTTGATCGGTATTGTAAGTTCCTACAATGAGATCGTACCGGGCCACATGAATATTGATAAAATCGTAGATGCTGTTAAGCTTGGTGTAGCGATGGCCGGCGGTACCCCGATTGTATTTCCCGCAATCGCTGTTTGCGACGGTATTGCTATGGGACATATCGGTATGAAGTATTCTCTTGTGACAAGAGATCTGATTGCGGATTCCACCGAGGCTATGGCACTTGCGCACGGCTTTGACGGTCTCGTTATGGTTCCGAACTGTGATAAGAACGTACCCGGACTTCTGATGGCAGCAGCAAGAGTCAATATTCCGACTGTCTTCGTATCCGGCGGTCCGATGCTTGCAGGTAAGGTTGATGGTAAGAAGACCAGCCTTTCGAGCATGTTTGAGGCGGTAGGCGCTTATAATGCAGGCAAGATTGACGAGGAGAAGATGAGAGAGTACGAGTGCAAGACCTGCCCGACCTGCGGTTCCTGCAGCGGTATGTATACGGCCAATTCCATGAACTGTCTTACCGAGGCACTCGGTATGGGACTTCAGGGCAACGGTACGATTCCTGCCGTATATTCTTCCCGTATTGAGCTTGCAAAGCATGCCGGCATGGCAGTTATGGAGCTGGTTCGCAAGAATATCTGTCCGCGTGACATTATGACTAAGGAAGCGCTGATGAACGCCCTTACCGTTGATATGGCACTCGGCTGTTCCACTAACAGCATGCTGCATCTGCCTGCAATCGCGCATGAGTGTGAGGTAGAGCTGAACCTTGATATTGCCAATGAAATCAGTGCGAAGACACCGAATCTGTGCCACCTTGCACCGGCAGGACGCACATATATGGAGGATCTGAACGAGGCAGGCGGTGTATACGCCGTTATGAACGAGCTTACCAAGAAGAATCTCTTAAATACAGATTGTATGACCGTAACCGGCAAGACAATCGGCGAGAATATCGCCGGCTGTGTGAACCTTGATCCGGAGGTTATCAGACCGATTGACACCCCCTACAGTGTGACCGGCGGTATCGCTGTTCTGAAGGGCAACCTTGCTCCGGAGGGCAGTGTTGTGAAGCGTTCCGCAGTACTTCCCGAGATGCTTGTCCATGAAGGACCGGCACGTGTTTTCGACTCTGAGGAAGAGGCACAGGCAGCAATCAATGCAGGCGAGATTGTTCCCGGCAATGTCGTTGTCATCCGTTACGAGGGTCCGAAGGGAGGCCCCGGCATGAGAGAGATGCTGAACCCGACCTCCGCAATCATGGGTATGGGTCTTGGCAACAGTGTTGCATTGATTACCGACGGTCGTTTCAGCGGCGCTACGCGTGGTGCGTGCATCGGACATGTAACGCCTGAGGCAGCCTCCGGCGGTATGATTGGTGTTGTAGAGGACGGCGATATCATCAGCATCAATATCCCGGAAAATACCATTACGCTGAAGGTTGATGAGCAGATTCTTGCAGAGCGTATGAAGTATTTTGTTCCGAAGCAGAAGCAGCTTTCCGGTTATCTGAAGCGCTATGCGGCACTCGTATCCGGTGGTGCATCGGGGGCGATTCTTAACTAATATGAACAGTATGAAATCAAAGCTTGAAACACTTTGTGTATTCAGGGATTTTCTTAAAGACCCAGTCATTGAAGGGCTGTGCCGTTACCTTGAGAAGCCGACCTGTGCCTCGTATTCGGCATTTACCGCGCTTCTCTATGAGTACGGACAAGGCGATCTCAGTACGTACATCAAGACGCTTTGCAGTAACAGCACCAACGTCTATGTAAGACTTGCCGGCATGGGGCAGAGCATTCCGCCTTATATGAAGGAGACACTTTTAGAGGAGCTTTCAATCCTTGGCGAGTGCGCGGCGCTTACGAAGGAAACGCTTTGCGCTTTCCTTGATTACGAGGGCTTCCTTCCCTCTTTTCAGAGTGAACGGGTCGATCTGCAGGCATTTTACCTGGAGCGGATTGAGAATATCGGACGCTACGGCTACGGCATCTATGCGACGAATCACATGTTTTATGTAGATGAAGACGCGCACATCCGACCGGTGCTGAATCCGGACGGAACAAGACTTTCGGAGCTTATGGATTATGAGCGGGAGCGTAAGATTGTTCTTGATAACACGAAGGCGCTACTGGCAGGAAAGCCTGCTGCCAATGTTTTGCTTACCGGTGACGCCGGTACCGGCAAATCCTCGACCGTGAAGGCGGTTGCCAACGAGCTGTATCCGCAGGGACTTCGTATCATCGAGATCCGCAAGGACCAGCTGAAGGCAATTCCCAAGGTTTTAGACGAGCTGTCCGGGAATCCGCTGAAATTCGTTCTTTTCATCGACGACCTCTCGTTTCTGAAGGACGACGATAATTTCAATGCAATCAAGGCAGTTCTAGAGGGCTCTGTGACCGCGAAGGCGGCCAATGTGGTGATTTATGCGACAAGCAATCGTCGTCACATTATCAAAGAAAAATTCTCCGATCGTGAGGGCGATGATATTCATCGTAACGACACGATGCAGGAGCTGGTATCGCTTTCCGAGCGCTTCGGTATCCAGGTTACCTTCTCGAAGCCGAACAAGGCAACGTATCTGAATATTGTGCATCATCTGGCAGAGGCAAAGGGTGTGCGCATGACGGATTCCGAGCTTGAGCTTCTTGCGGAGCGATTCGCTCTTGAGCGTGGAGGAAGGTCTGCAAGACTTGCTAACCAGTTTATCGACGGATTGCTGTCTGTTGAATCGTAGAAATAATACGCAATAAAGAAAAGCCGAGGCGGTAACTTATGTTACTACCTCGGCTTCTTTTTGCCTTATCTTAATTGCAGTGCTCCGGGTTTAAATAGGAGTAGTGCAGAGCGGTGTGCGGCGTATCATCGTAATAGTTATAAAACAGATCAAACTCAACCGTTGTCCAAAGTGTACGGAAACGATAACCGAATTCCGGCTCTCCCTCCGGAATCACATGTCCGTATTGGTCTGTACGTAATTCGTAAAGGTAATATTCGTCAACGGCTCTTTCATACAGATCACGGCTGATATGGCCATACCCGCAGGTAAACTCATAGCGGATTCCGTATATCCGATCGCCAACAAGGAAGAAGGTACAGGGGAGACCATGGTAGTTGTAATCAAAGAAGCTATCGTAGGTGCCCCATTCCCATTCCTGCGGAGTCGGCAGTGTGTCGCCAAGAACCTTACCAAGCTCCTGATAGCTCATTCCAAGCAGAGCAAAATCAACGAAGAACATGTTGTCGGTATCTCGCTGAAGAGGAGTCTGAATCTTCGGCGGCTGTACCTTCGGTGACCAGGTCGTGGAAAAGTCCGGCCACTGGTTGTATTTTGCGACATAGAAGATGGAATATGCACCGTTAACCTTGTCGATTCCAAGATATCCGCGGTGTTCCTTGCGGGTCACCGTGCTGTTAAGAATGATTACATAAGAAGCTGCGGTTTTTGAGGTCGTCGGAAGAAAACGTTCGCTGTCTTCAATCATGTCGAGCTCTAAGCCGACTTCATTGGTGGCAAAGCCTGTCCAGTTACGGGTAAGCCCCCAGAAGAAATGCAGAGAATCATACCACTGATAATAGAGTGATTCATCATAGGCATAAGCACTGTTATTCAAGGTTTTTACAAGGCTCGGGTATTTGCTTTCCAGGGCTTCGTAGCCTAAGTCAATATCATCAAGAAACGGCAGCAGTTGCTCCATCGGAACACCGATTTCTGCGGAAATCCTGGTGGCCGGCAGTGCGGACAGCTCCACATATTTCATAGCTCCCTGAAAATCGCCTGCTTCCAAGCGTTTGGCAAATGCCTTCGCAACCGCTTCCGCACTTGCACGGTCCTCAGGGACGGCGGGCTTGGTCGGCTCCGGTGTGATATCGATGGGCTTGGTCGGCTCGGGTGTGATATCGACGGGCTTGGTCGGCTCGGGCGTTACATCCGTAGGCTTGTCGGTACCGGGCTTATCCTCCGGCTTGGTGACCTCATTTGAATGACTTGGTTCACGCTTCTGGCCCTTTTTAACCTCCTGCTCACCGCACGCAACGAGACTTAACAGTAACGCTGTCGTAAGCAGGAAGGAGAGTATCCTTTTGATCGATTTCATAGAAAGACCTCCGAGCATTTTTTAATAATATTATATGATTAACAGTGGTAAGAATCAACCCTTGAAAAGAAGAATCCGAAGGCGTTTTGCTTGTCTTAGAGGGCCTTCTGGTGTATAATATACGAATAGACTTTTACTCTTTGAACAGGCGGGATTTGGAAAATGGATGTTCATTATTATGTGGTGGAAGACGGAAAGCGGGTATACTACCCGGGACCCGGAAAGCCCCCGATTTATATTCAGGCAATTTTCGATAACTGCAGCATGCCGGAGATGAATTTCTTCTTCATTCTGGGCGAATGCCTTGACTGGACGAAGCAGGGAGATGACGAGCAGGTCATCAAACCGCTAGTGGAGTTTCTGGCGCAGTACGGCGACCGTATCATATTTGCCTTTGATGACCGGATGGCGCAACTTCTGTATGAGCTTGATACGGAGGCGATTGCTAAGAAGTCTATGGGAAAGAAGGGAATCTTCAGCGTAGACGGCTTTCTGTATGCTAGGTGCGCGGCGCTTGTTAACGGGCGCGGCTATTATAACGAGATCAGGAAGGGTAAGAGAAGGCTGAATCCGGACCTTTGGTTTGAGGCGCTTCTCTATGTGCCTGCGAAGGCATGGGCGCTTCTGCACGGCACAACGGTTGAGGCGTACAGCGAGGCACATCGGACAACGGTAAGCTATGAAACCTACAGTAATCGGGAAGGGTGGAAGCCCGCTTCCGACGATTGCGCCAGGTAAGGATAATGGACGATTTAGTAATAACGAAAAGAGGAAGTAGAAATGATCAAGCCTATCGTTCGTGATATGATGTTTCTTTCGATGAAAAGTGAGCCGGCAACCGTTTCTGACCGGCAGGTGGTGCAGGACCTTTTAGACACGCTTCGTGCCAATCTGGACCGATGTGTCGGCCTTGCCGCCAATATGATCGGCGTTCGCAAAAATATTATTGTCGTTTCGGCCGGCATTCTGCAGTTTCCGATGATCAATGCAGTGATAACGAAGCGGTCGGGGGCATTTGCCACGGAGGAGGGCTGCCTGTCACTTGACGGGCTTCGGCCATGTACACGCTATCGCGAGATTGAGGTCGACTATCTTGACGGTAATTTTCAGAAGCAGCACAATCGTTACACCGGCTTTCTCGCCCAGATTATTCAGCATGAGCTGGACCATGTGGCGGGCGTGGTGATTTAGATGCGGATGCAAAACTAAAAAGGAAATGAGATGTGGCAGAGATGTTGGAAGAGACATTTTTGCCACATTTTTTCATATATCATAGCATTATCTAAAAAAACGAACAAATTCCACACTATTTTGCTTTCGCCGACTCTATTCGTCGTTCTTCACGATTACAGGTTCATAGGCAAAATCAATGGAGAATAAGTCAGTAGGAATCTATTCGAAATGCACTGCAAGTGTGGGCGAAAGGCATGACGGGTTATATGACATAGGATGGGAATGAAACTTATCACAATCATTATAATGTACCACAACTGGTACAAAAAGCGTGGTATAATGTTGACATAGTAAAGAGGGCATGAGTCACAGACGAGGGAAAGGGGATACACAATGGCAGAGAATAATTCGCTACTTGGCTTAAAGATAATGGAGGTGCTTCGGAACAATTCGGATGCACAGCACACCTTGTCGCAGAAGGATATTATAGAACTCCTTGAGAAGCAGTATGATACGGTGGTTGACAGAAAGACAGTGAACCGTAACATGGAGATTCTGATAGCGTATGATGAGATGAACGGGAATCATATCTGTTATGAAACCATAGAGCGTAAGAATGATTGTTCGGTTCGCAAAAACTTCTATTACGACAGCGATTTTACAGAAGGAGAGATGCAGGTTCTTCTCGACAGCGTTCTTTCCAATCGGAACATTTCGATGAAATACACCAATGAGCTGATTCAGAAGATTACCGGCAAGAATAACCGATTCTATAAGAATTATCTCAAGAACGTCAAGTATTATGACTCCTATTATAAAAGAGACCTGCCCGACCTGTTTTATAATGCCGAGATGATTAGCGAGGCAATTGAACGGAAGAAGAGTCTTATTCTGTGGGTCGGTATTTATAACGATAAGCTAGAGCTGCAGGAGGAGGGCGGACAGCACATCATCCCGATTCAGCTGTTCATGTTTGAGCAGGAATACTATCTTCTGGGAATACATGACAGAATCCGCAAGGAAAAGCTTTCGGATGAAAGACTGTTGCGGGCACTACGGGCAATTCCTGTAGCGGATATTGTGAAGATTAAGATTCGCGAGAGAACGAACAGCGAGGCAGATGTGATGTTTCAGCGCATCAAGGATAAGATTGATTATTCTATGCTTCTGGAGCGATCACCCTATCTGGGGCAGGATTATTTTTTGTATCATGAAACGAGATACTTCCGCTTTGTCATTCCGAGACACCGTCTGCGGGCTGTGGTAGACCGGTTTGGTCATCAGGTTCATGTTAAAGCGGTGGAAGGCTCTGCTCTGACCAGGAGCGGTCACCCCGGCAGAAGGGAGACCGAGCTTGTCGTTGTCAGTGTGAATACGCCTCGAAGTGCCATGGCACGCTTCGTGCGCGAGAACCGAACCTGTGTCTTTGTTCTTAATGATATCGGAATGAACTTTAGCGCTCATGATGCAGAGGAGACATTCTTCTGGAGATATGCCGAGCGTGTTGCAGAGCATTTTCCGGAGTTACAGAGAAGAATCAGACATATTACCCAGTTTAATAGCATATGGAAATACACGAAGCCAATGGAAAGAAGTAACCTGAGTGCGGAGGAGAAGGATACGTTTCGGAAGCTTGTGGTGAAAATGCTTGACCCGGACAGGGAGCGGAATTCCCCGGTTCATCGAAGGATGGAGGAAGATAACGAAAAACCCGCTCAGCCTTAACCGGCACGCGGTCGAAAGAGCAACTTGGAAAATCGTGCATTCGACCGCGATTATGGGACAGAAATGTCCCGTTCCTTTGCGTAAAGTATAGATAGCATATAGGCTGCCGACAGCAGTCGGTGACCAATTGATCGGAGCCTGTGCGTGTTGCCGGAAGGTGTGATACGAAGAAGGCGTGCATAAGAAGAGCAAAGGAGAATAAAAAATGAGTGCATTTGACAAAATCATCGGTTATGATACTATCAAGGATGAGTTACGGCAGATTTGTGATATGGTGAAGAACCCAGCGCTTTATAAAAGGCTCGGTGCGAAGCTCCCAAGAGGCGTGCTTCTGTACGGCGAACCGGGGCTCGGGAACGCATGGCCTTGGAATGATTGCCGTCAATCCGCGTGGCGATTCGGAGAGCTACGAGGAAAGACTTGAGCCGGTGATTAAAGCGGAACTGGAGCAGGCAATGTTTCGCACCAGAAACATCCTCATTAAGAACAGAGCGCTTCTCGAGCGTATGGCAGAGGAACTGATTGCGAAGGAAACGCTTCTGCATTCCGATATTTGCCGTATCTGTGAGGAGGCAGGTATCGTACGCGTTACCCCGTAGGACAGTTACCGATAGACAAGCGCCATTGAGAATTCTTATTTTGCAAGGAGAAAATATATGAAGATTGGACCGTTTTTCTACATCAGAGGCCATCTGATTTACAATACCTGTACGTTGTCCGAGGGGCGTGTGCAGGCAGGGAAAATCGATAACTCCTACGGCCATGACAGGCTGTTTGATGCTTATTTTGCCCGCGGAGATTATATTGATTATCCTCGCGGCCGTGTGGTTTACGACACGGAAGCAAAGCAGGCAATCATCTACATAGACCCTTGCATCAAGGAAGAAGAGGTCTTGAAGAAAATCGTCAAGGCATATGACATCGATTCTTATGTCGTGAAGCTCGATGAGCATTATCGTTGCGCAAAATGTGTGGGGGAGCTTTGGGACGAGCCCTGAACGAAGTTGAGTGAGGAGGAAATGATGAATCGAATTATTGTGATAGGTTCTCCGGGAGCGGGGAAAAGCTTTTTTGCGAAGCAGCTGCAGGTACTTCTGCACTGCCCGCTATATCATATGGACAACCTTTACTGGCATGCGGACAAATCGCATCTGACGCATGAAGCGCTGATGGAACGGCTTGAGGAGATTACACCGACGGAGCGGTGGATTATAGACGGTAATTACAATCGTACGCTTGCGTATCGAATGGAGCATGCAGACACGGTGTTCTTCCTTGATTACCCGGTGGAAGCCTGCCTGGAAGGAATTCGCCAAAGAGTCGGACAGCCAAGGACAGATATTCCTTGGGTGGAGGAGACGCTTGACCCGGAGTTTCTTTCGTTTGTGACACATTTTCCGGTCGATTCGAGACCGAATATTTTAGAGCTTCTTAAGAAATATCCGGACAAATTGGTGTATCGATTCGCCAATCGGGAGGAGGCCGATGCATTCCTGATATCCTGCTTTCCTAAGGAGATTGCCGAGGTCGCCGGGGAGACGGGAATACGTCTGATTACGGATCATCATGTCAGCGGAGATCTGGTATATGCGCTTGGGACAGAGTATATTTTGAAAATTTCCGGTGAGGATGGCCGCCTTCTTAGAGAGCGGCAGGTCAATGACTTTCTGGAGGGCAAGGTGCCGGCATCGCGGACGGTTTCATACACGGTGCAAAACGGTGTTGAATTCTATCTTAAGAGCTGTGTTCCCGGTAAGAATCTGATTGAAGCCTGTATCGATCAGCCGACCTCGCTTGTATCGCTTCTTGCGGAGGCAATTAAGACCTATCATGCCATCGATACAACGGATTGTCAGCTTCGAAATCCGGATTCGACAGGCGAATGCTTTGTTCACGGCGATTGCTGCCTGCCGAATATACTGGTAAAGGACGGTGCGATAAGCGGCTTTATCGATACGGAGGCATCGGGTCTTGGAGATCCGTGGATTGATTATGCCTGGGCAATCTGGTCACTGGAGTATAACCTTGGGACAAGTGACTACACACCGCTCCTTCTTGCGGCGCTCGGCATCTCGTATGACGAGGAAAAATATGTAAAATACACGTCAATTTGACGCAGCAGAAAGCAATCGGACGAAGAGGAATCCTTTGTGTTTCCATTCGTCCGATTTTGTGTTACAATGAGAGGAAAATACGAGGGTTTCGGAGGTAATATGAAAAAAGTGTTGTTAACAATTGGTATCACACTGGTTGTTTTGGGTGTCATCGCACTTCTGTGGGCACTGATCAACGGATATATGCTGAATCATGTTATGGACGGCAGTGCGGATTTATACGAACGGCTTCGCAACCGGATGCGGATTTCGATGCTAGTGGGAATTGCTGCCGAGCTAGTCGGTATCGTATGTCTGGTGCTTCGTCTTAAGAAGTAGGGGGAGCGGTAAGAAACAGGATTTTGGCTTATATGTTGGAGGGAAGAGATGAATATTTTGGTTATTAACTGCAGTCCTGTTCGGGATGGGGCTACGGCTGAGATTGTAAGGCTTGTGAAGGAGTTCACGGAGGAGGGCAATACCGTAAGAGCTGTTTGCATCGATGATTATGAGATTCATCTTTGCAAGGGGTGCAGGGCCTGCCATAAGACAGCGGCGTGCTTTCAATCGGATGATGTGAACAAGCTGATGGAATTATATGACTGGGCGGATCGCATCGTATCGGTTTCGCCGTCTTACTGGGCAGATATCCCCGGTCAGTTTAAGGTTTTCATTGATCGCTGTACCCCGTGGTGCAATACGCATGAGCCGCATGCAACGCTTCGTCCCGGCAAGAAGGGATATGCTATTGCACTTCGAACCGGCCCGGGAATGCCGGAATGTGAGCGGATCATCGGCAGTATTGAGCATTTCTACGGCCATCTGGAGATTGCGGCAAGCGGCAGGCTCGGTCTTTGCAGCGTGGAATATCGAGAAGATGTTGCCTCAAGGCGTGAGCAGATCCGCAGCTTCTGCGAGAGCATTAAGCAGTAACGGATGCGATTCGTTATAGAGAATCTGTTGGGAATCAATGATGAAGGTATTTTGCGAATCAATATGATTGATTTTTTTATTGGATGCTAATAGTCTTAATAGATGATTTGTTTTGATAATGCTGGCTACTCAGGTTGAAGGGGAAAGATTGAATGGATTATCTTAAATTGATACAAGATGTTAATAACGTGGCACATCCTACTATAAAAGCCCTACATATATCAAGATTTATAGTTTCGGGATTAAAAAGCGGGGAGCTTTCACTTTATGAGGCGTTTCTTTTAAACTCTGAGGCAATCAAATTTGAAAGATTGAGTTATATACAACCAGCATGGACTAAGCAAGTTATCATTTCTAATTGTATAAAGATATTAAATCAAAAACTATTAGCAACACTGTTTAAAGATAGAGCTAATGAAAAGTTGATGTATGAACTAGGTATAGAAGCATATGATTTATGTGTAGAAAAACGAAATCATTATATTATGAATCGATACCTTGAATTTTTAAATATTCAGCCGAATAGTTCAGAGTTGATTGAGGCATTATCTATTGTCAGAGAAACTTATAGTAAGTTAAGTGATTCCAATGGTCCTTACCATGTTGAATATTTCCCATACGAATATTGTAAGTTTGAAAATATGTTAAATAGCGACAAGATGGAACTTTTAACTACTAATGTTTCAACTTTGGTTAACGATGTTTTGAACGGATTAGAAGAGTGATTATATTTTGATAATTCGGTCTGGTATAGACATATAAAAATTAATGGAGACGAGATAAATGACGGGGTATATGAAAGAAATGCGTAAACTTGTTGGTCATAGGACAATTATTCAATGTGCCGCAAGTATAATTTGTGTTGACGCGGATAATAACATTTTGCTGGGCAGACGTTCGGATAATCATATGCTTGGATACGCTGGTGGCTCTGTTGAAATTGATGAGCATGTTGAAGATTGTGCCAGAAGGGAATTGTTTGAGGAAATGGGAAGGTATTCCTAAATCAGTCGATGGTGAAATGACAGATTTGAAGTTCTATCCGCCTGCAGAAATTGTTCTTAATGAAGTGTCACCACCTATAAGGCATGTTATAGATTCATTTATACATAAGATATCGATATAACATTCTGATCATGTGAACTATGTTTTTAGGTAAGGAAATGCTTATGCAATAAGCGACACCATCAATTATATTGAAGAACATTTATCGGATGCAACCAGTTGTTGTAAATCCCGGATTTTTACTTCGCGAGGCGGACGGGTGCAAGGATATGACTATTGGACAGTCAGAAGCATTTTATAGATACAAGATAACACGGCTGTAGAGAAGGCTTTGCAGGTCGGAGGGATTATTTGAAATTCTGCTGTTCCTATCGAAAGGAATTCTTTTATGAATGCTAAAAAATCCAGAAAATTAATAAAAATTATTAAGAGAATAGGAATTGGTCTTGCTATTGCTCTATTTTTGTTTGTTGTTAGTACATTTATTAATCATAAGATTCAGTCTTC
>JAKSPO010000013.1 GCA_024404675.1 Lachnospiraceae bacterium
CCTCTTCGATGATTGTCCTCGCCCTCGCGCCCGCTCTGCGTCCGCTCGGTCGCGGCAGTCGTTGACTGCCGACCGACATAAAAATACAGCCATTACAAGCAAGCTTGCAATGGCTGTATATTAATGTCTTATCGGACAATCATCTCGTTGCTTACGCGGAGATTACTCGATGATGTTAGCAACACGACCAGAACCTACGGTACGGCCACCTTCACGGATAGCGAAGGTAAGACCCTGCTCCATAGCGATCGGGTGAATAAGCTCGATGGTCATCTCTACGTTATCACCAGGCATGCACATCTCGGTACCAGCCGGGAGCTCACAAACACCGGTAACGTCGGTAGTTCTGAAGTAGAACTGAGGACGATAGTTGTTGAAGAAAGGAGTGTGACGACCACCCTCATCCTTAGTAAGAACGTAAACCTGAGCGGTAAACTTCTTATGGCACTTTACAGAGCCGGGCTTAGCAAGAACCTGACCTCTTTCGATCTCAGTTCTCTGGATACCACGGAGAAGAACACCGATGTTATCACCAGCCTGAGCCTCATCAAGAAGCTTTCTGAACATTTCGATACCTGTTACAACTGACTTCTGTGTCTCTTCCTTAATACCTACGATTTCAACGTCTTCTGAAAGGTGAAGTGTACCACGCTCTACTCTACCTGTAGCAACTGTACCACGACCTGTGATTGAGAATACGTCCTCGATAGGCATAAGGAATGGCTTATCTGTCTCTCTCTCTGGATCTGGGATATACTCATCAACTGTATCCATAAGTTCCATGATCTTGTCGCCCCACTCTGATGAAGGATCTTCAAGAGCCTTAAGAGCTGAACCCTTAACGATAGGACAATCTGTGAACTCGTACTCTTCAAGCTGCTCTGTGATTTCCATCTCAACGAGCTCAAGAAGCTCTTCGTCGTCAACCATATCACACTTGTTCATGAATACAACGATGTAAGGTACACCTACCTGACGAGAAAGAAGGATGTGCTCCTTGGTCTGAGCCATAACACCGTCGGTAGCAGCTACTACGAGGATAGCGCCATCCATCTGTGCAGCACCGGTGATCATGTTCTTAACGTAGTCAGCATGACCAGGACAGTCAACGTGTGCATAGTGACGGTTCTCGGTAGAATACTCAACGTGTGCGGTGGAAATTGTTATACCACGTGCTCTCTCTTCGGGAGCCTTATCAATGTTTTCGAAGTCAACCTTCTCGTTACCAGGAACTCTCTCAGCCAATACCTTGGTGATAGCAGCGGTAAGAGTGGTCTTACCATGGTCAACGTGACCGATGGTACCAATATTACAATGGGTTTTGGTTCTGTCAAATTTAGCTTTTGCCATCTTTGAATCCTCCTAAATTATTTTTGATTTAATCTTTAGCTTATCGCTTAAAAAGAAAGCTCAATATGAGGTTATTATATTTCATAACCCACACTTTTTCAAGTCGAACTTTCAGATTTTACTTATTTACCGGTCTTATCGCTCAAAACCTTCTCCTGAACGCTCTTCGGAACCTTCTGATAGGACTGGAAGAACATGGAGTAAGCACCACGACCCTGGGTCTTGGAACGAAGTGCGGTTGCATAACCGAACATCTCGGACAACGGTACGGAGCAACGGATCAGCTTAGTTCCGTTAACATCCTCAGTTCCCTCGATCTGGCCACGACGGGAGCTTACATCACCCATAACGTCGCCCATGTAATCCTCGGGAACGGTAACCTCAACTCTCATGATAGGCTCAAGGAGAATCGGATCACCCTTACGCATAGCATCCTTACAAGCCATAGAACCTGCAATCTTGAATGCCATTTCGTTAGAGTCTACTTCGTGGTAGGAACCATCGTAGCAGTTTGCATGAATACCAAGTACCGGATAACCACCGAGTACACCGGCCTTCATAGCGTCCTGAATACCTGCGTCAACAGCAGGGATGTACTCCTTCGGAATAGAACCGCCGACTGTGGAGTTCTCGAACTCGTAAGTCTTCTCTGCGTTAGCATCCATAGGAGTGAATACAACCTTACAGTGACCGTACTGACCGGAACCACCGGACTGCTTCTTGTACTTGCTATCGATATCAACTTCCTTGGTGATGGTCTCCTTATAAGCAACCTGAGGAGCACCAACGTTAGCCTCTACCTTAAACTCACGAAGAAGACGGTCTACAATGATCTCGAGATGAAGCTCACCCATACCTGCGATAAGAGTCTGACCGGTCTCTACGTTGGTAGATACACGGAAGGTCGGATCTTCTTCTGCAAGCTTTGCAAGAGCCTCGCCCATCTTATCCTGACCAGCCTTGGTCTTGGGCTCGATAGCAACTTCGATAACGGGCTCCGGGAACTCCATGGACTCAAGGATTACGGGATGATTCTCATCACAGATGGTATCACCGGTAGTAGTGGTCTTGAAACCAACTGCTGCAGCGATATCACCGGAGTAAACCTTCTCGAGCTCCTGACGCTTGTTAGCATGCATCTGAAGTATACGGCCAACACGCTCTTTTCTGTTCTTCGTTGCGTTCAGAACGTAAGAACCGGAGTTAAGAGTACCGGAATATACACGGAAGTAAGCAAGCTTACCTACGAACGGGTCTGTCATAATTTTGAATGCAAGAGCTGCGAAAGGCTCCTCATCAGAGGACTTTCTGGTAACCTCATTGCCATCCTCATCAACGCCCTTGATATCCGGAACGTCGGTAGGAGCAGGGAGATACTCAAGTACTGCATCAAGAAGCTTCTGAACACCCTTGTTTCTATATGCGGAACCGCACAGAACAGGGATAAGATCAGTGGAAATGGTAGCTGCACGAAGTGCCTTCTTAAGAGCCGGAACCTCAGGAATGTTACCCTCCAGGTAGCTCTCAAGGAGCTCATCATCGGTCTCGCAGATAGCTTCTACCATCTTCTCTCTATACTCTTCAGCAAGGTCCTTCATATCATCGGGAATCTCTCTGATATCTACGGCATCGCCCTTGGTGTCGGTATAGTAGTATGCCTGCATCTCCATCAAGTCGATAACACCCTGGAAGGTGTCCTCTTTACCGATCGGAAGCTCAAGAGCAACCGGGTTCTTGCCGAGACGAGACTCAATCATAGAAATTACATTGAAAAAGTTTGCACCGGAAATGTCCATCTTATTAACAAATGCCATTCTCGGTACGTGGTACTTATCAGCCTGACGCCATACTGTCTCAGACTGAGGCTCAACACCACCCTTTGCGCAGAATACACCAACAGCACCATCCAATACTCTAAGGGAACGTTCAACCTCAACAGTGAAGTCTACGTGACCGGGAGTATCGATAATGTTGATTCTGTGTTCCAAAGCGCCGGGCTTCTTCTGGTTGTTCTCCTCAAGAGTCCAATGGCAGGTGGTAGCTGCAGAAGTAATCGTGATACCACGTTCCTGTTCCTGCTCCATCCAGTCCATGGTAGCAGTACCTTCGTGAGTATCACCAATCTTATAGTTGACACCTGTATAGTACAGGATACGCTCTGTAAGAGTCGTCTTACCGGCATCGATGTGAGCCATGATACCGATATTTCTGGTTCTTTCAAGCGGATATTCTCTTCCAGCCAAGGATTTGTCCTCCTTTATTAATACTTAACCATAACGCAAACGGCCGCAAACTAGAAACGATAGTGTGCGAATGCCTTGTTTGCCTCTGCCATCTTGTGCATATCTTCTTTTCTCTTAACCGCATTACCGGTGTTGTTTGAAGCATCGATAATTTCGTTAGCGAGACGATCAATCATGGTCTTCTCACTTCTCTTGCGGGAGAAAAGGGTCAACCAGCGAAGTGCAAGAGCCTGTCTTCTCTCGGGTCTTACTTCAACCGGTACCTGATATGTAGCACCACCGATACGGCGAGCCTTAACCTCAAGAACAGGCATAAGGTTGTTCATGGCAGCTTCAAAAACTTCCATTGCTTCCTTACCGCTCTTCTCGGCAATAACCTCAAATGCGCCGTAAACGATCTTCTGTGCAGTTCCCTTCTTACCATCAAGCATAATGTTGTTGATCAACTTGGTAACAACCTTGCTGTTGTACATAGGATCTGCCAGAACGTCTCTCTTCTGAATATGTCCTTTACGTGGCACGGTACTTCCCTCCTTAATTATTACCGGAACAAGTCCGGCTTGATTAATTCTTAGGTACTCACATTACTGTGTTCATGCTTGGAAAATTCTATGTCAGTCGCACCTGCAACCACGAACCTGCGTCTGGACCATACGGTCAGTGAAAATGCCTTGCATTAAATAGTAATGAAAAATTCCTTCTACTTACTTGACTACGTTGTGTGCCGAATCAGCCGAAGAATTACTTCTTCTTAGCGTCTTTCGGTCTCTTAGCGCCGTACTTGGAACGAGCCTGACGTCTCTTTGCTACGCCGGCAGTATCCAATGTACCACGAATGATATGGTAACGGGTACCGGGAAGGTCCTTTACACGACCACCACGGATCAGTACTACGCTATGCTCCTGAAGGTTGTGACCTTCGCCGGGGATATAGCTGGTTACCTCAAGACCGTTACTAAGACGTACTCTGGCAATCTTTCTAAGAGCGGAGTTAGGCTTCTTAGGGGTTGTCGTACGAACTGCGGTACATACACCTCTCTTCTGAGGAGAAGAGGTCTCGGTAGACTTCTTGTGAAGAGAGTTGAATCCCTTCTGCAAAGCGGGAGCGGTAGACTTCTTAGCGAAAGTCTCACGACCCTTTCTTACCAACTGGTTAAATGTAGGCATTGTTTCACCTCCTATTAGAATAAACATGGAACCAAGGTTCCTGTCGGATGTGGTTGCAGCATACAGAAAAAACTGTATCATTGCAACGCCGGGGCGCAAAAACTAACGCCAAGGCGCGCAAGATACAGTATACATAATACTCGCAGCTATTGTCAAGCAGATTTTTTCAATTAAAAATTTATTTCTTCGCTACTATTGATTCTTCTCGGATACCATAACGCGCAAGGCATGGCAACAATGCGAATCCTAAAACCTTTTTATAATATCTACAGGCTTTCGTCCGGTCATAATGAAAATCGGGCAGCTCACTGCGAAAACGGTTCCCGCAAGAAAGACCACGATAGGAAACAGTACCCTATCGGTTCATGCTTTCTATTTTTTCCTGAAAAGAACCATCAAAGGTGCCATCCGAAGCACAGCCAGCAAAATATTCCCATATCCACCCGTCCTCTTCCGGAGCATCTCTTCCTATGACCGGATCATATATAAACTGTATATTTCCATCCGAACGTTTATATACGCCAAATGATCCGCACACATCGCTACCAATAGCACTTTTATCTGTAAAATAGTCAGTATTCTTTTTAAGAATCTCCAGAATCTCCCCGACACGTGCATGCCCCAGGTATAAGAAGAAGCAGCGTTCATTCTTCATAGCCATTAAAACACATGTTTCCAGATCTTCTGAAGAAATATCGTAATCGCCCTCCCTGTCGCTGACAACAATAATTGCCCGATTGAACCCTTCCCGTATTCTCAAGGTATTCTCGTCCCAATCATTTTCATAGCGAACCGGAACATTGAACTCAAACGGATATCGATTCGGATATGCATAACGCTTCCCATACCAAATAATATCCGTGGGATCTTTCTCCCGAAGGATTCTTACGCCCTTCTCACCCGGCCAGCCTGTATCTTCCACATCACGATGTGCCTCTCGGTAAGCTCCTATGCCCGCGAATGCTATCAGTGCTACAATAAGTACGCAACAGCTTGCTACAATCTTCTTCACTTCATCGTCCCCCTTTTCTCATTCATACATTGAAAAAATCAGTTAAAAAAGTATTCCCATCTCAACCCCAAATACACTCTTTCACACAGCAGCCTACAGCGATATGTAAAATCTCCATCTACGCAGCGCTCAAGTGTATAACTACGGTAAAATAGAATTTAGTAGTTATCATTTGTATCATATCAAAAAAGCAGCTGACTAGTCAAGCACATTTCCAGTCAGCTGCTAATTCATATACATTCAATCATCAATCCATCTCATAGCCGCGGAGCATCTTCAGCTTGTTCGGATGACGAAGCTTGCGGAGCGCCTTTGCCTCAATCTGACGAATACGCTCACGGGTTACTCCGAACTCGGCGCCAACCTCTTCGAGGGTACGGCATCGGCCATCCACAAGACCGAAACGAAGCTTCAGCACGCGACGCTCACGATCGGTAAGGGTATCGAGGAGCTTCTCAATCTGCTCCTGTAACATGCGGTAAGAGGTTGCCTCCTCCGGTCCCATCATATTCTCATCTTTGATGAAATCGCCAAGATGGCTGTCATCCTCCTCGCCGATAGGCGTATCCAGAGAAATCGGATCTGCGCTGACCTTCAGCACCTCACGCACCTTATCAATCGGCATATCCATCGCATCTGCAATCTCCTGCTCGGTAGGTTCACGACCCAGCTCCTGCAGAAGGTTACGGCTTACACGGTAGGTCTTATTGATCACCTCAGACATATGCACCGGAATACGGATTGTTCTGGACTGGTCCGCAATGGAACGGGTGATTGCCTGACGAATCCACCAGGTCGCATAGGTACTGAACTTGTAGCCCTTCTCATGATCAAACTTATCAACGGCTTTAATCAAACCGAGGTTACCCTCCTGAATCAGATCAAGGAAGGACAGGCCACGGCCCACATAACGCTTTGCAATGCTTACTACCAGACGAAGGTTCGCCTCGGTAAGGCGGCGCTTGGCAGCCTTATCACCCTCGCTGATTCTGCGGGCAAGGTCAACCTCCTCATCTACGGAAAGAAGCGCATAGGAACCAATCTCACGAAGGTACTGCTTCACCGGATCGTCGGAAAGCGCCTCTGCCATCTCATTCAGATCCTCTTCGGACGGAGGCGGGAGCATATCATCATCCAACTCTACAAAATCGCTGTCATCAGGGCCCGGCTCCTCATCCAGCTTCGTGATTACAAGGATTCCCTTGGTTTCCAGAAAATCATATACTTTATCAATCTTACTGTCAGGGCACACACCCTTCATCACTTCCGCAACCTGGTCGCTCTCCAGCATACCGTTGTTCTTGTTACCAAGTTTTACAAGCTCCTGCAGTTTTATTTCAAAATCCGTCACGATACTTAACCACCTATCTCTATATTCACGCTTTTCTTTAAGGAAAATATCCTCTCCCGATAAGAGGGCGCATAACAGGTGAGATTATAGCATTTTTTGAAAAGTAAAGTCAACCACTTTTTTGACCAAAAAACAAGCCTTCGACACACGAAAAATGCAACAGGTTATACGATAGGTTTCTTGACAAAAATCTCTATATGAAATATAGTTAAGTCTACGATTATCAATCGTAAGAAAATATATTGAAAGCAGGTCCCGTTTATGAAGATTAGAACCAGATATGCACCCAGTCCGACAGGACGTATGCACGTCGGCAACCTGAGAACCGCACTTTACGAGTTTCTGATTGCCAAGCATGAGGGTGGCGACTTTATATTGCGAATTGAGGACACTGACCAGCAGCGTTATGTGGAAGGTGCCGTTGACATCATTTACCGGACTCTTGAGGAGACCGGACTCGTCCATGACGAGGGTCCCGACAAGGATAAGGGCTACGGTCCTTATGTGCAGAGTGAGCGTCTTAAGACCGGCGTTTATATGAAGTATGCTAAGGAGCTCATCGAAAAGGGTGAGGCTTACTACTGCTTCTGTACGAAGGAGCGTCTCGAGAACCTTCCGGGCATCAAGGATTCCCAGGGTAACGAAATCAGCAAGTACGACAAGCACTGTCTCCACCTCACAAAGGAGGAGATTGAGGCAAATCTTGCCGCAGGAATGCCCTTTGTCATCCGTCAGAACATCCCTACCGAGGGAACGACCACATTTACCGATGCCATCTATGGCGACATCACGGTCAACAACGATGAGCTCGACGATATGGTTCTGATTAAGAGCGACGGCTTCCCGACTTACAACTTTGCAAATGTCGTTGACGATCATCTGATGCACATCACGCACGTTGTCCGCGGTAACGAGTATCTGTCCTCTACACCGAAGTACACCCGTCTCTACCATGCATTTGGCTGGGAGGAGCCGATCTATATCCACTGCCCGTTGATTACGAACGAGGAGCACCAGAAGCTTTCCAAGCGTTCCGGTCATTCCTCCTTCGAGGATCTGATTGAGCAGGGCTTTGTCAGCGAGGCCATCGTGAATTTTATCGCCCTTCTCGGCTGGAGCCCGGTTGGCAATGAGGAGATTTTCACGCTTGATCGTCTGATTGAGGAATTTGATTTCCACCATATCAGCAAATCCCCCGCTGTCTTCGATATGATGAAGCTTCGCTGGATGAACGGCGAGTACATCAAGATGATGGACAGTGAGCGTTATTATCAGCTTGCACTTCCTTACATCCGTGAGGTTGTTAAGAAGGATTACGACCTTACAAAGATTGCGGATCTTGTGAAGACAAGAATCGAGGTTTTCCCTGATATCGCAGAGAAGATTGATTTCTTCGAGGCACTTCCGGAATATGATATCGAGCTCTATACACACAAGAAGATGAAGACCAATTCCGAGAATTCCCTGCAGGTTCTTAAGGATATGCTCCCGCGCTTTACGGAGCTTTCCGATTATTCTATGGAAGCCATCGAGAAGGTCTGCATGGAGTACGTTGCAGAGAAAGAGATTAAGAACGGACTTTGCCTGTGGCCGCTTCGTACCGCACTTTCCGGTAAGCAGATGACCCCCGGCGGTGTCTATGAGATTATGAACATTTTAGGCAAAGAGGAAAGCCTTCGCCGTATTGCAATCGGTATCGAGAAGCTTTCCGCCGCACAGCAGTAAAGGAGTATTTATTGAACCAAAATCCCGACCAGGCGGAGGCAATCCGCCATGGGGCGGGACCAATGCTTGTTCTTGCCGGCCCCGGCTCGGGTAAGACGCACGTCATTATCAGCCGGGTGCGGCATCTGATTGAACAACATCATGTCCGCCCCGATAATATTCTTGTTATCACATTTTCCAAAGCGGCCGCAATCGAGATGCGGGAACGCTTTCTTAAACAAGCCGGGACCTCTTACCCGGATGTCACCTTCGGCACATTTCACGCCTGTTTCTTTCACATCCTACAAATCGCATATGATATGACACCCTCGAATATTATGACCGAGGATGCTGCACGTCGCCTTCTGCGCGATATTCTTCTGTCGCTTCAGCCTGAGCTTGCCGAAGAACCGGAGATGCTCATCGGCATCCGCGAGGAGATTCAGCGCTATAAAAGCACGCTTGCGCCGGGGGATATGCTCACATCGGAGGACTATGAGCCACTTTCCTGCAGTCGCGAGCTGTTCTATCCGCTTCTCAGGCAATATATGGCGCTCACGGAGGCAAGAAAGCTGGTCGACTTCGAAGATATGCTTTCAAAGACCTACGAGCTGTTTCGGAAGAGACCGGACCTGCTTTCCTATTGGCAGGAGCGCTATCGTTATATTCTGATTGATGAGTTTCAGGATATCAATCCCCTCCAGTACGCGGTCATACGCCAGATTGCCGCAGCCCACGGCAATCTCTTCGTCGTCGGTGACGACGACCAGTCTATCTACGGTTTTCGCGGCGCGGCTCCGGAAATCATGCTTCGCTTTCCGACCGACTACCCGAATGCCTCTGTCGTTCGACTTTCCGTCAACTATCGCTGCAGCAGCGAGATTCTTCATGCTTCCACCAATCTGATTCGATGCAATACCAACCGTTACGAAAAATACCTGACTGCCGCACGCGGTCCCGTGACTCCTGTACAGTTTCACACCTACGAAGGTATCGGGGAAGAATACGATGCCATCGCCTCAAAGATCCGCAGGCTTTTAGAATCCGGATGCGCCCCGGAGGAGGTAGCGGTGCTGTTTCGAACCAACCTTGAGATGCGCGGGCTAGTGCAAAGGCTTACCCGTGAGGCAATCCCCTTCCGCTGCCATGTCACGCCGCCCGACATCTGTGAGAATCCCTATGTGCAGCCGATCCTCTCCTATCTTCGGATTGCAAGCGGCAGTAAGGATAGAAGCGATTGGCTTTCCATCATCAATAAGCCCGTCCGCTACGTAGAGCGCGCAGTATTCAGCGAGCGCACCGTCGACCTTTCCTCGGTATTCGAGGCTCTCAGGCGGAAAGGTAAGAAACACATCTACGAGCGTGTGCAGAAGCTTTCTCTTGATTTAAAACGTCTTTCGACGATGAATCCCTATGCGGCCATTCACTTCATCCGCCACATTATCGGCTACAACCGCTATCTTACAGACCTTCTCTCAGACGAGACGGAAGCGATGGATGTCCTCGACGAGCTGATGCTTTATGCTAAGGACTATCCGACGATTGGTTCATTTCTTGCCTCTATCGAAGATACCAGAAGGCGGAGAACTGTTCCCGAGAAGCCTGCGCGCGGTGTCTCGCTTCTGACCTTTCATCGCTCGAAGGGACTCGAGTTTTCGCATGTCATTCTCTGCGACTGCAACGAACTCATCACGCCACACAAAAAGGCGCTCCTCCCCGATCAAATCGCGGAAGAACGCCGTCTGTTCTATGTTGCGATGACACGCGCCAAATGCACGCTTCACATCTGTTATGTCCGTAAGCGCTTAAGTCACGAGCTGAAACCGTCCCGCTTCCTCGGTGAGATTCGGCTGCCGGCAGATGCACTGTTGCCGGGTACGGAGGTCTATCATACCGTTCACGGTCTCGGGACACTGCTCTCCGTCGCCGGGGACAGGCTCCGCGTCCGTTTCGCCGGGCATCTCCTCGCTAGAGAGCTCTCACTTTCTGCCGTCAGGGCAGACGGGACACTGATGCTCCAAGCTTACTGCTCCTCAGGAAACTCCTCATCAAGATCCTCGTAGTCGTTCTCGTCCATATACTCGTAGAACGCCTCGGAAACCTCATTGAATTCATCCTCATCCTCAATATTCTCAAGCTTCGGGGACTCCTCATCCTCGGTCTCCAGGAAACGATAGATGTAAATCATCTCGTCCTCTGCATTCTGCGGCTCAAGAGCAATGTACTCGCCGTCTCTTGCGGGGAAGATTGCGATTACGTCGCAAACAACCTCCTCATCGTTATCAAGATAAAGTGTCACGGTATCGTGGTTGATATCTTCTTTATAATCTGCCATGTTAAAAATCTCCTTGTTTGTGCGGTTTTAAACCTATTTGTCTCATTGTATCAATTCTACCGAAAAAAGGCAACAGAGATTGTTGACGATACCACGGAAAATCGGTAGAATAAAATGCAGACACGCGATGCTACGAAAGGAGAAGCCATGAAGCAGATCATCTTTGACAATATGGAAACGATACCGATTCGCTGTTCGGTTCGTGAATTCGTGGAGTTTCTCCTAAGAAGCGGCGACCTGGATTCGCGTTCCTCTCACAGAGACCCCGACGCCATGAAGGAAGGAGCGGATATGCACCGAAAGCTCCAGAAGGCGCACGGCGGGAACTACGCGGCAGAGGTCAATCTGTCGCACACGTGTCTAGTTACCTACGGAAGACACACGTTTTCCCTTACCGTAGAGGGGCGCGCGGACGGCATACTTACCATAAGCGACGAGACACGCGGCGAGCTGATGAATGAGGCGCTTGTGTTCAGCAATGTTACGGTTGCAATCGACGAAATCAAGACGATGCTTCGCGATGTCGCAAGGCTTCACGAGCCGGTGCCCGAACATCTTGCTCAGGCCAAATGCTATGCCTACTTCTACTGTATGCAGGAAGAGCTTTCGGAAATCGCCGTTCAGATGACCTACGTCACTCTCGGAAGCGGCAAGCAGCGCTTCTTCACGGAGTTTTACACAAGGGACGAGCTTGCGGAATGGTTCTACAGCCTATGCAGAGAGTACGCCAAGTTCGAAGAATGGCGTGTTGAGCACGCAATCGCGCGCGATGCCTCCATTCATTCGCTTGGCTTTCCCTTTGCTTATCGTCCCGGTCAGCAGGAGCTTGTGAAAGGCGTATATCGTACGATTATGCGGGAGCGGAAGCTTTTCTTAGAGGCCCCGACCGGTGTCGGCAAGACAATTTCGACCATCTTCCCCGCCGTCAAATCCATGGGTGAAGGACTCACCGAGAAGCTGTTCTATCTTACCGCTAAGACAATTGCGCGAACCGTGGCCGAGAACACATTTTCCCTCTTAACCGAGAACGGACTTGTGTTCCTGCCTATCACCATCACCGCGAAAGAGAAGCTCTGCGTGCTTCCAAAGCCCGACTGTAACCCTGCTGCCTGCCCGCGTGCAAAGGGGCATTTCGATCGCATCAACGACGCAATTTATGCGCTTCTTTCCGCTCTCGTGGTGCAGGACGAGGCCGGCGAAGCGGTTAACGACGGGCAATGCGAAAGTACCTGGGGTGAGGCGGTTTCGCAAGCTTATATGGAGGCGCCTTCCGATACGGAAAGCACCGCGAATCGTCGCGGGCTTCTGATTACACGCGAACTGATTATCGAATACGCCGAGCGTTACCAGGTATGTCCCTACGAGATGAGTCTGGATGTCGCTCTTTTTGCAGATGCTGTAATCTGCGATTATAACTATGTTTTTGACCCGGAGGTCTACTTCCGCCGCTTCTTTGCCGGCGAGACAAGGCATAACTATGCCCTTCTCATCGACGAGGCGCACAACCTCGTGGAGCGTGCGCGGGAGATGTACTCCGCAACGCTTGTGAAGGAGGATTTTCTTGCTGCCAAGCAGGAGATGGACTTCTACCCGCCGGCGGTTTCTGCCCTGCAGGCCTGCAACCGGGAGATGCTTGCGCTGAAGAAGGAACACGAGGGCTTTGCCGTCCTCGAGTCGCTCGATACGCTTTACTATCACCTGATGCGTTTCTGCGGCGTAATCGACGAATTCTCGGCCGAGAATCCTACGAGTGTTCCGGAGTTTACGAAGGAACTGTATTTTAACGCAAGGCATTTTCTTTCGATGTACGAAGAGTCCGATGACCACTATCGCTTCTATTGCGACTACGCGGAGAACAATCATTTTCTCGTTCGCTTACAGTGTATGGATCCGTCGCGGCCGCTTGACCGTCGAATCTCTCTGTGCCGCAGTGCGGTCTTCTTCTCTGCTACGCTGCTGCCAATCCACTATTACAAATCGCAGCTGTCCGGGCAGCGCGAGGATTATGCGGTCTACGCCGACTCTCCTTTTGATCCCGACAACTGCCTTGTGCTGCTTGCGGGCGATGTCAGCACGCGCTACACCCGAAGAACGGCTGCTGAATATCAGAAGATTGCCTCCTATATCACCGACTTCTGCGCTGCCAGAAAAGGTAACTACATGGCCTTCTTCCCGTCCTACAGTTTTCTTTCGAACGTTGAGCTACTCCTTCGGGATGTTCCCGGGCTTCGCCTGCTTACGCAGGGCAATTCTATGACCGAAGCGGAACGCGAGGAGTTTCTCTCCGCATTTGCCGAAGACAATGAAGAGACGCTTCTTGGCATGTGCGTGATGGGCGGTATCTTCTCCGAGGGAATCGACCTGACTGCCGACCGTCTGATTGGCGCAATCATCGTTGGTCCCGGACTTCCGACCGTCTGCAACGAGCGCAACCTGTTCCGAGAATACTATGACGAGCGCTGCGATATGGGCTTCGAGTATGCTTATATGTATCCGGGCATGAACAAGGTGCTCCAGTCCGGCGGGCGCGTCATCCGCACAACGGAAGATGTCGGTGCGATCCTTCTATTAGACGACCGCTTCTCCCAGCCTGCCTACAACGAGCTCCTGCCCCGCGAATGGCAGAATTGTCGCCACGTCAACCGTGCGACCCTCCCCGACATTCTTGAAGATTTCTGGCGCCGCAAGCCCGAGACATGATCAGGGCGGGAAGCTTCGCTTCCCGTACCAATTCCCCGGTTCTCTTTTGGTACTGAATTCTGGATTCCCCGCTCCTCGTACCAAGCAATCGCCTCACTTGTTTAGCCACTTGTCAAAAATGCTTCTTTCGCTTCAAAAAAACTCCACAGACGCAAAAAACTCCCGTCCAAACTGGACGGGAGTTTTATTCTATGCAATCTGTTATTATCAGATCTTGTTGTCAGAACCAAGAACGTACTTAATCTTGTGAGCAACCATATCCTTAACGGCCTGACGAGCGGGCTTAAGGTACTGACGAGGATCGAAGTGATCCGGATGCTCTGCGAAGTACTTACGGATGTTACCGGTCATGCCAAGACGAATATCGGAGTCGATATTGATCTTACATACAGCAAGCTGTGCAGCCTTACGAAGCTGCTCCTCCGGAATACCTACAGCATCAGGCATGTTACCGCCGTACTGGTTAACCATCTTTACGAACTCCTGCGGAACGGAAGAAGAACCGTGAAGAACGATCGGGAAGCCGGGAAGTCTCTTTACGCACTCCTCCAAAACGTCGAAACGAAGCGGCGGGGGTACAAGAATACCATCAGCATTACGAGTACACTGAGCAGCAGTGAACTTGTATGCACCGTGGGAGGTACCGATAGCAATTGCAAGAGAGTCACAACCCGTCTTTGCAACGAACTCCTCTACCTCTTCCGGACGGGTGTAGCTTTCCTTACCGGACTCTACAACAACTTCATCCTCGATACCTGCAAGGGTACCAAGCTCAGCCTCTACTACAACACCGTGAGCATGTGCATACTCAACTACCTGCTTGGTAATAGCGATGTTGTCCTCGAAGGACTTAGAAGAAGCATCGATCATAACGGAGGTGAAACCACCATCGATGCAGGACTTACAAAGCTCGAAGCTATCACCATGATCAAGGTGAAGAGCGATCGGGATCTGCGGATTCTCAATAACAGCAGCCTCAACAAGTTTTACAAGATAGGTGTGATTAGCGTAAGCACGTGCACCCTTGGATACCTGAAGGATAACAGGGCTGTTAAGCTCGCCTGCTGCCTCGGTGATACCCTGAACAATTTCCATATTGTTTACATTAAATGCACCTACTGCGTAACCGCCATCGTATGCCTTTGCAAACATTTCTTTCGTTGTAACTAACGGCATAATATATCATCCTTTCTCAATATAATTATCGTTTTTGGCCACTGCTTTCAAGTAGCCGACACTATTATAGCAGAAAGCGAGAATCTATGCAACAAGGAAAATGTTACACTTTTTGTGAAAATGTATACTTTTTTCCAAGTAAAAAGGAGCGATCCTTCGATCTCTCCCATTTACTCAATACATTATCGTTTTTTGCCCCAAAGGAAAAATAGCATTTTACATTTCATCTCGGAACGGGAAATCGGCCCGAAGCCTCGCCCGTCATACGAGTGAAAACGGTTGTCGCCCATCACCAGATACTCGTCCTCACCTAGCGAAATCTCCTGGATTACACCGCTTCGCGGCGCACCCGGATCATAATAGGCGTACGGCTCATCAAGACACTCACCGTTACGATAGACGACGCCATCGATAATCCGCAGGGTATCACCGGGCTTACCGATAACTCTTTTTATATAATCACTGTCATTAGTCTTCCCGTTCTCTCCGTGAATTACAACAATGTCGCCGTAATCCGGTGTGAAGAAGATAATTCCAAAGCCAAATGCCCTGTCACGCAGTGTGTTATTCATAGAAGTTCCATCCACAAAATAGGGCGGAAACACGCTGAATAACAGATATGTCGCAATCAGACAGCCAAGGAAAAATACAACGTCGCCAACCAAAGTTCGAAGCACCTTCCGCATATCATTACGGCCGTTCGCCTCCTCCGATGTGCCATCGGCTTCTGTCGAAGCGGACGCCTCCTCGGCGTTCTCGGGCACTTCATCATAGCGCTCTTCGTTCTGCTCCGTTGCCTGAATTGTTTTATCAATCTCGTCACTACTCATGCTTTATTGATTCTCCATCAAAATATCATGAAAGCTTATTCCATTACGACAGTCTGACCGGAATAGGAAAGCTCAAACTTCGCGGGAGCCTTCTTCATAAGGGATACGCTTCTGGTATCCGGAGCGGATGCGCCAACATATACCTCATAATTACCGGGGATGATGACACGCTCTGCAGCCTCATTGTATACGCCAAATGCCTTTGCAGGAAGTGTAATCTCAACCGTCTTACTCTCGCCTGCTTCAAGGGTAACCTTCTTAAGTCCCTTGAGCTGAGCATTCGGAGCGCCCTCCAAAGGAGACTTTACATATACCTGAACAGTTTCTGCGCCGGCCATGGAACCGTTATTCTTAACGGTAACGCAAACCTTCGCACCCTCAGCAACTGCACCGGAAATCTTCACATCACTAAATGTGAAATCTGTATAGCTAAGTCCATATCCGAACGGATAGAGAGCCTCATTGGTCATATAACGATAGGTTCTGCCCTTCATTGCATACTCGGTAAATGCGGGAAGCTCTTCACTCGTACGATAGAAGGTTATCGGAAGCTTACCCTCAGGACTGTACTCACCGAAAAGCATCTGTGCGATTGCACGGCCGCCCTGTGCACCGGGATACCAACCCTGAACAATTGCCGGAAGATTCTCATCTGCCCACGGCACAGCAAGTGCACTACCGGACAGAAGCACCAGAATCACAGGCTTGCCGCTCTCGTAAAGTGCCTTCAGAACATCCTCCTGAATACCCGGAAGCTGAAGATTCGGCTTATCACCGGAAGCGAACTCGTTACCCTGGTCACCCTCTTCTCCCTCAAGACCGGGATCAAGACCCATTACTGCGATTACAACATCGCTCATTGCAGCAACCGCTCTTGCCTCAGCAGTACGGTCACTGGGCTGTCCAAGTCCCTGAACACGATCCTTGAACAGGTGGCAACCCTCAGAATACATAATTCTTGCCTGATCGCCGACATACTCTCTGATACCTTCCAAAACCGTAATATACTCGGAAGCGGTACCCTCGTAGTTTCCTACAAGCGCCTTACGATTGTCCGCATTCGGACCAACCACTCCGATTGTCTTAATCTCAGAAAGCTTAAGAGGAAGTGTCTGATTCTCGTTCTTCAAAAGTACGATTGTCTTCTTCGCAGCCTTCAGATTAAGTGCCTTATTAACAGCGGTATCAACCTGATCATAGCCGATTGTGTTGAACGGAACAGCCTTCTCATTATCGAAAAGTCCAAGCTTCATTCTTGTTGTGAACAGTCTGGTGAGTGCACGATCAATCGTCTTCTCCTCTACAAGACCATCCTTTACAGCCTGGAGCAAATGTACATACATATTACCGCAGTTCAGATCGCAGCCTCTGTTCATCGCGAGTGCAACGGTCTCAACCTCGTTCTTGGTTACCATATGGAATTCATGGAAATCCTTCAGAGCCCAACAGTCAGAGGTCACATGACCGTCAAAGCCCCATTTGTCTCTAAGAATGTCTACCAGAAGTGTCTTGCTTCCACAGCAAGCCTCATCGTTGGTACGATTGTAGGCACCCATAACAGCCTCAACCTTACCCTCCTTAACACAAGCTTCGAAAGCCGGCAGATACGTCTCATACATATCCTGTTTGGAAACCTTTGCGTTGAACTCATGGCGGAGATCCTCCGGACCGCTGTGTACCGCAAAATGCTTTGCACATGCAGCCACCTTCATATACTTCGGATCATGTCCCTGAAGACCGTCAATGAAACGAACACCGAGGCGTCCGCTCAGATACGGATCCTCACCATAGGTCTCATGGCCGCGTCCCCATCTGGGATCGCGGAACATATTTACGTTGGGGGACCAGAAGGTCAGGCCCTTATAAATGTCTCTATCTCCGTACTGTGCCTGCATATTGAACTTTGCACGTGCCTCAGTGGAAATGGTATCGCCAATCTCCTCCATAAGGTCTTCGTCAAATGCAGCTGCAAGTCCGATTGCCTGGGGGAATACCGTAGCAACACCTGCTCTGGCTACACCATGAAGTGCCTCATTCCAATAGTTATACGCCTTTACACCAAGCCGCTCGATTGCCGGAGCGTTGAAAAGAGTCTGAAAGACCTTCTCCTCAAGCGTCATCTCACTAACAAGGGCAGCTGCACGTTCCTTAAAGGACTTTGTTTCATCCTGATAAACCGGTGTACTCATATTTCCTCCTCATATCTCTGTAGCTTTGACAGGCTTCTCTTATCTCAAAAAGCAAAAATAGTTGCTTTTTGAGATAAGAGGGGAATTTCCGAAGAAATTCCCCTCTCAAAGGGAAAGAGTTTAGAAACTCATCTTTTAGAGCTTAGTTGAAAGCTGTGTTGAACTCATCAACCTGAGTCTGCCACTCAGCAGAGTGTGCCTCAACAGTCTCAGCACCGGTAGCGCCGCCACCGAGCTCATACAACCAGTTAGGAGCGAAGCTAGGAATAAGGAAGCTTGCGTTCATGTACTGATCGTACTTGTTGATAAGGTTGTTACAGGTCTCGTTTACAGCTCTCTCATCATTGAAGAGTGCCTCGTAATGAGCCTTCCATCTCTGATCATCATCAGCGTACTCCTCAGGAACACTGGTGTATACGTTGTAAGCATACATAATGTCCTCAGCAACACTCTTGGTAGAATCACAGCTAGGAACGATCAAAATGTTCTCACGAACGATAGAGATCGGCTTGTTAATAGCAGGACCGTAAGGGAAGCATACGAAACCAGCCTCGATGTTCTGCTCATTGATGTTGGAGATAGCGTACTGCTCCTCAATGAACATAGCTACACGACCATCATAGAAAGCAGCCTTGAAGTAATCCCAAGCGTCGCCCTCTTTCTCAGTGCAGAAGTATCCCTCATCATAGAAGGTACGGCCATAGTTAAGAGCGTCAAGAACAGCGGTGTCATTAGCGTTCATAACAAGCTTGCCGGATGCATCCTGAGTGATTACGTGAGTACCATTGGACATAAGGAAAGCAGTAAACCATACAGTGTTCTGACCGGTTACACCGAAGATATCGGTAGCACCGTCGTTGTCGGTATCCTTGGTAAGGCTCTTAGCGAGATCCTTGAATGCATCCCAGTTCCACTTGCCTTCAGCCTGAAGGTTGTAAGGAAGCTCAGGATCAACACCAAGCTGCTTGAAGATAGCCTTGTTGAAGAATACGCCGGTTCTAGGCTCGGTACCAGCAGCGAAACCATAGAGACCACCACCGATTTTCATAGCGTTGATAGCAGCCGTATTCCACTTGGAATCGCTCCAATCAACGGTAGAGATATTCCATACATCAAGGAATGCGCCCTGAGAAAGAAGAGCTGCGGTCCAAGTTGCATCGAAGGTAATGATCTGAGCCATAGGCTCGTTCTTGGAGATAGCAAGCATCTGAGCCTCAGTATACTCATTACCCCAACCACCAAGGTTCTTACGGGTGAAGGTGTAGTTATGATTCTTCATGGAATCATTCATCATCTCCCAATAAGCCTCTTCGTATGCGTTGTTAGCCTTGTTCCAGTCTTCACCGGACCACCAGTCACCAAGTACTACTTCCAGACCCTTAAGATCTCTCGGCGGCTCAGTAGGCTTTACGTCCTGAGTAGGAGTAGGCGTAGAGGTTGCTGCCTGAGTAGGGGTAGGAGTAGGATCGTTTTCCTTCTTGCCACATGCTGCGCATGCAAGTGCAAATACTGCAACAGCAAGAACAAGAATAAGTTTCTTTGCGTTTTTCATTTAAGGATCCTCCTTTAAAAAGTAAGTGATTTTGCGATATGAGGCCCACTAATCACCGAAGTAACTAATAATGACGGGCGCCCCCTAGCCTCATATGCAAATTTATCTTAAAGCCGTCGTCACGACTTTAATTCGAACTGAACTTCCGCTTAACCCTTAATACCACTCTGGCTAAGACTTTCAACGAAGCTCTTCTGCGCTACAACGTAGATAATAATCAACGGAACGAGAGAGATCAAAGTAGCCGTGGAAAGGATCTGCTGGGAATAACCGACGGGAACAAGATATCCGTTACCATAAACTGCCTGCAACTCATGAGACATGTGGTCAACAAGAGTAGGAAGGGAGTTCGCAATGGTGTACCATTCATGACCTCTTGCAAAGAATACTCTGGAGTATACACCGTCTGTCCACCACCATACGAAGGAGAACAGGAAGCAGGATACCATCATCGGTCTTGCGCCGGGAAGAAGAATCGACCTGAAGGTACGAAAACGGTTACAACCATCAACGTATGCTGCCTCTTCAAGTTCCTTAGGCTCGTTACGGAAATGCTGACGCATCAGGTAGATGTACAAACCACTCTTATAACCGCCACATCCAAGACAAACTGCAAGGTAAGCCCAGAAGGAGCCGAGAAGGTTAATACCCTTACCATGGTTCATGGCTTTGATAATTCCAAGGAAATCGAACTCAGAGAAGTCGAGGAACATAGGAGTTACCAAGGTCTGCGGGGGAACTACGATCAAAAGGATAACACAAGCGAACCACACATTCTTGAAAGGGAACTTATATCTTGCGAATCCGTAGCCGGCAAGCGTACAGGATGCAACCTGTGCGATTCCGACCAGAACGCCGATATAAAGCGAGGTCCACATTGACTTGTTACCATACATGTACATCCATGCAGTTTTAATCGCAGAAATCGAGAAATGTCTCGGAATATTAATTACGGTACTATCATACAAATCTTTCTCTGTCATGAATGCCAGAGAGATTTTCTGTAAAAGCGGCTGAAGAATCAAGAAACAAAGTCCAAGGACAAGTACTGCTCGGCATATACGAAAGATAATCTCTCCAATCTTCTTTCTTAACAGATATCCGCCGGACTTACGGTTTCTTTCAAAAAATTGATGTCTTTTCTCTTTATTAGTCATAATAGTATACCCACCTTGTAATTATGAATGAGATTATGCCGAGTATTCCCATTATTATAACAAAGTAAACCCAAGACATTGCAGCTGTTAAGCCGTAATCGAACTTTACAAACAATGTATTAGTAATCAAAGTCATCAGGTCACTGTTCGATTTCGTACAGAAGTCTACGATCGTATAAACAACATTTACAAGAATCATAGAGCTGATCATCGGGAAGGTAATCTTCCAGAAGCTCTCCCATGCGGTACAGCCCTCAATCTTAGCAGCCTCATACATACTAGGGGAGATTGTCTGCAAACCGGACAGGAAGATAATGATCTGAATACCGGATGCAATTGCTACATCGTATACCTGGTCAACCAGCTTAATGATATATTCAAAGAAGGTGTTCGCCTTCTCACCGGTAAGAAGAATGTTCTCAAGTGTCTTCGTAATGGAGGTCGCTGAGTTATCCTTCTTAATGATATCTGCCATACCACTGAGCAGGGAGTTGTTGGTCTCAAGACCAAGCATAATACCGGAGGAAAGAACTACCGGCAGGAAGTATACGGCTCTTACAAAGGTTCTTCCCTTGAAATCCTGATTCAAAAGAATTGCCATGAAGAAGCTGAATACTAAAATCGCAGGAACGAACAATGCCATGTTCTTAAGCTCGGTAAGGAGATTCGGAACATATTCAGCATCCTTGAAGAATACATCGTGATAGTTCTTCATTCCGATGAACTTATAGGCAAAACCTGCACCGTTTGTGGAAGTTACCTTACAAAGTGACATGTAGAAGGACTCAAACAACGGAACTACAAGGAAGAGAACGAAACCAATGATAAAGGGAGCAATGAACAAATATCCGGCAATTGCATTACCTTTGGCCAGGTTCTTATGCTTAACTGTCTTTGCCATTTAGTTTCCTCCTTTCTTAACTACCCAATCCTGTGCAGGGATTGTGATGTCGTCAGCCTTGTACTCTGTTACCCTATAGTTTACATAAACCTTCGTACCATTCGAGTAGGTCGTGCAGTAAACATTCTCTGCAAGTCTCTCATGGTTCTCAATCGTTTCAGCGGTAAGTGCACCAAAATCATCCTTATAACGATTATACAGTACATTTGCCTCATCCTTCCAGGAATTGTAGTTTGCACCGTAGTAGTTGGTGTACTTGGATTCCTGAAGCTCATCAGCGGTTGCTTCCATGAAGATGAAGTAAAGACCTGCACCGGTCTCAGCCGACTTCAGAAGGTTGGTAATGTAATCGTTCGTGATGTTAATGGAGTCACCGGTGTAACGGATATATCCATGAAGTGCAATTTCAAAGAACGGAAGTGCGCCATCCTCAATACTTGCCTTATCGGAAGCGATCGGGAAATCAAGTACGATATCGGCATAAGGAAGTGCATAAAGGTTACCCTTGTAAATAACGGTATCGTTATTCTTAAGCTCTGCAAGCTTCTTAACCTGCTGCTCCATAACTGCCTGACGGCTTACGGTCTTCTTTCTGTGGTAGTTTGCACCAAGTGCATTACCGATAGAAGCAAATGCAATGTTCTCAATACCAAGAGACTTCGCATCCTTTCTGTACGCCTCAAGAGCCTTCATCGAGTATTCAGGTTTTGCGAGATAATAAACATCACCGTCATCAATCTGGCCGTACCAGATTTTACTTACTTCCTGGAACTTAGCAACCTCTCTGGAGAGGAATCTGGAAGCATCCTGCTTAGCCTGGAAGCTGTCGAACAGTGTATCGGACTTAACGAAAGTGAAATCAGCCTTGCCGGCTACGCTGTAGCCATAGCCCTTTGCTGTTGACAAGAGGCTCTTGAAGCTCTTCTTACTTCCAAGACGTCCAATCAGATCAATGTCATCCGGCCAGTCATGGTCGATACCGTCATTGAACCAACCGTTCAATACTACATTTACATCCTCCCAGCCGGAATCGTGAATGCTCTTAACAAGCTTCTCCATCTCAGCGTAGGTAGTAAGTGTATAAGGAAGCTCCTTCGGGAAACCGAGTACATGCTGAATCTTGGCTACTGCACCAAGAAGTTCAACTGCGGTAGGAAGAGAGGTCTTCTCAACCTTCTGTGCAAGCTCCTCATAACGACCGGTCAGATATTCACGATAGGTCTTCGCCATTTCAACATAGCTGGAAGACTTAACACCCTTATAACGAACGGAAATCTTCTCGTCCTTAGGAAGGGATTTCTCAAACATATAAACTGCGGAAATGGAACGACCACCGATATCTGCAATCTGGTTATGTACTACTGAGAATACATTCGTTACATAGTTGAACTTGTAAGTCTTACCTGCAACGTCTGCTTCGATCTTGGAGTAGGTATCACCAGCCTCGATCATTGCAAGAAGTGCAGCATTTCTGTCAGTATAGGAAGCTCCGTATACCGGGAAACGTGCAATCGGGTCTGCGATAATGATGTCACGCTTCTGACCGTAGTCCCAACCATACATATTTGCACTGTAGGAACTCTGGGAGAGCTTCTGGTTATTGAAGTTAATGTAAGCACCGGAACCATCGGGAACGAACAGATATCCGTTCTCAACCGTATCAGCTCCACAGAAGAAAGGAAGGATACGAATCTCGGTTACGGGATAAGCCTCGTAGAACTGAATCGTATTGTAAGGAATCTCAGCAACAAGGCTGTCATCCTCAAGCTTCAGGAACATGGAAAGGTTAATGTTCGGAAGGAGCTTCTCTTCGTTCTCCTGCATTCCGTACTCATTGTCCTTCTCATAATCTTCGTTGGTATATCCACACTGCTCTTTGAAGATATTCTCAAGCTTCTCTTTCTGGTAGTTCTTCAAACTATCATAAAGCTCATAAACCTTGATACCTTCCAGAAGATCAGGATACTTCTCGGAGTAGGTCTTCCACTTCTCCTCATCCTTCTTAAGCTTCTCGGGGTCAAGTGTACGGTACCAGTCACGAAGACACTTCTTTGCTTCGTCATCAACCATCTCACGAAGCTGCTGGAATCTTTCCTCGGGCATTACACTCGGGATGATATATGTCTTAGCCATCAAACCGATGGAGAAATCGATTCGAATGGTAGAATCATCTACCTTCTCATATGTGTAGTTACCCTTTGCTACGCTATGCTCATAGCTGTTAAGGTACATTTTAACACCACTGCCGTTCTTGTACTCAAGATACAGAAGTGACATTACTCTTTCGTCTGCGGCTGCTACTGCTGCATCGGGGCAGGACTTCCACTGCTTGCCATTGGCATCTGTGAAAGTGAAAAGAGTAGTTACCGGATCAAACTCAAGCTTTACCTTACCGTTTTGAATCGTCTGCAATTCTGTGTCAATATCCGAGTTGAAGCGGAAGATATCCATCTTCTTAACTTCTTCCTCGGTTCCGCTTCCGAACTTAATAGCAAGGAAGGTAAGAACACCGATGATAACGCAGGTAATTGCAGCAGTAATTAACTTTTTCTTCATTTCTATGCCTCCTACGTTAACCTATACGCAAACTGATTTCTTTGTAGATCGAAAGGAAATATCCGACTGCATCACTGATCAAGCTGAAGAACAGAAGGATAATGAACATGATGATTGCCATGCCGGCGATGGAAAGGAGGGTGGAACCCAGACCCTTCATCAGGCTGTAATCGTGAATCATCATCATCGCACAGAGGATCAGGAAGCCTGCCCAAATCAGTGCGAATATATTGAAGTAGGTGTAAAAAACACCCTCTTCCATGGTAACTACATTGCTGACGAAGATCATCGGAATACCGATCAATACATAAGGTGTCAGGCAATATGCAGTTGCCATATAAATCTCTTTGAAACGTCCTTTACCATCCATAAGAGTGGTAAGACACCAGTTCGCGAGAACCCAGATGCCAAGCGGTACAAGGAAGCTTGCAATCTGCATGATGATGTTTACCTTACTCCAACGAGTTCCGTTCAACATGAAATTGGTAAATCTCATATCCCAGATGGTAGTGAGAAGCGTCAAAATAACAATCGTGTGAGCCGCTGCATAGGTTCCTCTCTTCTCATGAATGAGGTCCCAGGAACCATCAAACGGATGAAATATGAGGTACAGGCTGTACTTCAGGGATTTCAGATAATTTTTAAAACCTTTACCGGTGAAGAAACCGATAACTCCGGAGATCAATTTGTTTATCATGCCTCTTGAATCTCCTTTCTGATACGAAGAATCCAACGGATAATCTTCGGAATTACAATCAAAGCGATAAGAACTGCAAGGAACCATACAATGTTCTTCTCAACCACCTGCTCACGGTAGTATTTGAATGCCTTCGAGTAGTTCGTTCTGTCACGTACAACCTCGAACTTATTCATAGCTTCCTTGTACTCACCCTTACGAAGAAGGGAACGACCTACGCCGACATAAGCCAGATCGTAGTTACCGTTGTACTTAAGTACCTCCTGCCATACATCAGCGGACTCGTCGTACTTACCGATTCTGTAAAGGCCGATTGCTTCGTTAACAAGCTGTCCGAATCTGGACATCTTAAAGATGGTAATTGTTCCAAGCTTTCTATCAAGAACAAGGAGTGTCTCCTCGTCAAGCTTGCCGATTGCAGAAGGCTTTGAGAAGCAGCCTGCGTTCATACCGGCATTACCGAAAGCATAAAGCATATTACCCTGGAAGTCGTAGAAGAACAAACGACCTCTCTTCTTATCAAGACAGCAGTAAGTCTGATTCTCGAAGGTTACAACATCGACAAATGCGGAAGCACCTTCCATATCCTTCTGACCGATAACACCGTAGTACTTGAGGTCACCGATCGGATTGGAGTTACCGTTACGAACAAGAATGTCATCGCCCATCGAATTCAGCTTACGAATCGGCTTTGCCATACCCTTGTTCAGATCGTCATCCGAAATAGAGTCGGTAGTAACATAAAGGAAGCCCTTTTCATCAAGTGTTACATTGTTATACTCAGTAGGAACATACTGCTTTGTACGCTTCTTCTGCTCCTTAGTCTGGATTCTTCTCCAGAGACGCTGAATCAGCGTTACGGTAACCGGGCTTGCACCGATATACTGTGTAAAGGTGCCATCCTTTGTGAACTCCATCAAACCGGAGTTAATATTGGTTGCCTGAACATAATAACGATATGCATCATCTACTACGAACTTACTCGGAAGGAAGATGTACTCACCCTTCAGGGTCTCATCCACAGGATTGTGTACAACACCGATTACATTCAGATTGTAATCGCAATGGATAATTCTGTGGTTATCGTAGTCTGCAATGAAAAGATCGTAATCACGATTCAGTTTCTCTCTGACATCGTTCTGAACTCCATCAACAGGCTCGGAATCATTACCGTCCTCAGCGCCATCCTCGGAACCATCCTCAGCGCCCTCAACAGGCTCTGCATCAGGTGCCTCGGTCGTGGTCATCTCTGCGTCTTCAGCATTATCTGCGGAAGCACTCTGCTCCTCACCATCGGGCGTCTCACCATCGGGCGTCTCACCATCGGGCGTCTCGCCGTCCTCAGTGGTTTCTTCCTCAGGAGCCTTCTCAAGGTCCTCAGAGGTCGGAACATAAAGCTCACCAAGATACTCACCGTAAACCTTCTTACGGGTTTCATCATCAATCTTCTTTACGAAAATATCATAAGGATGTTTGAAATCAAGTACAACCTGATCACCCTTATCAACCTTCATCTGATCAGCCTTATCTACAGAAACCTGAACGGTACGGATGATTCGAATAAGCTTGAATACATCATCAACATACTGCAGCTCAATAATTCTGTTGTTCTTGGAATCACAGATGTAGATCAAATCATCAATTACGAACATGCTCTCGGGGTCATTCAAAGTACCAACGCCCTCACCGAAGTTGGGTCCGTAGAAAATGTTCGATACATAATATGCATCGGGAGATGCTGTCTCATCACCCCAGAAATTGTATGTGTAGGTATACCAGTCGGAATCGGCCTTAGCGCCCTGTACAGTGGAACCAATCACACACAACAGAAGGAGGATGGTAAAAATACGTTTCTTCATTTTATGAATTCCTCCTTATTCCTTAATACCGGAGCTAGCCATGGTTTCTACGATGTTACTCTGCGCAAGCATGAAGCAGGTAACAGGAAGAATCATCATGAACAGCTGGGATGCAGAAGATACACCGGTTCGTGCGATACCACCGGAAGCGAGGGTACGAAGTGCGAACGGAAGTGTCTTCAAAGACTCAGTGTAAATATAAGTGGTACCGATGTTATTCCAAAGTGCCTGAATGGAGAAAATCATCAGGGTAAGAATAGCAGGCTTTACGAGCGGCATGATGATACGGAAGAAGATTCTTCCTTCCTTCGCACCGTCGATCTTAGCTGCCTCAATCAGTACATCCGGAATACTCGATTCCATGAACTGCTTCATAAGGAAGAGGCCCATCGGAGATGCAAATGCCGGGATGATCAGAGCCAGATGGGTGTCGATCCAACCAAGTCTGGTCATAATCAAGTAGTTCGGAATGGAAAGAACGTAACCCGTGAACATAAGCGCTACGGTAACCAACTTAAAGAAGGTAGCCGAACCGGGGAAACGATACTTCGCAAGTACATATGCTGCCATGGAAGCAACAAGGATATGTCCGCCGGTACCAACAACCGTAATCAGAAGGGAGTTGAACGCGTAACGGATAAATGTGATGTTACCCATCTTGTTCATAAGAAGGAACAAGTCACTGATGTTCTTCGTCGTAGGGTTACGAACGAAAAGCTTCGGCGGGAATACAAACAGCTCATCAAGCGGCTTGAAAGCACCGTTAATGATGTATACCAACGGGAAGATGAAGAAGCATCCGAAAATAATAAGGACAATCGCTACACCGATATCACCCGCAAGTGATCGGTTAGGCTGTCTTCCAGCTTTAATTTTTTTCATCGTCATTCCCTCCTATCAAGTTCCAAGTCTGCTGAGTGCCTTCTGGATGAATCTGTTACACAGGTACATGCAGAGGAACAAAACAGTTGCGATTGCGGACGCATAACCCATTTCGAATCGGGTCTGGCCGTAGTCAATCAGGTGGGTAACAACGGTACGTGCAGCGTAGTCGGTACTCGGGAAACCACAAAGTGCCATCGTCTGGTCTGCAGTATTGAATGCGGTGGTAATTGCCATAACCGCACCGAACATCAACATGGACTTCATGTTCGGAAGGGTGATGTACCAAAGCTCCTGCCAACGGTTCTTAATACCGTCTACATAGCCGGCCTCGTACTGATCCTCCGGGATCGTATTAAGACCTGCGATGAAGGAAAGGAATCCGGTACCAAGGGAAGCCCACAGAATAACGATGATACAAATGGTAAGCATGTACTGCGGGTTATTCAACCATAGGATCGGTTTCTCTAAGATACCGAGCTCAACGCCCCAGGAGTTTGCATAGCCGTAAGAGTCGCCGGCGAAAATCAGGGTCCATACAAGGTAAGCCTGACCGGAAATCGTAGGTGCGTAGAATACAAGTACGGCAACCGCACGAATTCTCTTCGGAAGCTCGTGAATCAACCATGCGAACAGGAATGCTGCGATATATCCTACAGGACCTGTAATTGCTGCAACAAGGAATGTGTTCTTTACTGCAGTAAGGAAAATATCGTCAACGAGAATCAGGTTAATGTAGTTCTGCAGTGCGATGAAACGCGGGGGCTGCAATACATTATAGTAGGTAAAACCGAAATAGATGGATACTATAACGGGTACAACATAGAACAATGTGAAAATAATGGCATAAGGAGCGAGGAAAGCGTAGCAGGTTCTGAACGACTTGATATCTCTCCACAGGAACTTACGACGCATCTGTTTCTGTCTTCTCCAGTTAGCATAACTCATACGTTTTTCCTCCTTCCCTATTTATCCAAACCAAATTCTTTTCTCTTCTTAGCGATCTCTTCGTTAATATCTCTTGTGTAGTCAAGGAGAGTCTCACGAGGATCCTCGTGGTTCATCATAACCTTACGTACTGCATTAACGAGATGTCTCTGTGTGTAGTAGCCGCCGGCAACCTCAGGGGTACCAACAACCCACTGCCACTGCTGAAGAATAATATTACGCTCCTTCGGGCTCCATGCAAGCTGGTCAAATGCCTTTCTGTTAGCAGTTGCATATCTTGCGGACGGTCCCATAACTGCCTCAAGCTCCATACCGTAACGAGCCTGGATATCTGCACTTGCCCACCACTGAAGGAAGGTCCATGCCTGCTCGTGCTTGTCGGAGTTCTGAAGCATCATAGAGCATACACCCCAACACTGAATGCTTCTGTTGATATCAGGTTCACCGTCATGATCGGCATCAACCTTGTTGCCGTTCTCATCGAGAACATAGATACCGGGAACTAAAGCCATATCCCACAGACCAAGAATCTCAGGCGCGGATACCTGAAGGGTGTTGTACATACTGTAGTCGTACAAACCAAGCGGCATCTCACCACCACGGAAACGATCCTGGAAAGCATAATCCTGAGGAGTATTGTAATGTGTGAAGAACTTCGTGTATTCCTCAAATGCCTCAACGGCAACCTCGGTGTCGAGCATTACTCTGTCACCGTTCTCGGAGTAGAGGGAAGCACCACGCTGATAAAGCTGTGCGTACAAACCGTTCATATCCGGGCTTGCTACACCGTTGAACTTACGCTCGGTAGAAGGAATACCTACGTCCATGTTGGACTTCTGTAAGGTGGAAAGGATGGTTACAAGATCATCCCATGTATTCGGAACTTCGATACCAAGCTCTTCAAAGATATCGGTACGATAGAACAATACGTTGAAGTTCTGGGTCTCAGGAAGTCCGTAAACGCCACCGTTATACTTATAAGGAATGTAAGCAGACTCTGCATACTCGGCAATAACCTCATCAAAGCTTCTTACACCGGTCATCGGATCGCCCTTGAACTGAGACAGCTCGCAAGCAGCACCTCGAAGTGCATAGTTAACAGGCTCACCGGACGCAACACCGAGTGCTACATCAGGACCGGTTCCTGCAACGGTTGCCGGCAGAAGTACATCTGCGGTAATCAGGTCAAGGTTAACACCGATTCCATAATTAGGAACAAAGTCATCATCGATAAGAGTCTTCAGGATAACACTCTGATCACGACCACCGAAGATCCATACGGTGATGGTCTCGATGTCACCTTCGTAAACATTACCGATTGCGTTGTAGTCAACGACGAAGGAAGCACCAAAGGAACGAACCTCGTGAAGTGCCTTCTGGAACCAGTTCGAGGTATCCTTCTTAACCTTTGCATCGGAGCCGTGAACTACGATATAGTCGATATCGAGCTGCGCATCCTTCAAGGTAAGAATCTGTGTACCAAGAGAGGTTACATTATTCTTAAATGCTGCAAAGTTCTTCGGAATCTTGGAATCATCGGCAGCGAATTTCTCAAGCTGGTCTGCAAGCGTAAGACATGCAGTAACCTGAGAGCCCTTCTCACCGGTGTATGCTACAAAGTCATCAATGAGCTTGTAAAGAACCCTGTACTCGGCATCCATAGCCTTCATAACCTCAGGATATCTCTGAGCAAGGTTGTAGTCACGGTTCTCATCGGGGTTCTTACCGGTAAGCACGAGAATCTGACGATACATCAGGTTCATACGATATACGCTATCGGTCATTCTGTTAAGAAGCTCACCCATCTCACCAAGAGTAACTTCCATACGGATGGAGTTCTTACCTGCATGCATGTAGAACTTGTACGGGTTGTTCTTCTCGTCGCTGATGGTGAACATCTTCCAGTCATTGGAGAAATCAAACTTAACAGCAGAAGCTTCCTCGAAAGGAATCTCACCATTAATATAAAGAGCACGGCAGGATACGAAACCACGGTTGTAGTTCTGTCTTGCCTTAACGGTAAGCTCATAGAAGCCGTCAGCGGGAACTTCTACTTCCCACTCAATCCACTGTCCGGGCATCTTCCAGTTCTCGCCACCAATGATGTTAAGAATCTGCTTGGTAACGCTATAAGGATAGGTAACTGCGGAGGAACGATCGTACAGCGGGTACAAAGACTGAGACGAACGATACTTAGCCTTCTCACCTTCTACACGAACGCTTACGGAGTTGCTCATAGGCACAGAGCTATGCTCCTGGTTCATCTTGGAAAGATACTGACCATAGTTATCGCGCTCGGTAACTGCAGTAATCGTGAAATCCTTCAGAATCAGGGTCTCCTGAGACGCCTCGAGACGAATTACATTCTCGCCCTTCTCAAAATAGAAGCAATAGGGCGTAGTAATATAACCAAGCTTATCCTTTACATAGGCAGTCTCCCAACGGGGTGCCTCAATCTGCTTCGGACGAAGCTCGTTACCTCTGTTGTCCTTTCTGGGCTCACTCGCATCGGTATAAATACGAGGGAACGTCAGTGTATCCGCACCGCTGAAGGGAGTTTCTCCGTTAATATAGAGAATTCTCTGAATCTCAACGCCGCGGGATGTCTTCTTATCCTGATCGGGATAATAAGTAAGCTTAAGGTTATACATTCCTGCAGTAGGAACATTGACGGTAAATTCTACATAACCGCCTTCATAGGACTTCAATACTCCGGTCTCACCGTAGCAGTCTCTACGCTCGTACAGCTCACCAGCAGTCAAATCCTTTGCCAGGTCGATTGCAATATCCTGGGTCGGATAAGCCTTACCCTGGTGCTTCACCAAGTAAGCAGAGTAGGAGTCAGCACGGCCTTCGCCCTCAATCTGAGAGAAATCGAAGCCCTTGTACTTGTCAGAATAGTCAGTCTTCTTCGTCAATCCATTCCAAACAAGGAGAAAGATTACGACAGCCACTGCCAGAATCGACCAGTACACACTCTTTTTCTTTAAAATCTTTAACATTGGACCCTCCGTTCTGTAGGTGTCTTACACCCCATGCCTTCAATCTGATAGGCGCAACACCTCAGAAATCACCATGATGTGAAAATATTATATAAAATAAGTCTTGATTTTGCACTTCAATTTTTGCTATATTATAATCAAATATTGCTAAAACAGCCCATATTTACAAAAATAAATCACATTATTTGGTCTGTTTTGTGCAAAAAAGTAGAAAGGAAAATACCATTTACCTTATACATTTTCCGTTCTTTACTTAAAAATCACTAAAACCGCCAGCGTTTTTTGTGCATTTTATGCATTTTTAACCAAGCGGCACCCCCTTTTGTCCATTCTTTAAATAGCAAAATATGAAACACAAGGAGATTCTATATGGCTCGTGAGCTTGACGGCACCTTTGAAAAGGTCGCCTATGAGGACAACAACCTGGTTCTGATGTATATCAACCGCCAAAGTGAGGATTACAACACACATTGGCACACTGCAGCCGAAATCATCATGCCGCTCGAGAACGGTTATCAGGTAAGCATCAATAATAAGCAGTACGATCTGCGGGAACACGATATCCTTTTCATCCCGCCCGGGGAGCTGCATGCCCTGATCGCTCCGCAGACCGGTGCACGTCTCATTTTGATGTTTAACTTCTCAGTTTTCAACGCAATCGATGATTTTTCGGCGATCACGCCGATTCTGTCGCAGCCGGTGCTGATTTCGCCGCGCTCGTATATGGATGTGCACGGCATCGAAGTGGGGCTATTGAACAAGATCATCGCCGAGTATCCGAAGCAGTCCGAGCCGCTTCGCATCGCCATGATCTATTCCTACCTGCTACAGTTCTTCGTACATCTCGGCAGGCAGCACATCCGTACCGAGGTCATCTTCCCGGATGTCCGTTCCGGCAAGCAGACGGAATATGTGGAGAAGCTTAATAACGTCATCACCTACATCAATTCCAATTACACCGAAGAGATTACCTTAGAGAAGGCCTCTTCCATCGCCGGCTTCTCGAAGTTTCATTTTTCGAGACTTTTTAAGCAATTTACCGGTCAGTCCTATTATAATTATCTGAACCAGCGGCGCGTAAAGGCAGCTGAAGCACTTCTTCTGAATCCGCACCTGTCTGTTACGGACGTTGCAATGCAGTCCGGGTTCACTTCGATTGCAACCTTCAACCGCGTATTCCGTCAGATTAAGGACTGTACACCCTCCGAGTATAAGATTTACTACCACAGCAGGCACTAACCCTGTATCGTTATGCTCCAAGCAGGTCCGCAATCTCTGCGGGCGTATCGGCAATTGACACTGCCCCCGCCTTTACTAACTCCTCACGGGTTCCGAAGCCGAAGGTAACGCCAATCGTATCTACGCCAAATGCCCTCGCGCCCTCCACATCGTAGAACCGATCTCCGATCATCACGATGTCCTCGCAGCGAGCCCCCGAGGTGTCCAGTGCGTGCTGAAAGACCTCCGCCTTCGTTGAAATCCGGCCGTCTGTACTTGCGCCGCATACATAAGTAAAATACTGTTGAAGCCCGAAGTGTTCTGTGATATATTTCGCAAAACGTTCGGGCTTACTTGTTGCCACAACAAGGGTATAGCCTGCATTCTTAAGTCTTTCGAGTGCCTCCGGAATGCCGTCATACACACGGTTTTCCTTCCATCCGATCACCTCGTAGCGTTCCCGGTAAGCCTTCACCGCCTCATTGATCCGCTCGCCTTCAAAGAAATCGGCGAATCCGACCGATAACGGCGGGCCGATGTATTTTGTCAAAGACGCCCGGTCCACATTTTTAACACCGAGCTTGTCAAGCGCGTACGCATAGCTGTTACAGATGCCCTCCGAAGAATCCGTAAGCGTTCCGTCCAGATCAAAAAACAGATATTTCGCCATGTATTTATCCTCTCCTTCTTAAAGAATGCCCGACATTTTCATGTCAGGATAGTCTTTTACGGAATAAAATCGCTGTAAGCCTGAGCCTACAGCGATTCCTATCTCATATTATTCTCCGTCTTCCTCTTCCCAGGAATTCTTGGTCGTCGTCAGCATGGACGCTACACACCAGTGCGGGTTGATGACACCGTCGTCCGGCGTATCATCGATATATACATAGTAATTCGTCGTGTCAACCGTAACGGTTCTTGCCTGACCGGTCTTATTCAGGATCATGTTCTTCGTGAACTGAATACGGCAGGAGTAGCACTCATCGCTGTATTCCTTATAATCGGTTACGGAAACATTGGTATATTTCGGCTTTCCGTCCTTATGGTCACTGATGAAGGTAATATCCACATCCGTCGCATAATGACCGGCCTCGGTATAATAAGCCGAGTTGTAAATCAAACGCTTACGAATGGTAGCAAGACCGTAGTTGGAACCCTTCAGATCTCTTGTAAGGAAATCGGTCCACATCTGCGCCGTTTCCAAAGCATAATCATGACGATCGGAGGGCATTGCCGTCTCACTTGCACCCATCATTGCCTCAATACGGATATTGCCGTTAGCATCCGGTTCGAACTCAACCAAAGCGCCCATACTGTTGTAAATCAGAATGTCGGGCTTCTCGGCAAGTCCTGTGATCTCATAAGTAATGGTCGACGGAATCTTTACATACTGAAGAACTTCCTTCGGAACCTCAACCTTGGCGGGAACCGGATCCCCCTTCATAAAGTCCTTGGTTACCGCAATCCCGTTCACGCTTACCTTGTAGGTATCCGGAACCGAGATACGGTAATTGTTGGTTGTAATGCTGAGGGAAGGAACAACCTTGTCGATCTTCCAGTCGCCGATACGAAGCATTGCAAAGATTGTCTTCTCGTTGACTGCCTTCAGACGAATCTTGGCAACAAGATTGCCGTCGGAAGAAAGAATGTCATATACCGGATGCTCGGTATCGTAGCTGTTCTTATCCTTAGAAGCGGTAAAGCTCTCACTGCTCTGCAAAATGCCGAGGTATGTCTTACGATACAGATCCTCGCTTTCAAAAACGCAGGCATGCTCGGGAAGCTCAACCATATCAAGGATGCTTCCGTCCTTGACCTTCATGGCGAAATCCTTCTTCACAAGGCTGTCAATTACATTCTCGTAACGGGAATCCTCATAACGCTTCAGACATTTGGTCGTATAGCGAAGGAACGACGCTGCGAGGATAATCAGAACTAAAGCATAGGCACCAAGGCAGATATAGAACATGTTTCTGCCGCGCTTCTCCTGAAGCGTCTGCTTCGGTGCGCGTCTTACCGGCTTCTCCGCCGATTCACTCTTTGCCTTCTTCACCACGGAAGCGGCAGCGGCCTGTTCAGCTCCTCTTGCAGGCTTGGTTGCCGCAGGCACACGAGCGCCCGAACGCTTTGCCTCCTTAGCAGCCTTAGCCATAGCCTCCTGGGCACGCTTATTGCGGCCTGCCTCTCTGCGCTCCGCAATTCTACGCTTGCGCTCTATCATTGCGGTATACTGCTCTTCCGTCATCTCATCGTCTTCCGGATCATAATCCAGATTCGGACTTGCCTTCAGAGCTTCAAATAATCTCTTCTCACTCTCATCGCGGAAACCGCCGAGCGACTCCGGGGAGAAATTCTCATCGATATCAGCCATCTTCTCTCCTCCTTACTTGCTCTTAGGCATTACCACATATGCTGTGGGAAGCTTCCAGGACGAGTTCTGATAGTAGAAGGTCGTGCTGGTCATTTCGTATTTGTTATTATAGAACATGGTGGAGGAGCTGCCACCGTCAAGGTTGGCTGCATTCACTGCACCGTACTCAAGCATGATGCTGATCAGGTCGGCTGCTGTTGCACCGAGATGTCCGCCGGCACCACGTCCGTCCGTAACCAGAAGGAGCATTGCACCGTCCGCTCTCTGACCGATAGCGGTTCTTGGGTTTGCACCGGAGCCCTGTCCGTTCATCTCACGTCCCTCACCGTTAATGATGAGCGGCACGAAATGGTTGTTGGAATCGGAGTTCTCTTCCTGGAAACATACGCAGTCACGAATGCCTGCTTCCTCAACATACTTGATAATATCATTCGAGGTCATACCCTCGATACTCTTAATGATCAGAAGATCGTCATTGGTCATGGCAATCATATAAAGACCTTTGTTGGAACCGGGCTTGTTGCAGGTAATCTTACCGTTCTGCACAACAACACCGAGCGGGCTTCCGCCCTTGTTACCGGTCGATACGTACAAGCCGCCGTTGATACCGCCGACTGCACCGGTACTCTTTACAATCTCGCCAAGCTCCTTGCCGTACTCACCCCACGGGTAGGTCGTTCCGACACATACCTGCGAGGGGTCCTTAACAATCATCAGCTTAGCAAAGTAGGAGCTTCCCGCGATTTCAACGATGCGAACACCGTTCTCGTCAAAGTACTCCTTCTTCGTGCCCTGCGTCTCCTCCGGTCCCATAGGGTCATCCGGATTCTCATTCTTATCGATATGAATCATATCCTTATCAAGGACATCTACATTCATCTCCTCACGGGAGTTACGATTCTTAATCTCCTCAAGCTCTGCCTTGGAAAGCACAAGCTTTGCTACAAATTTCATCTGTCCGCTCTCGAGAATGGACGATGCGAACAAGTCCTTCGCTGCCGGTGAAGGACCGTTACAGATCTTATAAACTACGAGATATACGGTAGCCACAAAAATCAGAACGGTGACAAGCACTACTAAAAGCGCTCTTCCCACATATTTTAAAATCTTCTTCGTGTTCATTACATACCCCTACTTAAAAACCCAGCGACGCTGAATCTGATAACTGAATAGAAAAAGCACCAAATCTACAACAACCTTAATGATTGACTCCCAGAAGGAAGCCCCGAGACCGAGGATCTTCTGCGAAATAAGCACCAAAAGGAGATAAGAAAGTGCCACCTGGCAAACTGCCAGTATCGTATAGCGGCCAAGCGACTTTCCAACGGCCGTATTGCTTTGGAATACAACCTTTCGGTTCACCGCATAGTTAAACAGCGCACTGACAACTCTTGCGCCAACCGTTGCGATTGCAATTCGAAGCGTGCCGTCCATCCTGTCGCCAATCAAAAGATTGATTAACGTAAACAGCAGGAAATCGACCAGAAACGAAGCAATCGAGCTGCCGATATACTTGAAAATAATCATATAGATTCGGAAGGAATCACGGAACGGATGGAAATGTGAGGAGGCATTGTCATCAATATAGACCGTGTCGATTACAACCTCGTCAAATGCGATTCCCTTCGTCTTCATCACCAGAAGCTGGTTCGTTTCGTACTCATAACGATCGCCCTCGATCTCGATCATCGTCGGCAGATGCTTAAACGGTACTGCCCGAAGACCGGTCTGCGTATCGCTGATCTTGATTCCGCAGGCAAAGCGGAATACAGTCTTTGTAATATTGTTGCCCATCCGGCTCTTAAACGGAACCTGCGGCTGCGAAAAATCGCGCACACCGAGAATCACCTTGTCCGGTGCCTTCTCCATGGCATTGACGCAGGCACGAATATCCTTCGGCAGATGCTGTCCGTCCGCATCGACGGTAATGACACCAAGGACGTCCGTTCTGTTCTCAAGCACATACGAAAAGGCTGTCTTCATCGCGCGACCCTTACCTTTGTTCACCTCATGGGTAAGCACGGTCACTTCGGGAAATGCCTTAACCGTTTCAAACGGCTCCAGATATTCCGGCGCACTTCCGTCATTCACGACGATGATGTCGTCAAAGCCCTCTGCAATAATACTTTTCACGGTGTTGATCATCTTCTCGTCCGGATTGAGGGACGGAACAATTACCGTAGTCTTCATAGCATACTCACTTTCTGTATGGTTTAGTCTTCTCCCCGTTGCCGCTTACTGCGCGCTTTCCGCCGTTTCGGAGGATTTTGCTCTGTCCGATAGCTTTCTGAGAACAAGATTTCCAATCACATTGGCCATAATTCCTAGGAACAGGCCGCTCACAAAACCGCCGACAATATCGGACGGATAGTGAATTCCGATATACACTCTCGAAAGCGAAATCAGAAGTGCGAGAATAAGAAGCGGAACGCCGTAGCGTTTCTTCAGATTCGGAAACATTGCAACTGCAGAAGCAAAGCTTGCGGCAGTGTGTCCTGAGGGAAATGAAGCATCCTTTGCTGCTTTACCGATCAGACGAAGCCCTTCAATCAGTTCATACGGTCTGGTTCGATTGATCACAACCTTCAGAATCATGTTGTTCAGAACAACCGATCCGATAAGTGCACCAAGCGAGAACGCACCGGCCTTTCTCGTCTTCTTAAAGATAAGAAGTACAAGGCTTAAAAGGATCCAGAAGATTCCGGCATCTCCCAGGTGGGTGATGAGCGGAAACACCTTATCCAGTACGCTGCACCGAATATGATCCTGCACATACAGAAGAATCTTGGCGTCGGTAGAAAAAATATCGAGAAAGCTCAACATGCTCCTCTCCTCCATTTTCACATAAATCAGAGTTATTATACCACAGCTCTCAACCAATGTCACGAAGAAAAATAAATCCGCCGAAAACAAATAAGGCGTCCCGCAAAACTGCGAAACGCCTTTCTTACGTTCAATTATTCGTTGAAGCCGAAAATGCTTTATGCATTTTCCTCATCGCTCTTCAGGATGGAAACACCGCGGTCGAAAAGCTTCTCAACCTCTTCGGAGGGCTTAGCGGTTGCAAGCGTTACAACAATGCTTACAATCATTCCTACAACGAAGCCCGGGATGATTTCGTACAGATCAGCCAGTGCAGTGTTGTGAAAACCGTATCTCCATACGGCGTCTACAAGGAAGCCGGAGATAACGCCGGATACAGCGCCTGCGTAATTGAAGCGCTTCCAGTACAGAGAAAGGATGATTACCGGACCGAACGCGGAACCGAAGGCTGCCCATGCATCGGAAACGAGCTCCATGATACCACCGGTATTCGGAAGAATGGCAATCGTAAGTGCAACCGCACAGATGAATACCACTACGAAACGACCGGCCCACATTACCTCGCGGTCACTTGCATTTTTACGAACGACCGATTTATAAATATCACTGGAAAATGCACTCGAGCTTGCAAGCAGCTGAGAATCTGCAGTACTCATGGATGCTGCAAGAATTGCGGAAAGAAGAATTCCCGCAAGTAAAGCCGGGAACAGGCGGGTGCCCATCTCGATGAAGATCATCTGCTTCTCACCGGAGATTGCAAGTGCGTCACCGATGTACTGTCTTCCTACAAGGCCGACAACCGAAGCCATCGCAAGAATGAGGAAGGTCCAGGTCGTACCAATGATACGGGAGCGGTTCATCTCCTTTTTGGACTTGATTGACATATAACGGATCAGGATGTGCGGCATACCGAAGTAGCCAAGACCCCAACCAAGACCGGACAGGATATCCATGATACTTGCACGGTCAAACTTTCCTGAAGAAAGAATGTTGTAGTAGTTTGCTTCAAGGCTCGGGGAAGCACCTTTGCCGGCATTGATCATAACTGCCGCAACAATCGGAACGATCATCAGTGCCGCAAGCATCAGAAGTCCCTGGAAGAAGTCGGTCCAGCATACAGCATTGAAGCCGCCGAGGAAGGTATAAAGCACGATGATGATTGCCGCAACTACCATAGCAACGGTACGGCCGGAATCATCAAGCTTGAACAAGGTCTTAAAAAGATCACCGCAGGCAGAGATGCTGGATGCGGAATAGATGCAGTATACGATGATGAAAACAAGTGCGGAAGCAATCTGCAGCGCCTTATTCTCAGAGCAGAAACGGTTCGTCAGATACTGCGGAATCGTGATGGAATCCTTCGCTGCAATCGAGAACGTACGAAGTCTCGGTGCAATGAAAAGCCATGCCAACGCGGTACCGATGAAGAGACCGACGCTGATCCAGATCTGGCCAAGACCGAGCAGGAAGATTGCACCCGGAAGACCCATCAGAACCCAGGCACTCATGTCGGAGGCACCTGCGGAAAGTGCGGCAACCGCACCACTCATATTACGACCGCCAAGGAAGTAGCTCTTCTCACCAGCTTCCTTCTTGGATCGAATGAAGAAAAATATACCTACGCCCAAAACAAGGCAGAAATAGACGATAAATGCTGCTATTTCATAAACATTCACATCTTTCATGAAGTATCCCTTTCCGGCATTTCTGTATTGCTCTACCAAAGTAAAGCGTCGCCATACTACAATACTTTACAGGAAAAAGATGCTAATTGCAAGCAATTTTTATACAAAAATCGCCGTAATACCTTGTAAATGGCATTACGGCGATGCATTTCCTATGATTTTCTTCGGTTAAAAGCGTTCTGCCAGCTCCATCAGATACGCCTTGTTATTATGCTCCGGATGCTCTAATACATCGTCAAGCAACATTGAAAGAATCCGTCCGAGCTCAGGTCCCGGCGTCCGTCCCGCAGCAATCAGGTCGGCGCCCTTAACAGCCAGTGTTTTAAGCTCAACGCTCTGCCCCTCCGAAAGAATCTTAGAATGGGCCGCCTGCATCTTTTCAAGTACCGAAAGCGACTCCGCATGGTAGGCAGGCGCCTGTGCAAGCGTATCTGCACGCTGAATCAGAATCAGAAGCGGAATATTGTCCGTTCCGATCCGGTTCGCAAGCTTTCGCACTGCAGTTTCTATATTGCTCCGATCCACTGAGAAACGGGTGTCGTGGTTATATACAAGACGTGTCGCAATGGCTATCGTATCGTTGTCAAACTTCAATCTGTGAAGAATCCGGTCCGTATACTCCCCGCTCAGCTTCTGATGCCCGTAGAAATGTGCCACGCCGTCAGGGCCGTAGCTCTTGCAGGCAGGCTTTGCGCAGTCATGTAAAAGCACGGCATAGCTAAGCGTTGTCTGCTCCTTAGCCGTAAGCTCCTTGTACTCCGGAAAGCCGTGAAGCGCTTTCAGCGCCGCCAAGGTGTGCCCGGCAACATCGAAGCAATGGTGCACATTCTCCTGCGGGGTCTTAAGCATCTGATCCCACTCCGGAAGCCAGAAGGCTGTCATACCGCACTCCGAAGCGGTCACAAGCTCCTCGGGATGCTCGGATAGAAGAAGCTTCGTCAACTCCTCCCGAATCCGTTCCGCGCTGACACGCTTAAGATTCCCGGACAGATCACGCATCCCCTCTCGCGTCCTTGGCTCAATGGCAAATCCAAGCTGAGCCGCAAAACGCACTGCTCTGAATACGCGAAGTGCGTCCTCCGTAAATCGCTCCGTCGGGTCGCCCACGCAACGAATGATTCCATTCTCCAAGTCTTCTAAACCGTTGAACAGGTCTACAAGCCCCGTATCGTCATTATATGCCATCGCATTGATGGTAAAATCCCTGCGCTTAAGGTCCTCCTTAAGGCTCTTTGTAAAGGTGACCTCCTTGGGATGCCGGCAATCCTCGTATTCGCCATCTAAGCGGTAGGTGGTTACCTCAAAGCCCTGGCGATTCCGAAGTACCGTAACCGTTCCGTGCTCAATGCCCGTATCGATTGTCTTCGGAAAGAGCGCCTTGATCTCCTCCGGTGTTGCGGAAGTCGTAATATCCCAATCCTTCGGGACACGGTGAAGCAGCGCATCACGAACACAGCCGCCCACGGCGTAGGCCTCGTAGCCGTTCTCCGTCAGCCGACCGATAATCTCCCGAACCTCTCTCGGCATATCCAATTGAAAGCTCATGACTTCACCTCCTCACAATTCTTGGGGCAACCATTCCCTATGCCATAGCATACCATTCTATTGCCAAAAAAACAACACCGACTGCCCGCAGGCAATCGGTGTCTTAATAACATACAATTACATCTCAACCGTAACTCTGTCCAGATGCCAGATGTCCTGTACATACTCTTCAATCGTACGGTCGGAGCTGAACTTACCGGACTTCGCTACATTGAGCATAGCCATCTTAGCCCAGCCTGCCTCGTCACGGAAAGCTTCCTCAACGCGCTTCTGTGCTTCAGCGTAGGAGCGGAAATCCTTCAGAATGAAGTACTGATCCGCTCTGGAACCACCGTTGCTGTCAAGAAGAGAGTTATAAAGCTCACGGAAAAGCTCCGGATCCTCAGGGCTGTAGAAGCCATTGATCAGCTGTGTCATCACCATACGGATGTCCTGATCGGTGTTGTAGATCTCACGAGGATTGTAGCCGCCGTTATTCTCGTAGCTGATGACCTCATCGGAGGAAAGACCGAAGATGAAAGCATTCTCCTTGCCAACCTCTTCTACGATCTCCACATTAGCGCCATCCATTGTTCCAAGTGTAACCGCACCGTTCAGCATGAACTTCATGTTACCGGTTCCGGAAGCCTCTTTACTTGCGGTGGAAATCTGCTCGGATACATCCGCAGCAGCGAAGATCCACTCAGCGTTAGAAACGCGGTAGTTCTCGATAAATACAACCTTCAGCTTGCCCTTGATGGACTTATCGTTGTTAACAACCTCAGCAACATTGTTGATGAGCTTGATGATTGCCTTTGCACGGCGATAGCCTGCACTTGCCTTTGCACCGAAGATAAAGGTTCTCGGATAGAAATCCATTTCCGGATTCATACGAAGCTGATTGTAAAGGTACATAACGTGCAGAATGTTCAGAAGCTGACGCTTGTACTCGTGCAGTCTCTTAACCTGAACATCGAAAATGGAGCGGGGATCAACATCAACACCGTTGTGCTCCTTAATATACTGACACAGACGAAGCTTATTCTGATACTTGATGTTCATAAACTCCTTCTGGCACTTCTTGTCATCTACATAAACAGACAGCTCGTCAAGGTGCGGCAGATCGGTGATCCACTCGTCGCCGATCTTACTGGTTACCCAGCTTGCAAGAAGCGGATTACCGTGAAGCAGGAAACGACGCTGGGTGATACCGTTGGTCTTATTGTTGAACTTCTCCGGGAAGATCTCGTAGAAGTCACGAAGCTGCTCCTTCTTAAGGATTTCGGTATGAAGTCTTGCAACACCGTTAACAGAATAGCCTGCAACGATTGCAAGGTTTGCCATACGAACCTGACCGTCCATCAGAATAGCCATCTTCTGGATCTTATCGTAATTGTTGGGATAACGCTCCTGAATCTGTGCTACAAAGCGACGGTTGATCTCCTCAACAATCTGGTATACACGGGGAAGCAGACGGGAGAAGAGCTCGATCGGCCACTTCTCGAGTGCCTCGGACATGATGGTGTGGTTGGTGTAAGCACAGCATCGGTTCGTGATGCTCCATGCCTCATCCCAGCTAAGGAAGTACTCATCCATCAGAATACGCATCAGCTCGGGTACGGTTACGGTCGGATGGGTATCATTCAGCTGGAATACAACCTTGTCCGGAAGACCGTGAATATCATCATGTGTCTCCATATATTTTGCAACCGCACGCTGAATGCTTGCGGATACGAAGAAATACTGCTGCTTCAAACGAAGCTCCTTACCAGCATAGTGATTATCGTTCGGGTAAAGTACCTCACAGATCAGACGAGCAAGGTTCTGCTGCTCAACTGCCTTGTGGTAATCACCGCGATCAAAGCTCTCCAGGTTGAAGGTGTCGATTGCTTCCGCATCCCAGATACGAAGCGTATCTACTACGTTGTTGCCATAGCCAACGATCGGAAGATCGTAAGGAATCGCACGTACGGACTGATATCCTTCCTGCGTAAAATGCTCGTGTCCCTGCTCGTCTCTGGAATAACGAACATATCCGCCGAACTTAACCTCGCAAGCATACTCGGGACGCTTAATCTCGAACGGGTTACCGTCAGCCAACCAGTCATCCGGACGCTCTACCTGATAGCCGTCCTTAATCTGCTGCTTGAACATACCGTACTTGTAACGGATACCGCAGCCATATGCCTGATAGCCAAGGGTTGCAAGGGAATCAAGGAAGCATGCGGCAAGACGACCGAGACCGCCGTTACCGAGTGCTGCATCGGGCTCCTGATCCTCGATTGCATCAAGGTCAAGGCCAAGCTCCTCAAGAGCCTTACGAATTTCCTTATTCGCCTTCAGATTAATAATATTATTACCAAGGGCACGTCCCATCAGGAACTCCATGGACAGATAGTATACAGTCTTTGCATCCTGCTTCTCAAACTGCTTCTGGCTGGCAGCCCACTGGTCAACGATGTAATCCTTTACCGCAAATGCGACAGCGGAATAAATCTGCTGCTGGGTTGCATCCTCTACGGTTCTGCGGTAAAAAGTCTTCAGGTAATCCTGAACGTTCTTTTTGAACTCTTTCTTGTTAATAACCATCAGTCTTCCTCTTTTCTATCTTTAAAATCTTGCCTGATTCTAATTAAACATAGTATATCATAAATCATACTTACTTAATTTACAATCATATTATCATTCATTTGCCTTTTTTCGTCATATTGTAGCAAAGGAGGCTATGTTGCAAGGTTATTTTACACATTTTCCGGTTTTTGGCATAGAAAAAAGTCGGCTGCTAAGCAACCGACTTATCTTTTCAATTAATTCAGTTTTTCTCGATCAGCCCTTTACAGCGCCGGCAATGAAACTCTCCTGAATTCTCTTACTCATCAGTACGTATACGATAACCATCGGGATGGTAGCTACTGTAATAGCAGCACCGATCATACCGTAGTCAATCTTGTTCGTTCCAACCAGGTTTCTGATACCGATCGGGAGCGTCTTCATCTCTTCCTTCGTTACAAGGGTCGTTGCAATAATCAACTCATTCCAGCACTGCAGGAAGGAGTAGATACCGATTGTAGAAACAGCCGGCTTCATCAACGGAAGAATGATACGGAAGAATACACCGTAACGGGAACATCCGTCAATATAAGCAGCCTCATCCAATTCCTTCGGAATATTGTCCATGAAACCGTTACTAATCAGGATTGCCATGGAAAGTGAGAATGCTGCATACGGAATAATCAGGGAAATTCTGGTTCCGGTAAGACCAAGCTGGCTGGTGGTTACAAGCAACGGAACCAAGGATACCTGTACAGGAACCGTGATACCAAGCAGGAACATCTTGTTGAATGCACCGCTTGCTTTCCACTGGAATCTTGTCAAAGTATAGGATGCCATCATAGCTGCAACAAGTGCAATTCCGATAGCAAGAACAGTGATAATAATACTGTTCTTAAAGAATACCGGAACTCGGGTCAAAAGGCCCAACTCCGAATGTGTGTAGTTCTCCCAATGCCACTGGCTCGGCCATCCCTTGGGGAGACCGAACTTGTTCGTTACGTTAATCTGAAGGTTATCCTTCAAGGAAAGGGTTACCATCCAGAACAAAGGATAGAGGTTAACCAACGACCAGAAGATCAAAAGGATAGTACAAATTACGCGTCCAACAGGACTGGATTTTTTAAGTGAATAGTCTCTCGAGTTGAATTTCATATTATCCTTAGCCATATTAATCCCTTTCTCTAAAGAGAGCATTAATCAGCACTGCGGCCACGAAGCACAGAATAATAATTACAACTGCGCACGCACTGGACATTCCGTAGAGACCGATAGATTTCGTATTCATAAGTACGGTACTAGGTACCGCTGCGGCACTTGTTCTATCTCCTGCAAGAATGGAAACCAAGTCATAAGACTTAAGGGAACCGGTTACAGAGAAGATAACACTAACTTTAAGTACCTGCTTCATGGACGGGATGACAACAAAACGGTCAACCTGCCAAGGTGTAGCGCCGTCAATCATTGCTGCTTCACGAAGCTCAGGCGCAACACTCTTAACGCCTGCATACATCAGCAGCATGTGATAGCCTACATATTGCCAAAGCATCGGAATAATACAAGCCATCAGAAGCTTATCACCGTTTGCTTCCAACCACTGTATATTTTCCTCGCCGATAATTCCTAAAGAACGAAGGATAGGGTTAATGATACCGCCCTCAGCATCATACATACGTCTCCACAGAAGACCGATAACAACCGTCGAAATCAAAACCGGAAGGAAGTTAACGGACAGGAAGAAACGCTCACCCTTAATTCCTCTACCAAGCATCAGAGCAAGTCCAAGAGAAAGCGGCAGCTGAATTAACAAAGAAAGAGCCGCCAGAACAAAGACGTTCTTGATACTACCCCAAAGAGGGTACCAATCCGATGTAAACAGTGTTTTATAGTTCTTGAATCCACAATATACCTTATCAAAAGGGAATCTCCAGTCAAAAACACTGTAGTAAGTCGAAATGATAATAGGGGCTACCAGAATGCCGACAAAAAGGAGCACTGCCGGCAGAAGAAATACAATAATACTACCCGTATCAGAGGATTTTCGATTCATGATTACCTTCCTTACTATAAAAAGATGCGGCCTCTCCCGTTACAGGAAAGGCCACATTTTCTACGAGCGATTAGAATTAACGAATTGCCTTCTTCAAATCGTCGATGAACTTCTGACCGTTAACCTGACCACCGTAAACATTAGCAATCTCCTTGAGGTAGATGTCCTTGTCTACAGAGTTCATAGCGGTATCACCGAAGAGTACAAGATAGTCGGACTTGTCAACGATCTCAGCTACAGCCTGGGTAAGAGGATTGATATCAGTTGCCGGATAGTCAACCTTCCAAGCCGGAAGACCAGCACCGCAAAGGTAACCATACTTACTGATCAAACGACCAAGCTCAAGAGCGTACTTAGCAGCGATTTCCTTGTTAGCGCCATTGCCGAATACTGCAAGAGTATCGGAAGGACCACCGATAAGCTGACCAAGCTTAGACTTGGAAGCATCGATTACCGGGAACTCAGAAGCCTTAACATTAAGACCATCAACCTTAGCGAAGTCTGCACAGTTCCAAGAACCGTTGATGTAGAAAGCGTACTTGCCAGCGATGAAGTTGTTCTTAACCTGCTCATTATCCATGGACTGACCGTTAGGATCGAAGTAACCCTTCTTGATCATATCCTGGAACTTGTCAATAGCGGAAGCAACATCTGCATTGCCCCAAGAAGCACGTCCCTGGAAGATATCATCCAGAGTCTTAGCGCCACAAGACTTCTCAATGATGGACTCAACATACTCGGTTACACACCACTCCTGGTTAGCACCAGCAGCACAACCGAAAGGAATCTTACCAGCAGCAACGAGCTTATCGCAGCAAGCCATAAGATCATCATAGGTAGCAGGAACATCGTTGTAACCTACTTCCTTGAGGATGTCCATGTTAGCGAACAAGGTAACAATGTTCATGGTCAACGGAACACCGTACTTCTTGCCGTTGTACATAGAGTTGTTGCACATCTTGGTGTCGATAGCATCCTTCAAATCAGGATCCTTGAAAGCGTTGTCAAGGCAGTATACCTTGCCAGCCTGAACGAAATCACCAAGGAATGCACAAGACCAAGTGAAGAAGATATCAGCTACTTCGCCAGCCTGGAAAGCATCCTTAATCTTCTGCTTGTACTCATCGTTCTGAGTAGCGAGCTCGTTAAGGGTGATGTTCGGGTACTTAGCCTTCATGTCTTTGATGGCATCATCATAAGCACCACGGTTGGAATCAGTCGGAACGCAGATAGACCAGAAGTTAAGAGTAACACTCTTCGTCATATCAGGTGCAACATATGCTGCGTTCGGATCGCTGCCGTCGTCATTATTGTTCTTCTTGCCACAAGCAGCAAGGGACAATACCATAACAACAACAAGCATTGTTGAAAGGAACTTTTTCATAATGTCCTCCTTAAGGATGAGAATAATTTTTTCAGCTTTCGCTGAAGTATTTATCGAAAGCGGTTGCCCGCTTACGACCGAAGCAATGGTTACGGCATCTTAACCATAACCCACGGATATTCCACCGTCATCACATCATCGTGAATCGAATAGTAGAATACCGTCTGAGGAAGATTTCCCTCATAGATAAGAAGAATCGTTCCGTCGTCCTTAACACTGTAGTGACCGGGAAGGACCTCGTCCTCTAAGAACGTCCCCTTAGCCGTAAACTGATAACTCCAGTTTCTTTCCGAAGCTACCCATAATCCGATTACCGGGCTATCACCGGTCAACGTACTCGGTTGCAGTTTATAATCGACAATACGATAAACGGTTCGTCTGTACTCTCCGTCTTTCGTCGTTTCATCATAATAACGAATATCGGTAACGGTTCCGTCCTCCGCGGTAAAGCGAATTGTCTTTTCGCCGACTTCGTAGCTCTTATAGCTCTTGCCATCGAAGCTTGCCGAACCGTCCTTATTAAAAATCATAACCGCGTTCTCTCTGTCATGAAAGAAAGCCCATTCTTCAACAGTTTCCTTTTCCTTCTTAGCCGCCGGCTTCTTGCCGCATCCTCCAAGAACGCCGAGAAGCAGAACCGAAATGCAAAAGAGAACAAGTATTCTTTTTTTCATAAATGCATCATCCTTATATCTGATGGGCCGGCGGAACAGCCTTTGTGCTGTCATCCGAACGGTCTTACAAGGCAGGATAAACGCCTTCGCCAAAACCACCAAATTATTTATCTTCACTAATGCAGATTATAGCACATATGGCTATCATGTCAAGAAAAATATCACAGTTTTTCGGTCACTTTTGAACCTTTTCCCCGTTTTTCTCGTCATTTTGTCCAAAAAATGCCCGAATTCCATGTCAAAAAATGTCAGTATATTTTGCCACAAAATACACAAAAACAGGGCTATGAAAGCCCTGTTTTATCGTATAAACTCTCATCCGCGTCAGACGAGGCAAGCATGCTATCCGATATGCTTCGTACCAAGAATTCCCTCCAGAACGTACTCTTCCATCTTCTCCTCGTCCAAATTCGCAGCAATCTTGTCAAATTCTTCTATTGCCTGCTCTGCTGCTTCCGCCTCCGCTTCGTCAAACGGCTGCTGAATGCTCTGATTCCTGTTCTTACGCGCAAGAAAATCAGAGAGCCTTATCATTCTTCCGGGCATCGGTTGCTGCCTCCTCTCCATACACTGGCTTCCGCCTTCCCGGCCAAATGCCGTACGCTACGACATCTCCTTAGAAGCTATATTTATTATTGCAAAAAAGAAGAGGCATTTCAACCGGTTTCTTCCCGGGCGAAATGCCTCAATATCACTTTTTATCGGTTTGCGACTTGATTTCCGTCATAGCCACAGAAAAACTTACTGCTCCAATCTCTGTTGCGCCAAGTGTTCCTACAGGTTAAGACCTGCCTTGAAGGTCTTCATAAATGCCTCGAAGCCTGCAACGTCCTTAGCATCGGGCGCCATCGTCTCAGCCTTCATATCGCTGAAAATTACCTCGTCAAGATACTCCTGCAGGCTCTTCTTCTGCTGACCGCAGGCAAGCATATATGCTGCTAAAAGTCCGATACCCCATGCGCCGCCCTCACCGGCAGTTTCCATAACGGAAACCGGAGCACCTACTGCTGCCGCTGCAATCTTCTGTCCGACAACAGGCGTCTTAAAGTAGCCGCCGTGACCGAGCATCTTGTCAACCTTAACACCCTCCTCCTTCAGAAGGAGATCTAAACCGACCTTCAAAGCACCGAGTGCGGAATACATATGCATTCTCATAAAGTTCGAAAGCGTAAAATGGCTTTCCGCCGTACGCTTAACCATCGGAGCGCCGTCCTCTACGTTCACAACCGGCTCACCGGATACAAAGTTATAGGAAAGCAGTCCGCCGCAATCCGGCTCTCCGTCAAGTGCTGCGGAATAAAGCTTCGTGAAAAGCTCTCCCGTCTTGATTTCATAGCCCATAAGCTTGCCGAACTCGCCGAACAGGTTCACCCACGCATTGATATCGGAGGTACAGTTGTTGCAGTGTACCATCGCTACAGCGGCACCGTCGGGCGTCGTAACAAGGTCAATCTGCGGATATACCTTGCTGAGCGGCTTCTCAAGAACGACCATCGCGAAGACACTGGTACCTGCGGAAATATTACCGGTTCTGAGACCGACGCTGTTCGTTGCGGTCATACCGGTTCCCGCATCTCCCTCGGGCGGGCAAAGCGGAATTCCAGCCTTCAGATTGCCGCTTTCATCAAGAAGCTTAGCACCTTCCTCGGTAAGTACACCTGCTGCCTCTCCTGCGGAAAGCACCTTCGGCAGAATGTCGCGAAGCTTAAAGGAAACCTTTTTCGCTTCAGGAAGTGTGTCGAAAATATCAAGCATACGTGCATCATAATCGCCCGTAGCGGAATCAATCGGGAACATACCGGAAGCATCGCCGACGCCGAGCACCTTCTCGCCGGTCAGCTTCTCATGTACCCAGCCCGCAAGGGTGGTAAAATGCGCAACCGAACCGATATGTGCCTCACCGTTTCTCATCGCCTGATACAGGTGTGCGATACTCCATCTCTGCGGAATATTAAAGCCGAAGGCATCGGTAAGCACCGAAGCCGCATCCTCCGTAATCGTATTTCTCCAGGTACGGAACGGAACAAGAAGCTTTCCTGCTTCGTCAAATGCAAGATAACCGTGCATCATTGCGGAAATGCCGATAGCGGCAAAGCTGCTAAGCGTAACGCCGTACTCCTCCTTTACATTCTTCACAAGGCTTTTGTAGCAGTCCCGAAGACCGCCCCAGATATCCTCCTCGCTGTAGGTCCAGACGCCGTTTTCGTAGCGATTCTCCCAACCGTGATCTCCCTGTGCAAGCACGTTGCCCTTCTCATCGATTGCAACTGCCTTGATTCTTGTAGAACCGAATTCAATTCCAAGTACTGCCTTGCCTTCTGCAAGAATAGTCTTTTTGTCCATCTTCTGATACCATTCCTTCCCGTTTCGATGACCGAAATTCATGTCGGCCGAAATCGACCGCTTTTATCTATCATCGCACATTTTCCGAAATAATTCAATTTCCATTTCTTGAAATCAAGGAAAAATCCGTGATTTCCACTCAGATATCACTCCGTTTGCGCTCTAATTTCTCAAGGAGCACCGGAAGCTCGGCGAATTCTTTGATAAAAGGAACCTCCGAAGCGATACTTCCGAAGCCGTAGCCGGCATGAATAAAGTCATAGCCAGCCTCAACCGTAGCATCGTAATCCGCCTGAATATCGCCAACGTAGTATGCGCGTTCGAGGCCGTTTCTCTTCGCAAGAATCGAAATATTCTCCGCTTTTCTCTTAAGATTGTCTCCATAGCACAGAATATCCGAGAAGAAATGCCCGAAGCCGTAGTGCGAAAGAAAGGCTTCGATATAGCCGCTCTGACAGTTGCTCACGATGTAAAGCGGGTACTGCTTCGAAAGAACCGTAAGCGTTTCTTCAAGCTTCGGGTATAACATACCACCGTGCTTTTCAAGATATGCATTCTCCTCCTCGCCGCAGACGTGCATCAGCCTCGTCCGCTCCGCCTTTTCAAGCGGGGCAAAGAGTTTGTCGGCGATGGCTTCCATTGTCATGCCCATCACACGCATGATGTCCGCTTCGGAAAGAACCGGGCCGTCGTAGCCCTCTCTTTTAATTGTTTCCGTCCACGAGCGCGCTACCGGGGCCGCGGAGTCCCAGAGCGTTCCGTCCATATCAAAAATAATACCGGGTTTCATACGCTTCTACTCCGCCCTCGTCTGATCAAGGAGGACTATTTTCGAAAAGCAGTTGCGTCTCTTAATAAGGACTCTGTATCCGGGCTCCTCCTCGCGGATCGCGCGGGTATCTATAAGCTTTTCAAAAATACCGGTTCCTTCATATTCAACCCTTGCCCCGGCGGGGAGCACAAGCGTCGCACGCCCTGCACACATCGTCATATCGATTGTAAGTTCGCCGGAAGCCGGCACCCCCAGAAGCTCTATTTCCGAGCTGCTTATCATGCTGGTGATGTAAGCACAGTCGATGTCACTCTCGATATCGATTTTGCCGCGGCCGAGTGCCTCCGCATGCATCATATTGTTCTTGTCCGGATGCTTCTCCATCCGCTTCATATTATAGAAGCAGGAGCCGAAGAAGCTGCCGAGATGTACGGCCAGAACGGTGCCCGTCGCGATTGCCGCCTTTGCCACGATACCTAAACTCTTCTTAGAATCCATGTCGATTCTCCTTTCTACGCTCCGCCCTTTGGGGCAGATGCTTTTCTAAAGTGTTTCTTAAGCCCCACCTCCATCAAGGATACTTGAGAAAGGCAGGTTTCCGTTGACGGATGGGGAATAGATAAGGTACATTTTCCTTAATAAGTTATTTTGTAACGCAAATGGTAATTCACACTAACTAACGAGGTCTCTATGGAAAACTATATCCACAAAGTACATTATTACGAAACCGACAAAATGGGCGTCACGCACCACTCGAACTACATCCGCTGGATGGAGGAAGCGCGCGTGCATTTTCTTGACGAAATCGGCTGTAGCTATGCCCGGCTCGAGGAGGAGGGGGTTGTCTCTCCGGTAATCGGCGTCGAGTGCCAGTACAAGCATACCACCACATTTGACGACGAGGTCGAAATCGAGGTAAAGGTCGGCAGCTTCACCGGCATCCGTCTTACGATCGAATATACCATGACTAACCATGCTACCGGCGCACTCGTTCTGAGCGGCCGCTCGATGCATTGCTTCTTTGATAAAAACGGTCGCCCCGTTACGCTTCGCCGCACGCATCCCGAGATTAACGAGCTGCTTCTTTCCTACGCTTCTCAGCAGTAGAAGCCGCAGTCCGCGGTCTGGTACTGCTTCACCTCGGTGCCGTGCATATTAACGGTTTCAAAAGGCACTTCACCGCGCTGCACCTGTTTCCATGCCGCAAGCACCTTCGAAACCTGTTCCTTCTGAAGCACCGGCTCACTGTGCGAGGCCACAACGGAATCATATCTGTCAGATAACCCGACAAGCTTTTCAAGCGAAAGCGGATACTGCTCCTTCGTCCGGGAAGCTCCGAACATAAAGATGGTTCCCGTCTGCACGGAGTCTCCGGCGTAAAGCATTCTTCTTTCCACGTCGAGGATTGCTATGCTTCCTTTTGTATGGCCCGGAATATCGATAATTTCGAGCGTGCGTTCTCCAAGTGATACCTTAACCCCGTCCCCAACAGCGCAAAGTTTGGTGCCGGGGTATTTTTCTGCGATGCCGCAGCACTCGTAGTCCGCACGGCTCATGTGGATTTCGGCAAATGCACCGGTGCCCGAGGTATGGTCACCGTCTCCATGGGTGTTCAGTAATATAACCGGAAGTCCGGTTAGCTCCTCCGCGATTGCCTTCGCATTCGGGCAGGCAAAGCCGCTGTCGATCATTGCCGCACGCTCCTTACCCGCAAGAATGAAGAAACGGACAAATCCATCCTCCACTCTCCAGGTCTTCTCATCCATCTGAATCATCTCTGCCATCAGTTACCACTCCTTCTCCTGTAATGATATCTATTCGTCCTTCTTAGGCTTCTCTTCGCCGATTCCGTAAAGTGAAAACGGGGCATGATGTGCGCTTTCATACGGAAGCTGCACGAAACCGTCTCCCTCCGCCATAGCGCATACAATCAGCTTCTTCGTAAGCTCCGGCACATCTTCCCGCTCCAGTGCCTCCTTTACATCAACCCAAAGCACCTCGCTGTTCTCATCCCCATCGGAACGAGGCTCTCCGGACACATATTCCGCACGGAAGGCTACATACCAGTCGTGTGCGTTGAAGCGAATTCCGATAATCTGCCCGGGCTTCACCAGAACACCGGTCTCCTCTTCATATTCTCTGATAACGGCAGCCTGCGGAGACTCTCCGTATTCTACATATCCTCCCGGAATGATCAGCTTGCCGGCACCGCCGCCATAAGTATGTCTTGCAAGAAGCACACGGCCGTCCCTGATGACAACCGCCGTTACACTCTGCGAATAATTCGTGTTCGTATTTTCCATAATAGTCTCCCATTACTCTGCATTTGAACAATATTATAGCACATCCGCGCTTCTCTCTCAATGATAATTGAGATGTTTTCCTGTGCTTGCCATCTTTCACTTTTCTACACCTCTTGGTATAATACGAATATCGATAAATGAGAGGAGTGCCTATGAAAACCAGCATATTAATGGAAGGCGGCGGTTTGCGCGGCATATTTACCTGTGGCGTAATCGACGTTCTGATGGAGCACAACATTTCCTTTGACGGTGCCGCCGGAATCTCTGCCGGAGCATGCTTTGGCTGCAATCTGAAGTCTCGCCAGGTCGGCCGTGGACTTCGTTACAATCTGAATTATATCAATGATGATCGCTATATGAGCGTGAAGAGCCTTCTGACAACCGGAGACTATTTTAACGCCGATTTCGCATACAACGTCCTTCCGAACAAGTTGGATCCCTTTGATTATGAAGCCTTCGCCGCCAATCCGATGGAGCTTTATGTCGGTGCTACGGATATCGATTCCGGTCGCATCGTCTACCACCTGTGTAAAGACGGGCATGGCACAGATATGGTCTGGCTTCGTGCCGGTGCTTCTCTGCCGTATATATCCCGCCCCGTGAAGATTAACGGCCGCAGATACCTCGACGGCGGCCTTGTCGAGCCCGTCCCGATCAAATTCATGGAGAAGCGCGGCTACGACCGCAATCTGGTCGTATTGACACAGCCACGTGGCTATGTTAAGGAGCCAAGCAGCAATTCGCTTCTTCTGAAGGCAACCTCCCTCGGCAATCCGGTGATCTACAATGCGATGACGAAGCGTCATCTCCGCTATAACCGAACGATTGCATATTGTATGGAGAAGGAAGCAGAGGGAAGTGCACTCGTACTTTGTCCGCCCGACATTCTTCCCGCAGGACGTCTTGAAAGAGACATTAACAAGCTTCAGGCAACCTACGATACCGGTCGTGAGGTCGCGCTTAAGAACCTGCAGCGCATTCGGGAGTTTCTGGCGCAATAAGTCCTCCCAAAGCTCTCGGTCAACAATAGATTTCAATGAAAAGCAACAAGGGGCTGTCGCACTAACGTGTGGCAGCTCTTCTCAAAAAAGCATAATAAC
>JAKSPO010000014.1 GCA_024404675.1 Lachnospiraceae bacterium
AGAACAAGACCGGACTTATCATTAAGAACGGTACCTTCGATATCACCTGGGCTGTAGAGGAGGTACTTACTGAGGAGGCGAAGGAGAACTTCGTAGTATCCGGCGGTAAGTTCTCTGTAGATGTTCCGAACGAATATCTGGCTGAGGGCCTTGCAACCAAGCTGAATCAGACGAGTAAGTATTATGAGCTGGTTACGGCAGTTGCCGCAATCAACGACAGAACCTTCGCTTCTCTGACCGAAGCAATTGCTGCAGTTCCTACGGACGGTACGGAGACAACGGTTGTACTTCTTACAGATTCTGTAGGAAACGGAATCAAGGTTCTCGAAGGTCAGAATCTGATTCTTGATTTCAATACACACAGTTACAATATTGATAAGACGGCTGAGGTTTCCGCTGCTGAGCTGACAGGCTTCAGACTGTATGAGAACGCCAAGGTAACGCTCAAAAACGGTACCCTGTCGACCACCTCCATCTTCGTTGCGGATCTGATTCAGAACTACGCGGATTTGACTCTTGTCGATATGACGCTTGATGGCAGCAAGTCGCCGAAGCTTGGCTATGTCATCTCCAATATTACCGGACGCTGCGATGTGCTTGGAAATACCTCCATCCTCGCAAAGAAGGGTAAGATTGCATTTGACCTCTGTGCTTCCAGCTACTACCCTGCCGGTGTCATCATCAATATTGATACGACCGGAACCATTACCGGTTCCATTGATTATGAGCTTTGGGACAGCCTCACCGAGTCGAACCCGACGGCGCTTACCATTAAAAACGGTACCTTCGATATCGTATGGAATGTAAGTGACGAGCTTACAATGGATGCTGCGGAGCGCTTCACCGTTTACGGCGGCCGCTTCACTAAAGACGTTCCTTTTGAGTATCTGGCACCCGGTCATACCACCAGCTTCGAAGACGGTTACTATGTAATCTCTCCGATTACCGATATGATCACCCTGACACTTGGCGGTGCAATCGGCGTAAACTTCTACCTGAACCTCGATGCCCTGAAGGAGATTCCTTCCCGCATCGTCATCGATGAGCTTAGCTTCAATAGTGATGAGATTGCTGCGGCAAAGGTTACGGAAGGCGCGGCAGAAGGCTTCTACCTGTTTACACTTCCGAAGTATGCAAAGCAGATGACCGACGAGATCGTATGCACGATGTACGACAGCGAGGGCAATGTAATGCGTACAAAGTCCACCTCCGTGAAGGAAATCGGCGAGCAGTATCTTACCGTTTATGCGGAAGATGAGGCACTCACCACCCTCATTAAGGCAATGCTTCATTACGGCTCAATGTCACAGTCCTACTTCGATTACAACGAGGATGCTTCCGCAATCGACGGTATCGATGTATCCGAGCTTGTGATTCCTGAGGCTGATGTATTCAACGATTATGCACTGACGATTGACGGTGATTCCACTGAGATGGCCTTCTTCGGTCACTCTCTGTTACTGAATTCGAAGGTAACGCTCCGCTACTACTTCATGCCAATGGTTGATAACCTTTCCGAGGTAAGCTTCACCATCGACGGCACTATGGTAACACCGGTTGTCATGAGTAACGGTTTGTGCTACATCGAACTGACAGACATCCCCGCACAGGAGCTGCTTACGGCGCATGTAGCCTCCGTTGGAGAGCTTTCCATTGCCGCATCCGCATACTCCTATGCTGCAGGCTTCTTCACGCAGTATGAAAGAGACCCTGAGCTTGAAGCCCTGCTTCTTGCAATGTACATCTACTGCCAGGCTGCACAGGCTTACATGCAGTAAAGAAAAGCCCCGGCCAATCAGAACGTAACATGAAAGCATGATATTCCATAGCAATATGGGTATCATGCTTTTCTTTTATATGGAAAGGACAGGCACGGCAAATTCCCGCCCGTAAGGCTTTCGTCTTATATTGTATTTATCCCGATATTCGGATATAATGCAGAATGTAATAGCACCCGGCATTTGCCATAGCAAGAATGTATGACCACAGAAGGGAGCACCATGCGAACGAGCAGCAGAAAAGAATATATGGTTACGGGACTTTTTACGCTCGCATTCCTTTTGGGCGGCTTCATTCATGTTATTGCGGGCCCGTGGGATTTTACGAGCTGCATCGCACAGATCTATTACAGCGCACTTGTGCTTGTCTGGGCGGTGACGATTGATTACCGTATTGTGGATCGTCGCGTACGTCACTTGATGCTCCTAACTGCGGTTCTTTTTATGACCGCATTCTTTCTGCAGATGTGCCGTTATCGCGTGTTTGAAGAATTTCTTACCGCATGCCGCTACTTCTGGTACGGATACTACATTCCGATCATACTGATTCCGGTTCTGTTTCTTTTCGTTGTGCTGCACCTGCATCTGCAGGAGGATGAGAAACCAGACCGTCGCTTTTTACTTATGCTGATTCCGGCCGTCCTTCTGCTTCTTCTTGTTATGACCAACGACCTGCATCAGCTCATATTCCGATTCACCTCAGGAACCGAGGGTGTCTCCGGCACCTACACACACGGCATACTGTTCTATTCGATATACATCTGGACGATTGGTGTACTTGCATTTTCTCTCTATCTTGCTATCAGAAAATGCCGGATTCCGAGCATCGGCAGAAAGCTCTGGATGCCGCTTTATTTTGCGCTCTACGGAATTCTCGTCGTTCTCAGTATTTTCGACATCCCGAAGATTGCGGGCACAAGCGTATGGATTTTTATCGAATGTCTTGCCATGAGCATCATCGGCATGGAGGAGTCCTGCATCCAGCTTGGCCTGATTCCCGCAAACAGCAGCTACCGTACTATCGCAAGGCTTGCTAACAAGCCATTTGTCATTGCCGATGGAAACGGCACACCTGTTTACAGCGCTGAGGTCGCTAAGGAGATGGGTAGGCATACCGAGACCGTGCAGCTTCACACGAAGCCAATCAAGGGCGGCAGTGTTACCTGGGCTGTCGACCTATCAGAAATCCTCAGACTGAACCGGGAGATTGAAAAGGCAACCGAGAGTATCGAAAGTAGAAACGAGTATCTTAAGACCGAGAACAGCCTGAAGGAGGAGCAGCCCCGCCTGCGTGCGAGAAATGTCCTCTACAACCGAATCGCAGAAATCGTAAGCCCGCAGCTTGATACAATCGGACATTTGCTTGATGAGAACGTCGATGAGAAGAGCCTTGCGAAGCTTGCCTTTTTAAATGCCTATATCAAAAGGCGCAGCAATATGGAGCTTTTAAAGGAAGACAAGGGGCACATCCCAACCGAGGAGCTCGCTTCCGCCATCCGCGAATCCTGCGAGTATCTTAAGCTTGGCGGGGTGGATGCACTGCTTCATATTACCCCCGCCGGTGAGCTTTCCGCAGATACCGTGCTCTGTCTGTACGAAGCCTTCGAGGCCGTGGTGGAAGGCTGTCTTGATACCCTTCAATATCTGCTTGTCAACATTACCATGCGGTCAGGTCTGCCGGTTTTACGAATGACGCTACAGGCTGAAGGTGCGGACATGGATTCGCTCGAAAGCTCCGTCGCTCGTTTCGACGAAGGCTTCCTCACTACCGTTCAGAACGATGACGGTGCGATAACGATTACCGTCACAAAAAAGGAAGGAGGTAGCAGTCTATGAGACCGATTTCCTCCCTCTCCCATCTTACATTGGGGCTTTTCAGCAGCTGGCAGATACTTCTCTTCCTAGGTGCCGTGTACCTCTTAATTGCAGGCTTCCGGGACAGGCGGCGAATCGCTCCCCCGCTTCGAAATGCACTGCTTTTGCTTCTTTGCTTTATCAATTACACGCTGTTTCAGTGTACGGTCGGCTATACCTCACAAAATGCCGTAACCCCTTTCATGATTCGCATCGTCGCAAAGTATGCAAAGCTTCCGGCACTGTTGCTGCTTTCCCTCTGCACGCTTCTCACAATCGTCGAAGTTCTTCTGATTCGTTCGATGCGGCACTGGTACAACACGCATATCACCTCGGCGTCCATCAAGGAAACGATTGAAACGCTTCCGGTCGGCATCTGTGCCTTCGAGCCAAACGGCAGGATAACGCTTCGCAATAAGACGATGGAGCAGTTTTGCCGCAGTCTTATCAATCTGCCGCTTTTAAATGGCAACGAATTCGTTCTGGCGCTTCGGAAGCGTAGGTCGGACTTTACCGATTTCGCCGTTTCCCTGCCCGATGGAAGCGTCTGGTCATTTACCGAGGACGAGCTGGAAAGCTCTTCCGCACACTACACGCTTCTTATCGCTTACAACGTAACAGAAGCTTATCAGAAGACACAAATGCTTGCGAAACGGCAGGCTACCGTGCAGGAGCTGAACAGAAAGCTGTTAGCCTACAATAGAGAGATTGAACAGGTTATCACCCAGCAGGAGATATTGAATGCCAAGATTCACATTCATGATGAGCTTGGCACCGGCCTTCTTGCCATCAAGCACTACCTTGTCTCAGGCGGCAGCGAACAGGAGCTTAAGGAGCTCCTTACGCGCTTACAGGGTAACATCCGCTTTCTCCAGAAGGAAGCGGTTTCCGAAACGCAGGATGAGTATGCGCTCATCCTTTCAACCGCGCGTGATCTCGGTGTTTCGGTTGAGATAGACGGAACGCTTCCCGAGACGGAGCCAAACCGGCATATTCTCGCAACTGCGATTCACGAGTGCTTTACCAATATCCTTCGCCACACGAACGGCGATACGCTTTCTGTCCGTATCCGGGAGGATGCTCGGACAGTCACGGCGCATTTTACGGACAATAATACGCTTCCCGTCGAAGGGATTACCGAAACCGGCGGTCTTCGCTCCCTGCGTGACCTGACCGAGCAGGCGGGCGGAAGGTTCGAGATTGCCGTATCGCCCCGCTATCACTTAACTATTACTCTAGTAAAGGAGGTCGAAACCGATGCCCTATCAAGTTTTGATCGTCGATGACCAGGCTCTTCCCAGACAGTACTTTGAAAGTATCGTCACCCACTCGGATAATTACGTCCTGACTGCTGCCATTTCCTCCGCGAAAATGGCCTACGCTTACTGCGCAAAGGGCGGCGTGGATCTGATCCTTATGGACATTGTCATGTCCGATGAGGTAAATGGTCTTGAGGCCGCAAGAAAAATCAAGGGAAGCTACCCGCATATCAAAATCCTTGCCGTCACCTCCATGCCCGATGCCACATTTCTCGAAAAGGCAAGAAATGCCGGTGTCGATTCCTTCTGGTACAAGGAGGTACAGGACGCCCCGATGCTTTCGGTTATGGATCAGACGATGGCCGGACAGCATATCTGGCCCGATAAGACACCAACTGTATCCTTTGGGCTGTGCGACAGCTCTGCCCTTACCGACCGTGAGCTCGAGGTACTGAGGCTGCTTGCGATGGGGTATTCCAATCAGGAGATTGCGGACGAGCTGTATGTAAGCATCAATACCATCCGCTTCCATCTTGGAAATCTTCTGTCGAAGACCGGCTATTCCTCACGAACAGAGCTTGCAATCGCAGCCGCGAAAAGCGGCTTTGCCGTAGAAGGCATTCAATAGTAGCCTGCAGGCTTTTCTATCCCACCGGGAAACTATCTCTTCGGATGGTGCGATTCCCGGTAAGGACAGCTATAATAATTATCTGTTGCCGCAGAAAGCGGCATAACATTCGAAAGGATAATTCATGGGTTTATTCACGAAAAAGGATCCCACAGAGGCATACAGCCGCAATAAGCAGGCTTACCTTGCAAAGGCCTCTGTGAAAAAGAATACAGATACCGTCTACCTTCGCCTTTATAAAACGAGGCAGGCAGAGCGTTCTGCACAGCTGTATGTGCAGGTTACCGAAGGAGTTTTGCGAATCGGCGATCTGTTAGAGCTTGAATGTGTTCGCGGGAACAGGCTCGGCGTCCATTCCGTAGTCGGAAGGGTCAGTGCCATCTATCAGATTCTCAGTTCCGGCGGTCTTACTAAGCGGGAAAGCCTTGCTCCAACCGATGAGGCCTACGAGAATGACCTTGTATGGGTAGAGGTTCCCGACATCGATGTGACACTACTCTATGCAAGTGGCCAGATTCGTAAATCAAAGGCGCAAAATGTAGTCGCAGAGGACACGGTGAACGAGACAGTCTCCGTTTCGTACGACGAAGAGGTCTCAAAGATGGTCAACTACTTTAAGAGTGAGCTGTATGCGTATTTCACGGAGCGGACTGCCATCGGACATATCACACAGGATCTCGGCTACTCCTTGCTTGCGCAGAGAAAACGTCTTGACCGAAAAGGCATCACTATGACCATCGAGAGATCGGCCGATATCGATTCTGTCACTATCGGAATGGAGGTACAGCGCTATAGCTCTTCACAATTCGATGTCGCAGAGGTCAACGAGGCCATCAAGCTGAAACGAAGCTATCGTTCGGCGGGCAGAGAAATCTACCGTGATGAGGACTGGCGAATCTGCCACTATCTTCTGGCCGGTGCGAAGAATAACGCTACCGGAATGCTTTTATGCCCCAGCTGCGGAAACTATGCAGCCCGCGAGGAGCTTTTGGTTGGATGCCCGTACTGCGGTACACATTTTACGATACGCGATCTGTCACTTCGTGTGGCCGGCTATTCGCAGAAGCAGGTCGGACAAACATTTACGGACAAGCTCCGCGGAAGGGTTGATCTCGGCTTTTCGTTATATCACGAAGGGAAGCAGAAGGAATATGACCAGGTGCTAAAGTATCGTATGGCCCAGGTTGATCCGCTCTTCTCGCCTACCGCCTTTTATAACAGCATGCGAAACAAGCTGTACTCCATCGTTTTCGCAGAAGATGCCAATGCCCTTAGAAACCTTGCCGACGAGGATTTCGATGTCGCACCGAGCTTCCCGCAGTTTGAAGATGTTATCGATCTGGATATCCAGGAGATAGAAACGAAGAACTTCAAGAAAAGTGACCCCTACGTTCTGATCGATGTTGTCATGAATGCCATGCTATTACATTATCAGGCGTCTTCGGGCAATGCCGTATGGAAGCGAAACAAAATCACGATGTCCTTTGTAAAGCACCTTAAGAATCAGACAACGGATATCTTCGAGCCAAGCAAGGTGCACTGCCAAAGCTGCGGCGGCGCCTACAGCTTATACGACGGCAAAGCCTGCACCTACTGCGGTCATACGATTGATTATCCCATGTATGACTGGCTTCTGATTGATCTTTCTATTGAGACGCTTGAAGGTTAGAAGCCCTCATTCATTTGAATGAATCGACCATCGCTGTCGATGATATCCTGATTTCAGAATAACCAAAAAAAGACCTTAAAACATGTTACCATATTTCAAGGTCTTTCTGCATTCTGATCAGACTATGCTAGTTCTCATCCTTAGGAAGCTCGGAGGTGCAGTGAGGGCAACGGGTTGCCTCGATGCTGATCTCGGACTTACAATAAGGACACTTCTTCGTGGTAGGAGCCTTCGGCTCTTCAGGCTTCTTCTTGGATTCAGCAAGCTTGTTCATACCCTTAACCATAAGGAATACGATAAATGCCATAATCAGGAAGTGAAGCACAGCGGTAATAAAATTACCGTAGTTCCATGTAGCGATTCCCAGTTCCTTCGCCTCAGCAAGGGTAGCCGGTGCAGCGGTTACGCCCTCCGGAAGCTTACCAAGTACCAGGTACAGGTTGGTGAAATCGGTATCACCGATTGCCCAGCCGAGAAGCGGCATGATGATGTCGTTTACCAAAGAACCGACAATTGCATTGAAAGCGGAACCGATGATCATACCAACTGCAAGATCGATCATGTTACCGCGCATGATGAATTTCTTGAATTCCTTAAACATTCTTCTATCTCCTTTCTGTTTCGGAGGCACTGCCGGAAGCTTTCGACTATCGGCAAAGCGACCAAAGCGCAGGCAGTTTTCATCTCTGCTCTTACCAATAAATCTACCACAGAAATCCCCGCTTTGTCAAGATTCCGCCCCCTCTTCAATTGACAAAACCGCCCCGTCTGTGAGAAAATGTCATCGTAAGAATTACCAAGGAGACTGCAATGAAGAAGCTTCTGATTCCCCTTCTCTTGTTATGCATTTTACTTGCCGGCTGCGGCCGAAGAACGCCAACGGAGGCGACCTCGGTGCCTGCTTCCATTACACCTGAACCTACGTCCGGAATCGGGCATTTCCCCACTCCCAATGCGCCTTCCGTCCCCGAAAGCATCACCGGGAATTATCTGTATTCCGCCTCCTTATCGGAGGAGGATACTCCGGCAGTACTGCAATCAAACAGCCGTATCGATGAGCTGCTCCCTTATCTGAAAAGCGAGCTTCGCTCCCTTCGGCTTGAGCTTTCTTCGGCCGAGGAGATCGGAGGAATCTTTCGGTTAAATAATTCCCACGGGCTTCAGGCTTCTCTTACCGACCGGCAGGCTGCAATGGTAATGCTCGGCCTTACCCTGAGTGAGCAGACGGGTGGTGCATTTGATCTTACCGATGAACCGCTTCGCCTTCTTTGGAATATAAGCGAAGAGGATTCGCTCCCTACCGAGGAGGCAATCGCCGCGGCACGGGCGCTTTGTGATTACCGCACACTCCTTCTTACGGTTAACACACTCTCTTACAGCTCTGATGATATTATGTTAGATACAGAGTCCTACCTTGCCGGCTATTGCATCGATGTTCTGGCAACCGCGATTGGGGAGGCAGGTATCGACTCCGCAAGTCTATGCATTGATAATACTGCATACTACAGGGAGGCCGACGAAAACGCCGCAGCAGCCGTTTCCCTGCATTCTTATAAGGCGGACGGCGAATTCCCTGTCTGCACGCTTTATTGCCGTAATTACGCCGTTTCCGGGGCTCACAGGGCACTGTACTCAAAAAGTATCGAGCATACCCAGGTGCACCCGTATCTTGATCTTCGGACCGGGCGCCCTTCTGAGCAGGACTACCTCTCCGTCTTCGTCTTAAGTCCCTCCGCCGCTTTGGCGCAGATAACAGCGAAAGCATGCTATTCCCGCTCACCTGAGGAGGGAAATACCATGCTCTCTGAAATTCCTGATACGTATGCAATTTATGTGCTTACGGACGGCAGCATCTACTGCACGGACGGTCTGACCGACCGGTTCGCCGTAAGCTTCGCTGAGCGTTAATCGAATTACAGCTCAACCTTACCGGTAACGGTGCCGTTTACAACATAGTATGCTGCATTGTCCTCGGGCTTAACATAAACGGTAAGCTCCTTCACTGCAGCCTTGTTGTCAGAAGCGTATGCCTTCTTAGCAGCAGCAACGATATCCTCGGTATTGATCTCCTTGCCTGCGAACTGCAATACAACCTTAGCCTTCTTCTCGGTAACCTTAGCAACCGTCTTCTTAGCCTCGGTGGTAGCCTTCTTAGCAACCTCAGCGGTCTTAGCAGCAGCCTTCTTAGCGGGCTCAACAACCTTCTCGGTTACAACCTTCTTAGCAGCCTCTGCCTTCTTCGCAGTCTCAGCCTTCTTCGTCTCAGCCTTCTCAGCTGCCTTAGTCTCCATAACATCAACTTTCTTAGTAGCCATAATCTTTTCATTCCTCCGTAAAATAAAACCTTCAAAGCAGGTTTCTATAGTAAAATCATACCAAAATCATCAGCAAATACAAGGCTTTCGCCGTATTTTCTACCTTTTGCCGAAGAAAGCTCCGGTCTTCTGCCCGCGTCATGCCAACATGACCAAAAACAGAAAACCGGAGCCTAAAATTTTAGTATATTTTCTATGATTCCCCAGTCGGAGCCGCCGTATTCCTTCGAAGAAGTCTTCGCACAATCAGGACTACCCCCAACATCAGCACCGCGCCGCACGAATCAATCACAACATCTCGTACCGAGCCGGCTCTTCCGTCAACGAAGGTCTGATGGTATTCATCGCTTGCGGCAAATATTACCGCAATCCCGAGTGAAAGGCTGTAAAGCCCCACGCCCCGAAGACTCGTCCAGGAACTAAGAAGCCACAGAAGAAGCAGAAGAAGAATCGCATATTCAGACATATGCGCACCCTTTCTTACAAGAAGCGTCAGCACATCATGTATCCGATCTGATGACAAGCCAAAAAGGCGCATCACAAGGTCTACAATCATTCCCGACAGGGCACCGGACTCCTTACCGTTTTGCGCCGATGCACCAAAAATCAGCCCGCACCAGAGCACTACCAAAAGAAGTGACAGGATTCGATTTCTAATCCTCTTCATATCAGTCATAGGTTAATCCTACTGTGCGTTACTCTTAGCCTTCTCAACCAGAAGCTCAAGCGCAAGGTCGTTAACCATACAGTAGTTCAGATACTCCTTGGAGTACATATTCTCAAAGCTTTCGCGGTCGGTCGTCTGCGTCGAGGACATGTAGCCGTTAAGAAGCTCTGTGTATTTTTCATCGGAAACAACAATCTTCTCATCGGCAACAATCTTCTGAAGCACCATATACTGCTTTACGTTCTTGATTGCCTCTTCGTGGCAGTTGTCAAGGAATTTGTCGTAATCGGAGAAACCGAGCTGGGTGGCAACATCCGTCATTGCCATACCGTAGTACTCCGCAATCTCCTTATAATAGCCGATCATGTCATCCTCGTAATACTTGACATCCTCATCAAGAATGGTTACAAACTGAGAGTTCTCAACCATCTGATTGATAACGGCATCATAAACACGATCCTCATATTCTGCCTCAGCCTGCTTCTCCATCTCAGCCTTCAGCGCATTACGGAAATCGTTCATCGTCGGATAGGTTCCCTTTGAAAGACGATTGATGTAGGTATCATCCGCGCCTTCCTTCTTCTGCCCAATGTAATTAATCGTAATCGTGAAAACGGTAACCTTACCGCGGAGCTCCTCGTTCTGGTAGGTGTCCGGGAATTTGGTCTCAATATCAACCGTCGTTCCAACCTGCTTACCGATCAGTCCGGTCTCGAAATCCTCGATAAATGTGTGAGAACCGATTGTCAGGTCATAATCGGTGTCCTTACCGCCGTCAAAAGCTACGCCGTCAAGCTTGCCGACATAATCAATGTTGACCGTATCGCCTTCCTTGACCTCGGTGCCGTCACGGGACTCGTCGCGAACATAGTTCGGATACTCTGCAAGTACCTCCTCAAGCTGCGTATTAAACTCCTTCTCGACATCCGCTTCGGAAACACCCTTGCTGATTGCGGACAGGTCAAGCAAAGCATAATCGCCAAGTACAACCTCACCGCCGCACACATGAACAGTGGGAGGAGTGATCGCTCCGGCGGAAGGGGACGGAGTCGTCGTTGCGAAGCCATTGCCCTTCTTATTCCCGCAGCCTGTGAAAGAAAGCGCAAGCACAAGCACTGCGACAACCAATAAAATCTTCTTACTCATAGTTCTCTCCTTTGCAAATCGGTGTATCGTCACCGGATTTTTAACAAGGCTTACTTTGATACACCGGTGCACCTTCTCTATGCACCACGGCGAATCACGTAGCCTTGTCTTTCATTCATAATCCTTCTTCCATGACGCTTTCGCATCATCCGCTTTACTTAGTAAGCGAAAAATCTTGCTTATTATAATCAATAAATGTGTTTTTTGCGTGTCCAAATCGGCAGCCGATGCAACCTTTTCTTCAATAATCGGTGCAGGAACAGACATTCATTGATAGGCATAAAAGAAGGCGTGTGCGAACACACGCCTCCGAAATCATCATACAATTAGTCAAGATTCAGGCTGTGAATAACGCTCTTCAGATTCTCTGCGCTCTTGTTAAGACGTGCAAGCTCATCCTCGGTAAGCGGAGCCTCTACAAGGCCTTCAACACCGTTCTTGCCAACGATTGCAAGCGTGCTGAGGCATACGCCGTCAAGACCATACTGGCCGTGAAGCATCGTGGAAACGGTCATTGCGGTGTTCATACCGGTTACGATGGTACGAACGATGTATGCAACGGAAACTGCGATTGCGTAGTTGGTAGCACCCTTACGACCGATGATAATACCGCCGGACTTCTTAACGAAATCCTCAACCTCTGCGCGGTCATATGCCGGGAAGGACTTGATCTTCTCACCGTAACGCTCCTGATACTGCTCAAGAGAAACACCTGCGATATTCGCAAGAGACCAGACAGCGAAGGAGGAATCACCGTGCTCACCGAAAATGTAAGCATTTACATTGCCCTGGCTTGTCTCATAAATCTCAGCGAGCTTTGCGCAGTAACGAGCGGAATCAAGAATGGTACCGGAACCGATGATACGATTCTCCGGAATGCCGGAGAACTTGTGGAATGCATAGGTCATAACGTCAACCGGATTGCTTACGATGATGTAAATCGCATTCGGTGCATACTTGGAAATCTGCGTTGCAATGTCCTTCATGATGTTGACATTGGTCTGCGCAAGCTCAAGTCTCGACTGACCGGGCTTTCTCGGAATACCGGAAGTAATAATAACGAAATCGGAGTCAACCGCATCCGGATAACCGCCTGCGATGATGGACATAGAACCGAAGAAAGGACTTCCCTGAAGAATATCCATAGCCTCGCCCTTCGCCTTCTCCTCATTAATATCAATCAAAACGATCTCGGATGCAGTTCCGTGGGTAGCAAGGGAAAATGCAATCGTAGATCCTACAGCACCTGCGCCAATAATTGTAGCCTTCATAAAAATACCTCCGTTCGGAAGACCTCTGCCTTCCTGCACTCAATTATAAGATAATATCTATCCTGCAAGGGATTCGTATCCCATCGCCTCAATTCTACCATAAGTAAAATACTGTTGCAATCTATTATTATAACAAAAAATCAACAGTAAACCAAAGGCGAGTTATTCACTTTCACTATTTTTCAAAAATCGCCCTTTTCCGCAGATAATCACAGATATTCATCCGTGTCCTCCGCCTCGTATTTTGCGCGTCGCGCACGCTCCGCCATGGCTCTTCTGCGAAGCTCCTCACGCTTCCGCATGCGTCTCTTCTTTCGGATACGGGCTGCAATCGCTGCGTATACTAAAAGAATCGCAAATACTCCGACAACCGAAAGGATAATGCCGAAGATTACCTTCAGAATGATACGGAAGGGGTTGCGCTTCGTACTGCTCTTCTCTCCGTCATCCGTAGGCTTTGCTTCGCTCTGATTCTTCGAGGGCTTTTCGGCAAGCGCCGCCTGTGTAAGCTGCGCTTCCTTCTCAAGCGCCGCAAGACGCTCCTCCTCTTCCTTCCTTCTTCGCTCCTCCTCAAGTCGCGCCAGTTCTTCCTGCTCCTCGTAGGAGGTAAGGTGCTCGAACATGTCATTTGTCTGATTCATGCCAACAGTAGAACGAAGCAGTCCGAATTCCGCACAGCTGTACTCGTACTCATCCGAAACATAGAACCAGCACCACTGCTGGGAAACATGCTTTTTGTAGGCTGCCTTCGCAACCTCTAAGGGCGTCATTCCGCCAAATTCAGGAGCCGGCTGGCGAAGATCAAGCTTAACCGGGTTGTTCGTCAGAAGATGAATGTAGGTCTTCGGTACATCCCAGGTACCGTACTTTTGTACCGACTCAGGGGCAAACTCTGCATTGTTCGCATTGTCGATCGCCTCCTTAACGGCATTGTATAAAAGGATATGTCCGCCGTGACCGTACTCACCGTTAATGTCATGCGTTACGATGATGAGCGGACGGAAGCGTCGAATATTGTCCGTCGCTTCGGCAACAACATTTTCGAAATTGTATTTTCTCTTGGCCTCGGCAAGATTCTCCGCATAATGGTCATCAAAATTCATATTGACCGGATATGCGCGAAGTCCCATCGTCCAGAGTCCGTCGAGCTTCTCATGCTCACGGATACGCTCGCCGTTCCAGTAATGGCACAGATACACCACCTGCACCCGCTTCTTCTGCACACCGCCGTACAGTGTTGCGACACCGCCGAAGAACAGAACCTCATCGTCAGCATGCGTGGAGAAAATCAGGATATCCGCTTCCTTATAAGGCGGCTCCCAAACCTGTACCGTCTCGGGCAGAACGCCCTCCGAATATGCATAAATATCGCAAAGGCTCGTGTCACCGGAGACGCGAATCGTGCACTCCTTCACCGGCGTCGGAAAAGCAATGTAATCGTGAAGCATTCCGTACTCCCCGCCTTCCTTCGTAAAGGAACCTGCGGTCAAGGTATACGGAACAACCTTGCTGCCCCAGATCAGGTATATACCGGCCATCTCACTTTCGGAGGAAACGGTTATCACATCACCTGCGGCATAGATGACTCTTGTACTGTAATTCTTATCGACAAGGTAGGACTTGCCTTTGCCGTTACTGTTAGTAATGTTAATGTTAAGTGCCTTTGCAGGCGTCGTTACTTTCTCGGGTTCTCCCGTTGGCTCATTCGGTTCTACTGCTGTAGAATCATCACCGGCTTCCGGTAAGGTAATCGCATTCTTCGAGGTATTTACCATCTGCACCGTATAGCTTACGGCACCGATGTAATTACCCTCTGCATCAAAATCCAGATCGGAGTAATATACATACGCACTTACGGTAATCGGGCTGTAAACCTTGTCGATCTTCACGCCGGGCGTAAACTTCAACGATGAAAGAATCGTCGTATCCTTCTGGTCCTTCGGTTCGAGATGGCTGTACCACTGCCCCTTCACCTGATGGATGTCGTCATAAAGGTAGTTTTCGATGTAGTCGCGGTACTCTAGCTCGTCCCCGGCCTTCATCAGCATCTTGTCGACCTTCACGCCATCGCTCGTCTGAAACTGCACACGATAGCAGATCTTGCACTGCTCGTTGTTCGAAAAGCGCTGCCACTCATCGCGCCAGAGCTCCTGAAAATACCGGTTGTTGTTTTTAATCTCCGCCGCATCAGAGGCGATACACTCAAAGCTTGTGATATCGGTGCCCCGAACCCACTCGGACTTGTACTGTTCTCCGTATTTGCGGCGCAACGATTCACTTTTTATATTCTTATAAAGAGACATCGAGGTAACGCCAAATGGCGGTCTCGGCGTCGGTGTCAGGGTCGGCGTTGGAGTGTCTGCCGGAGTCGCCTCAAGCACTTCCGTCGGTGCGGTACCTGTCGGCTTTGCCTCCGTTCCGGTTGTGGGAGCAGGCGTACTGCTTCCGTCACTCTTCTTCGAGCCACATCCGGCAAGCAGGCAGGTAAGCAGCAATAACACCACCACATTCCTGAGCTTTCTGTTCATAATATCTTCGTTCTCCTTTCGGCCTGATCCTTAAGGCCATACAAGGTTATAGTATCATATCTGCGGCTGTTTCGCAACAACAAAGCATTTTCCCCATAAGGGCATAAAAAAGCGATGCCACACGAAGGTCGCATCGCTTTATGGAAGTATTCAGATACTTGAATTATTCCTGAGTCTCGCCATCCTTGGTCTCAGTCTCGGGAGTCTTGGTTTCGGTCTCAATGCCGTTCTCCTTTGCAAACTTGTTTGCACAGGTCTTGCAGACATCGTTACAACCAAAGTTAACTGCTACTGCTACACAGTTACCAACCTCAGCATACTCATCGCTGCTCTTAGCGCTGTAGAGCGTATCGCTCTTGTTGATATGCTGGCAGGTCTCATACAGGTGATACTTCTTACCGAACTTGGTGAAGTATACATCGCCCTCCGGAAGAGCAGCATCCGCATAGGTACCCTCCTGGGCTGCCTTCTCCTCAGCGGAAATCGGGTTCCAGTCGTATGCGCAGAGACCGCCGATCAAAAGGGCAATCACACCTGCTACGGTAGCAACAACCTTCGTCTTCTTATCAGCATTCTTGTTGGTAAGGGTAAGAATGATGAAGGGAAGGAATGCAAATACGGTAACAATAAGACCCATATTGTTCCAGAGCCAGAACTTAACCTTGTTCTTCTCGGAAGCAGGATCGATGTGGTTCGCACTCTTCCAAAGGGAAGCACCGATGATTACACATACCAGGTCAAGTGCCAAAAGGATGCACATGAAAACAAGAGAGCTCATGAAAGTGATCGGCAGCTTGCCAAACACTACAAGAATTGCAAGAACCTCCAGAACAATAGCTGCTACCCAAAGGCATACAGCGCCAACACGCTTACCGGTAGCACTACCTGCCTTACCGGCATTCGCCAAAGCGGCAGTACCGGCTGCGGTTTTCTTTCTGCCGGATTCGTTGGCGGAAACGATCTTCTTCTCAGCCATAAAACATACTCCTTATATCAATAATGTATTGTGACAACAGGAGGCAAAATCCTCCATATCGTTGTCTCTACGCACATTATATACCATATTTATGACATTTTCAAGAAATCGAACGCAATTTGTTGACTTTTTTTCAATTTCGGTTGATAATGATAACAGGTAATTTTTTCTTACAAAGGAGAATGTATTGTATGGATTTTTCAGCATTGGTTAAAACACTTGTAACAGATAAGACCGTCAATGAAGTAAGCAAGAAGTCCGGCGCTTCGAAGAAGGATGTTTCGAGCGTCCTCACGACCGCACTGCCGCTCCTTCTTTCAAACAGCAATACTTCAGCGGCAACGGTTGCACAGACGAGCGGTGTAAGTCAGGCTACCACCAACAGTGTCCTCACCACCGCAGCACCCCTTCTGCTCGGCTCTCTCGGTGGACAGAACAACGCACAGCAGTCTACCGCAGCTACGAACATTGCCTTGATCAGCGCAGTACTCGGAAAGCTTGACCTTTCTAAGCTCACCTCCGGTCTGATGAACCTTGTTTCCACGAATACCGCTGCGCCTGCACAGGAGGCTGAGGCTTCGGAGAAGCCCGCAAGCGGCAAGAAGCCTGCAGCCAAGAAGCCCGCAAGTGCTACCGGTAAGAAGCCCGCAAGTGCTACCGGCAAGAAGCCCGCAGCGAAGAAGCCCACTAGTGCTACCGGTAAGAAGACGACCGCGAAGAAGACCGAAGCTACGAAGGCAGAGGCTCCGGCCAGTGCCATGAATAAGGTTACCGATCTGCTCGGAAACCTGTTAAAGTAATCACTTAAATACTCAGGATTGTAAAAGCCGGAGAAGCAGTTACAAAAACCAACCGCTTCCCCGGCTCTTTTATATTCTAAAGTAATGCCTGCTCGCATCCTGTGCCTTTTCTATGCCCACCTTACATGTGCCTTTCCTATGCGCCGTTCTGTTAAGCAAGCAGGAGACTCTCCTCGATTCTGTCGATACGTGTTCTCGCCTCCGCAATTACCTGCGCTTTCGCATCAAGATCCTTTATGAGTGTTAACGTCGTACTCTCGATGAACATACAGGCCTCCTGCGCCCGCATCAATAACACAGTCCTCTCTTTCACGTCATTCGTATCGGTACCGATCCGCTTTCGATACCTTGTCTTAACAAAAATCTCAAACAACAGCTCGTTGGCTCTTCGAAGCTTATCAATCGGAATCAGCTCCCGATCGCTTTCCGGAAGCTTCTCCATCTCCGCCAGGTTGTAATTCCTGTGCGCATAATCGATTCTTATCCACTCGTTTATTCGTCGGTAAGCCTCTCGTACCTCCAGAACCGCTGTACTGCTCGTATAAACCCTGGGAAGAACCACCTCCAGAAGCTGTGCAATCTCCCGCTCCAGAATCCTGAGCATTTCCATCTCCGAATTGCTCATGCGAAGCACCTCGGCGATCGTCTCATTGCGCTTTCGCAGCTCCTCTCGCTTCTCTTCCAGCTCCCGTATGCTTCTTCCAAGCTCACTGTCCTTCCATCGGTTCTGGTCAATCGCACGAAGCAGCTGGTTTCGATAGGTACGCTCTATGCTCTTGAGTCTCGAAAGCTCCTTATCCATCTGCTCGGCCTTTTGCAGGAGTTCACCGTATTCCTCGCCGCATTGCCGATACTGTTTCTCGGCCTCAACCATCTCAAACTGCTCAGCCTCCACGCGCTCCCTCGTCTTCGACCTTGCATACCATTTCTGGGCATCAATCATTGCCTCTTCGTAATCGGCTCGCTCCTTCTCGACACGCTGAAACAGCTCCGGCTGTATCGCCGCAAGCTCCTTCAGGCGGGCATCAATCTGCTTACGTTCTACGGAAAATGTCTGAAAACGAATGAGGTCCTCTCGCAGCTCTTTAAGCCTCGTATTGTCATATGTGTTCGATGTATTCGTCTCCACCCCGGTTCTTCCCTTTCGCGAATTCTGTTATCATTATAGCAGAGACCCAATCCCTCGTAAATATCAGGCGCGAAAATCACTTTTCGCCGTCCTCAAAATTTTTTCAAAAAACATGAAAAAAAGCTGTTGACAAATCATAATTTATCGTGTATATTAATCCTTGCTTGCAGGAAAGCAAAGCATTTGCACGAGTGGCTCAGTGGTGGAGTATCGCCTTGCCAAGGCGAGGGTCGCGGGTTCGAATCCCGTCTCGTGCTCTTTACGGAAGTCGATAAGGCTTCCGTTTTTTTATGTTCATTTCCACATTCTTATCTGGTGCGACATAAGCAGGCTGCATCCCAATCCTACCGAAAAAGCGGGCACAGCCTCAAGACTGCACCCGCTTTCATTCAGGATCCTTAATCCCCCACACAAACCGAAATTCATATAATACAGTGTCGAAACTGTATCTGCGTCATCCTTATGAGGTCATTATAGCACACGAATATTACAGAATTACCGGCATAATCATTAAGAGTTTATTACAAATTGTTACGAAAATGTTACATTTTCCATCATACATATAGCGTCTTACTCAACAGAATCGCTTGCAATCTCCAACATATTGTAGTATACTTTGTGCAGCATAGATTAAGGAGGACGGAATAATGGATCTTATTATCAGTATTATTCTTTATGCCGTATACGGCGCAATTGCAGCTTACCTGATGAAGGGTAAGGGCGGACTTCTTCGCAACATTATCATGGGTCTTGTCGGCTCGATGGTTGGTGGTTTCCTTGCTAAACTCATTCCGATTCCCGGTGCAGGCACCTGGATTGTATCCAGCCTGATTTCTATCGGCGGCGCTTGCCTTGTTATCTGGATCGGCAAGAAGTTCTTCTAAAAACGAACAGCTGTAAGCATTTGAAAAGGCTATGAAGCGGATTTCCGTTTCATAGCCTTTTTGTTTCTGAAGCTTTCTAAGAATCAGCGAATATCGGTAAGCTTTCGCGCACCCGAAAGTCTTGCCATGGCACGCGCCATCGAGGCACTCGAAAGATTGTACTCAATGAGGCTCTGCTTCTGCTGCAGCTGTTCTCTTGCAATCTCCAGCTCCCGTTCTACCGCCTTGATATCTATCTCGTCCGGCCTTTCGGCGGAAAATGCGAGAATATCCACGCGATTATTCTCGACATTCATCATGCCGTCGCTGACGATAACATACCGCTCCTCGCCATCCGGAAGCCGGAACTTGACCTCGCCATTTTCCACAACGGTCGCCATCGGCTGATGGTTGGCCATGACGCCAAGGCTTCCGTCAACACCCGGGAAGGAAAGATATACGCACTCGCCCTCATAAAAAACTCTGTCACAGGCTGTGATTTTCAAATGAAAAGTATTCATACATTACTCCTGCCGAAATCGACAATGGCTACTGCATTCCCGCAGCCTTCTTCTTAACATCCTCAATAGTACCGACATTGAAAAATGCCGCCTCCGGATACTCATCCATCTCTCCGGAAAGAATTGCCTTAAATCCGCGAATCGTCTCCGCAAGCGGAACAAATACACCGTGTACGCCGGTGAAGGTCTCCGCAACATGGAACGGCTGGGAAAGGAAACGCTGTGCCTTCCTCGCACGATATACCAAAAGCTTATCTTCTTCTGCAAGCTCATCCATACCAAGAATCGCAATAATATCCTGCAGCTCGTTGTAACGTTGGAGCATCTCCTGCACCTGTCTGGCAACCGTATAATGCTCCTCACCGACAACATCTGCCTCGAGAATTCGGGAACCGGACGCCAACGGGTCAACCGCCGGATAGATACCCTGCTCTACGATTTTTCTTGAAAGAACCGTCGTCGCATCCAGGTGCGAGAACGTTGTCGCAGGTGCCGGGTCAGTCAGGTCATCCGCAGGGACATATACTGCCTGTACGGATGTAACAGAACCCTTCTTGGTGGATGCAATTCGCTCCTGCAGCTCACCGAGATCGGTCGCGAGCGTCGGCTGATAGCCTACCGCGGAGGGCATACGGCCAAGCAATGCCGAAACCTCAGAACCCGCCTGTACAAAACGGAAGATATTATCAATGAACAGGAGCACGTCCTGATTCATCTCATCACGAAAATACTCGGCCATCGTAAGTCCGGTCTCCGCAACACGCATACGCACGCCGGGCGACTCGTTCATCTGTCCGAATACGAGCGCAGTTTTCGACAAAACGCCCGACTCCTTCATCTCACGCCACAGATCGTTACCCTCTCGGGAACGCTCACCGACGCCGGTGAAGATGGAATAGCCGCCGTGCTCGGTTGCTACATTGTGAATCAGCTCCTGAATCAATACGGTCTTGCCGACACCGGCACCACCGAACAGACCAATCTTACCACCCTTTGCATACGGTGCAAGCAGATCGATAACCTTGATTCCGGTCTCTAAGACCTCTGCTACCGGGCTCTGCTCCTCCAGTGCGGGCGGCTCTCTGTGAATTGAGCGAAATGCGGTATCCTCCTCTGTCAGAGAAGCCTCTCCGTCAAGCGGCTCTCCGAGTGCATTGAACACTCTGCCAAGAATCTTCTCACCAACCGGAACCTTGAGTCCGGAGCCGGTGGAAACGGCACTGAGATCACGGAACAGTCCCTCACTCGGTCCAAGGGTAATACAGCGCACAAGGTTGTCACCGATATGCTGCGCAACCTCCAGCACAAGCTTTTTATTGTCAAATTCGACAACCAGCGCCTCCTTGATAAAGGGCAGGTCGCCATCGGGAAATTCAACGTCAACTACAGGTCCCGAAACCTGAACGATATATCCGGTTCGATTCATACTTTCTTCGCCCTCTGCTTCTCTTTCTTGCGGCGCAAAGCCTTCGCACCGCCGATAACCTCAGTGATCTCCTGCGTGATAGCCGCCTGTCGTAAGCGGTTATACTGTACGGACAATTGCTGTAGCATCTTCTCACCGTTGTCGGTCGCCGTCTGCATCGCCAGCATTCGAGCGCTCTCCTCGGAGGCAAAGCTCTCCGTCAGCGCACCGTACAGATAACCCGTAACATAGTTCTTGGTCAGCTGGCCGAGTACCTGCTCGGGCGACGGGTAGATCAGATAGTCTCCGTCCTTAGCCATATCGCCCTTAGCCTTCATCGAGGCTCTCAGAAAGGAGCTTGTTCGAAGCGGCAGCAGCTGCTCCGTAACGACCTCCTCCGTCAGCGTATTGACCATTCGCGTATATATGATATAGATCTCATCCAGCTCTTCCTTGTCGTACAGATCCATCAGGTATTCCATCATCACGCGCGCACGATGGAGCGACGGATTGTAGGCACTCGCATGAAAATCCTCCGCGATATGCTCGGAAAGATCACGGAAATTGTGTCGTCCGTATTCACCAACGAAGAACAGTCGGAAGATTTCGGCACCTTCTATCGCCTCTCTGGCCTTCTTCAGAATGTTGATGTTGTAGGCACCTGCCATTCCCTTATCACCGGTTACAATGATAAAGCCCTTCCGCTTCACTGTCTCCTTATCGTCCTCCGGACGGTTATCGAAGTACAGGTGACGAATCTCCGGAAAATGCAGCAAAATGTCCGCAATCTGCTTCTGAAGCCCCAGGAAATACGGCTCCGTCTTCTGCAGCTGGTTCTTCGCCTTCTGCACCTTCATCGAGGAAACCATATACATCGCACGGGTAATCTTCATCGTATCACGAATGCTTTTTATTCGGTTGTGGATTTCTCTTGCCTGCGCCATGCGAAAAACTCCTCAGTCGCCTTCTCTAAGCTTTCCTGCAGATCAGGGGTCATCTTCCCGGAAGCCTGCAGTACATTCAAAATATCACCGTAATTCTGATCCATATATTCCAAAAACTGTTCCCGGCAGGTACGTACCTCACCGGCCGGAATCTCGGCAAATGCATGCTTGCCTGCAGCGACCAGAAGAACGATCTGCTGCGCAACACTGAACGCATGCGTCAAAGGCTGCTTCAAAAGCTCCATCAGGGAACGACCGTGTGCCAGCTGCTTCTTCGTCTGCTCATCAAGATCCGAGGAGAACTGGGTGAATACTTCCATCTCCCGATACTGCGCAAGATCGATACGAATCGTACCGGCAGCCTTCTTCATGGCCTTCGTCTGTGCCGCGCCGCCTACACGGGATACGGAAAGACCGACATTAACTGCAGGGCGCTGTCCCGCATGGAACAGCTCACTCTCAAGGAAGATCTGACCATCCGTAATAGAAATTACGTTGGTCGGAATGTATGCAGAAACGTCTCCGGCCTGGGTTTCGATGATCGGAAGTGCCGTAATCGAACCGCCGCCAAGCTCGTCGGAGAGTCTTGCGGAACGCTCCAGCAGTCTTGAATGGAGATAGAATACATCTCCGGGATATGCCTCACGTCCCGGAGAACGCTCCAGAAGAAGCGAGATCGCACGATAGGCAACCGCATGCTTTGAGAGGTCATCGTAAATAATCAGCACGTCACGCCCCTTATTCATGAAGAACTCCGCGATCGCGGTACCGGAATACGGTGCCACATACTGTAACGGTGCGGGATCGGATGCCGTTGATGCAACCACGCAGGTATAATCAAGCGCATCATTTTTACGAAGGACATTCGTAATCTGTGCAATCGTTGATGCCTTCTGGCCGATGGCAACATAAACGCAGATTACATTCTTACCCTTCTGGTTAATAATCGTATCCAGTGCAATGGAGGTCTTTCCGGTCTGGCGGTCTCCGATAATCAGCTCACGCTGACCGCGGCCGATCGGGAACATCGAGTCGATTGCAAGGATACCGGTCTCCATCGGCTTGCTGACCGGCTGTCTTTCGCTGATGGTCGGCGCCGGACGCTCAATCGGATAGAAATCCTCCTCAACAATCTTCTCCTCGCCGTCGAGCGGGTTTCCGAGCGCATCCACAACACGGCCGAGATAACCGTCTCCGACGGAGATGCCGGCCATTTTCCCTGTTCTTACAACATGGCTTCCTGCGCGGATCGCCGTGTCTCTGCCGAACAGTACGGCACAGACCTCATCACGTCGGATATCCTGAATCATGCCCTTTACGCCGCTGTCGAAAACAACAATCTCGCCGTAACGGACATGCTCGATTCCCGAGATATTGACGATACCGTCACCGACCCAGGTAACGTTACCGACCTCTCTTGAGAAGGCTTCCAGCTGGTACTCTTCAATATTGGCACGAAGTCCGGACAAAACGTCGCGGGCTTTCTTCAATTCTCTTTCTTCATCCCCGAGCTTACTTGAAAGCTTCTCACGGAACTGCTCCATACGGCCGCGCTCGCTCCAGTCATACTCCTTCGTTCCGAAACGAAGGATGAAGCCGCTGCGAAGCGACGCATTCAGTTCAATTTCAATACTGACCTCCGGCTCCCCGGTCTCACGCATCACAAAGGAGCGGAAGCCCTCAAGCTGCTCCGTAGTCGGCGGGGTGACACATATCAATTTCGCTGTCATTCTTTCTTATCCCCCACTTCACTCAGGAATTGGTTATACAATGCATCGTCGATACCGGCACCGGTCTTCTCGCCTACATTTTTCTCCGTTGCCGCGGCAATCATATCGGCGATTTCCTGCTCGGCATCACTCAGAATACGAGCCTTCGTCCGCTCCGCTTCCTCGCCGGCCTCAGCCTCGATTCGCTTAGCGGTAGCTTTGGCGTTACCGACGATTCGCTTATACTCCTCATCAGCCTGCTTTCTTGCCTTTGCAATAATCTGTCTGCGCTCCTCCTCGGTCTCGTTAAGCGTACGCTCGTAACGGGCCTTTACCGCCTCAGCCTCGGCGGAACGTGCCTTTGCCTGCGCACTCTCGCGGTCAGCCTCTGCCTGACGCGCCGCGAGGATGTTCTTGACGGGCTTAAAGAGGAATATCCGCATGGCCGCAACCAGAATCAACAGATTGATGATCGTCAGCACCAAATTCGCATCTAACTTCAGCATACGATAAATCCTTTCTCAACTTCTGCCGTCAAAAAGCTATTTCAGCATGATGATAATCAAAAATGCAATAACGAAACCGTAAATAGCGGTTGCCTCTGCAAGCGCACAACCAAGGATCAGTGCCTTGTTGATCTTGCCGTCTGCCTCGGGCTGTCTTGCGATAGCCTCGGTTGCCTTACCGGTTGCAATACCGATACCTACACCCGCACCGATTGCGGAAAGAACGGCGATACCTGCGCCGATTGCGATAATAGCTGTGTTCATATTGAACCCTCCTGTAAATTTATTCTATTTCTTCTCGAATATACAAGCTTGTCAAAAATACAAAAACATATGCCTGAAGCAGTCCGTCAAAAAGATCAAAATACAGACAGAACACTGCCGGCAGAAGAATATTTCTCGAGATCGTTTTAATCAGCTCCATGATGACAAATGCGCCGATTACGTTACCAAACAGTCGCATACACAGAGAAAGCGGTCTCGTAAATACCTCAAGAACATTGATTGGCGTTACAACGGCAATCGGTTCGGTGAACTTGTGAAGCCACCGCTTAATGCCCAGATAATAGATGCCCGCGCCCTCCACCAAAAGGATGCTCATCAGCGCAAGTGCGGCCGTAACGTTCAGGTCCTTCGTGGGGGCCTTAAAGCCGAAGATACCGCACACATTGGCGACGCCTACATAGAGCATTACCGTCACCAGATAAGGGATGAACGCACGTCCCTTCTCGCCGACCATGCCTTCCACCATATCACTGAGCGTCGTCACAATCCACTCCGCAAAGGCCTGTCGTTTCGATATATTGTGGAGCTTCATATTTCTCGTCAGAAGAAACGCGCCGAGAATCAGAACCGCCATGATAATCCAAGTCACGACAACCGACTCAGAAACCGGAATTCCGCCGAATATCGGAATCGTAAAGACTGTTTCAACCTGAAGCTCTTCGTTAATAATTTCGGAAAGATTACCCAACTTCTCATCTCCTTCCCTGCTTGCTTCGGGGCATAATCCCCTATTGATTTATTATATCATAAGCACCCGGAAAATGGTAGGATTTATTTTCGAAAGAAACCGCCCGATTAAGTACCTCGCTCCGATGGCAAGATGTCGTTTCAACCTGAAATCTTGCGGCTGTTTCAGTCTGAGGTCTTGCGCAGATATCTTGTGCATGTTCAGCCTGATTTCTTGTGCTGGTTCAGTTTGTGAGGTCTTGTGCAGGAAGCTGAACTCGGCGGCCAGCGGCGCTCAGGTGGTACGAGATTCACGAAAACCGGATTTCAGTACCACCATTCAAGCACACAAAAAGGGCGACTCCCAACGGAAGTCGCCCTCTCGGTTATTCAATTATAATCAATCCTTGAAGTAAGCTACGCCGCTCTCGAAGATCATCTGGTTCTGGTCGCCGGTGATATTCATAGCTACGCCGGTACCGCGACGCTCGGAGTGTGCCATCTTACCAAGTACACGGCCGTCCGGGGAGGTGATACCCTCGATTGCCCAGTAGGAACCGTTCGGGTTGTACTGCTCAACCATGGTAGGATTGCCGTTCGCATCGACATACTGGGTTGCGATCTGACCATTTGCCAGAAGCTTTGCAAGCCACTCGTCATTCGCTACGAAGCGTCCCTCACCGTGAGATGCCGGGATGCTGTATACGCCGCCGAGTGTTGCCTTCTGAAGCCAAGGGCTCTTGTTGGTTACAACCTTGGTATATACGCTCTTGCTGATGTGACGACCGATGTTGTTCATAGCAAGGGTCGGGCTGTCAGCAGTCTGCGGAACGATCTCGCCGTAAGGTACGAGGCCGAGCTTGATGATTGCCTGGAAGCCGTTACAGATACCGAGTGCAAGTCCGTCACGCTCCTTCAGGAGACGATTGACAGCCTCACTGATGCGAGGATTACGGAATGCGGTCGCGATGAACTTACCGGAACCATCCGGCTCGTCACCTGCGGAGAAGCCGCCCGGGAACATCAGAATCTGTGCGCCGTTGATTGCCTTAACGAAATCCTCTACGGAATCTGCAATGTTCTGTGCGCTCATATTACGGAATACAACCGTCTCAACCTCTGCACCGGCACGCTCGAAGGCAATCTTCGAATCGTACTCACAGTTGGTGCCGGGGAATACCGGAATGAATACCTTCGGCTTTGCAATCTTATTCTTTGCAACGTAAATGGTCTTTGCATCGTAAACCGGTGCGGGAACCTTCACAGCCTCAATGGCATCAGCCATATTGGAGCGGGTCGGGAATACCTTCTCAAGCGTACCGTTGTATGCTGCCAGTGCCTCGTCTAAGGAAATCTCCATGAAATCCTTCTCGGTGAGGTTCTCGTTACAGCCAGGAACAAGCTTCCAGAGGAAGGAACCGGTATCGGTCACACGGCCGATTCTTCTGTATGCAAGACCTGCTGCATCAAGTACTGCGAAGCTCTCCTCATCGATCTCTGCGAGGATGCTACCGTAAGCAGGAGCAAATGCCTCCTCCTTCGTTACCTTCGCGCAAAGTCTTACGCCGAGGCCGTTACCAAAAGCCATCTTGCTGACTGCCTCTGCAATACCGCATTTGCCGAGAGCATACATAGAGCGGAATACGCCCTTGCCGGAAAGCTCGTGAATCTTATCGTACATTGCCATTGCCTGCGCATAATCCGGAAGATCATAAGCATCCTTTGCCATCTCAAATACAACGAGGCGGCTGCCGGCCTTTTTGAACTCGTTCGTTACGATATCGGAAAGCTTAGCAACATCAACTGCGAAGGAAACAAGTGTCGGCGGAACATCGATTTCGTTAAAGGAACCGGACATGGAGTCCTTACCGCCGATGGAAGGAAGACCGAGCTTAACCTGTGCCTCGTATGCACCAAGAAGTGCTGCGAGCGGCTCACCCCAGCGCTTCGGATCGTTACCGAGGCGGCGGAAGTATTCCTGGAAGGTGAAACGAATCTTCTTATAGTCACCGCCGGAAGCAACAATCTTCGCAACGGAGCTGATTACGGAATAAGCGGAACCGTGGAACGGGCTCCAGGAGGAGAGGTACGGATCGAAGCCGTAGCTCATCATGGTAACGGTGTCGCATGCGCCGTCAAGAACGGGAAGCTTTGCAATCATCGTCTGGGTAGGGGTATTCTCGTATACACCGCCATAAGGCATCGTTACGGTCGAAGCACCGATGGAGGAGTCGAACATTTCTACAAGACCCTTCTTGGAGCATACATTCAGATCGGAAAGCATGGAAAGCCAAGCAGCCTTTCTGCCTGCGGCATCGTTGGCACTTGCATCGCCGAAGCCACCCATCTTGTCAACACTGTGTGCCTGATAGGAATTGTCCTTATGGAAGAAGGAATCCTTCTTGGAAGGAGACTTTACTACAGCTGTAGTCTCCTGATGTGCGCCGTTTGTGTCAAGGAAGGCACGGCTGATATTAACGATCTCCTTACCTCTCCAGCTGAGCACCAGACGAGGCTCCTTTGTAACCTCTGCTACGATTACAGCCTCGAGATTCTCCTCTTCAGCGTACTTAAGCATCTGCTCTGCATCCTTCTTATCAACAACAACTGCCATACGCTCCTGAGACTCGGAAATTGCAAGCTCGGTACCGTCAAGACCTGCGTACTTCTTCGGAACCTTATCAAGGTCTACGCGAAGACCTGCTGCCAGCTCACCGATTGCAACGGATACACCGCCGGCACCGAAGTCGTTACATTTCTTAATGAGATGGCTTACCTCACCGCGGCGGAACAGTCTCTGCAGCTTACGCTCGGTAGGAGCATTACCCTTCTGAACCTCTGCGCCGCAGGTGTTGATGGATTCGGTCGTGTGCTTCTTCGAAGAACCGGTAGCACCGCCGCAGCCGTCACGTCCGGTACGGCCGCCCATCAGGATGATCACATCGCCGGGGTCGGAATTCTCACGGATAACATTTGCTCTCGGAGCAGCACCCATAACGGCACCGATCTCCATACGCTTTGCAACATAGTTCGGATGATAAACCTCATCAACAAGGCCGGTAGCAAGACCGATCTGGTTGCCGTAGGAGCTGTAGCCCTTTGCGGCACCGGTCGTCAGCTTTCTCTGCGGAAGCTTTCCGGAAAGCGTGTCCTTCAAGGAAGCGGTCGGATCAGCAGCACCGGTAACACGCATTGCCTGATATACATAGCCACGACCGGACAACGGGTCACGGATTGCACCGCCGAGACAGGTAGCAGCGCCACCGAACGGCTCAATCTCGGTCGGATGGTTGTGGGTCTCGTTCTTAAAGAATACAAGCCACTCCTCGGTAACAGGTCCCTCTTCCTTCTCGATGGTTACAGGAACAACGATGGAGCAGGCATTGATCTCGTCGGAAACCTCCATATCCTCAAGCTTACCCTCGGCACGAAGCTTCTTCATACCAAGCAGTGCCACATCCATCAGACAGATGAACTTGTCGTTTCTATCCTTGTAAAGCACGGTTCTTGCAGCCTTATAATCGTCAAATGCCTGCTTGATCGGTGCAGTATAATCGCCATCCTCGAACGCTACATCGGTAAGCTCGGTCTGGAATGTCGTGTGACGGCAGTGGTCGGACCAGTAGGTGTCGAGCACACGAATCTCGGTCATGGAAGGATCTCTCTTCTCCTCCCCTGCAAAATACTCCTGAATGAACAGGAAATCATTAAAGGTCATCGCCAGATTCAAAGAGGAATACAGCTCCTTAAGAGCTTCCTCGCTCATCGTGGTGAAACCGTCGAAAATCTTCACATCCTCCGGAACCGCGAACTCGGAAACAAGCGTCTCAGGCTTAGTCTCGTCGGTTCTTCTGGAATCCACAGGGTTGATACAGTAGCTGACAATTCCCTCGAACTCCTCATCGGAAATGCTGCCCTTCAAAACATAGGTGGTAGCGGTACGAATGATCGGCTCCTCCGTCTCCTTTAAGAGCTTAACACACTGCTCAGCGGAGTCTGCTCTCTGGTCGAACTGCCCGGGCAGATACTCTACGGAGAATACGCGTGCATCGCCGGAAACCGGAAGCTTCTCCTCGTAAATATCATCGATCGGAGGCTCGGAGAATACGGTAACCAGTGCCTTACGGTAGGTCTCCTCACTTACGCCCTCCACGTCGTAACGAACAAAAACACGAACCTCTTCAATTTCAAGACCGAGATAATCCTTGATCTCGTTCTTGAGCTCCTTCGCACGAACAGCGAACGGGGCCTTTTTCTCCACATAAATTCTGCGAACCTGACTCATAGTAACAAGTCCTCCTGCTCCATATTATACTGTTAGTATAGCACCGCGCAATTTATAAATAAAATTAATAAATGTCAATTTATTTATTAGTTCCGCTAATAGAAAATGATTGCCATTTTCCGCGGTACGGTGTACAATCGTAACAGAGTAAGCTATCATGTGCCTAACGCCCCCGAAATGGGGACAGGGCATGCCGCTTTCTAATATTATACACGATTTCGGAGGATTTTTCATCATGCTTTTTCAATGGCTTGATTCTCTTACTGAAAAAAGCGATAATCCGCTTCTTACCATGCTGCCGGTCTACCTTCCGCTAATCCTTGCGATTCTTCTTACGGGTGTTCTTCTCAAATGCCTGATGCACCACCTGCCGGCCGATGCCGGACGCGCATTTGCCGTTAACGGCGAGAAGTCCAAAGGAAAGCCGCGTGGGGCGGGTATCATCTTCATCCTTGTTTTCGCTGTTCTTGGCATTCTCTTCTTTGTAAGCGACTGGGAGAACATTCTTTATATTGTTCTGATTGTAGCGGCGATGCTCACCGGCTATTTCGATGATGCCAGCGAGACACCGTGGAATGAGTATAAAAAGGGACTGCTTGATTTTTTGATCGCGGCAGGCGTAACCGCAACCTATATGGTTTCTCACATGAATCATGCCGACAAATGCGGCGCGTCGCTTCCTACCTTCTTCGGGCATGCGATCCCTCCGGCCCTGGTTGCAGTGCTTGCCATGATTCTGATCTGGGTATCCATCAATGTTGTCAACTGTACCGACGGTGTAGACGGCCTGTGCGGCTCGCTTGCCATCGTATCGCTCCTTGCGTTCGTATTCTTCATCGATACCCGTCATGAAGGCAACGAACCGGTTCTTCTGATTTCCCTGTTCATTGCATGCCTGATTCCGTACCTTTGGATGAACTGGAAGCCGAGCATTCTTCTGATGGGCGACGCGGGCTCCAGAGCAATCGGTCTATTCATCGCAATCATCGCCTTGAAATCCGAGTCTCCGTTCCTCTTCATTCCGCTCTGCCTGGTATTCATCCTCGACGGCGGTCTTGGTCTGATCAAGGTTTCCCTGAAGCGCTTTCTGAAGATCAGCATTATGAAAAATATCCGCACACCGCTTCATGACCATGCCCGCAAGAAGCGCGGCTGGTCGGATGTTCGCACCGTGCTTACCTTCCTGGCCATTCAGGTTGTGATTGCCTTAATCACCATCGCTGTATTTCTTTGATAACCGCCCTCTCCGTTTCCGGAGGTTTACGAAGGAGTTTACTTATGGATATCAATTATGAGCTTTATAAGGTTTTCTACCATGTCGCAAAAAGCCTGAGCTTCTCCGAGGCAGCAGCCGAGCTTTTCATCTCGCAGTCCGCTGTCAGCCAGTCGGTCAAGCTTCTGGAGCGTCGCCTCGGGCAGACCCTTTTCGTCCGAAACACCAAGCGTGTCTCGCTCACACCGGAGGGCGAGATGTTAATGAAACATATCGAGCCCGCCATTCAGTTAATCTCCCGCGGCGAGAATCAGCTCTCGCGAGACGCCTCCGAGGGAGGTATGCAGCTAAGAATCGCCGCAAGTGACACGATATGCCGCTATGTGCTTGTACCGTACTTTAAGGATCTCCACGAGCGCTTCCCTGACGTCCACATCAACATCATAAACGGTACCTCCCTGAACTGTGCGGAGATGCTCGAAGCAGGACAGGTGGACCTGATTGTTGCGAACTCCCCGAACGAGTCACTTACCGGTAATATGCAGATTGAAACGATTCGTCCCTTTTCCGATGTATTCGTCGGCAACCCGGAGTACTTTCCGGACTGCTTTACCGATGCCTCCGGCCGTTCGAAAACGCTTACGATGCACGAGCTGCTGAGCTATCCGATTCTGATGCTTTCCAAACGTTCGGCAACCAGCTTCTTTTTACATGAACAGTTTCAGAAGCATTCCCTCGAGCTTGTGCCGTCCATCGAGTTAAACAGCAATGACCTTCTTCTCGACCTCGCCCGCATCGGTCTCGGCATCGCCTGCGTCCCGGATTTCTGCATCCCCGCATCCGATGAAAAGCTTGCAAGACTTTCTTTGAAGAACGATTTTCCGAAGCGACGTCTGGTAATTGCTTATGACGAAAAATGGCCGCTTTCCCTCCCCGCAAAGGCATTAATCGAGGCACTGACCGGCACGGAAGAAGGCTGATACCACCAGATTTCTGCCCCTGGAAGCCTCAGACAATATCGCACCACACAAAAAGGCCAATCGCTCAGTTACTTAAGCTGAACGATCGGCCTTTATCTTTAATCTTAAAATGTAAGCTTCGGCTGAAAACCTACTGACCGTTATAAGCGAAGCTTCCCATGCGGATCGCTTCCCAGTTCTCGGTCTTTGCGATGCTGTAGCTTTCAACGACCTTCTTGTACTCATCCGCTACACCGGATGCCTTCGCAAGCTCAAAAGCCTTCTCAACAGCCTCCTCATAGCCAACGAAACGGGTGTTATTCTCAAGCTTGATGACATACATACCGGATGCCGTTTCCAAAAACTCCACATCGCCCGGCTTCATCGTCGAAACAAGCTTGATATAATCCGGCTCGATAGCGGTCTCGGTGCGGAAGAAATCACGTGTACCGTAGCTCATGATTTCATCGTAGGAAACACGGATTGCAGTCATTTCCTCGCCAAGCTTCGTTCTTTCAAAGGAGTCCGCCATCGCTTCCTTTCTTGCATTAAGCTCTTCCTCAGTGAACTCCACGGTGTGATAATTCTCATCGTAATCGTGCTTAGCAACATAAAGATAATCTGTCTCGTAGGCACGGTAATCTTCCTTGTCAACCGAAGCGCGAACCGCCTTCTCATCAATCTTAAAGTCAGCCGAAAGCATCTGAATATACTGATCTGCGAGGAATACCTTTTCATAAGCATCTGCGATGCAGGCAGCCGTCATACCACAGCGTGCACGCTGCTCATCGGTGAAGCCCGCAAGGAATCTTTCGGTAACAGACTGAATCTGTACGCGGCGGCTTTCCTCCAGCGTAACGCCGTGCGCCTTGGCCTCATTGTAGAAGACAATCGTATACGCCATCGTGGAAAATGCCTGGCTCTTATAGCCATCACGCATCTTGTTGCCATTCGTATCCGTCAGCTCCCAGAAATTGTAATCCGTACCGTAAACACTCTGATAATAGGCATTGTTCTTCGTCTTGATTTCCATACCCTCGCGCTCATTAAGAGCAAGGCAATAAACCATATCGTAGGCAGTAACCTCATAGCTCTCTGTCGCTGTCGTAACGCGAAGAAGCACATTCTTCTTATTACGCTCCGCATTGGTGTTAGCAAGCTCCTCGTACTGCTCCTTCGTCATCGTCTTCTTGCCGCAGCCGACAAGCCCGAACATCAGGCAAGCCGCCAACAGAAGACTTACAATTCTCATCATTTTTCTCATGTCAACACTCCGTTTCCGTTCACTCAGCCAAAGGGAAGCACTGCCACAACAATGCCCGCGATAATAATGGCCGCACAACATAATTTATATTTGATCTGTTTCTCCTGAAAGAATACCTTTCCGCCAATAATCGTAACCACACAGCCCGCCTGCTTCAAAAGCGTCATGACCGTAACTTCACTTTCCGGGTAGGAATTGGCCACAAAAAGCGCACGGTCGGCAATGACAAATGCGATGCTCAACAGCCATATCCATCCATTGAGAATCATGCTTAAAAGATGAAGCTTCGTGCGGGTCAGCACGATATAAATCATATAATAGAGCACCAGAAAGAGCATGTACCAGAACTGAAGCTGGCTTTCGTTCATGCGTTTCATCAAAACCTTGTCCATCGTTCCGCTGATTCCGTTCAGAAGGCTCGAGAGAAATGCCAGAATGACAACAATCGTCGGACTTGCAAGCAAGCGTCCCCAGAAGCGCTGTGCAGAAGGCCGCTCCTCTTTGGATAAGCTTCGTTCTACCGTTGTAGAATCGTCATTCTCCGAAGCTTCCCGCTTCTTCTCTTTCTTCTCACGGTTCTTAAGCCCGCGCAGTGCATACAGACCGATACAGACAAGAACGAAACCGATGATTCTCGGAACAGGCATCGACTCATGCAGGAATACGATTCCGAGCACCGTCGAGAAGATGACTCTTGAGAGATCCAGTACACCGTACAGACTCACCGGCATCGAGGACAATGCATGAAAGCTGCACAGCCACGCAAGAAAGATTACAAAGGATTTGATGGCAACATATCCATACTGTACTGGCTCCATTCCACCGGCCTTCGGTGCGGTCGGAAGCACAATCAGAAACGACAGGAAGGTGTACATCAGAAGCACTTCCATAACGGTATTCCGTCCGAGTGCTTTCTTCTTCAGTATCTCACGGACGCCCTTCAGAACACCGTAAAGCAATACAAGGCTTACCCAAACCATGACTCATACTCCTATTCAACGCAACATACCCCATATAATCCGTGCCGCGCATATAGCCCCAAGGCATTGTAGCACAGAACACGCACTCTGTGCAACACTATTCACATAAAGATACGATTTTCCGTGCGGAAAGTTCGGGATAACTTTTCAAAGACAGGGGAAAATGTAATATTTGACGGTTCTAAGCAGATGGGGTATAGTATTTTTAAGGAAATCCGTTACAGAAGGGAGCTCTTATGGCAGAGCAATTACAATATACAGTCAAATACGCTAACCGCACCACCATCGGCATTCACATAACAGAAGAGGCCAAGGTAGAGATTCGGGCACCTTACGGGACCGATGAGGCAACAATCCGAAGGGTCCTAAACGAAAAGCGTGAGTGGATCCGCAAGGCCGTCGAGAAGGTCGTCGACCGCAATCACGAGAAGGCACTTCCGTCCGATCGGTATTTTGACGGCGCACTCTTTCCGCTTCACGGCGGTGCAGTCGAGCTGCATGTCAAGGAGGTCGAGGGCTCCGGCATCACTACGGTTGCCCTGCATCCCGATTATCGTCAGAATATCCTCTCTATTCGCGGTAGCAATATGACACCGGAACGTGTGCAGGCGGCAGTCAACAACTGGGGCCGCAAATACGCCAAAGCATATCTTGCCGCGCGGGTGGATAAATTCGCACAGCGCATCGGCGTTACCTATAACCACCTGACCATTCGTGAGACGAAGACCCGTTGGGGCAGCTGCTCCTCAGACGGTAATCTGAATCTGCATTGGAAGCTCATCCTGCTTACGGAACGATTGTCGGATTATGTAATCGTACACGAGCTTTGCCATCGTATCGAGCTTAACCACAGCAAGGAGTTCTGGGCGCAGGTCGAAAAGGTGCTTCCCGACTACAAGGAGCGTCGTAAGAGCCTTAAAGACATCGAGCAGAGAATATTAAGCTGGTAGGAACTAAAAAGAGGAAGGACACGGCTGATGCGCGTGTCCTTCAACAGAAAACAGCGGAAGCGCCAACGGCGTAATCTCCCCATCATCAAAAAGCCGCAGAAGCATGATTTCTCACACTTCTGCGGCCAAATATTCGTAAAGGCTATGTTCCTTCTAAGGATTAGTGATGGAACAGACGGATTCCGGTAAATGCCATATACATATCGTGGTCATCCGCAGCCTCGATAACAAGGTCGTCACGGATAGAACCGCCGGGCTCTGCAATGTACTTAACACCGCTGCGGAAAGCACGCTCGATGTTATCGCTGAACGGGAAGAATGCATCGGAGCCGAGTGCTACGTCCGTGTTCTTGTCAAGCCATGCACGCTTAGCCTCTGCGGTAAATACCTCAGGCTTATACTTGAAGATGTTCTGCCATTTGCCTTCTGCCAGGACATCCATATAATCCTCGCCGATGTAAAGGTCGATTGCGTTATCACGATCTGCACGACCGATGCTGTCAAGGAAGGGAAGGTTCAGAACCTGCTCGGACTGACGAAGCCACCAGTTGTCTGCCTTGGAGCCTGCAAGTCTGGTACAGTGAATTCTGGACTGCTGTCCTGCACCGATACCGATTGCCTGGCCGCCCTTAGCATAACATACCGAGTTGGACTGGGTATACTTCAAGGTGATCAGAGAGATAATCAGGTCGATCTTCGCAAGCTCGGGAAGCTCCTTATTCTTGGTCGGAACGTTCGCAAAAAGCTCGTCATCAATCTTCAGCTCATTTCTTCCCTGCTCAAAGGTGATACCGTATACCTGCTTATGCTCAATCGGCGCAGGCATATAATTCTCATCAATCTGGATGATGTTGTAGTTGCCCTTCTTCTTGGTCTTAAGAATCTCAAGTGCTTCGGGCTCGTAGCCGGGAGCGATTACACCGTCGGAAACCTCTCTCTGAATCATGCGTGCGGTAGGAACGTCACAAACATCGGAAAGGGAGATAAAATCGCCGAAGGAGCTCATACGGTCAGCACCTCTTGCTCTTGCATATGCGCAAGCGAGAGGAGAAAGCTCGCCAAGATCATCCACCCAGTAAATCTTCTTAAGGGTATCGGAAAGCTCAAGACCTACCGCAGCACCTGCAGGGCTTACATGCTTGAAGGAGGTTGCTGCCGGAAGACCGGTTGCCTTCTTTAACTCCTTAACAAGCTGCCAGCCGTTAAATGCATCCATAAAGTTAATGTAGCCCGGCTTACCGTTCAATACGGTAATCGGAAGGTCGCTGCCGTCCTCCATAAAGATGCAGGAAGGCTTCTGATTCGGGTTGCAGCCATATTTCAGTTCCAGTTTATTCATACTCTGTATCCTCCGGATATTAGTTGTTCTTATTAACGATTCTGGTTTCGTATTTGCCGGTCTCAATATCAATGTAACGAACGAAAAGGGATACCTTGTTCTCCTCGTTCAGGTTGTTCCATACAAGCTCGGTGAACTCATCGATACCGCCGGTGATATCAACCAGTGTAGGCTCACCCTCGAAGCTCGGAAGCGGGTTGCCGTCACCCATATAGGTGTGAATGAAACGGCCCTCACCTGCCTTCGGATTGTTGTAGGCAAAGGTGAAACGGTTGCAGGAGGAAGGATCACCGTTATTGCTCTTCAGAATAGACATTGCATAGTTGTAGCTGTTATTCTCAATGTGCATGATACCGCTGATTCTTGGGGTATAGTTCGGTGCATCGGGCTCGAACTCTCTTGTACGAAGAGCCTGCTCGAAGGTGCACTGCTTATCCATCAGCTCATAGATCGTATCGGTCTGGTCGCCGTTGGTAACGATTGTCTTGTTGCCAAGTACGCGAACCGGTGCATAGATGATAAGGCTCGGATCCGAAAGCTTGGAAGGATCAAATGCCTGTGTACGAATACCCTCACCGTCCGGTACAAAAACACGGTTACGGCTGTTTACGCTTCTGCCCATGATGAAATATGCGGTTACGGCATAACGTCCGTCTGCGGATCTGCCGATTACAATACCTCTTCCGGGATAAGAATTTCCATTCAGTTCCTGACTCAAAGCTACCATCTTCATTGGTGTTCCTCCTAAATTACGAAACGGCTTCCGAAGAAGCCGTTCTGATTCTGTGGGTATCAACCCCTAAACGCTTCATCGATTACAATTATAACGAATGAAAATACCATAATCAAGGTTGATGTTTATTCAGTTTACTTAATAAGTCTATTAGTTTATCTTATAACTACGAAAAATACTCCCGCCATTCCTTCCCGGTGCCAGAATAGAAAAGCCGCCGCGGGAAAAATCCCGTTTTGAAGCGGACTACTTTATCTCCAGTAAACCGCTTTGGATATCGATGCTGTACATATCCGTAACATCACGCCCATTTTCATCTAACACGTGGAAATATACCGGACGATTCAAGGAGGTTCCGACCTTATAACGGCTTTCGCTCATCAGAATCTGCGCACGGTCGCCGTTTGCAAGTGAGCCCGAGGAAATGAACCATCGCTCCGTGGAAACACCGCCTTCGTCGATTGTGCCGGTATAGCCGAAGGTAGCTACAACAATCCGCCTCGGTACAATAGAAACCTCAGGGGAAAGCACACCGTGTTTCACCACATCCTTAATATCATTGCCGTAGCGGTCAATGATATGATACCGCACATCCTGTGAATAGTACTCGCCGACCTCCGCTCTTGCATGAATCATAGACGCGGAAGCCTCCAGATGGGTTCCCTCCGGAAGCTTACCCGATAAGACATACGGCTCCGGCTGAAAATCAACACCCTTGCCGTCATACTGCTTTCGAAGACTCGAAAAACCGATGATAAGCATCTCCTGATTCCAGTCGTCATCCGTATGATTCTCATCCATGGCAAAGCCAGCCTCGCCTCCGGGAACGCCGGCGTCTCCGCTTGAACCGGTAACCTCGACCGGTGCCCAGCCGAAGCCGTCAACATAAACCTCAACCCAGGCGTGTCCGCGCTTGGTTGTCATATCAGTCCAGCGATTTGCCTTGCCCTCTTCCATGAAGCCGACAACGAAACGTGCCGGGATACCGTAGGCACGATACATCATCGTTGCCGCCGAAGCGTAATGCTGACAGATTCCCTCTTTCGAAACCTTCAGGAAGTATGTAACCATATCTACACCGCTCGGGAAGGGCGCATATTGCAGATTGTAGACTGCAGCATTCTGGATATAAAAAGCAATCTCATGAATCAGATCCGAGTCGTATGCACGGATACCGTCCTGTTTTCCGAGACTCAAAAGCTCCTCCTTCAGATCATCGGAAATAGATGTATAGTTTGCATAAACATAGTCCCGATACTCCTCATTCAGCTCGTCGTAGATCGGTATGATCTCACGCGTCGGAACGTATGTCAACGCCTCGTATTCCCCTTCATTTCCCGCAACCGGATAAGCCTCCGATGACATATAATACGGATAAGCCCAGTGGTCAATTCGCAGATCCTTCACACGTACCACATCCGGCGCGCCTTCAAAATTCATCAGATTCATCGCCGGCAGATACGGGCTGTACGGGTAGAGCTCCTGCTCCTCCGGCTCATGATTCGTATGCCAGCCGCGTCCCGTGTATTCCGCATAGGAATACTCCTTGAAGTAATAGGAACGGTTCTGCTGCCCTAAGAAGCGAAATACTACCGATGCAGTCCCTTCTTCCTTCTCGCCCCACTCCTGCAATCTTCCGTCCGAAAGGGAGAACCGATCCGGATCGGCGGTGATAAACATCTGGTCCGGACTCTCTACGACAAGCTGGCCTTGGGAGCAGAATACCTCATAGCAGCCGGACACATCGCCGTAGGTATCGCTAAGTACCTTCCATTCGGATATCACATTACTGCTCTGTCCGGGCTCGGTCCGGGTTCCGCTTATAACAACCTTGAGGCGGTCGCCTTCGGCAAGTGAATAGCCTGATTTGATGGTATACTCCTGCTTATATAACGGCTTACCGTCATACACCTTCGTTGCAGAAGCCGCAGCGAGTGCAAGCGGACGCTTCTTAAAAGAAAGCAAGCCGCTCTGCGTAGAGATAATATAACGGTCGTTTACGACCTTTCCGTCATTATCGAAGATAAAAACCTGATCAAGGTCTACGTTGTTTCTGCAGTCCCCGATACCAACCTGCTCACCGATGCAGTGTGCACTAATGGTATGCCCCGGCGCAAGCGTGCCGTATATTAACTGAAATTCATCGCAGGTGACCGTTACATTCGGATCTCCGTTATAGGTTATCGTTTTCGATTCTGCCTGTATCACAAGCTTCTCTCGGATATCCTTGAGATAGCCATCCTGCGTATTCACGGCATAGCAGTTATCTGCCGAAGTTCCGTCCTCGTGACAAATATTCCAGGTATCAATCATAAACGGAACATACCGGCTCGGCTCGTCACCAATAAGCATTGCCATCGAAATATCTGTGACAACGTCTCCGTATACAAGACCCTCCACCTCACATTCGAACAGTGCTTCAAAGTCTCTCGGAATCGGCGCATACTGCTCGATCTTCTTACCCTTAAGGGTAAGCGCCTTCGGCTCGATCCTAAAGCCCTTAGTACCGATTACACGCGTCTTTCCAAAGCGTGCGGTTATGATTGCACGCACCTCATAGCTGCCGCATTTCCAAGGTCTTTCCGTACTCCAGTCCCCGCCATTCATCTCTCGGTACTCATAACGAAGCGTACCGAAACGTACCTTTGCCTCAGGCGCCGGTGCATTGCCGTAAGTGACATTCCGACACGAAAGCTCTTCTACGACATAGCCGCGGTAGCAAAGCATACAACACACAGCTGCCGCACATAAGAGAAGCACCGTGAAGATACCCGCACCGACAATCAGCCGCTTTCGGAGCCCTTGCATTTTCCTTTCATATTGCTCGTACATAATTCATTACTTCCTCTCACACATTACAATCACTCGGTAATCTCCACATACCCGTGCTGATAGATGATCTGATAACAGTTCGTAACATCGTTCAGCATATTCTCTGTCGTGATATAAATCCACATAACGGAATTCTCCGCACGACCGATTGTAGAATACTGGTCAACAGAACTCTGATAGGTCTGCAACACAACCTGATGCCCTTCCACCAGGGAGCCATCCACAATGGAATAATCCTCTACCGCAGGTTCTCTACGGCTTCTTGTGACATCCGCGGTGCGGATTACAATTCGTCTCGGCGTTACAACAAGCGTACCGTAATTAAGCGCAAGCTCATAACAGCCCGTGACATCGTTGCCGGACTGGTCCGTAATCTTCACAACCATGTTATTGGTTGCCATACCGACCGTATCAATCTGGCTGATCGTATGTACCGTCAGTGTATGCTCGGGAAGAACATGCCCGCTCTTTACAGTGTACTTCGGCTCCGACAAAGGCGTGCCGTCGTAGATCTTCTCTGCGGAACCGGAAAGAATCTCCAGTCGATCGTAGCGAATGGTAAGCTCACCGTACTCGTAGGTAATATCATAGTAATCCGTATAGTCTACGTCCTCCTCATCCAAAATTCTTACCTTAAACTCGTTCTGATGCACGCCTGCCGTCTTAACCTCGGCAAAATCATCAAACTCCGAACGATGACCCCGGAGCGTGTGCCCCTTGCTCTTCACCGCATAGGGCGCCGAAAGACTCTCGCCGTCATACATTTTGAATGCGGAATCGCTCGTGTAGGTTAACGGAATTCTCGTGATTTCCAGCGTACCGAGCTTTAGCTCGATATCGTACTGGTCGGTAACATCATACCCGCCGGCGTCCAGAATCTCTACGGTTGCATAGTTCGGGCTCTCTCCGATACTGGTCTGCTCGCCGTAAACCTTAACCTTCAAGGTATGCTCCCCATTCAGCTCTCCGTCCACAAGTCTCCAGTCGGACTCCTGCAGAGGCATCCCGGAATAGGCACGTGACGCAGATTCCGTCTCGATGACCAGCTTGCTCTTTCGCATGTGAAAGCTGCCGGAAGCGATTACTATCGTCAAATAAATCAGTCCGATTACCAAGGTGATACTGAATGAGCCCACCAGATAAATCGGCATTTTCCTTTTACTCATAATTCCCCCTGAAATAAAGGGTATAAGACTTTCTGTCTTCTCACCCTGATACCTAGCACATCGTCTGCTTCAGAAAGTGCAGATACTTACGGCTCTCCTGCATATATTCTTCGCCGAACAGCTCGTCAAGCTTCTCCTCAATCGCATCTGCCGCGCGGGCAATTACGACCGGATTCTGGTTCTCAAGCTTACGGAATACCTTCTTGGAAAGGAAATCGTCAAGTCCGTCCCATTCCGTTCCGCCGCAGGCCATATAGATGCTTACATACTCGCCCATCTGCTTACGGATACGGTTTCCGTAGGTGATATGGAAGCTTTCCTGCAGGAATCGGTCGATCTCGGCTACATTCTCTAAGGACTGCTCAGAAAGCGAGAAGGTTCGAACCGCATCCTCCGTAAGCTTTTTGAAGAAGGAGAAGGAAAGCTTTGTGCCGTCTGTATTCTCCGAACCAAAAGGACTTGCCTTCTTGTTCAGATTCATCACCATCGCACGGTCGTACACCTTGTCGGAGATGGCAAATGTGGAATCGTCGTTGTTCGCTGTGCCGATGAACCACACATTTTCCGGAATTCGGAAGAAGCCGTTCTCGAACAGGGCCGGGTCCTTGGGCCAGCTGTCGGAGGTAACCTCCATATAACGCTGCTCCGGTGCAAGCTCCATCAGAGAAAGGAAATCGGCGAAGAAATATTCCACGCGTGCGATATTCATCTCATCTAAAACGATGATATAAATCTCATCCGTATAGCGTGCCTCGTAGAGCTTCTTTAAAAGCGGGCTCTCGCTGAAACGCTTGGTAAATTCGTTGAAATACCCGATTACATCCGCACGCTCCTTCCACATCGGCTGCACGGAAATAACCGTGGAACGATTGTGCAGATACTCACCAAACGCTGTTGCAAGGGAGGTCTTACCGGTACCGGATAAGCCCTGCATTACCATCAGATGCGATACCGCAAAGCCGGATACAAAGCGGCGAATATCCTCTAGCTCATAGTAAAGCTGCAGCTTGGAGGCTGCGAAATTTCTGAAATCCTCACAAATCTGGTTCAGATTCAGCATATAGTAGTTCGGTGCGGTGTATTTCTTCGCGTTCTTATCGATTGCACGGAGGGACAGAAAGCGAACTCCGTCCTCCTTCACTTTTCTGCGGCGCTTCTTACGGATTCCGTTTAAGGTAAAGCCGCATCGCTCCTTCCAGATCAATACCGTACAGGCAATGATGGAAATCGGCAGAAGCAGTGATAAAAACAAAGCAAGATATACCGTTTCGGAGCGGACGAATACGCCCCTGCCAAGCACGTCTGTCAGCTCATTCGGTTCGCCGTAGAAGATTGCATCGGCAACAATCAGAGCAATACAAAGAAGTGCCAGCAAGCCGCAAAAAAGAAACAATGTATAGTAGGAAAATCCTTTTCTTTTCATCGTATCGAGCTCCTTCCCCATAAGGCGCGCTTACGAATCTTCTTCTTAGCCTCGCCCCACTGTCTTTCAAACATGGTAAGGAAAGCCTCGCGTTCCTTCTCTAGTTCAAGGAACTGCTCTCTGTCGGAAAGTGCATTCTCATTCTCAATTCCCGCATAGCTGCTTAAAAGTGCCTTCACGCGGGCAGAGGCGTAACGCTCGCTCTCCTTTAAGGACGAAAGCATCTCATCCTTAGCGGATAATTGTGCCTGAAGCTCCTGGCTTTTTAAACGCTCCTCATTTGCAAGATGACTCGCCTTCTTCACTTCCGCATGCATTGCCTCTCTCGTTCGACCGAGCTCGTCAATAAGAGCACGCTCTCTCGCTTCTGTCTCATATACAGACTGTAACCGGACATCCGCTTCGCTAAGCGAAGTGTTCAGCTCCTCAATGCGACCGGAAAGCTCCTTCACACGCTCCTGCAATGCAAGGGTATACTCCACAAGACTCTTTGCATCGGATGCATGGGCGCGAAGCTCCTCGACCTTCTTAGCGCGAAGCTTCCGCTCTTCCTCCTCCCTTAGCCTCTCGTCCTCCTGGTAATGCTTCTCCAGCTCTTCGGTAAGCTCACGGCTGTGGCAGGCGCTCAGATACATGCTGTAAAGAATTAACTCATCCACATCCTCCTCAAGGGCATCGGAGAACGGGGATTTGGCGGTGCGATATTCCTCGAAGGTATATCCGTCACCGGTATAGCTGCTCAGATAATCGTACAATGCTACGACCTCACGAAAATGCACGTCCATCCGAAGGACATTGGTTCTCGTGATTGGCGGTGTCGCCATCGGTGCCAGTGCTGCCTCACGCATCAGAGGCATCGAAAGAAGGACCGAAAGGCTTCCGCTCAAGGCTTCGATTCTTGCAAGAAGCTCTGCCTCGGCGGCTGCCTCCTCGGATATTCCCGGCGTCTTATCTACAAGCCGCATCTCAAAGGCCAGGTCGCGTCCCGCATAACGAAGCTTCTTGCTAAAGGACATCTCGGTTCCCGACTCGTCCCAAAGCTTTGACAGAAGACGGAAACGATAGTCCACAAAATCTCTTGTATAGCAAAGCACCATATAGAGAACGCGGTTCTCATATACGGCAAAGTTACTCTCATTTTCATATACCTTCAAGCGGTCCGGCATCAGATCCTCGCCGTCGTCCGGCATGTGGGTGATCATCTCGCTGTGTCTTGCCAGATGCTCAACAGAAGCGCGGCTAACCTTGCGCACGCGCTCAATCGGGGCAATATTACCCTCCGATTTAATAAACTGTCTGTCTTCGCGAATTGCTGCCTCCAGATGCGGAACGGCACGCTCGATCGTGCTGACCCATTCCGGATCGATATGCACATCATAATACACGCTGTCCAGATGCTCGGTTGCACGGTCAGTCTTCTTTAACAGCGTTCTGAGCTTTTTATTCTCCGTCTCCCCGGAGAGTTCTTCACGAAAACGCTTTACGGCACGGTAGTACCGGTCCATAGTTCCTCTGCTCATCGTGTTCTCTCCTTAGGATGCATTTCTGCGAAGTCTGTCGAGGCAGTCCTTGCAAAGCGGCATATTGCTCATACCGAAGGTGTTCTCAAACAAAGCCTCTAAATCGTTCATGGCGTAGCGAATCACTACCGGGCTCAGCGTATCCAGCTTACGAAGCACCTTCTTCGCAAGCAAATCGTCAACGGCTGCAATCTCCGTGCCGCCGCATGCCATATAAAGCGGGACATACTCCTCCATCTGTCTGCGGATACGGTTACCGTAGGTGATACGGAACTGCTCCGTAAGGAAGTTATCCAGAATGCGGATCTTCTCAAGCATTTCCTCCGAAATGTGGTACTGCCCCTTGGCTTCCCGGCACAGAAGGGTAAATCTCGTAAAGGAGATGCTGTCTCCCTCTCTTTCCGCTGCATCAAAGGGCTCAGCCTTCTTATCAAGATTCATTACCATCGCACGGTCATATACCTTGTCGGAGATGGCAAATGTGGAATCGTCGTTGTTCGCTGTGCCGATGAACCACACATTTTCCGGAATGCGAAGCATACCGTGCTCCAAAAGTCTCGGGTCATCCGCCCAGGTGTCGGATACGACCTCAAGATAGCGGTTGGCGGGATTCAACTCGAGCTGGGAGAGGAAATCGGCGAAGTAGTACTCCACACGCGCGATGTTCATCTCATCCAGAACGATAATATAAATCTCGTCGGTGTAACGCGCCTCGTAGAGCTTCTTTAAAAGCGTACCCTCGCTGAAGCGCTTTGTGAACTCGTTGAAATAACCGATAATGTCGGAACGCTCCTTCCACATCGGCTGCACGGAAATAACGGTCGAGCTGTTTCTAAGATAGCTTCCGAAGGCAGTCGCAAGCGAGGTCTTACCGGTACCGGAAAGGCCCTGCATAACCATCAGGTGCGATACGCCAAGACCGGCGATGAACTTGCGAATATCCTCCTCGCTGTAGTAAAGACCAAGTCTGCCGGCGGCAAATTCCCGGAAATTCGTGCAGATGTCCTCAAGTGTCAGATTATCACTGAAGTGCGGTCTGCGATAGCTCTCGGCGGCTCTGTCAAGCATCGTAAGCGAACGAAAGCGGGAGGTAATCTCCTCGTCCTCCTCTTCCCTCTTCAAAGCGCCGCTACCATTCGTGCCGGAGCGCTTCTCGCGATTAATCATGTACAGCACCGTACCGATCATTCCGCCTACGCTCAAAAACAGTAGCAGAAAGTAAATCACCAGTGCGATCGGCGAGGACGCTGCCTCCCACACCTCGTCAAAAAATGTTCCGAATACCAGAGCTCTGATCATTCTGTTCTTCTCCCTTCCTCTCTTCTCTGAAAATGTCAAAAAACACACGGAATCACTATACCACATTTCTCGCCTTGTCGCAAGTGCACCCGACTGAGCCCTCGGGGACGGGGTTAAGGGCTCAAAACTCACTAGGCAAACACAAAAAAGGACCGTACATCTCTGTACGATCCTCATACTGCGGACTACGGGACTTGAACCCGAACGCGCTATGCGCACATGATCCTTAGTCATGCCTGTCTGCCAATTCCAGCAAGTCCGCATACCATATTGAAAACTGATGTCCTCAACACGCTTGCTTATACTAACACGAGTTTACAAAAATGTCAACAGCTTTTTTGAAAAAAATCCGAAAACATTTTTATACACCGCTCAAACGGCGAATTGTCCGATTAAACCTCATACAAATCATACAGCGCCCGATAGATGTTAAGCTCCTCCGCCGTTGCCTTAGAGGACTCGAAAAGAATGGTGCCGGGCTTCTCCTGCGGATTCAAAAGACCCTTCTCGGAAAGCACCCGTGCCACCTGGAGAACCGTTCCGTGCGTTCCGTCAAGAATCGGCACATCCCCGATGATCTCACGAACCAGACTGCGTACGAACGGATAATGTGTACAGCCAAGCACAACATTGTCCACCCTGCCCCGATACGGAAGTAACCGCGCACGAAGCATCTCTTTCAGATCCTCGCCGTCAAGATTGGCCTCCTCAATACGCTTCGCAAGCCCCGGACACTCAACCGGGATAAAATCCGCTCTGTCCTCGAGACGGTGCTGGAGCGCAAGGTATTTGTCAAGATGTAACGTAACCGGCGTCGCCATAACCAGCACGCGGTTTCTCCGCTCCGCGCTGACCGCACATTTAAGCGCAGGCTCCATACCGATGATCGGAATGTCCGGATACCGTCTTCGAAGCGTCTCCGCCGCAACGCTGGTCGCCGTGTTGCAGGCAATCAGAATCGCCTTCACATTCTGCGAAAGCAGATGCTTCACCACATCGTCAACAAGCCCGAGCACCTGCTCCGGAGTCTTCTCGCCGTAGGGCGCATGAAGCGAATCGCCGAAGTAAATATAATTCTCGTTCGGAAGGAGCTGCACCAGTTCCTTCAAAACGCCTACTCCGCCGACCCCGGAATCAAAAACGCCGATACTGTTCTCTTTTTTAAGCATCTGTTCACTCATTCGGATTCTTCCATTCCCGTGGCCTTCGGGCCACCTTAGAATATTATAAAGCATTTTCCGGAAAATGTGAAGTGTATCTTATGTAATCCCCCCCAGGGAGGCAGCAGCACGCAAAACGAACCACAAAGGACCAAACGTCCCCCACCAAACGCCCCGTAAGAAGACAACAAAAAAGGCCATGAAAATTCTTCATGACCTCTTGAATATCCTTATCAGTAATTACTCTACGGTGTAAGGCATCA
>JAKSPO010000015.1 GCA_024404675.1 Lachnospiraceae bacterium
ACTTCGAGGGACAGAACGGCAAGAAGTATTACCTGAATGGTTACTATGGTGGAGGTCTGTCGTTTCTTTTTTTAGAATTAATATGACTTATAAATACAGCTTATCGTCTGACACATTGTCCATAGAATACTTGTCAAAAAAAACTCTGTTCCAACCGTTATGATCAGAACAGAGTTCTCAGTATTTACTTTATTCGCACAACCTTTATGCTATGAACATCAGGCTTACTTCATGTTCAGTGCCCAAGCGTACTCAGGGTTCTCGTCAGCCAGCTTCTTGAAGATTGCCTTCTTCTCGGCGATAGCTGCCTGTGCTGCTGCAAGACGTGCAATCGGCACACGGAAAGGAGAACAGGATACATAATCAAGACCGATCTTGTGGCAGAACTCAACGGAGGAAGGATCGCCGCCGTGCTCACCACAGATACCTACATGCAGCTTCGGGTTAACAGGCTTACCAAGCTTAATGGACATCTCCATCAGCTTGCCGACACCGGTCTGGTCAAGCTTTGCGAACGGATCGTTCTCAAAGATCTTGGTATCGTAGTAAGCGTTCAGGAATTTGCCGGCATCATCACGAGAGAAGCCAAATGCCATCTGGGTAAGGTCGTTGGTACCGAAGCAGAAGAAATCAGCCTCGGAAGCGATCTCGTCAGCGGTAAGTGCCGCACGAGGAATCTCGATCATCGTACCAACCTCGTACTCAAGGTCAACACCTGCAGCTGCAATCTCTGCATCAGCGGTGTCTACAACGATGCTCTTAATATACTTAAGCTCCTTCACTTCACAAACAAGCGGAATCATGATTTCCGGCTTGATCTCCCAGTCAGGATGAGCGCTCTTCACTTCGAGAGCGGCACGAATAACTGCCTTGGTCTGCATTCTTGCGATGGACGGATAGGTAACTGCAAGACGGCAGCCTCTGTGACCCATCATCGGGTTGAACTCATGCAGCGAGCTGCAGATAGCCTTGATCTCTTCTACAGTCTTGCCCTTAGCCGTAGCAAGCTTCTGAATATCAGCCTCTTCAGTAGGTACGAACTCATGGAGCGGCGGATCGAGGAAACGAATGGTAACCGGGCATCCCTCAAGTGCCTCATACAAAGCCTTGAAATCGCTCTGCTGGTAAGGAAGAATCTTATCAAGAGCAACCTCTCTCTCTTCCTCGGTATCAGAGCAGATCATCTCACGGAAAGCTTCAATTCTCTCCGGATCGAAGAACATGTGCTCTGTACGGCAGAGACCGATACCCTCTGCGCCAAGCTCGTGAGCCTTGCGAGCATCTGCCGGTGTATCTGCATTGGTACGAACCTTCAGTCTGCGGTATTTGTCTGCCCAGCTCATAACACGACCGAAATCGCCGGAGATGGAAGCATCTACCGTAGGAATCAGGCCTGCGTAAATATTACCGGTGGTACCGTCGATGGAAATCGTGGAGCCTTCGGTGAATACTTTGCCGCCAAGCTTGAACTTCTTATTCTCTTCATCCATATTGATGTCACCGCAGCCGGATACACAGCAGGTACCCATACCACGTGCGACTACTGCTGCATGGCTGGTCATACCGCCACGAACGGTAAGAATACCCTGTGCAGCCTTCATACCGGTGATATCCTCAGGGGATGTCTCAAGACGAACAAGCACTACCTTCTCGCCTCTCTCTGCCCATGCAACCGCATCCTCAGCGGAAAATACGACTTTACCGCAGGCAGCTCCGGGCGAAGCGCCAAGACCTCTTCCAAGAGGGGTAGCCTTCTTCAGTGCCTTCATATCAAACTGCGGATGAAGGAGCGTGTCAAGGTTACGAGGATCGATCATGGCAACAGCCTCTTCCTCGGTCTTGTGGCCCTCATCTACAAGATCGCAGGCGATCTTCAGTGCAGCGGGAGCGGTTCTCTTACCGTTACGACACTGAAGCATATAGAGCTTCTTGTTCTCAACGGTAAATTCCATATCCTGCATATCATGGTAATGGTTCTCAAGAATGCCGCATACGTCGATGAACTGTGCGTAAGCATCCGGGAACTCCTTCTCCATCTGTGCGATCGGCATCGGAGTACGAACACCTGCTACTACGTCCTCACCCTGTGCATTGATGAGGAACTCACCCATAAGCTTCTTCTCGCCGGTTGCGGGATCACGGGTGAATGCAACGCCGGTACCGGACTGGTCATTCAGGTTACCGAATACCATGGGCATTACGTTAACTGCGGTACCCCAGCTGTACGGGATATCGTTGTCACGACGATACACATTTGCACGAGGGTTATCCCAGGAACGGAATACAGCCTCGATTGCGAGCTTCAGCTGCTCAACCGGATCGGAGGGGAACTCCTTACCAAGCTGATTCTTGTACTCGGTCTTGAACTGCTTAGCAAGTGCCTTCAGGTCTGCAGCGGTGAGCTCAACATCGAACTGAACACCCTTCTGCTTCTTCATCTTGTCAATCAGTTCCTCGAAATACTTCTTGCCGACACCCATAACGACGTCGGAGAACATCTGGATGAAACGTCTGTAGGAATCGTATACGAATCTCTTAAACTTCGGATCCGGATTGCCTGCGATCATTGCATCCACAACCTTATCATTCAGGCCGAGGTTCAGAATTGTATCCATCATACCGGGCATGGAAGCTCTCGCACCGGAACGAACGGAAACAAGAAGCGGGTTCGTCAGGTCGCCGAACTTCTTACCGTTAATCTCCTCCATGTACTTAACGCCTTCCATGGCCTGTGTCATAATCTCGTCATTAATCTTACGACCGTCCTCGTAATACTGTGTACAAGCCTCGGTTGTAATGGTAAAGCCCTGCGGAACCGGGAGACCGATTTTGGTCATCTCGGCAAGGTTCGCACCCTTACCACCCAAGAGGTTTCTCATGTCTGCACTACCTTCGGTAAATGCATATACCCATTTTTTAGCCATAAATTGTATGACCTCCTCATTTTTCTACGCTGCCCAAAAGCAATTGCCTTCTCCACCTTTCGACGTCCGCCGCATCCGCCCGCGCATCAAAGCAGGGGAACACAAATAAACGTCTGTAGACAGCCGCTGGTCGTATTGTAACACACGCGCGTACGCAATACAAACATTATTTCGCCTTCTCAGAAAGAAAGAAGGGCGGGCGCGCGGATATGTATGAATATCTGTCATAAATACATAATTCTTCAGTTTCTGGTTTTGAGCCCTTAACCCCGTCCCCAAGGGTTCATTCGGGGACTTCCGGTGCGGAAAATGAGCCCTTGACCCCGTCCCCAAGAGACCAAAAGGGGTCACAGCTGGCCGATTTCGTCCATGCCGAGGGCGTACCAGTTCGCATGAATGAAGCGGAGACAGTTCTCGTCATCCAGTTCAAGGAAGATGTGCTTCACAATTCCGCGGTTTAATTGCAGCAGGTTGCGAAGGCCCATCACGATGAATTCCGCCTTCGTCAGTCGGAACAGGGCACGTAATACCTCCTGCACCGTTCTCTCCTGATTCTCGGTAAGCTCCTCAGGCGTACGTACAGAGGGCAGGAAGCCTGCCTTTCCGACGATACCGTTTACAAGAATATACAGCTCATCCGGGCTCTCCGGTGCTTCGGCATTGCCGTACATAAAATCATCCGCACCGACCAACTTCTCCTGATGCTTACAATATTCAATAAACTGCAAGCCCTCCTTTTCGCCGATGTTGCCGACAATCTTATGCTGAATCACCTGATTGTCCACGTTACAGTCAAACTTCAGAATGTCGCTGACTCTCGTCCACGAACGAGGCGTTGCGAACACAATATTGCTGTCGCCTGCCACCTGCGTATGCAGTGCCTCCGGTTTGAAGGTCAGGTAGTCAAGCACAAACTTGTGAATTTTGTTCGGGATTGCATAATCATGCTTCCAGGTCTCAAAATGCGGCTCGATATAGTGGATCTCGAAACGGTCGGCAAGCGGTCCCGCAAGGCGGATATAAACACCGTCGTCGTCCTCGCGGTTTCCGAGCGCGATGACCATCGTCCCGGTTGGAAGCGTATACTGTCCGATTCGTCTGTCGAGAATCAGCTGATAAGCCGCTACCTGTACGCGCTTTGTACAGGATGTGATCTCATCGAGAAGAAGAATTGTTCTCGGGCCGTCTCTACGCTCATCGGGAAGCACCTCAGGCGAAAGCCAGATTGTCTTCGTCCGGTCAGCATTCGGATAGATCAAGCCACTGATTTCTACCTCGGACATTTGCGCCAGTCGGATATCAATTACCTTGTAGCCGTACTTGGCACCGATCTGACGGATAATCTCGGATTTGCCGATACCGGGTGCACCGAGACCGAGAATTGTATGCTTCAAATTATGCTGCAGATTAAACTCCACAGTATCGCCAAATTCTTTAATGTTCATAGCTGTTCCTCCTCCGCCCTTGCGGATACGCCCGCCATTAACGGGAGCGGTTATTTTACGTAATTGTCCTTCAGCCAGGCAACCTTCCCCATTCGCTTCATGTCCTCCGTCGGGTCAATCTCCTCCGAAAGAACAAGCAGGGTGTTGCGCCTCAGATACGGCAGAAAACGATTCGGGTCAAGCGGCCCGAACTCACCGTCGGTCAGAATCAGCATAACCTCCGGCCGTATCTTATTCACACGCAGCCAGTCATATATACAGTTTACATCCGTGCCGCCGGAATGCGTCGGCACACATTTTAAAAGGTTCTTCTCGCCAATCACCCTTCGGTACACATCGGTCACCCGCGTGTCCCAGAAGCACAGATTGATGATGCAGTGAAATTCTCTCGAAATCCGGTACAGCTGCGACAGAAACACGTCCATACGCTCCTTACCGATAGAACCCGAGGAATCGACAAATGCCCACAGCTCCTCAAGCTCCTCGTCCGCTGTCGGATGTCCCGGCAGAATCAGGTCCATATGCAAATATTTACGCTCAGGTGTCGCGTAGGAAACCTCGTCCTGAATCTCCGAATCCAGAAAGTCCCGCATCAGAACACGCCAGTCCGGCTTCTTCGTGTCTAAAAGCTGCGTCAGCTGCGGCGGAATCGAGTAGCTTCCCGTACCGCGCTTAGCAGCACGCTGGATTAGCCCCTTGATGCGCTCCTCCATAAGAGCCTCCTGCGCCTTCGACATCGGTGCCGGCTCCGCAAGGTCATTTTCCGGGGCCCGCACGAAGCGTTTCTCGCCATTGATGCCCTCACGATAGGTCGCACGCCCGTTCATAATGCCCGTATCCTCAGTCGACAGCGGATTATCTCTAAGAATGATGTCATATAAACTTTCCGCGGACTGCATACGGTCAAGCTCGGCGAAAAGACCGTCCTTCGGGCGATCGAACGGTACACCAATCTTACGCATAACGGGACGAACGTCCCAGTCAAGAATCGAATTCACAACATAATCGGCCGCTGCGTTCCACACATCCGCACGGCGGTTCTTCGCACGCATGGGATGCCTGAGCAAGACATGCATCACCTCGTGCATGATGATATAGTTCTGCTCGCCGATGGTCAGACCCCCGAGAAAATCCGGGTTGTACCGAACCGTCACGCCGTCCGTTACAGCCGTCGGAACGCTTCGATCCTCAAGAAATGACATCGAAACAAGAATATCTCCGTAAAATGGTGCCTTTCGGACCGTCGTCATGCGAAGCTTTTGAATTTCGGATGCCACATCCCTCATCGTCTCTCTCCCGTACTCTGCGCCGGCGGCTCTCCACAGGCGCTAGAAATTTGTAATCAGCTTATATTTGGCAAAAATCGATTTGCGCAGCTCCGGGGAAACATAACCGCCGCCCGCGCGAACAATATCCGCCTCCTGGCGGTAATACCGATAGGTCTCGTCGTTGGTCGGATAGTTTCTGCAATATACATAATACCGCTCCCCGCCGTACACGACTGCATGTCCTGCCTGGAAGAAGCAGAAGCTCTTACGCGCATCGATCATAACATGAACGATGCCGCCCTGCCGCTCCGGCTTACCAAAGGTAAGAAATACCGACTCCTCAAGCATTCCGACGCGGTTCTCCGACAGTCGCATGCTCATATCGCAAAGCCCCTCCGTGATAGGGTCCACACATCTGCTCTTGCGGGGATCCTTTGCATTGACGAAGGTGTCTTTTTCATTCTGTCCGACATAATAACCGCTAAAGGTCATCGAATTACGGGAGACGGAAAGCGACTCCGTTCCGGTATTCAGGTTCACATTTCGCACAAGGAATATGCTCTCGAGCTCGGGGCGAATGCCGACCGGCCGGATTCCCATATCGCGGATCATCTCGTAGATTACATGCATATAGTGGAGCTTTTCCTCGTGATCATCGACAAGAAAACGACCATCCGCCAGCGCAAAGCTGTGCCGTAACAGTTCCTCATACTCGCTCTCCATCAGATCGAGAAAGAACTTCATCTGGCGCAGCCTGCGACAGGATTGAAACGGTCGTTCGCCACAGGTGAGGACCGTTGCGGGAACCACAACCTCCTCTAATTGCGTGCATTTTTTGAAAGCATAATCTCCGACGGATTCGATGCCGCCGGAGATGGTAAGTCTCTTCATCTGTTCCGAGCCGTAGAAGGCGCCCTTGCCGATCTTCGTCAGAGAGTGAAAATCGTCGCCGCACGTCACCGGCACGCGCACGGACTCCTCCCCGCCGTAATAAGCGAAGATACAGTTGTCCGCTACGGTATATTTATCATCCACATAAGCATACATAGGCTAACCAAACGTCTCCGACCAAACTTTTCTTTCCATCGAGCGGCGGTACGCTAAGAGCAATACCTCCTCATTCACCGGCTTGTCCTTCGGCAGCGCCAGAAGGTCCGGCACACAATTCTGCAGACCGCGCACGAGCGCAAGCTGCTCCTCACTGGTACCATTCTCGGAAAGCAGCTCCGCAAGCTGTGCCAGAAGAAGCCCGCCCTGCGTCGGGTCCTTGGCAACACGAACGATCTGCCCGATATACGCCATCAATTGATTCTTATCCATCAGAATCCTGTCCTCTCTTTATAACACGCTACCGCCCTCTTCGGCGGCATACACAGATTTCCCCACCTACAATATAACAAATTGCAGAAGTGTTTGCAAAAGGATTTTCCGCACTGTGGGCGGCACTGACGGGCGGTTACGGAATATCTGTCATTTTTCTGCAACTTGTCGGAAAATGCCTGTCAATGGTGAAAAATCACAAAACATATTTTCGTTCCAACAAGACTACATTCATGGTATATGTGTGTGGATAAAGTTGATAAAAATGTGGAAATGCCGAAAAAATAGGCTCTGCACGACATTTTTGGTGTGGATAACTCGGGCATTTTAAAAAGTTATCAACATTTGCCAGGATTGGCTAAAACGGCTCTCTTCTCTGTTTTGTGCAAGTTGCCAGCCGAAGGGCTTGCGAGGAACGGTTTTGCGAGAGCTGCCCCGGTAGAGGCAAGGTAGCGTAGCCGGGGATAAAAACAGGGCGCATGAAGATTTTGCTTCTTCATACGCCCAAAGAAACCTAGTGAATTGTCAGCTCGCCGACTGCGTGGGTGGGGTAATTGTGAGCCCCTGACCCCGTCCCCAAGGGGTCATTCGGGGGCTTCCGGTGCGGAAAATGAGCCCCTGACCCCGTCCCCAAGAGACCAAAATTGCTACAGCTTGAAGATGATACCGATTACGGCGCCGCACAGGATCCAGACAGCGGGGTGCAGCTTCTTAAACTTTTTGATATTCATCACGCCGTAGAAGGCTGCGCAGAGAAGCACAAGGTAGATGGGAAACTGCCACTTGCCCTCAGCGGTTGTGAAGATTGCCACCCTGAAGATTCCGAAGACTGCGGTTGCGATCAGACCGGTAACGGCAGGACGAATCGTTGCAAAGCTTGAACGAACGTACATATTCTTGCTGAATCGGTCCAGAATCTTTGCGATGATGCAGATGACAATCAGGCTCGGCAGAACAAGCGACAGCGTCGCCACAAGGCCACCGGGAAGACCGGCTGCGCGGAAGCCCGCGTAGGTTGCCATATTGATACCGATCGGACCGGGGGTGCTTTCGCTGACCGCAAGCATATTGGTCACATCATTGACGGTGTACCAGTCGTAGCGCTCGGCGATATCCATCAGAAACGGAATGGTTGCCGGACCGCCGCCGATAGCGAACAGACCGATCTTGAAAAACTCAATGAAAAGCTTCAGAAAAATCATTCGCGGTACCTCCCTGTCTTATAAAGAATGATACCGAAGATGCCTGCCAGTACGACGATCAATACGGTCGGGAACGGCAGAAACATCGACACAAGGAAGGCAATCAGAAGCACTGCGGCGCCGAGAATATTCTTCACCGTCTTCTTCACCATGGTCACCACGGTCTGTAGCATCAGCGCGCAGACAACGACCTTAATACCGCCAACCGCATGCGCGACAACCTGGTTACTTAAAAACTGCTCTAAAAAGAATGCAAGCACCGACACGATAAGAAGCGACGGGCTTACCATCCCAAGCGTCGAGAAGATACCGCCGATTACGCCTCTCTTCTTATAGCCGACAAATGTAGCTACATTGACCGCGATAATACCGGGCGTACACTGACCAACCGCGTAATAATCGAGAATCTCCTCCTCAGTTACCCATTCCTTCTTCTGTACAAGCTCATGCTTCAGCATCGGAAGCATGGCAAGTCCTCCGCCGAAGGTAAGCCCTCCGATCCGGAAGAAGGCGAAATACAATGACAATAATTCACCCATATGTATCTCCTTACATGTTTTTTGAAAAGCCTTCTATGGAGCCCTAAGGCGCGTTAACCATTAACGGCGTTAACCATTAACAGACCTCTTTCATCCGTCAGCTCGCGCTACTGCCCGGTCGCTTCCTTCACCAACTGCCAGGCTATGCTTCCCTCGCGCATCTTCGACAAAGCCTCCTCATACGAAAACCACTCCACCGAATCCACCTCACCGGACAGCCTGAAATCGTGCTTCTTCACAAACGCCCGGAAGCCGAGCATCAGCATCTCCTTCTTCTCATACGGATAGCTCTTTATGAACCGAAGCGACTCGACCTTCTGTCCGATTTCCTCGAAAACCTCCCGGATTACCGTCTCCTCGGCCGATTCGTTTGGTTTCATAATTCCTGCCACACAGACATAGCTTACCTTGGAAACATACTCCTGTCTAAGAAGTGCCACCTCGTTATATTCATTCGTAACGGCGGCAATAATACTTGTCGTAAACATATCCCAAAGCGGAACCTGACAGGTCTCGCAATACGGAATCATTCCTTCGTCTCCGATCTCACGAAGCACTGCCTTAGTGCCGCAATGCGGGCAAAACGTAAAATGCATCCTTCTTCCTCCCCGCGCCAGTGGCTCCACCACCAAGCGCAATAATCATTATAACATATATTATCCTTCGGGTATAGCCGATTATTTTATACAAAAAGAAACGGAAGCCGAAGCTCCCGTTCCCTATACGAAGCGATTTTTCTTAAATCTCGTAATCCATGCAGACACGATGCGCGGTGTGCGGTCTTACCTTTCCGTTCGCAACGGCAACATGCTCGGGGTGAACCGAGTATCCCTTAAGAGAAGCCTCATCGGCAAATGTGGAATCAAGCATCACATCGCAGTTCGAGGATGCAAGCGGTGCAACATTCACATGAATCTCAAGAAGTCCCGGAATCTTTCCGAGAAGCCCCTCAAGTCCCTCCTTGATACCGGCCTTGATCGTCTCCTTCTCCACCTCTGTGTAGCTATCCTTCAAGTTCCAAAGAATCACATGCTTAACCATAGAAACCTCCTGTATTCACACCTTACTGCTCCGCAAGGTACTGTTCGATTCGATAGATTGCATTGGCCCCGTCGGCCGTTGCGGTAATAACCTGTCGCAGGTTCTTCGTTCGTACGTCGCCTGCCGCATAGATGCCTTGCACCTTCGTCTCGCAGGTCTCATCCGCCAGAAAATACCCGCCTTCGTCACACGGTATCTTCTCCTCCCAACCAAGGTTGTTCGGCTTCGTTCCGACTGCAACGAAAACACCGTCAGCAGGGTAGCTGACCACTTCCCCGGTCTTCACATTTCTAAGCTCGATTGCTTCCACCTGTCCGCTCCCGACGATTCGCTCCGGAACACTGTCCCAGATAATGCTCACATTCGGAAGGCTTTTTAGCTTCGTCACCAGATTCTTCGAAGCACGAAGCGTGTCACGTCGATGCACAAGCGTCACCTTGCGACAGCCTCTTGCTAAGAAAATCGCATCCTCTACCGCCGTGTTGCCGCCGCCGATTACGAACACCTCACGGTTTCTGTAAAAGGCTCCGTCGCAGGTCGCGCAATACGATACGCCGGCACCTGTAAGCTCCTCCTCACCGGGGCAGCCAAGCTTACGCGGATTCGCACCGGTTGCAATCAGAATTGTCTTCGTTTCCATCGTCTTCCCGCCGTCGAAAATCAGCTCATAGCCACCTGCAATCGGGCGAAACGACTCAATCTCCACATCCTCAATAATCTCGGCACCGCACGACTCTGCGTGCTCTCGAAGCTTACTTGCAAGCTCAAAGCCGCTCACCGACTGTATACCGGGATAGTTGTCCACATCCGAAGTCTGCAGAATCTGTCCACCGCTTATGCTTTTCTCCACTACCAGAAAGTTAAGCTCCGCGCGTGCAGCATAAACCGCCGCTGCCATTCCCGCAGGTCCGGAACCGATTATAATCACATCATACATACTATTCGTTCTCCTCTGTCATCAGACTGCAAAGCATCCCCCAACGCTCTGCCGATTCATCAAACGTACATCAACCAAGAAGCTCTGAAGCGACCATCAGAACTATCATACAAAGACATCCCGCCACAAGCGGCAATGTAAAGAACCCGAGGAAGGCCTTACCCTTACCCTTCTCGGAAAGCGCAGCCTTAAGCTGCTCATTTCTATGACATACCGAAACAATAGCACGGTACACCATAACGGAAAGCACCAGTCCAAAAACCGCCGGCAACAGATATGTCCGAAGCACACCCGAAACGGTAAGCTCCTGAGCCTCCGCGGCCATCGCCGAAAGGCTCTCCCCTTCCGCTCCTAAACTCTCCGTCAGCTTTGGCAGCAGATACAGAAGCACGGTAGAGGTTCCGTTAATCACCAGATGCATCAGCATACTTGATAGCAATGAGCCTGTTGCATAAACAACCATCGAGAATGCAAAGCCCATAAAAAATGCATAGAAAAACTGATTCAGATTACCGTGCATAACGCCAAATAAAAGCCCGGAAAGCACCGCGCCCGGAAGTACGGCCATCTCACTGTAGGACTGAAAGAATATCCCTCGATAGACAAATTCCTCAAGCACCGCGGGCGTAACGGCAACCAGTAAAAACATCTCGACAAAGCCGATTCTGTCGGCAGCGGAGATAATCTGCGAGGTTGTCGGCGTATCCACGAAGCACTGCGACAATGCATTCAGAAAGGTCAGCACCGGCTGCAGCGTGTAGCTGAATACAATGATCAGAACGACTGCCCGAAACGGAAGCTTTTTGATGCCAAGCTCCGCCGGTGTATAGCCGCTTTGGAAAGCAAAAAGCGCAGGCACCAGTACAAGGCCAAGCTGGCTCACAAGAATGTTAACCGCAAACGGCATACGAATCGGCAGCGAACTAACCACAAAGGACAGTCCGATATAAACCGTTACCGTAAGCAGAAATACCAAATTGACCCGTTCCTTCTGACTCATGCTGCCTCCTTCGCCCGCAAGCGGGCATTTGAAGTCATTATAGCATTTTCCGAGGGCAAATACAAGAAAGAATCCACCCCGCACTTCTCCTCCTTCAGAAATAATGCTTCTCTTCTTCAACGATATGTGTTATAGTGACTGTACCCGCAGAAATTCCCTGTCGGCACGGCAGGCGGGAGCCATACTGCCGACATTCCGTATCTGAAAGGAGATATTATGACTGAACTTGGAAAGAAACAGACAATGTATGTAGAAAGACTCGTCGACCACGGCGCATACCTGAAGGCTGACCTTAAGGAGGAGGCACATATCCTTCTTCCGAAGAATCAGCTTGCAGAGGAGAAGCCCGGCGATGCAGTAGAGGTATTCGTTTATAAGGATTCGGAGGACCGTCCGATTGCTACAAAGCAGATTCCTGCGTTAGAGCTCGGCGGACTTGCGGTGCTTCCCGTCGTTCAGGTGAACCAGATCGGTGCCTTCCTCGACTGGGGGCTTGCGAAGAACCTTTTCCTCCCCTTCCGCGAGCAGACAAGAATCGTGAAGGAGGGCGACTCCGTTCTTGTATCCCTCTATATCGACAAGAGCAGCCGTCTGTGCGCAACGATGCATGTCTACGATTACCTGAAGACCGATTCCCCTTACAAGGTTGACGATAAGGTGAGCGGTGTTGTTTATGATGTAAGCAGAAACTTCGGCGCATTTGTCGCTGTCGATGACCGCTATTCGGCGCTCATCCCGAAGGCCGACCTGCCGTACCCGCTTCGCTCGGGTCAGCTCGTGGAGGCGCGTGTGGCACGTGTTCTTCCGGACGGTAAGCTGACGCTTTCGATTCGTGAGAAGGCACATGTGCAGATGGATTCCGATGCGAAGCTGATTCTCTCTTCGCTTAAGGGTGCCGGCGGCTTCTTACCGTTCAACGATAAGAGCGATGCCGAGGAGATTAAGACTCGCTTCTGCTTAAGCAAGGCTGCGTTCAAGCGTGCAATCGGCCGACTTTACAAGGAGCGCCTCATTACGATTGGGGAAGACGGCATTCGCCTTAGCGAGCAGTAATTATTCCGTATAGCCTCCCGCAACCGCGATGGTAACAGGCATGATGCGTTCCACACCTGCCTTCTTCAGTACGCGTGCGCAGGCCTCCATCGTACTACCCGTTGTATAGATGTCATCTACAAGAATCACTCTTTCTATGGAGTGATTCTTTTTATATTCCGTAAGCTTCTCTTCCTCTACGGCAAATGCGTTTAAAAGGTTCTGTAGCCTGGCCACATCGTTCAGATTCTTCTGCGGCTCGGTGTAGCGGGTACGAAGCAGGATATCGCTTCTCACCGGAACCGAAAGCCGCTCGGAAAGCTCCTTTGCAAGACTCGCCGCCTGGTTGTAGCCTCTTCTTCGTTCCTTTCTTTTGTGCATGGGAACCGGCAGAATCAGTGTTGCATGAAACCTGAAAAGCTCCTTTTCGTATCGTTCCGTCAGCTTTTCCGCATACCACGAGGCAAACTCCTCCCGTCCGTGGAACTTAAAGCGAAGAACCGATTCCTTCAAAGCACCCTCGTACGCCCCAAGCGACACGCCGCCACTATAATTTCTCTTCTTTCTGGAACAGTCATAACAGAATTCGCGGTCATCCCGCTCGATCGGTCTTCCGCAGCACATGCAGTACGGTGCGGAGACGTAAGATACCTGCTCTATGCACGACGGGCAGCATACAGGCTCATCAGAAAACCGCACCCCGTCGCAGATCGGGCAACGGGGCGGGTATAAGAATTCAAGAATCGAATACATAAAACCTCAATTACTGAAAGGTTGCCTCCGGGAACTCCCCTGCGGCAATCAGCTTCGCGATAGACTCTACGAAGAGCGGCTTATCCTCCTTGTAGGTCACGCCGAACCAGCGGTCGTTGGTCGGAAGCACAGCTACACTTGCACGGCCCTCACGCACCATCTCACCGACAACTTGCGGCAGAAGATACTCGGCCTTTAACGGGTTGGCAGCAGCCTCCTTTGAAAGAAAGTCCGCAAACTTCGCATTCAGCTCCTCTAAGAAATCCGGGGTAAAGCCCCAGAGATTCATCGAAACAGGAACCGAAGGATCGCAGGTGATCGGCTCACCGACGGAATTCTCACCAAGCACAACATCGCCCTCTCTTCTTAACGAGAAGCACTCCTCTACCGATACAAGCTGTCCGTCCTTTGCCTCACAAACACCACGCGTAACCATACCGTGCTCACTTAAGGTGTTTCCGAGAACAAAGCCGCCCATACAGTATCTGTGCTCGCTTCCCTCCGGAAGATTCACAAGATACTCGTGCGTAGCGCGGAAGGCTTCCTTTCCGTAGAAATCATCCGCGTTAATAACAACGAAGGGCTCCTTCAGCGTTCCGAGGCAGGCAAGTACAGCCTGGCCGGTACCCCACGGCTTCTTACGGCCTTCGGGAACGGTATATCCGTCCGGAAGCTTGTCCATCTCCTGATATACATATCCAACCTCAATATACTTCTCGATACGGTTTCCGATAATCTCACGGAAATCCTTCTCAAGATCTCTTCGAATGATGAAAACGACCTTGTTAAAGCCCGCCTCCTTCGCAGCGTAAATGGAATAATCCATAATAATCTCGCCGCTCGGTCCAACCTTCTCTAGCTGCTTGATTCCGCCGCCGAAACGGCTTCCCATACCTGCTGCCATTACAACCAGTGTTGTATTCTTCATTTCTACCTCCTGCACATTACCACTCAGGCTCCGACTACGACCGAACACCCTATTTCAATCTTAACAGATAAAATGCTTCTTCTCAACCAAAATCCAAAGAATCCACAAAAAGTACACGATTCGGCTTAATGAACGATTACCTCCTTAAGCCGCTCGCAAAGACCCGTATAACGCTTCTGCTCGTTCATGTTGGCGATCATCTGCCGTACCTGCTCCTCGCTTCCGACGATTGTGACACAATTGACGGCACGCGTCACCGCGGTATAAAGGATATTTCTTGTCATCAGCATACGAGGTCCGGAAAGGATCGGCATGACAACGGCCGGATACTCACTACCCTGCGATTTGTGGATTGTTACGGCGTATGCATGCTCCAGATCCTCCAGTGCGGAGAAGGGATAATGCACCGTCCGGTTATCGTCGAACAGAATTTCAAGCTCTTCCGCGAAATGGTTGATGTCCTTAATGATTCCGATGTCGCCGTTATAGATACCGGTTCCCGTTTCGATCACGGTATTCCTGCGGCTTAACACCTCCCACTCAATCTGGTAGTTGTTCTTCACCTGCATGACCTTGTCGCCTACACGGAATACGATGTCACGGGTTTCGTACTGCTTCTTTCCTTCGGCGTACGGGTTCAGATATTCCTGTAAAGCCCGGTTCAGATTCTCCACGCCGAGCTCGCCCTTTCGCATCGGGGTTAGCACCTGGATATCGTAGGGCGTCGCGTTCACATACTTCGGGAGCTTGTCTCGAACAAGTCCACAGACAACCGAAGCTATCGTCTGCGGGTTATCTCTTCGCATCATGAAGAAATCCTTGCTCTTATTGTCAAGGCGAATGCTTTCGCCGCTGTTGATCTTATGGGCATTTACGATAATATCGCTTTCCTCGGCCTGTCGGAATATTTTCGTAAGGCATACCGAAGGGAAGCAGCCGCTCATCAGAATGTCTCGAAGGACATTGCCCGGTCCGACACTCGGAAGCTGGTTGCTGTCGCCCACAAGAATCAGCCTCGTTCCGACCGGAACGGCGTGTAAGAGCGCACTCATCAGATAGACATCCACCATCGACATCTCATCGATAATGATGACATCAGCCTCTAACGGGTTGTCCTCGTTACGATTGAACATCCCTCTTCGAAACTCCTTAGACTCCTCATCCATATGGGAGACCTCTAGGAGGCGGTGCATCGTGCGGGCTTCCTTACCGGTCGCCTCGGTCATACGCTTGGCCGCGCGCCCCGTCGGCGCTGCAAGAAGGATATCTAAGCCTTTACTCTCAAAGAAAGCAATGATTGCATTGATTGTCGTTGTCTTACCGGTTCCGGGACCACCTGTCAGTACGAAGACACCGCTTGCCGCAGCCTCATAAACAGCCTTTCGCTGCGTTTCATCCAGGGAAATCTTCAGTCCGTCCTCGATCCTTAGCATCTCCCGAAGGAAATATTCCTCGGATAACTCGTCCCGCTCGTTCAGATCGTGAAGCATTCTCGCTACACCGAGCTCGGTATAATAAGAAAGCGCCGAGTAAACCTGTCGTTCCGTCTCTCCCTGCGCATTCTCGTATGTCTTTATAATCAGCTTCCGTTCCATCGCCAGATCCGTCATAACGTGCTCCATCGAATCGACAGAAACCGAAAGCAGTTCCACGCAATAACGATAAAGCTCCTGCTCCGGCAGATACACATGCCCGTACTGCGCCGCAAGCTGCAAAGCATATAAAATGCCTGCCCGCACACGGTCCTCGGACTCTCCCGATATGCCGATTCTGCCGGCAATCGCATCGGCTGTTTTGAAGCCGACACCGGCAATATCCTCGGTCATTCGGTACGGATTGGTTTCTAAAATATTCTTCATAGCGGCACCGTATTGCTTATAAATCTTCACAGCAAGCGTGCCGGAAATATTATATTTCTGCAGGTACATCATGGCATCCCGCATGCCCTGCTTTTCCTTAAACTGTGCGAAAATCTCACGCGCCATACGCTCGCTGATGCCTTTGATCTCGGCAAGGCGCTCGGGTTCCCGCTCTATGATTCGAAACGTATCGTCGCCGAATTTCCTGACAATTCGCGAGGCCATCGTCAGCCCGACCCCCTTGATGGCGCCGGAACCGAGATACCGCTCCATCGCAAGACGGTCCTGTGGAATACATGCCTCGGCGCTTACGACCTGCAGCTGCTCCCCATACAGGGTGTGCACGGTCATATTGCCGGTAAGGCGCAGATACTCTCCCTCGCTGATGATGGGAAAGCTTCCGACACACGTCAGCTCCTCCTCATCGCCCGGAAGCGACAGTTGGAAGATCGTGTAGCCGTTGTCCGCATTTCGGTATTTGATATGCTCAACGTATCCTTCTCTTTGCTCCATATACCCCTACTACTGAAGCGAAAGCTTCTTACGGTTGTGACTGTTCATCATCTCCACATAACGGCCGGTTCCGATTGCAACACAAAGTGTCGGGTTCTCGGCGGTCATCGTGCGGATGCCTGTCTTCTCCTCAATCAGATCCTCAAGACCATATAAAAGCGAACCGCCGCCGGTCAGTACAATACCGCCGTCCGCGATATCCGCAGCAAGCTCCGGCGGAGTGCTCTCGAGTGCCTGATGGATTGCCTCGATAATCTGCGAGGTCGTCTCCTTCAGCGCTTCCTCTGTCTCTTCGCTGGTAAGCGAAATCGTCTTCGGCAGACCTGTTACAAGGTTACGGCCACGCACCTCCATAGAGAGCGTCTCCGGTCTTGCATAGCAGGCACCAATCTTAATCTTAACCTCCTCTGCGGTTCTCTCACCGATCAGAAGGTTGTGCTTTCTTCTCATGTAACGAACGATTGCCTCATCGAAATCATCGCCTGCTACCTTGACGGAGGTGCTGACAACCGCACCGCCGAGCGAGGTTACGGCAATATCCGTCGTACCGCCGCCGATGTCGACTACCATACGGCCACACGGTCTGCTGATATCAATTCCCGCACCGATTGCTGCCGCAAGCGGCTCCTCGATGATCTGAACATAACGGGCACCTGCCTCATAGGTGGCGTCCTGAACTGCCTTCTTCTCAACCTCGGTCGCGCTGCTCGGTACGCAGATGCTGACCATAGGTCTGTTAAAACGGCGCTTACCGATAGACTTCTGGATGAAGTACTTAATCATACGCTCCGTTACGGAATAATCGGAAATTACGCCCTGCTTTAACGGGCGAACCGCAACGATATTGCCGGGCGTTCTGCCGAGCATCTGTCTTGCTTCCTCTCCGATTGCCTTAATCTTACTGGATTCACGGTCGTATGCAACAACCGAGGGTTCCTGCAGAACGACACCTTTTCCCTTTATGTATACGAGTACATTCGCTGTACCCAAATCGATACCGATATTGGTTGTAAAGCTAAACATATTCGGTCCTCCCATCTTTCTAAACGGCCAAAACAACTACAGCGCAGGAACAAGTCCCACGCTGTAATAATAACAGAGACACTACTATTTTGCAATCATTTACTTGAAGAACATCGGTGCAACAAACTGGTATACGCAGAATGCCGCATAGCTTGCAAGTAACGCAATTCCCTGGAATCGGGAAAGCTTTCCGCGAATCAGTGTCGGAATTGTAAGGACTACCATAACCAAAAGCGCTACCGGAACGTCCACCACCAGAGAGGAAATAAATCCACCGATATGCATATCCGCAGGAACATCGAACGGCTTAAGCGTGATAGAAAGACCGCTTACAAGCACAAGGTTGAAAAGGTTTGCACCGACGATATTTCCAAGCGACAAAGCGCCATGTCCCTTTGCAAGCGCCGTAATTGCGGTTACCAGCTCGGGAAGCGAGGTCCCAAGTGCGACAAATGTGAGTGCAACGACGGCCTCCGGCACACCAAGTCCGGTCGCAATAATCGTTCCGTTGTTAACCAGAAGATCCGCACCGGCAGCAATACCTGCGGCACCGATTACCAGAAGAAGGATACATACGGGAACGGAACGCGGCTTTTCCGCATCTTCCTCCTTTACCTCCGCCGAAGCACCCTTAGCGGCCTTCATCTCCTTCATCGCCTGAAGAATCAGAACGGTCATATATGCTGCGAAGATAATGAGAAGAATAATGCCGACAGGTCTTGAGAAGGACTGATAGCGATATGCGGAAAATGCGTAAACCGCAGCTGCTGCGAAGAAGAACAGGACCGGTGTAAGGAAGGATTTTCTCGCCACTACGGTCGGTCTTATCGCAATCGTCAGTGCGGCAATCAATGCGGTATTACAGATGATGGAGCCAAGCGCGTTGCCGTATGCCATCTGCGGATGTCCGCTGACAGCCGAGGTTGCGGAAACCATAACCTCCGGAAGCGTGGTTCCGATGGAAACAACCGTTGCTCCGATCAAAAGCTCCGGCACATGAAACTTCTGTGCGATTCCGCCGGCTCCATCAACGAACCAGTCACCGCACTTGATAAGAAGAAGCAGTCCGATTACAAATAAAACGACCGCTGCTGCCATCTTCGGGACGCCAATATCCATCAGCATCTTTGTAAAATCAGGTAACATCTTAGAATACTCCTTTCACAAATATCTCGATTCCGATGGCAATCAGAATCACGCCACCGAGAATCGAAGCTTTGCCGGCAAGCACCGTACCGACCTTTCGGCCGATCAGGAGTCCGGCAATACAGATAACAAAGGTTACCAGGGCAATAATCAGCGCGCAGACGATTGCCTGCAGCCAGCCGTAATCCGCCATGGTAAACCCTACCGATAACGCATCAATCGAGGTTGCGATTCCCTGAAGCATCAAGGCTCCAAAACCGACCGCTTGGGTTGTCTCCTCCGCTTCTCCTCCGCGAAGTCCGTCGAGAAGCATCTTCCCGCCGATGAAGCAAAGAAGCAGTAACGCGACCCACGGAATCCACTTCTGTAACGAGGTGAATAACGAAACGATCGTATGGATACAGAAGTATCCGATTAAGGGCATCAGCGCCTGAAAGCCACCGAATACACCAGCTATCGTGCACATTCTTGTGCGGCGCATCTTAGGCTCCTGCAGTCCGTTTGCAAGCGACAGGGAAAATGCATCCATCGCCAGCGCCACGCCAAGAAGAATACTGTTCAGAAAAAAAGTCAAGCCATAATTCATCAGGGTTACCGTCTCTCTAAAAATCAGGGATTTCCGTAAAGAATCCGTGCATACTCGGAATTCTTATCAAGGATAATGGTGTTTCCTTCCTTTGCAATCGCCTTCATGGAGCTCAGACCGCGCATGTAGTTGTAAAGCTCAGCCTTACCCTCGTCGTTGTAGGCATCGGAAAGAATTCTCATGTACTCTGCTTCACCCTCGGCCTCAATCTTGGCAGCCTCACGCTCGGCATTTGCTATCAGAATGGAAACCTGCTTATTCGTATCGTTTTTAATCTTCTGTGCCTCGGCATTACCCTTTGCGCTGTAGCTCGAAGCGATGTTGTTTCGCTCGGAAATCATACGCTCGTAAACAGCGTTCTTGTTGTCATCGGGAAGGTCGAGTGCCTTGATCTCGGCAAGGTTGATGCTGATGCCGTAATCGAAGATGTCGGAATTGGCTGCATCGGTAATTAACTGTGTCAGCATATCGCCTCTTGCAGCAATGATCTCGTCCTGACTTCTCGCGGAGATTGTATTCTTCGTTGCATTGTAAACGGCAGCCTCAATACGCTCCTCCGCACGCTCTGCGGTTGCGCCGAGCGTCTGGTAATACTTGGCCGGATCGATTACCGACCACAGTACATAGTTGTCCGCAATCATCGACTTCTTGTCGGAGGTGATGACATCGGACGAAGGAATATCACTGCGAACGGTACCGATATAAACCTTGTCCACGCTCTTGATGAACGGAACGATAAAATGAAGTCCCGGCTCGGTAACTACACTGTCAATCTTACCAAGCTTTAAAATGATGGCAGCCTCGTTGGGCTTAACCGTATAAGTGGTCATACCGATTGCAATTAAGACAAATACAAGAACAACCACGGAAAGAATCGCTTTTTTCAAACTTTTCATCGTCCTGTACCTCCTAACTACTGTGCAGACGGATTCAGTTCCGTCATAAAGGAATCGAGCGGAAGAATCTTCTCCGTCTCGCCGTCGGTAATGATGACTCTGACGCGCGGAAGGATGCTCTCCATGGACTCGTAGAACATACGCTTCTTCGTGATCAGAGGATACTTGATATACTCATCGTAAATCTGGTTGAAGGTTGCAACCTCACCCTCTGCCTCTGCGATACGTGCAGCCTTGTTCGCCTCAGCCTGCTGAACGATTGCGTCTGCCTTCGCCTCGGCTGCGGGAATCTGCTCGTTCTGGTACTGGCGTGCATTGTTCAAAGAAGTATCGGCGCCCTGCTTCGCAGTCTCAACATTCTTGAATGCAGCAATAATCTGCTGGGTCGGCGGCTCGGAATCCTGAATCGTAATATTTACAACGGAAAGTCCGATATTGCGAACCTCTAACTGCTTTACGATGGCTGCCCTTACATCGGCCTGAATCTTATTCTTACCGGTCGTCATCGCCTCATCTACCGTGTAGTTCGATACGATTGTACGAATGTTGGCAAGTGCGATATCCTTAAGAATCAACTCCGGCTCTACGGAATTGTAGGTATAAGCAATCGGGTCGGAAACCTTATACTCCAGATAGAAATCGATATTCAGAAGATTGAAATCTGAAGTAATCATGATACCGTTACTTGTATCAATGATGTTCTGTCCCGTCGGTGATACCACATAACCGATACCGGTACCGTGGGTCGTCATATCCACCTTGGTTACCGACTGCCACGGGAATTTGAAATAGAAACCCGCCTGGTCAACACGCACCACTTTGCCAAACTGGGTTACAATTGCATTATTCTGCTCGTTGACAGAATAGCCGCAACGGAAAATCATCACCAATGCGACAACAACCAAAACGATTCCGACAACCATTCTTGTCGTTTTCGTGATTGTGCGATCGGTTTCATCAACATAACGTTCTGCCATTATATCTCTCCTTTACTTATCCTCTTGCCGGCCGCACCGTGCGCACCGGCGGCGAGCCCCCTTGCTCGCCTGCTACATTGTAGCACAACTCGGGGACTAATTCCATAGCATTTTTGTGCAAGAGGGGGTATTCTCCACAAATGTTGAGATTTTTGCCTGTTCTACTGCTGTAGAGCGCATAATATTTCGCATTCGCCGTTTTTATAAGAATACGCCAGGCATCGCTTCGGTGGTTTGGTACTGAATTGTCTACTTTGGAAGTTTCGTACCAAAGCTGCTCTGGTGATTTGGTACTGAATTGTCTATTTTGGAAGTTTCGTACCAAAACTGCTCTGGTGATTTGGTACTGAATTGTCTACTTTGGCAGTTTCGTACCAAAGCTGTTCTGGTGATTTGGTACGGGATTGTCTACTTTGGAAGTTTCGTACCAAAACTGCTCTGGTGATTTGGTACGAAATCGCCTGCTTTGGAAGTTTCGTACCAAAACTGTTCTGGTGCTTTGGTACTGAATTGTCTACTTTGGAAGTTTCGTACCAAATCTGTTCTGGTGATTTGGTACGAAATCAGAAATATCCGGAATTCAGTACCAAACGGACACGATTGATTTGGTACGAAATCAGAAATCTCCGAAATTCAGTACCAAACGGACACGGTTGATTTGGTACGAAATCAGAAAATTCCGAAATTCAGTACCAAACGGACACGGTTGATTTGGTACGAAATCAGAAATTTCCGGAATTCAGTACCAAACGGACACGGTTGGTTTGGTACGAAATCAGAAATTTCCGGAATTCAGTACCAAACGGACACGGTTGATTTGGTACGAAATCAGAAATTTCCGGAATCCAGTACCAAAGCTGCAGAGATTTATGCGAAAACGGCCGAGTGGCTCAGATTGATTCTGAAACACTCGGTCGCTTTATTCATCGGGGGTATTTCACTGCCCCATCCTTCTACTGCTTTTCAAATACCGGCATGTAATCGATCGGTGCCGCAACCTTAACTTTGCAGCCGCCCTCCATAATCTCACCGGTCGAGGTCAGCTTCCAGCTACCCTTAGGAAGATATACTTCTCTTTCAAACTGATTCAGTGCAAAAATCGGTGCGCACAGATAGCGATCACCGAACATGTACTGATCCTGAAGCTCCCAGCAGGTCGCATCGTCGGGGAACTCGTAGAACATCGTACGGATCAGGGGTGAACCGTTGGTGTGTGCCTCCTCATAAAGCTTCCTGATGTAATCATGCATTTCGATACGAATGTCATAATACTTCTTCATGATACGGTAGTTGTCCTCACCGTAGCTCCAAAGCTCGTTCGGCTGACCGGTATGAAGATAGCCGCCGCCCCAATCCCGATCATCAAGCGGAGGGATATCGTAAGGACCACGGTCACCATGCATACGGAACACTGCGGAATATACAGCGAACTGATACCAGCGGATCAGAAGCTGGCGGAAATCCGGATCGTTCACATCGTCCGTCATAAAGCCGCCGATATCGGTCGTCCACCACGGGATACCGGCAAGACCGATATTCAGACCGGCCTGCAGCTGCTCGTAAAATGCCTGGAAGGTGCTCGGTACATCACCGGACCAGATGACATTACCGTATTTCTGGCTGCCTGCCCAACAGGAACGAAGAAGATTTACAACCGTTCCGTCACCCATAGTACTCATCTTATCGTAGAAGATACGGCTGTACATCTGCGGATACATGTTGCTGCAGGAAAGCGCAGGCATGTCCATGTAACGATAGTTTTCAAAATCGTATACACCGTAGTCCGGCTCGGAGTTATCAAGCCAGAACGCGTCGATGCCGTAATCGTAGTAGTTCTTCTTGCAGACATTCCAGACGTACTCTCTCGTTGCGGGATTGAAGGGATCGATTTCTACGCAGTCGCCCTGATAATCATAGGTCTGGTCTGCACCGCGTTCGGTGCGGATGAGAAGTCCCTGCTCCATCATCGGATAGAAATTCTCACTCTTTCGGTCAACGGAGGGCCATACGGATACAATGACCTTGATGCCCATCGCGTGCAGCTCGTCAACCATTGCCTTGACATCCGGCCAGTACTTCTTGTCGAACTTCCAATCGCCCTGCAGAGTCCAATGGAAGAAATCGATAACGATCTGGTCGATCTTGATGCCTTCCTTTTCGTATGCATGCGCAACCTCAAGCACCTCGGCTTGGGTACGGTAACGAAGCTTACACTGCCAAAGTCCCATCAGATTCTCCGGGAACATCGGCGCATGACCGGTAACATCGGCATAGGCTGCAACGATTTCCTTCGGCGTATCCGCAACGGTGAACCAGTAATCCATATCCTTCGTAGAGCGTGCAATCCATTCGGTGAAATTCTTACCGAAGGTTACGCGACCCACAGCCGGGTTATTCCAAAGAAGACCGTAACCCCAGGAAGAAATCATGAATGGAACGGAGTTCTGGGAATTACGCTGCGCCAGCTCGACCATGTTACCCTTCATGTCAAGATAGGGCTGCTGATACTGACCCATACCGAAGATCTTCTCGCCCTCGTTGGCGTCAAACTTCAGATTTAACGTAAAATCGCTTCCGCCGATGACACCCTTCCACTCACGGTTCACAAGCTTCAGACAGCGGCTGCCGCGAGAGATTGTTCCGCCGTAGGAACGGTAATACTCGCGAAGCATCAGCTTATCGTCCTTATAAAGGGAGATAACACCCGCAAAATTCACAACTGCCTTGGCGCGGCCGTTCACAATAACCGCTACGGGATTGCCGTCCGGGATATACGGATCGCCGTCCCACTCCTCCGGAGAATAAATCTTCACCGTCGTGTCCGTGATCGGAACCTCCTCGGTGAGCGCCCATGCATAGTCCGTAAAGGATGAAAACATCGTCGCACGAACACGAAGGGAATCCTTGCCCCAGGGCTCGATGCGAAGCGTCTCGCCGCGATGCTTTGCAACCAAAGCGCCGCAATCATCGAAAAAATACATAAAAACCTCCTGAAAATATATTACGCACACAGCCGACCAAATGCCGGCTTCTACAAAGCGTCCGAACGCTGTTGTATTCCGATTCTGAAGAGCTTAATCCGTCTGGTTATTCATACGCCATTCGATACATCTTCTCAGGTAATGAATATACTCCTCGCTCTTACACATTCCCTTTCCTTTTACATCGGAAAGCTTTGCCACATCCATACCGTTGCAGGCTGTGGTCTTCATAACGATATTCAAAGGCTCAACCTTCGTATCATTTGCTATATAAGTACCGATACCGAAGGCAATCTTCGTTCTGCCCTTGAAGTATCGATAGATTTCCGTCGCACGCTCGAAATTCAGGCTGTCGCTGAAAAGAAGCGTCTTCTGCTTCGGGTCAATGCCGAGGCTCTGATAATGCGCAATCATCTTATCGCCCCACATAAACGGGTCTCCGCTGTCATGACGCACGCCGCTAAATAGCGTGGAATAGGTCAGCTGGAAGTCGCGCAGGAAGCAGTCTGTTGTAATCGTATCCGTAAGTGCGGTTCCGTTCAGGACGCCGTACTCCTTCACCCAGGCATCCAGTGCATACCAGTTGGAGTACGCGGGATTGTGCTTATGATTGCCCTGTCCCACACACATAATCCACTCGTGCGCCATCGTTCCGATCGGCACAACATTATGCTTCTTGGCAAGATATACGTTCGAGGTGCCGACAAATGTCGAGCCCTCGTAGCTTCCCTCCTTCAGCGCAAGAATCGCCATCTCCTCCGCTTCTCCGGAGAAACGTCGGCGCATACCGAACTCGGAGAACGGTCCCATCTCGTAGGTGCCGTTGCGAAGTCCCTCTAGCTTAGCCGCAAGGCGCTCCCGGAAGCTTGCCATCAGCTCATCATAGTCATAAGCCATACGGAAGTACACCTCATTAACAATCGCAAGGGTCGGAATCTCATACATCGAGGTGTTAAGCCAGGTTCCCTTGGTCTCGATGGAAAGACCGCACGGAGCATCGTCCGTAATCGTAAAATCCTCATAGCGCGGCTTCCAAAGTCTCAGAAAGTCAACATAAGAGCCCTTGATCCACTTAATGGAATTCAGATACATAAGCTCGTCTTCCTTAAAGCGAAGGCCACAGTAAAGCTGAATCTGACGCTTGATCTCTTCAACCATCTCCTTCGTAAAATGCACATCCTCGTTTCTGCACTTAAAGGACCAGGTCGTTTTATACGCACTGAACTGGTGATAGATTGCCTGTCCCATCGAAAATTTATACGCATCAGTTTCCAATAAACTGTTGATAATCTGCTGAAGCATGATGATTTATTCCCTCCTGAAAAGACTCCAAAGTATGGAAGCCCTTTAATCAATTTGAAAATATTATACCGATTTTCAATAGGGAAATCAATAGACGAATTATGCCTCCCGAGGCGTCGGCAGAGATTCCACCGAATCTGATTAAAATATGCCATTGCCTGCCCGGTATGTTTTTTTTATACTGATAGAAAGCATAAAAAGGAGGCCCCTTATGGGTATTTATACATCTAAGACCGACGAAATCACGAGACAGTATTTTGATTCCATTATGTTCACCCCGAGATATCTTGACTCGGATCTGGCAGACACCACTACCGAGCTGTTCGGCCGCACCTTTGACACCCCGATTACCACTGCTGCGCTCTCGCATCTTCATAAGATCTGTGACAACGCACTTTACGAGTTTGCACGCGGTGCGAAGCTTGCCGGCGCCGTACATTTCTACGGCATGTCGGAGGAGGACGAGCTTGACACGATGCTTTCCGCAGGTGCCGCAACCATTAAGGTGATCAAGCCGCATCTCGACGACGAGGTCATCTTCCGTAAGATTAAGCACGCGGTAGACGGAGGAACCTTCGGAGTCGGTATGGACATCGACCATGCGATTGCCTGGAACGGCGGCTATGACAATGTCCTCGGGCTTCCGATGCACACAAAGACAACTGCACAGCTTGCGTCCTATGTAAAGGCGGCAGGTATTCCATTTGTCGTAAAGGGCGTACTGAGCATCGCGGATGCCGTGAAGAGTGCCGAGGCTGGTGCAGCCGGCATCATCGTATCCCATCATCACGGCATGATGGATTCTATGGTTCCGCCGCTTATGATGCTTCCCGAGATCAAAAAGGAGCTTGGCGATCGTGTGAAGATTTTCGTAGATTGCGGCTTCGAACGAGGACTCGATGTGTTCAAGGCACTTGCACTCGGTGCGGATGCTGTATGCATTGGCCGTGCGCTGATGGATCCGCTGAAGCAGAAGGGCGAAGGCGTTGCCGAGAAGATTAACGAGATGAATCGTGAGCTGAAGGCTGCCATGGCAAGAACCGGCGCTCGTACCATCAAGGAAATCGATCCGTCCGTTCTTCGGTTCCGCAGCTTCTGATGTCCGCGCCAATACGATTATGAATGATTGGAGACAATAGTATGAGACTTGGTTTATCCACCAATATGAATGCACACTCTGCAAAGGAGTGGGCCGAAACGATGCAGGCACTTGGCTGTAGAAGCGTTGTATTTCCTTTGGATTGTTCCGCAGATGAGGCGCTCGTTGACGAATATGTGAAAGAGGCAAAGGCACACGATCTTCTGATTGCCGAGGTCGGCATCTGGAGAAATGCCCTCGCAACCGATCCCGCAGAGCGCCGCAAAAATATCGATTACAGTATTGCGCAGCTTCGCCTTGCGGAGCGCATCGGCGCACGGTGCTGCGTTAATGTCGCAGGTGCCTTCGGTGCACGCTGGGACGGCGGCTACAAGGAGAATTTCACTAAAGAGGCGTGGGATGCTACGGTAGCAATGGTACAAGAGATCATCGACGCCGTGAATCCGAAGAATACCTACTTCTCATTAGAGCCGATGCCGTGGATGATTCCCACCGGTCCCGAGGAGTATCTGAAGCTGATTCAGGATGTGAATCGCGAGCGTTTCGCTGTACATATGGACATCATCAATATGATCAATTGTCCGGACCGCTACTTCTTCCAAGAGGAGTTTCTTGAGAAAACCTTCTCGCTCCTTGGAAGCAGAATCAAGAGCTGCCACTTAAAGAATGTTCGTCTGCTTGACGGTTTTACCTTCCAGCTTTTAGAGTGTGACTGCAGCGAAGGCTGTTTCAATTTAGAGCGCTACGCAGAGCTTGCTAGCAAGGCCGATGCAGACATGCCGATGATTATCGAGCATCTGGCTAATGACGAGGCTTATCGCCAGAGCATCGCCTACACAAAGGAAAGACTTGCCGCTTATCTCTAAGAAACGGTAGCCTCAAGGTATAATAATACGGACCAATGCGTCAGTCAGAAGAAGCTTCTCTTCGCTGAACCGTTGGTCCGTTTGTATTTGATTCTGATTTCGTTTCTTCGAGGGCGGTATGCCGCAACATTGTCCTATGCCCACAGCGCCATCATAAGCGTTCCCGAAAGCATTAGCATAAGGCCGAGCATCGCGCGCTTTGAAAGCTTTTCCTTAAATACCACAAAGGAGAAGCCGACGGAAACCAGGATGCTCATCTTATCGATCGGTACGACTACACTGACGATTCCGTGTCCGATTGCATAATAATAGCATAGCCACGAGGCACCGGTCGCCAGTCCCGAAAGAATCAGAAAGAGAAGTGAACGCGGCGCGATATCGGTGATACTTCCCGCCGAGCCGACAATCAGCACCATCACAAACGAGAACACAAGTACCACAATGGTACGAAGTGCTGTTGCCACATCCGAATCGGTTTTGCGGATTCCGCACTTTGCAAGTATCGAAGTAAGTCCCGCAAAAAGCGCGGAAAGAACGGCCATGAAAAGCCACATAAGAAACGCCTCTTTTCCTCTCGCCGGCCGCGAACGACCGGGACGGTGTATTTTCCGTTTACGACAAAACAGCGCAGCGGCTGAAACCACTGCGCTGAAACATTACTCACATCAATCAATTCTTTCTGGTAAGCTTCATATGGGAGAAACGTGCCTGCTCTACGTTCAAAGCACCGCTTCCCTGTCCGGGTGCAGAATGACACTCCTCAATCTCATAAGCATTCGGATAATGCTTGTCGATATACTTTGCAAGCATTCTGCAACCGTCTGCCGAAAAGGAAGCACGGTCATACGCATCTACATCAAAGGAATAGCTTCTGCGTCCCTCCAGACGGTCACGGAACAGAAGGATCTCCTTGGCACCGGCCTCAGCATCCTTCAGAAGATACTGACACACCTTATCCTCATCGAACATCTTAGAGGTGGTCTCAATCCACCATTTCTCGGGAATCTTCTTCGCAAAAGCTGACGTAACAGCAATCACCACAACAACCAAAACGGCATATACAACCGTTCCCATCAAAGCATCGGTGTCCTGCGATACGCGAAGCACATCCGTCGACATAAACTTTGCGAAGGATGAGCCCTGCGACAGAAGCAGAACTACCGCGCCGATAATACCGATCCAGCGAACCAGTCCGAACCACTTCGGGCTGATTGACTCACCGGCCATCATCGGCCGAAACTTACGAAACTGAATTGCCACAACGAACACCGCAACGGCAACCAGAATTAAAATCATTGCTACTGCATTATCCCTTAATACATCCATCACTTGTTACCCCTTAACCATATTACCGCGGCAGGTCTTAAAGGTACCGAACGGACCCTCCGCCGCAGCCAGATAACATTGTAACAGATTCTCACGCAGTAATCAAGTGTTAAGCCGTCATTCCGGACTTCATCGGAACCATATCAAAAACGAGAATCTCATCGATGCTCGTTCCGAACACGGCTGCCAACACCGCAAGGTTGTCGATTGTCGGCATAGCAGCGCCATGCTGCCATTTGTAAATTGCCTGGGGCGTAGCAAAGCCGAAGATCGCCTGCAGCTCCTTCACCGACAGGCCTGCCTTCTTTCTCAGTACAGTAATGTTCGCTCCGGTTGCCCCCATGTTAATCACTGGCATCTGAAACATAATAAACTCCTCTCCGCCGCCTGACAAAGAGAAGCTCCGCGTCAGCCGGCTCTATAAAATTCTGGCATGAACCAGTCCTTTGTTTCTCTGCTTTCCTTCCCTGCGGCGCGCACATTCTTATTATGAGACGTCCTCGAGCCAAGCACATTTTTTCTAAGCTGGGCCTCGTTTGCGCCCTGATTCCACATTACTTCTCTGCTGCCGATGGCATTGCTCATAACGTAAAATGCACGCACGCCGTTAAGGTCGGTTTCTTCGAGCAAAATCTCCGGGAAGCTTCCCGGTTCCATAAGCCCTGTCTTGCAAGGCTCTGCATTGTTCATTTCATTCATTCGCAATACGTCTTTCATGTTCTGCTCCTTCTTTCTTACAGGTATCGGTCCCTGTGTCTGTGAATCGCTCTTGTCTCTTTGTGTTTCTACAATAGTAGAACCCTTATTCTCATTACTGTTTCTTTCGATTTCATGCAATAAAAAACCGCTTACCCGATAGCAGTAAGCGGTTTAAATCCACACCAATCAAGAGTTACCCAAGCTGCTTTCGCAGTCGTGTCCCACCAAAACTTACACACATCGAGCATATACCTGTTCCATGCAAAGAACATTCCATGTAATTCTCATTTTCAAGAAAGTTTATAATGAAAACACTGTTCATTGAGGGTCTCCTTCCCGGGCAAATACCCGCTTAATCTGTCATCGTAGTGCATTATAGCATATATTTTTTTATTTGTCATTATACTTGCAGTATAACTGCGACGCGGCAAAGTAAGGCGGGTATCGAGGGCTCAAACTTTGAAGCCATCTGACATCCAGCATCTCTGTAGCAATGCATTATCGAAACAATCTTTTTTCTTTATACCAGTCTCAACGTCAATATAAAGCACATCATGCCGCCAACGAACCAAGCAACTCTGTTAATGGTTAATCCTGACTGATCCACATGGCCGGGCGAACGCCATTACAATCGCTGTTGACAGTACCACCATAGGTCGCGATATATCCCTGATAGTTGACAAGGCAGGCATGTGACTGTTCTGCGCCGGGCGTTCGGAGCCACCACCAGCAGGTACTATCCTCTATATCTACGCCATTGGCGGTTGCATGTTTTGTAGGCTTGGTTTGTCTTGCCTTATCAGAAGAAAAATACATATCCGCTTCCGTAACACTAAGCAAAAACACTTTGTCCTCTGTTGCGTTTCCAGGGCTCACATTGGACCACATATTCCTATCTGCACTGACGTTCGTTATCAGTATTCTTTCCTTCTCCTCTGTTGAAAAGGCAGCGTTTAAAAACACCCCATTCAACCATGTGCGCAAGCCACATCTCTCCCAGGTCGTCCCTAAACTAGAGGAGTCATATTCCCGGCAATCTAACGCAAATTTGCTGATAACAAGGACTTTTCCTTCCGCTTTACCAAGTACAATCCACTCAATAGCTTCTTTTCCGTTATGTTCGTTGCTGTCCTGCTCGTAAACACCCCATAAAATGATGTCTCCAAGGTCAGCACTTTTCAATTTCTCTAGTTTGTACTGTTCGAAAATCCCACTTGCTTTTTGTGCACTATCTTTATAACCCTTCAACGCGACAAGACTTTCATATGATTCAATAATATTACCGTCATTGAGCAAAGAAATGGCCGCATTATACTTTTTGTTCGGTATTATTACTGCCTCAAGAACGATCAAAAATACTATGCAAACTGCAACAATAGATATTCCGATGCCCAATGCTTTCTTGCGCTTTTTTGCTATATTTTCAGCCGCAACATGTTCCTCTTCAGCTTTCCGGGCGGCTTCCAATCGGTCAGCCTCTTCCTTAGCTGCCGCTTCCAATCGGTTAGCCTCCTCCTTAGCCTTGATCTCGGCAATCCTTTGCTGGCAGACAGAAATCTTCTCATCCGTGTCCTTCCAGCCGAGAATCGTCTGAAATTCACCAATTGCCTTCTCATAACTCGCGGCTGTATTCTCACTCATTCTGGTCATCGCCTTGGAATAAACACCATCCTTACGACATATCTCAGACTTGTCACGACACTCTTTCTCAAACATATCCGCAGCCTTGAAGCCTGAAACACTCGCAAACAAATTCGCAGCCTTAATATATGACAACTCGGTGGCGGCAAGTTTCATCTCCTCTTGCGCATTCGTATAGATACCCATTAAACGATCATTCTCATTGCGCTCATTGATACAGGCTATATATCCCCGCAATTCCGTTTTAAGTGGCTCTTCGCCAAAGCGCAACACTTTTCTATAATGATCGCTGTCATCAAAAGGCTTAGCACAATTGGCCAATTGATCCCGGTTTTTTACCTCTATCTGAGCCATCAGTTTTCCGAGATACGCTTCTGCATTCTTCGGGTCGATGTCGAGGACTTTTTCACAGTATGTATCCGCCTCGTCCCATTTTCCATCTTCCAAAAAGATAAAAACTCTCTCAAGGAGTGGCTTTATAGAAGTATTACTCGTATTCAAAACGACCGTTTCCTTGACGTCATTCCTTATAACATCTGCAGAAATAATCTTTTTTACACCACGAATCAGATCCTGCATGAAGCCTAGCTTACTCATGTCCTGTGCCTGCAAATGTGAGAATTCTTCCGGTAAATCATAGGGGTCCATATCACGATATGCCGGGATAAGCATCTTCTTCGCACCGCTTCTGATGAGCGCAAGATAACGGCTCCATTCATTTTTTACCCAAACTGAACTGAAATATTCCGGCTTCGTTCCAAGAACAACCATCACTTTTGAAGAATTCAGTGCAGCAAAAATGTAAGGCTCATATGCTGTGCCAAGCTTGTCCTCCAATGTAATCCGGGAGAAAAACACCTTAAAGCCTTCCAATGTCAACTGATGATACAAGTCTGTTGCAAGAACACTATCCTGTGTTCTACGCCCATTCGTATCACTTTCCTTATAGCAGATGAATACATCGAACGGTTCTTCTTTTGATGAGATTTCTAGAATACCCTTTTGAATACCATCGATTGTCGATGCCTCCTCTTCATAAATCTGCCGCTGAAATCCATCTGCATACTGCAAGGCAGCCTTGTAGTCCTCATCAGCAAAAACGGAAGTAAACTGAGCACGATTTACAGTAGGAATACGCTTATGCGAAGTCGGGTCCTCTACATATTCGATACCGTAACGGCAGAGAACGAGTGACCAATATGCCTCTGCATCCGTATTATCCTCATTCAAAATCTGCTCATAGATACCCATCGCCTTATCGAAATCGTTGTTTCGACGGAAATGGTTGGCTCGATCGTAAAGATTTGCCCTTTTGTCATCGTCAAGGCGAGGTAATGTTTGTTTTGTTCCACAACTATCACACACACCGACGGAGGAGCCTTGGTCAAACTCTATTGTACCGCCGCACATTTTACATTTAAAAGTTGCCATCAGTCATTCTCCTTTTACAATACTCAAAAACCGCTCTATAATACTTCATATAATCCAAACTCGGATTATTACTTTCATCAAATTCCACAAAAGGGCACTCCACTCCGTAACTATCAAGCATCAACTTCATAGCCTCCTCTATGTATGGTTGGAAAAAAAACACCTTGGAATCCGGATTGATTCTCTTTTTCAAGCTTATCAACCACCATATATCACTTTCAGCAAAATCCAGCGCAAACCCAACAATATACACATTTCCAATCAAAAAATAGTCTATCCAAGACATCGGATAAAAGGGAGTCCGATTAGCTTTTGCATAATGTATCCCTCGGTTGGCTCGACTTGCTCTTTGATCTATCTCTCCCACCAATTTTCCATACGAAAGGTGTCCCATAACTAAAGAATTTTTCCTTAGCGCAGTTCCATGGATATGCCATAACGAAGGCTTATTCCCATATGGAAGTTCGGTATACTGGTAGATTCCTAATCTCTTCTGTTGTTCTGACTGTTTTGCTGTAGTTCGATATTGTGAGTATATCCTTTGAACAGCACAATTCCCCATCACGCTTTTCTCAAATTCCAGACTGTAATTTGTCGATAATATCGCATCAAAATTCAAATCTAAAGCAGCTTGAATCAGCATTCTTTGCTCATTGTCAACCGAACCGTCCCTCAGTTTTTGGGCAAATTCTTGAAGTTCAATATCAAGATTATTATTCGAGGCCGAAACAATCTCCATTGGAAAAGGCAATCTCCATAGCGGATGCGAATGAATACTATCCAGTCTCCTCGGTAGATTGGAATGATGATATTTTCTCCAGATTTTTCTGATAATATCATCTGTTTTTACAGCCCCATCAAAGGGCAGATTAATACCATTTCCAACAAGAAATACATTCACCGGTTGCTCAGGTTGCCCCGTTTCGCCGATTTGAATCTCCGGCAAACAATCATACACTCTTCTTGTACTCATTGCGTTCCTACTTACTTACCTTGCATACTCTGTTTCGTTCAGCAAGCAACCCTTTCATCTTTTTACAAAAATCACCAATATCCTCAACCTTACTTTCCAAGACTGCCTTTTGAATGTTCTTGGCAATTTCCGACATGTTCTGCTCTAAGTCCGCCGATGCTTCACAGGTAACTGGATCACTATATCTAAGTTCCTCCGCAAGATTTTCCAGTAATCTTTTAGCCGGCTCATCATCACATTGTGTGACACAAGCAGTGATAACGGCATGCATATCTCTCATTGTTGTTATACTCTTTTTCAAAGTAGCATCTTGTTTAACAATTTCGTCTCGCACGACCTCTACAGTAATGCAACCAATTATAAACACTGCAAGAATAATTATATTCGTAACGATAAAAAGCCACTCCGGAACCCTGGCAATCAATGTAGTAATAACCATTCCACAAAGACTAACAGAGATCTGCGCAACAAGATAGAGGACTCCAATCCTTGCTATCGGAAAACCATAGAATCTGCTTCTCGCATTACTATTATGGAATGATACATGAAAGACATACATTTGAAGCATTATCGCAATAATACCAAAGACATACGAACACCAAAATGTAGTATTTTTTGCGAAAGGCACAGCAAATGCAACCACACTAAAAACGATGATCAGGATGACAAGTATGATGGCTCCTCTGACACTATTCCTTTTCACAATTTCATTCTCCTCTCTTAGTTCCACAGTATGTGCAGAAGTTTCCGACTATGCCCTTATGCCCGCAACTGCAATCCCATGTATTTGGGCCAATCGTTAAAGGTCTGGGGGCTCCGCAATTATTGCAAAAACCGCCTATAATTCCTGTTTGCCCACAATGGCAATTCCAGGACTGATTCTTGTCAAAAGCCGGCTTCTTTGTTCCACAACAAGTACAAAAATTGCCAACTATGCCTTTGTGTCCACATGTACAATCCCAAGTATCACTTGGCATTCCAATTGGTTCTTCTTTCCAAGTCTTAACAATATTTGATTGTCCTATAGCACCAAAGTTCCCCATCATCTGTCCTATTTGAGGTGATATAACACTTGCAGCAGCCATTCCCACACCGATTCCCATCATATCGCCTACTATCGAGCTGCCTCCACCCGACGATATAGCTGGTCCCATATTGCCAATGCCTTCTGCATAAGCCTTCTGAACTTCAGTAGTAAGTACATCTTTTTGGTTATACCCTTTGGCAGCCATAATCTCTGCTTCTGTAAGCCCCCTCATGCGCATAGCCTGTGCTTCAGCCTGCGCTTCGATTACCTGACGCTCAGCTTCTCTTCTGGCAATCTCTGTTTCCGTGGTCTGCTGCTCAAGCACAACACCACGATGTGCTGCTTCAATAGCGGCTCTACTCTGCTCCTCTGCAGTCCTGTACATAGCCTCAGACTGCGCTTTCGCCACACGCACAGTTGCCTCAGCCTGCAACATTCTTGTTTGCAGCGTAATAGTATGCAATTCCCTTATTCTTCTAAAATTGGGATCATCTTCCGGAAGGACAATGTTAGTCACATAGAACTGAGGAATAGTAAGTCCATATTCATCAAAACCGGAAATTAATCTTTCTCTCAACCTTTCAGAAATAACATCCAACTTTGAATCAATCTCAAGCAAATCAATCGACTCATTGTTTATGATTGCCGACAGATTAGTTTTAACCACATTAGATATCAGCGGTCTGAAGGAATTCTGAATCGATTTACTCAATCCCGGGCCATCCTCCCAGGCAATTCCCTTGGTTGTTCCCACAAGCTTAACAAGTAGTTTTCTGGAATTACTTACCTGTAGATTCAATTCACCGGACGCACCAATCTGAAGCGGCGTACCCGTAAGGGTATCAATAAACCTAACCTTTTCAGGCGTCCCCCACTTAATAGCCATTTGCACGGTTTTGTTGATATAGTAGACTTCAGAATGAAATGTCCCTTCAGAATCTGTAGTAAGCAAGTAAGTTTTCTCAAGAAGCGGCAACTGCTGGGTTTCAAGCGTGTATCTGCCCGGACCAAAAAGATCAAGAGCCTGACCGTCTTTAAAGAAAATTGCCTCTTGACTTTCATGAACAATCAACTGCGAGCCGTAATTGAAATCTTCGATAGGATGTTTCCAAATAAGCGTATTATTATCACCTTCATACTTGATAATGCTAGCCAACCCATCCTTCTTGATTTTTTCAGACATAATTCTTTCCTGCACATCGTTCACATAATCACATACGGGGCATGTATAAGACGATGCATTTTTTGATGCGAATAATCTCACTCCACATTGACCGCAGGAAATCTCAAAAACAACTTGTTTATCATTAAGAGTGTTTAGCGGAGTAAAGCACACCGGGCAAAGGGCTTCATCCCCTTTGCTCTGGTCATAAGCAACCACATTTCCACAGTGCGGACATTCTTTCGATGCCATTTTATCTGTTCTGACATCAATGATATAACCACAACTACAGTCAATCTTCTTTCTTGCAAAGAATCCTGTTTTCGCCTCTGCATACTTCCCGCAATGCGGGCATTCAATTGCAAATCTTGCCATTTTCTTAGCCTCCTGATAAACCACTGTATGTCAGACACATGCTTTAACTCTGTCATTTCCCTTTGAAGAAGCAGCCGAAGTTAAATGTGAAACAAAAATCAACGCCATAATAGACAGCATATCATCCATTCGGTAACCTTTTGAACCGCTCTAACTCCGTGCCACACACTTTCGCATGCCTTGGTTTTGTTATAAAAACTAGTATACATTACGTATCATATATGTGCAATGCATTTTGCAATTATAACTACATTGCATAAGTCAGCGCATACTTTCCTTGCTATATGCAATAAAATTTTACATTAAAGGAGGTGCTTGCAAAATGCCATTTGAGATTAAACCCAACCGTAAAGAAAGCGAGAACAAAACAATTCGTTTTCCTATTGAACTCATCGACCGTGTAAATGAAGCAATAACAGGCAAGGATGTTTCCTTCTCGAATTTTGTAATCCAGGCAGTCGAATATGCTTTGGAGAACGTAAAAAAATAATCCCGAATATAAAAAGAAGCACCTGTCGGTATGATATGTACCCCTTTCACTGGTTGTCCAGTAAAAGGGGTACATATCAGTACAAGGCAGATGCTTCTATCTTTTTATATTCTATTTCTTAACATCAGTTATACACACTCTGCATGATCTCATTCAGCCGCTCCATAGCTCCGTCCCCATAGAAATCGCTTTGCGCGGCGAGCGGAAACAGATTACGCTTCCACATATTTGCAGAAGCCTCCAGCTCAGCCGGTCCGTCATAGATCTGCAGAAGCTCCTACCGCTTCCCGGAAGTAACGGATAACGATATCCGCAACAATCCTTTGGATAATAGTAATCCGAAAGCACTGCGGCAATCGTCGCGCACCCGCATAGCGGGTGGTTGATATTTCGTGCGTGCTCATTTCTCTGTTGAGAAACTCGCTTACGCACTCAACTGGGTCTATCCGACCCACAACAAAAAGGCACTGCCCGCCATGCAGCGGGGCAATGCCCTGTTACTTTCCGTATTTCGTAAGCGCATGCCGAAGCGCTACGCACTCTGTCGGCTCTTCAACCGACTGCTCCGTTAAGCTACTCAACGGTAACACTCTTAGCAAGATTTCTCGGCTTGTCTACATCAAGTCCTTTAGAAACACTCAGGTAATATCCGAGAAGCTGCAGCTGTACGATTGCAACCACACCGATGAAATGCTCGTCGGTCTTCGGTACATATACAACGAAGTCCGCATTGCTCTCCACCTCGTAACGGCCGTAGGTCGTAAGTCCCATCAGGTACGCGCCACGGCTCTTACACTCCATCATATTGCTGAGCGTCTTCTCATAAAGATCGCTCTGCGTAAGAGAACCGATAACAAGCGTCCCCTCCTCAATCAGAGAAATCGTACCGTGCTTCAGCTCTCCTGCGGCATAAGCCTCGGAGTGAATGTAGCTAATCTCCTTCATCTTCAGTGAGCCCTCAAGACATACCGCATAATCGATACCGCGACCGATGAAGAAGATGTCCTGTGCACCAGCGTATTTTGCAGCAAACCACTGGATCTGCTCATTGTCCGCAAGCGATTCCTCAAGCTTCTCGGGAATAGACAACAGCTCCTCGATGTAGTATTCATATCTGTCAAGTGCTCCGCGCACACGGCCGAATTCAACCGAAAGCAGGTACGAGCAAATAAGCTGACAGCTGTACGCCTTCGTCGTGGCAACCGAAATTTCGGGACCTGCGATGGTATACATACAGTAATCGGCCTCACGTGCGATCGAGCTGCCGACAACATTCACGATTGCAAGCGTCTTGACGCCTCTATCCTTCGCCATACGAAGTGCTGCCAAGGAGTCTGCCGTCTCACCGGACTGCGAGATGATCACTACCAGTGCGTTCGTATCCAGACGATTCTTTCTGTAACGGAATTCGGAAGCAAGCTCCACTCTTACCGGAATATCCGAAAGCTCCTCAAAGACATACTGCGCCTGCACGCCGACATGCCATGCCGAACCGCAGCCAACAATATACAGGGAGGAAAATCCCCGAATCTGCTCCTCGGTAAGACCGGTCTCGGAAAGATCGATCCGGCAACTGCCGTTCTCTTCACGAATATACTTCCGAAGTGTGTTACCTGCTGCCTTCGGCTGCTCGTGAATCTCCTTCATCATGAAATGCTCGTAGCCGCCCTTCTCGGCAGCCTCGGCATCCCACTCAATATTGGTAATCGGCTTCTCCACCGTGTCGCCGTCCAGATTATAAAAGACAGCTTCTCCGGCAGAAAGCTCTGCCATCTCAAGATTTCCGATGTAATATACCTGTCTTGTATGATTCAGAATTGCGGGAACATCGGATGCAAGGAATACCTCCTCGGCATTCTTACCGATGATCATCGGCGAATCCTTTCGCGCCACATAAATCTTGCCGGGAATGTCCTTAAACATAACGGCAAGGGCATACGAGCCTCTGACACGAACGATTGTCTTAGCGAGTGCATCGATCGGGCCGACCTTGTATTTTCTGTAATAATAATCTACAAGCTTGATAAGCACCTCGGTATCGGTCTGCGAATAGAATTCATAACCGTGGCGCTCAAGCTTTCCCTTCAATTCCTGATAATTCTCAATAATACCGTTGTGGACGCCCACTACCTGGGACTCCACCTTTCCGGTTCCGGAGCCGGCACAGTTGCCGGACACGTGCGGATGTGCATTGGCCTGACTCGGTGCACCATGCGTTGCCCAACGCGTATGACCGATACCGCAGGTACCGATTACCGCCTTGCCGTCGTCTGTCTTCTCCTCGAGATTTCTAAGTCTGCCAAGTGTCTTAACAACCTCCGCTGCGTTCTCACCGTCACGTACTGCAATGCCGGCAGAATCATAGCCTCTGTATTCAAGCTTGGAAAGGCCCTCTAAAAGAATCGGCGCCGCCTGCTTGTTACCGATGTAACCAACAATTCCACACATATTAACTCCTTCGGATGCTACATTTTCTTAATTCGCTCGATTGCCTCCACTGTAGCATCATAGTCGCCGAAGGCAGTCAGACGGAAATACCCCTCACCGTTCGGTCCGAAGCCTGCGCCCGGAGTACCGACAATATTGACGTTCCGGAGCAGATAATCAAAGAAATCCCAGCTGGTCATACCGGCGGGTGTCTTCAGCCAAATGTAAGGTGCGTTCACTCCACCATACACCTCATAGCCCGCACTTGTCAAGCCATTCAGGATAAGAGACGCATTTCTCATGTAATATCCGACCAGTTCTTTGACCTCTTTCTTGCCGCTTTCGGAGTAAACTGCCTCACCGGCTCTCTGAATAATATAGGGTGCGCCGTTGTATTTTGTGCTGTGTCTTCTTGCCCAGAGAGAGTGCAGGGAAACGCCCTCGACCATAAGATCCTTCGGGATTACCGTGAAGCCGAGACGTACACCCGTGAAGCCCGCGTTCTTAGAGAAGGAACGAAGCTCGATTGCACAGGTTCTTGCATTGTCGCACTCATAAATGGAGTGCGGAACATCCTCATCATGAATATATGCCTCATAGGCGGCATCGAAAATAATCACAGCGCCCTTTTCGTTCGCATAATCGACCCATTTCTGGAGCTCTGCCTTCTTCATTGCCTCACCGGTCGGGTTGTTCGGCGAGCAAAGGTAGATGATATCGGGCGTCTCTGTCGGCAGCTGCGGCGTGAAACGGTTGTCCTTCGTGCAGGGCATATAAATGATATTCTCGTAGCGGCCAAGCGCGGTATCATAAGCGCCGGAGCGACCTGCCATAACATTGGAATCAACATAAACCGGATATACCGGGTCACATACGGCAATCTTATTGTCTCTTGAAAAAATCTCCTGAATATTACCGGAGTCACACTTTGCGCCGTCGGAAACGAAGATTTCGTCCGCGGAGATTGCGCAGCCTCTTGCCACATAATCGTTCTCGCAGATTGCCTTTCTCAAAAAGTCATAGCCGAGATCGGGGGCGTAGCCGCGGAAGGTCTCCTTTCTTGCCATTTCGTCAACAGACTTGTGAAGCGATTCGATAATGGTCGGCGTAAGCGGTCTTGTTACATCACCGATTCCAAGTCTGATGATCTTCTTGTCCGGGTTCTCCGCGCTGAACGCAGCAACCTTCTTCGCTATCGTGGAAAACAGGTAGCTACCCTGTAAATTCGTATAGTCCTGATTAATCTTTGCCATAATACTCTCTCCCGAATATTTCTATTTTTCAGTCAAATCCCTCGGACGCCCGGCGGCGTCATCTAAAAAACATAACGCTCCCAAAGGTGCTTCAGGCCGGCCGTATTTTATGTACTGTTCATCATAAGGACCATCTGGGCACTTTCTTTCATTGTGCGCCCCATGTCCATACTGATCTTCTGGATGTATCGAAAGGCTTCCGGCTCACTCATGGATTTCTTCTCCATCAGAAGGCGTTTTGCCTTGTCAACGAGCATTCGCTCCTCCTCGCTTCTCTCGCGTCTTTTCGGCTTCGTGAAAGCCTCCGGCATGAGATTTCTAAGAATCGCTGTCAGATTCTCTGCACGGAACGGCACCACAAGCGGTACGATATTGCTTGAGAACGGAAGCATCTCCGAATCCTTTGTCACAACAATCATGTTCACAGATGCGGGAAGATATGTGGAAAGCTCCTCATATCCCATATCCTTTAATCTCCTTGCACAGATTACAAGAGAGATGTCCTGGTTGCTGCTTCTTCGCAGTACATCATTACCGTTCATACATACAACCGTTTGCGAATAAACTCCACACTGCTGTATCAGACCGGCAATTCGGACGGCATCCTCACTTTTGGGCATCGATATCAAAATGCTGCCCATCGGAGTCCTCCTTAGATTCTGGTAAGGTATCTGTTAATTTCCCAGTCTGATATTTCCATCATATAATCTTTCCATTCCGCACGCTTGATGTCAGAGAAGGTCTTTACAAAATCCGCTCCGAGCGTTTCCGTGATTACCGGATCAAGCTGCAGCATGGCAATCGCTTCCTTCAAATCCTCCGGATAACGTTCTGCCTCATCGACCGCACACTCCGGACAAAGCTTTTCACCCTTCTCGATACCGTCGATTCCCGCTGCAATCGCACAGGCGAAAAGCAGATACGGGTTCGCGGAGCCGTCAGGGAAACGAAGCTCCACCTTGGTGCTTTCTCTGTCGGAATCAAGCTTAACAAGGGCATTCTCGCCGGTCGTCGACCAGGAGATGGTATTCGGTGCCTCGTAACCACTATTCAGACGCTTATACGAGTTAACGGTCGGATTGGCAATTGCCGCAAGTGCCTTCGCATGCTTCAAAATACCTGCGATAAAGCTGTAGGCTTCCTCGGTAACCTGTCCGTCTCTTGTACGGAATACCTCTTTACCATCCTTCAGAAGAACCATGTTGGTATGCATACCGGAGCCCGCAACACCTGCCTTCGGCTTCGGCATAAAGGTTGCGTAAAGACCGAAACGCTTAGCAATGGAACGGACCGCGAAACGGAAGGTCTGAATCGCATCTGCGGTATGAAACGCCTCGTCCATAGCAAAATCAATCTCGTGCTGCGCCGGTGCATGCTCATGGTGAGAGGACTCAATTTCAAAGCCCATCTCCTCGAGAGTAAGAACGATATCTCTTCTTGCATTCTCACCAAAGTCAACGGGACCAACATCCATATAGCCGCCCATCTCATGCGTGGTGGTCGTCGGCAGTCCGTTCTCATCGGTGTGGAACAGAAAGAACTCGTTCTCGGGATCGATCAGAATCTCGTAGCCCTTCTTCGAAACCTCAGCGAGGGTTCTCTTTAATATATGTCTTGAGCACATCTCAAACGGTGTTCCGTCATCCATACAGATATCACAGCATACCTTGGCAACCTTGCCCTGCTGCGGTCTCCAGGGAAGGATCATAAAGGTATCGAGATCCGGATACAGAAACAGCTTTCCGTCATAGCGGAAGCGATCTCCGAAGGCTGCGGAACCGGCAAAGGAGTAGCGGTTGTTGAACACACGCTCCATCTGCCCCGGGGTAACGGCAATATTTTTAAGTCTGCCGAAAATATCGGTAAACTGGAGTCTTACGAACTCCACATCCTCTTCCTCGATCAACTGCATAATTTCATCTTTCGTTTTCATCGGTACTCCTTCCCGGATCACTCCGTTCAAATGTGTGGCTGCCAAATGCATCCAAATGATAGAATAAAGGCACCAAACCAATGGCTTAACGGCCTATCAGCATGGTGCCTTCAGTTTGTTCGATATATAGTTTATACCATTTTTCGACTCATGCCAACAGTTTTTTACTGATTAGCAAACGCCCTGAGCAAGCATAGCGTCAACAACCTTCTCGAAGCCGGCAATGTTAGCACCTGCTACGTAGTTGCCCTCCATACCGTACTTCTTCGCTGCATTATCTGCTGCGTGGAAGATGTTAACCATGATATCATGAAGCTTTGCATCTACCTCTTCGAAGCTCC
>JAKSPO010000016.1 GCA_024404675.1 Lachnospiraceae bacterium
CATTTTTTCCATCTACTCTTCCTCATCCTTAATTATGTATTACTATTACTTTTTTCAAGGCCATCCATGTTATCATATTTTTCTTGGTATAAATGTTTATTTTGGATAAGCCAAATGAAATCACTCAATTCTCTCATTGAACCTTGAAGCATCTTCTTCGTCACGTGCTCATTCGATTAGATTTTCATATTAATCGTTTGAAGTTCCAGATGTATATCCCACATCATTTTAAGTCTTCAAAAAATTCTCTTCCAGGCCTTTCTTTTAATCTATAGCCAGTAATCATATTTCTAATCAAATCAGATTTTGTTCTTCCAGACCTCTCACATAGGTCTTCAAATATCTTTTCCTCTTCGTCTGAAAGATAGACTTTTACATAATTCGTATACTTTCGCATATTACCTCCTTGGGGTTTTAGGGGATCATTCCCCTAAATAGAAAATGGTACAATTGGGACCATTTTGAATTTGTGGGCAACAAATTCGTTGCTTGAGAAAGACTAATTAGTCAAAGTGCGTCATTACAATTCTATTCACTACAGAAGCCGTTCGCCTTTCTCTTTTCGCCTTTACATAATCCATCAACTATAACTTGCTAACATCCTTATACAGGTCGGTTTCGTTGGGCAACGGCTTCAGGGCGCACTCTCCCTATCGCTATGGATAGAGAGTCAACGTACTAAAGATGCAGGCCGTATATCGTCCTGGGTATCCGTATTCCCGATCATCTGACTCTGTTAGCATACACTTATGATGCCTTTCATAAGTGCAGTTTCCAGTACACTTTCTGCATGCGTCATATGCCTTTCTACATGCCAAACCTTTCGATTCTCTATGCACTCCCTCCGGCCTTATACCAATCACCAGAGCATTTTTGCCTCCGCGGGATAGTTTTAACCATAATAGAACAAAATGCTCTATTTTAGGCTTATAGAGGCCTTCCTTCCGCCTTTAGCCCCTTACGTTACAGAAACAGGATGATCCGTCTGTTCCTGGCCGGATGCATTCTATGAATGAGCTGCATCATACTACCACTATTATACTGACACGTCCCTCAGATAGCTTATAAGGTCGAGTAGTATGCCCCACCTTATCGCCCTCTCTTACTAACCACAGAGCCTGGTGCTGCCACACTTATCGTCTTTAGCAGCCAAGACTCTTCGGTCATGGGAATGTTAAATTGTAATAGAACATATAATCCTTTCCAACAGAAAAGGATTTCTCTTTGTCAAGTGTTTTACTTGACAAACAACTTGTATTCAGCTATAATAGGGATAAGATTTGAATATTTGATAGCTGATTTTCTTTAGAGAAATCATCAGCAAATAGAAGCGAAACACATCTTGCAGGATGTGTTTTTTTTCTTTTTTATTTGAAATTCGTAGCAAAATTCGTAGCCAATGCTAATTTAGGTCAATTTTTTAACAAAATGGCTTGCCTTCGAAATCCATCATTTATTGCTTATCAACGCTAGAAGTTTTGCAAAAAAATAAGACCTTATCTTTCGATAAAGCCTTATTTTATGCGGATAACAGGACTTGAACCTGCACATCTTGCGATACGAGAACCTAAATCTCGCGTGTCTGCCAGTTCCACCATATCCGCTTGTTTGCTAATGTTTAGCCACGGCAGCACCTAAAGCTCTCCTGCCTGCGACTCCACACGAAGATCATAGTCTCCCGCATCGTGCCAGCCACCTTTATTAAGTCCCGGAACATGCTCCCCCGGCTGATACTTCGTAAGTGTCGACGGGCCCTGCATATAGCCGTCAAAATGGTTGAAATTAACCGGTGCCATCTCCGCATCGTCCATATGGCAAAGTCCGTGCCATACACGGTATTTTTCGCTGACTTTCATATGGCACATCTGCACCGGCAGAAAATATTCAAGCACCGGCTGCCATACACCACGGTCATATACATCCTTTGCTATGCGAAACACATTAGAACAGGACTCTCCGTAGGCAATCTGATAAAGTCCTTCCTCCTTCACCGCATCAAACGGAAAATGGAAGTAGCGGTATCTTAAGAACATGCCCCACTCCTTCGGCACACCGCGAAGAACAACCTCCTTCTTCACTGCCCCGAGACGATACAGAATCGCCTCCTTAACCTCCTCACGGGGATCGGTCTCGATTACCGCGCATTTGTCCTGATTCACGTGATAGCCGACCTGAGACACCTGAACGGTTGCAGGGTATCTCCATTCCGGCGTGATGACCGGCGAGATTGTAAGCTTAAGCACATCTCCAGCTCGGTTCACGGGAAGCTCCGCGCACAGGACAAACCAACCGTTCTGCTGATTCATACGGCCGTCATACAGCTTAAGCGGTATCTCCTCACTTGTCACGGTGTAGCTGTAAAGCGGCTCCTCCGGACATACGGTAAAGCTGTGTCCGCAGGCATAGGGCTCGCCGATGATTTCGTCGGAACGCATTGGGTTATAGCCCTTACCATGACCGGTCAGCATATCCTCATCCGCAAGTGCATCGCCGCGCGCATACATCCCGCCGATTTCATATACGGAGGGCATCGCCTTAGTCGGTCCGTTCGGCTGCTGCGGGAACAAGCCGCAGGTATCGTCCATCATCCAGTAATGCCCGAGCACATGTGCAGGGGGAATCTCCAGATTGAAGCAGGCCTTTCCCTGAAACTGTTCAGGAAGCGGATTCTTAAGATCAACGGTTACCGAAACACTCCGCCCTTCTCCGTGAAGCTTTACCGAATAATCAAGCACCAGATCGGGGTAAATGAGCGGATTGAACCCGCGCATATGCTGACGCTCGTCCGGGTAGTGCAGGTTAGCACACACCGAATTGTTCTCCTCACTGATGTCCCTTGAAACAAGCACCGGAACCGGCTGCCACTGTCCGGGCGTCTGCTCGAAGCGTACGTCGCCGGTCATTGCCATACGGCGTCCGTTCATCAAAATGCCGATGCCGCTCTGGTGTCCCGCGGCATAATTATCGTTGAAGGCAAGCACATCCACACCGCTGCAGGTGAAATATCCCTGCTTCGGATCTACGACGAAAGCCTCTGCCTGATTTCTGTTCTCAATATTCTTCTCCATATCTGCTCCTTAATGTCGGTATACGCGCGAACCGACTGCTGCAATATCGTAACCATACCACAGTGCTATTTCAAAAACGATAAAGAATATTATACTTTTGTTGTCATTTTCCGCGAAAAAACTCCCCGCCGGCGGCGAGGAGTTTCGAATCGTCTTATTTGGTTACTACATCATACAGTACATTGACACAGGCATCGATTCCGAAGGTACTGCTATTTAACGTCATATCGTAATTCTGTGCCTTGCCCCACTCGGAATCCGTGTAGTACTTATAGTGGTTGGCACGTGCCTTATCGCGCTTCCGAAGCGTCTTCTCGACATCGCCCGGCGCAAAGCCGTACTCATTAACCGCACGCTTAGCCTTGCAAGCCATATCTCCATGGATGAAGACGTGAAGTGAATCCGGATAATCCTTCAGGATGAAATCCGCGCAACGACCGACAATAACGCAGTTCTCCTTATTGGCAATCTCACGAATGATGTCGGACTGTACCACAAAAAGCTGATCCTGCAACGGAAGCATATTGCCGCCGAACACCTGTCCCGCATAGGTCATGTTGCTTGCGATGTTGAAAAGAAGGCTTCCGGTGATATGCTCACCCTGCTCCTCGATAAATTCCTTCGCAAGTCCGCTTTCCTTCGACACGCGGTCAATCAGCTCCTTATCATAATAGGAATAGCCGAGCTTCTCCGCAAGCTTCTTACCGATCTGGCGTCCGCCGCTACCGCACTCTCGACTGATAGTAATAATCTTCTTCATACCGAACACCCCCTTGGGATTCTCTATTAGGAATATTATAACACCTTTGGGACGAACGGAAAAGTATTTTTCTCATCTTTTTCCATATTCTGCATTCCCCACTACGATGTCCGAATATCCGTAGAAAACCACCCTATTCCTTGATTGTAAGCGCCTTTAACACCTCAGAAAGAAGCTTTCGGTTCTTCTCATCGGTACAGACGGTGACGAAGATACCGTGCGCCTCATCATAATAGTAAGTAACCTGAAGCGTCTCCTTACCGGCCTTATCCTCATAAGAGATAGCGCGCGCCGGATAATTTCCCGCACCGTAGATGCCCTGTTCGTCAATCGTAAAGGAATAGCTTCCGTCACTCTGGAAATTCTCGAGCGTTTCTTCCAGATTCGTATCCTTACCGATACTCGTTACCGAAATATAGCATTCCCGATTCTTAACAGCCAGAAAGCGGTCCATATAGATCCGATTCTTACCGTCCAGAAGAATCGTCTCATAGGTGATGTCATTCGAATTAAACTTAATGGTATAGCCGTGCTCCTCCGAATTATATGTCGTCTCGACACCGAAGTTCTGAAGACTGAGCATCACGACAATCAAAAGAAACACAACGGAACCCAGTGCCACTAAAATAAATGCAGGTTTTTTGATTATTGATTTAAGCATTGCATTCTTCCTTCAAAAGTGATATAAAGTCATTTTATACGAAAAACGCCAAGAAAGCAATGCTTTCCTACATTGCTTAATCCACCAAGGAGGCGTACACTTTCAATACCGATATCTGTTGTGCCTGATAAGGGATGCTAATTTAAGAGGGAATAAATAGAATGAAGAATGCTCATACAATTGAAATGACAACCGGTTCGCTTCCCAAAAAGATGCTCCGCTTCGCTGTGCCGTTGATTCTCTCAAGCATATTCCAGCTACTGTTCAACGCCGTAGACCTGATTGTCGTTGGACAGTTCGTTGACGATACCGCTGTCGGCGCAGTCGGTTCTACCGGCGCGCTTGTCAATCTGCTCACGAATCTGTTCCTCGGCCTTTCCGTCGGTACCAATGTACTGGTTGCCCGCTATATCGGCTCAGGCAATGACGAGGATGCTTCCGAAACGGTTCACACCTCGATTCTGATCAGCCTGATTTCGGGCGTGCTGCTTGCCGTTATCGGCATTGTCTTCGCCCGTCCGATGCTTGTTCTGATGGGTTCCCCTGACGGAGTACTGAATCAGGCAACTCTTTACCTGCGCATTTATTTCCTCGGTATGCCGATTATGATGCTTTATAACTTCGGTAGCGCCATCCTTCGCGCAATCGGTGATACCAAGAGACCGTTAATCTATCTTACATTTGCCGGCTTTATCAACGTGTTCATGAATCTTATCTTCGTGCTCGGCTTCCATCGCGGTGTGGATGGTGTTGCATGGGGAACGGTTATTTCCCAGCTCGTTGCGGCAATCCTTATCATGCGAAACCTTGCGCATTCGGACACCTGCTGCCGTTTCATTCCCACAAAGCTTCATATTACGAAGAATAAGCTTGTCGGCATCGCAAGAATCGGTATCCCGGCAGGTCTGCAGGGCTGTATATTCTCTGCTTCCAATGTGCTGATTCAGTCTTCCGTCAACGAATTCGGCAAGCTCGGTATCTCGGGAAGCGCTGCGGCAGGCAACATTGAGGGCTTCGTATATGTTTCGATGAATGCCTTCCATCATACCGTATTAAGCTTTACCGGACAGAATTACGGTGCCGGCAATATGAAGCGGGTGCGCCAGACGCTAAAATGGGGACTTCTCTATGTCCTGCTTGCCGGCGGCATCCTCGGCAATCTTGTCGTACTGTTCCGCGTTCCGCTTCTTAAGCTTTATGTCAGCGAAGCCGATTCCATTGCTTACGGAAGCACGCGTATTATTATGATCAACACCTTGTATTTCCTGTGCGGCACAATGGACGTCACCGTCGGTGCGCTTCGTGGCGTCGGCTTCTCCCTGATTCCGATGTTCGTATCGCTGATTGGTGTGTGCGGCTTCCGTGTGGTATGGATTTTCACCTATTTCCGCGCACATCATACGATGGAAATGCTCTTCATTTCCTACCCGATCAGCTGGGTTGCAACCTTCCTTTGTCAGCTTCTAGTATTCATGCTTTGGGTGCGTTCCACCAAGCGGAAGGGAATCGCCTGAGGGGGGTATTTTTTGCGTACTCTTGACAAAGGTGCTATAATATAGTTTCAACCTAAGCAATACTCTTTTTTAGGAGCCGTTTATGCAAGACAAAATGGATCAGAACATGAAAACCAATCCTTGCAAAGCATTTCTCGGAGCCATGCGCAAAGGCGTGCACGGTGTACGGGCTTTCTTTGGTTTGCCTTTCTTTCGGTTCCGCCTTGTACAGATTTATCTGCTCGCTTTCGTGACGACCTATGTAATCGAGGGACTTTCCCATTTTCGCTCCTTGCCGCAGTTTATGCATGTCGTGAAAAGTCCTTTGGTGTTCCTTGTGAACGTCCTGATTGTTGCCATTTTATTTGCGCCGGCAATCCTGTTTCGAAAGCGGTTCTTCTTTTATTTTCTTGCGACATTTATCTGGCTGATTGTCGGTGTGGCGGATTTCATCATTCTTCATAACCGCGTCACTCCGTTCACCGCTAACGATTTTAAGATGCTCGACGATGCGCTCGATGTGATTATTCACTATTTTAAACCGTTCCAGATTGTCGCACTGATTGCACTGATTCTGATTGCGCTGTTTCTCCTTGTATTCTTCGCGATTAAGAGCCCGAAGACGAAGGAGCCGGTGCATTACAAGTCCGCTATTTTGATAGTCATTGTCGTGATTGCAGCCAACCTTTCTTTGATCTTTGGAAGCATTTCCGCAGGCATCATGGAGCGTACCTTCCCGAACCTTGCCGATGCGTACCAGGAGTACGGTCTCCCGTATTGCTTCGTTGCAAGCATCATCGACACAGGTATTCATAAGCCGTCGGATTACTCCAAATCGAAGGTTGACGACGTGATTGCATCGCTTCCTACCGCGACTCCGACCATTTACGAAAAGGAAGACGAGCAGCCGAATATCATCTTCATTCAGCTCGAATCCTTCTTCGATCCGAAGAGAATTAAAGGAATAGAGTTTCCGGCAGACCCGATTCCGAACTTCACTCACCTCTACAATCAATACTCAAGCGGCCTTCTGACTGTTCCAAGCATCAGTGCAGGTACGGCCAATACGGAGTTTGAGATTCTTACCGGAATGAATATGGCCGACTTCGGTACCGGCGAATACCCTTACCGTACGATTCTTCAGTCAAGCACCTGTGAAAGCCTGGCCTACAACCTTCGCCATTACGGCTATACCGCGCATGCGATGCATAACAACACCGCCACCTTCTACGGTCGCGATGTGGTATACAGTAACCTCGGCTTCCAAAGCTTCGATCCGGTTGAGACAATGCCTGATGTTACCTTGAATGCCTTAAACTGGGCGCAGGACAGCATTCTCTATCGGGAGATTATCTCCGCCCTCGATTCCACACCCGGACGCGACTTCGTATTTGCCGTCTCTGTTCAGGGTCACGGCAAATACCCCGATGAAGAAATTCTCGATGAAGCACTTGAGCTGACCGATGTCAATGAAGCCTTTGACGATTCAACCATTTACGGTTTGAAATATTATATTACACAGCTGAATGAGATGGATGCTTTCATCGGAAGTCTTGTCAGCTATCTGTCTGAGCGTAAGGAGAAGACGGTTTTGGTTCTTTATGGCGACCATCTTCCGGGCTTCCGCTTTGAAGAGAGTGATCTGAACAGAGGCTCCCTTCTGCAGACGGAATATGTCATCTGGTCCAACTTCGACCTGAAGCCGATAGGCATGAACTTATATTCCTACCAGTTAGGTTCCTACTTGCAGAATCGCCTCGGCCTCCACGAGGGACTGATTACCAGACTGCACCAGTCGCACTTTGATAACCCTTCAAAGAGTCTTGACGAAACCCTCAACGAACTCAGAATGCTCTCTTACGATATGCTGTACGGCGAGCAGTACTGCTGGGAACAGGTTAACCCTTACAAGCCGACCGAGCTTACATTTGGCTATTATGATCTGCCGATTACCTCGCTGCATCCGATATACGATGCCGAGAACAATCAGTACTATCTGACGCTGTACGGCTTGAATATTACGCCTTATTGTTCGATTTATATCAACGGTGAGCGGCACAAGGAAACCATCTATGTTTCCTCTAAGGAACTGTTCCTGCCGCGCATTGCACTGCATGACGGAGACAAGATCTCCATCGGCGTCTACAACGACGGACATCTGTACCGGATGTCCGAGCCTGTTATCTTCCAGGCATCCGATTATAAATAATAGCGAGGTACGACAATGAAGAAGAATCTTTCCTTTCTGTTCTGCGGCATCATGGCTGCATTCGGTATCTGCCTTGTACTGTTCGGCTTTACAGAAGCTGCAAGAGCAGTCGACAACGATGTCATGTTTACGCATATGTTTGTAACAATTCCCGGCTTTCTCGGGATAATCGGCGGCCTTCTGTGCCTTACCGTCAAAGCATACAAATCAGGTGTCAGGTTCGTCCTTATGAACTTCTTCTACCTGTTTTTAATCGGTTTCATTGCGGAATGCATCTACTTCCAGTTCTTCTATTTCGGTGTGCATTCGCCGCAGCTTAAGCTTATGATTCCGGCGGCGCTTACCTGCCTTGTGTACGGTGTACTTTATATGATTTTCCATATCATCTTCCGTTGCATCTATCGTAAGAAATAACTCGACAATTACACGAAAAACGCCCTGCAGACACGCAGGGCGTTTTCTTATTCTGTGCCGCATAATTGCAGCTTTTATGTTCTTAACGCATTACATCGCATTCCAAAGCGCATTGTTAATATCTACCTTGGCGTTCGCTCTCCATTTGTCGTAAAGCTCATCAAAGTACTCCTTACAGATTCTGGCGTACTCTTCCTCCTCGGCCTTCTGCGTTTCCGCAGCATTGATCTTGTTCTTGCAATAGAAGATATACAGACCGTCATTCGTTTCCACAATATTGCTGAGCGCGCCCTCCGGCAAAGCGAACAGTGCATCGGTAATCTCTCGCGGGAAGGAGTCGCGGCCAATCGTCATCTCAACACTCGGCGCATCGGTCTTATCCTTTGCAAACTTGTAAAAATCCTCGGCACGAAGTGCATTCTCAAGAAGGATTCGCATGTCGCCTCGAAGCTCCTGTAAGCCTTCACCGGATACCGTTACCGGATTGCCTTCATTGTCCTTATATACCTTAGTTTTGAACAGATAGTAGAAGTCGCTTCTTCTTGTCGCATTCTCGTCCGGTCTTGCATCAACGTTCAGGGTTACGGTCTCATAAACCTTCTTCGCAAGAATATTGTCGGAATAGATCGAGCGCACCAGCTCTTCGGTAATACCATATCGCTTCGCGGTCTCCTCGGTAATGTGGTTCAGAAAATTGCTTGTGTAATCGTTGACATTCAATACATCGTCTGCACCAAGCGCAACATCGAACTCATTTGCCATCGAACCGACAAGCTTAATGTAGATGATTCTCTCCAAAAGCTCGTCCTTCATAAGCTCGGAATAGTTTCGACCGTCTCTCGTGAATCGGAACTCCCAGATGTCCTTTCCGTAGAGCGTCTCGACCTCCTCGCGCATGCTAAGAAGATAGATGTTCGCCTCTGCGTAGCTGACCTCCTTACCGTCGATTCGCATCAAAACATCCTTTGTAAAGCCCTGACTCGACGGCAAATCCTTGTCCTTGCCGCCCTTCTTTCCGCAACCGCCAAATGTTCCCGCAAGAAGCACTAACACAAGCAGCAGAAGTATTCTGTTTCTCTTATTCATTGTTCTCTCCCTTCTCCTCCGAAAGCATCTCCCGCATCACACGAAGGACCTCCATACATTCCGCAAGCATCCCGAGCGCATCCTGCGCGGTCTCAAGCGTATAGGTAAATTTCGGACTGTTTCCGGGCGTCATGGAGATTCGCCGCCCGTAAAATTTTAAAAACTCCGGAATCCGGCCAACCTGCAGCCTTGCCTTCTGATACATGGAAAGCACCAAAAAGCCCCGCTTCAGTGTCAGCTTTTCTACATAGCACTGATGTGCCTTCGCCTTTAAAAGCGCCACATGCAGAAGAAGATTCACGCAGTTTGGCATATCACCGTAACGGTCGCAGAGCTCCTCCTGCATATCACTTAACTCGTCCTCGCTCTCAATTCCCGCAATTCGCTTATACATATCAAGCTTCTGCATCTCGTTTCGAATGTAGTTCGAGGGAATATATGCATCCAGATCGGCATCGATCGTCGTTTCGAAATTCTCCTCTGCCACCGTTTCGCCCTTCATGGAGCGAACGGCTTCATTTAACATCTTACAATACAAATCATACCCGACCGCTTCCATATGTCCGCTCTGCGCTGCGCCTAAAAGGTCTCCTGCGCCGCGAATCTCAAGATCTCGCATGGAAATCTTGATGCCGGAGCCAAGGTCCGAGTACTCTCTGATGGCAGCCAGTCGCTTCTCGGCCACCTCCGTCAATAGCTTCCCCGTCCGATAAAGGATAAATGCATACGCGGTTCGATTCGAACGTCCGACACGTCCACGAAGCTGGTAAAGCTGCGACAGGCCAAACCGATCTGCATCGTCGATAATAATCGTATTGACATTGCTGATATCCATACCGGTCTCAATGATGGTGGTGGAAACCAGCACATCGATATCGCCGTTGATGAAATCAAACATTACGTCCTCAAGCTGTCGCTCGCTCATCTGCCCATGGGCAAATGCCACGTTGGCCTCCGGGCAAAGCTCATGCAGCTTCCCGACAAGGTCCTCGATGCCGGCAACACGCGGCACCACATAATAGACCTGTCCGCCGCGATTTAACTCACGGTTGATTGCCTCACGAATCATCTCCTCGTTTCGCTCAAGCACAAAGGTCTGAATCGGAACACGGTCCTGCGGCGGTTCCTCCAGCACACTCATATCACGAATACCAATCAGGCTCATGTGAAGCGTCCTCGGGATCGGTGTCGCCGTCAGCGTAAGCGCATCCACATCCTTTCGAAGCTGCTTGATCTTCTCCTTATGTGTAACGCCGAAGCGCTGCTCCTCATCAACGATCAGAAGTCCAAGATTCTTGAATTCCACATCCTTACTGAGAATTCTGTGCGTTCCGATCAGAATGTCCACCTGGCCCTTTCTGAGGCGCTCAAGCGTCTTCTTCTGCTCGCCTGCCGTACGGAACCGGCACATCATATCTACAGCGAACGGGAAGTCACGCAGACGATTGCTGAAGGTATTATAATGCTGCTGCGCAAGAATTGTCGTCGGTACCAATACCGCAACCTGCTTTCCGTCCGAAACTGCCTTGAAAGCTGCTCTGATTGCAATCTCGGTCTTTCCGAAGCCTACATCGCCGCAGATCAGGCGGTCCATAATTCTTGTGCTTTCCATATCGCGCTTGGTATCCTCAATCGCACGGACCTGGTCCTCTGTCTCCTCGTACGGGAAGAGCTCCTCAAACTCCTTCTGCCAGACAGTATCTTTGCAGAAAGCATGTCCCGGCTCCTCCTGACGGATTGCATAAAGCTTAATCAGGTCTGCCGCAATATCCTTGACAGCGTGATAAACACGCGTCTTCGTTGTCTTCCATTCGGAACCGTTCAGTTTATTTAACTTCGGCTTCTTCGCCGCATCGGAATCAGCGTATTTCTGGATCACATCCAGTCCGGTCGCCGGTACATACAAAACACCGCCATCCCCGTACTCGAGCTTGATGTAATCCTTGACAATCTTGTTCGTTGTAATCTGCTCGATACCGCGGTACACTGCCACGCCGTGATTCTCATGAACCACATAGTCGCCGCTCTCGAGTTCGTTCAGCGCATTGATCTTCGCCCCGGAATAGGTAGTTGCCTTCTTATGTTTCTTCTTCTCGCGTCCGAAGATATCGCTCTCGTCGATGACAACGAATTTAAGCATCGGATATTCAAAGCCCTGATGAAGGTTACCGTATACGACCATAATCTCCTGCGGCCCGACAACACGCTCGGGGTCTTCGCTGAAGAATGCGGAAAGCTCATGCTCACGGAGATTTTCCGCAAGTCTTGCGGCCCGCGTATGAGAACCGCAGACAAGAAGCGTGCGATACCCATTCTTTCGATAACCGCTAAGATCGTGCACCAGTGCCTCAAAGTTTCTGTTATATGAGGCAACGGAGCGGGCAAATATATCGAAGCTCGCGGCCGGCTTCCACTCTGCACCGATTCCGGCAAGTGTCGTGAGAAGCACCGAACGTCTGCTGCCAAACTGCGCAAGCACCTTCTTATAATCAAAAATCGCGTCGGTCTGTCCCGGAAGGATATATCCCTTCTCAAGACGTCCCGTCATACTCTCGGCAAATTCCTTCGAGGTCGCCTCCGCACTGGCATCGATTCTGTCCGGCTCGTCCAGAACAAAAAGCGTCTCCTCCTCCGGAAAATACGACAGAAGGCTCACATTGTCCTTACGAAAATACGTAATATACGAATCCAGATTGGTGGCATTTTTAAAGTAGGTCAGATTCTCCTTCAGCTCATCCACGCTGTGACGAACGCGGGCTGCCTCCTCCGTCTTCATCGCAGCAAGAAGCTTCTTTTCGACCGAAACAGCCTCCTTTTCGATTCTGCGAATTCCGTCCTGCAGCTCCTCCTCATCCACGATGAACTCCATCGCCGGATAGATGGTCAGGTCGGACACATTCTCGATGGAGCGCTGGCTGGAGATGTCAAAGCTTCGAATCGAATCGATATCCTCACCCCAGTATTCGATTCGATACGGGGTATCCTCGCTCAGAGGAAAGATATCAAGAATGCCGCCTCGTACGGCGAACTCACCCGGATTCTCAACCTGTGCCTGCTTCTGATAGCCCATCGTCACGAGTTTCTCACGAAGCTCCTCCATGGAAGGGGCGTCCTCCGCACAGACATATACCGCCGATTTGCGGATTTCCTCAAGCGGCAGAAGTCTGTCTAAAAGTCCCTGCACACTCGTAATAACCGTGCAGGGCTCACCGTCAAGTAACTTCTTCAGTACAAGCATACGCTCCTTAACGATTGCGTTTCCGTGTACATCAGCGCTATAAAAGATTACATCCTTCGCCGGATACAGGCACACATTTCGGTCATAAAGGCGCATATCCTCGACCATTTCCTTCGCGCGCAACTCGTTCGCAGTAACAATCAGTCGATAAGGGTACTCCTGCCCGAGTGCGCTGACAAAATGACTTTTCTGCACGGAAGTACACCCCGATACCTGTACCGGGGCTTTCTTTCTGCCGATAAATTCTCTGACCGCGAGGAATTCCCTGTCCTCATAAAGCGGCTGCAAAAAAGTCTTAATCATACTGCCTTCCTGACGGCAAATGCCGTATTCCTTAATTGAACTTGTTCATTGCTGCCTCGGGACCGTCGGAAAGATACACCGGAATCTCCTCGGTGATCTTCTTCATAACCTCCCGCATAACAGGCTCTGTCTCCTTCGGGAAGCGACCGAGCACGAAATCGGCAAGATCCCAGCCCTCCGGCTTCTGTCCGACGCCGATACGAAGCCTCGTAAAATCAGACGTTCCGACATGAGCAATAATACTCTTCATACCGTTATGTCCGCCCGCGCTGCCCTTTGTACGAAGGCGAAGCTTTCCGGGCTCCATAGCAATCTCATCGCAGATTACGATCAGGTCCTCGGGAGAAACCTTATAGAAATCCATGCAGGCTCTGACACACTCGCCGCTGTTGTTCATAAAGGTCTGCGGCATAACGAGCATAACCTTATGCCCTGCGATGGCGCCGCGCCCCGTGATTCCTTTACACTCTTTGTTTTTCATCTGAATCTGAAACGCATCCGCCAAAGCGGTTATCGCGTCAAATCCGACATTGTGCCTGGTCCCGGCGTATTTGCTGCCCGGGTTTCCAAGGCCGACTATCAAAATCATCGAACCGTTATCTCCTTCATCTGTGTCTGCTGCTTGATTTCTTCGAAACAGCAGGTTAAATATAGCCCTTAGCAATTGAAAATCTCCCTGGCGATATCCACCGTAGTCTTAGCGTCGCGGCTGTAATAATCGGCACCGATTCTCTTCGCATAATCCTCGGTAAGCACCGCTCCGCCGACTACAGTCTTGCAGGCAAGTCCTGCTGCCTTCAAAGCCTTGATGGTATCCTCCATGCTGCCAAGCGTCGTCGTCATCAGCGCACTCAGTCCGACAAGCGGCGCACCGGTCTCTCTTGCGGCCTTAACAACGGCTTCGATCTCAACATCCTTTCCGAGATCGTATACGGTAAAGCCGTAATTCTCAAGCAAAACCTTAACAATATTCTTGCCGATATCATGGATGTCGCCCTTCACGGTTGCAAGGACAATCTTACCCTTGCTGACCTGCTGTTCCCCGGAGCTCTGCACCTTTTCCTTGATACAGCCAAATGCCCCCTGCACAACGGAAGCCGAAAGAATCAGCTGCGGCAGGAATATGCGTCCCTTCTCAAAGCCGCTTCCGACCGAATCGAGTGCCGGAATCAGAACATGGTTTACAATATCCATGGAATCCATCTCGTTAAGAAGCTCTCTTGCAAGGAATTCTCCTCGCTCCGCACGGCCACTCAAAACCGCTGCGTAAAGCTCTGCCGGCTTATCACCAAACGACGCGCGAATCTTAGCTTCGGTGTCATCTGCCGTCGAACCGACCGCCACCGTTGCACCGGCCTTCAGCTCTGCCTTTGCCGGAACGAAATCCTTGTAGGCCTCGGTATAAGCAATGGCATGCTGATCGATGTTCATCAAAAGGCGATAGGCACGAAGCGCACCCATCATGGAATCCGAATTCGGGTTCATAATCGGCAAAGTAAGTCCGTTCTGAAGCGCCATCGTAAGAAATGCACTGTTAACTAACTCTCTGTTCGGAAGACCAAAGCTGATATTGGAAACGCCGAGCACCGCGCCGGTATGCAGGCGGTCACGCACCATCGCAACAGCCTTCAGAGTCTCCTGCACGGCTGCCTGCTCCGCACTGGCGGTAAGGGCGAGACAGTCGATCTGTACTGCATTTTTCTTAATGCCGAGTGCTTCGGCACGCGCAACAATCCGCTCTGCGATAGCAAAGCGTTCCTCTGCCTTCGGCGGGATGCCGCCTTCATCCAGAGTCAGTCCGACAACGGTTGCGCCGTATTTTTTCACAAGCGGAAGAATGGACGAAAGGCTCTTCTCCTCGCCGTTTACACTGTTTACAAGCGGGCGACCGTTATAAACACGAAGTGCGGCCTCAACGACCTCGGGAATGTTGGAGTCAATCTGCAACGGTACACTTACGATTGCCTGCAGCTCGCGAATGACCCGCACCATCATCTCCTTTTCGTCAACACCGGGTAGGCCGACATTGACATCCAGAATCTCGGCACCTGCCTCGACCTGGGAGATTGCCTGCGAAAGAATATAGTCCATATCTCCGTTAAGAAGTGCCTCCTTGAAGCGCTTCTTGCCGGTAGGATTGATACGCTCTCCGATGCATCTCGGCTCGGAGAACCACACAGCTTCGGTTGAGGAGCAGATTCCGCAAAGCTCACTCTTTGCGGGCACCTCATAGGTAACGCCGTCCGTGAGGTACTCCTGCGTGCGCTTCTTCAGTGCCGCAATATACTCCGGCGCCGTTCCGCAGCAGCCGCCGACAGCGGTAATGCCGTAGGGAAGAAGCGATGCGATGCAATCGGCAAACTCCTCCGGCGTAACATTGTAGGTATTGGTTACCGGATCGGGCAGGCCTGCATTAGGCTTTAATACAATCGGCAGCTCCGTAATCTCATAAAGACGCTTCACCATCGGCGCAAGCTCCTCCGGTCCGAGCGAGCAGTTGAAACCGATTGCGTCGGCGCCAAGCCCGGAAAGCGTCAGTGCCATACATTCGATGCTTGTTCCGGTAAATGTGCGTGCATTGGCCTCAAAGCTCATCGTAACGTAGACCGGCTTGTCGGAATGCTCCTTGGCTGCAAGAAGTGCTGCCTTTGCCTCATACAGATCGGTCATGGTTTCGATTACAATCATATCCGCATCCTTAGCAGCCTCAATCTGCTCGGCGAACATGTCATACGCCTCTTCAAACTGCAGATCGCCAAGCGGTGCCAGCATCTTACCGATCGGTCCGATGTCTAATGCAACCTTTGTTCCGGGATAGTCCTTGCAGGCTGCCTTGGCGTTGGCAACCGCTGCCCCGACAAGCTCCGAAACCGAATAGCCGGATGCCGCCATCTTATAGCGATTGGCGCCAAATGTGTTGGTATATACGACGTCGGAACCGGCTGCGAGATAGCTTCTATGCACACCGGTTACCTTCTCTGCCTCAGTGATGTTCCAGACCTCCGGAATACCGCCAAGCGGGAGTCCGAGTGCCTGCAGTCTGGTTCCCATTGCACCGTCAAGGATTTGTATTGTCTTCTGTTTCATAAAAATCTCCCGTCAGTTATCCTTCTGATGGCATTTTGCAGCCATTGCACAGCCCTCACAGGCTCCCTTCGCGCAGTTTCCAACGGAAAGCTCGGCATTAATCTCCTGTCCGCTTCCCAGAATATCACGAAGCCTTCGAAGCTCCTCTTCCTTTGTGATGTCGCGAAGACCGATGATTGCCGTTACCGATTTCACCGGCGTAAGCATATTGCCTTCTGTCATCGCAAGACCGATTCGCTTTCCGGTTTCAAGGGTTGCCAGAAAATCCTTCTGGATTGCAAGCGGCAGGTCTCCGTAGCCCGGTGAATAACGCATCGTCTGCTGCATCGTCGGAAACTGTACCGAAAGCTCCTCCTGAAAATCATTGCAGATCTGCTCGATTGCCGCACCGGACATAGCATCGGTAATCAAAGCCTTCGGCATATTGGTGACTTGAAGCTTGCGAAGTAAGGCGTCCACGCCGCTTCCGAGCGTCGCCGCGAACAAAACCACCTTGCCGCAACCGGTCAGAAGCTTTACGATATCCTTTCCGGTAAGCTCCATCGCACATTCGGAAATCACCACCCGCTCCTCGGAGCATATCTCCACATCGAATACACCGTAGCAGTAGGACGGCTTGCAGGCCTCCATCAACGGACCCTCGCATTCATCCATCAATCCGCTTATCACTTCATCCGGTGTATTCTTCCCATAGCCGAGATAAAGCGCCGTCTCCTGTCTGTTAATCGGTTTCAGCTTAACCATAAGTCACTACCCCTTAGTCTGTTCCCTTCAGATGCGGATTCAGTATCGGTGCCACCGCATCCGAAATTCTTTTTGCCACATAAGGACTGTTCATCGTGTAAAGATGAATGCCGTCCACACCACGGCTGATCAGGTCAATCACCTGGTCAATCGCATAAGCAATACCAGCCTCCTTGATTGCTTCCGGATAGCTCTCATAACGAGCCATCATACGAGTGAACTTCGCCGGCAGACTCGCACCGCACATCGTTACCATTCGCTCAATCGAAGCCTTACTCGTACACGGCATAATACCCGCCTCAATCGGAACGGTGATTCCGGCCGCTCTTGCCTTCTCAAGGAAACGGAAATACGCATCGTTATCAAAGAAAAGCTGCGAAAGAAGATGTGTTGCGCCGGCATCCACCTTGCGCTTCAGATTGTCAATGTCAGCTTCCAGGCTTACCGCCTCCTGGTGTCCCTCCGGATAGCAGGCGCCCATGATATGAAAATCGCCCTTGGTCTTCAGATAAGCAATCAGGTCGGAGGCATGTAAGAAATCCTTCTTCGGCTCGCAAGAAGCCTTCGGATTAAAATCTCCGCGAAGTGCGAGAATATTATTAATGTTCCGCTCCTTCAGCTGCTCACAGATCAGGTCGATATCCTCCCTGCTGTTATACAGGCAGGTAAGATGCACGGCTGCCTCGATACCGTACTTCTCCTGAATAATCTGCGCAATATCGGCAGTCTTCGTGTCGGCCGCACTGCCGCCGGCACCGTAGGTTACGCTTATAAAGTCGGGCTTAAGTCCCTTCAAACCGTCAAGTGTGTTATATATCGTATCGATCGGCATATCCTTCTTCGGCGGGAATATTTCAAAGGTAAATGCCGTTCTTCCGTTTTGCATAATTTCGCTAAGCTTCATCGGTCGTACCTCATTTCAGTCAATCTATCAAATGCATTCGATAGTCGATCAAATTATAACACATTTTCCGCTCAAAAAAAAGGGGCGAATTGCACCCGCTCGGCACGATTCGCCCTCATTATTCTCTATTATTCCCCTCAAACCGCATTTCTTATGATGTTTAAGCGGCTGTCTCTGGTTCTTTTCCTCTGCTCCTGATACAATTCGTTCTGTTCATGTACTAAAGAAGGGGTCAGCTCCGAAACCGATCGATGCATATTTTCATATAATTCATCATCTGCCCGAAAACCGGAAATCCACTCCTGTAACTCACGAACACGCTCCATATCCGGCTCTCCTGCGAGAAGATAACCAAACACCTTTCTTGCCTCCCAATCGATATACGCAGCCTTAGCGCCGGCTGTTTTCGCACCGCCGAAGGGACCGCACACGCGGCGAAGTGTTGCCGCAGTCATTCCTATGCCGAGATTCTCTCCGTCAATCGGCGTCACTACTCTGCGCGCATACATACCGTCAACGGCCTCCCGCAGGCAATATTCCGTCGCCGTCACCTCCGCGGCAAGCACCAAGGTCATCACTGCTCCGTTTCTCTCAAGCAGATAAGCTCGAAGCGTGGCCCCCGCATAAACATTCTGGATATCGACCACGATTCCCGGAGCACAAAGCTCACCAAGGCGAACCTGGCTTCTTCGAAGCTCTTCCACCAGTGCCGGCTCAGGCATATAATCGGACACATTCTCCTTTGCGTACAGCTTTACCGGCTCGCCGTCATTATAAAAAAGTGCCAGTCTGTCAAGATACGCATCCTCTTTCCGAAACGAAGCAAGCGGCAGCATCGTACGAGGATCGTAAGCCCCTTCTATGTGGCGCTCGCCCTGCCCGAATTTGATCTGATGAAAGCATTCGCCGGAATGGAAGAACAGCATCCCGCGCTGATCCTCCCGAAGCAGTTCAACCATTGCACTGTAAGGTCTTCCAAAGCTTTGAATCGTACCGTTGATCGTTGCCTGCACGGCAAAGCCCGCAGGAACCTGACACTCCGCGATAGGCTGTCCTGTTATTGCATCATTTAGAAACATGTGGCACCTCCTAATGACTCTCTCTTCAGCATATCATATTCAAGCACTCCGTTCAAGCCCGGCTAAAAAATACAAGGCCCGGAACACTTCCGAAGAAGCGCCGGGCCTCGCTATCAGGGAGGACCATATAAATCTTTTAAAAAGTTATGCCTGAGGAACCATGGCAAGGCTTGCTGCGATCTCCTCATCGGTCGGGATGTAGTCGCTCATCGTGCCGTCATTGTAAGCACCGTATGCGTACATATCGAAATATCCGGTACCGGTAAGACCGAATACAATCGTCTTAGCCTCTCCGGTTTCCTTGCACTTCAAAGCCTCATCAATTGCTACACGAATTGCGTGGCTGCTCTCCGGAGCGGGAAGAATACCCTCAACACGGGCAAATTTCTGTGCTGCCTCGAATACTGCCGTCTGCTCAACGCTTCTCGCCTCAATCAGTCCCTGGTCATACAGCTCGGAAATAACCGGGCTCATACCATGGTAACGAAGGCCGCCTGCATGGTTTGCGGAAGGAATGAAGCTGCTGCCAAGCGTGTACATCTTAGCAAGAGGACATACGCGACCGGTATCACAGAAGTCATATACATAGGAACCTCTTGTAAGGCTCGGGCAGGATGCAGGCTCAACAGCAATAATCTGATAATCAGCCTCACCACGAAGCTTCTCGCCTACGAAGGGAGAGATCAAGCCGCCAAGGTTGGAACCGCCGCCGGCACAGCCGATGATCATATCAGGCTTGATGCCGTATTTGTCTAAAGCAGTCTTCGTCTCAAGACCGATAACGGACTGGTGAAGAAGAACCTGGTTCAGAACGGAACCGAGAACGTAACGATAACCCTCCTGCTTGGTTGCTGCCTCAACAGCCTCAGAGATTGCACAGCCAAGGCTTCCGGTCGTTCCCGGGAAATCAGCGTTCATCTTACGACCGATTTCGGTCTCCATGGACGGAGAAGGGGTTACCTTTGCACCATAGGTACGCATAACCTCACGACGGAAGGGCTTCTGCTCATAGGAGCATTTAACCATATAAACCTGGCAATCCAGATCGAAGTAAGAGCAAGCCATGGAAAGTGCGGTACCCCACTGACCTGCGCCGGTCTCGGTCGTAACACCCTTAAGGCCCTGCTTCTTTGCATAATAAGCCTGCGCAATTGCGGAATTCAGCTTGTGGCTTCCGGAGGTGTTGTTACCCTCGAACTTGTAGTAGATATGTGCCGGGGTGCCGAGTGCCTTCTCAAGGCAATAAGCACGAACAAGCGGAGACGGACGATACATCTTGTAGAACTCACGAATCTCAGCCGGAATCTCGATGAATGCGTCATCGTTGTTAAGCTCCTGCTCGCAAAGCTCCTTACAGAATACAGGCTCAAGATCCTGTACGCTCATCGACTGTCTCGTTCCGGGATTAATAAGCGGAGCCGGCTTCTTCTTCATATCGGCACGAACATTGTACCATTCCTTAGGCATCTCCTGCTCTTCAAGATAAATCTTGTACGGGATTTCTTTACTCATAATAGTTCCTTCCTCTCTTCAAATAAGCAAATGTGTTTTTGGAATCGCTATTTTGTGCATTCGCACTGCATGCCGATAATCTTCTCAATAAAAGTAAAAAAGCCCTGTCCGTAATAGGACAGGGGAGAATATTCTACCTCTGCGGTGCCACCTATTGATATGCTTTCGCATACACTCTGCCATGCACAATCATACATGTATCGCTGTAACGTGCGATTCACGTCTCCCCTACTGACCATACGGCGTTCGGTTCGCCCTCACGGGTCCATTCCCTTAAGCTCCGATACCGCACTCACACCCTCTGCGGCTCTCTTTGATCTTACCCTTAAGCTACTACTCCCGATCATCGGTTCCAATTATAGATTCAGCATAAACGAACAGCCTGCATTTGTCAATGCAAAACGCCCAACATTTGCAGGCTGTTCTAAAAATTTAATATCTGTCAACCTTCTCGTCTACGATGCAGATCTCGCCCTCGCCAACATAACGGCTTCCTGCGGAAATCGTGCCGCGGCTTTCAACGATACAGTTCTCGATGTAAGCACCGTCACTGATCTGAACATCGTTCAGAATGATGGAATTCTTGATGGTTACATTGTTGCCGATGTAAACCTTCTTGAAGATTACGGAATTCTCAACGGTTCCGTCCACGATGCTGCCGGAGGAAACAAGGCTGTTTCGAACAACGGCACTCGGGTTAAACTTCGCCGGCGGCAGATCGTCCACCTTGGAATAAATATCCGGATACTGCTTGAAGAAGTAATCTCTGACCTCCTTGTTCAGGAAATCCATATTGGTTCTGAAATAATCCTCAACCGTTGCAATATTGCTCCAGTAGCCGTCCATCTTGAATGCGCAGATCTTCTTCTGATTCTTGTAACGGGTAAGTACACCGCTGACAAAATCAAAATTGTTATCGCGAATCGTCTTCTCAAGAAGATCCATCAGAAGACGACGACGGATTACATAAATACCGGTAGATACCATTCTCGTCTCGGACTGAAGAGGCTTCTCTTCAAAGCTTACGATACGGTTCTCCTCGTCGGTAACCACGGTTCCGAAACGGGAATTGTCCATTCCTGCCGGAAGCTCCGTCGTAACAACGGTAATATCTGCCAGAGACTCAATATGTGCATTGATAACCTGATTGTAATCCAGCTTGTAAATACCGTCACCGGAAGCGATTACAACATAAGGCTCATGGCTGTTCTGCAGGAAATCCATATTCTGATAAAGTGCATCGGCCGTACCGCGATACCAGAAGCCGTTCTCCTGGGTAATCGTCGGAGCGAACAGATACAAGCCACCCTGCTTACGTCCGAAATCCCACCATTTGGAGGAATTCAGATGCTCATGCAGCGAACGGGAGCTGTACTGTGTCAGCACTGCAACCTTCTGAATATGAGAATTGGTCATGTTGGAAAGCGCAAAGTCAACTGCTCTGTAGCTTCCTGCCACAGGCATAGCCGCAATGGCTCTACGGCTTGTAAGTCCCTGCATACGGCTGGAATTGCCGCCTGCTAAAATGATACCGATTGCTTTCATTGCGTGTCACCTGCCTTTACCAAACTTTCACCGCTTTCGAGAACACCGCCGGGATAATCTGCCTCGCAGGTCTCTCCGGAAATGACTGTATTCTTGCCGACCGTCACAGCGTTCGGAATCACAGAGCCTTCACCGACGGTAACAAGACCGTCCCCATAAATGTTCGGCTTCCAGGTGTTCGGCTTCTCCTCGCCTACGCCGATCCGGCAGTTCTCACCGATTGAAACACTCTCGGCAATGATTGCCTTCTCCACATAGGTTCCGGCACCGACAACGGTACCCTTCATGATAATGGAGTCTCTGACAACGGCGCCCTTCTCGATTGTAACACCCTCGCCGATAACAGAGTTATGAACCTCACCGTAAACCTCAGTTCCTTCACCGATAATCGCACGATTGATCACAGCATCACTCGCAATGTACTGCGGACGAATCATGTCGCTCTTTGTATAAATCTTCCAATGCTCATCGTAGAGATTGAAATCGGGAAGAATATCGATCAGCTCCATGTTGGCTGCCCAATAAGAGCCAAGCGTTCCTACATCCTTCCAATACTCGTTGAATTCATAGGCAAATACACGATCGCCGCGATTGTGGCAATAAGGAATGATGTGCTTACCGAAGTCACAGCCCTCCTGCTCGGAAAGCGTAATCAGAGCTTCTCTGAGCACCTTCCAGGTGAAGATGTAAATACCCATGGAAGCAAGGTTACTTCTCGGGTTCTTCGGCTTCTCCTCAAACTCCTTGATGCGCATGTCATCATCCGTGATAACGACACCGAAACGGCTTGCCTCTTCCCACGGAACAGGGATGGTTGCGAGCGTAATGTCGGCATTGTTGCGCTTATGATAATTCAGCATCTCTTCATAATCCATCTTGTAAATGTGGTCACCGCCAAGGACGAGCACATACTCGGGATTGTAATACTCCATGAAACGGAGATTCTGGTAGATCGCGTTCGCCGTACCGGTATACCACTCGGCATTCGTACTCTTCTCATACGGAGGAAGAATGGAGACGCCGCCGATATTACGGTCCAGATCCCACGGAATACCGATTCCGATATGGGTGTTCAGTCGGAGCGGCTGATACTGGGTCAAAACACCTACGGTATCCACTCCTGAATTGATACAGTTGCTTAAAGGGAAGTCAATGATACGGTACTTGCCCCCAAAACTAACTGCCGGTTTCGCTACGCTTTGTGTGAGCACACCGAGACGGGAGCCCTGTCCACCTGCGAGAAGCATAGCGATCATTTCTTTCTTTATCACAGAATCACCTCTTAACTGTAGAAATTTAGATAAAGATATCATACCACACACGCGAAAAAAAGAAAACTGCAAACTTGTATTTTTCAGATTTCATGGTATAGTATAAATTGGAGTTATTCTGAAAGAATAAAAAGGAATGCAAAATATGTTTACAATAGATTTCAAAAAACCGATTCACATTCATTTTCTCGGCATCGGCGGGATCAGTATGAGCGGTCTTGCAGAGCTTCTTTTGAAGCGCGGCTTCACCATCAGCGGCTCCGATCGTACCGAAAGTGATCTGACCGACCGTCTCGAAACGCTCGGTGCAAAGGTATTTTATAAGCAGGTCGCCTCCAACATCACAAAGGATATCGACCTTGTCGTTTATACCGCAGCAATCAGTGCGGACAACGAAGAATATATGGCTGCCGCTTCCGCAGGCATCCCAATGATTGACCGTGCCGAGCTGCTCGGCCAGCTTTCCGCAACCTACCCGGTTTCCATCGGCGTATCCGGAACGCACGGCAAGACGACAACGACCGGTATGATTGCAAGCATTCTTCTTGAGGCGGGCTTTGATCCTACCGTATCCCTCGGCGGAAAGATGGCTTCCCTCGGCGGAAACCTTCGTATCGGCGCTTCCGAGCGCTTCCTGTTCGAGGCCTGCGAGTATAAGAACAGCTTTCTGAAGTTTCATCCGAGCGACGCAGTCATTTTGAATATTGACGCAGATCACCTGGATTTCTTCAAGGATCTTGCACATATCCGAAGCTCCTTCAAGGAATTTGCCTCTAAGCTCCCTGAGGGCGGACATCTGATCATTAACGGTGAGATTACCGGACTTAGCTCCTTCCTTGAGGGTCTTTCCGCAACGGTCGATACGTACGGACTCCTTCCGGAGGGTGTTGAGCCTGCCTCTTCTCCCTACCGCTATACCGCTACGAATATTGCATTTGACAACATTGGTTGCGGCTCCTACGATCTGTATCGTGATGGAGTATATGTAGATAGAATCGCGCTTTCGGTAATCGGCATCCACAATGTTTCCAACTCTCTTGCCGCTGTTGCCGAGGCTTATATCAGAGATATCCCCGTTTCCGTTATCAAGCGTGGCCTTGCCGCCTTCACCGGAACCGAGCGTCGCTTCGAAAAAAAGGGTGTCCGCGAGGGTGTTACCATCATCGACGATTATGCACATCATCCGACGGAGATTACCGCAACCTTAAAGGCTGCACTTTCCTACCCGCATAACAGACTCTGGGTCGTATTCCAGCCTCACACCTATTCCCGAACGCTTGCGCATCGTACGGATTTCGTTCGTGCACTCGCCGTTGCGGATCGAATTGTACTCGCAGATATTTATGCCGCAAGAGAGATCGATACCGGTGCAATTTCCTCCGCCATGCTTGCAGAGGATCTTCGCAAGATGGGTAAGGAAGCTTATCATTTCCCGTCCTTCGAGGAGATTGAAAACTTTTTGAAAAAAAATTGTGTCAACGGTGACCTGTTGATAACTATGGGTGCAGGAAACATAGTAAATGTGGGCGTTTCGCTGTTGAAATCATAAACTTATCAACTTTATCCACAACGCGTTCGACACGCATCGTTGTGGATAATTTTATTTGCGGCAAATGCCTGTTTATATCCGTGGAAGTGCCTTATTTTCCTTGCTTTCCTGGAGTTTGGCACAGGTATTTGTTCCGCTCGGCGGCGGCAGTTATCAACTTTATCAACAATACAGTTCTACAAAAATAGGCATCACTTTCGCCTATTTACAAACCAAAAACCCTGGGTTATAATGTGGTCTCGGTAGGGGGTATTTTCGCTCTTTACGTAGTAACCCGGAGGTTTTAGGACATGTGTACGCTAGGTATTATTTCAAAATCGAAAGCCAGTACCGTCACTGCGATTCCGAACCGCTTCATCGATGAATACATGATGGAAGCGAGCGGCACCGATGTGAAGGTATATCTGTATCTTCTGCGTCACATGAGCGACGGGGATACCGATATTTCGGTACATACGATGGCGGATTTTCTGGACTGCACCGAGAAGGCGCTGCTCCGCTCTCTTTCCTATTGGACCAGACAGGGCATTCTTGAGTACACAGTTTCCGACGACGGTGCGATTGACTCGATCCGACTTGCGGACCTTTCCGACGGTTACCTGACCGACTCGTTAAGCCGTAAGGAGCCCGAACCGAAGCAGACGCCCGTTAAGCCTATGAAGCCTGCTCCCATAAAGAAATCGCCTGCTGAGCGTATCGATGCCGATGCAGCTTCCTATGATGCGGATATGTCCTTCATTCTTTCCTCTCTGGAAAGCTATTATGACAGAGCACTTTCCGCAGAGGATATCCGTGCTGCACAGTATATTCATCTGACACTTGGATTTTCAAGCGACCTGCTCCTTTTCTTATACGAGATCTGTATTGATCAGCAGAAGGCCGCTCCGAAATATGTTGTAAAGAAGGCCGAAGACTGGCAAGCCAACGATGTGCATACCGTTGAGGAAGCGAAGAATTATATGCTTCTGTTCAGCGATGCCTATAACACCTTCCGTAAGGGCTTCGGTATCAGTGACAATCTCACCTATGACGAGCTGTCACTTCTTCGTACCTGGGTGAACGATTGGCATATGTCTGCCGAGCTGATTGGTGAAGCCTGCAGACGCACCACGATGCAGGGACATCGCAGGGGTTACAGCTACGCAAACAAGATTCTTTCCGACTGGCGAAGTCAGGGCGTAACAACACTTCAGGATATCGCTCCGCTTGACGAAAAGCATCGTTTGGAGAATGCTGAGAAGCCCGCAGTCAAGAAGAACAGCACCTCTGCTGCTCCTAAGAAGCCTAATATGTTCAACGACTTCAATCAGCGCACCTACAGCGCCGAGCAGTGGAAAGAGATAGAGAAGCGTATGTACGCCAAGAAGTAGAAAGGAAGTACTGGTATGGGATTGACGAATTCCGAGTATGATGCAATCTTGCGGGAATACGACGAGCTGCAGGCACAGAATCGCTATGATCGGCAGATGCGGCGCCAGGAGGTCTATAAGGCAATCCCCGTTTTGAACGAGTTAGACGAACGCATTGCTTCCGGCTCCGTAGCGGCAACTACGCTTGCCTTACGCGGGGATGAAGCGGCCATTGAAAACAATCGCCGCGCCATTTCGTTAATTGTGTCCCAGAAGAAGCAGCTGATGCGCCAGGCCGGATTTCCCGAGGATTATATGGAGCTTCGATACCGCTGTCCGCTTTGCAAAGACACCGGTTTTACGAATAACGAGATGTGCTACTGCTTCAAGCAGGCAATCATCGATCGCTATTACCTCGACCCGGGCCGCAAGGCACTTCTCGAGAAGGAGAACTTCAGCACCTTTAACGCCGAATACTATTCTGACGAGGCAATCGACGAAACAACCGGCGATACCTTTCGTGAGGTTGCCCTTGATGCACGTGCCAGAGCCATCTCCTATGTTGAGAATTTTGACACCAACCGTCGCAATCTGCTTTTGATCGGTTCCACCGGCGTAGGCAAGACCTTTTTATCGAACTGCATCGCAAAGGCGTTGATGATAACCGGACATACCGTGATGTATCTGTCTGCCTTCCGTCTCTTTGAGATTTTTGAAGAATATCGTTTCGGCAAGAAGGATGATTCCGATAAGGCCGGTAAGGATTTCGATATGATTCTGGACTGTGATCTTTTGATTATTGATGATCTCGGATCGGAAATTGCCAATGCCTACACGACCTCGCAGCTTTTCGTCTGCATGGAGGAACGGCATCTTCATGGGAAGCCGATTCTGATTTCCACCAACCTTACCGCCGACCAGATCCGCGCCCGTTATTCGGAGCGTATCTCCTCGCGATTATTCAACAATTATCAGTATATTAAGCTTCTCAGTGACGACATTCGCGTCAAGAAGCTGTTTTTGGAAGGTAATCCCGACTGATTATTCAGTCGTTATAATATTATAAACTACGGAGGTTCCTATGTCTGAAGAGGAGAAGAAGTTAGTTGAAAATGTTTCGTACGGCCCTATGGGAATTATTGCTCTTGAGAGCAGCCGTTCCATCGGTGCCAAGGTCAATGACTGGATTGCATCCTGGAGAGACAATCGTGATTCCAAGTATGCCAATACGCCGGACTATGACCGCTATCAGAGAGATTCCTACCTGATTGATGCCAAATGCCCTCGTTTCGGTTCCGGTGAAGCAAAGTGCATTATCAACGAAACCATTCGAGGCCTGGATGTTTACATTCTTGTAGATGTCTGCAATTACAGCCTCACCTATAAAGTATGCGGCCAGATCAACCACATGTCACCCGATGACCATTTCGCAGATCTGAAGCGTGTCATCAGTGCAATCAGCGGCAAGGCAGCACGTATTACGGTTATTATGCCGTTCCTTTACGAGAGCCGTCAGCATAAGCGTTCTGCAAGAGAATCTCTTGACTGTGCACTGGCACTGCAGGAGCTCGTAAATCTCGGTGTTGATTCCATCATCACCTTCGATGCACATGATCCCCGTGTTCAGAACGCAATTCCGACCCGCTCCTTCGAAGACGTAAAGCCCACCTACCAGTTTACAAAGGCTCTGCTTCGTAATGTTCCCGATCTTGTGATGGACAGCAGCCACCTGATGATTGTAAGCCCCGATGAGGGTGCTATGGGTCGTGCGGTTTATTTCGCAACTATGATTGGTGCCGATATGGGTATGTTCTACAAGCGCAGAGATTACTCCCGTATTGTTGACGGACGTAACCCGATTGTTGCACACGAGTTCCTCGGAAACGACGTACAGGGCAAGGATGTCATCGTTATCGACGATATGATCTCCTCCGGCGAAAGTATGCTTGATGTTGCAAGAGAATTGAAGCAGCGCAATGCAGGACGTATCTTCGTCTGCTCCACCTTTGGTCTGTTTACCAACGGCCTTGAGAAGTTCGATAAGGCTTACAAGGAAGGCCTGATCGACCGTGTAGTTACGACGAACCTTATCTATCAGACTCCCGAGCTTTTAGAGCGTGATTGGTACATCAGTGCAGATATGAGTAAGTACATTGCCCTGCTCATCGACTCTTTGAACCACGATGCTTCCATCAGCAAGCTTCTGAATCCTACCGATCGCATTCACAGGGTTCTGGAGCGTCACAGAAACGGCGAGAAGATCTGATTTCCATCGGATACTAGAATTAATGCTAAGAAGGACGGAAACGCGTAATATGCGCCTTTCCGTCCTTTTCTGATACCTTTACGCCTTCGTCCTGCCGGGCATCCTGTAATCAGCCCCGGTCGCATACAAACCCTACCACATACAAAAACGGCCATATGCTTTCAAAGCATATGGCCGTATTCTTTCATCAGTTATAAATTATCGGAACAGAATATCGGTCTTCTCGTCCTCGCGTCTTCTGATGATCTTCACAATGATGGAGATAATAATGATGATCAAAAGTGCTCCGCCCAACCAGAAGAACATACAGATATCCATAAACTGCGGGTCAAAAGAGAGCTTACAGATCTTACATACATTCTTGTTCTCCTCTTCCTCCTTCACCTCCGGAACCGCTGTCGGAAGGAGTTCGATTACCTGCGTCGGAACCGGTGTCGGCTCCAGTGTAGGCGTCGCCGTAATCTCGGGAGTCGGTTCGGGTTCTTCCTCCGCACCGACCGAATAAAGGTCTACCAGCTGGAAGTTCTCCAACTCTCCAACCCACTGTCCGCCTACGCCAAGATACTGGTCAATCCAGATAAAGGAACGAACGAAAATCGGCGTTCCCTCCGTATACGGAACACCCTCGGGAAGAAGCTTTGCAACGGGAATTGCAACATGTGTGGACTCAGGTGTCTGATAGGACGGAACAACCTCATAATCCTGCACGAAAATACTGTGAACAAGGTAAGCCACTCCACCGTAAACCTCGGTCTGTGCGGCATTTCTCTCAAACTCCTCCGGCAACTTTACATCATACTCAAGAACATATCCGTCCTCATCCTGATTGATTGCAAGGTTATACACCTCCGGAATCGGAAGCTTATCGTAGGTCTCGTAGGGGTAATACTCCTCAATATCCTTACCAAAGGCTGCCGTCTCTGACCAGTCGGAATAATACGTATTCTTCTTGAATTCCTCGTCGTTGTCCTCGGTAACAACTACATAACGTACACGAATGTACAACACATGCTTCGTCCAGTCAATATAGCTGTGATCATTATCGGAATTCTTAGAAAGCAGTGCCTCAGGAATCACACTCTTCCAGCCCTTTAAAGTATCGGTACCCTTCCAGGCCTTGTTGTCCTTATCCTTGATGTTTCCGAAATCTTCAAAAATCTGAACCGACTGCACGCGACCTTTCTCCGACTCGATGCCAATGTAAGCCCAGTCACCGAGTACCTTCTGCTTCTTGGCATTCAAGCCATCGGTATCCCAGTACTCGTTATAATGCCAGTCATCGGGGCTGTCGATTGCCCAGTCAACCTGCGCGGTAAGCTTTAAGGTTGCAAGTCCGTTCGCGTTGATAAGACGCTTTGCAGCCGCAGGCTCCATATCAAAATACTCGGTCATGGAAGCATTCTTTGAGAATGCGGCATTGACCGTCTGAACCTTCTTGTCTTCTGAAATTCTGTCCAAAAATACATACTTCGGTGCCTCGAGAATGAACGGAAGATTATTCTCCTCTATCACATTCTCCACAGTGTCCTCAGGCATCTCTCCGTCCTCCGCACCTGCTGTGTTAGAGAACAGAACCGTAAGCATCATCAGCATACAGAACATACTCAAAAACTTCTTCATCGCTACCTCCTGATCATATCTCCCTGTAGTCATAAATCAGTTAAATTATTCCATACTTTACGACTTTCGTCAACAGAAAGAGTGTCTCCATTGTGTGACTAGTTTGTGAAAAATGCTTCGACAAATGCGATCAAAGCCTCCATATCCTGTTTCGCCATCAATTCGCGGGCAGAATGCATCGCCATAATCGGGACGCCAACATCCGCTACCGCCATCGGTAGCCACGAGGATACCAGAGGTCCCATCGTCGAGCCACCGGGAATATCCGAATGATTCACATGCTTGCCAAAGGGGATTCCGTTTCGCCTGCACAGAAGCGCAAGCCTCGCGATTGTCTCCGACTCATACGTATAGCGCTGGTTCGCGGAAAGCTTCAATACGACTCCCTCGCCGAAGGATACCGCATTCTGCGCATCATAACGCTCCGGATGATTCGGATGCAATGCGTGTGCCACATCGACAGAAAGCATCGTACTCTTCACAATGGCTTCGGTAAGCCTTGCATTGGCATACCCAAGCCCGTCATAAATCTTACCAAGAAGCATCGAAAGCATCGCCGAATCCGCTCCCTGCTTCGTCTGGCTTCCAATCTCCTCATTATCGAAAAATGCACCGAGCTTCAGTCCGCTCTTTTTAGCATTTGCCGCAAAAAGGCCCTCAAGAATTGCATAGCAGGAGGTCTGGTTATCAAGGCGCGGCGAAGAAATCATATCCTGCGCAAAGCCAACCGTCTCCGGTTCATCGTTGTTGTAGACCCACAGATCAAAATCGAGAATATCCGCAGCGTCACAGCCGCAGAGATCTGCGACAAAGCTCTGAAACCAGCCCTTTTCCGGCTTCATTCCGCCAAGCGGACGCATGTCGATCTGCTTTTTAAGCTCTGTTCCCTTGTTTACCTCACGATTAAAATGAATCGGCAGGTTCGGTATGGTAAGCACCGGCACAACGCTGTCCACCAGGCGCATCGCCGTCTTGTCGCCGTCAGCGTAGTAAACTCTGCCGGCAATTCCGAGCGGACGATCGAGCCAGGTCGACAGAATCGGTCCGCCGTAGGTTTCCGTATCTAAAACGCAATAGCCACCCGGCACCTCGGCCGACGGCTTGATATGAAGGCACGGATAGTCAGTATGCGCAAGCGCCAGACACATCGCATCGCCGGCGTTATAATCCTCGCCGATCACCCATGCAAAAAGCTGGCTGTCGGCAGGACTTGTCATATAAGCACCCGGCGCAAGCTCCCACGGCTCACCCATAGAGAGCATACGAAAGCCTTGCTCGGCAAGTAGTCTTTTCATCGTGTCAACCAAGTGATAGGCTGTCACATTATTCTTTAAAAAGCTGATAATATCCAAAGCGTCGTCCCCCTAAGCCTTGATGGTATGAATATCCTTCAGAAGGATGGTGATATTGCCTTCCTCGTCCTGCAGATACTCAACGAAATTCGCATTCTTCAGATATTCCACCGGAACGAGAAGCTCGATCCCGTTATCAGTCACAATCTTCTGCTTCTTCATATACGCGCGCTCCGTCTTCTTGCTGACCTGCATTGGCTCACGCTCGATTCGCTCGTGCTCAAGCTTCTCACGATATACCGCCTTCGCACTCTCGTTGTCGTCGAAAACGGCCTGCTCAATGCGGGCAACGCTGACCTTTCCGGTCTGCTCAACGTGATTGGCAACCTCTTTCTTGTAATCAAGCACCTTGGCAGCAACCTCCTCGGGCTTGTAGCATTCTCGGATGGTATCGATTGTCGTATCGCGAATCGTGTCAACCTTCTCCTTCTCGGAACGCTGTGCCTTCAGATGAAGCACCTTCTCGGCAATATAATTCTCCCGATGCTCGCCATCAAAATAGTACTGGGAATCGGACATCAGTACAGTTCTATCAAGAACATTAATCAGGAAGAACTCATAATCCTTTGAGGTCGCCTTCGGCATGATATTGGCGGCAATCACCCAGTTGACGCGCCCGTCGTCGGACACCTTGCACACAAAATGCTCCTGAAAATTCACCTTGAAGAATCCGACAATCGGCTGCTCCTCCACGATACAGAACACGAAGATTCCGCTGCCGGAGTGCATCTCTGCGTTATTCTTCACGAGGTCGTACACATTGTCCGATACAACGCTGACAAATGCCTCCAAATCGTCCGGGTCATCCGTCACAACCTCGTCCAGGTAATCGCCCTCCTGAAAGGTACCCACCTTGGCCTTGGTGTTGTCCAGATTCGCTGCCACAAGCTTCTGGATGTAAGGATAGATCTTGTCCTCATCATTGATTTTGATCTCATTGTACACGGGGGCGGGAAGGCTCTCGTCCATCGAGCACAGATAGGTTCTCATAATTTCAATTTCACTGCTTTTCATACATAAAAATCCTTCTTACTCACTGATAATCACTTCGGATGCGGGGCGTCCGTCTTCATCTACGGAATAATAATCCCAGCAATCCTCCTGCCCGATATCCTGCTGCTGCATTCTGACGCCGTGTATCGTTAGCGGCTTCAGATAGTACACAACGCGGGACGGAAGCAGGTCCTCATGCGCTACAATCGCATGCTCCTGGCCGTACACCTTAAGCGTAACGCCCGGTTCCACCATCAGACAGCTTTGGCTTCGCTCCGCCTGCAGGGTAATACCGTACTCCTGCGTTCTCTCGGCATTGACCGTAAGCGTACCTTCACCGGAAAATGTGATACTGCCGCCGTAAAACCAGCCCCAGGCTACAATGCCCTCGAGATAGCTGTCGCCCATCAGATAGATGCGGAAGCCGTTGCCAAGCTCGTTCACATGCAGCACACCGCCGTGGAAGTTATTCAGAACGAGAACATTATCCTCGGCATCATATATAAGGCTTCCACCCTCTAAATCCTCGATCACCTCGGTGAATCGCTCGTTCTCGCGGCACAGATATGCCTCGAAAGCTCCGATCTCGACCTTATTGATAACAAATTCGTTGTCATAAATCCCGGTTCCGATATGATAAAGCGGCAGATTGTCAAGCTCCGGAAACGCATCGTCACCATCCACGAACGGTGTCGGGGTAGGTGCCTCCGTTGCCGTCGGCGTAGGCTCCTCGGTCGGCGTGGGCGTCGGTTCCTCCGTCGGAACGGGCGTCGGCGTTACGATATCCACTGGCGGCGTAGGTGTCTCCATGGGCGTAGGCGTAGCGCTTACACTACGCACCGGTTCCTCAGGCTCCGGCGCTTTGTTAAGCTCCATCAGATCAACGGTAAATGCGACCGTCAATGCCGCTGCTGCCAGATAGAACAGGCGCAGCTTATGCTTATGGTGCCGGTTCTGCTCATTTGTCTGTTTACGGGCAGAGCTTCCGATTTGAGAATTGAACTCGTCCTTCACTGGAGAATGTCCAAACTCCTCCTGCGGGCGAAATTCCGATTCCTTTCGAAACTCCTGCTCCTTCTTAAACTCCATTCGTGTCACCCTTCCGAATTAGCGATTGTGAATATCGAGCTGCGGGAATGCGATTTCAATGTTCGCACGGTCAAATGCGCACTTGATCTCCTTATTCAGGATTCTGCGCCCCTTGAAAATATCCTTCTCCATAACCTCGGCCTTAATGCGAAGAACCACGCAGGAATCCGCCAGTTCTTCCACGCCGAGATACTCAATCGCACCTATGAACACGTCGCTTCTCTTCTGCTTAATAGACTGCAGAATCCCGCCAATCTTCTTCTCAAGCTCATCCAGGTCGGTCGCATAGGATACGCCGACATCGGTAATGGCGAGGGAACTCTGGGCGGAACGGTTGATAATATTCTTCAGGTCGGAATTGTTGATAATCTTCAGATTGTCGCCGGTATCACGCAGGCAGATCGTACGGATGCCGATGTTTTCAACGGAACCACGGAACCCGTCAACCTCAATAATATCGCCGATATTGAACTGATTCTCAAACAGAATGAAGATACCGGTCACGATGTCGGCAACCAGCGTCTCTGCGCCGAAACCAAGTACCAACGCAACAATTCCTACGCTCGCACAGATCGTGCTGACATTAACGCCGATAATCGAAAGTGACCAGCAGAAGCCGATGATGACAAATGCGTACTTGATAAGGCTTGCGGAAACCGTTGCAAGCGTTCTTGCACGTCCCTTTCCTTTGGCCGCCGCTTCAAGAATCAGCTGTACAATACAGTTCAATGCATACAGCATGACAATTACAATCAGAACCTTCAGTCCCATCACAGGCTTGATATGCATCTGCTGCAGATAATCCTCCGCATCAAAGAAGATATCCGTTACCACGCCAATAATCCCCGTTGCAATCAACAGGGCAATCGAAATAATCAGTCCTACAAGTCTCTTTCCTGTCTTCATCACGTCTCCTCCTCACGTCCGTTTTGATAGAAATCGCTGATTTTAGCCTGCGCCTGCATAGAACGATGCTTCGCCACAAACCGGTCTCTGTCACTTAAGATTGCAAGCATCTCGTCAACGACCTCCTCCGGTGAGATGTGCGCCGGCATCCTACTAAGATAGCCGCACATCCTGCCGGCAGTATAATCCGTGTTCATGTATTTATAGGCAATCGTTCTGCACAGCTCCTCCGGCAGTCCTTTTCCAAGCAGAAGCCGCATAACCTCTGCACTCTTCTCACTCGCCATCGCACACTCCGATAGCCTAGTTACCGGTAAGCTTTGCTACAACGGCGTTGATGACCTTACCGTCTGCCTTGCCCTTAAGCTCACCCATGACAGCCTTCATAATCATACCCTTGTTGCCGGATGCCAGAACATCGGCGAACTTCTCCTTCACCAGTGCCTCAATCTCCTCAGCGGAAAGCATCTTCGGTGCATACTCCTCGAAAACAGCAAGTCTTGCCTGATATTCTGCCTTAAGCTCCGCGCGGGAATCGGGACAGGTCTCGATCTGCTCCTTTACGCTCTTAATCTCCTTAAGAATCGCCTGGTCAGTCATCTCATCCGGAATATTCTCACGGCAGCCTGCGTCAATCGCCAGCTTCTTCGTTGCCGAAACAAGCGTCGAAATTGCATCCTTTCTAACCTTATCGTGATCCTTCATAGCCTGAATCATGGCCTTCTGTAAAGCTTCAAACTGCATAATAGCGCCTCCTTGTATTCTCTTTCCGAAGGATTTATCTCCCTTCGGAAAATCTTCATTGTCAATCGCACGGCCGTTTCTTCGCCATGCCCATATATTTCTATTATTTCACAATCCCCGCAATTATTCAAGAATAAAAGGCGGCAAAAACTTCCCCACCCGCGAATTGCCCCCTCTCGCATATTCTTTCGGAAAATGAAAAAAGTACTTGCATTTTCCGGCACGTTGTAATAGAATAAGCGAGCAACTCTCAAAAAGGCAGTGCTTTTTTGAGCAACCGTAGGCACACAAATAAGGAGAATCATGCGATGACTTTATTTCTAATTATCGGTTTGACCAGTTGTTGTTTAACAATTCTTTCCGTGGCTGTTGCGGTATATTTCATCTGCCATGCTAAGGCCCTTGAGCGTGAGCTGCAGGACACCGCGGAGCACTACGAGGCCGAACTCATGCGGGTCAGAAAGCTCTTGTTTCCGGAAGGAAAGAAGGAGCAGGCGGAATCGAAGCCGCACAATCCAATCGGGTTTGCCTTGAAAGAAGCAAGCTAACTATTCAGGTGGCCGTCTCCGTCACAAACGGGGATGGTCACTTTTTTATACCAGCATCGTATTCTACATTGACACCCACACAGGAAAATCCTAAACTGAATGTAGTATGAATGCTTTTGAAAGGAGAAACCGTATGCTTTACAGAAAAGACCGCGAAGGACGTGACATCTCCCAGCTCGGCTATGGCTGCATGCGCTTTACAAGAAAGGGTGCTTCCATCGATTTTGAGAAGGCCGAGAAGGAAGTTATGTATGCCATTGAGAACGGCGTAAACTATTTCGATACCGCTTATGTTTATCCCGGCAGTGAGGATTGTCTCGGTCGGATTTTAGAGAAGAACAAGGTTCGCGAAAAGGTTTATATTGCGACTAAGCTGCCGCAGTATATCACCCGCTCCTCCGCCGGAATCGATAAGACCTTTAAAGAAGAGCTCTCCCGCCTCCGCACCGATTACATCGATTACTATCTGATGCATATGTTCACCGATTATGCTGAGTGGGAGCATCTGCAGAAGCTCGGAATCGAGGAGTGGATCGACGCCCACAAGAAGGACGGCAGTATTCGTAACATCGGCTTCTCTTATCACGGCAACACAGACATTTTCCTGAAGCTTTTAGATGCCTATGATTGGGATTTCTGTCAGATTCAATATAATTACCTTGATGAGCACACCCAGGCAGGTCGTGCGGGGCTCGATGCCGCTGCCAAAAAGGGCATCCCGGTTATCATTATGGAACCGCTTCGCGGCGGAAAGCTTGTCAATCTTCCCGAGAAAGCCAGAAAGGCGCTTGCCGAGGATACCCATGGCTATACCGCTGCCGAGCTTGGACTCCGCTGGCTTTGGGATCAGCCGGGCGTCACCTGCATCCTCTCCGGCATGAATTCCATGAAGATGGTAAAGGAGAATATCCGTATCGCCTCCGAGGCGGTTGCCGGACATCTGACAGAGGAGGATTTCTCCATTGTCGAGCGCATTAAGACCATCATTCACGAGAAGGAAAAGGTTGGCTGCACCTCCTGCCGTTACTGTCAGCCGTGCCCGAAGGGTGTCGATATTCCATCCATTTTCCATTATTACAATCTGATGTATATGGAGGGCCGCAAATCCTCTGCCCGCTTTGAGTTCGCACAGGCAATGGGTATGCGTAAGGAGCCCGGCTTCGCAACGCAATGCATCGGCTGCGGTGCCTGCGAGAAGCATTGCCCGCAGAATCTTCCGATTCAGCAGAAGCTGAAGGAGGCTGACAAGGCACTGCGCCCGCTTCCCTACAAGATCGGTATCAATATCGCTCGAAAGATTATGATTCGCTAAAAACAAGGGGCTGTCCCTCGTCAACTACGACGAAAGGCAACCCCTTTCTTTTTTACTTACCATCTTCCGCGATATTCTGTGTTGTAACCGTTGTTCTCCTTCGGTCTTAAATCATTCGGATACATAGTATCTGCGAAAACATCCGTCTGAAGATCCTTCACCATCTTGAAAACTCTCTCGAAATCCTCAATATCCTCAATCGCAAAATGCTTCTCATGCTCCTGATTGTTATATCTTCCGGAGTGGCTCGCATGTCCGCACTCTAAGATAACATCACCAACACCGAACATCTGATCAAAGACGCCTCTCTTCAGATTGATGTGTGACAGATCGGTGTACGGCTTCATCTCATAGGTATAAGCAAAAATTCCGCCGGAAATATAGATTCCCTTGTCCGTTATAAGATATTCCTTTCTCCTATAGCGAAGCGTGCAGAACAAAATGCTTCCGAGATAGAGCCATACCGGCATCAGGTGTATCGCCAGGAATATCACAAAAAAGCCCTTCATCGGTCCTATATCATCTTGCTTCGTAATCATCGTAAGGAAGAAGAAGTCAAATGCACCCCACAACAATGCTACGAACAGAAACGGATTAATAATCGTCTCAAAAACGAAGCACTTAAACTGCGGCTTACCCTGCCAGATGATCCGCTCGTTGCTTCCAACCATATTTCTTAAATTCATCGCTATCCCTCCCATTCAGACATGTCGATCTTATTAGCCATGGGCCTGACCGACAGCATCCTGATTATACCATACTCGGTGCGATTCATCAATCCTTAAGGAAGCGGATGTCCGGCAGAAAGGTACAACTCGTACCACTCTTCACGGCTAAGTCTGATATCAGCCGCTGCGATGATCTCCTGCAGTCTCTTCTCGCCGGCCGTTCCGGTAATCAGCTGCATATTAGCAGGATGTCTCAAAATCCAGGCTGCCGCAATTGTTGTAGCGGAAACACCATACTTTGCCGAAAGCTTATCAAGTACAAGATTCAGCGCAGGGTATTCCTCGCTTCCGATAAAGCAGCCTCTCCAGGCAGGCATCTGAAAAGGTGACCACGCCTGAATCGTGATGTCATGAACACGGGAATAGTCAAGCACACTGCCGTCCCGGTCAATCGCACCGTCGCTTGTCATGTTCGATTCCATACCGTTTGCGACCATATTCGAAACCGCAAGGCTGAACTGCAGTTGATTAATAATCAGATCCTGCTTCACACTTTTCTTTAAAAGCTCGATCTGCATTGGGCGATAATTGGAAACGCCAAATCGAAGCACCTTTCCCTCCCGTTCGAGTCGGTCAAATGCCTCCGCCACCTCTTCCGGCTCGGTAAGTGCGTCCGGTCTGTGGAGCAGCAAAACATCCAGATAATCAGTCTGAAGACGCTTTAAGCTTCCCTCAACCGCATTGATAATATACTTCGCCGACAGGTCATAATGCTGTACTGCTGCCTTTGTGTTGATGCCGCATTTGGACTGCAGGATCATATCCTCACGGCGAAGGCTTGCATCGGATGCCATCGCCTGACCGAATACCTCCTCGCTTCTTCCGCCGCCGTAGATATCTGCTTGGTCAAAATAGTACGCCCCCTGCTCCATCGCCAGGTGGAGAAAGCGATTCATTTCCTCTGGACTCTTATCCGCAAGTCGCATACAGCCTACAACAATCTGCGGCACCGACATTGCTGTATTTCCAAGCTTAATCTCTCTCATCGTCACTCTCCGTATTATGCACTTCTTTACTGAACAGAAATAACCTTGTAGCCTTCTTCAACAACTGCCTTCGTAAGCACCTCTGAAGAAACCTCACTGTCCATTGTTACAACTGCGGTACCCTCCTTGTGGCTTACCTCAGCGCTTGTAACACCGTTCAGTGCCTCCAAAGCCTTCTTCACATGCATCTCGCAGTGTCCACACATCATACCCTCAATCTTCATTGTTTTAACCATTGTTTTTGTCTCCTTTTCTATTATGGTATTCTTTATATCCTGCTCCTTCTTAAGTGCCTGCTTATGCAGTCGCACCAGGTTGAGTCGCAGGGCATTGGTTACTACACAAAAGCTTGATAAGCTCATCGCTGCGGCGGCAAACATCGGATTCAGCGACCATCCGAATATCGGAACGAACACGCCCGCCGCGAGCGGTATTCCGATTGTATTATAGACAAATGCCCAGAACAGATTCTGCTTAATGATGCGAAGCGTCGCCCGGCTTAATGTAATTGCCCCGGATACATCCGTGAGACTGCTCTTCATCAGAACAACCTCGGCAGCCTCAATTGCAACATCCGCACCTGCACCGATTGCAATACCGATATCGGCTGTTGTCAGTGCCGGGGCATCATTTATGCCGTCACCGACCATGATTACCCTGCCGTTCTGTTGCAGTCTCCGGATCTCTGCCTCCTTACCGCTCGGAAGAACTCCGGCGATGACCTCATCGACGCCGGCCTTCACGCCGATTGCCCTAGCGGTCCGCTCGTTGTCGCCCGTAAGCATCACAACATGAAGTCCCATCTTCTTCAGCTCAGAGATTGCCGCAAAGCTTTCCTCCTTCATCGTGTCCGATACCGCGATAATACCGCAAAGCTTGTCACCTCTTGCAAAGAACAGGGGCGTCTTACCGTCTTCGGCAAGCGAATCGGCCTTCTTATGCCACTCACCAGAAATCTCTGCGTATTCCTCAATCATACGGCTGTTTCCGCCGTAAAGCATCGTTCCATCAAGCTTAGCGGAAAGCCCATTGCCCGGCAACGCCGTAAAATGTGAAACCTCCGCAGGAACCATCGAAAGAGCCTCACAATAACTTCGAACAGCGCCTGCCAAGGGATGCTCGCTTCGATTCTCAAGTGCATACGAAAGCTCCAAAAGCTCCCGCTCCGTCATATCGGATGCCGGAATAATATCTGTAACTGTCGGCTCGCCACGCGTAATCGTTCCCGTTTTATCAAGCACAACGGTTCTGACCTTTCCGGTTTCCTCAAGCGATACTGCTGTCTTAAAAAGAATACCGCTACGGGCACCCTTGCCGCTTCCGACCATAATCGCAACCGGTGTTGCAAGACCAAGCGCGCACGGACAGCTCACAACCAGAACCGCAATTCCTCTTGCAAGCGCATACCCAAAATCCTTCCCAAGCAAACACCATACAACAATGGTCACCGCAGAAATCGCCATAACAGTCGGAACAAATACGCCCGACACCTTGTCAGCAAGCTTTGCAATCGGCGCCTTTGTTGCAGCCGCATCACTTACAAGCTTAATAATCTGCGAAAGCGTCGTGTCCTCTCCGACTCTTGTTGCTCTACACTGAAGGAATCCCGAGCGGTTCAGCGTTCCTGCCGAAACCTCTTCCCCTGCGGACTTATCAACCGGAATACTCTCGCCGGTCAGGGCAGACTCATCAACGGCACTGTCGCCGGATACGACCACCCCATCAACAGGAATACTCTCGCCGGGTCTTACCAGGAAGATATCCCCCTCCGAAACTTCTTCAATATCAACGCTTTGCTCAATACCGTCACGAACTACGACTGCATTTTTCGGAGAAAGCTTCATCAAACTCTTAAGAGCATCCGTCGTACGTCCCTTTGAGCGTGCTTCCAGCATCTTTCCAAGGGTAATCAGGGTGAGAATCGTGGATGCCGACTCAAAATAGAGCGAGTCCATATACTTCATAACCATCTCGGCATCGCCAAGTCGCTGCGCCTCACTCATCGCGAAAAGTGCCACCGTACTATAGGCAAATGCGGCCGTTGAGCCAAGTGCAACCAGAGCATCCATATTCGGAGATCGATGCCAGAGGCTCTTAAATCCGTTAATGAAGAAACGCTGGTTGATAACCATGATAATCACAGTCAGAAGAAGCTGCAGCAAGCCGTGTGCAACATGGTTATGATGAAAGAACGAAGGAATCGGCCACCCCCACATCATACTTCCCATTGAAACATACATGTGAAGAAGCCAGAATACAAGCGATACCATCAGGCGTCTTTTCAGTATCGGTGTCTCCGTATCCTTTAACTGCTCATTGGCGGAAGAAGTGCTTCCACTCCTTTTCTGACCACTCTTCTCACTTGCACCATATCCGGCTGCAACAACTGCAGAAATGATGCTTTCCGAAGAAGCTTCGCCATCAACGCGCATTGAATTTGTCAATAAACTGACCGTACAGGACCTGACGCCTTCCACCTTCGAAACCGCTTTCTCAACACGAGCGGAACAGGCAGCACAGGTCATTCCTGTAACTTGAAACTGTTTCATAAAATCACCTACTTCATAAGCTTCTGAAGTGTTACCAGAAGTTCATCAATTACATCCTCACGACCTTCTTTAATATCCTTCACAACACAGCTTTTCATATGACTTGCAAGCAATTCCCTGCAAAATCCATTCAGTGCAGCCTGCACAGCAGAAGCCTGCACAAGAATATCGTTACAATACTGATCCTGCTCTACCATACCACGAATACCGCGAATCTGACCCTCAATACGATTTAATCGATGAGTCAGCTTACGCTTCTCTTCTTCAGATCGATCCTTCGTCTTATGACAGAAACAGTTCTCCTGTCCACTCATATATGTACCCTCCAAAACCATTCATTGCACTAATTGTATACCCCCTAAGGGTATATTGTCAATACAGAAATACCTGCATGTACGGAAGACACAACAAAAAAACTCACAAAGCATATGCTCTGTGAGTTTCAGAAGAGGCGCGAACCGGATTTGAACCGGTGATCATGGTGTTGCAGACCAGTGCCTTACCACTTGGCTATCGCGCCATATAACTCCCCCAGTTGGACTCGAACCAACGACATCATGATTAACAGTCATGCGCTCTAC
>JAKSPO010000017.1 GCA_024404675.1 Lachnospiraceae bacterium
GGATAAATTCGGGCTCGTTGCTGTTCTTTTTCTTTACGAGCTCCAGTACGTCATCAACGTATGCCATTTGAAAATCCTCCTAAAAAAATACGCGTCTTAAAGGAATGCCTACGCATTCCTTCAAGACGCCATTGTCTGATTGGCATTATAATCGAAAACCAATCAGATTGCAAGTATTATTTTAAATTTGTATAACCCATCAGGGAACTGTCGACTTCCTTTGCTACCGCACAGCCCTCAGCGATTGCCCATACGACCAGGGACTGACCTCTGTGCATATCACCTGCGGAGAAGACTCTCTTAACGGAAGTCTCGTAAGCGCCCGCCTCCGTCTTCACGTTCGTACGCTCGTTGCAGGCAACACCGAAGGTGTCTCTTACATACTGCTCCGAACCGAGGAAGCCTGCTGCGATCAGAACAAGGTCAGCCTTGTACTCCTTCTCGCTTCCCTCAACCGGCTGCATAACGTAGCGCTTTGCTTTCTCGTCATATACGGACTGAAGGCTTACAAGAATTACCGACTTCAGGTTGCCTCTCTTATCCTTAACGAACTCCTTAACGGTTGTCTGATAGATTCTCGGATCGTAACCAAAACGGGCGATAACCTCCTCCTGGCCATAGTCGGTCTTAAGGATTCTCGGCCATTCGGGCCAGGGGTTGCCGGGTGCTCTCGAAATCGGGGGCTTCGGCATCATTTCGATCTGTCTTACCTCTGCGGCACCGAGTCTCATGCAGGTTCCTACGCAGTCGTTACCGGTATCTCCGCCGCCGATGACGAATACGTGCTTACCCTTAACGGACTTAAAGGAAAATGCGGTCTCTGCGATTGTCTTCTCGGAATCGTACTTGTTGGCAATCAGCTTCTTCGTAACCTCCTTAAGGAAGTCAACGGCGAACATGATTCCCTTCGCATCACGACCCTCAGCCTTGATATCTCTCGGGTTGGATGCACCACAGCAGAGGATGACACGGTCAAACTCCTTCATAATCTCCTCACCGGTAATATCCACACCGACATTCACATTGTAACGGAATGTAATTCCCGCCTGCTCCATCAGCTGAATACGACGGTCAATTACTCTTTTATCAAGCTTCATGTTCGGAATGCCGTAACGAAGAAGGCCGCCGGCCATGTCGCTTCTTTCGAATACCGTTACCGCATGTCCTCTTCTGTTCAGCATCTCCGCTGCCGCAAGACCGGAGGGGCCGCTTCCGATGACTGCGATTTTCTTGCCGGTGCGGACGGACGGAGCCCGCCCGCTGACAAGATGATTTTCAAACGCATATTCGATGATGGCTCTTTCATTCTCCTTCGTAGCCACAGGACTTCCGTCTACGCCGCAGGTGCAGGCGTTTTCGCAAAGTGCGGGACATACGCGGGAGGTAAATTCCGGGAACGGATGAGAGGTGCTCAGGCGCTCGTAGGCCTGCTCCCATTTTCCCTTGTATACAAGATCGTTCGTTTCGGGCACCAGATTGTGAAGCGGACATCCGGATGCCATACCTGCGATCATCATGCCGGCCTGACAGAACGGAACACCGCAGGCCATACATCTTGCACCCTGCTTCTGCTGCTCCGCATAGGAAAGGCTCTTGTGGAACTCGAGGAAATTCCCGATACGCTCCTCCGGCGCTACCACTGCGCCGTCTTTTCTTTCATAGTCCATAAAACCAGTTGATTTACCCATAGCTCTTATTCCTTTCCGGTGCACTTGTAAAATGCTTCGATCTGTGCCTCACTTGTAGACATACCCTGTTCCTCAAGCATACTTGTTACGGAAATCAGTTTCTTGTAGCTCTCCGGAATGATCTTCTTAAATTTGCCCAGGCTGTTCTTGAAATCACCAAGAATCATTGCTGCCTTCTTCGAACCGGTGTACTTCACATGGTTCTCAAGCATGCGCTTCAGATCGTCGATGTCGGACTTCATCTCAATCTTTTCCATCAGTACCATTTCCTTGTTCAGGTTGCGGTACAGATTGTTGCTTTCGTCATATACGTATGCGATACCGCCGCTCATACCTGCGGCAAAGTTCTTCTCGGTCGAACCAAGGATTACAACCTTACCACCTGTCATGTATTCGCAGCCGTGCTCGCCGACACCCTCTACAACCGCGTTAGCGCCGGAGTTTCTTACGCAGAAACGCTCACCGGCAACACCGGATACATAAAGCTCACCGGAGGTTGCACCGTACAAAGCAACATTACCGGCAATGATGTTGTTCTCTGCGTCATAGCCTGCATTTTCCGGAGCTCTAACAATGATGCGGCCGCCGGAAAGACCCTTGCCGAGGTAATCGTTTGCATCGCCGCATACATCAAGCGTAATACCCTTCGGGATAAATGCGCCGAAGCTCTGGCCGGCGGCACCGTTACAATGAATCGTAATGGTATCGTCCTTAAGACCCTCGCTGTGATGTCTTGTTACCTCAGCACCGAGAAGCGTACCGAAGGAACGGTCGATGTTGTTGATGGCTACGGTAAGCTCTGCGGGCGTACCGTCCTCGATTGCCTTAAGAATTCCAGCATTCTTCAGAAGAACTCTCTCATCAAGCGTCTTCTCAAGCTCGAAATCGTATACCTTATTCTCACAGAAAATCTGATGCTGCTCTGCGTTGCCACCGAGAATCTCGTCGAAGCAGATTCTTGCTGCACCACCCTCGCGGCCGTCCATCGGCTTCAAAAGATCGGTTCTTCCGACAAGCTCATCAACGGTTCTGACACCGAGCTTAGCCATATATTCACGAAGCTCTCTTGCGATGAAAAGCATGAAGTTCTCAACATACTCAGGCTTTCCGGTGAAGCGCTCACGGAGCTTCGGGTTCTGTGTTGCAACACCGAAGGGGCAGGTATCAAGATTACATACACGCATCATGACGCAGCCCATGGTGATGAGCGGAGCGGTTGCAAAGCCGAACTCCTCGGCACCGAGCATTGCTGCGATGGCTACATCTCTACCGGACATCAGCTTACCGTCGGTTTCGATACGAACACGCTCACGAAGACCGTTTCTGATAAGGGTCTGGTGAGTCTCCGCAAGACCAAGCTCCCAGGGAAGACCTGCGTTGTGAATCGAGCTTAACGGTGCAGCACCGGTACCGCCGTCATAACCCGAAATCAGGATAACCTGTGCGCCGGCCTTGGCAACACCTGCTGCTACGGTACCGACACCGGCCTCGGATACAAGCTTAACGGAAATACGTGCGTATTTATTGGCATTTTTCAGATCATAAATTAACTGTGCCAGGTCCTCGATGGAATAAATATCGTGATGCGGCGGCGGCGAAATCAGGCTTACGCCGGGCGTTGAATGTCTTGTCTTAGCAATCCAAGGGTAAACCTTTCCTGCCGGAAGATGTCCGCCCTCACCGGGCTTAGCGCCCTGTGCCATCTTGATCTGCAGCTCCTGTGCGGAGCAGAGATAACGGCTCGTTACACCGAATCGACCGGATGCAACCTGCTTGATTGCGGAGTTACGGTCGTCTGCGGTTCCTGCGGAAAGAATTCTTTCCTCGGACTCACCACCCTCACCGGAGTTTGACTTACCCTTCAGGTGGTTCATTGCGATGGCCAGTGTCTCATGTGCCTCCTGCGAGATGGAACCGTAGGACATTGCACCGGTCTTAAAGCGCTTAACGATGGACTCCTCGCTCTCAACCTCCTCAAGTGCTACCGGCTCAGCCGCATAGCTGAAATCGAGGTAGCTGCGGAGGTAACCTGTCTCCTCCTTGTCAACCATCTGCGTATACTGCTTGAACTCGTCGTAGCTGCCGTCGCGGGTAGCCTTCTGCAGCATATGAATGGTTGCCGGATTATATCTGTGGGTCTCACCATTTGCACGCATCTTATGACGACCGATAGACGGAAGGTCAAGGCTCATGGAAAGACCAAGCGGGTCAAATGCCTTCGAGTGCTGGGTGTCAACCATCGTCGCGATATCCTTGATGGTGTAGCCGTCGATCGGGCTTACGGTACCGGTGAAATACTTATCGATTACATCACCGGAAATACCGATTGCCTCGAAAATCTTGCTGCCCTGGTAGGACTGAATGGTGGAAATACCCATCTTAGAGGCAATCTTAACGATTCCCTGAAGCACTGCGTTATCAAAGTCGGCAACCGCTGCGTAGTAATCCTTGTCGATCAACTCCTTGTTTACGAGCTCACCGATGCAGGCATGCGCGAGATACGGGTTTACAGCGCTTGCGCCGTAGCCGAGAAGGGTTGCAAAATGATGAACGGCTCTCGGCTCACCGGACTCGATGATGATGGACATTGCCGTGCATTTCTTCGTCTTAACAAGGTGCATATGTACTGCCGCAACCGCAAGCAGGGAAGGAAGCGCAACATGGTTCTCATCCACACCGCGGTCGGAAAGAATCAGGATGTTGGTGCCCTCGTTGTAAGCTCTGTCAACCTCAACGAAGAGGTGCTCGATCACGCGGTCAATCGGGGTGCTCTTGAAGAAAATGGTCGGAACCTTCGTTACCTTGAAGCCCTTCTTGTTCATCTTCTCGATCTTCATAAGGTCAAGGTCGGAAAGAATCGGGTTCTCGATCTTCAATGTCTGGCAGTTCATCGCATCCTCTTCAAGGAGGTTACCGTTCTTACCAAGATATACGGTCGTGGAGGTTACGATCTTCTCACGTGCTGCATCGATCGGCGGGTTGGTTACCTGCGCGAACATCTGCTTGAAGTAGTTGAAAAGCGGCTGATACTGCTTGGAAAGAACTGCAAGCGGGGTATCTACACCCATTGCGCCGATCGACTCGGAGCCGTTCAAAGCCATCTGTGCGATTTCCTCGCAATACTCCTCGTAGCTGTAGCCGAAGGAGATTAAAAGCTTTGCAAGCTCGTCCTTAGCAAAGGAATGAATCTTGCTGTTCGGAATTCTGATATCGCGAAGGTTCAGAAGGTTACTGTCAATCCATTCGCCGTAAGGCTCCTTATTTGCGTAGCTGTCCTTCAGCTCTGCATCGGAAATGATTCTGCCGGCCTTTGTGTCGATTAAGAGAAGCTTACCGGGATGCAGTCTCTCCTTCTTCAGGATGTGTGCCTCATCCACGTTAAGAACACCGACCTCAGAGCTAAGAATCAGTCTGTTATCATCGGTTACATAATATCTTGAAGGACGAAGGCCGTTACGGTCAAGGATTGCACCCATAACATCACCGTCGCTGAACAGAATGGATGCCGGGCCGTCCCAAGGCTCCATCATTGTTGCGTAATACTGGTAGAAGTCACGCACGTTCTGCGGAATGGTATCGTTATGTGTCCAAGGCTCCGGAATCAGAACGCTTGCCGCAAGCGGAAGCTCCATACCGGACATTACCAGGAACTCAAGAGTATTATCTAGCATTGCGGAGTCGGAGCCTTCGGAGGAGATTACCGGAAGGATCTTCGTCATATCCTCAGAGGAAAATGCATCGGTGTGCATCGTCTCCTCACGCGCAAGCATTTTGTCCGCATTACCCTTAATGGTGTTGATCTCACCGTTATGCACAAGGATTCTGTTCGGATGTGCACGGTCCCAGCTCGGGTTGGTGTTGGTGGAGAAACGGGAGTGTACCATAGCTACGGCAGACTCAAACTCGCTGTCAAGAAGATCGGAGAAGAACTGTCTTAACTGCGTAACTAAGAACATACCCTTGTATACGATCGTTCTGCAGGAAAGAGACGGAACATAGGTGGTATCCGCACTGTGCTCAAATACTCTTCTCACTACATAAAGCTTACGATCGAAGTCCAAATCGCTCTTCACATCAGCCGGGCGATCGATAAAGCCCTGGTAGATATCAGGCATACTTGCAAGTGCCTTGCTACCAAGAACCTCGGGATGAATGCCTACCTTTCTCCAGCCAAGGAACTTAAGGCCTTCCTTCTCAACGATTACTTCGAACATCTTCATTGCACGGCTCTTCTGCAGCTCCTGTGCGGGGAAGAAGAACATACCGACTGCATACTCACGCTCACCGCCGATCGTGATGCCCTCCTGTGCGCAGAGCTTCTTCATCAGCTTGTGAGGAATCTGCGTCAGAATGCCGACACCGTCACCGGTCTTGCCCTCGCCGTCCTTACCTGCTCTGTGCTCGAGGTTCTCTACGATACTAAGCGCATCATCCACGATGGAATGGCTCTTTTCGCCTTTAATATTGATGACCGCACCGATTCCGCAGTTGTCATGCTCAAACTCGGAACGATACAGGGTTTTTTCTTTCTGTGCCATGATTGTTGTCTCCTTAAATCGTCTTATTCACAGCGGCTTTTCAGTGCTGCGTTAATGAAACCGCGGAACAAAGGATGTGCCTTGTCCGGTCTCGATTTGAACTCAGGATGTGCTTGTGTTGCCACAAAGAACGGATGCTTCGTAAGCTCTATCATTTCAACAATTCGTCCGTCGGGAGACATGCCCGACAGCTTCATTCCATGCTCTGTCAATACCTCTCGGTAGGTGTTGTTCACCTCGTAACGGTGTCTGTGACGCTCCGAGATATGCTCGCTTCCGTATAACTCGTAGGCCTTACTGTCCTTACTAAGTTCACACGGATATGCACCAAGACGAAGGGTTCCGCCGACATTCTCAACGCCCTCCTGACTGGGCATGAGATGAATTACCGGATATTCGGTCTTTTCGTCAAATTCGATACTCGAAGCATTCTTCATGCCGATAACGTTACGGGCAAATTCGATGATGGATAACTGCATTCCGAGGCAAATCCCAAGGAACGGAATCTGCTTCGTTCTTGCGTATTCGATTGCTAAAATCATTCCCTCGATTCCGCGAAGACCGAAGCCGCCGGGAACGATGATGCCGTCCGAATCGTGAAGGTATTCGTCAATATTTTCCGGTGTCAGCTCCTCGGAATCAATCCAGCGAATGTTCACGCTTGCATCGTTTTCGATACCGCCGTGGCGAAGCGCCTCAGCTACACTTAAGTAGGCATCGTGAAGTGCTACGTATTTGCCGACAAGGGAAATGGTAACATCCGCCTTCGGGTTATGAAGGCTGTCGAGCATCTTCATCCACTCGGCAAGGTCGGGCGTCGGACAATCGATGCCGAGACACTCACATACGGCGCCGGCAAGATTTTCCTTCTCCATCATAATCGGAACATCATATAAGGACTTCGCATCCAGATTCTGCAGAACGTGTTCCTTTTTCACATTACAGAACAGAGCGATCTTCTCACGCATCTTCTCGTCCACAGGATAATCGGAACGGCATACTAAGATGTCTGGCCAGATTCCCATGCTCTGCAGATTCTTAACAGACATCTGGGTAGGCTTTGTCTTCATCTCTCCGGAAGCCTTCAGGTACGGAATTAACGTAACCTGAATGATGATGGCATTGTCCCGTCCTACCTCTGCCTGGAACTGTCTGATTGCCTCCAAAAAGGGCTGGCTTTCAATGTCTCCGACCGTACCGCCAATCTCGATGATGGCTACGGTATCCTTGCCCTCTTCCTCTTCGGTCAGGAATCTGCTCTTAATCTCGTTGGTGATGTGCGGGATAACCTGTACGGTTCCGCCGCCGTAATCACCGTGTCTTTCCTTGTTAATGACGGCCCAATAGATTTTGCCTGTTGTAACATTGGATTTTTTATTCAGACTTTCATTGATAAATCGCTCATAATGTCCCAAATCAAGGTCGGTCTCCGTACCGTCGTCGGTAACGAATACCTCTCCGTGCTGAATCGGATTCATCGTGCCGGGATCGATGTTAATGTAAGGGTCGAATTTCTTCATTACCACGCGATACCCTCTTGCCTTCAGAAGCCTTCCCAAAGAAGCTCCGGTTATTCCTTTGCCAAGGCCCGATACAACACCACCTGTTACAAATACATACTTAACCATCTCAGTTTCTCCTGCGTTTATATACGCCAATGTGAGGAGGACTGCAATACGCAGTCTTCCTCACCGATCGGCGTTCTATTTACTCTTATTCAACATCCTGCAATGCTGCAAAATCTTCTTCTCCGGTACGGATCTTAACGACCTTATCAACATTGTATACGAAAATCTTACCATCTCCGATATGTCCGGTGTACAGACTCTTCTTAGCAGCTGCAACAACCTTCTCAACAGGAATCTGACTTACAACAACCTCAACCTTAACCTTAGGCAGAAGCGTTGCATCCATCTCGACGCCTCGATACATCTCGCCGGCACCCTTCTGGATACCACAGCCCATAACCTGTGTTACCGTCATACCGGTTACACCGATTTCGTTCATGGCCTTCTTCAATGCATCGTACTTAGTAAGTTTAGCGATAATAACGATCTTATGAATTCCGGTTTCAACAGCTGCCGGAGCATAAACGGTAGGAACCACATCTGCCTTCGGCTCGGTCGGAACCACATCTCCCTCGAGACCGAGGTTTGTGAACTCGTTGGTTGCCATCGTCATGGTGTTGGAAATATCCATGATGGAGAAACCTGCATATGCGGAAGGAAGACCATGCTCGGTTGCATCGAGACCTGTAATCTCTTCTTCCTCGGAAACTCTGATACCGATAACTGCCTTAATGATCAGGAAGGTGATCGTGATGGTTACGATCGTCCAGCCTGCAACGGAAGCGAAGCCGATGAGCTGAAGCTTAAGCTGCTCAAAACCGCCGCCGTAGAAGAGACCCTCTTTGATACCTGCGGTAACGAAGCCGGGAGCACTGCTTGTAGCGAACAAGCCTACTGCGATGGTACCCCAGATACCGTTCAGGCAGTGAACTGCAACGGCACCAACCGGGTCATCAACGTGAAGCTTATAATCAAGGAACCAAACACCGAATACAACCAGAAGACCGGATACAAGACCGATGATGATTGCACCGGTAACATCTGTAACATCACAAGGAGCGGTGATTGCTACAAGACCTGCAAGGGAAGCGTTCAAGCTCATGGAAACATCGGGCTTACCATACTTGATCCAAGTAAATACCATACAGGTTACGGTTGCGATTGCGGGAGCAATCGTCGTTGTTACGAAGATAGAACCAAGCTCTGCAACGTTCGTTGCTGCAGCTCCGTTGAAGCCGTACCAGCCAAACCAGAGGATGAATACACCGAGTGCGCCGATTGCCAGGTTGTGACCCGGGAAAGCGTTAACCTTCTTAACTTTTCCGTTCTCATCCTTCTCGAACTTACCGATTCTCGGTCCGAGAATTGCTGCACCGATCAAAGCGGAAATACCACCAACCATATGAATGGCGGTCGAGCCTGCATAATCGTGGAAGCCAATCTGAGACAACCAGCCGCCGCCCCAGATCCAGTGTGCTTCAATCGGATAAATCAAAGCGGAAATAATTGCGGAATAAATACAATAGCTGATGAATTTGGTTCTCTCTGCCATGGCACCGGATACGATGGTTGCCGTAGTAGCACAGAATACCAGGTTGAATACGAATCCGGACCAGTCCATGGAAGCGAAATCCGTAAACATTGCGAAGCTGGGCTTTCCGAGGAACCCGCCAACGTCCTTACCTAACAGAAGGCTTGAACCGATCAGAATGAATACTGCGGTACCGATACAGAAGTCCATCAGGTTCTTCATGATGATGTTACCGGTATTCTTCGCTCTCGTGAAACCTGCCTCAACCATTGCGAAGCCGGCCTGCATCCAGAATACCAATGCGGCGCCGATCAAAAACCATACGCCAAATACTGTTGTGTTAATCTCTGCCATAATCATTACCTCCAAAAAGGGCACGTAACCTACCGGTCAACGCGCCCTTGCGTTTTTATACGTAGAACAAAATCTTGCTGTAGGTCGGGTAAGGAAGATCCTCATCCGGAATGTACTTTTCGATAAAGTCGGCATACTCTCTGATCTTCAGCATATCGGTGAATACCGGATCATGATAGAACTTAGCCTTGCTAAGCTCGTCCTCACATGCCTCAGCCTTCTCGATATTTGCCTCCAGAACGGAAACTGCTTCGCAAAGCAGCTCGTACTTCTCAGAGATGGTAGCAAGCATCTTCTGCTGTGCACCAACCGGAAGACTCTCGCAAACCGTCTTCTTGCGAATAATCTGCTGAGAAAGGTCATCCATAAACTTGTTCACTGCCGGCATGAAATCGTGATACATCATCTCGCGAAGTGTGCATGCCTCGATGTGAATGGTCTTGGTGTAGTTCTCAAGAAGAATCTCATATCTGGACTTGATCTCCTTCTCGGTATAAATGCCATGCTTTGTGAAAAGCTCTACATTCTTCTGATCAAGGAGTCTCGGAAGAACCTCAGGAGTGGACTTCAGGTTGTAAAGACCTCTCTTCTCAGCTTCCTCAACCCAGGCATCGGTATAACCGTTGCCGTTGAAGATAACCCTCTTGTGCTTGATGATGGTAGCCTTGATGAGCTGATGGATTGCATCCTCGAGCTGCTCAGCGGGAACTGCCTCAAGCTGCTTTGTAAACTGTGCCATTGCATCTGCAACAGCGGTGTTCAATACGATATTCGGGGTAGCAACGGAAGCGGAGGAACCGAGGGAACGGAACTCGAACTTGTTGCCGGTAAATGCGAACGGTGACGTTCTGTTACGGTCTGTCGTATCTCTTGCGAAATGAGGAATAACTGCTGCACCGGTCTCCATCAGTACGGACTCACCCTTCTTGAAGAAGCTGTCCTTCTCGATTGCATCGATTACTGCGGTGAGCTCATCACCAAGGAAGATGGAGATGATTGCCGGAGGTGCCTCATTTGCACCAAGTCTATGGTCATTGCCTGCGGATGCAACAGAAAGTCTGAGCATATCCGCATACTCATCAACAGCCTTGATAACTGCTGCCAGAACCAAAAGGAACTGGGTGCTCTCACCGGGGGTCTTGCCCGGATCAAGAAGGTTTACACCGGTGTTGGTGGACATGGACCAGTTGTTATGCTTACCGGAACCGTTGATGCCTGCGAAGGGCTTCTCATGAAGGAGACATACGAAGTTGTGCTTCTCAGCAATCTTCTTCATCAGCTCCATCGTCAGCTGGTTGTGGTCAACGGCTACGTTTGTGGTATCGAATACAGGTGCAAGCTCATGCTGACAGGGAGCAACCTCGTTGTGCTTTGTCTTAGCAGGAATACCAACCTTCCAGAGCTCGGTATCAAGCTCATGCATGAATGCGGAAACTCTAGGACGAAGGGCACCGAAGTAGTGATCCTCCATCTCCTGTCCCTTAGGTGCCGGTGCACCGATCAGGGTACGTCCGGTGAACATCAGGTCACGACGCTTCTTGTAATCCTCCTTATCGATGAGGAAGTACTCCTGCTCGGGACCAACGGTAGTAATAACGCTTTCAACATCCTTGTTGCCGATGATGTGCAGAAGCTTTACAGCCTCGCGGCTCAACGCATCCATAGATCTGAGGAGCGGGGTCTTCTTATCGAGTGCCTCTCCGGTGTAGGAGCAGAACGCGGTAGGAATGTAAAGGGTCTTATCCTTGATAAATGCCGGTGAGGAAGGATCCCATGCGGTGTAGCCTCTTGCCTCGAAGGTAGCTCTGATGCCGCCTGAGGGGAAGGAGGACGCATCCGGCTCACCCTTGATCAATTCCTTTCCGGAGAACTCCATGATGATTTCACCGTCACCGGTAGGGGAGATAAAGCTGTCATGCTTCTCTGCGGTAAAGCCGGTCAAAGGCTGGAACCAATGCGTAAAATGTGTAACGCCGTTCTCAACAGCCCACTCCTTCATCGCGATCGCTACGGCATTTGCCACATCCAGCTCCAGATGTGTTCCCTTGACAATCGTCTTGCGGAGTGCCTTGTAGACATCCTTCGGAAGCTTATCCCTCATGACCTTGTCGCCAAATACCAGGCTTCCATACAATTCTGTAACCTTTTCTTCCATTGTATTATCTCCTTTCTTTCTATCAAAAAAGACACTTAGACCCCGGTGTTACCGTTTCTAAGCGCCTTTGCTTATCGAACCATATCCTGTTATTGTCCGCTTGCACCGTAGTTCGAAAGAACTCTTGCCGACGGATCGTTTACGTTGCAGCCTTCCCACTGCTTGTTGGGCATCCAGAAATCAATAATCATTCCGGCCTGTCCGGGATAGAACTCTTCGAAAATCTCACGGTACAGAAGCGATTCCTTTGTAAAAGGTGCTGCGTGCGTGTACTGTGCTCTTTTCGCTTCGAATTCTTCCTCAGTGTACTTCGTCTCTGCATATTCCTTTAAGTCATCTACCATCGAGTGACCGACTGCATCGGAAAATGCTGCCTTCTCACGGAAGAGAATGTCGTACGGAAGAAGCTTGTCCTCTTCAAATGCATGGCGAAGAAGGTATTTGCCGATTCCGTAGGTGTTGAGCTTCTTCGCCGGATCGATTGCCATCACGTAATCAACGAAATCCAGATCACCGAAGGGAACTCTTGCCTCCAGGGAGTTTGCGGAAATACATCTGTCCGCTCTTAAAACGTCGTACATATGAAGCTCTCTGATTCGCTTCTGTGACTCCTCCTGGAAGCTTTTCGCATCCGGAGCGAAGTCTGTGTATTTGTATCCGAACAGCTCATCGGAAATCTCACCGGTAAGCAGTACGCGGATGTCCGTGTTCTCGTGGATCCATTTGCACAGAAGATACATTCCCATGCTTGCACGGATCGTTGTGATGTCGAAGGTACCGAGGTTGTAGATAACCTCACGAAGTGTTTCAAGCACCTGCTCACGATTCATATATACTTCTGTGTGGTCGCTTCCGATGTAGTCGGCAACCTGCTTCGCATACTTCAGATCGATCGCATCCTTCTCCATTCCGATTGCAAAGGTCTTAATCGGTGTCTTGCTTTCTCTCTGTGCGATTGCACATACAAGGGAGGAATCAAGTCCGCCGGAAAGAAGAAAACCAACCTTAGCATCGGCAACCAGTCTCTTCTTAACGCCGTCAACCAGCTTCTGGTTGATGTTTCCGCAAATCGTTTCAAGCTCGTCCGTTACGACCTTTTCTACCTTAGTAGAATCCTTGTAACATATGAACTCGCCGTCTTTATAATAATGTCCGGGCGGGAAAGGCATCACGCTCTTACAAAGTCCCTTAAGGCTTCTCGGCTCGCTTGCCATTACCATCACGCCGTTCTCATCATAACCGTAATACAAGGGGCGGATACCGATCGGATCTCTTGCAGCTAAGAAGGAACCCGTCTCGCTGTCGTACATGATCATCGCATATTCCGCATCAAGCATTGCGAACATTTTCTCTTTATAACGTCTGTACATCGGGAGGAGGATCTCACAATCGGAACCGCTCTTGAATTCATATTCATCCTTAAGCTCTTCCTTCAGCTTTTCGAAGCCGTAAATCTCGCCGTTGCAGACTACATAGCTTCCGTCCAGGGAGAAAGGCTGCATGCCCTCTTCCGTAAGTCCCATGATTGCCAGGCGATGGAATCCGAAAGTTCCTTCTTCAAAATCTATTATTCTGGTATCGTCCGGTCCGCGGGATACGGTCTCTGCGAAGGATTCCGCAAACAACGCACCGTCAATTCCTTTACCAAAATATCCCATGATTGAACACATAATCAAACCTCCGAGCAGTGCGCCTCTTGCTTTCAAAGCACCTGCGTGTGTACCTCCGAAAGGCTTCTCACGGAGGGCTCCGCATTACCGGATCGAAATCCTTATAACACGGAAAAAGGCGCCTTGGATTACTCCAAAGCGCCTTTGCTTTATGGCTGTAGTATATGCAACAACCATATATTTGTCAATACCTATTTTTCAATTTTTTCAAAAAATATTTCAGACGGCTTTTCGTTCAAAGCCATCTGCGGTGTCCCGTCCGTAAACCGATTCGATCAGATTGCGGATACGCCGATGGTAAGCTCCTCAAGTACATCTAAGAGAACGCGAACCGTATCAAGGGAGGTGAACATCGTTACGTTGTTCTCGATCGCGCAGTGACGGATTGCAACACCGTCCTCGTAGTGCACACCGGAGAGAATTGCTCTTGTATTAATCAGGTAGCTTACGTAGCCGGCACGGATCGACTGCAGCATCTCATCGGAGCCCTCGCTTAACTTATGCAGAAGCTTTACGCGGATACCGTTCTGCTTCAAAAACATTGCGGTTGCGGAGGTTGCCTGGATGTTAAAGCCAAGATCGTAGAAGCGGCGAACAAGCGGAAGCGCCTCCTCCTTGTCCTCGTCGGCAAGGGTGAACAATACCGTACCATAGTTATGAAGCTTAATACCGGAAGCAATCAAAGCCTTGTACATCGCTCTGTGGAGCTTCTCGTCATAGCCGACTGCCTCACCGGTCGATTTCATCTCCGGCGACAGATATGCATCCATACCGCTCAGCTTCGAGAAGGAAAATGCCGGCGCCTTAACGAACCAGATTCCTCTCTCCTCTGGATACAGCTTGAAATAGCCCTGCTCCTTCAAGGTCTCGCCGAGCATAACCTTTGTTGCGATATCCGCAAGCGGGTACCCGGTTGCCTTCGAAAGGAACGGTACCGTACGGGAGGAACGGGGATTTACCTCAATAATGAATACGTTATCGTTTTCATCAACAATGAACTGAATATTGAAAAGACCGATGATGCCGATTCCGAGACCAAGCTTCTTCGTATAATTGAGAATCGTACCCTTTACGGCATCGGAAATGCTGAACGGCGGGTATACGCTTACCGAGTCACCGGAATGGACACCGGTACGCTCTACAAGCTCCATAATGCCCGGAACGAATACATCGTTGCCGTCACAGATAGCATCGACCTCAACCTCCTTACCGCGGATGTATTTGTCTACCAGAACAGGCTTGTCGGCATCCAGCTCAACGGCAGTTTTCAGGTAATGTCTCAGGTCGGATTCCTTCGATACAATCTGCATCGCGCGGCCGCCGAGTACGAAGCTCGGACGAACGAGTACCGGATAGCCAATCTCGCCTGCTGCGGCTACGCCCTCTTCAATCGAGGTTACCGCAACACCCTTCGGCTGCGGGATATCAAGCTCCTCAAGCACCTTTTCGAAAAGGTCACGGTCCTCTGCGCGGTCAATCGCATCGCAGTCTGTGCCGAGAATCTTTACGCCGTACTCGCGGAGGGAATCCGCAAGGTTCACGGCAGTCTGACCGCCAAGGGTTACCACAACACCATCCGGCTTTTCGTAACGGATGATATTGATGACATCCTCCGTATTCAGCGGCTCAAAATAGAGCTTATCGGCAGAGGTGTAATCGGTGGATACGGTTTCGGGGTTATTGTTGATAACGATGGACTGCCAGCCCATACGCTTGATCGTGTTAACGGCGTGAACGGTGGAGTAATCAAACTCGATACCCTGACCGATACGAATCGGGCCGGCACCAAGTACGATCACCTTTCTTCTGTCCTCAACGACGGATTCATTTTCCTTCTCATAGGTGGAGTAGAAGTACGGAATATAGCTCTTAAACTCCGAAGCGCAGCTGTCGATCATCTTATAAACCGGGCGGATATCATATTCCTGACGCAGATCGAAAACCTCGTGTGCGCTCATGCCCCACAGCTTACCGATCTCTGCATCCGAGAAGCCCATCTTCTTCGCTGCAAGCATAACGGCTCTGTCCTTCACATGTGTACGAACGGTTTCCTCCATATTAACGATGCGAAGGAATACCCGAAGGAACAAAGGATCGATTGTGGAAGCCTTGTGAATCGTCTCTACGGATACCCCGAGTCTTAAGAGCTGCGCGATCGCAAACATTCTGTCGTCACGGCCTTCCTCGATATAGGTAAGAAGCTCTTCTGTGGACATCGCATCAAACTTCGGTGCATACAAATGGCAGGCACCGATCTCAAGCGAACGAACACCCTTCAGGATACTTTCCTCGATCGTACGGCCGACACTCATTACCTCACCGGTCGCCTTCATCTGGGTGCCGAGCAGGTTCTTCGCATCGATGAATTTATCGAACGGGAATCGCGGCATCTTCGTTACGACATAGTCAAGCGACGGCTCAAAGCTTGCCGGCGTATTCGCAAGCTGAATCTCCTCCAGACGGTAGCCGACACCGATCTTCGCGGATACGCGGGCGATCGGATAACCGCTTGCCTTAGACGCCAGAGCGGACGAACGGGACACACGCGGGTTAACCTCAATGAGGTAGTAATCAAAGGAATTCGGATCAAGTGCAAACTGTACATTACAGCCGCCCTCAATCTTCAGTGCACGGATAATCTTCAGTGCACTGTCACGGAGCATATGATACTCCTTATTGGTAAGCGTCTGCGAAGGGCAGACAACGACAGAGTCGCCGGTATGTACGCCGACAGGGTCGATATTTTCCATATTACAGATTGTGATTGCAGTATCGTTCGCATCACGGATTACCTCGTACTCAATCTCCTTATAGCCCTTTACGGACTTCTCGATCAGTACCTGGTGCACCGGTGAAAGCACGAAGGCATTCTTCAGAATGAAGAGAAGCTCCTCCTCCGAAGCGGCAAATCCGCCGCCGGTACCGCCAAGGGTGAATGCGGGACGAATGACGACCGGGTAGCCGATTGCTTCCGCAGCTGCCTTACCCTCTTCATAGGTATTTGCAATCATGGACGGAAGGGTCGGCTCGCCGATACGCTCACAAAGCTCCTTAAACTTCTCGCGGTCCTCCGCCATATCGATACTTGCGAAATCGGTACCAAGAAGCTCTACACCGCACTCCTTCAGAACACCCTTCTCGGAAAGTGCCATGGCAAGGTTCAGGCCGGTCTGTCCGCCGATACCCGGAAGGATGGCGTCAGGACGCTCCTTACGGATTATTTTCGCAATATATTCAAGCGTCAAGGGCTCCATGAACACCTTGTCCGCTATCGTCTTATCAGTCATAATACTTGCGGGGTTAGAGTTACAAAGGATAACCTCGTAGCCCTCCTCCTTTAAGGCAAGACATGCCTGCGTTCCCGCATAGTCAAACTCTGCAGCCTGTCCGATAACTATCGGGCCGGAACCGATCAGAAGTATTTTCTTGATATCTTCTCTCTTTGGCATGACCTAATCCTCCTTCATCAGCTTCAGAAAATCATCAAACAGGTACTGGCTGTCCTGCGGACCGGGCGCACTCTCCGGGTGGTACTGCACACTGAAGATCCGATCCTTCGTAAAGCGCTGTCCCTCTACGGTGTTATCAAGGAGATTCAGATGTGTGATCTCTAAGCCTGCCGCAGCCGCACTCTCCTGGTTCACCGCATAGGAATGGTTCTGTGAGGTGATTTCAAGCTTATCGGTTAAAAGATTCTTCACCGGGTGATTGCCGCCGCGGTGACCGAACTTCAGCTTGTAGGTTTTTGCGCCGTAGGACAATGCAATAATCTGATGTCCGAGGCAGATGCCGAATATCGGATATACGCCGTGCAAAGCCCTGACCGTTTCTATCGTTTCCTTGACATCCTCCGGGTTTCCGGGGCCGTTTGAAATCATAATACCGTTCGGTGCAAGCGCTTTGATTGCCTCGGCACTTGTGTTGTAGGGAACGGCTGTAACCTTACAGCCGAGCTTACAGAGGCTTCTTACGATATTCAGCTTCATGCCGCAGTCGATGATGACAACATGCAGGCCATTTGCCTCTCCCTCCGGGGCAAATTCTCTGAACTCCTTCGTGCTGACTCTTGCCACCTGGTCGGTCGCATAGTTCCACGCACGAAGCTTCTGAAGACCTTCCGCATCCGAGGTCTCTTCGCCGGTGAGAAGCACCTTACAGCTTCCGATCTCTCGAATCTTTCTTGTCAGAGTTCTTGTATCGATATCACTGATGCCGGCAATATGAAACTCCTTCATACAGTCCGACAGCGTTCGCTCGCAGCGGAAATTGGAAGGCTCGTCCACATACTCCTTCACGATCAATGCGCCGATGGACGGGCAGATTGTCTCATAATCCTCCGCATTGATTCCGTAGTTACCAATTACCGGGTAGGTCAGAACTACCGCCTGGTCGGTATAGGAAGGGTCGGAGATAATCTCCTGGTATCCAACCATTGAGGTGTTGAATACAAGCTCCAGGTATTTTTCGTCCGCACTTCCGAACGCTTCTCCGATATAAACGGAGCCATCTTCAAGAATCAGCTTTCTCTTCATCATTTACACTCCTGTTCCTCAATTCCCGTCGGGTAGATGCCGTCAAAGCAGGCGCGGCATACGGGAAGGTCACCCACCATATCGGTCATATCCGCAAGGCTCATATAGCTGAGCGAATCCGCACCGATCATACTGCATATATCATCAATCGAATAGTTCTTGGCAATCAGCTGTGAGTTGTCCGGCACATCCGTTCCGTAGAAGCACGGGTAAAGGAAGGTCGGTGAACTGATTCGAACATGAATCTCTGTTGCACCTGCGTTACGAAGCATCGTAATGAGGTTTTTAATCGTCGTACCGCGCACGATGGAATCATCGATCAGGACGATTCTCTTGCCGGCCACAACATCGGGGAGCACACTCAGCTTAATATGCACCGCCGACTCACGCTCCTCCTGCGTAGGCTTTATAAAGCTTCGGCCGACATAGCTGTTCTTATGAAAGGCAAGCGCGAACGGAATGCCGCTCTCCTTCGAATACCCTGCTGCCGCCGTGATACCGGACTCCGGTACGCCTGTGACGATATCCGCAGCGACCGGGTTCGCGCGCGCCAGCGCACGTCCGCCCTCAAAGCGGGCCTTATATACGCTTAACCCGTCGATTTTCGAATCAAGGCGGGCGAAATAAATATATTCAAAAATACAATGCGCATGCTTCTCTACGCGCGGCAGGCGACTCGAAATGACACCCTTTCTGGAGACGGTAACGATCTCGCCGGGCTCCACATCGCGGACAAATTCCGCGCCGACTGCTGCCAGTGCGCAGCTCTCCGAAGCAAAGAAATAGCTGCCGTCCCGCTTTCCGATGCATAACGGCTTCAAGCCCCACGGATCACGCACGCCGACCATTTTCCTCGGACTCATGATAATCAGTGCATAGCCGCCAACAAGTCTTGCCGCGGATGCCTTTACGGCCTCCTCTATAGACCCGCAGCCGGCACGTTCTCTTGCAATCAGGCAGGCGATAACCTCCGTATCAGTCGTTGCGCGAAATACGGCACCGCCGGCACAGAGCTCCATCTTCAGCTGCTCGGCATTTACGATATTGCCGTTATGAACCAGGGCCAGAGAGCCCTTCAGATAGCGATATACAAGCGGCTGGGCGTTCTCTACATCACAGTCTCCGGTCGTTGAATACCTTACATGACCGATGCCGATATTGCCGACCAGCTTCGCCATATGATCCTCGGCGAACACCTCGGAAACAAGGCCGAGATTCTTGTAGTAGCTGACATTTCCCTTCTCACCGTAGGAATCGCAGACAGCAATTCCCGCAGCCTCCTGTCCCCGGTGCTGTAACGCCATCAAACCGTAATAAATGGTCGACGCCACGTTCTTCTGCTCATCGCTCCATACACCGAACACACCGCATTCTTCGTGCAATTCACTCATAGAGAACCTCTCTTCTTTCGACCGATAATCTGCCCCTAATCCCGCAAAATGAGCACCTATGCAAGGGCTATTGATGCAAGACATACTACCCCGCAGGGCAAAAAAAGGGCGCTTTGACCGTAGTCAAAGCGCCTTTGCTTTGTTACATCATAGCATTTTTTACGCATTTGTCAAGGACTGATACATATCAGATTTCGGCAATTTCAGAAAGCTTCTCCACAAGATACTGTTCCGAGCCGTTCGGAATGCAATAGCTGTCAGGCGGTGCGAACAGGATTCTCTTGATCCCTGCGTTCTTCGCGCAATCCATATCGATTGTCCGGTCACCGACATAGTAGGTGTTCTCAGGATCCAGCTGATGCTTGTCAATGAGGTACAGAAGTGCATCCGGCGCAGGCTTTCGCGCAAAGCCGCTCTTAGCTGTCACAACCTCCTTAAAAAAGGGAGTGAGAGAAAGTGCGGAAAGCACTGACTCCGTAGATGCTCCACGGTGCGTATAAACATAGTGTACCGCGCCGCTTTGAGCAAGAAATGTAAGAAGCTCCTTCGCTCCGGGAATCGTCCTCATATCGGGCTTTCTACGCTCGCTGATTAATGAATAACGCTCCTTAAGCTCCAAAACGGAAATCCCCGTCTTCGCCGAAAGCTCCTCAAGCGCCCTCGTCACAGAATCTATGATTGCAATCCGGTGAAGCTCTTCTCTTTCTGCCTCCACGCCGCATTCCAAGTAGGTCTCATAAAGGCTCTCCGTAATGATCCCGTAGGAATCCAGTAAGGTTCCGTCCAGATCCCAGATATAGGCTCTGCCGTTCTTATCACATTTTGTCTGCATATCCGATCAATACTCCATCAGTGTCGCACGACAGGGTGCTCCGTCCGTATCGGAAAGAAGAAGCGGCGCGCAGTGAAGAAGATATGCTCCGTCCGGTACTGCCGCAAGCCGAATGCCCTCGAGAAGCACCACCTCGGCGCCAAGAAGCACCAGATGAACCGCCTTCGGTCCGCTCTCCGGTCCGACCGTCTGTGACTCGTTTCCGACAAGATCAACGCCTGCTGCGGCAAATACCTCCGCTGCCTCAAGAGTAACCGTAGCATTCCCCTTGATGAGAATTCGCTTCTCCGCTCCGGCATGCGCTAACGAAGCTCTCTTAAGCAGCTGCCTTGCGTCCTCTGCGGAAACCTCTCCGTCGTGCCCCTCCACGTAGGCGGGACCGATGAATTTGTCAAGCGCAACCCGGTCGATGCCTTTTCCGTCATTCAGAAAATGATACGGCGCATCCACGTGGGTACCGTTGTGCGCACACATTTCAAAGGCCGTCAGATTGCAGACATCGCCGCGCTCGATGCGAAGGACCTCCTTCTTCACCGGTCTCGGGTCGCCCGGGAATACCGTACACTCAAAAAGCGGCTGCGTAATATCATAAATCATATAGTATCCTCTCTCCGAATCAATCAGGGCTATTCTATCAACAGCATTTAGTGGCTGCGAAGCGTTCTCAGGTACGTCTTATGCTCCTCGGAAACACGAAAGCTTTCTACAGCCTTCTGAATCGCTTTGCGATGCGTCCACGCATCCAGTCGATGCTTCTCAAGGTAGACAACACTCTTATCGTACTGCTTGGCAAGCGCCGTTGCAAAGTACCACGCCACCATCATGCGAAGGTAGTACGCATCACCCGTCTTCGATGCCACCCAGTCAAGATATTCCTCGCGGAAATCGTCGCCGAGAAACTCATTCATCAGCATCCGTATTCCGAATCTTGCTGTATAGATATGCTCCGATTCGATCCAACGCTTAATATACGGGAGGATCAGGGAATGGTTCTTTCGAAAGCATTTCGGAGTTGCCTGGTCACACACCGGCCAGCAATCCACATACGGCAGAAAGGCTTCAATCCTTTCGATGCATGCCGAAGGCTCTCTGATGAGAGCAATCAGGAAGAAATGCAGAAGGTTCTCCTCATAAAAGCTATGCGGAAGCTGTCGAAGAAACTCCTCCGCCTCCGGCGTACCAAAAAGCTCCTTCGCAAGCTGTCGAAGCGGCTCGGTACGAACGCCCAGGATAACATCCGGTGAAATATTCGGGACAAGCTTACTTTGGAACTCCTTGTACGCTTCATCACGCTGTGCATATAAGCGCTCCTGTACTGCCATCACCCCGAGCGATGTATCCTTTACGTTCTCCACTACTTTCTGCATGCTTCCTCCATTATGAGTATTCTGTCTGTAAAAGGTCCGCTAATGTCTTCGAATTCAGATACGAGTCGACCGTATTCTTAAGTCCTTCCCAGAAGGCGATTGTCTTACACTCTGACCTTCTCGGACACGTTAAAGCCCCCTCCGCAAGACACTCCACGGGGGCAAGGTCCTTCTCCGTCGCCTGAAGAATCTCGCCGATAGTATATTCCTCGGGCTTTTTGGTAAGACGGTAGCCGCCTCCCTTACCCTGAATACCAACGACAAGGTTCTGCTGCTTAAGAAGCGGCAGAATCTGCTCCAGATACTTAAGCGATACGCCCTGTCTTACCGCAACATCCTTCATCGGGACATAGGAATCCTTCTGATTGTTCGCTAAATCAATCAGCACTCTGAGTGCATATCTTCCTCTTGTTGAAACCATCTTCCCACCTCCACAGGTTGTTCTTATATTATAACATTAAAAAACCTACTTTTTCAATAGGATATCTTTGATCAGCCCTCTGTCTGATAGAAACCTTCCGTCTCGTCGATATCCTTCACCGGCGGCTTGAGCCCCTCGATGACCAGATGATTCTTCTCGGCATAATCCCAAAGTGCCGCATGAATCGCCTCCTCCGCAAGCAACGAACAATGCACCTTCACCGGCGGAAGTCCGTCCAGTGCCTCCATTACCGCCTTATTCGTAATCTCAAGTGCCTGCTGTACGGTCTTTCCCTTGATTAACTCGGTTGCCATCGAACTTGTTGCAACGGCAGCGCCGCATCCGAAGGTCTTGAACTTCGCCTCTTTTACAACCTGATTCTCGTCGATATCAAGATAAATTCTCATTATGTCGCCACATTTGGCGTTGCCGACGGTTCCGACGCCGGAGGCATTCTCAATCTCGCCGACATTTCTCGGATTCTTAAAATGATCCATTACCTTCTCACTGTACTCTGTTACCTGACTCATATCTTAATTCTCCTTATTGTTTTTGATAAAATCCTCGTAAAGAGGGGACATATTGCGAAGTCTCGTCACGATATTCTTAAGCGTATCGACCGTTGTATCAATCTCAGCCTCCGTAGTTTCAGCGGAAAACGTGAAGCGTACCGAGCCGTGTGCGATTTCGTGCGGCAGACCGATTGCAAGGAGCACGTGCGAGGGATCAAGCGAGCCCGAGGTGCAGGCCGAACCGCTCGAAGCACAGATGCCCTCCTGATCTAGAAGCATGAGAAGCGACTCGCCCTCGATGAAACGGAAGCAGAAATTCGCATTATTCGTAAGTCTACGCTCCGGGTGCCCGTTGTATCGGACATACGGAATCTCCGTCGTCACACGCTTTACAAGCTTCTCGCGAAGCTTTGCCTCGTGCGCCGCTACTTCCTCCATACGTGCATTTGCAAGCGAAACAGCCTTCCCAAAGCCGATGATTCCCGCTGCATTGGTCGTCCCGGCTCTCCGCCCGCGCTCCTGCGAGCCGCCGTGGATAAGCGTTTCTATCTTCGTTCCCTTTCTAATATATAAAAGGCCTACGCCCTTCGGACCGTTCAGCTTATGCGCCGATGCCGACATAAGATCGATATTCATCTCGTCCACCTGAATCTTTACATGGGCAAATGCCTGCACGGCATCGGTGTGGAACAGAATCCCGTGCTTATGTGCGATTCGACCGAGCTCCGCAATCGGCTCTATCGTACCAATTTCATTATTGGCAAACATCACCGAAGCAAGTATCGTGGTCGGGCGGATTGCCGCCTCAAACTGCGCGGGATCAACAAGACCGAATGCATCGACATCCAGATACGTTACCTCGTAACCGTGCGCCTCCAGGTACTCACAGGTATGAAGCACCGCGTGATGCTCGATTTTCGTTGTGATAATATGATTTCCTTTGTTGCGAAGACTGTCTGCGACTCCCTTGATGGCCCAGTTGTCCGATTCGCTTCCACCGCTTGTGAAAAAGATTTCGCGCGGCTCGGCACCAATCGTGGCTGCGATTTCCGCTCTTGCCTCCTCCACGCGGTCATGTGTGATACCGGCAAATCTGTACGCGCCCGAAGGGTTCGCATACTCCTCCTCGAGATACGGCCGCATTGCCGCCAGTACCTCCCTATCAATCGCAGTCGTTGCTGCATTATCTAAATAAATCAGACTCATAGCTCGTCCTCCTAATACCTATCTATTTGATAGGTATTATACTCCTATAAACCTACTATGTCAATAGGTATTATAAGCAAAGAAAACGCCGGGCTGCCTACACAACCCGACGTCGTTTCAAGCATTTATGGGTGGAACGGGCACCGCGCGCCGATTGCCTTCGCTGTATATTGCATATGCTCTCCCCAGGTCCCGTCAGTGCTTAACGGACCGGTTCCATCAATGATAGCAAGGGCTCCTCTCTTTCTTTTTAGTCCGTGAGGGACGCGCCAATAACGATCATCAGGCCTTCTATCTTATCATAAATCGTCCAAAGTCCGGTTCCCCACCATTCCTTGCCCGCATCAAAATAGTCCGAAAAATCATCATTCCACCGATACGCCTCCAAGGCCTCCCTGTTTGGAAGAAGCACCTTCTGAAACTCGGTAAAATCCTCGCTCCGATAAGGCGTCCCGTGCGGCGGCTCCAAAAAAGCATACCAGTACGGAAGCGGCTTCGGCGCTGTATAGCTTCTGTCCGTCTGCCTGCGCGTCTCATAGTACACATCCTCAGGCGGCATCAAAAGCTCCTCCGCCTCACAACGCTCTGCATGCATCTTCTCAGGCTCTAAAGTATACTCTACGCCGAATCTTTCCGCTAAGATATCAAAAGCCTTTATAATCGCCTTTTTATGCGTCGCCTCTCCGTCATACGGCTCCTCTAAAAGAAGCAGTACATAATCAATCGAAACCCGTTCGTACCGTTCTTCCAAAAGCCTGTATATCTCGTGCTTAGAAACCTCCTTCATTCCTTCTCCCTCCATAGATAATCTCGTATCCTGTTACTAATGCTATGGGAAAATGCCTGTTTTTGCAACCCTTTTTTATCAATCACAGTAAGAATGCCTGCAAAAAAGGAGGTCCTGTGCAAGACCTCCTTTTTGTCTATCATTTTACGTATTTTGCTGCCGCCTCACCGTATGCATAAAGATTCTTCATAACATCAGCAAGCTTACTGCTCTCGCCGACACGTGTAAATGCCTGATACATATAGCCGTATACACTGACATCCTGTACTGCAAAATCAAGTGCGCTGATTGTGAATTTCGCGCCGTAATCCGCCGATGTGATGCCGCTTATCAAAATGTACTTAAGTCCGCCCTCTTCCCCGACTTTGATTCGGGAGGTGGGGACTGCCGTACCGTTACATTTGACGGCTGCATTGCTAAGGGTTAATGCGCTTGACGCGTCAAAGTAGCACTTGATTCCAACCTCGGACTCGAGTACCAGAGCGGTTCCGATAAAGGAGATCCTTGTGGTGGCCGCAGGACCTGTAAAATCGTATGCACTAAGATTCGGCGCTGCAGGCGTCTTCCTGTCTGCTTCGCTCAGGATACCATTCGCTAAGCTGTCCGTCTTATAATCAAAATACTTCTGTGCGGCTGCACCGTAGTTGAGCATTGCTTTCACCACAGGCACCTCACGCTCATACAAGGAAGCATGATCCAGAATATACTTCGCATACTCCTGCACGGTGAATTCGTACCGTATTCCCTCGGTTCCGTCACCAAGCACGATCTGCGTGCGGATCACACCGGTCATCTCCTTCGCAGCCACACGGCAGTCAAAAACATAATAGGTCTTTCCGTTGACCTGTGCCTGCGTTGCAGCGCTTACGGGCACTTCCTGCTCTGTGCCGTTTGGCAGATTAATTACAAACTTCGCTGCCTTGTCCGCAAGAACCGCGTTCGAAAGCGACATATAGAAGTTGACACCGATATTATCATACAAAGACAACGAATAGCCCTCAAGCTTTGCTCCGATAGAATCCTCAACGGACGTAACGATGGGAGCACGGAGATAGCCGGCATCCTGCAGTACCTCAAGGGTTCCGTCCCAGGCAACCGTTCCGACACCGTATGCATTCGTGGACAGCTTGATGTCAGAGAAGGTATAGCCCTTGAATGTCTTTAACAGGGTATCACTGTTTGCTTTGTATAACACATAATCCTTGGGGAAGATGCCTTTTCCACCGCTCAGTGTAGCATCCACATTTTCCATCGTAAAATCCGCTCCGGCGGAAGCAAAGCCGATGTCATACTTGGGCGAGTAGATGGTCAGGTTCATATCTTTCAGGTTAATATGATGTGAATGAATGCCGTAAACCGAACCCTCGGCATTGCCGACCGTAATGGTAAGGGAGCCGGGACCGCTAATATTCACCGTTCCGTTGAAGCTGATACCGTAGTTGGTATAAGCAGCGCCACCCTGCGGAGGCAGAGTGATCTCCGGCAGATCAATCACATTCTCACCAATCAGCTTGATATCGCAGGACGCGATGCTTCCCGCAAGGTTGCTGTTTCCGTAAATACCGCCAAAGCTTTTGTTATTCTCAAATGTATTCGTAATGGTGGCGTTATCAAGCGTGATAACATAGGGCTTCGTGCTCACATCAAGATAAGCCTTACCGCTTCCGCAGGCTATACCCAAAACAGAATTGATATTGTCAAACTGAACTCCGTTAACGTAAACCCCATAGAAGGTGTTGGGAACGAAGGTCGGAGAGGAATTCTTCAGCTTGTCGTTACCTACGCCGCAATGTGCATCGCTGATCAGAGATAACCACTGCTCCGCAGAGCCCGCATATTCGACAGACAGTCTGGAATTCGTGGCGACATTGTAAAACGCGTTGTCCCCTACATCCGTGAGGGATTCGGGAAGCTTGATCTTCATCAAATTCTGGCAATTGTAGAAGACATTGTCAGGAATTTCTCTGATACCGACAGGAATCGTCACCTGTTTCAATGCACCGCAAAGCTCAAAAGCATTCGCACCGATAGCGGTCAGCGTATCAGGAAGCACCAGCTTGCCGTCAACTGTTGCATCACCCCAATCGTGACAGTTTAAGCAACGTGCGAACGCGCTCTCGCCGATTACCGTCACACCCGCGGGGATATTGATCGTTTCGAGATTGCTGCATTTGAAAAATGCATTCGCGCCAATCTCAGTCACGCCTTTTTCAAGCGTAACCTTCATTAGTCCGGTGCAGCCGCTCATGAAGTCAACAGGGAGCTTACTGATATTGCCGGGAACCGTAATCTCCGTTAAGCCTACACAGCCGAAGAACAATCCACGCGGAATCTCTGTCCAGCAGGTAGGGATATTCACACTTTCAAGCTGCGAGCATCCATTCAGAGACTGGCTGTGAAGCTGCTTAAGATTATTGGAAATTCGAAGCTCCTTCAGTCCGGTGCAGCCGACAAATGCTATGGCAGAACCGATGTCCGTCACGCTGTCAGGCATAATGACTGCAGTCACATATCTGTTGCCCACAAACAGGCTTTCTTTAATTTTCGTAACAGGAATGGTTACGCCGTTAACAGTGATATCAGCGGGGATCTCAACTCTACCCGAAAGATCTGAAGGTCCTGCCAGCATGGCAACGAAACCTTTCACACCGGTGTCAAGAATCTCATATGTCAAACCATTCACAGTAACATTACGCTTCACATTCGGAATAATTGTAACGGGATTGGACTCATATCTTTTGCCATCAACACGCTTAAACTCTGCACGAATTGTACTGCCGACCCAGGACGATTGAAGCACAAGCTCAATGTCGTATTCCTCATCCACAGACGGAGTCAGCACGGTTTCCACTCCGGTTGGACTTGTGAGGATCCATCTGCCGTACTGATTGCCGGAATACGGAACCAGAAGCTCGTCAAAATAATCCATCATCAAATCATCGCTACAGCTTGCACCTGCAGTAATCGTATTACCCACATAGGGATTTCCAAGAATGTCAAATGCTATAGCGGTAGATGCGCATAAATACGGATTGCGACTGATCTGATACACTGTGCCGTCCCACATCCGGGCGTCCTTACCGCTCAGGTTATCAGCAATCAGAATCTTCTGCGGTGCATAGCCATCGAACGTCACCTTGGGGCTGTCACTGATACCCTTTGCACCGCGCAGGGTAACTTCTGCGTTGTTGAAGCTGACGTAGCTGCTAAGCGATCCCCATCCTACCGCATAACCGGGCGAATCAACCTTCAACGTAATATCCCTTATGTCGAGCTTCGAAACGCGGATACCGAGGGCTCTCTCGTCCGAACCACTCATATTGATGGTCAACGAACCGCCACCGAAGATATTGGCACTGCCGTTAAAATAAATACCGCCGTTATATATACTGGTACCGGTCTTCTCCGGAACATTGATCGTACAGTTACCAATAACCTTTATATTGACGTCCGGGAGTCCGCTCGGTTCAAAACTGTTACCGAAAATACATCCGCGATATAAGGTACCGTTGTTCTGCCATTCGTGTACATTGTTGATGACAGCATTGTTAAGCACAACCGTAAAAGGACTGGTCGTCATATCAAGTGTTGCCACACCGCTTCCGCATCGGATACCGGTTTTGGCATTGCCGGTTGTGAACTGTACACCATTGACCCAGATACCAAGCTCCTTGTCAGAAGAACTGTAATAGATAAAGGAACCCTTCCATTTCTGGGAAATCTCTCTGCCGGCCTCACTGTAATAGCCCGTCAATGCGACAAGTGTCACCTCGTAGACGCCTTCACCCCAGCCATGAGAATCAATATAATCCTTTATATTGATGGTCGTCGTACTATTGTGTCCACCACCCGTAGCTCCTACCGACGGTGCCTTTCTCGAAATCGAGAAATAGTAGATTACCTTACTTGTTTCCGTTGAATTGAATGCGTCACATGTCAACACGCCGTCAGCAGACAATCTGACATTCTGCAGCTCGGGAAGGTCGGCAGCTTCTGCTTTCGCCGCTTTCATGCTCGCTTTTGTCAACGGCATTAACACCAGGCACAGTGCAAGGCAAAGAAGCAAACTGAGCGCTCGCCTTGTACCCTTTCTCCCCAATAAAACCTCTTTCATACTAGCCCTCCATTTTTGAAATAGCAATCACGCCAATCATTATAGCATATTTCATTAACGAATTATATAGAACAATGAAATTTTGTCCATCAACAATCTTGTCTGTTTGCATATCTCGGTCGCGGCAGTCTTCCTCTTCGATGATTGTCCTCGCCCTCGCGCCCGCTCTGCGTCCGCTCGGTCGCCGTCCCCCTCTTCGATGATTGTCCTCGCCCTCGCGCCCGCTCTGCGTCCGCTCGGTCGCGG
>JAKSPO010000018.1 GCA_024404675.1 Lachnospiraceae bacterium
TTTACCTTTAAATGCAAATTTGTAATTTTAACAAAAAAGATACAGTATAACGATTACCGTATCTTTTAACGATTACTTTAACAATTTAACGATTTACCCTAATCTTTTAACGATTACTCCTAACAATTTAACGATTCTCAGAAAGCCCATAATATAAGGATTTTTAAGATATTATCACCTCTTATAGCATATTAACCATCAAACCTTTTAACGATATCTCTTAACCCGCAACGAACATATCGCCATGACATTTTCATTTTACATTCCATCATTCGTAGTAATGCCGTAACTCTGGTTCATCTAACAAATAAATATCACTATCCTTACCAGAAATAGTCTTTCCAGTAGCATTTTCAATAGTTGTAAGCTATCAATTCTATTCTTTAATTCACCTGTTATCACGATTAATCCTCCTTGTCCCAATTCCATGTGTATTTGGTATATCTGCCTCCACCGATTTTGGTAATCTTTCCCTCTTTTACAAGATCTGTTAATGTTCTTTGTACTGTAGTCTGGCTTATACCCAGTGTATTTTCCATAATCTCTGACTTGGTTATGGTACCAAGATGATTCTTTATCAATTTCTCTATCCTATCCGGCTTTGGAACCTTCTTTTCCTCTACAACCTTTGCTCTGTCAAAGAATTCTCTATAAGCTGCTGTGATAATTCCAAGAATATATTTCACAAATGGTTCGTAATCATTCTCATCTTCCATCCAACCAAGTGAGCTATCCTGCAGGGCTTCATAGTAGCTATCCTTCGTCTTTTCTATCAGTTTCTCCAAACTAATATACTTTCCAACAATGTAATCATTCTGATATAGCAATAATAATGTCAGTAATCTACTCATTCTGCCATTACCATCACTAAAAGGATGAATACACAAAAAATCTATAATGAACATTGGCATAATCAAGAGCGAATCCGCCTCACTTCTATTGATTGCCTCATTGTAAGCAGCACACAGATTAGTAATAGCTTCTGGTGTTTCCCATGCAGGTAATGGACGGAATCTCACGAACTTATTGCCTTGATTATCCTCTTCCTCAATGACATTATCTGCCGCTTTGAACTTTCCACCATTTGATGCATTTTCGAATCGATATAAATCTCTATGAAGCTGCAAAATAAAAGTATCTCTGATTGGAATATGCGGAAAGCTTTCATGAATTGTATTAAGCACATCTCTATACCCGGCAATCTCACGCTCATTTCTAGTCTTCGGCATTGTCTTATCCAGAACAATCTTCTTTAATCGATCGTCTGATGTATAAATACCTTCAATTTTGTTAGAACTCTCGGTACTCTGAATCTTGGCCACTTCAACAAGACTCTCAAGAACATCCGCATGCCTTTCTGCAATTAATCGCTGCTCTCCTCTGTATTCATGAATCGTTGTAAGATAATTCACAATGTCCGGAGTTAATAACTTTTTCCATTTTTCTGTATAATCAAAACTTCTCATTTCAATTGCCTCATACAATTCTCATTTTCGTCATTTTATACATTTTGACCTAATTAGATTATATACTTCAACTTCGTCAAATGCAAGCACTATCTTCGTCATTTTCAACAAAATGACGAACTTAAACAAATCTTTGATATAATTAAAAACCGGCAACCACCTATTTTCTTATTTTAGGTAATTTCCGGTTTCGTTGCTATAATCTTTTCTTTATCGAGGGCAATCCCGTTACTATAATAACTTAAAATTCCCATCCTGAAAGCTACGCCTTCAGGATGTCGCGGCACTCGTCAAAATGGGTGTACAACAGGCGTATGAATCACATTTTAATCTCCACAAATATACAGCGGAATACCGCCGAATATCAATAAAAAATAGCCAGATATCCACGAAATATATCTGGCTATAAACTGCTAATTAATTGACCCAACGTGGTCCGCATCGTGGAGAGGCGTGTTGGGTTCTGTTGACATTAATATATGCCTTATAATCCTCCAACATTTTGTAATTACTATCTTATCATTTCATTTCGAATTTTTCAATATTTTTCATTTTCTCGAAATACATTGCTTTTTATCGCATCATTCTTTTGGTCAACGTCGAAACTTTTTCGGCATTTTTATATTTTCACCTATTTAAGCGGCTGAATAATCAATAATCCCGCATTGTAAAAACGGATAGGGCCAAACCAGACTCGCCCCTATAGAAAGAGTCTGTCCCTTCTAAGGAAACCGGCAAGTGTTAACATCGAATAGTTCCCCCCACAAATTTCATTTGTCAGAACAGGCTTAGCGTGGTATAGTGGTAAGGAGCTATGAAAGATATGAATCGACGAACGATTTATTGACCCGGAAAGGCGTGCCGCATTTTGCTGTGGTGGTCTTGAACATTCTATGATAGAATGGGGGACGTAATCCGAATTGGGAGGTATGAAATGCCTGTTTTTGATTTTAACCAGGAGAAGAAAGAGGCCGTTAAGGCAGAGAAAACCTATGAATTGATCTATACCCGCAATCACTCTGCGGATCCCGAGCATCCGATTATGCTTTTGAAGGACAAGGAGCAGACGCTTACACATCATGTGGAGGGTATGTTCTCCGCACCCGTAAAGGGCACGTCCTTTCTGCCGGACGGATCCGAGAGAAACGAACATGATATTTTACTTATCGATGCCCGCTTCGAGAACCTGATTCGCTGGCTTGGTGAGAACCACATTATGGTTCGCCTGTCCGGAAAGCAGATGCCCGATGGCTATGCAGTCTACAAGATTCACGAGACCGGCGTTTCCATGCGCGGCGCCAAGATTTCCGGCGAGAACGGTTTCCTGCAGTTTATGATGAACCGACTCTTCCAAAGCGGTGCCCCTTCGGAGGATACGGTGGATATCGACGAGTTAGAGGATGCAGATGAGATGAAGCTTACAAGCATCCAAAGCATTACCGACTACCTCACTTGTGCAGGCAGCACGCTTCCCGATACCATTCGTCTTTGGGCAAGAAGAAATCTCGCGGTAGCCAAATCCGCAGAAGTAACCCCTGAGGAGCGTCGTCACGCACAGCGTGCGCTTTCCATTATGCTGAATATTCAGTGGAAGAATACCAACTTCCAGCCGATCGATCCCGTGGAGGCAAGAAAGATTCTCGACGAGGAGCTGTACGGTCTCGATTCCGTAAAGCAGCGCATCATCGAAACCATCATTCAGATCAATCGTACCCACACCCTTCCGGCCTATGGTATTCTTTTGATTGGTCCTGCCGGAACCGGCAAATCCCAGCTAGCCTACGCCGTCGCCAGAATTCTTAAGATGTCCTGGACAACGCTTGAGATGAGCTCCATCAACGATCCCGAGCAGCTTACCGGTAGCTCGAGAATCTACGCCAACGCAAAGCCCGGCCTCATCATGGAGGCATTTGCCAATGCCGAAAGTTCGAATCTGCTCTTCATCATCAACGAGCTCGATAAGGCTTCTGCCGGCAAAGGAAATGGCAACCCCGCTGACGTTCTGTTGACCCTTTTAGATAATCTCGGCTTTACCGACAACTATATTGAGTGTAACATTCCTACTACCGGCGTGTATCCTATCGCCACCGCCAACGACCGAAGCCAGATCAGTGCTCCGCTTATGTCCCGTTTCGCGGTCATCGAGCTTCCGGACTATACGCCTGATGAGAAGCGCGTTATCTTCACCGACTTTGCTATGCCTAAGGTATTGCATCGAATCGGTCTTCGTGAGGATGAGCTTGTGCTTACCGAAGATGCTTTGGACGCGGTTATGGAAATCTTCCGCAACACCTCCGGTATCCGCGATATCGAGCAGGCTGCCGAGCATATTGCGGCAAATGCCCTGTATCGCATTGAAGTAGAGAAGCTCTCCTGCATCACCTATGATGCGCAGATGATTTACAAGCTTTTGAAATAATTCTGACAGAAATCAAAAAAGAGGCTGTCGCACATACGTGCGGCAGCCTCTTCGCATTATCACTTAATCACGAATTACTTCGTGTTCTCCTTCTTAAGCTCGTTCATTCTCATAGCACGAACCTTGAGCGGAAGTCCCCAAAGAGTGATGAAACCATCTGCATCATGATGGTCATACATATCTCCGGTAGTGAAGGAAGCAAGCTTCTCACTGTAGAGAGAATAAGGAGAGGTGGTACCGTTCTTAATGATGTTGCCCTTGTAAAGGCGAAGCTTAACCTCACCGGTTACATACTGCTGGGTAACATCAACGAAAGCGGAAATCGCCTCACGTACGGGAGTAAACCATTTGCCCTCGTATACAATGCTTGCAAGCTTGCTACCAAGCTCAAGCTTCAATGCGATAGTATCACGGTCAAGAACCAGCTCCTCAAGCTGCTGATGAGCTTCCATCAGGATGGTTCCGCCGGGAGTCTCGTATACGCCACGGCTCTTCATACCTACGACACGGTTCTCAACGATATCAACAATACCGATACCATGCTTGCCACCGATGGTGTTGAGCTCACGAATGATATCCGCAACCTTCATCTTCTTACCATTCAATGCAACAGGCATACCCTTTTCAAAGTTAATGGTAAGCTCTTCGCCCTCTTCAGGTGCCTTCTCGGGAGTAACGCCGAGAACAAGCATATGATCATAGTTCGGAGCAAGTGCAGGATTCTCAAGCTCGAGTCCCTCATGGCTGATGTGCCAGATATTTCTGTCACGGCTGTAGGACTGATCGGTTCCGAACGGAAGATCAATGCCGTGTGCCTTACAGTAATCAATCTCGGCCTCACGGGAATCCATCTGCCATTTGTCATCACGCCAGGGAGCAATCACCTTAATGTCAGGAGCAAGTGCCTTAATACCAAGCTCGAAACGAATCTGGTCATTACCCTTACCGGTTGCGCCATGGCAAATAGCTACAGCATCCTCTTTACGAGCAATCTCAACAAGCTTAGCCGCAATCGCGGGTCTTGCCATAGCAGTACCCATCAGGTACTTGTGCTCATAAACAGCACCCGCCTGTACACAAGGCATAATGTAGTTCTCGCAAAGATCATCTACAACATCCTCGATGTAAAGCTTGGAAGCACCGGAAAGCTTTGCTCTCTCATCCAGACCGTCAAGCTCCTCGCCCTGTCCGCAATCGATACAGCAGCATACTACATCATAGCCGTAGGTTTCCTTCAACCAAGGAATAATCGCGGTGGTATCAAGTCCACCGGAATAAGCCAAAACAACTTTATCCATATGTTAGTCCTCTCTTTTTATAGGATTCAATAAATTGCCCATATCATAACATAATCTTATGAAAATATCAAGAATGTGAATAACTTATCACGCCGGAAAGAAGCACCACCTTTTTCCCCATCAGCCATTTTGGTCTCTTGGGGACGGGGTTAAGGGCTCATTTGGCTTCCTCCTCATTGCCCAATCCAATCCCTTATTTCACCAATTCGACCGTCACGATCTCGCGTGTAGGCCAAAAGGCGCATAAATGGAGCCGCACGATCTTACCGTAGAACGGAGCAAAGGATCCGGCGAGCGCAGGCAACGCCCTCGCAACAATGTCCGGCTCGTCAATCATAATCGTTGCATGCGGCGTCCATACATATTCCTGCGTGCTCGCAATCTCTTCGCTCGCATTATGCAAAGCCAAGAGTTCCGGGCTCATATCCGGCGCTCCGAACAGCACCCTTCCACCCGGAAATACGCCGATATGGCTAATATAAAAAGGGATTTCATGCCAATGTTCTCCCAGCTTTCGCGCGAGCGAAATCGCCTCAGCCTCTCTTTCAAGCGGATACGTCGCGAGGCTAATATGAAACGGAAGCCCGTGCGTCTGCTGCCCGTCGAACCCTGCCTTTGTCAACGCCTCATACCACCCGGCCATTATCGCCTGCGAATCATCATCCAGATCCGCCATCAATGTTAAAAACTGCTCTGCCATAGAAACCTCTCTCCACATTTGCCCATTAGAATAGACTGCCCGGCGCAATCCTTTCAGGAATCGGTATTCTTGATCTTCGCCAAAGCGGCGAGAAGCTTGTCCGTAACTTTCATGCCGCCGCTGATTAAGCCTTCGACCGCATTGCCTGTTTCCGAGGGCCTCTCACGCAATCGTCCGACAAATGCCTCGAAATCGTCCGCAAGCTTCGTGATCTTATAATCTTGCTCCTGATCCACGTAAACAACACACGGCTCCCCGGTGGCGCCACAGTCTCTGTAATCCAAAAAGACCATACCGTGTCCCGCCGACGGCGTGTCACATATCGCCACGCCAATTGCCGGATAGCCCCATTCTTCAATCATGAAACGGCTTCCCCGCGCACCACACAAGGAATATTTCTTGTCTCTTCCGATTCCCATGATGCCGGATATACTGATGTAATCCTCTGCCATGCCTGCTCCCCTCGCACAGGGGCAACAAGCAAGCTTCACCAAGCCGCCGTTATGCTGCTTCATCAGCATAGCATATGCTTTCGGCAAATGATATCCTAATTCCCTCTCCACATCCCGTAACAGCTCATCCGTATAATCCTTTGAATGATAGTTCTCTTCCGAGTAATCTGAATCATCCCAGAATGCCTTAAAATCGATTCCTTCGAACATGTTGTACCTCTCTACTTTCTTATTTTCTCCGCTCCATTATTAATTTCCAAAAAGAATAAGGGCAATAGCAAATTATCTGCGAAAGCAAAGTTTTTCGCATTCTACTCTTGTAGAATATGTTGACATGTAAACTTCTTACCAATCAGTATAAATACATTCAAATGTTCTATTGCAATGTCTTAAAATGGATGTCACGCCTATCTCTTCTTGTAGTCCAACGGTCTCAAAAAATGCATACCGCAAGCTTTGCATTTGCCCCTATTGGTGCCATAAGGCCCAAGAATATCTATGAAAAGATCACGCTTACCAAGAGTCTTCTTACAAAAATAACACAGGAACCATAATTCTCCATCGGGATCTTTTACTTGCTCTTCCTGTTGCAAAATGTTTTCTCCTAAATTTTGATTAAAGAAACTCCATTGGTTTTCCTGCTCACTTTTACGTTTTGCTTCACTCTCAGCTAGTCTTCTTGCCGACTCTTCCTTTGCTATTCGTTCGCGCTCTGCCCTTTCGGCTGCTTCCCTTATGCTCTTCTCTCTTTCTTCTGCCAGTCTATAACGACGTTCAGCCTCTTTCCTGTCCTGTTCGGCTTGCCAGATTCTAAACTGCTCTTTCCTTTGTTCCTCCTCGGCATGTCGCCTGTCTATTATTGCCTTTTGCTCCAAATCAAATCTATTCTTCTCTCTCCTAACCAAATCGTTGATAGGTTTCTTTTGGAAAAGAAGTTCGTTTCCCTCTATATCTACATCTTTCAAATATGCGGAAGCAACTCGCAGTTCTTGCCAGCACCCATCTGCATCACGTTCGTAAACAACAGCGCAAAGTTGCGCTTTTGGATATTCGCATCCGTCAATACCGAGGAGCAAGCAATATCCCTGCCGCTCTTGCAATCTCATCAATATTTCCTGATACTGGCCGCCTGTGCTACCATTCGATTGGTCTACAATATATACCACTCTGATTCCCGAAAGATTGGTGTGTATTACATCTAGCTTATCATCAATTATATTTGCTCTTGTATTCCAATAGCGGATTCCTAGTTTTTTATCCTTCGAAAGAAAAGTAAACTCTACTCTTCGCGCAGACTCCTCCACGGCAGAGATTGGTACACGTTCCTGCAAATCATCTGCCTTCAATTTCTCGGCCAACCAAACCTTTAACACAATTCTGGAATTGATTGAGGTCTCGCCTTCTTCAACAAATGTGCAAGTTCTCTTTCTGGTCCCAGCCTTCTCACGAAAATGCTGTTCGCGAACATTCTTATCTCCTGCCACCAAAATATAGTTGGTTTCACAACCGCAAGGACAGAACAATTCGTTTCTTTGACTATACCCACGAACTTCCTTCAGCCTTTCAGGATCGTTTATTTGAAAACCATTATGAACCGTATAGATTGTTTCAATGCCGATATATTTACCTTTATACAGAGCCACAGATCTTAAAGGCATCCATTTATCCCCCTAATATACTAATCCCAAGCGCCTTCCATCACATCGTTAGAAGAGCAACCTGCCTACGTAATCTTCACCTGAAAAATCAATGTGGAGTCCCATCTCACTCCACAAGCCTTCTAAGCTTCAACTCAATTTCATCAATAACCTGTTCGAACACTTCATCCGCCTGGCCGGTTGGGTCGGGGAGACCCCAGTCGTCGTCAAAGGGGCTTCCGATGAACGGACAGGCCACATCTCAGCCCATAGAGATTGCGAGGTCCGGTGTTGGGATCTCGTCGATGAGCTTACTGTGATGGCCATTTGTATTCATATCGATGCCGTAGCGCTTTTTGATTAGGCGAACGGCGTCCTGGTAAATCTGCGCTTTCAGCGCTGTCCCGGCGGAAATAGCACTGCAATCTGCCGCCGACTAAAACCCCAGTCGCTCGATTTCCCGTACAAGATTTCTTGCATATACCTCTGTGCCCAGCTGGTTCGGGTGAAGGTTATCGATGAAGTACTCCGGAAGATGCGGCACTAACTTCCAGCCCTCCACCATCGTAACAATTTCATACTTCATAATAATATCCTTCAAGCGGTCGCAGAAGCGAATCAGCGTAGGAATTCCCTCCACATTGTCACCGCGCCACAAGGGCGTGATTGCAAGAATCGGAACGTCCTTATAGAGCTTCGTAATCGTCTCGTAGTAAGTCTCGATTTCAGCCATACTTTCTGTTCCGTACTGGTTGGTGCCAAGCGCGATAATGATTTTATCCGGCTTATACCCTTCCATCTCGACCAAAACCTTTGGATCATAAACATATCCGCCGATGCCCTGATTGATGATATCATAGTTGAGCAGTCGGTTTGCTACGCTGACATAGGTCTGGGAGGATCTTAACGGTCCATAGCCCTGCGTGATGGAATCCCCGAGCCACAGGACCTTCTCGCCCTTAACCGCAGGCTTGCAGGCTGCATTAATCGTAAAATCCCTGATGACAACGCGGGCATCTGCCGGCAGATATACGATTACAGACTTCTCTCCCTCAGGCATCGTAAACTGTAGCGTTCCTTCTCTTTCAAGGTCCTTTACATATCGGATGTCAGTGATCAGTCCATCAACGCAAAGCTCAAAGGAGTCCTCAGAGCCAACCCAAAGGATGCGGTAATCAAAAGAGAGCTCCGTTGCCTCAGTGGTAAATTCAAGTGTTTTGGCAGTTGAGGCGTTGCATCTTTCATACCAGAAGTCAAATGCCTTCTCAAAATAGTCTTCCTGCGCCTTTGTGTACTGATGCGCCGACAGATATCCATCGTCTGTTTCACAGAATCTGTACGCACCGAAATAGATTTTCTTAAGCTGTTCATTGGTTAATTTCATCGTATCTACCTCTCCTTCTTCGATTTCTTTAAACTACGCAATCTTTGTGATGTAAGCTAAGAAACAGTCGAACACATCCGGATCAAACTGGGTCCCGCGTCCGTCCTGCATAATCTTGATTGCGACTTCCTTACTAAAAGGCTCCTTATAAGGGCGCTTTGACATCAGCGCGTCGTACACATCAGCGACCGCCATGATACGTGCCTCGAGCGGAATGGCTTCTTTCGAGAGATTATGCGGATAGCCTTTGTCGTCCCAACGCTCATGATGATACAAAGCGATATTCTGGGCAATCTCATAATAGGCTTCATTGTCAAGGCTCTTGTGACACACGCGCAGAAGGTTGGCTCCTTCCACGGTATGCGTTTTGATAATCGCGTATTCCTCATCCGTAAGCCTGCCGGGCTTATTCAAGATGGCATCGGGAATCTTAATCTTTCCGATGTCATGAAGAACGGCTCCCGCTTCAACATCTTTGATATACTCATCCGTAAGCTGATCTTTATACTTATCATATTCCTTTAATTTTCTAAGAATCTGGTGCACATGCTCCTTCGTTCTCGCCGTATGCAGTCCGGTCGTCTCATCTCTTGCCTCGACCATATCGGCAATCGTCTGGATGACATTCTGCTGCATCGACAGTTGCTTCTCGATGGCATCTTTATGAAACTGATACTCCTTCACGAGCTTGCCTTTGTACTTCGTATACGACTCAATCGTTCCCTTAGCAACCGTTACATAAAGGCAGAGCATGCAGATATAATAAGTCCATGTAAGCCAACGCTCATCATTTATCTGATATACGGGTGTCAGCTGATATTTATACAGATAATTGCACAGAAGAAATATTCCCATGCTCAAAACAGCCTTAACAATGGTGATAATTGTGAATATATGCTTCAGGCTATAGTAGATTATCGGTGTGGCTAATCCAAGAAGAAGATATTGGAAGCCTGCATCAAGCCCGACAAAATGAATCGCCAATACCTGATGCAATGCGACCTCAAAGGATATCAGAACATCAATGACACTGTAATTGGCGTGCTCCTGTGTAAAAAGCCAGATAATCAGCGCAAGGAAGAACGAAACACTCAGGATATTATAGACAAACATCTCCTTAACGCCCACCATGTAAAATCCGATCATGAATGCAGTGTGGACCAATACGAAAGAAAGTAGAAATGTCATAAGACTCGGTGCATCTTCGTCCGTATAATACATTGATTTTTTCTCTTTTATATTACTGATGATGCTCATTTCATACCTCGCTTTTTTTGAAAATCGTTCCGGTGTGCCGGGCCTTGTCTCTTACCGGAGTATCGTCTAAAACCTTCCACCGCTTAATTGCGGCCAAGCTCTGCCGCCACTTCCGCTGCAAGCGCAGCATTCTGAATAATCATATGCTTCTGCGCTTCCATACTGTCGCTGCCCATCTTCTCTTTCACATATTTCATCAGATAACCGGTAATCGCCTTGCCAGAGACTCCCTCGTCCCGGCTTCTTAAAATAGCCTCCTCAATCACCTGATTCATAAGCATAGAATCTACCGCGTATGCCTCGTCGATAGGATTCGCAAGTACCATACCCGTCTTAATTCCAAATGCATTCTTCACCCGGTAGGTCCTTGCAATCGTTTCAACATCATCCATTCTGCAGGTCAACTTGATACCGCTTGAGCGAGCCATATAGGCAGGAAGTTCATCGGTCCCATAACCGATGACGGACACCGACTTCGTTTCCAGATATTCCATCGTGAGCTTCAAATCAAGAATGGATTTCGCACCGGAGCAAACCACAATAACATTGCGATTCGCAAGCTCCTCCAGATCGGAAGAAATATCCATCGATGTTTCCGCACCTCTATGGACGCCGCCAATTCCGCCGCCCGAAACAACGGATATGCCGACATAATCTGCAACAGCCATTGTTGCGGCAATCGTCATAACGCCGTTCCTGCCTTGTGCGATGATTTGTGCAATCTCTCTGCCTGAGGCCTTCTGCATAGTCCCGCGAAGTCTCGCATAGCGTTCGATTTCTTCATCGGACATCCCGACCTTTACCCTTCCGTCCATAATCGACAGGTAGGCAGGTACCGCACCGTTTCTTCTGACCATATCCATTACGGCAAATGCCGTTGCTGCATTGTCCGGATAAGGAATCCCTTCAAAGGTTCCGCCCGTTTCGATTGCCACAACCGGCTTATGCTCCGCTAACGCCTTTCTGACTTCTTCGCTAAAATCGATATACGCATTTGTAACCATATTTATAAGCTCCCTGCTTCATTGGTAAATTCGAACTAAAATAGTCGGAAGGATCCGTGAAATCAGCATATACGAATCAACCATTGGAAAGTAAGGCCATACCTGCCTTCCCCTATCGGTGAATATACATTCTGGACATCTCGGGCTCTCCATCGCCCTGAACCATACAGTAGAACTCCCAACCGTATCGCTCGTAAAAGTCTGTATGATTGGTAATAAGGTACAGAGGAGAGATTCCCTTCTGTCTGCAATCCTCCACCACCATATTTAAAAGCTTCCCGGCGATTCCGCGAGAACGATACGCCTCCTCTGTATAAACCGCACAAACATCAGGCACAAGATCTTTCCGGTCATGAAAATCATTCTCAATTACACCAAGTCCGCCAACAATCTTATCACCGAAAAGGCACAGATACCATCCATATTCGCTCTCGCCGCGTAGGAATGCTTCCATACATGCAAGATAAGCCTCCTTGGGTACGCCCCATTTGCTATGAAACCATTCCGCAGCCTGTTCTTTGATCTGCGGCATCTCACGAAGGACAATATAACGATATTGCTCCACAGTATCCTTTTCATACTGCTCCACCTCTTCTAAGGTGGTACAGCCATTCTTTATTGCCTCCTGAAGCTTGCCATTTGCCTTTGCACGCTCAAGATAAATGTGAAACTCTGCCCCATCTATACTGTAAAATTCCCTGTCCATATAGTAAGCATTCCCTTGGTTTGCAAGACGCTCTTTGATGAACAGAAGCTTCCGATCCGGCATAACGCCGATGACTTCATCCGTGCACTTCACGGAATCCGTCGCAACCGTGAACAGCTCTTTATAGTCCTCCTGCGGACGCAGCCGCACTTCCATTGGTATCATATCTTCCCCCTCCTCATTCGACAAAGTTATGTAAATGGTGCCACTCACCCTACTCGTTCGGATTCCTCTGTGGTCCCAGCTCCTTCGCCAGACGCACCAGTTCTTCAGGAGAGGCCTTCTCAATCTCAAAGGACTCCATCAGCGCGCTTCCGACTCCGCCACCGAAATAGGCAGCATAGCACGCATCCTTCAAATCACGTTTCAATCGATCAATATCTATAATCATAGTGAATTCCTCCGGCCAACATCCCGGAAAGAAAAGGCCATGTCCCCGGGCGGAACATGGCCTCCAGTTAACATCAATAGCCGAATGCGATTATGACTTCGTTGCCTGCAACTCAGCTCTTACCTGTGCTTCGATTTCTGCGCGCAGCTTAACAGTAAGCTCTGCTTCGATCTCTGCTCTGTATTTCTTCTTGAATGCTTCTTCCTCATCATCTTCTCTGGTCGGTCCCTTTGACAGGAAGGAACCCGTCATAGCATCCAGAACCTTCTGCTCCTCTACAGAGAGAACATTCTGCATCTTCAGTCCCTCAACCATATCAATATCGCAAACACGACCGTCCCAGGTACGGACGATACGGTTATTTGCACCGTTCTTCAGAAGCTCTACAGCATAGTAACCCATACGGGATGCATTGACACGGTCACGAGCGGTCGGAGAACCACCACGCTGGGTGTGTCCCAGAACCGTAACACGCGGATCCAAACCAACCTTCTCCTTTACCAAAGTGGCAACCTGCTGTGCTGCACTGCCGTTTCCGACTACACCGTTATCCACGCTACCGTCAATCTTCATCTTTGCACCCTCTGCAACGATGATCATGAAATGGGTACGTCCGGCCAGACGAGCGTCTCTCAGCTTGGAGGCAACATCCTTTTCAAAATCCCACGGCTTCTCGGGAACAAGAACGGCAGTAGCACCGGTTGCAATACCGACATACTGTGCCAGGTTACCTGCATGGTGACCCATTACCTCAATAACGGAGCATCTCTCGTGAGACTGCATGGTATCACGAACCTTATCGATTGCTTCAATAGCGGTATTCGCTGCGGTATCATAACCCAGAGAGTAGTAAGAGCAGCCGATATCGTTGTCAATCGTTCCGGGAATACCGATTACAGAGATCGGATACTCACTGGAAAAGGCAAGACAGCCGGCAAATGTACCGTCACCACCGATGGCAACAATACCGTCCAAACCAATCATCTTACAGGTAGCATATGCCTTCGCACGACCCTCCTTGGTTCGGAACTCCTCACTTCTTGCTGTATACAGAATGGTACCACCCTGATTGATAATATGTGCGACATCCTTTCCGGTCATGCGGAACACATCTGCATTGATCAAACCATTCCAGCCTCGTCTGATGCCGATACACTCTATGCCTTCATACATACAAGTACGAACAACCGCACGAACGGCAGCATTCATTCCGGGTGCATCGCCACCGGAAGTAAGAACGCCAATCCTTCTGATTTTTTTACTCATAGACAAGCCTCCTTTGCACTCTCCATTATTCCGGAGTTATGCCCATTATAACATTTTTCTTTCAAACTTAAAATATTACAATTGAAATTTTCCAAAAAAATATTCAAAAAAACAACATATCACATGTATAACAGAAATAATACAAGCACCAAAGCGGCATTCTTACATTCCAAGACCTTAAAAACGAGCCATAATGCCCGGATGAACGCCGATTGATTCCGCAAAAGCAATGATATCAGCATCCGATGCATATTTCGTCGGAGAAAACTTTCTGAGCGAAGCTGGTGAAATCAGATAGTTCGCGGCAAAGCTATCTACACAGCCTAGGCCGTCAATGCTTGTCGTTATAATCATAGAACATCTCATCCAACAATCGATCATACGCTTCAGTGTTCCCAAGCGCCGCCTTAAAAAGTGCCCCGGCATTCTGAATCATCAGCTTAAAATACAGCCAGTCTCCCAGATCATCGTATTTTCTGGTCGAATTAATCAGATAATTCTTCCTAAGCGTTGTGTACCGCTTTCCCTGCGTCCTTCCGTAAGCCCTAAGCTTTTTCGCGGTCGCCACATCCTCCATGGCCTTTTTCTCGACAAATCCGCCGATGGCTTCAAAGGTTTCCTTCGTCGCCCAGAAGATTCCACAGTATAAACCGGTGACGCCAAAGGCAATCCGGCACAAAATATCATTGCACCAAAGCGGGAAAGAATACCGCTCAAACCGAATGGGTGCCCCGCCCCCGATGTACTTGCCGCTTTTAAGCAGGCGATACACCTCGGTGATGGTCGACTTTGTCATCCGGTTATCGCAGTCGATGGTAATGATAACCTCGCCCTTAACCGCACGGATTCCTGCATTGCGCACCTTGGCAATGCACCGGTCCTCATTCAAAACGACCCTGGCGCCGCCTTCCCTCGCAATTACTTCCGTTCGATCCGTGCAACGGTTGCACACGATAATCGTCTCCACATTTCCCGGAAAATACTCCGATGCTTTCCGGATTGAATCCATACAGCGCTTTACGTATCTTTCTTCATTGTGTGCCGGCACAACCACCGACACATGAATTCTATCCTTTTTCATCACTTCTCCTCAAAGCGGGTCTGCGCATATCCCGCCACCTGAATAATACAAGCAGTAGCATAACCGAAATCGGAATTCCGATCAAACCAGTTCTGAACGATGCGAGCACAAAGTCAAGCGCGATCAGCAGTACCACAATCAGGATAATAATCAACAAGGCCCTTAACATTCTGTTTTGTCTGCCTCTTTCTTCTTATTCATCCACTGTTCCTTCGTCATAATGTTCGTATGGCCGATTCGAACCTCATTCAGTAAGGGAACCGGAACCTCCGCGCAGGTATGATGATAGGTAAATCCAAGCTTCTCCTGCACTCTTTTCGACTTCACATTGCCATCATAGTATCCACACCAGATTGTCGTCATGCCAAGCTCTTCAAATCCGCGCTTCATAAGCGCCCTCGCAGCCTCCGGCATGTAGCCTCTGCCCCAGAACGGCTCGCCAAGCCAGTATCCAAGCTCACATTCATCATCGCGCTCGGTCATATCCGTATGGCCGTTCAGCTTCAGTTCAACCGCGCCGATTGCTACATCAGTGCCCTTCTCACAGATTGCGTAGCACTCCGCGCCGCAGAACACATTTTCAATCACATATCTGCTCGATTCCACATTCTGATGCGGCGGCCAGCCTGCAATCGGCCCAACATTTGGGTTCTTCGCATAGGTATATAAGCTTTCCGCATCACTCACGGCCCATTTTCTCAAAATCAATCTTTCCGTTTCAATCATCATCTCCGAAACCTCCCCATATCAATAATGGCAAATGCTCCATCTTCATCGCCCAGAAAGCCGCATCGTATCTCTCCTCCTGCGCCTTTCGGAATCGTTCCAGGCTGGTGTTTGACATGATGAACCTCCCGATATTCTTATCAAGTATTACTGTACCTATTCAGTGGTACTCATCTGTTACTTTTAATCTCCGCAAATATATCTTCATGCTATAATGGTTTTAAAAGATTATGCTCCATACAAAAAGACCGACTCATAGTACGTGGTTCAACACTATCACGAAATGAAATCGTAACATGCTTAAAATCACAAGATACAACCGTACCTATTCCGTATAACTTATGGCGCACTAAATCTCCAGGTACAAACTGAACCCCGCTTTGAGAAAATTGCTTTTCCCCTTCGTCGTTGAGTGTCTCTTTCATTTCATATTCATTCTGATGAGTTCGGCCGGAATACCCCGCAGTCTTCTTTTTGCGTTCCTCTGCTTTCCGATCCCTTTCGCGAATACGTTCTAACATCTTCTGTTTCTCATAATAGTGTGACACATTCGGCTTTAGGGAAAATGTCTTACAGTTGCGCCAAGAATTATATCCATCCTCCGGCAGATACAAGCCTCTCCTAGAGCAAGATCTGTCTGAGGAATCATAGTGACAGCAATCTTTACAATCAATGCGTTTTTTGATTGTCGGATCATGTTCTATAACAAATCCTCTTTCATACCCCCAATTTGCCATAATCCCTCCTTATAAAACTAAAAAAGAGCGAGCAAAAAAGTTTAACAGCTCAAATATCCTTCAGCGTAACATTTGCCTTTCTCGCCGTTGTCTCAAAGGCAGTTGCACCGTAGATCTCGCCGATAGAAATGCCAGCCTTTTTTGCAGCCTTACGAATATGCTTCTCTAATGACGGTATATCTATCTTATGTGTTTCCATATCTGGAATTTGCTTATCAATCTTCTCTATCCCCTTCTCAATCCAGTTAATGATAGACTGATGCATTGCGACAGCTTTTGACCCGTCAGTTATATTGTTATAACCGATACGGATAAATGCATGATAGTCCTGCGATCGCAAAGAAAACTCACCATACTTATCAACACGAATGATTGTCCCATTGCCTTCGGTAGTCGTAAATACTACCTTCTGCACCCCCTTGCCGTAGAAGAATTCCTCCAAGCAATACCTTGCCTCTCGCTTTGCCAACTCCTCGCCATCTGGACTGAGCGATGTATTTTCAGCCATCATATTTGCAATCGCAACATTATTCGCATGTTCCTGGTTCTCTCCAACCGTCTGTATGATACAGACGCAAAGGACTACCAGAACAATCACTAAAGACACAAATAAAATCCATAAAAGCATCATCAAGTCCTCCACTATCATTCAATTCAAGAACCATTCCCGCCCCATCATCCATAAGGCTATTATACTATATCCGCTTCACTTCTTCCACTTTTTACATAAAGAACGGCGCGCAAAGCATCGGTGCCTTGCCATGTGTCACATTTTATTACATATTCCATAGACTTTCGCCACCGGACACGGTTTCCCATGTGCCCATCAGAAACAGAACCTACATAATTGGAAAATGGTGTAAGAAGCTTCTCTATCACTTCTTACACCATAACAATACACGACCAAGTGTACAAAATAATGGTCATATTCAAAAAAACCAAAATAATCTGCCGTAATGATTCCTGCCGAACCAGTATCAAATCACCAATACATTTGCCCGCTCCATACACCGCCCAAAGCTTCCGCAAGGCTCACGACAGCCACCCATTCTACACAAGTAGTCCGCCGACTTTACTCACTTTCTTCCTTCTCTCGCAGTTTCCGCAAGACCTCTCAATCCCCTCAGGATTCCTTCCGATTCACGTCTTGTAGTACACAGATTACGAACCAGATAAGAAGCGGTATGCTCCCCGGATCGACCAGAAGCGGGAGAAGAATCAACCAGATATGCCGAAAGCCAGCCAGGCATATCACAAGAAGCGAACCGGCTACGCCTCCAAGCAGCGGTGCCGGCGACGGAATACGCTCAGCCTTCTTTATTCGCATAAAAAGAATACGGTAGTTCATAACGGTAAATACGATGAATGCCCCACCAAGAAGCAGACACCCCGTAATCAGATCAGCCCATTCCATCCTTCATTCTCCCCTTTTCCTCACCTGCTTAAGGCTTACACCTCGGCTTCAAAAGGTGCCTCCACATCATAAATATCACTGTAGAAGCCAAACCAGTTGATACCTTCTACCAGGCATTTGACGTTATAGCTCTCTTCCTCATCGAACAGGAACGCCTCTCCTTGTGCTTTCATCACCTCAAAGGAATCAATGATATTCTCCATAAGCACTGCGTTGACCATAATCCTAAGATGCTGCAGCTCCTCTTCGCTGATGTCACATTCCGATTGGTATCCCTCAAGAACCGTCTTCATATACTGCTCCATATATGAGCGCCTTGCCGTGGGGTCAGGATTCCACGCCGTAAATCCGAGTCCGTGTACCCACAGATTCGCGATATCGTATAAATACCAGCAGGTACGGCAATTGTCAAAGTCGAAAACCTGAATCGCTCCGGTCTCATAATCAATATTATAGTTTCCGTCACTGTAATCGAAATGAACCATTCCGTAGTTGTTCGGAGTGCGCTGAAAGGAGCGTAATTGCTCGAGGATTCCGGACAAAGCATCCTTGATCTGCCGTCCGGTAACGGTCTTCATGCACAGGAAATCATCCGGAATCAGCTGCTCAAAATATGCCTCGGAATACTTATCAAAAAAGTCAAAGCGCACCGCTTTAGGCTTGTAATGCTTAGAAAGTGCGTGCATTCTTCCAAGAACCTGACCTATGCGGAAGAAATACTCCTCAATCGGGGCGTCTTCCAGATACTGATAATTGTGCTCTGCAAACTGATTCCCTTTGGCCCTCTCAAAAAGGACGACAACCGAATTGTCAATCCGTTCCACACGGTTTCCGTTCCTCGACGGAATCGAATCCGCTACCGACGCACCGCCCTCGGAAAGATAGTGGATATATTCAATCTCAGCCACATAATCTTCAAAGGTTCTGTCGCTAAGCGTCGATACCCGAAGCACCGACTCGCAACCGATTGTATACACAAGATTTCGACCGCCCTCATGTCCCGGTATTTCCTCTACGTGACATAGGTCAAATGCATACAATTCTGCGGCTTTCCTAAGAATGCTCTTTTTCTCTGCTTCGTTTCGTTTCAATCAATGCTCCTTATTCTTCCTCGCCTGCTAACCGAATCAGCTCGTCAATATGAATGGCAACACTGTCAAGACATGGAAGCACACACCTCTCGTCCGACAGAAGTAACGGAAGCTCCGTGCAGCCAAGAACGACTGCTTCGATTGCGTGCTCTTTCTGCATCCGAAGGAGCACCTCATTGAACTCGCTGAGGGTGCTCTCCTTTACAATTCCGACCTCTAACTCCGTAAGAATTCGCTTGGCTATCAGCGCCTGCTCCGCCTCATTCGGCACAACCACCTCGATACCGGCCGCCGCAAAATCCTTCTTCATATACGACTGCTCCATCGTAAGTGCCGTTCCGAGAAGGCCGATTCGCTGATACCCGCGCCGCTTTGCTTCTCTGCATACTGCGGCCGGGATGCTGCATAACCTGACACCCGTCTTCGCTTCAATCGCGTCAAAAACCATATGCATCGTTACGGCAGTCAGCGCAATCACCTCTGCCCCGGTCTCCTTCAGTGCATTAACCTTCTGAGACAGATAGGATGCCAGCTCCTCGTAGGACGCAGTCTCGACCATCCTCCAAGCCTTGCGGAAGTCAACACTTTCAATCGAAAGCTCGGGCATAGCTGTCCCCTCGGTCATTCGGTCGATTCTCGCATTTAACTCTTTATAATACATCAAGGTCGACTCGGGACCCGTCCCGCCGACCAGACCAAGCTTACGCATCAGCCACCTCCGACTATCTACTCCACCTCTAACAGAGTGATGGCGAAATTCAACTCCTTGCCGGCAAGCTCATGGTTTGCATCAAGGGTAATCATCGTATCGTCCTTAGCCGTAACCTTTACCGGGAAGGGCTGTCCAAACTGGTTGCTCAAATATACCTGCTCACCGACGGTAAGCTCCTCAGAGCCCGGAAGCTGTGCAATCTCAATCGTAAAGATTGCGTTCGGATCCGGCATGCCATAAGCCTCCTCGGGAGACAGATGCACATCCACCGACTGACCAACCTCCATATTGACAACCGCTGCATCAAAGCCCTTAATCATCATGCCGACGCCGCAGACAAATGCAAGCGGCTCCCCTCTGTCTACGGACGAATCAAACTTCGTTCCGTCATTCAACGTGCCGACATAATGCACCTTCACATTCTTGCCTGCATTCGGACCTTCCATCACCGGCTGACGACGTCCGCCACAGCCACCACCGCAACCACCGCCGCAGCCACCTCCGCAGCCACTACCGCAATCGCCGCCACAGCCTTCCTCATCGTCGCTCTCACCGCTATGATGATCACAGTTCACTCCTGCAGATACAAGCTCTCCCTTCAAATATGCAGAAACAGCATCATCCGCACTGCCGCTCACGCCGGAAATCACATCGATTTCACATGCGGCAAGTGCACTCTGCGCACCTGCACCGATTCCGCCGCAGATAAGGACCTTTACATCCTTCTCGCTAAGAAGGCCGGCAAGTGCACCGTGACCGCCGCCATTTGTACCGATAACCTCAGCGGAAACCACTGCGCCGTTCTCCACTTCATAGACCTTAAAACTCTCGGAATGTCCGAAATGCTGATAAACCTCTCCATTCTCATAAGTAACTGCAATCTTCATGCTTCTGTCCTCCGTATGTTTTCATATTATGTTCTATCATACTACCCATCCGCCGTTCTGTAAATGGGGGCGTACGGGCAGACAAATTCACTGCTCCTTCGTGTAATCCCACAGAAGAATATCCGGCGCATCCTTTTCTCCGTGGGTGTACATCTTGTCGGAATAAGTTGGGTCGTGACGCCTATACAGCTGAATGGAATAATACCCCATCCCCTCCGACTCGCGCCAGTTATAATGATTTTACAATATTACATGTAAAAAAGCAAATAAATCCGCCTGTAAGACCGTCTCTCAAACCAAAGGACCTGTTGCAACGAAGCACGATATTTGCTATAGTAAATGGCATGATAACACGCAGGTCTTCCTGCGCACTATAAATCGGAGACTGAATATGAAAAGAATATTGGCATTTATCCTGGTTCTTGTTCTGGCGCTTAGCTTCTGCGCCTGTCAGAACGAGGAACCGAATTCGGGCAAGAAGCGAGACCCCTCGAAGCAGGGCACTCCTGCTTTGACTCCCACCCCGACCGATGCGCCCGACATCACCGTCACCCCGTCCCCTACCCCGGCGCCGAAGCCGCCGGTTGTACGTGCTGATAAAAGCGTACTGCCGCTCACATTTTACGCCGGCACTGCAGACAAATGGCTTCCCTACGGCGAAGAGGCACTCCTCCGAATCGCAGGTCCCAGATTCACCTATGCGTTTCTGAATGATGAGGGCTGCCAGGCAGGTCTCATCGCTTTCACAGAATTTATCGATTCCTTTAAAGTAAGAGAAGACCAGATCATAAAGGATTACGAAGCGAAGACCGGTTGGTTTGAAGGAAACGGTCCGACCGAGGGCTCCTTTGGCATCACTTATATTCCGGAAATCATCCGTACAGACACCAATGTAATCTCCGCTAAGGTCATCTATAACGCCAAGCTCGACGGCTTCACAGGCGAAAGCGTCTTCCCCGGTAGCTTTGACGCAAAGACCGGTAAGGCACTCACGTTGAATGACCTTGTTCTTAACGAAACGGAGTTCTTCCAAATTGTAGCGAAGCAGCTTCGTAATGACGAGAATGATGCGCGCCTTACGGCACTTGGTACAGAGTCGGAGCTTCTTTCTAAGCTTACGGCGCTCGGTGCTTCCATGAGATTCGTTGTCAACTATGAGGGTATCACCGTGTTCTTCAATCCCGGTGAGCTCGCCACCTCCGAACTCGGCATGTATTCCACAACGGTTTTCTTCGACGATCATCAGGATGTGTTCCTCGAGAAGTATTTTAAGGTTCCCGAAAATTACGGTATCGGTACCGCAGGTGCCGCTCTTGCGATTGACGGTGTCATGAACGGAAATCTCATCCTTCGCCCGGAATTCGATATGTATGGGTATTATACCAAGATTGGAATCGAGCTTTGGACTACCGACGCTACAGGTAAGCTCCAGCTACTTTGCAACAAAGCCATCACATTTGACGTAGAAGACGGTATCATCTACGTAAGCCCCTATTACGTGCGTTGTGGCGGTAAGGATTATGTGATGCTCGGTACCATCGGCAGCAGTGACCACATCTATGTATACGAGCTGAACCGCGCCGCGAAGACACTGAACATGATCGACGAAACGCCCGGATATTTCGATATCCAGCAGCGTAATGTTTATGCACAGTTTGATGATTCGGATGAATTCTCCGCTCTGGAGCCCGAGCTTTTAGAGACGACCTATCTCGATTTGAAGAGCCTCGATCCTACAGACTTCATCATCCTTACAAAGGGCGAGCTGATCAGCTGCATGAACCTTGCCAATCTGGTGACCTTCGGCACGGACGGAAAGCTTTATCTGAAGAGTGATATTCGTCCCATTCAGAATGAATTCCAGTTCCGCGGTGACCTGAAAGCCCCGCTCAAGGGCCTCGAGGTGTTCGATTTAGACACCTATCGCAGCAGACTGTCCTATACTCCCGGCACCCAGACGCTAAGCCTTGAGGCCGGCCGAAACTACATTCCGCTCGCCTTCCTCGGCGTTGACAAGCTGATCCTGTTCTACATAGATCCGAACGGGACCGAGACCAACCAGTACATTATGGTAACGCTCGAAGAAAACGGCGGCACAGTCACCTGCGACGGCGTACCGATTTTTGACATCTTCGTGAATCTGTTTGAGAACTACTAAAAACAACGGGCATATGAAGCATGCCTTATGTTTCATATGCCCTTACTTTATACATTTCTTCTCACAAGAAGTACCTGATATAAATCTTCGACGGGAAGGTGATGCTCCCGTCGAACTTGCTGTATGCACTGTCCCGAAGGTACTGCATCCCAAGCTTTTCCATGACCCTGCCACTTTTTGCATTTTCTACGGCAAATTCGCCCCTGATTGCGCGAATGGTTCTCCGCTTCTGTATTTCGGCGATGATGCCTTCCATCGCTTCCACAACGATTCCCTGTCCCCACATATCTCGTCTGAGATTATAACCGATCAACCAGATATCCTCCTCGGGCTCGTAAACCAGGCCGCCCATTCCGACCAGCTCTCCGGTGTCCTTTAACGCAATTCCCAGGTCGTAAGAATTCTCATCCGAAAGGTTTCTTCCCGCAAGCCATGCACGAGTGCTTTCCACATTCGGGTGCGTTGTGTAGATCATATATCGAGTCACCTCCGGATCCGACGTCCATCGATAGATGGCTTCCGCATCCTCCGGCACAACAGGTCTGATCAATAATCTCTCTGTCTCTATTGTAACAATCATAATAACCTCCCATCAATGATTCGACTGCGACCAATGCTATCCGCGTGCCCTCCTGCTTCTACAGTTCAGCACCCTTATAATGGATAGCTGATGCAATCTCCCCACGACAGGAGCTCATCGAAGAATCCGTCGATTCCCATCAGGCCGTACTGCCACATAAATGCTCTGTCCTTCTCCGACATCTCCCGAAGCGACATCCAACGAACCTCCTTGATTGCCTGCTGATCAACCGGCTCCTCCGGGTCGTAGCCCTTGATTGCTTCCTGCTCCTTCGAAACCTGCACTTCAAAGGAATATTCCTTCCAATCACGCGCATAGACAATAGCTAAAGGCTTCACGATAACACCGTCAAGCCCGCACTCCTCCTTCAGTTCCCGGATTGCTGCCTGCTCCGGCGTCTCGCCGTCTTCAATCCCGCCTCCCGGAATCGAGTAGAAGGTTCGCCCGCCATAGGTTAACCTCTCCATCAATATCTTGCCATCGCGAACAACAAATGCAACGCTTCTGTCTCTCATACAACATCCCTCCCACAAGCTGCAATAATACATCATTATACACGATTCGGGACGAATAATCCACACTAACATTACATTTGCCGTTCTCGTACCTTCTATGCGTTCGGCTCAGATCAGCTGCTGCATTTCTGCAAAGTACCATGCGCTGCATGCCACCTCCTTTTGGTCTCTTGGGGACGGGGTTAGGGGCTCACTTTGGCGCCCCGCAGAGCCCGAATGGTCTCTTGGGGACGGGGTTAGGGGCTCATTTTCCGTCACACCGCCTCAATTCTCACCGACCATCATCCTCTCACACATACTGCTTCGCTGCCTTCTTCAGTTCCGAAAACACATTCTCCCGCAAATCATGTGGCGCAAGCACCTTAAATCTGGTGCCGTACTGCATAAACCACCCCACAAGTGTCACACTGTTCATCTTCTTAAACGAAGCAATGCAACGTCCGTTCGGGCACTCCCGCACCTGCACATCATCGCCCGCAAAATCATACAGGATGGCGTTGGTCTGCTGACTCGGCTCATAGGAAACCTCCAGCCGAATCACCTCGCCGGAGTAATGATACACGCTCCGCTCGATAAATTCTCGAATCTGCAGCTCCGGGTTCGGTCCGATCTTAGTAGCCGCCGGAGTCGCATTGTCCGGAAGCACACTCAGGTTCACAACGCGGTCAAGGCGATACTGCGTGAGCTCCTCACGGTGGTCGTGCGCGCCGATGATGTAATAGGTATTCTCCGCCCAGTATATCGCATAAACATTCAGCACATACCGGTCCCCGTCACGCCGAAGAACCTTCTGAAGCGTCTTATCAATCTCGGTGTACTGAAAGCTGATCTTTCGCTTCGAATAGATTGCCTCAAGCAAATCCTCAAGCATCACTCCTGTCTCGTAATCGACCGGAGCATTCCCGGCATCCCGCTCCATCAGATGCGCAAAACGGCTGCGCCCGCGCTTACTCGTGAGCCCTAAAAGCTTCTTTCGGATAGTCTCTGCCTCCCCGGCCGATATGAACCGTGCCTGCTGCACCGCATCCATCATAATCTTGAGCTCCCAATCGGCAAATCTGTGATCCGCCATATACCAGCCCTTGCGCCGGTCCTCCATCTGTCGAATCGGATAGCCGCAGCTCATCAGCGTCGTCAGATTGTCGGAAATGGTCTTCCGATCCATTCGCCGCATCCCAAACTCACTCATCAAAGCGTCGTTGATCTCCCTGGAATTCATCGGTGTCCTTGCATCGGTTCCCTCCATAATCTGTAACACCCGGATCAACACCTCCTTGGTATCCTTCCGCGCCTTCTCTTTTCCTTGCACGTTCTGCCTGTCTGTCATGTTTCGTTCCTCCACATCTGAATACTCTCCCCGAGCGCGTGCCGCTCCCGGTGGCTTCGCCTGCATCAAAGGCAAGTCTCACTTCAAAGAAAAATGGTGTAAGAAGGTAACTTATGCCTTCTTACACCATACGTTAGCAGGTCATATGTACATAATAACGGACATGAGCGAAAAATGTGGTCAAAAATCACACGAAAGAAGCGGTGATGACTCCCAAAAGGCACGAAAAAAAGAGTGTACAAAATGCACACTCTTTTCTGCCACATAAAAGCCGCTTAAATATCAATATTCTTTACATACAGATACAGACTCTGGTCATCCTCCCGATACTCACCGGTCGGAATGATTTCCATCATGACCTGCTTAAACTCCGAACCGTACCGCCTTCTGTATAAAACGGTAAGCGACGTCTTACCACTCTGAAAATACTCCCGAATATAGGGGAGCTGTACCTTCGACAGATATGCCTCAAGGTCGTCCGGATGAACCTGTCCGCTTCTACCGAAGTCCGTAAGCCATTCCGACAGCTTCTCCGTGAAACCAAACTCCTTCTTCTGCTCCTCTTCCTTCATATTGATGATGGAAAATGTATCCTCGGTGAGGTTGATCTTCAGAATCTTTGTATACAGGGCACACAGCACCTTATGCGCATCGTTCTGCCCACGTCTGTCAACACCCTTCGCCGCATAATACTGTCTTTTTGCCTCGTACATCCGCTGATCGGCAAGCTTCGCTACCTCGAGCACGGTTTTATCCGGGAACTCACGCACTGTCACGTAGCCGACCGAGATTGCCAGAGAATCCACCTGCTTACCCTTCCATCGAAGTGTTTCCGCTTCAAGCGACTCCATAATTGCCGCGAGCCGACTTTCATCCGCATGGAATATCGAAACGAACTCGTCTCCGCCGGTTCTGAATACTTTACCGTATTTGCCAAGAACATTGTTAAGACACGTTGCGGCTCCGCATAGAAGCTCATCGCCGGCTGCATGCCCCAGATTGTCATTGACCTGCTTCAGTCCGTTCACGTCAATGGAAGCATAGACAAAATCAGGATGGTGCGAGTTACTTTCGTACTTCTCGATCTCATCCTCATATGCTGCCCGGTTATATAAACCGGTCAGCTCATCCAGATTGGCACGACCGTACAGAAAGCTTTCATTCTCTGCCTGCAGCATAACATACATAAAAAGCATGCTGACCGAAAGAAGCGTTACCGTAACATTCAGTCCGGTAGCAAGTGTCATCGCAACGGAAAGATACGGAACAACACAGAAGGACAGCGCCGCAAGCATATCATGCGTGCCGATCTTCCGACCGTTTGCTATGATAATCGCCATGAAAAACAGTACCGCAACAAGGTTCATAATGTAGTACAGCGTCTCAAGCGGACCACTCTGAAATGCCCCGTCCACAATCGAATAGAGCTCTCCGCTTACACATAAAACAAGTGTAAGAATCCCTTCCACAACCGCGAACCAGGCCATGAAGTAGAATGGCTTCCGGCTCACCGAAACCTTCAGGGAGATATGCTCATAGATGTACATAGAGAAAAATACCTGAAGCACCGAAGGAACAACATACGTGAGCACCAGTAACACCTGTAAAAATAGCGTCAGTCGCTTCCAGTCCAGATCCAGGCAGGTAATCAGATCGGCAACAACAACCACCTCCGTGGCAATTAAAAGATGCGAGAACAGCTTTCTCTTATTCGAGCTCTGTTTACTCTCAAAAATGTTCGCATAAATCAAAATCAATGTGACGATTGCTGCAAGCGTCTCCATCGCAATGTATATCTGATCCATAATAAATCCACCACCGTTCCCTTCATCCCGTGTTAGCGATATGTCAATAATTCAATATATTCTACTATTGTAGAAGAATAACAATTACTTGCCTACTAATACGTATTTAAGTTATCCGTATACATCTGTTCGTCAAGCTCCTGATAGAAGACACCAACCATCGCACCGTTGCCGTCTGCCGGACAGGTTATCTGCTGCAGCACCCAGCCCTCCATGCTCATCTGGTTGATGATTTCCTCCGCCTGTGCAAGGTCCTTCTCTCTTGAAAGCTTAAATCCTTTGTTCAGATGCTCAAGCTTATAAATTCTCATAAAAACACCTCCATGTCTTACATTTTAAATATCTTTTTTGTTTTTGATGCTGCAAACTGAATAACAGGTCCT
>JAKSPO010000019.1 GCA_024404675.1 Lachnospiraceae bacterium
CTTGAATCAGGAACAAGATAAAATGCAAATTCATTTGATGCATTGAAAGAAAAATTGAAAGTTAATTGAACAACGCTACAAGCCTAAGCCCTGCTGTATTATAGCAAAGCCCGGGCTTGTTTTTTGTTATTCTATTCAGGAAGGCAGCCTTCGTACACTATCTGGAGTTCGCCGTAAAATCCTCCCCGGTTTATCATCAGCTTATATATTTTTTCAAAAAACTGGAAAAGAGGTTAAGTTTTATGCGTTTTCAACGGCTATCCATTGAAGGGGGAATTAATCCTTTCAATGAACCTTGAAAATTGCATACGTTCATTTCATCAAAACGTTCCCTTATTCGGGAGCCGAGTATAGGTAACGCCGGTTGAGAAGTAAACCTACCATAAGTCTTAAAGTAAATCAGTACACAAAGGTCAGTTCCGGTTCCGCGTCAATATACTCGTCGACCTCATCCATTTCCCGAAGGAACAGTCGATTTGTTTCAATCCACTTTTCGTAATAATCGCCGCAGGGTCTCTTTCTGCTTTATTCCAAAGTTCAGAATCTTCCAAAGGGAATCGACGGCATAGGGCCCGTACACCTGCATGTATGAAATATGCATTTGTATAGCGCCATGAAATATGAAATCAAACTCCTCGTCGGGAATCGGTTCGTCACCGAAATATCCCTGAAGAAAACTCACTGCAAGATCAAAACGATAGGTCATCTCTTCCGTTTCGTGGTTAAAATCAACGAACTGCATAATGAGAGGCCAGCCCAGATCAAGATATCTGCTTCCAATCCCGGAATCATCCAAATCAATGAAAACAACGCTGCCGTTCTTCCGCATCATTGCATTATGCGGCCCGATATCGGTGTGAACAAAGCATTGACTGCATGTTTCAAATTCCGGAAGTGAATCCAATATCGCATCGAATTCCTTCTTGAAGGGGCGATCGGCGAACCAATCGTAGTATCTCTTCTTACTCTGCGTAAGCGGTGAGAAAAACTCATAATCAGTCAGAGAATGCAGCTTACGGGCAAGCTGTCCGATTTTATATTCGTCGGAAACATCCTCCGTAAGCAGACGGCCGTCAATGTATTCCATTAACAGAAAGTAACATCCCTGTTCCCGAATATAGTATGTTCCTTCCTTCGTTGGATAAAGCTTTGGCGCAAGCGAGTGTGCATTGCCTAAAAACAGATGAGCCTGCACATTGCTGATGACAGTTGACTCCGGGATATCTTTGAAGCCCTTTAACACGTAATCCGATTCTTTCGAACCGATTCTATAGATGCTTCTTGGAAGGTCCTCGGAGGATTGTCCAAGGGTGTCTATTATATACGGCTCGGTGATGTCCCAGTTATCCAAAACCGATTCTATCAGTTCCTTTTTCATACGCTTGATTTCCTTGAAATACAAAATGAAGATTAATTGATTTTAATCACGTAATTCGCCCAATCTGTGATAGCTGCGTTTGTACGATCTGTGATGGCATTATGGTATAGTCGATATCCGGCAGCATCATTTTCTTTTAGATAAGCAGCATTTTTTCATCAACGATGACCATGCAATCAAAGTGGTCTGGGTCCTTATCCACGCAAATGTATGTCACAACGGAAATAACCGATATCTACTCCCACTGGCTCATATAAAGCTTGTAGTAGGCACCCTTCTTCGCCATAAGCTCCTCGTGCGTGCCCTGCTCATCGATATTGCCGCCGCCGATGACAAGGATGCGATCCGCGTGCTGAATGGTTGACAGACGGTGTGCGATGACAAAGCAGGTCTTATCCTTCATCAGTGCGCGCATCGCGGATTGAATCTGGCGCTCGGTTCGTGTATCGACATTCGAGGTAGCCTCGTCAAGTATCAGCATTTTGGAATTATAGAGCATAGCACGGGCAATTGTCAGTAACTGCTTCTGGCCCTTTGAGATGTTGCCGCCGTCTTCTGTGATGACGGTTTCGTAGCCATTTGCCAAACACATAATGTATTTGTGAATGTGCGCAGCCTTGGCAGCAGCAATGACATCTTCTCTGGTGGCATCGCTTCGACCGTAGGCGATGTTATCGTAAATCGTTCCGTGGAACACCCAGGTATCCTGCAGGACCATTGCATAGGCCTTTCGCAGCGATTCCATCGTGTAGTTTCTGTGCTCGTTTCCGTCGATGCAAATCTCGCCGCTTACCGGATCATAGAAGCGCATCAGCAGGTTGATGATAGTTGTCTTTCCGGCACCGGTAGGTCCGACGATTGCAATCAGCTTTCCGGCATCAGCCTTCAGGTTGACATTGGTAAGAATCGGCTTCTCGGGCACATAAGAAAAATGAATATTCTTAAGCTCCACATTACCGTCCACGTGGTCCAAAACCGTCGCACCTTCGAGATCTGCGACCTCTTCCTTCTCGTCGAGGAGACGGAACACACGCTCCGCAGCAGCAAGCGCGGAGAGGATCTCGTTGGAAATATTGGCGACCTCGTTGATCGGACCGGAGAATTTTCTTGAGTACAGGATGAAGGAGGTAATCTGACCGAGATCGAGAATTTCCTTCATGTAAAATACCGAGCCGACCGTAGCGGAAAGCGCCAGGGAAATGTTTGTGAAGAAGCTTACCGTCGGGCCGATGCGTGCTGCCTGGTAGTCAGCCTTGTAAAAGGCGTCGCAGGCATTGTTGTTATGCACATCGAAGTCATCCGTCGATTTTTGCTCGTGGGCATAAGCCTGAATCGTCTTCTGACCGGAGAACATTTCCTCGGAGAAGCCGTTCAGTGTGCCGTACATTGCAGAACGGCGGGACATTAACGGACGGGTCTTCCGCATCATATAACGCGTGTACATAATGTAAAGCGGAATCATTACCACAACGACAATTACCATCGGTGCGGATACATAAAGCATTAAGGCAAATGCGCCGACAACGGTGATAACCGATGACATGATCTGCGTGATATCCGTAGAGAACGAGTTTGTGATTACATCGATATCATAGGACACACGGCTGATGATATCGCCTGTCTGGTGCGTGTCGAAATATCCGACAGGGAGCCGCATCAGCTTGCTCATGACATCTGAACGAAGCTTTCGACCGATGGAGCGGCCGATCTTCATCATGAGAAGGGAAAGCAGGTAGTTTACGATGCACGATACAATGTACAGTACAAGCATCATAATGGCGTAACGATATACAAGCTTGAAATTGACCGCGTGCGCCTCGCCCTCCATCGCACTGATGGCGGAGCCTGCGAATTTGGGTCCGAGCAGGGCAAGAAGATTGGCAAGAAGTGACAGGACAAGCCCTGCGAAAAGGCCGAGCTTATAACGGCCGAGATAGGCCATAAGTCGTTTGAACGTTCCTTTGGTATCCTTGGGTTTCTCTGTTTTAGCACTAAGCGGAGGCATTGTCGGCACCTCCCATCTGAGACTGATAGATATCCTTGTAGATATCACAGCTCTGCATCAGCTCCTCATGTGAGCCGTAGCCGACAGCCTCGCCGGCTTCCATAACAAGAATCTTCGTCATGGTACGAACGGAGCTGATTCGCTGCGCAATCGTAATACTCGTAGCATCGGGATGATGCTCACGAATTGCCTTTCGAAGACTTGCGTCGGTCTTATAGTCTAACGCACTGGAGGAATCGTCGAGAATCAGGATCTCCGAATTCCCCGCAAGCGCTCTTGCAATCATAACACGCTGCTTTTCGCCGCCGCTCAGGTTCGCACCTGCCTTAGTGGCCATATAGGAAAGCCCCTCTTCGTGACTGTCCACGAAGGAAAGAATATTGGCATCCGCCAGAGCCGCACGCAGCTCCTCGTCGGAAATGTCCCGACCGAAGGCCACATTTTCCCGAAGGGAATCAGCGAAAATGGTATCGTTCTGGAATACTACACCAACCTTTTTGCGAAGCTCGGAAAGCTCATATGCGCGGACATCGATTCCGTCAACCAGAATGCGTCCCTCGGTAGCATCGTAGAAACGCATAAGAAGATTAATCAGGGTCGTCTTGCCGCAGCCGGTCGAACCGATGATGCCGAGGGATTCGCCGCGCTCGATATCAAAGGAAATATGGGAAATTGCATATTCGCGGTCGTTCGATTCGGCAGAATCCTGCAGATACGGATAGGAGAAGCTGACGTTTTCGAAGCGGATGAAGGGCACCTTTGTGTCCTTTTTCGCATCTGTAAGAATCTCCGGACGACTGTCACGGAGCATCAGTACCTGATCGATTCGGTTCGCCGATGCGCCGGCCTTGGTGTACATAATGAAGATTCGGTTGATACCAAGCACCGCACCGAGAATGATATTAAAATATACAAGGAAGGTAATGATAACGCCGGGCTTCATCGCGCCACTGTCGACACGGCTTGCGCCGTACACGATGACAAGCACAAGACCGATATTCAAAAAGAGGTTCATCAAAGGGTTCGGAAGTGCCATTGCAGCACCGGCGCGAAGGTCGGAACGCGTAAGCTTTTCGTTCGCCTTATCATAGCGGGCCGATTCGTAATCCTCGCGGGACAGCGCCTTTACCACACGGATACCGGTGATGTTTTCGCGAAGGATACGCGTAAGGTTGTCGACATTTTCCTGAACGGTGTAGTACAGGGGAATGCCGTGCTTAGAGACAAATATAACAATACATGCCATAAGCGGAACCATACAAAGCAGAACCACAGCCAGATGCCAGTCAAGAAGCATCGCCATAAAGACGCCGCCGACAAGAAGGATTGGCGCACGGATACCCATTCGCTGGATCATTCCGATAAAGTTCTGGACATTGTAGCTGTCTGCGGTCATACGGGATATAAGAGACGGCAACGTCGTGTTATCGAACTGAGAACCGGTAAGGTTCATGGTAACCGAGAAGAGATCGTGTCTGAGATTGCGGGTACAGTCTCGCGCGACGGACGATGCACACTGGTTAGCATAGATATTGGTAATACGGACAAGTATCGCACTGATGACCATGATACCGCCGAAAAGTAGAACCCGCTTCATATCCTTATGAGGAACGATGTAGTCAAGCATATACTCAAGCAGGAAGGGGATGAACAGTTCGCCCATGGAAGCGAAAAATTTAACGGTCACACCCCAGGCAATGCGCCATCGGTATGCCCCCATGTAACGTAAAATGCATTTCATATTCACCTCGTGTTGATTGTTTCGACCGCTCCCGGAGGAGCAAAACTGTAAATAGTCGGATTTTCTTTCATTTTTTTCACGGAACACTTAATAGAATACCATTATTATGCAAAAAACTTCAATACTTTTCTGCCTATTTGTTGACGAAATGAAAATCGCGTGTTATTATCTCAACATAAGTAGAATAAAATGAAAGAACTGTAAGTATGTCATATCCTAGAAGAAAATTGGACATGGACCTTCTGATTTTGGAAAGAGTGTCCTGTGAAAGGATGACTGCGGTACAAAAAAAGAAGAATCCTGCCTGGGATTTTGACCGATTCGAGGCACTTCACTATGGTTCTTTGGACGAACCGATCGAGCCCTGCTACGACTCATATACCGTGTTGTCGGAAGCATCTGAGGAGCTGAACAAACTCGATGGGGAGCGCCCCTTTTTACTCCCATTGGAAAGGGGAACCCATTATGCATGGGAGCTGTTTGTTGAACTTCCCAGAATCGGAAGCAGTAAGTCCACAAGACAGTTTTGGAACCGCTTGTCAAGAGCAATGTCAGATCTGACTCTGCCGATGGAGGAGGATGAATTTATCGACGCGTTTACGAAGGCGTCCCTTCCTTTATTGGAGGATTCCACCGATCTGGGCGACAGATTTTATATCTCGAAGCTCGATTTCGGCGGTTGGAGCGGAGGAATCGTATCCAAGGATTTTCTGGTTGACGGATTGCAGATGTTAGTCAAAAAGCTTAGCGGACCGCTTTGTGCGCGTTCCGGCGAAGCGAAGAAGCGTAAAGACATTTTGGAGGATGACCCGGCAGAGGATACCGAGGAGACTGTCGATTCGACGATAGAAACCAAGGAACCTGCATTGGAGAAGGGGTCGGAGAATGCAGAGAATGATGTCGTTTCGCCTGCAGCTTCGAAAGAAGAATAAGTAGAAGGAGGATATAAAGGAATATGTATCCGAACAAAAAGACGGAAGATTGTTGTAAACTGGTATCATGGGGAGGCTTGCTTCTGGCTATACTTTCTGTAGTAGCGCTGTATGGAGCATTTACCACGAAGGGTGCCGCAATTGTCGGCTCTCCGAAGCTGAGAGCACTTGGCTTTGCTGCTTTGGCATATGCCGGTTTCATCTATTTCAGCTTGGGTCGTTATGGTATCCGTGAGCAGTTGGCAGGTTACCTTGTAAAGGCCAATATCGGCGTTGGTATCTTCCTGTTGACACAGATTATTACCAGTATCGCACTTTTCATGAAGGTTCCGGGTATGAACAACGTTTTGTTCACCGGTGCGAATATCTTCACCGGAATTCTCGGTGTGTTCTTCTGTGCGGTATTGACGCTTGATTACAGAAAGAAGTTCTTCAACATGCACTATGATCAGCTTGTGCTTGCCGCACTTGCTGCATTGAGCGCAATCGATGGTATTCTTCTTCTGTTCTATAACGGAAGCGCAGAGTATTTGATTACTCCTGTTGAGAAGTATACCGCTGTTGTAGCACACATTCTTCTTTTCGTTCTTCCGGCAGCGTTCCTTTGGTTCTGTGATCGTATCACCGAGCCGTTCACCGATAACGAGGTTGCACAGATTCGTGTAGCTGAGAAGCAGGCCGTTCGTATCGCAGAGGCACAGAAGGCTACCGAGAAGTACAACAAGATTGAGGCACAGAAGGCTTCCGAGAGAAGAAAGAGAGAGGAAGAGCTGAAGGCTAAGGAAGAGGCAGAAGCTCGTCGTCTTGAAGAAGAGAAGCAGGAGCGTATCGCTGCAGAGAAGAGAGCAGTTGAGCGTGAGATTCAGAAGGCTAAGGAAGCTGCAGAGGCTGAGGCTAAGAGAGCCGAAGAGGAAGCTAAGAGAGCTGAAGAGGAAGAGGCTAGACGTCAGGAAGAGATTCAGCGTCAGCTTGAGGAGGCACAGAGAGCCGCTGAGGAAGCACAGAAGAGAGCTGAGGAAGAGGCTAAGAGAGCAGCAGCTGCTGCTGAGGAAGCTCGTCGTAAGGCTGAGGAAGAGGTTCGTAGAGCACAGGAGGCACAGGAAGAGGCTCGTCGTAAGGCTGAGAGACTTCGTGAGAGTGCACTTAAGAAGGCAGAAGCTGCTAAGGCAGAGGCTGCTAAGAAGGAAGAAGAGATTCGTCTGAGAGAAGAGGCTGCCAAGGCTGAGGCTGAGGTTCAGGCTCAGATTGATGAAGAAGAGCAGGCTAAGCTTGAAGAGCTTGAGCGTCGTAAGGCTGAGCTTGAGGCTCGTCGTAAGGAGAAGGAAGCACAGCGTCGTATTGAGGCTGAGCAGCGTAGACTTGAGGAAGAAGCTCTCGCTATGATGACTCCCGAGGAGCGTAGAATTTACGAAGAGGAGAAGGCTCTTATGGAGCAGGAGGAACTCCTTCGTAAGCAGGATGAGGAAGCAAGAGCTGAGGCACTTCGTGAGGTTGAGGCATACCGCAGAGCTGAGGAAGAGCTTCGTGCAAGCGCTGCAGAGGAAGAGACCAAGAAGATTGAAACCCTTCAGATGGCACTTAAGGCAGGCTTGATTACCAAGGAAGAGTTCGAAGCAAGAAAGGCTAAGATCCTCGGACAGTAATCCTTACATTAGTAGATACTTCGGGCGCCACTCGCATAAGCGGGTGGCGCTTTTTTCAACCGGAAGGGGACATGCCGCCACTGCTGCAGGAATCGGAAGTTCGCAACATAAGATAGACTTTCCCTTTGTCGTTTGGTATTGCTTCCCTATACTACGGTTTGTCGGCAATATTCTTTACGCTTTTCTGCTTGACTTCAAGCGGTTCTTATTGTAGTATAAAGGCAGAATGCTATTTCTATCGGAGGATATTATTATGAAGCATATTCAGACAATTAATACACGTAACCTTTGCGAGAGCGCTAAGAAGGGCGGATGCGGTGAGTGCCAGACCTCTTGCCAGTCTGCTTGCAAGACCAGCTGCGGTATCGCAAATCAGACTTGCGAGAACAAGGATAACAAAGAAAAGAAGTAATTTTCTTCATTCTTATGCCGCCTAAGTTTTAGGCGGCTTTTTTTCTTGCAGAAGGAAGAATACAGAAACTCATTTGGAAGGACAAGAGAGCGATTATGGTACATTGCTATAAAATGGGCGGCTACAATATCGTAATGGATATTTGCTCAGGTGCGATTCACACAGTTGATGATGTGACCTTTGATCTGATTCAGCAGTATGAGGGGAATACAAGAGAAGCGGTTATCGATTCCGTAAAGAAGAGCTATCCGACGGTTGATGCGGACGAGATTTCGGAAATATATGACGAGGTTACCGAGCTGAAGGAGGCCGGTCGACTTTTTAAGGAGGATACCTTTGAGCCGATGGCGGGAGAGCTGAAGGCCAGAACCTCGGGTGTTGTAAAGGCACTTTGCCTCCATATTGCTCACACCTGTAACCTGAACTGCTCCTATTGCTTTGCCAGTCAGGGCAAATACAACGGAGACCGTGCGGTTATGAGCTTTGAGGTAGGTAAGCGTGCACTTGACTTTCTGATTGAGAATTCCGGAAGCAGACATAACCTTGAGGTGGACTTCTTCGGCGGAGAGCCGCTGATGAATTTCGATGTGGTGAAGCAGCTTGTGGCATATGCACGCAGTGTGGAGAAGGAGAAGAATAAGAATTTCCGGTTCACCCTGACTACGAACGGCGTTCTGGTTGATGATGATGTCATCGACTTTGCAAACCGTGAGTGTAGCAATGTCGTGCTTTCTCTGGACGGCCGTAAGGAGATTCATGACCGTTTCCGTGTGGATTACGCAGGGAACGGCAGCTGGGAGAAGATTGTACCGAAGTTTCAGAAGTTCGTAGCTTCCCGTGGCGGGAAGAACTATTATATGCGCGGAACCTTTACCCACGCCAATCCTGACTTCCTGGAAGATATCAAGACGATGTTAGACCTTGGTTTCACCGAGCTTTCGATGGAGCCTGTCGTATGTGCAGAGGATGACCCGTCCGCACTTACGCCTGAGGACATTGTGCTTGTTAAGAAGCAGTACGAAGAGCTTGCCGAGCTGATGCTCGAAAGAGACCGTGAAGGCAGACCATTTACCTTCTACCATTACATGATCGATCTTGAGGGCGGTCCGTGCATCTATAAGCGAATCTCGGGTTGCGGCTCGGGAACGGAGTATATGGCAGTAACGCCGTGGGGCGACCTGTATCCCTGCCATCAGTTCGTCGGCGATGATACATTCTGTCTCGGCAATATTTGGGACGGCGTCAAGAATACTGCAATCCAGGACGATTTCGCTTCCTGCAACGTATATGCGCGTGAGGAATGCCGCGACTGTTGGGCAAGACTCTATTGTGCAGGCGGCTGTGCGGCCAATGCATACCATGCAACCGGTTCCGTGAGAGGTGTATACAAGCCCGGCTGCGAGCTTTTCAAGAAGCGCCTTGAGTGTGCCATTATGGTAGAAATCAGCAGGAAAATGCAACAGTAATCTTTCAAGGTCTCTGTATTACGGAGACCTTGCTTTGGCTAGGAGAGAAATATGAACACGCCAATCTATGATTTTTTGGTAGAGTACCAAAGGCGGCAGCCGACCAGACTGCATATGCCGGGACATAAAGGCAAGGAGCTGCTACTGGGACCGGAAGCCTTAGATATTACGGAAATCGACGGGGCGGACAACCTGTATCACCCGGAAGGAATTATTGCGAAGAGCGAAGCCAATGCGTCTTCACTTTTCGGCGCGCACACCTTCTATTCGACAGAGGGGTCTTCTCTTTCTATCCGTGCGATGCTGTTCCTTTTTGTCAGGTATTGCCTGAATACAGGCCGTAAGCCTTATATTCTGGCCGGCCGCAACGCGCATAAGACCTATATCAACACGGCTGCGCTTTTAAATATTGAGACCGATTGGATCTGGGGACAGGCGGAGGATTCCTACGAGGAATGCCGTATTGACGGGGCAATGCTTGAGGAGCGGTTAGCTTCCTTAGAGCAAAAGCCCGCGGCGCTATATGTGACAACCCCCGATTATCTCGGGAATTTGCTTCCGATTCGTGAACTCTCGGAGGTCTGCCGGAGACACGGGATGCTTTTACTTGTTGACAATGCGCATGGTGCCTATCTTCGGTTTCTCACGCCCTCGATGCATCCAATCGATCTGGGCGCGGACCTTTGCGCCGACTCTGCGCATAAGACACTTCCTGTTCTTACAGGAGGGGCATATCTGCATATCAGTCCGAAGGCGGATGAATTCTTTCGTGTCAATGCACTTGCAGCCTTTGAAATGTTCGGCTCGACCAGCCCGTCATACCTGCTGATGGCCTCGTTAGATCTTTGCAACGCATTTTTAGAAACGCTTCCGAAGAAGCTTTCTGTGTTTCTTCCGAAGCTTGCCGCATTAAAAGAAGATATCGCGAGGCTTGGCTACAGCGTTCGAAACAGTGAACCGCTCAAGCTTGTGATAGAGTCGGACCTCACTTCCCCCGGTGTGAAGGGACTTGGCTGCAGGAAAATGGCAGAAGCCTTGATGAAAGAGGACATCTATCCGGAGTATTACGATGCAAAGCACCTCGTACTGATGGTCACGGTATCTAACGAGGAGGCTGAACTTTCAAAGCTGAAGGATGTGTTAAGCGCGCTCGCCACGAAGTGGGATGGACTCAAAGATACTTCCATAGATGACGGGCCGAGTAAACCGTCCGCACCGCCGGAACGGGTGCTTTCGGCACACGAGGCAGTATTCTGTGAGCAGGAAGAGCTTCCGGGCTCGGAATGCTATGGAAGAATTCTGGCGGCGGCATCGGTAAGCTGCCCGCCCGCAGTGCCTGTATATATGATGGGAGAGCGCATCGAGACTGCATTTTCCGACGAACGAAAGTATCGGGTAGTGAAGGAGAAGCGATAGAACGCACTTATACAAAACATAGGATAATAACGGAAAAGGACCGCCCTCGTGCAGCTCCCGCCCGGCGTTAGAGCCGTAGGGGAACACGAAAGCGGTCCTTGTTGGTTCAGTTCAGTGCATTACAGAAATCTTACGAGGTTTATGATACCACCACCAATTGCGTAGGAAAGAAGCGTCAGGCAGAGCTTCTTCACCTCTGCGGCAGAGGTCGGCGTCTTGTCGGTCCGCACGCGGTGATTCTTCCAGTAGGTCTGGTCAACGACCCAAACGATTACGAAAACGAGAAAGCTAAGCTGCAGGCCGAGCAGTCGATAGAAGAAGGTCTTCAGCTGAAGACCGCCGAATACGCACAGGCCAAGCATCAGCTTGATGCCCTGCACGAAGAACCAGCCGGAGGCCAGGCCAAGCAGAAAATTCATCCATAAAATAGTTTTGAGCGGAAGCTCGCGAAAATAAGGCATAGATTCGAAGTCCTTTCCAAATATCTGATTACAGTTTAGCGATTTCGGACGGCAAATGCAAGTGGAAAGATTGACATATATCGAATTTTTGGTATATAATTTATATATCTATGTGGTAAAAGAATAGATGATAATTATACGGCAAGAGGTTAGTAATATGGACGAATTGAAAGAATTGGCGGCACGTATCCGTGAGCTCCGCGAAGTATGCGGGTATTCACAGGAGGACCTTGCGAAAGAGATTCATATCGATGTTGAAACATATAAGCAGTATGAGGAATGCGCGGCTGATGTTCCGATCAGTGTGATCTATTCGATTTCGAAGAAATTCGGCGTGGATTTCTCCGAGATTATGACCGGCGTCGGCGGAAAGCTTCGGACATATCAGGTCGTACGTGCAGGCGAGGGTCAGCTTGCCGACCGTTATCCCGGATATACTTTCCAGAATCTGGCATTCCATTACACCAAGAAGATTATGCAGCCCTTCCTGGTTACGCTGGATCCCTCCGATAAGCCTTCGGAGCCGGTACAGCATGACGGAGAAGAGTTCAACCTTGTAATCAAGGGTAGTATTGTCGTCACATTTGACGATCAGGAGATCGTCTTACATGAGGGGGACAGTATTTATTTTAATCCGACACATCCGCACGGCCAGAAGTGCCTGGGCACTGAGCCGGCAACCTTCCTCACAATGATCGCGGAATAATCGGAAATTACAAGGAGAATACAAAATATGTTGGAACGTTATCTGCCACGTACCGAGTTCAGCTCGTACGAGGATTTTATTCAGAATTACAAAGTAAATGCACCGGAGGATTTTAACTTCGGTTTCGATATTGTTGACGGCTGGGCTAAGGAGGATCCGGAGTTAAGAGCACTTCTTTGGATTGATGATTTCGGACTTGAGAAGAGCTTCACCTTTACGGACATCAGTAAGCTCTCCAACCGTGCCGCGAACTATTTTAAGTCTCTTGGTCTTAAGAAGGGCGATGTCGTAATGATGGTATTGCGCCGTCGTTGGGAGTATTGGGTTTGTGCAACTGCATTAATCAAGATTGGCGTTATCATCATTCCCGCCACGCTGCAGCTTACCAAGAAGGACATTGTCTATCGTGCGAATGCGGCCAATGTTAAGATGCTGATCTGCGTTGACGATGCGTATGTATTGCAGCAGACGGAGCTTGCAATGCCCGATATGCCGACCGTTCAGTTCCGCGCAATTGTTGACAACGTGGATAAAGAAGGCTGGATCAATTTCAACCGCGAGTTTATGAAGTATCCCGATACCTTAGAGCGTCCGACCGGAGAAGAGGCTACTAAGGCAACGGATATTATGCAGATTTATTTTACTTCGGGTACGACCGGTATGCCGAAGATGGTTACCCACAACTACAGCCATCCGCTTGGCCATATTGTTACCGCCAAATACTGGCAGCAGGTACAGAAGGGCAAGCTCCATATGAGCGTATCCGATTCCGGTTGGGCTAAGTTCGGCTGGGGCAAGATTTACGGACAGTGGATCTGTGGCGCAACGATTTTCGCTTATGATATGCTGAAGTTTACGCCGAGCAATCTGCTCGCTAAGATTTCGCAGTACAAGCTTACTACCTTCTGTGCACCGCCGACGATGTATCGTTTCATGCTTCAGGAGGATGTTTCGGCATATGATCTTTCGAGTATTCAGAACTTTTCAACGGCAGGCGAGCCTTTGAACCCCGAGGTGTTCAACCGTTGGCTTGCATTGACCGGCGGAAAGATTCACAGCGGCTTCGGTCAGACCGAGGGTACGGTTCTGTTCGCAGATTTCCCGTGGTTCGAGCCGATTCCCGGTGCGCTTGGTAAGGCATCGCCGATTTATGATCTGAAGCTGATGATGGATGGTAAAGAGGTTGAGAACGGTGCTGAGGGCGAGATTACAATCTGCAATGTTGTAAAGAATCCGCCGATTGGCTTGTTCATAGGCTATTATAAGGACAAGGAGCAGACCGACACGGCATTTGCCGAAGGTAATTACAACCTGAAGGACGTTGCATGGCGCGATAATAACGGCTATGTTTGGTTCGTCGGTCGTCATGATGATGTAATCAAGTGTTCCGGATATCGTATCGGACCGTTTGAGGTTGAAAGCGCATTGATTGAGCATCCCGCTGTTGTCGAGTGTGCTATCACTGCAGCACCGGACCCGATTCGCGGACAGGTTGTTAAGGCTACCATCGTTCTTGCAAAGGGCTATACGCCTTCCGATGAGCTGATCAAGGAGCTTCAGAATCATGTTAAGAAGGCTACGGCGCCGTATAAGTATCCGAGAATCGTAGAGTTTGTAGATGAATTGCCGAAGACGCTTGGCGGCAAGATTAAACGTGCCCAGATTCGTCGTGAGGATGAGGCGAAGAGTACGCAGTAGAGCTGTTTGGGCGCAGGGATTTGATACCTGCGCCTGTTTTGATAGAAGGGGATCGTGATAGTCCCCGAAGTTACTGGTTGTGTTTCAGAGAAGGTTTGGGAATATCCAAAGCAGAAAGGGGTATGTAATGAGTATGATAGTTCGGTTTTACACGGAAGACGGCGAGAATGGTTATTTGAGCAACTGGTATACCGCTCCCTTCACGTATGCCGGCAAGGAGTATTTCTGCGCCGAGCAGTATATGATGGAGCAGAAGGCGGTCGCATTTGGGGATGAAGAAACCGCTAAAAAGATTATGGAAGCGAAGGATCCCGGCAAGGCTAAGTCGCTTGGCCGTGAGGTGCATCCGTTCAATAAGACGCTGTGGGAAGAGATTCGTGTGCAGATTATGCGACGCGGTATCAGAGCCAAATTCCAGCAGAATCCGGAGCTTTTGGTGAATCTGCTTGGCACCGGCAATGCTCTTCTGGCAGAATGTTCCGCAAGCGATACCGTCTGGGGCGTTGGTCTTTCACTGGATGACCCGGCAAGTGAGGATCCCAGAAACTGGAAGGGCCATAACCTGCTTGGACGTACATTGATGCTTGTGCGTGACGATTTGCGTGCATGGTGTGCCGCTGCAGGTGAAAAGGTAACCGAATATGCCGACGCCTGCGAGTTGAAGCAGCCGAAACCGATTCGTGCAAAAAGACGCGGTAATCGCGGCCACGAGGATAATTATGAGCCGGTGGCGGTGAAGGGCGACGAGCAGTCCGTCTGGAGTCTTCCGATCTACGAAGCATGTATGATTCCGGGAGTTGAGGAGATTATTGCGCCCTGGCTTGAAACGGCACGTTATATCGATCATAAAGCAAGAACCTATTCTGCGATGTCGATGCAGAATTATACCTTTGAGGAATTGGAGCAGATGTTCCGAAGAGGCAAGGCGGGTGCGTACCCGATGAACGGCTTCTACGAGATGAAGCAGGATCTTTTCGATATGCTTCGTTATCAGGGTAACCTTCGTAATCCGGCAGCGATTCTTACGAATAAGAACCGCGATGAGGAAGCGGAGCGGCTTGAAGCAGAGAAGGCAGCCGAAATGGAGCGACTTGAGGCGGAGAAGGCTGCTGAAATGGAACGCGTGCAGGCCGAGGAGAAGGCTGAGATTGAGCGCGCAAAGGCGGAGGAGGCTGCTGCACTGAAGCGTGCGGAGGAAGCCCGCCAGGCGGCACTTGCGGCTCGTTATCATGCAGATCGTATGAAGGCTATGGCGCAGGCAGCATTTGAGCGTGCGAAGAAGGAGGCCGATGCAAAGGCTAAGGCCGAGGAGGAAGCAAGAGAGCAGGCAATCGCCAAAGCAAAGGAAGAGGCCGCAAGAGCAAGGAAGGAAGCGGAGCTTCAGAAGCAGCGCCTTGAGGAGCATAAGAAGGAAGCTGCCAGGAAAGAGGAGACGAAGAGTGCACCCGTTCGAACCGGCGTGGCATTTTCCCAGGGCAAGATTTTTGAGAATCGCAGCGAATGCATCGTTAATGTGACGACAACGACCCTATCCATCGGCAAAGGTGTAGATGACGAGTTTTACGAGGCCGGTGGTGCAGAGCTGAAGCGTGCTTGTATGGCAATCAAGGGGTGCGAGACGGGTAAGGCTGTTATGACGGTCGGCGGAGCTTTGCCGGCGAAATATGTTATTCATACGGCATGCCCGAGATACGGCGGCGACGGTTCCGACAAGAAATATCTTGAGAAGTGCTACAACAGTATTCTTGACCTTGCTATGGCGAAGAATATTCATGAGATTGCAATTCCGCCAATCGGAACCGGATACTTCGGATTCCCGCTTCGTGAATGTGCCGTTGTTGCCAGCCAGACGGTGGATCGTTGGATGTTGAAGCACACAGACTATCCCGTAAAGGTGAACTTTGTCTGCCCGGACCAGAGAACAGAGGCTATGTTCAGAAGCCTTCGCAAATAGAATCGGGAGTAAGCTAAGATGGTATTTGAGATCAATGAGATCATTCGTTTCAGTCAGACCGATAAGGATCTTCTTCTGAAGATTACCGAGATGCTCTATTTCTTTCAGGATGTGGCAACCCTTCAGGCAGAGGAGCTGGGCGTAGGCTTGAGCGTACTTGAGGCACGCAAGATGGGCTGGTTTCTGATTTCCTGGAATATTGAAATCAAGCGCCTCCCGGCATACGGAGAGAAGGTTGTTGTCGGAACCTATCCCTACCAGTTTCGCGGAATGATCGGACACAGAAATTGTTATCTTAAGACATTGGACGGAGAGGTTCTGATTAAGGCGGACTCTATGTGGGCTTTGACGGACAAGGAAAAGGGCCGGATGGTTTCGATTCCGGAAGATATTCGTTCCGAATATGAGCTTGGCGAGCCGCTTTCGATGACGTATCTCGGACGTAAGATCGATGTTCCGGACAGCGCGGTAGCAGCGGAACCGATTGTGATACGGCCGGATCATATCGATTTTCACGGGCATGTCAATAATGCGCAGTATGTGCAGATGGTGCTTGGGAATGTCAATAAGGGTGCTATCAGAAGACTTCGCGTGGAATATAAGAAACAGACGACTTTGGGCGAGGTGCTCACGCCATACATTGCCGTAGAAGGTAAGACGACAACGATTGCGCTTCGAACAGATGAGCCGCATGTTGTTGTACAGTTTGAAACAGAATCATAATTGCGGGCGGCATGTTATCATGCCGCTCCTATAATATAAAGAGGAGGTTCACAATATGTGGGCAGACGAGAGTGTTTTTTATCAGTTTTATCCGTTGGGGTTCTGCGGCGCACCGCAGTTCAATGATGGCATAACGGTTAATCGAATCGAAAAGGTAAAGGAGTGGATTCCGCAGCTGAAACGGTTAGGAATCAATGCCGTGTACTTTTCGCCGATTTTTGAATCTGATGAGCACGGATATGATACAAGAGATTATTATAAGCTTGATTGCAGACTGGGAAGCAATTCCGATTTTGCAGAGGTAAGCAAAGCGCTGCACGAGAATGGTATCCGGGTGGTATTGGACGGTGTATTCAACCATGTCGGAAGAGGCTTCTGGGCATTTGCCGATGTGATGAAAAATGGCTGGAGCTCCCGCTATAAGGATTGGTTCTTCCTGCGTGACGGACAGTCTCCCTACGGGGATCCGTTCTGGTACGAAGGCTGGGAGGGCTGCTTTAACCTGGTTAAGCTGAATCTGAGAAATCCTGAGGTTACGGACCATCTCCTGCATGCGGTGGAAAGCTGGGTACGCGAGTATGATATCGACGGGCTTCGCCTCGATGTTGCTTATTGTCTTGACCAGGACTTTCTATGCACGCTTAGAAGCTTCTGTAACGGGTTGAAGCAGGATTTCTGGCTTTGCGGTGAGATGCTTCACGGCGATTACAATCGCCTGATGAACGACCGTATGCTTCACTCGGTGACTAACTATGAGTGCTACAAAGGACTGTACTCGGCATTTAACTCCTATAATCTGTTCGAAATTGTACACTCGCTGATGCGTCAGTTCGGGCCGGAGCAGTGGACGCTTTACAAGGGAAAGCATCTGCTTGGGTTTGTGGACAACCATGATGTGACCCGCGTGGCATCCATTTTGCAGAATCCGAATCATCTGCCGCTCATCTATGGCTTGCTCTTTGGCATGCCGGCCATTCCTTGCGTGTATTATGGCAGTGAATGGGGCATGAAAGGCGAGAAGCAGCAGGGCGACTGGTCCTTGCGGCCGGCGCTTGAGAAGCCGGAATGGAATGAGCTGTCCGAGTGGATTGCAAAGCTTGCAGAGGCGCATAAAAACAGCAAAGCTATCTGCTACGGAGGCTTCAAGCATGTCCTTCTTACAAACCGTCAGTGCGTCCTGGTGCGTGAGACCGAGGGTGAGCTTGTGTTAGTATGCGTGAATGCGGACGAACATGATTTTGATGCGCATTTCATCTGGGGCCACTCAGATACCGTGGACCTGTTAAGCGGCAAATGTGTGGAAATCAACGGCGGAATGAAGCTGCCGGGATATTCTGTGCAGTACTTGAAGGTAATGTAGTATCGTACTTGAAGCGTTCGTATGCCCGTCGGACTTTAGCGAAAGATAGATGACAAGGCAGCATCATATTCATACATTTTCCTTGCCTTAAAGAGCTGCTTGATCTCCTTAGGGCTGTCCGGGTAATGCGTTTTAAGGTATGTCCATATTTCTTTTAATTTGAAAAGCGTCGGCGTTTCCGTGTATGCGGCAAGGTTCGACGCTTTCAGTGCCTCAAGCCATGCAAGGATTGCGGCATCTTCCACCGGCGGCAATCCGTGGATTTCGCCGATTAACCCGGGATTCTTAAGGATTCCGCGCCCGATCATGACCGCTTTCAGATTCGGATAATGGTTGATAATGCGGTTATAATCATCGGTTGTGCAGATATCTCCGTTATAAACGAGCGGCATTTTGGCATTGCTGTAGGCATAATCAAAGGCGCTCAGACGAAGCGGTGGTTTGTACATATCCGTCTTCAACCTGGGATGTACGATCAGTTCCGTAACCGGGTAACTGTTATAAATCGCAAGAAGCTCCGGCCAATGTTCGTCCGTATCATATCCGATTCTTGTTTTGATGGAGATGGGAAGCGGACTTTCCCGATAAATCCGATTCAGAAAGCGATTCAGCTTATCGAGGTCGCGCAAAAAGCCCGAGCCGCGACCTTTGCCGGTAACGGTTCCCGACGGGCAGCCGAGGTTCAGGTTGACTGACGTGTAGCCGTACTCGCTCATCTTCCCCGCGATAATCAGAAAATCATCGGCATCATTTGAAAGAATCTGTGGAATGAGCGGAACGCTTCGATTGTTCTGCGCTTCGATGTCCCGCATTTCCTTTGTATTGAAGCCGGTATTGCCGAAGAAGGGCGTGAACAGCTTGTCAAAGGGATAGAAATGCTCCTGGTAGGTATTTCGAAAGATTGAACCGGTAATGCCTTCTAACGGCGCCATATAAATCTGCATAGAAAACCTCGCGAATGGAATATGAAAGTGTATTGATTATAGCATATCTGCCCATATTTGCAAGGCAACGGAAAATGATTGGTTTTTGTTAGCACTCGGAATAAATGAGTGCTAATTTTGTGTTGACAATCGACCATATTCGTGATATAACAAAATGGCGGAAGGAAATACACTTCCGTTGTTATGATAGCGTAGAACATCCGGTTGCGCGCATGCGGTCGGATACGAATGATACAAGGAGGCACTATTATGAAATTGAGACCTTTGGGTGACAAAGTTGTGTTGAAGCAGAAGGCTGCTGAGGAAACTACCAAATCAGGAATCATCCTCACCACCGCTGCACAGGAGAAGCCGCAGGAGGCGGTTGTTATCGCTGTCGGACCCGGCGGTATGGTTGACGGTAAGGAAGTAACGATGCTTGTTAAGGAAGGCGATCAGGTTATCTACTCCAAGTATGCAGGCACCAATGTTAAGCTTGGCGATGAGGAGTTCATCGTTGTAAAGCAGAATGATATTATCGCTCTTGTAGAAGAGTAAGGAAGAGAGGTTATTTACCATGGCTAAGGAATTGAAATATGATGTTGATGCAAGAAAGTCCTTGGAGGCCGGCGTTAACCAGCTTGCCGATACCGTAAAGGTTACGCTTGGACCGAAGGGTCGCAATGTAGTTCTTGATAAGGGCTACGGCGCACCGCTTATCACGAACGACGGTGTTACCATTGCTAAGGAAATCGAGCTTGCAGATCCTTTTGAGAATATGGGTGCACAGCTTGTAAAGGAAGTTGCTACCAAGACGAACGATGTTGCAGGTGACGGTACCACGACTGCTACGGTTCTTGCACAGGCTATGATCAATGAGGGTATGAAGAACCTGGCAGCAGGTGCGAACCCGATTGTTCTTCGTAAAGGTATGAAGAAGGCTACCGAGGTGGCTGTTGAGACCTTGAAGGGCATGAGCTCACCGGTATCCGGCAAGGAGCATATTGCCAAGGTTGCTACGATTTCTTCCGGAAGTGAAGAGGTTGGTGCACTCGTTGCCGATGCAATGGAGAAGGTTACCGATAACGGTGTTATTTCCATTGAGGAAGGCAAGTCCATGGTTACCGAGCTTGAGGTTGTACAGGGTATGAAGTTCGATAAGGGTTATTGCTCCGCATACATGGCAACCGATATGGACAAGATGGAGGCACGTCTTACCGATCCGTTGATCCTTCTTACCGATAAGAAGATTTCCAACATTCAGGATATTCTTCCGGTGCTTGAGGAGGTAGTAAAGAACGGTCGTCAGCTTCTTATTATCGCTGAGGATGTTGAGGGCGAGGCACTTTCTACTTTGATTCTTAATAAGCTTCGCGGTACATTTACCGTTGTTGCCGTTAAGGCACCCGGATATGGCGATCGCAGAAAGGATATGCTTCAGGATATCGCTATTCTTACCGGCGGACAGGTTATTTCCGAGGAGGTTGGTCTTTCCTTGAAGGATGCAACGCTTGATATGCTTGGTCAGGCTAAGAATGTTACCGTACAGAAGGAATCCACCACGATTGTTGACGGTTGCGGAGACAGAAATGCCGTTAATGCACGTATTGCACAGATTAAGGCACAGTATGAGGTTTCCACCTCCAGCTTCGATAAGGAGAAGCTTCAGGAGCGTATGGCTAAGCTTGCAGGCGGTGTTGCCGTGATTCGTGTCGGTGCTGCTACCGAGACCGAGATGAAGGAAGCTAAGCTTCGTCTTGAGGATGCAATCGCTGCTACTAAGGCAGCTGTTGAGGAGGGTATCATCGCAGGCGGCGGTTCTGCTTATCTTCACACCATGAACGATGTTTCCAAGCTTGCTGCTTCTATGGAAGGTGATGAGAAGACCGGTGCCAACATTATTCTGAAGGCACTCCAGGCACCGCTTCTTACGATTGCCAAGAATGCAGGCTATGAGGGAACCGTTATTGTTGATAAGGTTAAGAATTCCGAGGTGGGAATCGGCTTTGATGCTTACAACGGTGAGTATGTAAACATGGTTGAGAATGGTATCATTGATCCGGTTAAGGTTACCCGTTGTGCTCTCGAGAACGCAACGAGCGTAGCAGCAACCCTTCTTACCACCGAGGCTGTTGTGGCTATTAAGAAGGAGCCCCAGCCTGCTGCTCCGGCTGCTCCTGATATGGGTTACTAAGCCGAAGATATATCATAGGTTTTTCACAACTGCGGGACATCCCCGCAGTTGTTTTTTTTCGCGCGGTGTGATATAGTGTTATATGATGTGGGTGGTGTCGCCTTCCCATCGAATCATGGAGGACAGGAGGTTATTTATGGCATATACGGCGTTATATCGTAAGTTTCGACCGGATAATTTTTCGGAAGTAAAGGGCCAAGAGGATGTGGTTCGAACTTTGCGAAACCAGATTACCTCCGATCGTATCGGCCATGCATACCTCTTCTGTGGAACCAGAGGAACCGGTAAGACGACTGTTGCGAAGATTCTAGCAAAGGCAATCAATTGTGAGAATCCGCAGGACGGAAACCCTTGCAACGAGTGCGCGGTTTGTAAAGCGATTGCGGCCGGCAACTCCATGAATGTGGTGGAGATCGATGCGGCCTCCAACAACGGTGTTGAGAACATCCGTGAGATTGTGGAGGAGGTTCGGTATTCTCCGACGGAGGGTAAGTACCGGGTTTATATTATCGATGAGGTGCATATGCTTTCTATCGGGGCCTTTAACGCACTGTTAAAGACTCTTGAGGAACCGCCGTCTTATGTGGTTTTCATTCTTGCGACTACAGAGGCGCATAAGATTCCAATCACAATTCTGTCCCGATGCCAGCGATATGATTTCAAACGAATCCGAATCGAAACGATTGCGGACCGACTGATGGATCTGTGCCGGAGAGAAGGCGTGAATGCCGAGGAGAAGGCAATGTTCTATGTTGCCAAGGTGGCAGATGGCTCTATGCGAGATGCGTTAAGCCTTTTGGAGCGTTGTGTTTCCTTCTTCTATAAGCAGGACCTGACCTACGACCGTGTTCTGGACATTCTGGGAACGGTTGACATAGAGGTGTTCGGACGAATGCTTCGGCATGTTCGTGACGGCAAAGTAATCGAGTGCATGAATCTCTTGGATGAGATGGTTGTTTCGGGACGGGAACTGTCGCGATTTGTCGTTGATTTTACCTGGTATATGCGGAACCTTCTGCTTGCGGCAAGCGGTGAAGACCTGAGCGATGTTTTGGAGGTCTCCGGCGAACAGATGGAGATGTTAATCCATGAAGCCCAGGTGTTCGACATTGAGCAGCTGATGGGATATATCGCCATTTGCTGTGAATTGACGAATCAGATTCGTTACGCAACCCAGAAGCGTGTTATTATCGAGATGGCATTTATCCGCCTCTGCAGACCGCAGACCGGCAGCGACAACAGTGCCGTGTTAGAGCGCATCAGACATCTGGAAAGTGAAGTGGAGAACCTGCGTCGAAACGGTGTTGCACTTCCGGCAGGCGAGGAACCTTCCGCGCCTGAGGAGATGGAAGAGGAGATCGAGCTCCCGAAGGCGCTTCCTGAGGATATTCGTAAGATTGCCGAAGACTGGAAGGGAATCATCCGTCAGTTTCCGCAGCCCGGGCGTCTGACGCTACAAAGCTGCATCCCGAGCGTGACGGACAACGGACGGTTATTGCTACTGTTTGATAATCTTACGGATTATACTTATATGAATACCGAGGAGAAGCACGATATGCTTGTGAAGCATATTGCCGGTATGGTCAAAGTCAATATCGATATTGATATGAAGCTTCTTGAAAAGGGTGAGTCCAAAGCCAAATACGCGGATATCACCGTAATCAATTCGCGATTGAAAAATTTAAAAATAGAAATAACGGAGGAATAAGATTATGGCAAAGAGAGGTAATTTTCCCGGAGGCGGTATGATGCCCGGAAATATGAACAACCTGATGAAGCAGGCGCAGAGAATGCAGCGTCAGATGGAGGAGAAGCAGAAGGAGCTTGAGGAGAAGATCTGGGAAGCTACTGCAGGCGGCGGAGCTGTTAAGGTTCGTGTATCCGGTCAGAAGGAAGTGGTTGGTATCGAGATCGCTCCCGAGGTTGTTGATCCCGATGATGTTGAGATGCTGCAGGATCTGATTATGGCAGCTACCAACGAGGCACTTCGCAATATGGAAGCAGAGAATGCCGAGATGATGAACAGTATTGCCGGTGGCCTTGGCGGCTTGGGTGGCTTCGGCTTCTAATTGGTTGATTATTACGAAACAGGCAGGTTAGTCCATGGAATATTACAGTGAACATATCAGTAAACTGATTGCGGAGCTGGGACGGCTTCCGGGTATCGGAGCCAAGTCTGCGCAGCGTCTGGCATTTTTTCTGATCAATCAGCCGAAGGAATCGGTGGAACGATTGACGGATGTTATTCTGGATGCACGCAATAATGTCAAATACTGCAAAACCTGCTTCACTCTGACCGATCGCGAGGAGTGTCCGATCTGCAGCAGCGTCAAGCGGAATCACAAGCTGATTATGGTTGTGGAGAACCCGCGTGACCTTGCAGCCTATGAGAAGACCGGGCAGTATGATGGCGTGTATCATGTGCTGCACGGGGCAATCTCTCCGATGCTTGGAATCGGTCCCGGAGATATTAAGCTAAAGGAACTGATGGTTCGCTTGCAGGGTGATGTCGACGAGGTTATCGTCGCAACCAATTCCGGAGTGGAAGGCGAGGCAACGGCTATGTATATCAGTCGTCTGATAAAGCCGACCGGAATCAAGGTCACCCGAATTGCGAACGGTGTTCCCGTGGGCGGAGACCTGGAGTATATTGACGAGGTAACTCTGCTTCGTGCACTGGAAGGACGAAGGGAACTGTAATGCAGGATTTATTTAAAAAATACAAATGGCAGATTATTGCCGGCGGTGCTGCGTTGGCTGTTCTTCTGATCGTTATCATCGTTTTTGCGGCGCAGCGAAGCAGAAAGAACAGAACCTACGAGAACTTTGACGTGGTTGGAAAGACGCGGGAATTCGCAGAAACCTCCGAGGTGAATTATTTGCCGTCCGCAAAGGGTGTATTTCGATATACCAGAGACGGTGCGGAGGTAGTTAACGAGAAAGGAAAGACGATCTGGAATGTTTCTTATAATATGAACAAGCCGATCGGAGATTCCTGCGGTAATGCGGCAGCGGTAGGCGATATCGGAGCCAAATCGCTTTATATTTTTGACGGAAGCGGCAACGCGAACCCGATTACGACCGCTTACCCGATAGAAAAGGTTCAGGTTGCTTCGCAGGGCGTTACGGCAGTCTGGATGAACAACGGTATCGAAGATTACATCACACTTTATAAGAATGACGGCACAAAGATTACCGATATGAATACACTTGTGGCAACGAGCGGATTCCCGGTGGACATCACGCTTTCCAATGACGGGACGAAGCTGGTGACCACCTTTGTAAGCTTTGAGAAGGAACATATTCAGAGCCAGCTGAATTTCTACAACTTCGGTGATGTCGGCGGAAACTATGTAGACGGGCTTGTCGGTATTGAAAGCTTCAAGGATGAAATGGTGGCCGACGTAGAATTTATTGATAACAATACGCTTGTTGTTTTTGGTGAGAAGGGCTTCCGCATCTATGATATGGAGGAGATTCAGAGTCTAAAGCAGGAAGTGAAGATTGCAGAGCCGATGAAATCCGTGACATGCTCGGATCAGTATATCGGCGTTGTTCTCGAGAGTAACGCGAAGGGCGGAAATTATATTGTTCGAATCTATGACAGAAGCGGTAAGGTCGTAGACGAGCGTAGCATGACGGACAGCTTCTCGAATTTTCTGATTGACGGCTCGGACGTGATTCTGTTCAACGAACTGGAAGTATACATATATCGTATCGGCGGTAAGGACAAGATTCGTATCGCTCTGAAGAAGAGTCTGAAATACGTTTACGCTTTGGACGACGTGAATGAATTTGTTTTTGTGGGAGATACATACTTGGAGCGTGTGCGCCTGGTAGGTGAGAGACGAGGGAGGAAATAATATGAACTGGGTAGCATTTGGATGCTGTGCCTTGCCGGTCATTCTTGGACTGGTTGGCTTAAAGCAGGGCGTGGTGAAGATGATATATCATATGGCGGCATTTGCCCTTGCCTTGATTATCACTGCGATTCTTGCACCGATGGTATCAAAGGTGGTAGTGAAGGATTCGTCCCCTTCCGTTGAGAAGGTGAAGGCGAAGGTTATCAGTACACTGAAGCTTGACGAGATTCACTTCGACAAGACGGTTTCCGAGGATATTTTGAAGGATTTGAAGCTTCCGGAGGCAATTCGCAAGGAGATTGCGGTATTCAATACGAAGGACCTGTACGAGAAGATGGATGTTGAAGATGCTAAGGATTATCTTGCGACATCGATTGCGACAATTATTTTGCAGGCAATCGTATACATCTTCGTATTTTTGGTGGTATGGCTGCTCCTGTTTATTGCTTTCCAGACGTTAAATGTGGTCGACAAGGTTCCGGTGCTGCATACTGCGAATCGTCTGGCGGGAATGCTTGTCGGCGTTGTGCTCGGGGCCTGTGTAGTCTGCGTTTTCTTCGTTATGGTTACGGCGCTCTCCAACTTTGAGGTTGGACATTACCTGATGGGAGAGATTGAGCGCAGCAAGTTCTTGAAGACTTGTTATGATAATAACCCCTTGAACGGCGGATTTGTATCCCTGTCTTCGTGGTTTAAATAATTCGGATGTGGAGTGTGTGAATATGAATCCTATTATGACGGAGTTTAAGAAGCTCGGAATTATTCCGGTAGTAAAAATCGACGATGCGAAGGATGCGGTTCCGCTTGCGAAGGCACTGATTGACGGTGGCCTTCCCGTAGCGGAGGTTACCTTCCGTACGGAAGCTGCGGGTGCTGCTATCAAAGCTATGAGCGAAGCATACCCCGATATGCTCGTTGGCGCGGGTACCGTTCTGACTACAGAGCAGGTAGATGCTGCAGTAGCGGCAGGTGCACGCTTTATCGTAAGCCCCGGCCTGAACCCGAAAGTGGTTACCTATTGTCAGCAGAAGAACGTGCCGATTGTACCCGGCGTGAACAATCCGTCTCAGATAGAGCAGGCGCTCGAGCTTGGTCTTGAGGTGGTTAAGTTCTTCCCGGCAGAGGCAAGCGGCGGCCTTGCCATGATTAAAGCGATGGCGGCTCCTTACGGTAAGCTGATGTTCATGCCTACCGGTGGAATCAGTGCAGGCAATCTGAAGAGCTACCTTGATTTCAACAAGATTCTTGCATGCGGCGGAAGCTGGATGGTTAAGAGTGATATGATCAATGCCGGGGATTTCGCAGGAATCACTGCGCTTACAAAGGAAGCGGTAGCAGGCATGCTTGGCTTTGGCGTTAAGCATATCGGTATCAATTCCGCAAATGCCGAAGAGGCAGAAATGACAGCGAAGCTTTTTGAGAAGATTTTCGGCTTTACGATAAGTGAGATTCCGATTTCCTATTTCTGCGGCAAAGGAATCGAGGTTATGAAGTATGACGGTGAAGGACGTCTTGGACATATTGCAGTAGCAACCAACTATATGGACAGAGCTATCGCATATCTTGAAAGAAATGGAATTGCATTAGATTACGATTCGATCATGAAGGACGAGAAGGGCAATATAAAGCTGATCTACCTGAAACAGGAATTTGGCGGCTTTGCTGTTCATCTAACAAAGTGGTAAAGGTTATAACACCTCGGAGGAAGCTTCGGGGTGTTTCTTTTTGAGAAGTGGTCTCAGAGTTTCGCTTAGATTCCTTTGGGGCTTTAAGGGATACATACGTTTTGTTACATAATATAATAAAGAAAAGACCAGCCAAAAAAGGAGCTTCTTGTGGTTCATTCAGATACAAAAGTCCACATATTGTGGTGTGAAAAAGACTCGAAAAAAACTTGAAAAAAACTTAAAAAAAGCTGTTGACAAATGCTTAGTTGTGAGTTAATATGTAGAAGCTGTCGCAAACGAAAGCGAGCGACACGAAGAGAACCTTGAAA